>NZ_CP017183.1:0-1200000 GCF_001729785.1 Enterobacter hormaechei subsp. xiangfangensis
TCTGTGCTCATTAAATTTTCCAATATGCGGCCTAAATCGCGAGGCACTCGCGTCAGGATCGTTTACACTTACCCGATTCCGGATCTTCCTGTGGATAAATCGGGAAGAATCTGTGAGAAACAGAAGATCTCTGGCTCAGTTTAGGCTATGATCCGCGGTCCCGATCGGGATCCAGCGATCCTGGTCGGGCATAAACACAACATCGTTCAGGCTGTATCAACGATAGCGTGTATAACCGCAGATAGCGGTTCGCACATCACCCTGATGGGGTCATGTCGATGTGCGCCAACAATCATGAATATTCAATAGTTTTCTTTTATTGTTCGAGTGGAGTCCGCCGTGTCACTTTCGCTTTGGCAGCAGTGTCTTGCCCGATTGCAGGATGAGTTACCAGCCACAGAATTCAGTATGTGGATCCGCCCGTTGCAGGCGGAACTGAGCGATAACACGCTGGCTTTGTATGCGCCAAACCGTTTCGTGCTCGATTGGGTAAGGGATAAATACCTTAATAACATCAATGGACTGCTGAACGATTTCTGCGGGTCAGATGCCCCACAGCTGCGTTTTGAAGTGGGCACAAAGCCGGTCACCCAAACCGTTCGTGAAGTTGTCAATGTGGCAGCCCCTGCACAGGCGGCGCCCGCTCCAGCGCCTCGCGTTGCACCGGCTCGTCAGGGGTGGGATAACGTTCCGGCCCCCGCTGAGCCTACCTACCGCTCTAACGTTAACGTGAAACACACGTTCGATAACTTCGTTGAAGGTAAGTCGAACCAGCTGGCGCGCGCGGCGGCTCGCCAGGTTGCCGATAACCCCGGTGGCGCTTACAACCCGCTGTTCCTGTATGGCGGCACGGGTCTCGGTAAAACGCACCTGTTGCATGCGGTGGGCAACGGCATTATGGCGCGTAAGCCCAATGCCAAAGTAGTGTATATGCACTCCGAACGCTTCGTTCAGGACATGGTAAAAGCCCTGCAAAACAATGCGATCGAAGAGTTTAAACGCTACTACCGTTCCGTTGATGCGCTGCTGATCGATGACATTCAGTTCTTTGCCAATAAAGAACGATCGCAGGAAGAGTTTTTCCATACCTTTAACGCCCTGCTGGAAGGCAATCAGCAGATCATTCTGACCTCGGATCGTTATCCAAAAGAGATCAACGGCGTTGAAGATCGTCTCAAATCCCGCTTCGGCTGGGGCCTGACCGTGGCGATCGAGCCGCCGGAGCTGGAAACCCGCGTCGCGATCCTGATGAAAAAAGCCGACGAGAACGACATTCGCCTGCCGGGTGAAGTGGCGTTCTTTATTGCCAAGCGCCTGCGTTCCAACGTGCGTGAGCTGGAAGGGGCGCTGAACCGCGTTATCGCTAACGCCAACTTCACCGGTCGTGCGATCACCATCGATTTTGTGCGTGAAGCGCTGCGCGATTTATTGGCTTTGCAGGAAAAACTGGTCACTATCGACAATATTCAGAAGACGGTGGCTGAGTACTACAAGATCAAAGTGGCAGATTTACTGTCTAAACGTCGTTCCCGCTCGGTGGCGCGTCCGCGTCAGATGGCGATGGCGCTGGCAAAAGAGCTAACCAACCACAGCCTGCCGGAAATCGGTGATGCGTTTGGTGGCCGTGACCATACGACCGTGCTGCACGCTTGTCGCAAGATCGAGCAGTTACGCGAAGAAAGCCACGACATAAAAGAAGATTTTTCCAATTTAATCAGAACATTATCATCGTGACGCTATGAAATTTACCGTTGAACGTGAACATTTATTAAAACCGCTGCAACAGGTGAGTGGCCCATTAGGCGGCCGCCCTACGCTGCCTATTCTTGGAAACCTGCTGCTTCAGGTCGCGGACGGTACGCTGTCGCTGACCGGCACAGATCTGGAAATGGAAATGATCGCGCGCGTTACGCTGACTCAGCCGCACGACGCGGGCGCGACCACGGTTCCGGCACGTAAATTCTTTGATATTTGCCGTGGGCTGCCGGAAGGCGCTGAAATCGCCGTGCAGCTGGAGGGCGACCGCATGCTGGTGCGCTCTGGCCGCAGCCGTTTCTCCCTCTCCACGCTGCCCGCTGCGGACTTCCCGAACCTGGATGACTGGCAGAGCGAAGTTGAATTTACCCTGCCGCAGGCGACGATGAAGCGTCTGATTGAAGCCACGCAGTTCTCCATGGCGCATCAGGACGTTCGTTACTACTTAAACGGCATGCTGTTCGAAACCGAAGGTGAAGAGCTGCGTACCGTGGCGACCGACGGTCACCGTCTGGCGGTCTGTTCCATGCCGATTGGCGATTCACTGCCAAACCATTCGGTGATCGTACCGCGTAAAGGCGTAATTGAACTGATGCGCATGCTCGACGGCGGCGATACCCCACTGCGCGTGCAGATTGGCAGCAACAATATTCGTGCCCACGTGGGCGATTTTGTCTTCACATCGAAGCTGGTAGACGGTCGTTTCCCGGATTATCGCCGCGTATTGCCGAAGAATCCGGACAAAACGCTGGAGGCGGGTTGCGACATCCTCAAGCAGGCGTTTGCGCGTGCCGCTATTCTCTCGAACGAGAAATTCCGCGGCGTACGTCTGTACGTGAGTGAAAACCAGATCAAAATCACCGCCAACAACCCGGAGCAGGAAGAGGCAGAAGAGATTCTGGACGTCACCTACGCCGGGGCTGAGATGGAAATCGGCTTCAACGTCAGCTACGTGCTGGATGTGCTGAATGCACTGAAATGCGAGAACGTTCGCATCCTGCTGACTGACTCCGTTTCGAGCGTACAGATTGAAGATGCCGCATCACAGTCGGCTGCTTATGTTGTTATGCCAATGAGACTGTAATGTCGCTCACCCGTCTGTTGATCCGCGACTTTCGCAATATCGAAAGCGCGGATCTCGCTTTATCCCCTGGCTTTAACTTCCTGGTTGGCGCGAACGGCAGCGGCAAAACCAGCGTGCTGGAAGCCATCTATACGCTCGGCCACGGCCGGGCGTTTCGCAGTTTGCAGATTGGTCGCGTGATTCGCCACGAGCAGGATTCTTTTGTTCTGCACGGGCGTTTGCAGGGAGAGGAGCGAGAGACCGCCATCGGCCTGACCAAAGATAAGCAGGGTGACAGCAAGGTGCGCATCGACGGCACCGATGGCCACAAGGTGGCGGAGCTGGCGCTGCTGATGCCGATGCAGCTGATTACGCCCGAGGGGTTTACTTTACTCAACGGCGGCCCCAAATACAGAAGAGCGTTCCTCGACTGGGGATGCTTTCACAATGAAGCCGGTTTCTTTAACGCCTGGAGCAACCTGAAGCGTCTGCTTAAACAGCGTAACGCCGCATTGCGCCAGGTCACGCGCTACGCCCAGCTGCGTCCGTGGGACATGGAACTAATCCCTCTAGCGGAACAAATCAGCCGCTGGCGTGCCGAATACAGCGCAGGTATCGCCGAAGACATGGCCGACACCTGCAAACAGTTTTTACCCGAGTTCTCTCTCACCTTCTCTTTCCAGCGTGGCTGGGAGAAAGAGACGGACTATGCCGAGGTGTTAGAGAGAAGCTTCGAGCGCGATCGCATGTTGACCTACACCGCGCACGGCCCGCACAAGGCGGATTTCCGCATTCGTGCCGACGGTGCGCCGGTGGAAGACACGCTGTCGCGCGGGCAGCTGAAGCTCCTGATGTGTGCGCTGCGCCTGGCGCAGGGGGAGTTCCTCACCCGCGAAAGTGGGCGACGCTGCCTGTACCTGATAGATGATTTTGCCTCGGAACTTGACGACGCGCGGCGCGGGCTGCTTGCCAGCCGCCTGAAAGCCACGCAGTCGCAGGTTTTCGTCAGCGCCATTAGCGCTGAACACGTTATGGACATGTCGGACGAAAATTCGAAGATGTTTACCGTGGAAAAGGGTAAAATAACGGATTAACCCAAGTTGAAATGAGCGAGAAACGTTGATGTCGAATTCTTATGACTCCTCCAGTATCAAAGTCCTGAAAGGGCTGGATGCGGTGCGTAAGCGCCCGGGTATGTATATCGGCGACACGGATGACGGCACCGGTCTGCACCACATGGTATTCGAGGTGGTAGATAACGCTATCGACGAAGCGCTCGCGGGTCACTGTAAAGACATCGTGGTCACCATCCATGCGGACAACTCCGTGTCCGTTACCGATGACGGCCGTGGCATCCCAACCGGTATTCACCCGGAAGAGGGCGTATCTGCTGCGGAAGTGATCATGACCGTTCTGCACGCAGGCGGTAAGTTCGATGATAACTCCTATAAAGTTTCCGGCGGTCTGCACGGCGTAGGCGTATCCGTAGTAAACGCCCTGTCGCAGAAGCTGGAGCTGGTTATCCAGCGCGAAGGCAAAATTCACCGTCAGATCTACCAGCACGGCGTGCCTGAAGCGCCGCTGGCCGTCACGGGTGATACCGAGAAAACCGGTACCATGGTGCGTTTCTGGCCGAGCCTTGAAACCTTCACCAACGTCACCGAATTCGAGTACGACATTCTGGCGAAACGCCTGCGTGAACTGTCGTTCCTGAACTCCGGCGTGTCGATTCGTCTGCGCGACAAACGCGACAACAAAGAAGACCACTTCCATTACGAAGGTGGTATCAAGGCGTTCGTTGAGTATCTGAACAAGAACAAAACGCCAATTCACCCGAATATCTTCTACTTCTCTACTGAAAAAGACGGTATCGGCGTGGAAGTGGCCTTGCAGTGGAACGACGGTTTCCAGGAAAACATTTACTGCTTCACCAACAACATTCCACAGCGCGACGGCGGTACGCACCTTGCGGGCTTCCGCGCGGCGATGACCCGTACCCTGAACGCCTACATGGACAAAGAAGGCTACAGTAAAAAAGCGAAAGTCAGCGCCACCGGTGACGATGCCCGTGAAGGCCTGATTGCCGTGGTCTCCGTGAAGGTGCCGGATCCGAAGTTCTCCTCACAGACCAAAGACAAGCTGGTCTCTTCTGAGGTGAAATCGGCGGTTGAACAGCAGATGAACGAACTGCTGAGCGAATACCTGCTGGAAAACCCGTCCGACGCGAAAATCGTGGTGGGTAAAATTATCGATGCGGCGCGTGCCCGTGAAGCGGCGCGTAAAGCGCGTGAAATGACCCGTCGTAAAGGCGCGCTGGACCTGGCAGGCCTGCCGGGCAAACTGGCTGACTGTCAGGAACGCGACCCGGCGCTGTCTGAACTGTACCTTGTGGAAGGGGACTCCGCGGGCGGTTCTGCAAAGCAGGGCCGTAACCGCAAGAACCAGGCGATTCTGCCGCTGAAGGGTAAAATCCTCAACGTTGAGAAAGCGCGCTTCGACAAGATGCTCTCTTCTCAGGAAGTGGCGACGCTCATCACCGCGCTCGGCTGCGGCATTGGTCGCGACGAGTACAACCCGGACAAACTGCGTTATCACAGCATCATCATCATGACCGATGCGGACGTCGACGGCTCGCACATCCGTACGCTGCTGTTGACCTTCTTCTATCGTCAGATGCCGGAAATCGTTGAGCGCGGCCACGTCTACATTGCGCAGCCACCGCTGTACAAGGTGAAAAAAGGCAAGCAGGAACAGTACATTAAAGATGACGACGCGATGGATCAGTACCAAATCGCGATCGCCCTTGATGGTGCGACCCTGCACGCAAACTCCAGCGCGCCAGCGCTGGCCGGTGAGCCGCTGGAGCGTCTGGTCTCCGAGTTCAACGCCACGCAGAAAATGATTGGCCGTATGGAGCGTCGCTATCCGAAAGCGCTGCTGAAAGAGCTGATTTACCAGCCGACCCTGACCGAAGCCGATCTGAGCAACGAGCAGACCGTCACCCGCTGGGTGAACACCCTGGTGAGCGAGCTGAACGAGAAAGAGCAGCACGGCAGCCAGTGGAAGTTCGACGTTCAGCAGAACGCTGAGCAGCAGTTCGAGCCGATTGTTCGCGTGCGTACCCACGGCGTCGATACCGACTACCCGCTGGAGCACGAGTTTGTGACCGGTCCGGAATACCGCCGTATCTGCACCCTCGGCGAGAAGCTGCGTGGTCTGATCGAAGACGACGCGTTCATCGAACGTGGCGAGCGTCGTCAACCGGTAGCCAGCTTCGAACAGGCGCTGGAGTGGCTGGTGAAAGAGTCCCGTCGTGGCCTCTCTATTCAGCGTTATAAAGGCCTGGGCGAAATGAACCCGGATCAGCTGTGGGAAACCACTATGGATCCGGAAAGCCGTCGCATGCTGCGCGTCACCGTTAAAGACGCAATCGCAGCGGATCAGCTGTTCACGACCCTGATGGGCGATGCGGTTGAACCACGTCGCGCCTTCATCGAAGAGAACGCCCTGAAGGCGGCGAATATCGATATTTAATCGTCGCTTTACGACAACATAACTGGCCGCGCTTTAGCGCGGCTTTTTTATGGACGCAGGAAACTCCAGCGACATCACTGCCGGTAAACGTTTGACCAGCATATCTATGGCAATTCTTACCCTTAGCGGCAGGTGTGGCGTCTGCTGCCAGACGGCATGAACGTCGAAGCGTACATCCGGGGCCTGCTTAAAGAGCGGGACAAGATTTCCCTGATGAATTTCTTTGATGACCATCCAGCAGGGTAACCATGCAATACCGTGGCCGGCCAGCGCCGCGTCGCAGATCGCCTGCAAATCATCCATATTGAGGGATGAGCGGGGAATAAACGTGCGCGACGTGCCATCGTAATCCATCAGCTGCCAGGGTAAGACTCTGCCCGCACGCGTGTAGTTAATGGCCGTATACTGGCGTAAATCATCAACGCTTTGCGGCTGGCCATTCTTAAGCAGATAATCCGGCGCGGCACACAGAACCATTCGGTGCACTCCCAGCCTTCTGGCGACCAGCACGGCGCTGTCAGCCAGGGTGCCATTGCGCACCGCCATATCAAACCCTTCTTCCACAAGATCCACGATGCGGTCGCTAAAGGACATTTCAAGCTCAAGCCCGGGATGCTCCTGCGCCAGCTCTATTAGCAGCGGGGCGATACACTGGCGACCAAACAGCACCGGCATGGCAACACGCAGCCGACCGCTGACCTGATGTTTTCCGGTTTCAAGCTGCGATTCAGCGCCACGGATCTCTTCCAGCGCGCGCAGGCAGCGTTCATAAAAAAGCGCGCCGTTATCGGTCAGCCTCTGGCTGCGGGTGGTCCGATGAAACAGACGAACCCCCAGCCTCTCTTCAAGACGAGCAATGCTTTTTCCTACCGCCGAGCGCGACAAATGCAGACGGACGGCGGCCTGGGCAAAACTTCCTGCCTCAACGGAGGCAACGAAAACGGGAATATCTTTCAGCGTATCGGTCATGGATGAATTGTATCAATTTGGTCATCAATGAAGGGAAAACTTATCGCCACTGGTGACGCTGAGTCAACGGTAGACTGTCAGAACTGAAAATCATCTGATGACAGGAGAAAAAAATGACAGCAACAATGCAACGCTGGTCAATGGATGCCCTTGGTCGTGAAAGCCTCAGGCTCATTCAGGAGCCTGTTCCACAGCCAGGCCCGGGAGAGGTCCGCGTACGGGTTAATGCCGTTGCGCTCAACTACCGGGATAAAATGGTGATTGAAGGCACGATGCCGATTCCGCTTTCCTTCCCGTTTACCCCAGCATCTGACATGGCAGGCGTGGTGGACAGCATCGGTGAAGGCGTTACGCGTTTCAAACCCGGCGCACGCGTCATCTCAACCTTCTTCCCGGAATGGATCGACGGCAAGCCGCAGGCAGACGCGCGCGATTTGCCCTATAAAACGTCCGGTGGATACTTCCAGGGCATGCTGGCCGAATATGTGATTGTGAGTGAAAACGCGCTGGTGGCGTCCCCGGAAAGCCTGGATGACGCTGAGGCCAGCACGCTTCCTTGCGCGGGGCTTACCGCATGGTTCGCGCTGGTGGAGCGCGGTCATTTACGCGCCGGGCAATCGGTGCTGGTACAAGGGACGGGCGGTGTGGCGCTATTCGCTTTGCAGATAGCAAAAGCGCACGGCGCAGAGGTGTTTGTCTCCTCGGGAAGTGATGAAAAACTGGCGCGGGCCAAAAAGCTGGGGGCCAGCCAGGGCATCAACCGACTGAAAGGCGACTGGGCTGAAAATACGCTGGCACTGACGCAGGATCGCGGCATCGACCATATTATCGAAACCGTGGGTGGGGAGAACCTGAGACATTCCCTGCGCGCCGTTGCCGTTCATGGGCGGATATCGGTCATTGGCGTGCTGGCCGGGACAGAGATTACTCTCCCTGCAAGCGAGCTGTTGCTGAAATCTCCCGTCATTCAGGGGATTGGGGTTGGACACCGCCGGGCGCTGGAAGATTTCGTCCACGCCGTGGATGTGATGGAACTCAAGCCCGTGATTGAGCATCGCTACCGTTTTGACGAACTGGAACAGGCGCTTGAGCATCTGGATCGCGGTGCGTTTGGCAAAATCGTTCTCACCCGCGAGTGAGTTCTTGTTCCCGGGATAAATATAAAAGGGGCTTTTTGTTGCGCAAGGTAGCTCTATTTTTGTGTGCTTAATCGCGTTAGCATGAGGTAGCACTCATTTATCCCGGGGACCCCATGGCCATCAAACTCATTGCAATCGATATGGACGGCACGCTGCTGCTGCCAGACCACACTATCTCTCCTGCCGTTAAAAATGCGATCGCCGCCGCACGCGAAAAAGGCGTGAACGTGGTGCTCACCACCGGACGCCCGTATGCCGGGGTGCACAGTTACCTGAAAGAGCTGCACATGAACCAGCCTGGCGATTACTGCATCACCTATAACGGCGCGCTGGTGCAAAAGGCAGCCGATGGCAGCACGGTGGCGCAAACTGCACTGAGCTATGATGACTACCGTTTCCTGGAAAAACTCTCCCGCGACGTGGGCTCTCACTTCCACGCGCTAGATCGCAATACGCTTTACACCGCCAACCGCGATATCAGCTACTACACGGTGCACGAGTCCTACGTTGCAACCATTCCACTGGTGTTCTGTGAAGCGGAGAAAATGGATCCGGCGACACAGTTCCTGAAAGTGATGATGATTGATGAACCTGCGGTTCTCGACAAAGCCATTTCACGCATTCCGGCTAAGGTAAAAGAGAAATACACCGTACTGAAAAGTGCGCCGTACTTCCTCGAAATCCTCGATAAACGCGTCAATAAAGGCACGGGCGTCAAATCGCTTGCCGATGCGCTGGGCATCAAGCCTGAGGAGATCATGGCGCTGGGCGACCAGGAAAACGATATTGCGATGATCGAATATGCAGGCATGGGCGTGGCGATGGATAACGCCATCCCGTCGGTAAAAGAAGTGGCGAACTTCGTGACCAAATCTAACCTGGAAGACGGCGTTGCCTGGGCGATCGAGAAATTTGTCCTCTCCTAGCAGCTGTCTGTAATCATCAGCCTCGGTTATCTACCGGGGCTTTTTTTGGCCCTGAATTTATCGAATTGTTCTTTTTGTGATCTGGATTGTAGTACAACATTAACTGATTGTACTACATTGTCACCACGGCAAAGACGAAAGGCCTCACGTTTGTACTGCAAAAGTGAGGCGAAATTCAGCGGTCGCGGTAAAGTAGTGATGGACTTACAGAGCACAAGGACTCTCCATGACACTCAATAAAACCGATCGCATTGTCATCACGCTGGGCACTCAGATTGTGGGTGGCAAATACGTTCCCGGTTCGCCGCTGCCAGCAGAGGCGGAACTGTGCGAGGAGTTTGAAACCTCGCGCAACATCATCCGGGAAGTGTTCCGCTCGCTGATGGCGAAGCGGCTGATTGAAATGAAGCGCTATCGCGGCGCGTTTGTGGCGCCGCGTAACCAGTGGAACTACCTCGATACCGATGTTCTGCAATGGGTACTGGAAAACGACTACGACCCACGGCTTATCGGCGCGATGAGCGAAGTCCGAAATCTGGTGGAACCGGCCATTGCCCGCTGGGCGGCTGAGCGCGCAACGTCAGGTGACCTGGCACAGATTGAGTCGGCTTTAAACGACATGATCGCCAATAACCAGAATCGGGAGGCGTTCAACGAGGCGGACATTCGCTACCACGAGGCGGTATTGCAGTCGGTGCATAACCCGGTGTTACAGCAGCTTAGCGTGGCGATCAGCTCGCTACAGCGAGCAGTATTTGAACGTACCTGGATGGGTGATGAGGCCAACATGCCGAAAACGCTTCAGGAACATAAAGCGCTGTTCGATGCGATACGGCATCAGGACGGCGATGCGGCAGAGCAGGCGGCGCTGACCATGATCGCCAGCTCGACACGAAGGTTGAAGGAAATCACATGACATCACGCTACATCGCAATTGACTGGGGATCGACCAATCTGCGCGCCTGGCTCTACCAGGGTGAGCAGTGCCTGGAAAGCAGGCAATCAGAAGCAGGTGTGACGCGCCTGAACGGTAAATCCCCAGCAGCGGTGTTAGCAGAGGTGACACAAAACTGGCGCGACGGTACTACGCCAGTGGTGATGGCCGGAATGGTCGGCAGTAACGTAGGCTGGAAGGTTGCGCCTTATCTGTCGGTTCCGGTGCATTTCACTGCCGTTGGCGAGCAGTTAACGTCCGTTGGCGACAATGTCTGGATTATCCCCGGTTTATGCGTCTCTCGCGACGATAACCATAACGTGATGCGCGGTGAAGAGACGCAACTGCTCGGGGCGCGCACGCTTTCTCCTTCTTCTGTCTACGTCATGCCCGGGACGCACTGCAAATGGGTCCAGGCGGATGCTGAGCAAATTCATGACTTTCGCACCGTAATGACCGGCGAATTGCACCACTTGCTGCTTAAGCACTCGCTGGTGGGGGCCGGTTTGCCGGAGCAGACCCCTTCGCCGGAAGCGTTTGCCGCCGGGCTGGAGCGCGGGATCGCATCCCCTGCCGTTTTGCCGCAACTTTTTGAGGTTCGCGCCTCGCACGTGCTGGGAAATCTTCCGCGCGAACAGGTCAGCGAATTTCTGTCCGGCCTGCTGATTGGCGCAGAGGTCGCCACCCTGAGCGACGCGTTCGCCGGGCAGCAGGCCATCACGCTCGTCGCGGGTTCATCGCTGACGTCTCGTTACCGCCAGGCGTTCCACGCTATCGGACGGGATGTTGCTGCGGTGGAAGGCGACACGGCATTTCAGGCAGGCATAAGGAGCATCGCTCATGCAGTGGCAAACTGAACTTCCCCTGATCGCGATTTTGCGCGGTATCACGCCCGGTGAGGCCTTAGCGCACGTTGGCGCGGTGATCGACGCCGGGTTCGACGCGGTGGAAATCCCGCTCAACTCCCCGGAGTGGGAAAAAAGCATTCCGGCAATTGTGAAGGCGTTTGGTGATAAGGCGCTGATTGGCGCTGGCACCGTATTACAGCCGGAGCAGGTGGATGAACTGGCGAAGATGGGCTGCAAGCTTATTGTCACACCGAATATGAACCCCGAGGTGATCCGCCGGGCGGTGGAGTACGGCATGACCGTTTGCCCGGGTTGCGCCACGGCTACAGAAGCCTTTGCCGCCCTCGATGCAGGCGCACAGTCTCTCAAAATTTTCCCGTCGTCGGCCTTTGGTCCGGATTACATCAAAGCGCTGAAAGCGGTCTTACCCGCCAGCGTGCCGGTCTTTGCCGTGGGCGGCGTCACGCCGGAAAACCTGGTGCAGTGGATAAAAGCGGGCTGTGTGGGCGCCGGGCTGGGCAGCGATCTCTATCGTGCCGGACAGCCCGTTGAGCGTACCGCACAGCAGGCGGCAGCATTTGTGAAAGCGTATCGAGAGGCAGTGCAATGAAAATAACCAAACTCACCACGTACCGTTTACCCCCGCGTTGGATGTTCCTGAAAATCGAAACCGACGAAGGCGTGGTTGGCTGGGGCGAGCCGGTGATTGAAGGCCGTGCGCGCACCGTTGAAGCCGCGGTTCACGAGCTGGGCGAATACCTGATTGGCCAGGATCCGGCGCGCATCAACGACCTGTGGCAGGTCATGTACCGGGCGGGATTTTACCGTGGCGGTCCGATCCTGATGAGCGCCATCGCCGGTATTGATCAGGCGCTGTGGGATATCAAAGGCAAAGTGCTGAATGCCCCGGTCTGGCAATTAATGGGCGGCCTGGTGCGCGACAAAATCAAAGCCTACAGCTGGGTGGGCGGTGACCGCCCTGCGGAAGTGATCGACGGTATCCGGCAACTGCGCAACATCGGTTTTGACACCTTCAAACTCAACGGCTGCGAAGAGATGGGCGTTATCGACAACTCGCGCGCGGTAGACCGGGCGGTGAATACCGTGGCGCAAATCCGCGAGGCTTTCGGCAACGAGATTGAGTTTGGCCTGGATTTCCACGGCCGCGTTAGCGCGCCAATGGCCAAAGTGCTGATTAAAGAGCTGGAGCCGTATCGCCCGCTGTTTATCGAAGAGCCGGTGCTGGCCGAGCAGGCGGAATACTATCCAAAACTGGCTGAACAGACCCATATTCCTATCGCCGCGGGTGAGCGTATGTTCTCGCGCTTCGAGTTCAAACGCGTGCTGGAAGCGGGCGGCATTGCGATCCTGCAACCGGACCTCTCCCACGCGGGTGGCATCACCGAATGCTACAAAATTGCCGGAATGGCAGAAGCCTACGATGTGGCGCTGGCCCCGCACTGTCCGCTTGGGCCAATTGCGCTGGCGGCCTGCCTGCACGTCGACTTCGTCTCGCGCAATGCGGTGTTCCAGGAACAAAGCATGGGCATTCACTATAACAAGGGCGCGGAGCTGCTCGACTTTGTGAAAAACAAGGAAGACTTCAGCATGGAAGGCGGTTTCTTTAAACCGTTAACGAAGCCGGGCCTTGGCGTGGAGATCGACGAAGCCAAAGTCATTGAGCTGAGTAAAAGTGCGCCGGACTGGCGTAACCCACTGTGGCGTCATGAAGACGGTTCCGTAGCCGAGTGGTAAATGCGCGTCATACTTCGCGCTGGTGATGCGTTGGCTGCGTTTTCTTACCCCGGTCACATACTTTTGTATGCTCCCGGGGATGCGAAAACTTGCCGCCTTCCCCCAGCACAAATTATTTAGCGCATTCCGTTTACGTTTTTAATTAAAAAAAACAAATACACCCTCTGTAAACTACAGGGCATGGTGAGCGGCTTCGCTATGCCCAAAATCTGGAGACAGATTGCGATGGATATTCCAGTTACTGCTGCAAAAACCGGGCGTCGTCGTTACCTGACGCTTATCATGATCTTTATTACCGTGGTCATCTGTTATGTCGACCGCGCCAACCTTGCCGTGGCATCGGCTCATATTCAGGAAGAGTTTGGCATCACCAAAGCGGAAATGGGCTACGTCTTCTCGGCGTTTGCCTGGCTGTATACGCTCTGCCAGATCCCGGGCGGCTGGTTCCTTGACCGCGTGGGGTCGCGTCTGACCTACTTTATCGCTATTTTTGGCTGGTCCGTGGCGACCCTGTTCCAGGGCTTCGCCACCGGGCTGATGTCACTGATTGGCCTGCGCGCCATCACCGGGGTGTTTGAAGCGCCCGCGTTTCCGACCAACAACCGCATGGTGACCAGCTGGTTCCCGGAACACGAACGCGCTTCCGCTGTTGGTTTTTACACCTCCGGGCAGTTTGTTGGCCTGGCATTTCTGACGCCGCTGTTAATCTGGATCCAGGAGCTACTGAGCTGGCACTGGGTGTTCATCGTCACCGGCGGGATCGGCATTATCTGGTCGTTAATCTGGTTTAAGGTCTATCAGCCGCCGCGCCTGACCAAAAGCATCACCAAAGCCGAACTGGACTACATCCGCGACGGCGGTGGCCTGGTGGACGGCGATGCGCCCGTGAAAAAAGAGGCGCGCCAGCCGCTGACCAGAGCGGACTGGAAGCTGGTCTTCCACCGTAAGCTGGTGGGCGTTTATCTGGGTCAGTTCGCGGTGACTTCCACGCTGTGGTTCTTCCTCACCTGGTTCCCGAACTATCTGACCCAGGAAAAAGGGATTACCGCGCTGAAGGCGGGCTTTATGACTACCGTACCCTTCCTTGCGGCGTTTTTCGGCGTCCTGCTCTCGGGCTGGCTGGCGGACAAACTGGTGAAAAAAGGCTTCTCACTGGGCGTTGCGCGTAAAACGCCTATTATCTGCGGCCTACTGATCTCTACCTGCATCATGGGAGCGAACTACACCAACGATCCGGTGTGGATCATGACCTTGATGGCGGTAGCGTTCTTCGGGAACGGTTTTGCCTCCATCACCTGGTCGCTGGTGTCGTCGCTGGCGCCGATGCGTCTGATTGGCCTGACCGGCGGCGTGTTTAACTTCGTTGGCGGCCTGGGCGGGATCACCGTGCCGCTGGTCATCGGTTACCTGGCGCAGGACTACGGCTTTGGTCCGGCGCTGGTGTATATCTCTGCCGTGGCGCTGATCGGGGCGCTCTCCTATATCCTGCTGGTCGGCGACGTGAAACGAGTAGGCTAATCCCTTCGGATGTTTTACCCTGATGCGATAACCGCGCATCAGGGTATTTTCATGAAACAAATCACCTTCGCTTCCCGCAACCACCAGCTCACCAACATCAACACCTGGACGCCAGACAGCCAGTGGCTTGTCTATGATGTCCGCCCGTCCGGCGCGTCGTTTACCGGTGAAACCATTGAGCGGGTCAATGTTAGTACGGGCGAGGTTGAGGCGATCTACCGTGCGACTGACGGCGCGCATGTTGGCGTGGTAACCGTTCATCCGGCGCAGGACAAATATGTTTTTATCCACGGCCCGAAAAACCCGGATGCAGACTGGCAGTATGATTTTCACCATCGTCAGGGGGTGATTGCGCACAATGGTCAGGTGAGCAATCTTGATGCGATGGATATCACCGCGCCTTACACGGCAGGTGCGCTGCGTGGCGGCACCCACGTTCACGTTTTTAGCCCGAACGGGCAGTTCGTCAGCTTTACCTATAACGACCATGTGCTGCACGCGCGCGATCCGCAGCTGGATTTGCGTAACGTCGGGGTGGCGGCGCCTTGTGGTCCGGTAAACCCACAGGGGAACCATCCGCGGGAATATGCCGGAACCTTCTGGAGCGTACTGGTAAGCCGGACAACGCCGAACCCGAAACCGGGCAGCGATGAGATCAACCGCGCCTATGAAGAGGGCTGGGTGGGCAACGACAGGCTGGCGTTTATCGGCGATACGGTGTCTGCGAAAGGCGAGAAAGTGCCCGAACTGTTTATTGTCGATCTTCCCAAAGACGAGCAGGGCTGGAAACGAGCGGGCGATGCGCCGTTGCAGGGAACGCCGGATACAATGCCCGCGCCGCCTGCGGGCGTCATGCAACGCCGCCTTACCTTCACCCATCAGAAGGCGTATCCGGGGCTGGTGAACGTGCCGCGCCACTGGGTGCGCAGCAATCCACAGGGGACGCAGGTCGCGTTTTTAATGCGGGACGATAACGGCGTTGTGCAGCTGTGGCTTATCTCCCCTGAGGGCGGCGAGCCGCGCCAGCTGACCCACACTGAGCGTGATATTCAGTCGGCTTTTAACTGGCATCCTTCTGGCCGCGCACTTGGGTTTGTGCTCGAAAGCCGCATTGCCTGCTGCGATGCGCAGACCGGTGAGGTGACGTTTTTGACCTTCGATCATGGCAATCCGCCGTCTGCTGACGCTGTGGTGTTTTCCCCGGACGGACGATTTATTACATGGATGGAAGAGAAGGACGGCTTCCGCCAGCTGTGGCTAACGGAAACCGCACAGAATTAGCGTGGAGGCATCGCTGCGGGCGGGATGACGGAGTTGGTTGCCAGCGTCTCCTGCTCGCTTTTCTCAACGCGCGAACGCACTGAGCTGTCGGTGCGGAACATATCCCACGGCAGCAAAAGCGTATCGGCAACCGCCGTAAACGGCATATCAAGAATCGCCAGAGATTTGGTACCCCAGTTTGTCTCATCATCAGAGATCATTGCGGCACTGGCGCGCGTCCCCGGATATGTTCCTTCTTTACCGCCGGTGTGCGACATCACGCTCGAACACCCGCAAAGTAAAACAACCCCGCTGAACGTCGCCAGCTTAATCAGAACATTTCTCATCATCACTCAGTCATCATTAGTAGCACGGCATTGACCTGCAACTCAGGGTTATAGCGAGGCGCGTCCAAAATGGATAGCTCCAAACTCCCGCACTGTGGTCGCCATCGCAATTTAACCCTTTGTGCTGTGCCCCTGAGTCTATGCGACAACCAGCAAAGTGCAAAAAAATCTCACATCAACAGGCTTGAAAAGGCCGTATCCATACCCATTTTAAGAATGTAACCCGATAACGGACACGCCTGATGGGTGTTCGGGGAAGCAGAAGCCTGTCCATGGTGGAAGGCTACATTTTCTCGCTGATTTCAGGAGCATTTATCTATGCGTAATTTCGATCTCTCTCCGCTATACCGTTCTGCCATTGGTTTTGATCGTCTGTTCAACCACTTAGAAAACAACCAGAGCCAGAGCAACGGCTATCCTCCATACAACGTTGAACTGGTTGACGAAAACCACTATCGCATTGCGATTGCTGTTGCCGGTTTCGCAGAGAGCGAACTGGAGATCACCGCGCAGGACAATCTGCTGGTGGTGAAAGGCTCCCATGCGGGCGAGCAGAAAGAACGAACCTACCTCTACCAGGGTATCGCAGAGCGTAACTTTGAACGCAAGTTCCAGCTGGCTGAGAACATCCACGTCAAGGGCGCGAACCTGGTGAACGGCCTGCTGTTTATCGAACTGGAACGTGTGATTCCGGAAGAGAAAAAACCGCGTCGTATCGAAATCAATTAATTAAGCGGGTCGCGGCTGCGGCCCACCTGAAATTGCTTGCCGTAAAGGGAGCATATGCGAATCCGCAAGGGTTTGCAGGTACAACTGTGCACAAAATTAAACTGTGCCGAACTCGCTTCTCAGAAGGAGATTTAGTATGCGTAACTATGATTTTTCCCCCCTGCTGCGTCAGTGGATCGGTTTTGACAAACTGGCTAACGCGCTGCAAAGCGCAACCGAACAGCAGACCTTTCCGCCGTACAACATCGAAAAAAGCGATGATAACCACTACCGCATCACGCTTGCGCTGGCCGGGTTCCGCCAGGAAGATCTCGACATCCAGCTTGAGGGTGCGCGCCTGACCGTGAAAGGGTCACCGGAAAAACCAGACACCGAGACCAAATGGCTGCATCAGGGGCTTGTCACTCAGCCGTTTAGCCTGAGCTTTACCCTGGCAGACCATATGGAAGTTTCTGGCGCGACGTTCACTAACGGGCTGCTGAACATTGACCTCACCCGTAACGTGCCGGAAGCCATTGCGCCTCAACGCATCGCCATTAGCGAACGCCCGGCGTTGAATAGCTAATCGTGTGCGGGCTGGTGCCCTCACCCCGACCCTCTCCCTGTGGGAGAGGATGCAAACATTAAAAACGGTCACCTTCGGGTGACCGTTTTGCGTTTACCTTCGGCTTTTATGTGCGCCATCGCCCATACAACCGCCGCCAGTTCTGAGAGAATCCTTATCATAACTAAGGTTATACACAGGATGTGGAACATGAGTGATATCGCGTTAACCGTCAGCGTGTTGGCCCTTGTCGCGGTAGTGGGGCTATGGCTGGGGAATATCAAAATCCGCGGCGTCGGGTTTGGGATTGGCGGGGTGCTGTTCGGCGGGATTTTTGTCGGCCATTTTGCCGACCAGCTTGGGTGGGTGCTCAGCGCCGATATGCTGCATTTCATCCAGGAGTTCGGCCTGATCCTCTTTGTGTATACCATCGGTATTCAGGTGGGGCCGGGCTTCTTCGCTTCCCTGCGCGTCTCCGGTTTACGCCTTAATCTCTTTGCCTTCGGCATTGTTGTGATGGGTGGGCTGGTCACCGCGATCCTGCATAAACTCTTCGCTATTCCGCTGCCCGTCGTGCTGGGCATCTTCTCCGGCGCCGTCACGAATACGCCCGCGCTCGGGGCGGGCCAGCAAATTCTGCGCGATCTGGGTATCCCTGCTGATGTCGTCGATCAGATGGGGATGAGCTACGCCATGGCCTATCCGTTTGGCATTTGCGGTATTTTGCTCTCGATGTGGCTGGTGCGCGTGCTGTTCCGCGTTAACGTCGAGCAGGAGGCAAAAGAGCATGAAAGCACGCTGACCAACGGCCATGCGCTCATTAAAACTATCAATATTCGCGTCGAAAACCCTAATCTGAACAATATGGCGATTCAGGATGTTCCCATTCTGAACAGCGCGACCATTATCTGTTCCCGCCTGAAACGTGATGACACGCTGATGGTGCCTTCACCGGATACCCTTATTCAGCACGGCGATCTCCTGCATCTGGTAGGGCAACCGGCGGATTTAAACAATGCCCGGCTGGTGATCGGTCAGGAGGTGGATACCTCACTCTCAACCCGTGGAACGGACATGCGCGTGGAGCGCGTGGTAGTGACCAATGAGAAGGTTCTGGGCAAGAAAATACGCGATTTGCAGGTTAAAGAGCGTTATGACGTGGTGATCTCCCGGCTTAACCGCGCCGGTGTCGAGCTGGTGGCCAGCCAGGATGCCAGCCTGCAATTCGGTGATATTCTCAACCTCGTCGGGCGTCCTTCATCTATTGATGCCGTAGCGGACATGGTGGGCAACGCCCAGCAAAAACTCCAGCAGGTGCAGATGCTGCCGGTCTTTATCGGCGTCGGGCTTGGCGTCATGCTTGGCTCCATCCCCCTGTATGTGCCCGGCTTCCCGGTAGCACTGAAGCTGGGTCTGGCAGGCGGGCCGCTCATTATGGCGCTTATCCTCGGGCGTATCGGCTCCATCGGTAAGCTCTACTGGTTTATGCCGCCGAGCGCTAACCTGGCGCTGCGGGAGTTGGGCATCGTGCTGTTTCTGGCGGTGGTGGGGCTGAAATCCGGCGGCGATTTTGTCGATACTCTGGTGAACGGCGAAGGGATGAGCTGGGTAGGATACGGCATATTTATTACCGCTATCCCACTGATAACTGTCGGATTATTGGCGCGTATGTTCGCTAAAATGAACTATCTCACGCTGTGCGGCATGCTGGCCGGTTCCATGACCGATCCGCCCGCGCTGGCGTTCGCCAATAACCTGCACGCCACCAGCGGCGCGGCGGCGTTATCCTACGCCACGGTTTATCCGCTGGTGATGTTTCTGCGCATCATCACCCCGCAGCTACTGGCGGTGCTATTCTGGGGGATGGGCTAATAAGTCTTCCGGGTGGATGCGCCGCAGATGGTAGTCCACCTGGTAATCGCTGGTGTTCCGGAACATCACGGAATAATTGAGGAACTCGCCGCTGTCGCTGTAGGAAAGGGAGGTGATGCGCAGCAGCGGCGTCTGTTCCGGCACATTCATATAACCGGCCAGCTGTTTATCTGCCAGCACCGGCGTCAGGCTCTCGTAATTGCCGCTGATGGTGATCCCACACTCCTTCTCGATGTAATCAAACTTAGACCCTTCGAGATGCGCCAGGGAAAGATTGCGGAACAGCTTCACCGGCATAAAGCTGTCCTCCAGCATCAGCGGTTTTCCGTCCACGTAACGCACCCGCCTTGAAAAATAGATCCGCTCATCAACCTGAATCCGCAGCTGGCTGGCGATGGCGGGCGGCGCGGGCATCACTTCAAACTGCAACACCTTGCTTTGCACTTCTTTCCCCTGCTGGCGCAATACCTCCACCAGCCCAGTCAGGTTAGTCGTTTCATGATGAACGTCTTTGCGCGCCACGAACGTCCCGCTACCGTGTCGACGTTCAACCAGCCCCCAGCTTACCAGCAGATCCAGCGCTTTGCGGACGGTCATCCGGGCTACGCCAAACTCCTTTGCCAGCGCTTTTTCTCCGGGTAACGGACTGCCAATGTTGTAGTCCGAAGAATTCAGCCGCAGCCGTAGCCGATCGGCAATTGATTTGTAGATCACCAGTAGACCTCTCTGCGCACATCATGGCGTGGAATACGTCTTAACTTGTCCATGTTTAGTTTAAAAAGTAGACCTGATTGGTCAAATTAAAACCATGAATGCGATCACGAATCGCAGCGGCACGCCATGTTCCCGCATCAGTAACTTCTTATGCTCACCTCAGGCCAGTAAAAAACCATAAAGGCCTCTATCCCCTACAGGTTGTTTCATGAGGATTTAAAAATGCTCAGTCAAATACAACGCTTTGGCGGCGCCATGTTCACCCCGGTTTTGCTGTTTCCCTTTGCCGGGATCGTGGTTGGGATCGCCATCATGCTTCGCAATCCGCTGTTTGTCGGTGAGGCCTTAACCGCGCCTGATAATCTGTTCGCGCAAATTGTTCACATCATCGAAGAGGGCGGCTGGGCGGTGTTCCGTAATATGCCGCTGATTTTTGCTGTCGGCTTACCGATTGGCCTGGCAAAGCAGGCGCAGGGCCGCGCCTGTCTGGCGGTGCTGATTAGCTTTCTGACCTGGAACTACTTTATCAACGCGATGGGGATGACCTGGGGCCACTTCTTTGGCGTCGACTTCTCTGCTGAACCCACTGCCGGCAGCGGGCTGGCGATGATTGCCGGAATCAAAACGCTTGATACCAGCATCATCGGGGCGATTATCATTTCCGGGCTCGTCACCGCCATCCACAACCGATTTTTCGACAAGCCGTTGCCGGTCTTTCTGGGGATTTTCCAGGGCACCTCGTTTGTCGTTATCCTCGCGTTCTTCGTGATGATCCCCTGCGCCTGGCTGACGCTGCTGGGCTGGCCGAAAGTGCAGATGGGCATTGAGTCGTTGCAGGCCTTTCTACGTACCGCTGGCGCGCTGGGCGTATGGGTTTATACCTTCCTGGAACGCATTCTGATCCCAACCGGATTACACCACTTTGTCTACGGCCCGTTTATCTTCGGCCCGGCTGCGGTAGAAGGCGGCATTCAGGTCTACTGGGCACAGCACCTTCAGGAATTCAGCCAGAGCACTGTGCCGCTGAAAACGCTGTTCCCGGAGGGCGGATTCGCGCTGCACGGCAACTCTAAGGTGTTTGGCTCAGTCGGTATTGCGTTGGCTATCTGGTATACCGCGTCACCGGAGAACCGCGTCAAAGTGGCAGGTCTGCTGATCCCGGCCACGCTTACCGCCGTGTTGGTGGGCATTACCGAACCGCTGGAGTTCACCTTCCTGTTTATCTCGCCTTTGCTGTTTGCCATCCACGCCGTGCTGGCCGCAACGATGGCGACGGTGATGTATATCTTCGGGGTGGTGGGGAACATGGGCGGCGGTCTGCTGGACCAGTTCCTGCCGCAAAACTGGATCCCGATGTTCCATAACCACGCCTCGACGGTATTCACCCAGATTGGCATCGGCCTCTGCTTCACCGGGATCTACTTCGTGGTCTTCAGAACGCTTATCGAACGTCTGAATCTCAAAACGCCGGGCCGGGAAGAGAGCGAAATCAAGCTCTACAGCAAGGCCGACTATAAGGCCGCTCGTGGGCAAACCACCGCCCCGGCGGCAGCCAGCCAGCAGGTCGGACAGGCCGCTGGGTTCTTACAGGCGCTCGGCGGCGCAGCGAATATCGAAAGTATCAATAACTGCGCCACCCGCCTGCGTATCGCCCTGGTGGATATGACGAAAACCCAAAGCGATGACGTATTCAAAGCCCTGGGAGCACACGGTATGGTGCGGCGCGGCAACGGCATACAGGTGATTGTCGGTCTGCACGTTCCTCAGGTGCGCGACCAGCTGGAATCGCTGATGAAAACCCCTTTAACAAACGAACAAACCACTCTGACAGAGGCTATATCATGAAAAAATTCTCAGTTGTTATTGCAGGCGGCGGCAGTACATTCACGCCTGGTATCGTCCTGATGCTGTTAGCCAACCGTGACCGTTTCCCGCTGCGTGCGCTGAAGTTCTATGACAATGACGGAGCACGTCAGGAGATCATCGCCGAGGCGTGTAAAATCATCCTTAAGGAGCAGGCGCCGGAGATTGAATTTAGTTACACCACCGATCCTGAAGCGGCCTTTACCGATGTGGATTTCGTGATGGCGCATATTCGCGTTGGCAAATATCCCATGCGTGAAAAAGATGAAAAAATCCCGCTGCGCCACGGCGTGCTGGGCCAGGAAACGTGCGGGCCGGGCGGCATCTCCTACGGCATGCGCTCCATCGGCGGCGTGCTGGAGCTGGTGGATTACATGGAGCAGTACTCCCCGAACGCGTGGATGTTGAACTACTCCAACCCGGCGGCGATTGTCGCGGAAGCCACGCGCCGCCTGCGTTCGAACGCGAAAATTCTCAACATCTGCGACATGCCGATCGGCATTGAAGGACGTATGGCGCAAATCGTGGGCCTGAAAGACCGCAAAGAGATGCGCGTGCGCTACTACGGTCTGAACCACTTCGGCTGGTGGACGTCGATTGAAGATCAGAACGGCAACGATCTGATGCCGAAGCTGCGCGAATACGTGGCGAAAAACGGTTATGTTCCGCCTTCGGAAGATGTGCATACTGAAGCGAGCTGGAACGATACCTTCGCCAAGGCCAAAGACGTACAGGCGCTGGATCCGGACACCATGCCGAACACCTACCTGAAGTATTACCTGTTCCCGGACTATGTGGTCGCCCATTCCAATCCGGAGCGTACCCGCGCCAATGAAGTGATGGATCACCGTGAGAAGCATGTATTCAGTTCATGTCGGGCGATTATCGAAGCCGGTCATTCTTCTGCCGGTGAACTGGAAATTGACGAACATGCGTCGTACATCGTCGATCTGGCGACCGCGATTGCCTTTAACACCCAGGAACGCATGCTGCTGATTGTGCCTAACAATGGGGCTATCCATAACTTTGATGCTGACGCGATGGTAGAAATACCTTGTCTGGTCGGCCACAACGGACCGGAGCCGCTGACCGTGGGTGATATTCCGCACTTCCAGAAAGGGCTCATGAGCCAGCAGGTGGCGGTGGAAAAACTGGTGGTGGACGCCTGGGAGCAGCGCTCGTATCAGAAACTCTGGCAGGCGATTACCCTGTCGAAAACCGTACCGAGCGCATCGGTGGCGAAGGCGATTCTGGACGATCTGATTGAAGCGAATAAGGATTACTGGCCAGAGCTGCACTAATCTTTCTGACCGGCATCGCCTGATGCCGGTCTCCTTGTCCTGGCTGAATTACGCTATGCTGAAGCCTGCATGCAGCACGACAAGGAACTTTCATGAACATTTCCCGCCTCGGTGAAGCACCGGACTACCGCTTCTCACTGGCTAACGAACGCACGTTCTTAGCGTGGATCCGCACCGCCCTGGGCTTTCTGGCCGCAGGCGTCGGCCTTGATCAGCTCGCCCCCGATTTTGCCACCCCGTTGATTCGCGAAGTGCTGGCCCTGCTACTGTGCCTGATTGCCGGCGTGCTGGCGATTTATGGCTATCTGCGCTGGCTGAGAAATGAAAAGGCGATGCGTCTGAAGCAGGATCTCCCCTACACGCGCGGCTTGCTCATTATCAGTACGATTTTGCTGATGGTTGCGGGCGTAGTGATGTTACTGGTGCTGTATGCCGGATAGCCGCAAAGCGCGGCGGGAAGCGGACCCCGGCCTTCAGCCAGAGCGAACCTCGCTGGCCTGGCTGCGCACGCTGCTGGGGTATGGCGCGCTGATCGCTCTTGCCATTAAGCACAACTGGCACCGCACGGGGGCGCCATTCTGGATCTCCATTGTTGTGCTGGCGCTGGTAGCCATCATTTTATGGCGCTACACCCGCAGCCGTAACCTGATGGACGTGTCGCAGAACGACTTTGCGCAGCCGAAAGCGGTGCGGGATAAGTTCCTCATCGCCCTGGCCGTGCTGTCGTTGTCACTGCTGTTTGCGGTAACCCACATTCAACAAATTTTGCACCTGTAGGCCGGGTAAGGCGCAGCCGCCACCCGGCATAATTACTTCCCTTTCGCTAAATATTTCGCCATCTCGTCTTCCGGCACCATGCCGCCGCCGGTCGCCCACACCAGGTGGGTAACGTTCTCATCGGCATCGACGCGCAGCGGCCCGGCCATCCCCGCCAGCGCCGACGGCTCCAGGCGAATCCTTTCCTCCTGCGCCAGCCAGCCGAGCATGTCGTACATGCTTTGATCGGAGAGGGTATAGAACCCGTCGAGCAGGCGCTCCATCGCGCGGCCCACGAAGCCGGAGGCACGTCCTACCGCCAGTCCGTCCGCCGCCGTCACGTTATCAATACCCAGGTCCTGCACGGCGATTTCATCGTGCAGCCCGGTATAAACGCCCAGCAGCATGCACGGTGAGTGCGTTGGCTCCGCAAAGAAGCAGTGGACGTTATCGCCAAAGGCCAGCTTCAGGCCAAAAGCCACGCCGCCGGGGCCGCCGCCGACGCCGCACGGCAGATAGACGTACAGAGGATGATCGGCATCCACCACGCGGCCCTGTTCGATAAACTGCGCCTTCAGGCGCTCGCCAGCAACCGCATAGCCCAGGAACAGCGTGCGTGAATTCTCATCGTCAATAAAGAAGCAGTTCGGATCGCTTTCCGCCGCTTTGCGTCCCTGCTCCACCGCCACGCCGTAATCCTGCTCATATTCAACGACGATCACGCCGTGGCTGCGCAGTTTGGCTTTCTTCCACTCGCGGGCGTCGGCGGACATATGCACGGTCACCTTAAAGCCAATGCGTGCGCTCATAATGCCGATGGACATCCCCAGGTTGCCGGTTGAGCCCACCGCGATGCTGTACTGGCTGAAGAAGTCCTTAAAGCGCGGCTCCAGCAGAACGCTGTAGTCGTCTTCAACGCTCAGCAACCCGGCTTCCAGCGCCAGTTTCTCCGCATGGGTCAGCACCTCATAGATGCCGCCGCGCGCTTTGATCGAGCCGGAAATCGGCAGATGGCTGTCTTTTTTCAGCAGCAGCGTGCCTGTAACAGGCTTCGCAGATTCTTTCTCCAGCCGCGCCTGCATCGCCGGGATCGCGACCAGGTCGGATTCGATAATCCCGCCCGTTGCCGCCGTTTCCGGGAACGCTTTCGCCAGATACGGCGCGAAGCGTTTCAGGCGCGCGTGCGCGTCGTCTACGTCGGCTTTCGTCAGCCCGACATACGGCAATCCTTCCGCCAGCGTCGTGGTGCGCGGGTTAAGCCAGGTGGTTTCTTTCAGGGCAATCAGATCCTCAACCAGAGGAAACTGTGCGGTTAAAGTAGTGATAGTTGCGTTTTCCATAATACGTCTCTTCGCGCTCAGATAATGAAAGAAAGCAGGAATGTGCCGCCAAGTGCAAGCACCGAGGCGATAAACGTCGCCGTCGTATAGTATTTGAAGGTCTCATTCAGGGTCGCGCCGCAATACTGCTTCACCAGCCAGAAGAGAGAGTCGGTCACGATCGTGCAGCCAATAGCGCCGGACCCGATGGCAATGGTGATGATCTCCGGGCTTACGTTCGGGTAGAGCGGCAGCATCGGCGCCACTATCGCCGTGGCACCCATCATCGCTACCGTTGCCGAACCCACGGCGGCGTGCAGCACCAGTGCCACCAGCCAGGCTAGAAGGATAGGGTGCATATGCAGGTTCGAGAGAATATGCGCCAGCGTCTCCGCCAGACCACTGGTTTTAAGGATGGCGTTGAACGCCCCGCCCGCACCGATAATCAGCAAAATGTTGGCGATAGAGCCAAAGCCGTGCTCCGTATGGGTCAGCATTGCGCCCATGCCCATGTGCTGGCGGATCCCCAGCAGGTAATAGGCGACAAACACGGCGATAAACATCGCGGTGATGGGGTTGCCGATAAACTCCAGCAGGGTATACAGCGAGCCTTCTTTCGCCATGTTCAGCTCGGCAATGGTTTTCACCAGCATCAGGGCAATCGGCAGCAGCACGGTGAACAGCGTGGCGCCCAGCGACGGCAGAGTGTGCTCTTCCCGCACCTTCAGGTCTGAAAATTCCGCCGGAACCGGCTTATAGGGCAGACGGTTGCCGAGCAGCTTCAGGAACAGCGGGCCACCAACCAGAGACGCCATCAGGCCCACCACCAGACCGTAGACAATCACCGTCCCGACGTCCGCCCCTAATTTGTTGGTGACAAATAGTGCGGCCGGATGCGGAGGCACCACGCAGTGCACTGCCATTAGTGCGGTACAGAGCGGAATGGCCAGCTTGAGCAGCGACGTGTTGGTCTTTTTGGCGATGGAAAACGCCAGCGGGATCAGCAGTACCACGCCCACTTCAACAAACAGCGTAATGCCGCAGATCAGGCCGACCAGGACCATAATCACGTCCGCCGACAGCCAGCGGCAGCGCTGCAACGTAATCCCGATGCGCTCTGCCGCGCCGGAGACTTCCATCATTTTGCCGAGAATAGTGCCAAGACCGATAACCGCCGCCAGGAAGCCCAGCGTACCGCCAATCCCGCTCTCAATGGCGTTAACCATATCCAGCGGGCTCATCCCCATCATCGCGCCAACGAAAAAGCTTGCCAGCAGCAGCGCGAGGAACGGGTGAAACTTCAGTTTTACGATGGTTAAAACAATCAACACGATGCTGACAAGCAGCGTTGCCACAACCCAGACCTGAGATCCCATATCTCACCTCACCCTTATGTCATCTGGGGGTATTGGACGAAAAAACGGCGTGGGCTGACAAACGATATAAATTGGCGTTCAGATGAGCCAGATTGGATCAACTGAGTGACTGGACTCTAAAAGGCGCACTTATTTTGCCGTTGGTTCACATAAATTCATTCTTGAGCGGTATGCTAAACGCAGAAATTACGTGTGGGAATTGTGATGACCGATGCGAATGAAGGCAGAAACCGGCTGTTAAACGGCTGGCAGCTGTCGAAAATGTACACCTTTGAAGTGGCTGCCCGGCATGAGTCCTTCGCCCTGGCGGCGGCGGAGCTGTCGCTCAGCCCCAGCGCGGTGAGCCACCGCATTAACCTGCTGGAAGAGGAGCTGGGCATTCAGCTGTTTGTCCGCTCACACCGTAAAGTGGAGCTGACGCAGGAAGGCAAGCGCGTTTACTGGACGCTGAAATCGTCCCTCGACACCCTGAATCAGGAGATCCTGGACATTAAAAACCAGGCGCTGTCAGGTACGCTAACGGTGTACTCCCGGCCGTCGATCGCCCAGTGCTGGCTGGTGCCGATGCTGGGGGATTTTACCCGCCGCTACCCGTCGATTTCACTTACTATTCTGACTGGTAATGATTACGTCAACATGCAGCGAACCGGCATCGATCTGGCGCTCTATTTCGACGATACGCCGCCAAACCACCTTTCTCATCACTTTTTGATGGATGAAGAGATTTTGCCCGTCTGCTCGCCGGCGTATGCCCGGGAGCATGAACTGCTGAAAAACCCCCATAACCTCAGCCACTGCACGTTACTGCACGACCGTCAGGCCTGGAGCAATGATTCCGGTACGGATGAGTGGCTGAGCTGGGCGCAGCATTACGCGGTGAATATGCCGTTATCATCGGGTATTGGCTTCGATCGTTCTGATTTAGCCATTATCGCGGCCATGAGTAATGTCGGGGTGGCGATGGGGAGAAAGCGGCTGGTGCAAAAACGTCTCGAACGGGGGGAGTTGATCGCACCCTTTGATGGGGAAACCCTCAAGTGCCATCAGCATTATTACGTCTCAACGCTTCCCGGCCGTCAGTGGCCGAAAATTGACGCCTTTATCGGCTGGCTAAGAGAGCTGGCGGGTTGAAGAATTATTACGCTTTCGCTCTACACCAAATGTGAAAAAGCGTGCTAAATACAGGTAATGCTTTTGATTTTTCCAGGGTAAACCGTGTTAAAGCCTTTTATTGCCACTGCGATCTTACTCTCTTCCGGCTGGGCGACTGCCGCTGAGCCGCCGCTGACGGCTGCCCGTTACGCGCAGATGCTGGGCGTCGGGATGGATGTGGACTGGGCACGCACCGAGCGCGGCATACGCGAATTCGACCCGCTGGTGGTCCGTGATTTTCAGGCGAAAGGCATACACCATGTCCGTATTCGGGTGGCGGGCGAACCGACGGAAGCGCGGCTGATTCACCTGCGTAAGCTGGTGGAGGCATGCGAGCAATACGGCGTCATCCCCATCATCGCTTATCAGGCCGATGAATATAAAAACGACCCGAAAGCGGATACCGAAAAAGAGGTGATTAACTGGTGGATTGCCGTGGCGCACTATTTTGGTCAGCGCTCGCCGTTGCTAGGCTTTGACCTGATCTACGAACCGGCGGACAAGCTCAACCACAACGTTGCTTCGCTCAACCGGGTGTATGAGAAAGCGATCAAAGACATTCACGCCATTGATGCCAGCCGCATGATTTTTATCGCCCCTCGTCTGCGCGCCGCGCCGGAGGATTTATCCACCCTGAAGCTGCCCGCGCACAGCCAGAATTACCTGCTGGCGGAGTGGCATATTTTCCCCTGGGGGCCGCTGAAAACGAACGGTAAATACCCGTGGACGTCCGGAACTGCGGCTGAGAAAGCGGCTATCCGTAACCGAATCAACGCCGCGCTGCACTGGCAACAAAAAACCGGGCATGTGAGCTGGGTTGGCGGCTGGGGAGTGGGCGAATCGAAAAGCCTGACGCCAACCGCCTCGCAGATGGCGTTTGCCACGTTTATGGCGTGCGAGCTGCAACATGCCAACATCCCGTATGCGATAAACGCCGATGTTCAGTTTTATGACGGGGAAGAGGGGGCGTGGCGGCCTGCCCCAGAGCGGCTATTGCAGGCGATGATTGCGCCCGTCTGTGAAAAGCCCGGCGAGAAGCCGGGCCATCATGCGGTTAAACCGGCTGTTCGTGATGCGAGACACGCGACGCCAGCGGCAGCCAGCACAGCAAAATCAGCAGCCCCATCAGGGTCATCAGCAAGCCTAAACTCGCCTGCCCGGTCTGCGGCATCATAGCCGAAAGCCAGGCCAGCGCGCCGGAACCGATGTTCTGCAAACCGCCCACCAGCGCGCCTGCCGTGCCTGCGAGGAACGGGAACGGCTCCATCGCGCCGCTGGTGGCGAGGGGAAACAGCATGCCCGCGCCGAAGAAGAACAGCGCTGCCGGGATGAGCAACGTCCAGACCGACATCACGTCAAACAGCCCCGGGATCCACATCATCAGCCCGGCCAGCAGACAGCTGATCACCGACTGCCACATCAGGGTGGAGAAACGCTTGTTCGGACGTCCGGCGAACCATGCGCCGAAGAACGCCGCCGGGATCGGCAGAATAAACAGAATACTCACCACCATACTGCTCAGGCCAAGGCCCGCGCCCAGCAGCACGCCGGAACAGGCTTCAAACACCGCAATGCCCGCCAGGCCGCCGATTAGCATCAACAGATAACAGGTAAAGGATCCATTACCGAACAGCGTTTTGTAGCTGGCGATGAGCTTCGTGCGCGGCGCGTCTTTTGGGCGGGTTTCCGGCATCCAGCGCCCCATGCTGAAGGTGACAATAATGCACAGCACCAGCAGGAAGGCATAACAGGCGCGCCAGGACCAGACGGTGTCCAGCAGACCCCCAATCAGCGGGGCCAGCAGCGGGCTGACCAGAATACCCATATTTAACAGACTGTTGGCGTGGCGAAGCTGTGTGCCCTGGTACATATCACGCGGCAGGGTACGCGCCATAACCCCGCCGACGCCGGTGCCCACACCCTGAAGGGCGCTGGCGGCAATCAGGACGGTCAGGCTGTGAGTGGTAATGGCGATCATCGTCGCTACCATGAAAATGCTCATGCCCACCAGAATGACCGGACGACGCCCGACGCGATCGGACAGGGGACCATAAACCAGCTGTGAAACGCCATAGGTTAGCAGATAGGCTGCCATCACGCTCTGGACTGCACCTTCGCGGACGCTCAGATCTTTTGCCATATCGGCAATCGCCGGAATGTAGATGGTTTGCGCCATCTGCCCGACGGCCACCAGTAACACCAGCATCAACAATAAGTTCACGTTCCGTTGCTTTTTCATGTCGCTGAATACTTTTGCCAAAAGAGATAAATGAAGAATAAGTGACTATGCATTCCCATAAATGCGCGAGGAATCTACCACAGAGAGATGACAATTTAAGCATTACTGTGATGAATGACAGAAGACGTGAAGGCAGGATTTGTAAACAAGATCGGCAACTAATGTTGCCAGTGAATTACGCCAGGCGCAGCAGGATCGCACCGGCAGCAATTCCCAGTGCCGCCGCGATGCGCAGGCCGGCAACCTTCTCTTTTAAAAGCACAAATGCGATTAATGCGCCGAAGAGAATAGAGGTTTCACGTAGTGCGGCGACCACAGCCAGCGGTGCCTGGGTCATCGCCCAGAGTGCCAGACCGTAAGATCCCATCGTCCCGACGCCGCCGAGCAGCCCTTTTTTCCAGTGCAGGCGCAGATAGCTGGACGCTTCGCGACGCCGCGCCACCATTGCCCAGCTCAGCAGACAGAAACCGTTCATGAAGAAGGTCCAGAGCGTGTAGCCCAGCGCAGTGTCCGAGAGTCGCACACCGGTGCCGTCCACCAGGGTATACCCGGCGATAAAACAGGCGTTCAGCAGCGCCAGCCAGATCCCCTTGCGTGACTGCATGCGGCCGTTCATCGCCATCGCCAGAATCGACAGACAAATGACCCCGATGCCGGACCACGCAAGCCAGGAGAGATGATCCCCGAGCACCATTACGCTGATCAGCGCCACCAGCAGAGGGGCCGTCCCGCGCATAAGGGGGTAGGTCTGGCTCATGTCGGAGACCTGATAAGTTTTTGCCACCAGTACCGTATACACCACCTGTAACGCACAGGAGACGAACAAATATGGCCAGCTTGCGGCAGTTGGCTGAGGAGAGAAGGGCAGTAAAATCAGGGCAATAAGCGCGGCTGAACCGCTGACCCCGATCGCCGAGTAGAGTTTATCCGTTCCGGCTTTAACGATGGCGTTCCAGCTGGCATGCAGCAGTGCGGCGAACAGTAAAATGCAGAAAACGGTGATGGTCATGGCGTATCGGTTGGGGAAATGTCATCCAACTGTAACATTCACCCGTCGATGCTGCCAGCCGCTTACACTGCGCAAAAAAGGCGGTGCGTCACCCGGGGTTCGTCTGACACCAGCCTGAAGCCCGCCCGATGGTAAAATCCGTACGCGGTTTCCGGCGCATGGGTATTAAGAAAATCAAACCAGATGCTGGCATCCGCCATCACCACGGTCAAAAGTTGTTTGCCAATGCCCTGCCCACGGCACTTTTCGCTGACGTAGAGATGACGAATACGTCCGGCGCGCGGCTGCTGGCTGAACGGATCGCGGTTGAGGCCGCACACGCCCACCAGCCTGCCGTTAAGAAACGCCCCCAGCAGCTTTTCACCCGGCGCGTTAAAGCGGTTTTCACCCCGCTGCCAGTTCTCTTCCAGCCTGCGCAGCATATTGAAATTCAACGCGATACTCTCCGCCTTCAGGGCGATATAGCCCGGTTCATCAGGCGTAACAGGCTCAATTAACAGACGCGACATAGCATTCCCTCGTTATTAAAGAGGGGCGGTTGCCCGCCCCTCTCAGGTGCGACTTGAACCTGAATCACTTAACGTATTTCAGGACAGCATCAAGCAGTTGCAATACAGCAACAATGAGTTTGAGGACAAGTATGACCATATCCACGACGCTCATACGCGTCTCCTTTTGGTTAAAAGGAGCACGATGCTGGCGTACCTTTCCGCCGCCTGTGGCCAGCACCTGGATTGACGTAACACAGTGTGCTCACTTCAGGGGTTAAGGCACTGACGGCACCACCCGTTTCAGCCAGGACTTCGTTGCGCCGGTAAACTGCGGCCCCCTCGCTCACTGCGAACACCCTCAGTATAGATAAATACTGTATGCATGAACAGTATTTTATGGACAAATTTTGGAAGGCGATCCATACTCAAAAACGTCAAAATCCGTGCCGGAATTGCGCGTTCGTCTTCGATCGCGTATACTTTTCGCGTTGACGTAACACAGTGTGTTCTGCGGCGACCAACCGCAAAACCCTGATAAAAACCTCGCTTAGGCGGGGTTTTTTGTTTTCTGGACTGCCCATAAAAAGACTGCTGTAAAAGCGAGGTTTCTGCTATTTAGCTTCGTTGTGAACGGGATAGCATCGCTTATGCAACTTTCTTTATAGAGATAGGTATTAGACTCATTTTGCAATGATTAAACTAAAAATGTGTGAACTAATAAAAACCGCTAATGCCCTTCAAGTAATTAAGTTGTTTCGTATATAACCTTAATAAATAAAATCGTACTGACTTATTTTTTATGTGAATGTTTATGTAAAGCAATTTTACTGGTTTGAATTTCTGGACTTTTCAATGTATATTTCTATAGCCACAATCATTGTGTGTATACATTATGCAAGCATCTGATTATTTAAAGATGAAGTTCCAGAGTGACAGGCAGTTGGCTATTTATGGACAGCAAGGTGTTGCAGGAACATGGCGAGCATTAAAGGGGATTGGCTCTGATATTTACTCAGGAATTGAGTGTGTAAGTTGGTACTCATCATGCTTAATCCCCAGCTATCACGATGTGTGTGACGAGCTTCTCTCCGAAGAAAAGAGAATGTACCTCTCAATCCTCTCGCTTTACCGTTATCGCGATGTAATAGCACACATGCTCTATCTTTATTTTGAACATGTTATTTCCGATTCAGAAAACGGGAATGAACACAATCGCGTTCGCAAGATAGATTCAAAAGTAACAGGGCTTGTTAATAACATACCGACCAGCAAGGCCGCGCGTTTAGCAATAGCATGGGGTCTGGCCAAATCCCTGTCCGAATCAGGCCTGCTGTCTGAAATCGTCGTCGAACGGCTTGCACGCCGCGTACCTAACGTTGTCATGGCGCTTCAATTGATTGGAACGGAACAGAAGTGCGCTCTTGCTGCTCGCCGCCTGAAAACATTGGACCCTAAGTATTACGCCACCCTCTATGCCGCACAACTGGAGATGCTTTACTACTTTTTTGAGCCTTTCCTGTCTGAACTCATTAAGAAGGTGCAGTTGGGATTCTATAAGGATTTCGATGCAATTTATAAAGACTTAAAGAGCACGGAGCATGTTTAAGAGTCTGTTATCAATTCTATTCACGGATATTTTATTCCCTGTTTATATTTTTGCGTGCGCCTCTTTGTTTCTGTGGTTAGTGCCTGACCACTGGGTATTACTAACATTCATTTCTATCATTGTATTTATTATTGTACATCCGATAATTTTCGGCCACTTTGATAAGTACGATTAAATCATATAAAAAGGATTTTTTTTATGTCAAACCCAGCTTATTTGTTTTTAACAGATGAAAATGGTTCTCCCATGGTTGGCTCTTGCCTTGTGTCAGGGCGTGAAGGTGCAATTGAACTCAAATCGTTCACTCATAATGTCAATATCCCAGTCGACGGAAATACCGGGAAATTAACGGGCACGCGCATACACATGCCCGTCATGTTTCAGAAGGAATTTGATCGTGTAACCCCGATTTTATTTCGGGCGCTGAGTACGGGAAGAATGCTCAAGTCAGCCACTATTAAGATGTTTCAGATTAATGAGGCGGGTTTAGAACAGGAATATTTTAATATCCTTCTGGAGAATGTGAAAATAACCTCAATCACACCAGACCTGTATCCCGGCGCAAACACCGGAACACACCTTGAAACGGTTGTTATACGCTACGAGAAAATCACCTGGAAGCATTGTGACGGCAATGCCATCTATAGTGATGCCTGGAATGAGCGAGCAACGTACTGAAACGTGATCCCTGACGCATTTTTGCGCAGATGAAAATATTTCCATTGTCACGCCCGAAAACCTGTGTTTGTATAAATTCAATCAATGATTCCAAACACAGGTCCCCAATGACTTCATCCATCTTCACTTCGACCCTACTAAAAACTGCGCAACCTGCCGCAGTGGTCGTCGTGCGTGTGGTGGTGGTCGTCGGCAATGCGCCGTAGGGACTGGATCAACACACGAATCCAAAACCCCGCCGGCGCAAACCGGGCGGGGTTTTTCGTTTAGGACCCCTCCCGGATACGCTAAGTAGTTCGGGTTGCAGGAAGGCGGCAAGTGAGCGAATCCCCAGGAGCGTACATAGGTACGTGACTGGGGTGAGGGAACGCAGCCAACGCATTTGCAACCTGAACTACGACGCGTAAAGCTGGCTCAGAAGAAAAGGACTGGAGCATGGCAAGTTCGGGCACAACATCCACCAAGACGCGTTTTACAGGCGCGCAGCTGATTGTTCATTTACTGGAACGACAGGGCATCACCACCGTTGCGGGCATCCCGGGTGGGACCGTACTGCCGCTGTATGATGCGTTAAGCCAAAGCACACAGATCCGCCACGTGCTGGCGCGCCACGAGCAGGGCGCAGGCTTTATCGCCCAGGGCATGGCGCGTACCCAGGGTAAACCAGCGGTCTGTATGGCCTGTAGCGGGCCGGGCGCCACTAACCTGGTGACCGCCATCGCCGACGCGCGTCTCGACTCCATTCCGCTGATCTGCATTACCGGCCAGGTGCCGTCCTCGATGATCGGCACCGATGCGTTCCAGGAAGTCGATACCTACGGCATCTCTATCCCCATCACCAAACATAACTATTTAGTTCGCGATATCAGCGAGCTGCCTCAGGTTATCAGCGATGCGTTCCGCATCGCGCAGTCTGGCCGCCCGGGCCCGGTGTGGATAGACATTCCTAAGGATGTCCAGACCGCAGAGATCGAGATCGACATTCTGCCGGAGCCGGGCGAGCGTGCCCCCGCGCCGGAGTTCAGCGCTGAGAGCGTGCGCGATGCGGCGGCAATGATCAACGCCGCCAAACGCCCGGTGCTGTATCTGGGCGGCGGGGCGATCAACGCAGCGGATGAAATCCGCCAGTTTGCGGAAAAAGCCAACCTGCCGACCACCATGACCCTGATGGCGCTGGGTATGCTGCCCAAAGCGCATCCATTGTCTTTAGGGATGCTGGGCATGCACGGCGCGCGCAGCACCAATTACATCCTGCAAGAGGCGGATTTGCTTATAGTTATGGGGGCGCGTTTTGATGACCGGGCGATTGGCAAAACCGAGCAGTTCTGCCCGAACGCCAAAATCATTCACGTGGATATCGACCGCGCCGAGCTGGGTAAAATCAAGCAGCCGCACGTGGCGATCCAGGGCGACGTGGCCGAGGTGCTGGCGCAGCTGATCCCGCAGACGGTGGCAACCGACCGCGCCGACTGGCGCCAGCTGGTGGCCGATCTGCAACGCGAGTTCCCGGGCGCTATCCCAACCGAGGGCGACCCGCTGAGCCACTATGGTCTTATCAACGCTGTTGCCGCCTGCGTGGATGACAGCGCGATTATCACCACCGACGTCGGCCAGCATCAGATGTGGACTGCCCAGGCGTATCCGCTGAACCGCCCGCGCCAGTGGCTGACCTCCGGCGGCCTTGGCACCATGGGCTTCGGCCTGCCAGCAGCGGTTGGCGCGGCGCTCGCCAACCCGGACCGTAAGGTGATCTGCTTCTCCGGTGACGGCAGCCTGATGATGAATATTCAGGAGATGGCGACGGCGGCCGAAAACCAGTTAGACGTCAAAATCATTCTGATGAACAACGAGGCGCTGGGTCTGGTACACCAGCAGCAGAGCCTGTTCTATAAGCAGGGCGTGTTTGCGGCGACCTATCCGGGGATGATCAACTTCATGCAGATTGCCGCTGGTTTTGGCCTGCACACCTGCGATCTGAACGCCGAAGAAGATGCCCACGCGGCGTTGCAGGATGCGATTTCTCGCCCTGGCCCGGCGTTGATCCACGTGCGTATCGACCCTGAACAAAAAGTGTATCCGATGGTGCCGCCGGGTGCGGCAAATACTGAGATGGTGGGAGAATAAGCCATGCAGAAACAACATGATAACGTCATTCTGGAACTCACCGTCCGCAACCACCCTGGCGTCATGACCCACGTCTGCGGGCTGTTTGCCCGCCGGGCATTTAACGTGGAAGGCATTCTCTGCCTGCCGATTCAGGGCAGCGAGCACAGCCGCATCTGGCTACTGGTCAACGACGACCAGCGTCTGGAGCAGATGATAGCGCAGATCGACAAGCTGGAAGACGTCACCAACGTGGCGCGCAACCAGTCCGATCCCACCATGTTTAACAAAATTGCGGTGTTCTTCGAATAGATCGCTTAAGGTAAGCGTCTTTCGCTCTTGTAGGCCGGATAAGCGCAGCGCCATCCGGCTTTTTCAGACCGCAGGAACACACATGACCACCATCGCCCTTATTGACGACCACCTTATCGTCCGCTCTGGCTTTGCCCAGCTTCTCAACCTCGAACCGGATTTCCAGGTCGTGGCCGAGTTTGGCTCCGGTCGCGAGGCGCTGGCGGGCCTGCCGGGGCGCGGGGTGCAGGTCTGTATCTGCGATATCTCAATGCCGGATCTCTCCGGGCTTGAGCTGTTAAGCCAGCTGCCGAAAGGAATGGCGACCATTATGCTCTCGGTCCACGACAGCCCGGCGCTGGTCGAGCAGGCGCTCAACGCGGGGGCGCGCGGGTTCCTCTCAAAACGCTGTAGCCCGGATGAGCTGATCGCCGCCGTGCGCACCGTCTCCACCGGCGGCTGCTACCTGACGCCGGATATCGCCATCAAGCTGGCGGCGGGACGGCAGGATCCACTCACCAGACGCGAGCGTCAGGTGGCAGAGAAACTTGCCCAGGGCATGTCGGTGAAAGAGATTGCCGTAGAGCTGGGATTGTCGCCAAAGACCGTTCACGTTCATCGCGCCAACCTGATGGAAAAACTCAACGTCAGTAACGATGTCGAGCTGGCGCGCCGTATGTTTGACAGCTGGCAATGAACTCCCTTTTTTCGCGGCTGATCGCCGTTGTCGCCAGCTTTTTTATCTTCTCCGCCGCGTGGTTCTGCCTGTGGAGTATCAGCCTGCATCTGGTGGAACGCCCGGAGCTGGCGGTGCTGCTGTTCCCCTTTGGCCTGCGTCTGGGGCTGATGCTGCAATGCCCGCGCGGCTACTGGCCGGTGCTGCTGGGCGCAGAGTGGCTGATGCTGATCTGGCTGGCGCAGGAAGTGGCGCTGGCGCATCTGCCGTTATTGATAACCGGAAGCCTGCTCACGCTTATCCCGGTCGCCCTGATTTCCCGCTACCGTCACCAGCGCGACTGGCGCACGCTGCTGCGTCAGGGGGCGGCGCTAATTGCCGCCGCGCTGTTGCAGTCTCTGCCGTGGGTGGGTGAAAAGGAGGTGCTTAACGCCCTGCTGCTGACCCTTACCGGCGGCCTGACGCTGGCCCCGACCTGCCTTGTGATCTGGCATTATCTTACAAGCACTGTCTGGCAGCCGCTCGGCCCGGCGCTGGTCTCCCAGCCGGTGAACTGGCGTGCCCGGCATCTCATCTGGTATCTGCTGCTGTTTGTGGTGAGCCTGTGGCTCCAGCTTGGTCTCCCCGCTGAATTATCACGCTTCACGCCGTTTTGTCTGGCGCTGCCGATCATCGCCCTTGCCTGGCACTACGGCTGGCAGGGCGCATTGATCGCCACGCTGATGAACGCCATCGCGCTGATTGCCAGCCAGACCTGGCACGATCATCCGGTAGATTTACTGCTTTCCCTGCTGGCCCAGAGCCTGACCGGGCTGCTGCTCGGCGCGGGCATACAGCGCCTGCGCGAGCTGAACCAGTCCCTGCAAAACGAGCTGGCGCGCAACCGCCGTCTGGCGGAGCGTCTGCTGGAGACGGAAGAGAGCGTGCGGCAAGAGGTTGCCCGCGAGCTGCACGACGACATCGGCCAGACCATCACCGCCATCCGTACCCAGGCGGGCATTGTTCAGCGCCTGGCGGCAGAAAACGCGGGCGTGAAGCAGGGCGGGGCGCATATCGAACAGCTTTCGCTGGGCGTCTATGATTCCGTTCGTCGCCTGTTAGGGCGGCTGCGCCCGCGCCAGCTTGACGATCTCTCCCTGGAGCAGGCGGTACGCTCTCTGATGCGCGAGATGGAGCTGGAAAGCCGCGGCATTGTCAGCCATCTCGACTGGCGCATTAGCGAACCTGCGCTGAGCGAAGGCCAGCGCGTAACCCTGTTCCGTGTCTGTCAGGAGGGGCTGAACAATATCGTCAAACATGCCAGTGCCAGCGCGGTCACGATCCAGGGCTGGCAGCAGGACGAGCGCCTGATGCTGGTGATTGAAGACGACGGCTGCGGCCTGCCGCCGGGCTCCGGGCAGCAGGGCTTTGGCCTGGCGGGCATGCGCGAGCGCGTAAAGGCGCTTGGCGGCACGCTGAGCCTCTCCTGCACCCACGGGACGCGCGTCAGCGTCAGTTTGCCGTTAAGGACGCATCATGTTTAAAACCCCCGCCAGCGCCGCCCCGCTAAGCAACAAAGCGGAAATCGACTCCCGCTACCGCTACTGGCGTCGCCATATCCTGATTACCATCTGGCTCGGCTACGCGCTGTTCTACTTTACCCGCAAAAGCTTCAACGCCGCCGCGCCTGAGATCCTCGCGAGCGGCGTGATGACCCGCACCGATATCGGCCTGCTGGCGACGCTGTTTTACATCACCTACGGCCTGTCGAAGTTCTTCTCCGGCATCGTCAGCGATCGCTCCAACGCGCGTTATTTTATGGGCGTCGGGCTGATCGCCACCGGCGTGGTGAATATTCTGTTTGGCTTCTCCACCTCGCTCTGGGCCTTCGCCCTGCTGTGGGCGCTGAACGCCTTTTTCCAGGGCTGGGGCGCGCCGGTCTGCGCCCGCCTGCTGACCGCCTGGTACTCACGCAACGAGCGTGGCGGCTGGTGGGCGATATGGAACACCGCGCATAACGTCGGCGGGGCGCTGATCCCGATGGTGGTGGGTGCCGCGGCGCTGCACTACGGCTGGCGCGCGGGGATGATGATAGCCGGTGGCCTCGCGATTGTCGCCGGGCTGTTCCTCTGCTGGCGCCTGCGCGACAGGCCGCAGACCGTCGGCCTTCCACCGGTGGGCGACTGGCGGCACGACGAAATGGAGATCGCCCAGCAGCAGGAAGGGGCCGGGCTGTCCCGCCAGGAGATCCTCACCAAATACGTGCTGAAAAACCCCTACATCTGGCTGCTGTCGCTCTGCTACGTGCTGGTCTACGTGGTGCGCGCGGCCATTAACGACTGGGGCAATCTGTACATGTCCGAGACGCTCGGCGTGGATCTGGTGACCGCCAACTCGGCGGTGACCATGTTTGAACTGGGCGGGTTTATCGGCGCGCTGGTGGCGGGCTGGGGCTCGGACAAGCTGTTCAACGGCAACCGCGGCCCGATGAACCTGATTTTTGCCGCCGGGATCTTGCTCTCCGTCGGCTCACTATGGTTGATGCCGTTCGCCAGCTACGTGATGCAGGCGGCGTGCTTCTTCACCATCGGATTTTTCGTCTTTGGCCCGCAGATGCTGATCGGCATGGCGGCGGCGGAGTGTTCCCACAAAGAGGCGGCCGGCGCGGCGACGGGCTTTGTCGGGCTGTTTGCCTATCTTGGCGCATCGCTCTCCGGCTGGCCGCTGGCGCGGGTGATCGACATCTGGCACTGGAGCGGGTTCTTCGCGGTGATCGCCATCGCGGCGGGCATCTCCGCCCTGCTTTTACTGCCGTTTTTGCACGCGCAGGCGCCGCGCGAAGCGTGACGCGCCTCACCTTTTGCTGCCGAGACGCGCAAAACTAAGAAATTTTCCCGGTTTTACCTGGACGCTGTCTCAGGCATCTCTCCCGGCTGGTTTTTACAATGCTGCAAAAATCAGCTCAGGAGTAAACCAACCATGCTGGCCTTCTTAAACCAGGTGCGCAAGCCGACCCTGGATCTGCCGCTCGACGTGCGGCGCAAGATGTGGTTCAAACCGTTCATGCAGTCTTATCTGGTGGTCTTCATCGGCTACCTGACCATGTATCTGATCCGCAAAAACTTTAACATCGCGCAGAACGACATGATCTCGACCTACGGGCTGAGCATGACCCAACTGGGGATGATTGGCCTGGGCTTTTCCATCACCTACGGCGTGGGGAAAACGGTTGTGTCCTACTACGCGGACGGCAAAAACACCAAGCAGTTCCTGCCGTTTATGCTGATCCTCTCCGCTATCTGTATGCTCGGCTTCAGCGCCAGCATGGGCGCGGGCTCCGTCAGCCTGTTCCTGATGATCGCCTTCTACGCCCTGAGCGGTTTTTTCCAGAGTACCGGCGGGTCGTGCAGCTACTCCACCATTACCAAATGGACCCCACGCCGCAAGCGTGGTTCCTACCTCGGCATGTGGAACATCTCCCACAACCTCGGCGGAGCGGGCGCGGCTGGCGTGGCGCTGTTTGGCGCAAACTACCTGTTCGACGGCCATGTGATCGGCATGTTTATCTTCCCGTCGATTATCGCCCTGATCGTCGGCTTTATCGGCCTTCGCTACGGCAGCGACTCCCCGGAATCATACGGCCTCGGCAAAGCCGAAGAGCTGTTCGGCGAGGAGATCAGCGAAGAGGACAAAGAGACCGAAGAGAACGAGATGACCAAATGGCAGATCTTTGTTGAGTACGTGCTGAAAAACAAAGTGATTTGGCTGCTCTGCTTCTCAAACATCTTCCTCTACGTGGTGCGTATCGGCATTGACCAGTGGTCAACCGTGTATGCTTTCCAGGAGCTGAAGCTTTCTAAAGAGGTGGCGATTCAGGGCTTCACCCTGTTCGAAGTGGGCGCGCTGGTCGGCACGCTGCTGTGGGGCTGGCTCTCCGACCTCGCCAACGGCCGTCGCGCGCTGGTGGCCTGCATCGCGCTGGCGCTGATTATCGCCACGCTCGGCGTTTACCAGCACGCCAGCAACCAGTACGTTTATCTGGCGTCCCTGTTCGCGCTCGGCTTCCTGGTGTTTGGCCCTCAGCTGCTGATTGGCGTGGCGGCCGTAGGGTTCGTGCCGAAAAAAGCGATCGGCGCCGCCGATGGGATTAAAGGCACCTTCGCCTACCTGATCGGCGACAGCTTCGCCAAGCTGGGCCTGGGGATGATCGCCGACGGCACGCCGATTTTCGGCCTCACCGGCTGGGCGGGCACCTTCGCGGCGCTGGATGCGGCAGCGATCGGCTGTATCGTCCTGATGGCGATGGTCGCGGTGCTGGAAGAACGTAAAATTCGCCGTGAGAATCGTGCGCAGAAATTAAAAGTAGCCTGAGTGTGCAGGTAACTTCTTTGCCCGGTGTGTGATGCCGGGCTTTTTTATTTGCACGCCACACCTTTACCCCGCTTTACACACTCACCCTTCTCCATGCTCTACAGTGTTTTTGCTGCCGCCTTTCGTGCAGCCTTAGCCCCTTTTGCTAACGGAGAGCTTGCATGTTAACCCGACGATTGTCCTGCCTGGCGCTGCTGATGGCGCTGGCCTCCCCCGCAATGGCCGCGAATGCACCTACCTACGGCGAGAAGCTGGAAGGTTTTGACTACGGCTGGCCGGTAAAACACTTTACCTTTACCTCGCAGAACCAGCCTCTGGATATGGCTTACCTGGACGTGAAGCCGGAAAAACCCAACGGCCGCACCGTGGTGCTGATGCACGGCAAAAACTTCTGCGCCGGTACCTGGGACGGCACGATCCGCGCGCTTTCAGCCAGCGGGTATCGCGTGATCGCACCCGACCAGATCGGCTTCTGCAAATCCACCAAGCCGGAGCATTATCAGTACACCTTCCAGCAGCTGGCGGATAACACCCACGCGCTGCTGAAAACGCTGGGCGTCGATCGCGTCACGGTCATCGGCCATTCGACCGGCGGCATGCTGGCGACCCGCTACGCGCTGATGTGGCCGCAGCAGGTGGAACAGCTGGTGATGGTGAACCCAATAGGGCTTGAAGACTGGAAAGCGCGCGGCGTGCCGCATATTACGGTCGACCAGTGGTACCAGCGTGAGCTGAAGGTCAGTGCCGACGGCATTCGTCAGTACGAGAAAAACACCTACTACGCCGGGGAGTGGAAGCCGGAGTACGAGCGCTGGGTCACCATGCTTGCCGGGTTAAACAACGGGCCAGGCAAAGCGCGCGTGGCGTGGAACTCGGTGCTGCTCTACGACATGATTTATACCCAGCCGGTCGTCTATGAATTTAACGAGCTGAAGATGCCGGTATTATTGATGATCGGCACGAAGGACAACACCGCCATCGGGAAAGATCTCGCCCCGCCTGAGATCCGCAAAACGCTCGGCAACTATGCGGTGCTGGGAAAGGAGACGGCGAAGCGCATCCCGCACGCTACGCTGGTGGAATTTAACGACATGGGCCACGCGCCGCAGATGCAGGATCCTGAGCGCTTCCACGAGGCGCTGCTTAAGGGGCTTCAGGCCCGCTGACTGGTTTGCAGCAACAGCCCGCGCAGCCACGCCTGCGCGGGATTGCGGTGCGTTCTGCCGTGCCAGGCCATGCTCTTGGTAAAGCCTGGCACTGGAACTGGCGTCTCGCAGATGAACATCCCCGTCTGATTTTCCGCGATGCGTGACGGCACGACGGCAATCATATCGCTGAGGGCCAGCACGTCCGGCAGAACCAAAAAGTGGCTCACCGAGAGCCCCACGTGCCGCGTCCGGCCAATTTTCTCCAGCGCGCTATCGGTTACCCCGCGAAAGCCGTCTCCCTCGTAAGAGATCAGCACATGCTCAAGGGCGCAAAATCGGTCTAACGTCATTGGCTCTCCGGCGTTTGGATGATCGGCGCGCATCATGCATACGTACCGTTCATCATAAAGCGCACGGCTGTGAAGCTCATCGGGCGTGGTGTGGGGGGTGATAAGCGCTACGTCAATAGCGCCCTGCTCAAGCTGGCTGACAAGGCTACCGGGGGTAACGGGCACCACGCGCACGCGTATGCCAGGCGCCTGTGTTTTAAGGGCGGCGATAAACGGCACAACAACCGCCCGAAGTGCATAATCCGTAGCGGCAAGAGTGAAGGTGAGGCGAGCGGTATTTGGGTCAAAGGCAACGGGCTGAAGCAGCACGTCGATATCCGCGAGAATGCGCTTCACCGGAGCGGCCAGCGCTTCCGCGCGCGTGGTTGGCACCATGCCGTGCGGGGCGCGGATAAAGAGCGGATCGTCGAAGTAGTCCCGCAGGCGGTTGAGCATGCCGCTCACGGCGGGCTGGGTCAGAGCAAGACGCGCCGCCGCGCGGGTGACGCTGCGTTCATCCAGCAGAGCGTCAAGCGTTTTCAGCAGGTTTAGATCCAGCGTGCGCAGATCCGCTTTCATGATGTTTTGCTACCTCTTTTCCGTTCACTATTATGGCGCTGCCCGCTGTCGACGCGTTGCGTTTCCCGCTATGATGGGCGGCTAGTCTAAGGAGAACGCATGGTCTGGATAATGCTGGCAACGCTTGCCGTGGTGTTTGTAGTTGGGTTTCGTGTCCTGACCTCGGATTCCCGCCGCGCCATCAAACGCTTGAGCGAACGGCTGGGTATCACCCCGATGCCGGTAGAATCGATGATCGACCAGTTCGGTAAAACGCCGGGCAATGAGTTTATCCGCTACCTTGAGCGCCCAGACGAAGCGCACCTGCAAAACGCCGCCCAGGTCCTGCTTATCTGGCAGGTCTGCATCGTCGACGGGAGCGAAGAGAATCTGCATACCTGGCACCGCATGCTGCGTAAAGCCCGCCTGGCCGCACCGATCACCGATGCGCAAATCCGCCTCGCGCTCGGCTTCATGCGCGAGATAGAGCCCGATCCGCAGGAGCTTGACGCCTTCCAGCTGCGCTATAACCAGCTTTTCCTCCCGGAAGAGGGCGTGTTTTATCTGCACTGATATCACGAAACGTGATGAAGAGTATAAAGCATCGTCATTAGATTTATATCTGCCGCAGGCGCACCATCACTTCATCCACTCGCTGATGAGGTGAACCATGAAACAATCCGCCATTATCTGGCCAAACGACTACCTGCCAGGCACAACCGATAACTTTGCATCCAACGAAATCATCGTCGCCGGGCTGAGCGCAAAAGAGATTTGGGCGCAGCTTAACGACACTACCCTGTGGCCGAACTACTACAGCAACGCCGAAGATATTCGTTTTCACGACGGCAGCGGTCCGGAACTGAGCGCCAACGCCCGCTTCCGCTTTACGACCTTTGGCTTCCCGGTTGAGGCGCAGGTCACGGAGTATGTTCTGCCCGTTGACGGCGAAGCCGCACGGATCGCCTGGCACGGCTGGGTGGAGGGCGATGCCAGCTCGCGTCTGGATGTGATCCACGCCTGGCTGTTTGAAGACTTGCCGGGAAACCGCGTCCGTATTCTGACTCAGGAGTCGCAGAAAGGCGTTCCTGCACAGGAACTTGCTCGCACCGTGCCGAATCCGATGATCAACGGGCACCAGGAGTGGATCGTTGGGCTGGCGAATGCAGCGATGCAAGAAAAGTTGTCGAAACGTTAAATTCGTCACACTTTTGATGATAAACTGCGCGACTTTTCCGCACGTTTTTATCTTCAGGTGATGCCATGACAGAACATATCCAGCCCACAACCAGACCGCAGACCAAAGAGGTGTCGCGCCCCAACTGGTCGGCGGTTTTCTCCGTGGCGTTCTGCGTCGCCTGCCTGATTACCGTTGAGTTTCTACCGGTGAGCCTGCTGACGCCGATGGCGCAGGATCTGGGCATTTCCGAGGGCGTGGCGGGGCAGTCCGTTACCGTCACCGCGTTTGTGGCGATGTTCGCCAGCCTGTTTATCACTCAGGCGATCGGCACCATCGACCGTCGCAAGGTGGTTATTCTGTTCAGCATGCTGCTGACGCTCTCCTGCCTGCTGGTCTCTTTCGCTGAAAGCTTCACCCTGCTGCTGCTCGGCCGTGCCTGCCTGGGGCTGGGATTAGGCGGCTTCTGGGCGATGTCCGCCTCGCTGACCATGCGCCTGGTGCCCGCGCGGACGGTGCCAAAAGCGCTTTCCGTTATCTTCGGTGCGGTCTCTATCGCGCTGGTGATTGCCGCGCCGCTGGGCAGCTTCCTCGGCGGGATTATTGGCTGGCGTAACGTCTTTAACGCGGCGGCAGTGATGGGCGTGCTGTGCATTATCTGGGTGTGGAAGGCGCTGCCGTCCCTGCCGGGTGAGGCGGCGCACCACAAACAGAACATGTTCGCGCTGCTGAAACGTCCGGGCGTGCTGGCGGGGATGACCGCCATCTTCATGGCCTTTGCCGGGCAGTTTGCCTTCTTTACCTATATTCGCCCGGTGTATATGACCATGGCGGGCTTTGACGTGGACGGCCTGACGCTGGTGCTCCTGAGCTTCGGTATCGCCAGCTTTGTCGGCACCTCACTGTCGTCTCAGTTCCTGAAGCGCTCCCTGAAGGTGGCGCTGGCGGGTGCCCCGCTGGTGCTGGCGATCAGCGCCGCGGTGCTGGTGTTGTGGGGTAGCGATAAGTGGGTGGCTTCGGCGATCGCGATTATCTGGGGCTTTGCCTTTGCGCTGGTGCCGGTGGGCTGGTCGACGTGGATCACCCGCTCGCTTGCCGATCAGGCGGAAAAAGCCGGGTCGATTCAGGTAGCGGTGATCCAGCTGGCGAACACCTGCGGCGCGGCGGTGGGCGGCGTAGCGCTCGACCATCTGGGGCTGACGTCACCGCTGGTGATTTCCGGCACGCTGATGCTGCTGACGGCGCTGCTGGTGGCGGGGAAGGTTAAGGCGAAGTAGTGCTTTTCTCCCTCTCCCGTGGGAGAGGGTTGGGGTGAGGGCATCAGGCTACGCCGATGCCTTAACCCTTCTGCGTGAATCCATCGAAATCAACACCACCGACGACACAATCAACAGCGTCCCCAGCCAGTCCGGCAGGGTGAATGCCACCCCCAGCAACACCACCGACAGCAGCGCGCTGCTCAGCGGTTCGGCGCAGCTCAGAATGCTCGCTTTCGGCCCGCCGATCATCTGTGCGCCTTTCAGATACAGGCTGAACGTCAGCGCGGTGCCAATCACCACCAGGTAGAAAAACGCCAGCAGCAGGCCGCCGTCGATCACGAAGGTGGTGCCGCGTCCGGCGTAGAACGGCGTCAGCATTAATCCCGCAATCAACATACTCCAGCCGACAATCGGCAGCGTGCCGTAGCGGGCAATCAGCGTCGATGGATAGGTGGTGTAAAACGCCGCAGCAAACGCTGAGGCGATACCGAAGAACAGCGCGGCAGGCGAGATGGAGAGCGACGTCGGGTCGCCGTGGGTGACCAGCAGGAAGGTACCCACAAGCGACGTGAAAATCGCGGATAAGACAAATATGCCGGGACGCGTTTTCCGCGCCAGCGCAAACCATGCCACGATAATGGTCGGCGACAGAAACTGGAGCACGGTGGCCGTCGCAGCGTTGGATTTTTCAATCGTCAGCAGGAAGGTGAGCTGCACGGTGAGCGCGCCAACCAGCGAGAAAAACAGCAGGCTGAGGGCGTCTTTGCGGTTTTTGATGACCGAGAAAATCTTGTCGCCGTGAACGAAGGAGAGCGTCAACAGGATCACGCCGGTAAACAGCAGACGAACCATGGTCAGGTAAGGCGAAGAAATGTGGCTTTTCTCCATGATGTACTGCGCGCAAACCCCGGAACTGCCCCATAAAACGGCGGCGATCAGGACGTTGAGCATCCCTTTGCGTGTGGAACCCATGTTCTCCCCTGTTATGTTGTCGTTAATTCGGTCAACAGCATAGCATGGTTGTGTGCGGCCTGATGCCCTCACCCCGGCCCTCTCCCACGGGGAGAGGGAGCGAACACTAAAAACGGCAACTTTCGTTGCCGTTTTGCTTTTACTTTAGAACCACGCCTCCCACATCGCGCCGACGTTGAAGTCGTCCAGCGTCTCATCTTTGGTGTTGTTCACGCGCGCGGTGCGTTCGTTATCCACCTTGCCGCCGGTCACGTAGAAGCGCAGCATCGGGCGGAACTCCGGCCCCATGGCGATAGACATGTTCTGCGACAGGGTCAGCTTCCAGCCCTTGTTGTCGCCGCCGTTGTCGTAATCCACGTGCTGCCAGCCCGCTTCCAGCCAGGTGGAGTGAACGTCGTTCCACCAGTGCATCGGGCGCACGATGGCATTGTAGTTCTTGCGGTTGTCGGTCTTATCGCGGCTATTGTCGTAATCGTGGAAGGCGAGGATGTACTCCACCTGCGTCGCCTGGGTGAATTTGTACAGCCCTTCGAAGCTGGCGTAGACCGTGGTCAGGTCTTCGGTTTTATTGAACACGCTGTTGTCCGAATTATCGGAGTAGCGGGCGATCACCTTGTTCACGCCGCTGTCGTTGGTGTGGCTCAGCACCACGCCGCCCTGCCAGGCGTTAAGACGCTCGTCGCTCTCTACCGCTTTTGAATCAAAGCCGTAGTTGGCGTACAGCTCCAGATCCAGCGGACCGAGCTTCATGCCGTGGATTTTAGAGGTGGCCGCGTAGTTACCTTTGTCGCCCGTGCCGGACCCGCCGGTACAGGTGATGCGTGACGGGTTCGCTTCGTCTTCCATCACTTCCGGGCTACAGGATTCCACTGCCGCCACGGCAGCGACGTCAAACTGCACGCCGCCGATATCGAAGTTCTTCACCCCGGCGCCCTGACCGTCGTGGTTCATCCAGAAGTAATCGTTGATGCCCTGCTGCGGACGCTGGTGGAAGTCGCGACCCGCCCAGAAGTAGGCGTTCGGGTTGGAGGCCATAATGTTGGTCACGCCGGCGTAGGCTTTCTTGAGGTTAACTTCGTCGCCCCAGTGGTCGATCATCACGTTGATGTCCCAGATGGCGCCGTTTTCGCCCTTGAAGGCTTTAGAGAGCTGGAACTCGCCACCGTTGCCTTCGTTACCCAGACGACCAATGGCGGACGCGCCGTTGTAGGAGCCGTCCACCGCCACGTATTTCTGATCGGCAGCCTGGAAGTGCGCGCCGTAGCGGGCGTAGCCGGTAAATTTAACCCCGAACGGAATCGCCATATCCGGAGATTGCGCCGCGCTCTGCGGCTCGGTCACCACGTCCGCTTTTTTCGCGACCGCCGCATCCATTTTAGCCTGACGCTCGGCCAGGGCTTTATCCACCGCTTTCGCCACAATGGCGTCGATTTGCTCCTGCGTGAATTCCTGAGCGAGGACGGAAATTGGGCAAAGCGCGGCGATAACCGCCATGGTTAATGGAAGTTTTTTAATCGTATTCATGGTTATCTCAATATAGTTTAATTTTATTCAGACAATAACCATCCCGCTCCGATCTGACAGAATATGTCGCTATCATCAGAACAAGTGGATTTCTAGTTTTAGGTACAGAGGTATTACATTAAATTATTTCGCCATAGACTATCTCTGATATAAATGAATAATCTCTTCAGATAATTCACGCGCTAATAGCGAATTCATTAAATGATCCTGCGCGTGCACCATAATTAATGTCATCGGCTGGCGGGCTTCGCCCGCGTCCTGCTCAATCAGTTTGGTCTGCATCTTGTGCGCCTGGCGCGCGTAGCCGTCGGCTTCGCGCAGCAGGCTTTTGGCCTCGTCAAGGTTGCCCTGGCGCGCCGCGTGCAGGGCTTCAAAGCACAGGCTGCGGGACTGCCCGGCGTTGACGATAATTTCCATTACGGCTTCTTCTAGTGCGATCATTATCTTTACTCTTTATCAAAACTATTATTTAAGGCGGTGGCGGCAAACCACTCTCCGCTTTTTTTAATGGTGCGCTGCTGCGTCTCTACATCGAGCTGAATAAAACCGTAGCGGTTTTTATACGCATTACACCACGACCAGTTATCAATAAACGTCCACATATGGTAGCCAAGGCAATTGCAGCCTTCGCTAATACCTTTGTGCAGCCACGATAAATGCTCAGAAATAAAATCAATGCGGTATTGATCGTTAATCTGGCCGTTTTCAATAAAGCGCTGCTCATTTTCGACACCCATGCCGTTTTCCGAAATAAAGCAGCGGGGGTTGCCGTAATGGTCGCGCAGGTTAACCAGAATATCGTAAATACCCGGCGCGTAGATTTCCCAGCCGCGGTACGGATTCATCTTGCGGCCCGGCATCTCGTAATTATCAAAGAACCACTCCGGCATAAACGGCGCCTGCGGGTTCACCGCGCTGTCGCGACACTTCACGCGACGCGGCTGATAGTAGTTAATGCCGAGCAGGTCGATTTTCCCTTCCGCAATCAGGAAGCCGTCTTCCGGCTTGCAGGCGGGCAGCTGATCGTAAGATTTCAGCAATGCCACCAGGTCGGCCGGATACTCCCCGCGCAGCACCGGGTCGAGGAAGCTACGGTTAAACATTAAATCCGCAATGTGCGCTGCCTTCACGTCTGCCGGGTTCCGGGAGCGCGGGTAAGACGGCGTCAGGTTCAGCACGATGCCGATCTCACCCGCGTAGTGCCCGGCGCGGTAGGCCTGAACCGCCTTCGCATGGGCCAGCACCGTGTGATACGCCACGGTGGCCGCCCGACGAAAATCCACCACGTTCGGATAGTGGAAGTCGTACAGATAACCGCCTTCCACCGGAACAATCGGCTCGTTGAAGGTAAACCAGTGCAGCACGCGGTCCCCGAACAGCTCGAAGCATATCTGCGCATAGCGGGCGTAAGCGTCCACTACGTCACGGTTTTCCCAGCCGCCAATTTCCTGCATCGCCATCGGCATGTCGAAATGGAACAGGGTGATAAACGGCGTGATGCCCTGTTCATTCAGCTCATCAATAACCTGATTGTAAAAATCGACCGCGTCCGGGTTCACTTCACCGATGCCGTCGGGGATCAGGCGCGCCCAGCTAATCGAGGTACGAAAGCTGTTGTGGTTCAGCTGTTTTAACAGCTGAATGTCCGTTTTCCAGTGCTGATAAAACGTGGAGGTGTGCTGCGGCCCCACGCCGTTGTGAAAACGGTTCGGCTCGCGGGCAAACCAGTAGTCCCACGTGGTTTCACCCTCTCGTGTCCCTTCCGTCTGGAGAGCGGAGCTTGCGCTGCCCCACCAGAAGTTATCGGGAAATGCGTATTTCATGACCCTTCCTCTTTGACTTAATTGCTTGTGGCTTCAGCGGCACCCACGGTTGCAGCCTGGGCTTTCTGCTCTTCGTTTTTAATCAGCGTACGCTCATAGGCGCGCAGGAACGGCAGGTACATCAGCGCCGACATCACCATGCAGACGAGGCACATCACCACCGGGCTCAGCGCCCAGTTCGCCGCCCACGAGGCGCCAATCGGCGCGGGCGTGGTCCACGGGGTCAACGAAACCACCTGAGCCAGCCAGCCGAGTTTAGTTGCGCCGTACGCCAGGCAGGCGTTGACCAGCGGAACGAACACGAACGGGATAAACAGCATCGGGTTCATGATGATCGGCGCGCCGAACAGAATCGGTTCGTTGATGTTAAAGAAGCTTGGCACAACGCCCATTTTGCCGATGGTGCGCAGATGGGTAACGCGGCTACGCAGCAGGAGGAACGCCAGCGGCAGGGTCGAGCCTACGCCGCCAATCAGCAGGTAGTGATCCCAGAAACCTTGCAGATAAACGTGCGGCAGCGCCGCGCCCGCCGCCAGTGCCGCCTGGTTTGCAGAGAGGTTCGCCATCCAGAACGGGTTCATGATGCCGGTGACAATCAGCGACCCGTGGATACCCGCGAACCAGAAGATCTGGCACAGCAGCACGGAGAGCAGAATCGCGGGCAGGGAGTCAGACGCCGAGACCAGCGGCTCCAGCAGGTGCATGATCGCCTGCGGGATAATCATGCCGGTCTGCGCTTCAATGAACAGGTTCAGCGGGTGCAGCGTCCCGATCACCACCATCACCGGGATCAGGATCTCAAACGAACGCGCCACGCCGGTCGGCACCTCTTTCGGCAGGCGGATGGTGACGTTGTTCTGCTTCAGCCACGCGTACACGCGGGTGGAGTAGATCGCGGTGATAAGCGCAGTGAAGATCCCCTGGCCGGAGAGATACTGGGTCGAAATTTTGCCATCGGCATAGGGTGCTGCGACCAGCAGGAAGGCCATAAAGGCCAGCAGGCCGGACATCACCGGATCGAGGTTAAACTGACGCCCCAGGCTCGCCCCAATCCCCACCGAGATGAAGAAGGTCATCACGCCCATGCTGAGGTTAAAGGGCAGCATCAGCTGTTCGCGGTAGGTCTCGGAGAAATCCAGCCAGCCGCGGGCGAAGCTGTTGGTGGTATCCGCCGAAAACGGCGGGAAGATAAACACCAGCATAAACGAGCCGATGATCATAAACGGCAGCGCGGCGGTAAAGCCGTCGCGGATGGCAATCACATACTTTTGCTGACCCAGCTTCGCGGCCAGCGGGGTAATTGATTGCTCAATGACCGCGACCATAGATTGATATAACGAACTCATGTGAACACCTTTTAGTGTGCCGCTTCGATAAGCGACAGAGCATAGTCCAGTACTTTATCGCCACGCTGCATGCCGTAATCCATCATGTCGATGGGCTGCACCGGAATGCCTTGCGTCGCTGCCTTGTCTGAGAGTGTCTTTAACATGTATTTCACTTGCGGTCCGAGAAGCACCACCTGATAGTGCGGAAACTGCGTATCAAATTCGGATACGCCATACGCATCTATCTTCACGGGTAAGCCCCGTTCTTTTGCTACATCGATCATTTTGCTGACCAGCAGGCTGGTGGACATCCCGGCAGAGCAGCACAGCATAATCTTGAACATCGACAACCATCCTCAAAATGTAAAAAGTTATTGCGAGGATGATTGGACATGATACGGAAACCGGTTTCCATTTATAAAAGACAGAAGTGTGACAACCATCAAGATCCATTACTTATGAGGCTAATTAACCGGATGTGGGTCACATAATTTGGCTGTTTTGGCATCAAATTGAGTGGAAACGGAAAATCGGTTTCCATGGAAAACGGAAACGGATATACTCCGTTCTGGCTATAATGTGAGCCGTAGCGGTGATGGAAATTACAGACGCCAGTTGCGTCTGACAGGGGAGAGAGATGTCTACAATCAACGATGTATCGCGTCTGGCCGGGGTGTCCAAAGCCACGGTATCACGGGTGTTGAGCGGGTCGCGTGGCGTTAAAGAAGCCAGCCGCCAGGCTGTTCTGAAAGCGGTGGACGAGCTGAACTATCGTCCCAATGTGATCGCCCAGTCGCTGCTCAGCCAGTCGACGGGCTGCATTGGGGTGATTTGCGCGCAGGAAAACATTAACCAGACCACCGGTTACCTGTACGCGCTGGAAAAACACCTCAGCCAGCATCAAAAACATCTGCTGCTGCGTTTCGCACACACGAAAACAGAAGTGATGAACGCCCTTGAAGAACTCTCCTGCGGCTTATGTGATGACATTCTGGTGATTGGCGCGCGTTTCCCGCTGGACGTGGACATGGACAACGTGATTCTGGTCGACTGTATGGAAGCCGATAACGCCAACAGCATTCAGTTCGATCACGCGTTCGCGGCTGAAACGGCCTGCAACTATCTCACCAGCCAGGGGCGTCGCCAGATAGCGCTCATCCACCCGCACGGCAGCGGCTTTGCCGATCAGGTGCTGTTGGGTTACAAACATGCGCTGGAGAAAAACTTCCTGCCCTTTAATCGCAACCTCGTGTATATGGACGCAACTTCATCGTCCGTTGCGCTTCAGGAATTACTCAACAACGCGTCCACGCTGAACTTCAACGCGCTGCTGGTGGCGGATGAGCAGGAAGCCCAGCGGGTGATCCCGCAGTTACAGGCGTTTAATAAATCGGTACCGGAAGACATCATGGTCTTTAGCCTCGGCGGTTCGCTGCATCTGCCGGGTATCCCGGTGATCCCGGCCATTGAGTATTCCATGGACGCCATGGCGGCGCGTATCGTGAGCTGGCTGACAGAGAAAACGCAGATGCTGGGGTCCTACGTGCTGCGCGGGGATTTAATTATTCCAGATGTGCGGAAGCGTTAAACGTGTAATGTAGGCCGGGTAAGCGCAGCGCCACCCGGCGCTCAACCCTCAGTAATCTTCCATACAATCCACCTGACTTACTGCATCCCAGTAGGCGTCCAGGTTGTCACGCTTCACGGCGGTGATGGCGTTTTTGATCAGCAGCTGATTGGCCTCAGACGACAAAATCATCGCCTGCCAGGCTTTATCGCTCTGCTTTTTCTGCGGGGTACAGGTTTTCTTTACATCTTTCAGGACCTGCTGTTTTATCTGGGCCTCTTTCTCCGGAGCGCTCTTCTCCTGCGCGTGAACAAACGCAGCGAAAATCAGGCAAACGAGCAGGCAAACCAGGTGTGCAGATTTCATCGAAACCTCCGGTAAAGTCACAGGCTTTCTCTGAAATGTAGGGTTACTTTCAGCGCCGTGACCCCGGTCAAAAGTATGAATTTTCCCTGCTATGCAGTTGTGCGATAGTTAAACTGCACAAAAACAAGGAGAACGCTATGCATCTGATCACGACGGAGAACGTCACACCACAGGAAAAAGAAGAATTATTAACGGGGCTAAGAGCCTATAACGCGCAGTATTTAGATCTGGGGACGTTTAGTGGCGATATTGGCGTATATATGCGAGACGACAATGGCGTCATGCTGGGCGGGTTAATCGGCGTACGGAAAGGCGACTGGCTGAACATCGACTATCTGTGGGTCAGCGACAGCGTGCGGGGAACGGGCGTGGGAAGCCAGCTTATCAAAACGGCTGAAGAGGAGGCCCGTCGCAAAGGCTGTCGTCACGCGCTGGTGGATACGGTCAGCTTCCAGGCGCGTCCGTTCTATGAAAAACAGGGTTATCAGGTGCAGATGTCCTTGCAGGATTACCCTTATCAGGGAATGCAGAGACACTATCTGTCCAAAAATCTTTAACCGCCGATCCCGGTGCCTATCACGGCTAACACGTGGCGCACCACGATCTCCGGCGAGAGGGCGCTAAGCCTCTCGTCATTGCGCATGCGGGAGAACGGCACCAGCACCAGGCTCAGCAGCGTAGTGAACAGCAGTTCGGGGGCCAGCGCCGGATTCAGCTTTCCTTCCTGCTGCCAGCCTTTGATGGTTGCCAGCGTGGTGTGATATTTCTCATCGCCAAAGCGTGCCTGCAAATGGGTGCGCAGTACCGGCATCTCGCCAATCACCTCCTGCATCCACAGCGGGGCAAACCAGCGATACTTTTCAGCCAGTTCGGCCAGCACCCTGACCATTTCCGTCAGGGCATCCACCGGCGAATCCCGGTTGTCGGCGAAAATCGCCCCGATCCGCTCGCGTAACGGCAGGAAGCGCTCCTCAATCATCGCATCCAGCAACTGTTCTCTGGAGTTGAAGTAGTAGTGCAGCATGGCGGGCGTCACGCCTGCTTCGCGGGCAATAGCGTTCAACGACGTATTGGCGATCCCCTGGCGGGAAAAGAGATTCAGGGCGATATCCAGCAGCTGTTCACGGCTGGCGGTAACGCGCTTGCCGCCGCGTGGCCGACCGGGGCGGCGGGGTTCAGAATTGTCCTTTTGTGCTGACATGGTCACCGTATCTCTTGATCTTATTCATCACTTCCACAAATATTAATTATACGATTAATTAATTTCAAGTGATGTCTTATGGAGTCCGACGTAATGACTCAACCTGCGAAAAAGGCGCCGTCGATTAAGCTGCTGTTCAGCGCACTCCTGCTGGTGATGCTGCTCTCGGCGCTGGATCAAACCATTGTTTCCACCGCGCTGCCGACTATCGTGGGTGAGCTGGGCGGGCTGGATAAACTCTCGTGGGTGGTAACGGCCTATATCCTCAGTTCGACCATCGTGGTGCCGCTGTACGGCAAATTCGGCGATCTGTTTGGCCGAAAAATCGTTCTGCAAATCGCGATTGTGCTGTTCCTTGTGGGGTCCGCGCTGTGCGGTCTGGCGCAGAACATGACCCAGCTGGTGCTGATGCGCGCCCTGCAAGGGCTGGGGGGCGGGGGGCTGATGGTGATCAGCATGGCTGCCGTGGCGGACGTGATCCCGCCTGCCGATCGGGGTCGCTATCAGGGGCTGTTTGGCGGCGTGTTTGGCCTGGCGACGGTGATAGGGCCGCTGATCGGCGGGTTTATCGTTCAGCACGCATCCTGGCGCTGGATTTTCTACATCAACCTGCCGCTGGGGCTGTTTGCGCTGCTGGTGATTGGCGCGGTTTTCCACGGCAGCGCGCGGCGCAGCAAGCATGAGATTGATTACCTGGGGGCGATTTACCTCAGCATGGCGTTGCTGTGCATCATTCTGTTTACCACCGAGGGGGGGACGATCCGCCAATGGAGCGACCCGCAGCTGTGGTGCATTCTGGCCTTCGGCCTGACGGGGATCGCCGGGTTTATCTACGAAGAGCGGCTGGCGTGGGAGCCGATTATCCCGCTGTCGCTCTTCCGCGACCGCAGCTTCCTGCTCTGTAGCCTGATCGGTTTTATTATCGGCATGTCGCTGTTTGGCTCCGTCACTTTCCTGCCGCTCTATTTACAGGTGGTAAAAGACGCCACGCCGACGCAGGCCGGTTTGCAGCTCATCCCCCTGATGGGGGGGCTGTTGCTCACCTCCATCATCAGCGGGCGCATCATCAGCCGTACCGGGAAATATCGTCTGTTCCCGATCCTCGGCACGCTGCTCGGCGTGGTGGGGATGATGTTACTGACGCGCATTTCAATCACCTCTCCAACCTGGCAGCTTTACCTGTTTACCGGCGTGCTGGGCATGGGGCTGGGACTGGTGATGCAGGTGCTGGTGCTGGCGGTGCAAAACAGCGTGTCAGCCGATCAATACGGCGTCGCGACGTCTGGGGTGACGCTGTTCCGCTCCATTGGCGGGGCGATTGGCGTTGCGCTGTTTGGCGCGGTGTTCACCCATATTCTGCAATCAGGTCTGATCGACAGGCTGCCGGAAGGGGCGGAACTGCCGCGCGAACTTAATCCCGTTGCCATACACCATCTGCCTGATGCCCTGCGTCTGGACTATCTGGATGCGTTCGGCTCGGCGATCCATGCGGTGTTCATGCTGGCGGCGGGGATTATGGTGCTGGCGTTTGTGTTGTCGTGGTTTTTGCGCGAAGCGCCGCTGCGTCGGCAGGCGTGAGGTTAGCGGTTCTGCTTGCGCCTGGACTACCGTAGCCTGATGCCCATCGCCCGGTGGCGCTACGCTTACCGGGCCTACACTTCCCCCGTCACGTAGGCCGGGTAAGCGCAGCGCCACCCGGCAACAGGCCGCATATAACTTAACCGTCTTACTGATTCCTTTTCGTTTTTTAGCCTGCCGTCTCGTTGTCGATATAGTCTTCAAAACGTCTTTCAAAAGGAACTGTCTCGTGAAACTTCGAATGGGTGTGCTTCTCCTGACTGGCCTGCTGCTCGCGGGCTGTGACCAGGGCGGCAATGATGCCAGACACATTAAAGTCGGCGTAATCAATGGCGCTGAGCAGGACGTGGCGGAAGTCGCCAAAAAGGTGGCAAAGGAGAAATACGGTCTGGATGTTGAGCTGGTGGGCTTTAGCGGCTCGCTGCTACCCAACGATGCCACCAACCAGGGCGAACTGGACGCCAACGTCTTCCAGCATCGCCCTTTCCTTGCAGAAGATAACAAGGCGCACAATTACAATCTGGTCGCCGTGGCCAATACCTTCGTCTTCCCGATGGCGGGTTACTCCCGAAAGATTAAATCGGTGTCTGAGCTGAAGGACGGCGCAACCATTGCGATTCCAAACGATCCCACCAACCTTGGTCGCGCGCTGTTGCTGCTGCAAAAAGAGAAGCTGATTACCCTTAAACCGGATGTTGGCCTGCTGCCAACGGCGCTGGATATTACCGCGAACCCGAAAAACTTACAGATTATGGAGCTGGAAGGGGCGCAGCTGCCGCGCGTGCTGGACGATCCGAAAGTGGATGTGGCCATCATCAGTACCACCTATCTCCAGCAAACGGGGCTGTCTCCGGTACACGACAGCGTCTTTATTGAAGACAAAAACTCACCCTATGTGAATATTGTGGTCACGCGTGAAGACAACAAAGACGCTGAAAACGTGAAGGAATTTATCCAGTCCTATCAGTCGCCGGAAGTGGCGAAAGCGGCAGAGACCCTTTTTAACGGTGGCGCGGTGCCGGGCTGGTAAGCCCCGGTAAAAAGGCCAGCGCTCCGCTGGCCGTCAAAGCGTTACGCGGGCATCGGTTCGGCTTTCGGGCCACAGAAAACCCTGGCCAGACTGTGCGCCGGACGTGCGGGCGCGCGCCAGATCCCGCGAGTTTTCGATGCCTTCGATAAGAATTGATTGCGCGATACCTGTCCTGACCTCCTGCACAAACGGGGCAAGCGGCGCGCGCTCGCGCAGTGCTGAACGGTCAATTTTTACCCCATCCAGCGGTAGCGCAAGCCGCGCGAACGCCTCAGCCAACTCCCGGGTTAAATCGTCCAGCCAGATTTGCCATCCCGCCTCTTTTAACCGAACAAGCGTGGCATGAAGATGACGTTGCTCAGCCTCGCTCAGCCGTGTGATGGTCAGGGGATCCTGAATTTCAATCGTTAACCGCTGCTGATGGCGTAACGCCAGCAACAACCGGATAGCGCGTTCGTCGAGAAGGTGCTCTGCCGGAAGGTTTAGCCAGTAACCGTCCCGGGCGGGTATCTGTAAGAGAGTGTTGGCCTGCCAGAAGAAGATTTGCAGCGCGCTGCGCGAGGGCAGCGAGGCAAACAGCACCTCAAGATTGACGTTACGGATCTCCACAAGCACTTCATGCGCGAACACCTGGCCCGAATGAAGATCGACAAGCGGCTGGAAGCGCAGCCCTGAGATACGTTGCAACAGGGGAGAGGGAAGAACGGTATACATGGAACAGCCTTCAGAAAATGAAAAAAAGGTTCCCGCGGACACGGGAACAAAAGGCAAACGACACACGGTCAAATTCTTAATTCAGGATCCAGCGAATGCTCTGGTAAAACGAGGGGCCACGCACGGCTTTAAGCTTGTTCATGGCGTTGTTCTTATAAAAGTAAACCAGCCTGACGTTACACCCCAGCTGACGGGCGATTTGCTTGGTTTTGAGATTACAGGAATAGCCGCGCAATACGCTTGCCTCCTCGCTGGACAGCCTCGCCGGGGTGCGTAAGCGGGTCGTCATGCCTACGTTGTAACGGCCAGACTCTTGCGGCGTCTGGCTCATCAGTATTTGCCACAGCGCTTTGATATCCCCCAGGGAGACTCTTTTGCTGATGACTCCATCAACATGTTTGAATTTCAAATAGCCGGCGGATAACGAATAGATATAGATCTTCGCTGTCACTTGTTTCTGTTTAATACAGAGAATGTCGTCATTCGTCGTCACCCGGAAATGACGCGTATTCAACGGATCATAAATGATGATATCAAAGAGTTGTTCACTCATAGCAAGTTCTTCGATATGGGTAAACCCATGGAAAATAACGTCGTGTTTTTCATCAGGCTCACGCTTTCCAAGCGATTGCAGGCCAATCATCGTGAATTCGCAGCTGTCAACAACGGCAACGTGAATTGTTTTTTTATTTTGCATTGGCATTCTCCTTTCGCTGAGTAAACAGTCCATATAAGAGAAAATGGCGGTTCGCACTCTCTTATTAAAAGAATAGCGAGCACTTTTTTAAATAACGCGATGCGATGGCATCAATGTAAGCCAATACAAACCGTCGAGTAAAGCTGATGCCAATTATTAGAGGAAGATAAAATTGAAAAAGGGTTTTAATGGTATATGCAATTGTTTTAATCTTCTAATAATATTCATGCCAGATTTTTATTCTGTAAATGAGCGGATAATAAGCATCGGGCGGTTAATTAATGGGGTTAATCCACCGATTTTTCAGTGGCTTAATGCTATTCCTGTAAGAAAAATTGTGATCGTGGCAGAGTTATCGACAAGGCTTTATCTGCAAGGGGAAACGGCGCGCAGAATAAAATAGAATTTTTTCTATGAATTTAATGTCCTTGTTCAGATTTTTAAGCCTGAGAAGGATAAAATCCTGGCGCGAAGAGGTTGTGAGTGGTGAGTACATAAACTATTATCATTTTCCTCCGGTCACGAGAATTTAGAAAAGACATGAATAATACTGAACGTATCGTAAGGGTAATGGTGTTTTACAAAATAAATATATTTAAAGAGATAATATTCCGGGCGCTCCAGGATCTTTTACCCGATTACGTACTGAACATTACTCAGGTCGATTCCACAGAACAGGCGCTGGCGGCGGTGGCGGATAATAACGTGGATGTTTTCTTCACTGAATTTAATTATCTGCTTAATCATAAAGAGTGGAGTGCGGAGGTCAGCAGCCGTTTTACATCTTTATGTAAAACCCATCACGTCAGGCGTGTTCTGTTGGTGCCCGAGCTGCCTTACGGGCTGTTAAAAAAAGTTCTGGAGATGAAATTTGAATTAACCATCAGTCAGCAGGATGAATTGACTGAACTGAAAAAGGAATTACCCGCGTTGCTCATGGCGGACGGGCAAAAACCGTCGATCTCTTCGTGGCTCAGGCGGGTAATGCGGTCCGGCTCCCGGGCGCGCTCCATCCTCTCGGCCAGAGAGTGGGAGGTGCTTCATCTTATTGTGGAAGGATTTTCAACGACGGAGATTGCCCGTCATCGAAACCGTTCGGTCAGTACTATTGCGACGCAGAAGCATAATGCGATGAAAAAGCTGAATCTTTCCAACCACAGCGAACTGATTAAGTATGTGCAGGCGGTTGGAAAGATGGAGGAATAGTCCACATCAGGGGTAGATAATATTCAGCGTAGCCGATGTATTGATCTTACCCTGGCTCACCTGGGCGGGTGCCCACACGTAATAGTACGCCGCCATCGGAAGGGTGAAATGTTCGTCCAGCGCCGCGCCAGCCGCCACGCTGAAGATCATTGTGGCGTTGCCACGGCTGGTGGTCGAGGTAGAGAAGGTCACCGGCGTTTGCGGGGCGTCACGTTTTATCAGGCGGAGCCCCACGCCCTGCGCCGCGCTACTGCTGCTGTCGATCAGCACCGAGCTGTCGGTCGAAAGCAGCTGCGTGCTGGACAGAAACATCTCAATTGCCCGATCGGAATTGCCATTAACCCCGACGTTCTGACAGCTCATGTTCAGTGAAAAAGGCGTCAGCCCCGGCTGTGAGGATGCACTGAGCTGGGGAATGCCGAGCGTCGGCAGCGCCACGGTCAGCCCCGCATTATCAAAGGAACAGGTAGTCAGTTTTGGCGCGTATTTGATGATCATCGGCTGACCAAACATATCGCGGTTGTCGTAAGGCCACTTGAACCCGCTGAATAACCACTGCGCTATCTTGATGACCTGATTGATTGGCCAGGTGATGATTTCCCAGATAGATAACCCGCTCATGTCGCTGACGAACAGAACGTCGCTCATGTTCGCCGTATCCCCCGTCAGGGTGGTGCCGCTCTGGTTAACGAGGGTGAAGCGAACCGTAAACGGTGTATTCAGCTCAGACGCCGTATGGCTACCGCTGGCAGACAGGGTTTTATTGGCCGGGGGATTGGTGATCTCCGCCCGCACCATATACTTGTTGTTGCTGAATCCGAGGATGGTCGCGTATTTGCTGTCGGTCGAGAGGATCGGCGTGTAAGAAAATTCGCTATTACCCGTCGTACAGTTGAACGAGCCGCTGTACTGGGTGGTGAAGCTGCCGGTCCATGTGGGCGTGGCCGGGCTCAGCTTATCCGATAAATCAATGGTAATCGGTGTGCCATAAACGATGCTGCTGCCGGAGCAGGTGGCATAGCTCATCCCGCTAACGCTGGTGAGGAGCAGGAACATGAATGATCGTAACATTTTGATAATCCGTAATTAATGGCAAACCGATGAGGGGCTGTTCAGCCCCCAGGCCGGGGAGGAGATTTCGCACTTTCCGCCGCGGAGATGCACGTTGAGCGCGCGTGGCGGCTGTTCAGCACGGATATACAGTACGCTGGCCTGTCCGACATACCCGACAGATTCACCATGTTCATCCAGCACTTCGGTGCCAAAGGGCAGCGGTTTGCCGTCGGCGCGCGTCGCATGAAGTACCCATGACTGGCGCTTGTCGGTTTCAAAGCGGATATAGCTCACCGCCCCGTCGTAAGGAGCCACGTTAGCCATATTGCCGATCACCTCCGCGCCAGCGCTGTTTTCCGTTTCAGTTAACGTAATGGCGTTTTTGCGATACGGGGTGGCGTAAGGCACCAGCGCCACGCCATCGCGGTTCGTCATAATGCTTTCATCGCCGTTCACCATCAGCCCCTCCGCCTTTGGCGCATCGACGATAGTCATGGTTGTGCCGGTTTCGTTTGAGGCGAGAACGTGCCACGGGTAGGCCACCAGGCTGCCGCGTCCGCTGAGCCCGGTCTGGCGGTAGTCGGAGGATTCGCTGTAAGAGCCACCGAGTGTCGCGAAGTTCGAACGGTACGCGGCGTTAACGCTTGCCGCATTTTTCCCCCCCCGCGCATTACTGCCGGAGAGGGTGTAGCTCAGTCGGTTCGACGCCAGCGCGTTCCCGCTCATGCTGATATTGCTCTGCTCGTAATGCGAATCGCTGGCCGTCAGGCTGGAGGTGATCCACGCATTATTATCAAACAGCGAGAACGGCAGGCTGAGGGAGAGGTAAAGGCGCGTCTCTTCTTCACTGTCCCTGTTCCGTACCCGGCTGGCCGACAGGGTATAGCTGGCGCGGCCGATGGCGTTGGAATAGCCCATCTGGTATTCGCGCGTGGTTTGCTGTGAGTTCCAGTAATCGCGCTGTGTGCCGGAGACAAACACCGTGCCCCAGTTATTGAGCAGGCGCTGATTAAGGTTAAGCGTAAAGGTATTCTTGGGCTGCGCCGCGCGCATGGCGTCCCAGGTGCTTAGCGACATGTCGGGCGCAACGCCAAACCGATCTTCATAGTCGTCGTACTGCGCTCTCAGGCGCTGATACCCTTCGCGCGAATAGAGCGCGTCGCTGAAGCTGTAATAGCCTTTAGTGGAATAGCGATAGGCCGCCAGGGTGAAGTTGGTGGCGGTGGTATCGATAAATTTGCTGTACGACACGCGATAACTCTGACCGCTGCTGGTGCGATCCTGTAGGGTGGTTTTGGCGTGGGTGACATCAAACGAGACCGCGCCAAAGGGAAGGTTCCACCCGGTACCGACAAGCCCGGCCTGGTAGTTATCGCTAATAATCGTCCCGGTATACCCGGTGATGAGGTTATTAAACCCGTAGCGCAGCGTGGCCTGCATGAATGCGGGTTCGGCATCGAGCGTGTTCTGATGCACTTTACCCGCCACCACGCTGTACTGACTCACCCCTTCTTTTAGCATCCCGGGTACGGCGGAAAACGGCACCGTGAAGGACTGCTGTGAACCGTCCGCTTCACGCACCACCACCAGCAAATCGCCCGCGGAGCCGGTAGGCTGAATGCTGTCGAGGGTAAACTGGCCCGGCGGCACATTCTCCTGATAGATCACGTTGCCATTCTGGATAACTTTCACCAGGGCGTTCGTCCGTGCCACGCCGTGAACCACCGGTGAAAAACCCTGCTGTGAATTTGGGCGCATCTTCATGTCCGACGCCAGCGACACGCCGCGCACGCGCAGGGAATCAAACAGATCGCCAGGAATATAAAAGTCACCCAGCGTCAGGTTGGATTTCAGCGAGGCCAGGGGACGGCGCAGGTAGCGGGTATTATTCTGCCAGCTACTCTCTCCGCTGGCCGTTTTCCGCCAGGCGCTGCTGTCGCGAAACTGCCAGCCGAACAGGTTGGCGCCGGAATCCAGCCCGGCATAAAAATCATCATTTGTGTCTTTCGCAGCGCCTTTCGCGCGGGTGTTGTACCAGGTCGTGTTCCACGAGAGCATCAGCGCCGGTATCCCCTCGTCCCAGAACTGGGGGGCAATGTAACCTTCTTCAGTACGCAGCACGGCCGCCTGCGGAACGGTAAGCGCCAGACTCAGGGTGCTGGTATCGGTTTTGACTTCACCGCCCTGAACCAGATCGCGCAGCTGAACCTGCCCGTGCGCAATGGCGGGCGCAGGCACGGACGTGGTGTTGATGCCAAGCGACCGGGCATCTTTCCAGGCAAGGCGGATGTCGTCACGCTGCTCGCCGTAGATGACGGTATAACGTCCCTTCCAGCTGCCGTTTACGTAGATATCCATCTCCTGACTGCCGGCTGGCATGGCGTTGTTTTCGGAAAAGCGAGACAGATCGGACTCACCGGATGCGCCAGCAAGCAGGGAGGGATCAAACGAGACGGCCCCTGATTTATGCGAAAGCAGAAGCGTGCAGACTGCCAGCAGACAGAGTCTGTTTTGTTTCATTTTCATGGTGAGTCTTTCCGATCACTGACTGGTGAAAGTCCGGGTTTTATACGCGCCAAGATCGTCCACATACATCAGCTGGAAGGTCTGTCCGCGCTTAACCGTATTTTTTGCGGCGACCGTCAGCTGCCCAAACGGGGAAACCATAGGGGACTCCTGGAGCAATTTCGTTTTACCCAGCGAAATATTGGCGACCGTAATATGGAACGGACTGTTATTTGTAATGCGAAAGCGATCGCCTTCGGCGGCGAGCGTCAGTTTCGCCACCGCGTCATCCAGCGTGCCTTTCAGCGCAGCGGGCCGGTAAAAAAGTTTGATACGGGATTTAATCGCCAGCTGAACGGTATTCTGATTTTGCAGATTTTCAGGTCTGGGCGGAATGTCGAGAACATTCAGGAAAAAGACGGATTCGCGATCCGCAGGCAAGCTGGACGGCAGCTTTTTAATACGAAGCTGTTGGCCATTATGTTCGTTAACCTTTATTACTGGCGGCGACAGCAAAAACGGCACATTGGCTGTTTCCGGCGTGGAATTAATATCACCGTCATCTATCCAGGATTGCACCAGAGCGGGCGCATCGCCCGTATTCATTAACTGGACGATCACCTCTTTGTTATTTTCAGGATAAAGGACACGGGTGCCATTAATGACAATATTGGCCCATGAGTGACCGGTGCTTAGCAGTAAGCCTGCCAGCAAAATTGCCTTGCGCATGATTGCAACCTTAAATACAGGCTCTGCGAAAACAGAGCCTGAATAATCATTATTACAGGTAGGAAATGGTATACGTTACGTTGGAGCTTAACTCGCCCACGGTGGCGGCAGCGGCGTTCGTTTTATAATAATAAACATCCAGCGTCAGCGTCTCGGAATCTGGCGCGGTCGCTGTACCCATAATATCCGTGGTGTAAGGCTGGTTCAGGGTAATTGGCGTGGACGAACCTGGCTCCACTAGCGCAAAACCGACATTACGTGCCATGCTGGCATCGCTTTCGTTCACGCTGTTATTGAGCAGGTATTTACCGTCAGTGGAAATATTATCCGCGCTGGAGAAATACACTTTCAGCGGGGTGCCGGTCGTTCCGGCTGCTGGTGAACAACCTGAGAAAGTCAGCGCAATAGATTTTTTATTCTTAGTGATCAGGCCAACCGTGGTGCCCGCATCTTTTACCGAAATAGGGGAAAGCGCAACGGTAAAGTCTGCGCTTTTACCGCCGTTAATGGTACAGGTTGTATCGGTAATAGCGCCGGTAAAGTTAATAATACCACCCGCCGAATTGTCTGCGGCCACTGCGCTGGTAGAGGCAATAGCAGCGGCCAGCAGTGATACGGTCATGATCGATTTGAACATGATAAACTCCATGAAGATTTGTGTTATTTAAAATGAATGTTAATCGGCTACACATGTCCCTGATGTACCGGCTAGACGCATGGCGACTCGGGAGAATGCTTTGACGATATTATGTTGCACTAAAAAAGTACATAACAAAACATTATTCCAACAATTTCTAAAGTTTAAGATTATAATCTTGTGTGTTAGTTTTTTTTAATGTTTTAACCTAAATGCGTTGGTTCAAATATTTTTATTAATGATTTAATAATTGTTAATTAATGAAGCTTTATGAATTCATCTCTCAATTAATATCACGCGACTTGACCACACAAACTTTAGACTTATTATTGCCTGGCAAATGCACATAATTTTAACAATGGCGTAATAATAATATGAAGTATCTCATTGATCTTACAATGCTTTATGAAGTCGACACCGGTATGATCATGATTAATGGAGAGGAAGAGTCATCCATTAAGTTATCTAACCAGGCGGGTCGTCTGCTTTATGAACTTATCATCAATAATGGTAAAACTCTCGACAGAGACGACCTGATAAAGAAGGTCTGGGAGGATCATGGTTTCTCTGGTTCTTCGGTGAGTCTGAATGTTGCCATAAGTGAAATCAGAAAAGCATTTCGTACATTAGGATGCGACCCTTTACTGATAAAAACGATACGTGGCAAGGGATTTAGCCTTGCCGCGCATATTGAACACCACACGGTCAGGCCGCCGGTTGTTTCAACGCTTAGTGAACAATCTGCCTCTGAATCATTCGATACGCTAGCGCATAAGAAAGATGCCGATCCGCCTAAACAATTAATATCGCTGCACAGACTCTTTATTTCTCTCTGCACCTTATTACTGATTACCGTTATCGGCACCGCTGTTTTACTGTTGCACCAAAGGGATTCCTATGCCGAGAGCCTGAAAGATTCTGATATGCATCTGCTCGGTAAAGTGGACCGGTGTACGGTATACCTGATCGATAAGAATATGTATCAGCCGCGACAGCACTACTTTAATCACGTAAAAGAGGTCATCGCCAGTCAACATATCGACTGTCAACATCAGGTTGCAGATGCTTACTATTCCAGGTTTAAAAAGTCGCAGATAGAAAATTATTTCCTGGCCATCTGTTATCAGCAGGACAGTATCGACGATTATAAGAACTGCATTTCTTACAGAAGCCTGACCGGGAGTTAAAATATGTCAAGGACTAAAATGAGTGTACTGTTCAGTATCGTACTGGCGCTGTCTGTCATCGCGTTGTTATGGATCTATTTTACCAGAACGCAGGATGAGGGGTTTGGCTGCCAGTCAGATACCATTTCCTGGAAAACATATTCCACGGGTGAGTCAACCGATATGTCGCTAACCACGCTTTTCCTGTTTAACAACAAAGATGTTGTGACGGTTATTCATAAAGGCGTGCTCAAGAAAGAGGGCAAAAGCTACCTGATTGACCGAAATTACACGCTCAGCGTGGAAAAAGTCGATGGAAGCAATATCTTTTATATTAAGGATAAAAAGCTGAATAAATCTGAAGATGATGCGGCGCCGGATGGCGTTGTAAACGAAATGTTACTTGATAATATCAACTTCTTCTATATTACCAGCGTAAAAAAACATGCGTGGTTAATTAAGGGGCTGGTGTTGCCTGTAATGATGTGTGTGGCTGTCCCGACGTCCTGATATTTCTCTTTATTAAAAAATCGATATTTATCTATTACTCGGGAAAGTGAGTAATTTACTCAATACGTAACAATAAGATACGAGAAATTTATTTATATTTTTATTGTTGCTCTCCGTCGAGTGAATTTTTCTGTATTGCCTCGTTATTTTGCGGCTGTCTATACTCCGCCTCGAAAAAGGGGCTCCCCTTTTTATACACGTGGATTCTTTTTTGAAGGACTAAATAAATGAACAAACTGAACGCTATCGTTCTGGGCTCCCTGCTGTCTGTTTCTGCCCTGAGCGCAGTTAATGCAGCAGAAACGACGGCTTCTGCCACATGGCAGGCAACCGCGACCAAAGACAGCGAATCCGATCTGGTTGTTACGCCAACGCGTGCTCTGAACTTTGTTTACAGCGCCAACACCAAATCTTTCAACACCGACACCGGTCTGTTTGATGTGGCTATCCGTGGCGATCACTCTACGGCGACCAGCTTCAAACTCGAAGCTATCCTCGACGATTCAAACAACACGCTGTTCAGCGTGGGTGGTGAAGCGACCAAGCTGAAAGTGGGTGCGCGTTGGGGCGGTAACGACCTGGGCTCTATCGGTGGCACCGTGGGGGCGAAATCAACCGCATGGACCACGCTGGTTGATTCCTCTTCTAACACCGGCGTCTCTTCTGGCCTGTGGAACCTGACCACCAGCGCAGGCGCGGCGGCAGATACCGAAATTACCGGCCAGGACAAATTCGTCTTCTACGTTGACTCCGCTCAGGACAATGCCGGTACGGCGAAAGAGTTCAAAGACCTGACCAACAGCCTGTGGGAAGGGACCGTGTCTGTTGCGTTCCGCGCAACCTGGGGCTAAGGCCTGATCGATCCAGGGGCGCAAGCCCCTGTTTAGGGAAATAGCATGTTTAACCTCAAATCCGCCTTCTTATTTTTATTATTTATCTCTTCCTCCGCGCTGGCCATTAATGTGGGAAAAGTCACCACCATTATTTCTGCGGATGCTGACTCCACCGCCAAGGAAATAAAAAACGAAGCAGACAGCGTGCGCATTGTTTCTGTTCGCGCACAGCGGATCAGCAGCCCAATGGATGAAGGGATCGTCATCAATCCGGAGAAAGTGGACGAACTGTTGCTGACGCCCACGCGCATGGTGATGCCCGCCGGTACCAGCAATATCGTCAAATTTTACTATCACGGGAACGCCGATAACAAAGAGCGTTACTACCGCATTACCTTCACGGATGAAGGGGTAAGCGAAGAGGTGGACAGCGGTTCGCCAAAAAACGGCACCGGGATGACGCGCGCGGTGGTGAGCACCATTCTGGTGGTTCAGCCCCGGGATAAGAAGATTGATTTCGTCTATGTGGCGGGAAAAATAACCAATAAAGGGAACACCTCGTTTCGCGTCAATGCGACCGGGACCTGCCTGAAGCCGAATCCGGAATCCCCCGGCACGCCGTGTAGCAAAAACTTCTACCTGATGCCAGAGACCTCGCGCGCTATCGAGGATATCAACGTTACGGATAACCATTTTCATCTCGGAATATGGGACCTGAAACAGTTCATTCCTGTTAAGTAAGGATGCATGGTGAAAAATAAATTAGTGTTGCCGGTGATGATGGCTTGCGCATCCGGCACGCTGCCCGCGCTTGCGCATGCAGCCTCAAGCTCCGTGGTTATCGCTAATTACCGTTTTCCCGACTCGCTTTATGCACTGCTGGAGCAGGGGATCAAAATTCCCGTCTATCTGGTGAATACGCGTCCACACTCAGCACAACAAGGGAACCACGAAGGCACGGCGAGTGAATATGTTCGTATCGGTGACGTGACGCTCTTTGCAAAAGATCTGAAGCTGGGGCTGAGGGACGTTCAGGTCCAGGAGTCTGATAACGGCATTCGTCTGTCAAAAGAGATGCGGGCGTTACTGCAAAGCATTAACGATAAGCAGTTTGATGACCAGATGCGTATTCCGGTTAGCGCGGGTTCGGCGTTCGAACTGGATCAGAAAAAAATGCGCCTGTTGCTGAATCTGTCGCAGAGCGACTACGGGGTGAATATTCGCCCGCGTGAGGTGGATATTGATGCGCCGGAGTCTGACGACCTGAGCGGCACGTTCTCCTACAACCTCGGGGCGTATCACACCGAGAGCGGCTACGGTGACAGCTGGTCGTCGGGCTATCTGAACGCGAGAAACTGGATCTCAATGGGCGTCGATCATGTGCTGATCGATGGCTCTGGCTACGTCAACGAGAGCAGCAGCGATACCCAGATGAACGCGGTTATGTGGGAGCGCGACTATCAGGGGATGCGCTACGCCGCAGGCATGCTGAACGGCTGGGCGATGCAGTCTCTGGCGAGCGTCAGCGGGATTTCCGGCGGTGAAGTCTACGGCGTTTCCATGGGCAACCAGGCCAACTCCCGCAAACGCGATAACACGCTCTCTCTGACGCCGGTGGTGGTCTATTTCCCCACGGCGGGCGAGGCCCGTATTCGTCGTGACGGGCAGCTTATCGGCATTCAGCGCTTTGACGTCGGCAACCATGAAATTGACACCAGCAGCCTGCCCTACGGGATCTACAGCATCGAAGTTGAGGTGGTGAGCGGAAGCCGCACCGTGTCGCGTAACATGTACACCGTAAATAAGCCGTTCTCCAGCAACGTGTCGGAAACGCTGCGCTGGCAGATGTGGGGCGGGATGTATAGCCGCGATAAATCCGTCGTCAATTATAAAAAATACGCGAAACGCAAAAACGAGCAGGACAACACCTACTACTACGATTACGACACCAAACATAAAGACACCATGTCGCTGGTGGGAGCCTCGTTCAGCAAGCGCAGCGGGATGGTCGACTGGAACGCCTCCACCTACATGATGCGGGAACACATCGTCAGCGAGCTGTGGGCCTCCCTGAACCTGACGGGCTATTTCTCGGTGAATACCCAGACCATGGCCGCCTCCGACGGAACCTATCGCGCCAACTATGGGGCGAATCTCAGCCTGCCGTGGCAGATCGGCTCGGTGTGGTACTCCCATGAACAGCTCTCCAGTGGCAAGTTCCTCGATATCTATGAGAGCAAGGGCAATACCTGGGGCGCCTCCTTTAGCCTGCCGTCGTTCGGTCTGCCCTCGGCGGGCAACCTGAGCCTGATGCGCCAGGAGGACGACCTCTATCGCTATAAACGCTATCAGCTGGACTACTCCCAGGGGTTATACGCCGGTCGCTACGGTACGGCGCGCCTGCGGGTGGGAATGTCGCGCAACAAATACGACGGGTATTACGAAGAGAAAGATCGTTACGTGATGCTCGATTTCGCTATACCGCTCGGCAATACCGTGTCGGTTGGCGTTTCCCACAATCGCGATACCGGCACGGCGCTGAACGTCAGCGCCAGCCGCCAGTTTGAAGGCGATTACCTGAAATCGGCTACCGCCAACGTCTCGAAAGCCTTTAACAGCCGCCAGGATCGCAGCGTAAGCGGCGGCGGCAGCGTGAACTTCGACACGCCGTGGAACAGCAACATCCTCAGCGTCCAGAGCGGCATGAGTAAAGGCTGGAACTCCACGCTGACCAGTGACGGCAGCGTGGGCTGGTCCAAAGAGGCCATCGCCGCCGGGAAAGGCACCGAAAGCGCAGGGGTGATTGTCAGTACCGGTCTCAAATCTGATGAAGCGCTGACCCTGAAGCTTAACGGCCGGGCAGAACGCATCAAAGGGGATAAGACCTGGCTGTCGCTGCCGGCATACCAGGCTTATGACCTGGAAGTGATGAACAGTGAAACCGGTACGGAAAGCTATGAGATTGGCGCGAATGCGCGTCGCCATATCACGGTTTATCCGGGCAATACCGTGGTGATGAAGCCGCAGGTGAAGAAAATCGTCACTCTGTTTGGTCGTCTTGTGGATGCAAACGGGGCCCCGATTGGCGCCATGCAGATCAAAAACCACGTCGGGCTGACCCGGACGGAAAACGACGGACGCTTCGTGATCGACGTTGATAAGAACAACCCTGTCCTGAGTATCGCCACGCCGGACGACAGCGTCTGCGAAGTGCGCCTGGACATCGAGTCTAACCGCGGTGCGCTGTGGCTTGGGGACATCTCCTGCGACAAAGGCGATTTCGTCTGGCAGGAAGCAAAAGGAACGCAGGAACGTGACGATGAAAAAGATATTCGCTCTTAATTTACTGCTGATAAGCGCGGCGGCCCTGGCGCAGGAGCTGCCCTATTTCGCCATTAATAACCCGGACAATAACGGTACGGGAAACAGCGCAGGGCTGTTTAGTCTGAACAGCACGTCGACCGCGTTTTTACACGGTTCGCGCGAGTGGCCGACCCTGAGTGCGAAAACGAATAACGGTATCGCCACTTACATCCCGGACAACAGCTTCAACGGCCCGGCAGGCAGCGCGTTAACTATCGACTTTTCGGTGACCGGTTCCAGCGCTTCTCCGTTCTTTAAAGGGACGGCGTGTTCCTCGTCCTGCGGCAACACGGGGTACACCCCGACGACCAGCTATACCGACACGTCGATGGTGGTTAAGCCGCCGGTGATGGAGCCCGGCACGTCATACGGGCGCTGGGTACTGGGCGATCCGTTCTTTAACTATTTGCTCAACGCCGCGCCAGGGGATGAAGTGACCATCACCTCCACGCCGCAAATCAGCTCCATCAACAAAGTGACCACCACCAATACGCTTCACAAGGTGGGCACGCTGACCATGACCAACTCCAGAGCGCTTAACCTGGGTATTGACCCGATCAGCGGCGAGGTGACGATTGTCGATGGATCAACGGGGGCCACCTGCACCAAGTACACCCGTAACACGGTCTCTGGCGTCCTGTGCGACCTGCTCGAATACACATTTGTTGGGGAAGATATCTCCGGTTACAACGGAGGGCTGGCGCTCACCTCTTCCCGCGTCAACAGCGTGCTGCAATCGCACATGAGCGGCGGCACCGGGCTTGCCGCCGAGCTGACCTTCGATGAAAACACCTGGTACAGTATCTCCGGCGGTATCCTGAGCGATACGCGTGTCCTGGCGAACACCTTCCTTGCAGCGCCGCAGAAAAACGGCGGCAAAGCGTACCTTAAAATCTTTTTGCCGAAAGCGTTAATTCTGAGCGTGGCGCAGGCGGGGGACGGCAGCAACATTGGCAATATCGTCAGCCTGTGTCTGACGCCCGGCAACAGCTCGCTGGCGGCGGATTTCTGCTTCCAGCCGGGGGGCGGCCTGGTGATTAACCCTATCGAACCCGGGCTGGAAATTGTGCCAGACAACCCGGATTACACCCTCGATCCTGACGGTCTGGGCGGCTCAGGGAAAGGCATTATCGGCGAAGCGCCCATTGAGATCCCCTACACCATCACCTACAGCGGGGCGCAAAAAGATGCGGCGATTGCGGTCACGGTAAAAGTCACCGGGCCTACCCAAAGCCTGAATGGGGTGGACTACTGCGCCTTTAGCGGCAACGGCTTTACGGTTCCCATTCCGGGCAACGTGCTGGTGGGGAAAAGCCAGACGCTGATGGCGCACAACTGTAAAGGCGAAGTACTGTCGATCCCGGCGCCGGCCACCCATGCGGAAGAGTGGGACAAAATGAGTTCCGGCGTGACCGATATGTGGCTCTGGAAAACACCGCTGATCCTCCAGTTCGTTATGGATAATCCGGTATCGAAAACCACCTATGACGGAAATAGCTGGTTTGGTGAAGTGACCGCGCAGGGAAGAATAGATGTTAGCGCATCCTGGAATTAATCAACCATGACTGGAAAATTCCTGGCTATTTTTGCAATAAATTGCTTCATTTCCACAGGGGCAAATGCTTTAATTATCGAAAGTCTGAATATTGATTTTCTTCCCGAAAGAGAAGTTGTTTTTCAGCCGATAAAAAACGATACCAGCGAGCGTCAGAATTATACCGTGTCGCTTATTCAGGTAGACGTTCCTAAAGAGAAGGGAAAAGAAACCGAAATAAAAGACGGCGAAGTCATGTATTCGCCTAAGCAATTAACGCTGGGGAGCGGTGAACGCGCGGGTTTTAAATTTTATTATACCGGCCCGCATGACAACAAAGAGCGATACTATCGCGTAAAATTCACCGAGACGCCGCTCCAGGCAAAGGTTATCACGCGCAAAGGCCAGCGCATCCAGTCGGATGTGGTGGTCTCGCTTGAGGCTATTTTGATTGTCCGACCATGGACACGACATTTTGATTATGCGTTTAGCAACGGGGTGGTGAGTAATACCGGGAATACCTATTTTAAATATGTTTCCTCGGTCGGGTGCAGTACGCAATACAACAATTCAAAATATATTCCACCGGGGCAACGGCTGGAAATAGATAATGCCGGGCAGGCTGCAAGGCGGATGATTATTTATGGCAATAAAATCATTCCGCTGACCACCTGCCCGTAGCAACCGCTTTCCTTCATAAAAGGAAATTAGCCTTTAGCATCATGCTAAAGATCCATCACTACAGGAGATAAAAATGAAAGCGATTTCATTCGTAGAAGCGAAAGACATTATTGGCGGCGCGTTAAACCCGTTCGCTGGTCTGGTTAAAGGTGCACAGCTGGGTTACGACACTGGCGCCAGCATCATGGGCATGGTTGGCGGTGTGGTTGGCGGAGTTCTGGGTGGCGCAATGGGCTTCCTGGGCGCGCTGGTTGGTAGCTACAACTAATTCACGTTAACAGGAAAAGTATCATGCAAGTTATCGATTTCAAAAAAGCACAGGCCATCATCGGTGGTTGGGATCCGTTTGCTGCCGCTATTCAGGGCGCAAGCGCGGGCTATAACGCGGGCAGCCAGATGTTAGGCGCGCTGGGCGGCACCATCGGCGGCGTATTCGGCCTGGTGGGCGGCTTCATCGGCGGTTTCTTCAGCGCCTAAGCGAGAAGCACGTTGTACGCATGGCCCGCATTGCCGGGCCATTTTTTTATTTCAGCCACGGATCATTATGTTTTCGCTCTTTCAGTATAAAAAACAGGGTAAGACCCCTGTTATTCGCCAGCATGAATTTACCGAATGTGGACTGGCCTGCCTGGCGATGGTGTTGGGGCACTACGACCACCATGTCTCCGTCAGCCAGCTGCGCCGGGAGATTTCCGTTTCCGCCGATGCGGGAACCTCAATGGCGGAATTGATGACCCTTGCCAGCGATAAAAATATGTCTGGCCGGGTGCTTAAAGGCGAAATCACTGAAATAGAAACGTCTGAGCTGCCGCTCATCGCCTTCTGGCGCAGCAACCATTTCGTGGTCATCGTGAAGATCGACAGCCGCAGCGTGACCGTTCACGACCCGGCCAGCGGCGTGCGTCGTTACCGTCTGAAAGAGGCGGAAAAACTCTTTTCCGGCTATGTGCTTGAGCTTAAGCCCACGCCGTGCTTCGAAAAGAAATCCCCGGATGAAAAGCTCACGCTTGGCCGTTTAGCCAATAAATCTCCGAGCCTGTTCCAGCGCCAGCTGCTGCTGTTTGTGCTCTGTATTTTTACTCTCATCACCATGCTGGCAAGCCCCACCTACGTGCAGCTGATTATGGATGAGGCCATTTCCCGCAGCGACAGCGATCTGGTGATCCTGCTCACCGCGATCTTCGCTATCGTCTTTATCTTTGAAGTCATCGGTAAATTCCTCAAGCAGCTGCTTGAGATCCTGATGCGTAACATTGCCTATGACGATTTAAGCCAGTCCGTGCGCCACTACATGCTGCGCACCCAGACCAGCTGGTTCCGCTCGCGCCCGCCGGGCATCGTGCTGGCTATTGAGAAATCGCTCCACGCCTGCGCGGAGTTCATCAGCAATGGTTACGTGCAAATTCTCTTTTCCAGCCTGATCGCCGTCACCAGCCTGCTGTTTATGCTGCTGTATAACGTCAAAATTGCGCTGCTGACAATGCTGCTGATGGGCGTGTTTTTTCTGATCCGCTTTTCGCTGATCGGCCCCTATCAACGCGCGGTGGATGACTCCATCGAGCGCACCGCCCAGTATGAGTCTCTGCTGGTGGAGACGCAGAAAGGGATCATAACGCTCAAAGCGAACAACATGGAGCAGGCCCGGGATGCGGTGATGGACAAATCCCAGCGCGAGCACATCGCCGGGCTGATGCGTAAAGAGCGGCTACTGGCCCGCTTTGACGTGGCTTCGCTGCTGGTGATCAATGCCGAGCAGCTGCTGGTGGTCTGCTTTGGCGCGTGGCTGATCCTGGAAGGGCAGATGAGCATCGGGATGCTTTACGCCTATATCAGCTATAAGCGCTATTTTTCCGATGCCATGGTGCAGGTGGCGCAGAAGCTGCTGGACAAAAATGCCCTCAAGGGGCCGCTGGATCGCGTGGGCGACCTGCTGTTTGCTCCCTCTGAAACCAGCCAGTTTGGGAAGCGGATTGTCACCTCGCCGGTCTGTCTGCAATTTGAGGATGTCTCATTTGCCTATCCTGGCCGGGAGGCCACGCTACAGCATATCAACATGACCCTGAAGCAGGGCGAAGAGGCGGTGATTGTGGGCCAGAGCGGGTCGGGAAAAACCACGCTGCTGCGTTTGATCTCCGGCATGCTGCTGGCATCGTCTGGCACGCTGCGGATCAATAAGATCCCCATTGAGGAGTGCGATCTTTCCTCGCTGCGTCAGCACATCCGCATCGTCCATGCGGACGATATTCTCTTCACCGGCTCGATTCTGGACAACATCGCCTGCTTTGACAGCGCACCGGATAAAGAGCAGGTCATTGCCGCGTGTCGGCTGGCGGAGGTGGACCACGTCGTCGCCCGGCTGCCGCACGGCTACGAAACGGAGATGCTGCCGGGGAACACCTTTTTCTCTGCCGGGGAGATGCAGCGTCTGGTTCTGGCGCGCGCCCTGTACAGCCAGCCTAAGCTTCTGCTCTGTGACGAAGTGACGGCGAACCTGGATAAAACGACCGCGCAGAAAGTGCTGGCGAACCTGCGTAGCCTGGGGATTGGCCTGGTGTTTGTCACCCACTCGCCGGACGTGGTGGGCTGTCAGGGGCGTCTCTATACCATGGAAAACGGCACCCTGCGGGAGAGTGAGCAATGATGCTTTTGCCGCGTCTCTATGCGCGACTCTGCGCGCGCCAGGCCGGGCGCACGCTGCTGGCAAACCGGATCACGCAAAACTACAGCCAGTTTATGCGTTGCCCGGAGGCCGATGTTCCGGCTGATTTTCTGCATCAGAATGCGCATGAGCTGAGCGGGTTTAACTTCGTGGAGCAGATCTTCCCGCCCGCGCTTTGGGCGCGCAACGTTAGTTTTGATCTGCACGGGTACGTGGCGCAGTGGACGCGGGAGCAGGCATTTTACAGTTCATCTCGCACCCTGCTACTGGGCATGCGCTGGGCGGGCTTTGGTCTGATCGTGGATGCGCTGCTCGCCACCGCGCCAGCCGATGTGCGCTTTCAGTTTATTACCCGTCACCCTGCGCTGCATAAGCTGATGGCCGCGCACGAAGGCCGACGCGCCAGCTCGTTTTTCGCCCCTCACCGCCTGGTGACGGTGCTGCTGATGGACGAACGCCTGCCGGATGCGCCGCTGTTCTCCACCCAGGCAGGGGATCAAAAGGCGTGGTTAACGGACGTCTCAACGCGGTTTTTATCGCGCTATGGCTACAGCGTCCGAACGCTGCTGCCGATCTGTTCGCTGCACGCGGCGGAGTTTGGGCTGGAGAGTCAGGCGTATGCGCCGGAGGATTACCGTCAGGCCGCCGCCGACACGCTGAACGCGCTGCGCAAAACCCCCACGCTCTGGAGTGCATGGGATGATCTTTCAGTGATTTATCATGGATGACATATCGTGAAATTAAAAAACCGAAGCGGACAGCGGCGGGCGCTGATCCCGCATCACTTCTCAAAAAGCTATCACATCAACGCGCCACGGCTGAAAGCCGTGCTGACCTTGTTCATCGCCTTTTTTCTCTGCCTGCTGGTCTTTGCGATTGTCTTTAATTTTTCGGAAACCACGCTGGCACGCGGGGTGTTGATCCCGGCGCAGGGCGATGTGGAAGTCCGCGCCAGAGAGTCCGGTACCCTTGTCGATTTTGCCGTCCGGCCCGGTCAGTACGTGAAGGAAAACGATCCGCTGTTCACCGTGTCGCAGGACTATGGCGGCAAGCAGGGCTCGGTGGTGCAGTTTGACCGCCAGCAGATGGAAGCGGAGAAGAAGCGCAGCGAGCAGCGCATCCAGGCCATTGAGGACTCGATTGCGTCGTATCGCAAAAATCTGGCGCAGCAGCTGGCTCTCACCGACAAGCAGATCGCCGTTTCCCGCGATAAGGTGAAGAAGCTGCGCGCGCTGTTAAAAAACAGCACCGACACCTACGAGGCGTGGAAATCCGTCTCCGGGAAGGGCTATGTCTCCAGAGTGGATCTCGATAAAAGCCACAATGATGTGCTCAATGCGCAGCTCAACCTGACGCTGGAGGAGAGCACTATTCTTGAGCTTGAGGCACGCAAAACCAGCCTGACCGACAGCACCCAGTCGCAAATTGACTCTCTGAGCGAAGAGCAGCTGTATGTGAAAAACCGCATCAGCGAAATCGATCGCAACCTGTCCAGCCGGGGAAGTTCCACCATGGCGATGCTGGCCCCTGCCGATGGTTACGTGGTGGCGATTAACTTCCCGCCTGGCCGGGCCATTACGCAAAATAGCGAGGTGGTGGTGGTGATCCGTAAAAATACCGCGGCGACGATGGAGGGGTACCTGTATGTTCCGGCAACGGGGGTGGGGCGCGTGGCGAAAGGCGATAAGGTCAAGCTGCGCTTCGACTCCTGGCCCGTGGACAAATACGGTTCCGTGGAGGCGACGCTGTCCGATTTCTATGAGGTAAACATTGATGCCCATTCGGCGCTGATCCCGCTCCAGGAAGGGCAGAACTACTACCTGGCTAAAGTGCGCGTCCCCTCCTGGTTTACCGACCCGGACAAGAAAAAGCGCATGCTGATGGGCGGGATGACGGTGAACGCCGATATCGTTATCGATCGTAAGCCGCTTATCAATCTGCTGATTGCCCCGCTGGAAAGGGTGCGCAAGCGGTTTATCGATTGACCCGATTTCATCGATCATCGCCCTTTGGCCCACATTCTTAACGGCACCCTGGGGCTATTCTCCTTCTCATACCAACCGGAGGATAGCCCATGAACATTACGCAAATTCGCAATGCCACCCAACTGATCACTTACGCGGGAAAACGCTTTTTAATCGACCCAATGCTGGCGCCAAAAGGCACTTATCCGGGTTTTCCCGGCACGGCGCGGGCTGATATTCGCAACCCGATGGTCGAGCTTCCCGTTGACGTTCAAACGCTTCTGGATGCTGACGCGGTGATCGTCACCCATACCCATGCCGATCACTGGGATCAGTACGCCGTTGAGCTGATCGCCAAAGGCAAGCCGATCTACGTGCAAAATGATAGCGATGCCGCGCTGCTGCGCAGCCAGGGATTTACCAACCTGACGATCATGACCGGGGAAACAACATACGGCGATATCCGGATAGTGAAAACCCACGGCGGCCAGCACGGTACTGACCGCGCTTACGCCGTGCCGGAGCTGGCAGAGTTTCTGGGGGAAGCCTGCGGCGTGGTGTTCCGTCATCCCGATGAGAAGACGCTTTATATCGCAGGGGATACCATCTGGCGCGATGCGGTGGCGGCCGATCTGCAAAAGCACCAGCCGGATATCGTCGTGCTCAACGCCGGTTACGCTCATGTCATTGGGTTTGGGCCGATTATCATGGGGGAAGAAGATCTGCTTAACGTGCATTTCCTGCTGCCGCAGGCGAAAATCGTGGCGACCCATATGGAAGCTATCAACCACTGCCTGCTGACCCGCCGCGCGCTGCGCGAGTATGTTGACGCCAACGAGATAAGTGACGCGGTGAGCATTCCTCAGGACGGCGAAACCGTTATATTCTGAGTGTTAAAGGGGAAAGGAGAGACAGATGCCGCTTGTTAACGTTGCTATTGTCGCGGTGGACGGGTTTAGCCCGTTCCACTACTCCGTCCCCTGCATTCTGTTTGGCGATACGGTATCCGGGGAAAAGCGCTTTAACGTTACGATCTGCGCTGAAAAACCGGGATTCCTGACCTCGAAAGACGGTTTTGCCCTGCATGCGACGCAGGATTTTTCTGCAATCGCATCGGCTGAAATTGTGGTTGTACCCTACTGGCAGCACGTGCTGGAGCGCCCGCCTCAGACGCTGCTCGACAGCCTGGTTCAGGCCAGAGACAACGGGGCGGAAATTGTTGGGCTGTGTCTGGGATCGTTTGTACTGGGCTATGCGGGCATACTCAGCGGCAAACGGGCCGCCACCCACTGGGAGTTTGAACACCAGTTTCAGACGCTGTTTCCGGACGTTCGACTGGACATCAACGCGCTCTACGTGGACGACGGCAATGTGATCACCTCGGCAGGTACCGCCGCCGCGCTCGACTGCTGTTTGTATATCATCCGCCAGCGCTTTGGCAGCGTTGTCGCCAATCAGATTGCCCGCCGGATGATCGTCCCGCCGCACCGCGAGGGCGGGCAGGCGCAGTTTATTGCGCAACCTGTGCCGAAAGATACCCGCGACGGGCGGATTAACTGTCTCATTGACTACCTTCAGCAGCACATTTCCGAACCGCATAACCTGGATTCGCTGGCGGACGTGGTGTCGATGAGCCGACGCACGCTGACCCGCCATTTTATCAAGGCGACGGGCATGAGCGTTGCCGACTGGCTTACCGCCGAGCGCCTGCGGCGCAGCCAGATCCTGCTGGAGTCCGGCAGTCTGCCAATCGAAAGCGTCGCTGAGCAGGTGGGGTTTTTATCAGCGGTGACGTATCGGCAGCAGTTTAAGGCGCGCTTTGGTGTCAGTCCGGCGGAGTGGCGTAAGACGTTTCGCGTTAAGCCGTATGCAGCGAAAAATAATGCTGGCGCGATGGAATAAAAAGACGTGGGCGGCTTCTTTGCCTTTAAAGCTGGCGGCAATGGATATGCATCAGACGGGTTACAAGCACTTCTCTTCCGGTTAAGATAATCCACGTTACTTTCCAGAAGAAAAGGTAGTGGCATGAACAATATTGAAACGCAGTTACTTGAATCAGGTTTCACCGTAAAAGAATTAGCGTATCTGAACCGAAACATTAGCCGTTATGGTTCATCCCTGCTCGAGGTAGTGCTTGAGTTAGGTAAGCGATTTATCATGGTTCTGTGTATTACTGCGACTGTGGCCCTGATTTTCCTGGCGCTTCTTTTTTTCGCTGAACATTATAATATTGTTTCCGGTGGCATTTCTCTTTTCATCGTATTGATTATTGCCTGGTTTTTTCAACCCCCGATCATTACCTACAAAGCCTGGCGCTTCAGAAAGAAATACATTAGTTCTGTCCAGACGCATTAGAAATTAAATCAAACGAGACTTTTGCAGAGACACCCCAGCCGATAATTTTCATAGTGAGCGCTGCGCGATTCATTCCGTCGACTTTGCGGTAGAAATCCAGCGGGAGATAACGAAACAGACGCCATGATTCGGGTTTCCGGATGGCGCCAAATACCGTATAGACGCTTGCTGCCAGGCTTACGCTATTGAATACCCCAAGTGCTGATTCACGTTTAAATCCCATAAACTGAGCGATATCCATGACGCCATCTGCCAGCATACCTTCGGAGTTTGGTTGATGTTGAAGCGTTCTGTTAATTTCTTTTGAAATGGCATTTGCACCATCCATAACCAGAATCGCTCCTGCAAGCGCACCCACTGGATTCATTGTCATCATTGCACCAACACCTGCAACAATCTGTAACCCTGAAAGCACAACCTTAATCGATGAGATAACGTAACCGACGACTTTGTTATTTTCTTTAACCAGTTCAATCTGAGCAAAAAGCTGAGCTGTACGGGAGCGAAGCATTCTGCTTTGCTCAAGAAGACTTTCGTTCTCAGCCCGGATGTTTTTCAGGCATTCCATGCACTCCTCATCACTTCTGGCTGCCCGGGTAGCACTAAATTGTTGCATCACAAACTGCCGAATATCATCCATAAATTTAATCCGTGCGAGTCCGTCGCTGAGATGTTGCCCTCCGACAATATTCGCAGTATTGATGAGCTTGCGGGCTTCAAGATTTATCATTGTTTCAGCCCATGCGCGGGCGTTCTGACCAGGGAAAAGTACAATATCCATTTTAATTTTCTCATCTGATAACCAACGTTTACAGATTATCCTGACATCAGAAACTGGCAACAATAAATTGGATAATCTGTCGCGAGCGCAGAATTCGCCGAAGGTATATACCGACGGAAATCATCTTCGTCGTTGATGGCGACCTTGAAAGTGGTGACAGCATAAAAGAAGTGCATTACCCCAGCCGCTCCATCCGTGTCTCCCCCTCCGCCATCGACAGCTGATACAGCGAAAACGATCGGTGCTTCTCAATCAAATGCGCCAGCTCCGGCGAGTGGCTGGTGAGCCAGATCTGCGAATAGCGGCTGGCCTCGGCAATGAGGCTTGCCAGGGCGGGCAGCATCTGCGGATGCAGGCTGTTTTCCGGTTCGTTGAGGGCGATAAATGCGGGAGGGCGCGGGCTTAACAGCGCCACCGCCAGGCATAAAAAACGCAGCGTGCCGTCGGAGAACTCTGCCGGTTCCAGCGGTCTGCTCAGCCCCTCGCGCTGCATCATCATGCGGAAGCGCCCGCCGGTGTTGTCGCTGTAAAACACGCAGCCGGGGAAGGCCTGGTCGAGAATGCGCATCAGCAGCAGCTCGTCGCCAATTTCGACAATGGTCTGAAACGCGGCGGCCAGGTTCGCGCCGTCGCTGGCCAGCACCGGGGAGCGGAAACCCACCTGCGGCGCGCGGATCGCCGAGCCGGATGAAACGGAAAACTCATGATAAAAGCGCCAGTTACGCAGGGACTCACGCATCTGCGACACTTCGGGGTAGAGGTGCGGTTCACCGAGCTGACCGAACACTGACTCGTTCTCATACAGCGTACCGCTGTGGGTCACTTTTTCGTGATGTACGTTGTTCAGGAATACGGCCTGGTTCTTACGCTTCATCAGCTGTGACGACGGACGACGGTGCTGGCCGCTCAGCCAGATAGATTCCTCTTTGATCACCGGATCGAGCTGAAACTGTGAGGGGTAGGGCAGCTTTTCCACAAACCCGACCTGAAGCTCATATTCATAGGTTTCCGTTTCCACCGCCAGGTTCATGCGCCGCAGCTGGTCGCTGCGGGTTTTGCCCGCCCAGAACACTTTCAAAATGCCCCCCTCGTTTGCCAGCGTCTGGGAGAATTGCCCCTGCGCCGCGCTGTGCATCAGGTAAATCGCCTTATAAATATTGGATTTTCCGGTGCCGTTGGGGCCGAACACGATATTGAGCTGTTCCAGCTCAAGCGACATATCGCGAATTGAGCGATAGTTTTGAATATGCAGATTTTTGATCATCGGGTTACTCCGCTGTGCACGCTTAACCTGTACAGAATTACAGTATTTTACGCTGAGCGCAAAAAAAAGACGACAGTGAGGGTGTCGTCTAAACGGGGTACAGCTTTGGGCCTCTGTGGGTCAATGGGGCCTTCGCTTCTTTCTTATCAGGTAACGGCCAGACGCAGACCCAAATCATCAGGATAGGGATCAAAGTAGTTTTGCGTCATCAGATACCGGTCAGGGTATTCAGCCAGATAATGCTTAAGCAGCGTCAGCGGCGCGAGGATCGGCAGCAGTCCGTCCCGGTAATGCAGGATCACATCACGCAGTTCTCCGCGCTGGCGGCTGTTCAGCTGGTTACGGAAATAGCCCTGAATGTGCATCAGCACGTTAGTGTGATTCTTCCGCGAAGCGGGTTTTTTCAGGATGGTCATCAGTTTGTCGCGATAGGCCACGAAAAACGCGTCCAGATCGTCCCACTCGTGCAGTGATGCCACGAACGGGCCAATTTCACGGTAGCCTGCCTGATGGTGCGCCAGAAGCTGAAGCTTATAGCGGCTGTGAAAGTCCAGCAGAGCACGGCGCGTCAGGCCATTTTTACGCATTACGTTCAGTTCGTGGAGGGCAAAAACGCGCTCAACAAAGTTTTCCCGCAGTACCGGATCGTGCAGGCGACCGTCTTCTTCGACGGGCAGCCAGGGGAAAGTTTCAAGGAGGGAGGCGGTGAACAGCCCGACACCCTCCTTGCGGCCCCGGTTGCCGTTTTCGTCGTACAGCCGCACGCGCTCCATGCCGCAGCTGGGGGATTTTGCACAGACGATAAACCCCGACAGATCGCCGATTTTCGGCAGATAATCTGCCGTAAATGCAGCCATCTTCTGCGTGACGTCATCGTGGGGCGCTTTGCTGAACCGCATTTCTGTCTCGCCGCCGGTGGTCATCACCAGGCGCAGCGCCGGACGAGGCGTGGGCAGGCCGATAGCCATTTCAGGGCATACCGGGCGGAAAGCGACCCACTGCGCCAGCTCATCCATCACAAAGCCCATACGCTTATGCCCGCCGTCAAAGCGAACGGCGGAACCGGTCAAACATCCGCTAATACCCAGCACAGGTTTTGTTGTCATGGTGTGCACCTCCCGATCTCATATCTAAAAGTTACACAACAATGCTAGTTTGTCCAAGTATTGGCGGGATTATTTTTTAATCGTCTTTAAAATCAAGAGCAATCAGCTGCCCTTGTAGGTTGAGTAACCGTACTGGCTGAGCAGAAGCGGGATGTGCAGTTTTTCATTGGTGCGGGTGACGGTGAACAGCACCGGCACTTCCGGGAAGAAGGAGTCCAGCTTTTTGCCGTGGAAGTAATCGGCGGTTTTGAAGGTCACTTTATACACGCCAGGTGCCATATCCTGATCCTGCGGATAAAGCGATTTAATGCGCCCGTCGTGGTCGGTTTTACCGCTGGCAATCGGGGTCCACTTGTCCTGCTCCTGCTTCTCCAGCGTAACGGTCACATCCGCTGGCGGCATACCGGTTTGCTGGTCCAGAACGTGGACGCTCAGGGTGCCTGCCGGGGCGCTGAATGCGGCAGGCGCGAAAGCCATGGCAGCCAGCATCATCAGAGGGAGTGTCTTTTTCATCGTGTTTTCCTGTTGAGTTGTCGGTGACAGGAAAACGTTAGCACTCGCTGCGCGAAAAAATATTCAACTTTTCGTGAAGATTGCCACAGCAGAAAATAATCAGAGGATAATTACCTCAAGGGAAACCTGCTGCTGCCACTGCGCAACCTGCTTTTTCCGCGCGGCGGTGAGTTTGCCGCTGGTGACCAGCAGCCATTTGCGATCCGGGAAAATTTCCGGGGCCAGCGCGGCAGGGGGAACCGGCAGGATGTCGATGCGGTGGCCCTGGCCGGTGCGCGTCAGGGCTTCAAGCCAGATCTCACACGGGTCGTTGAGGTACCAGCCGCTGATGAGGATGTTATCGCCCGGCGCTTTTTTATCGCCCTCAAGGCAAAACGAGGTATAGGCGATGAGGATGCCGTCGAGGATCTCACGCAGCGTCATGGCGGCGGCGACGTTGGCCGATATCTGGCTGCGCAACGGACGCAGCACGTTAGTGACCAGCTCTGGCCTTGGGTATTCGCGTCCGGCGTCGTAAATCATCTGACGCAGGGATTCAATTTTCCCCTCCTGCAACTTTTGCATCATGGCCTGTTGCAGGGTTTGCCAGTTATTGGCGCGGCGCGGCGCAGGGCGTTCCAGCAGTGATTTAACCTGACCGATGGGTACGCCTTTTTTTACCCAGTCGAGGATTTTCAGCGCCTGCTGAACGTCCTCATCGCTGTACAGGCGGTGACCGCCGTCCGTACGCTCGGGTTTGAGCAAGCCATAGCGTCGCTGCCACGCCCGCAGCGTGGTGGCGGTGATGCCGCTGAGTCTGGCGAATTCGCCGATGGAGTAAGCCATGTCTGCATCCGAAGAGAAGGAGTTGTCTCAATATACTACGAATATTCTCCGACGGGATGAAGCGCCGCACGGGTGCGCTACACTTAACGTCCAACCGCGTAAATGAAAGGAGTTCTCATGAGGCTATGGCCTGTAGTTACCGGTGTCGCCATTGCGCTGACTCTGGTTGCCTGTAAATCTCCCACGCCGCCGAAAGGCGTGCAGCCCATTACCGGCTTTGATGCCAGCCGCTATCTCGGCAAATGGTATGAAGTCGCCCGACTGGAAAACCGCTTTGAGCGCGGTCTGGAACAGGTCACCGCGACGTACGGCAAGCGCAGCGATGGCGGTATCAGCGTACTGAACCGCGGCTATGATCCGGTGAAGAACAAATGGAATGAGAGCGAAGGAAAGGCGTACTTTACCGGCGAACCGACTACGGCTGCGCTGAAGGTATCGTTCTTCGGCCCGTTCTACGGCGGCTATAACGTGATCAAGCTGGACGATAAGTACCAGTACGCGCTGGTCAGCGGCCCGAACCGTGACTACCTGTGGATTTTATCGCGCACCCCGACCATTCCGGATGCGGTAAAACAGGACTACCTGAACACCGCACGCGGTCTGGGCTTCCGGGTCGATCAGCTGGTGTGGGTGAAGCACTAACCTACTGATACGAAAAGGTGATGCTTGCCAGGGCATTGGCCGAGCCGGGGACCAGGTCTCCGGTTCGGATGTACTGCGCCTGGAACGGCAGGGATAGCGTTTGTGCTGCGCTGGTGGTCTGGATGAAAAACTGTCCCGTCGTGCCTGCGGCCGAGCTGTCTGGCCCCATCATCAGCGGCCCGGTACCGTTATAGAAAAACTGTACGCCAATGCCGGAGGCCGTGGAGTCCCCGGTCAGCGTCACGACCGACGAGGTATTTGACGGTGTGGTCTGATCGGTCATCACTGCGTTAACCGCCACGTTCTCATCGCAGGTCAGGCTGACGTTAAACTCCCCCGACGGCGAGGTGCTGCCTACGCTGGGCAGCGTGTGAACATCAATGGTGCCCAGGTCGACGTTGGCGCTTTTTGTGCCTACCGTGCAGCCGCTTGCCGTCACCGTGATGGTGGTGGGGTTGATGATCACCTGCGCGGTTTTCACTTCGTTGTTATAGGCCGTCAGGATCGCCGCGTTAATGGTCGGGGTCTGGTATACGCCGGATTTCAGCGGAACGCCGGTCTTGATAAACGTCACTTTTGCTGACCAGCCCAGTGCGGTGGCGTAACCGTTAGTCCCATCGGCCGGATAGCTCTGCGTAATGCCCGTCTGCATCGGCACATAGGTGGTGCCGTTATAATCTTTGAGCCCAAGAATGAAGCCGATGCCGGGCACGCCCGTTTCAAATACCATGTAATTTGCGCCATCAAGAATAACCGTGATGCCGGTGGCGGTTATACTGCTGCTCGGCTCCAGCGTCCCTTTGGAGCAGGTAAATACCAGGCCGCACCAGAACACTTCCGAGACGCTCGCAGAGGCGCTCCATTCAGAGCCGATCGTCTTTCCAGGCACGATGGAGTCTGCCGGGCCGGACCACGACATGGGCGTTGGCGAAAGGGTGATATCCGATGTCCAGGAGAGGGCAAGCGCCTGAGAGGACATGAAAAACAGGGCTAAAAACAGTAAACGCATTATTGATACTCCGTCGTCCAGGTCGCCACTGCCGAAACGTCTCCGGCATTGACCGGCGCACCCGTGGCGGCCAGTCGCGCATAGAAGGTCATTTTTACGCTGTCATCCCCCGCCGCGCCGTAAGCAGCGGTTTGGGTGTCCAGCGGGATAAGTACGCTGTCTTTATCCAGTATCTGCACTGCCACGCCGGTCGCGCCGCCGTCAGCGACTTTCAGAAGCTGCGGGTTTTCGTCATCCGGCGTACCGCTGAAGCGGATTTTCACGCCAGCAAAGGTGGGGCCGCACGCTTCAAGGGTGAGCGTGAAGGGCGTTTTGATATTGCTGACTGCCCCCGCCTCGCTAAATTGCTTCACGCCGAGGGTGCCCAGCGGCACGTTTTGCTCCTTCGAATCTTCCGAGACAATGCAGGTATTGCCGATCACGTTGCCGGTCACGGAAACCAGCACGTCATAGCCGCGCGCGGGGACGGTGATGACCATCAGCAGGATCAGGGGGAGGAAACGGACGGTTACTGACATATGGCCTCCTGGGAATAAAGCCCGGTGCGGGCGTGATAATTCTGCGGGTTCAACGCATAGCGGATCGTGCAGCGCTGGGCGCTGTCGCGTCCCCATACGGCATGCAAGGTTCCCTGCGCTGACAGGCCGGTCAGATACACGCTGCCGCCGTCGCCGACGATACCGCTGGCTTTGTCATCCTCTGACGAGACCAGCGTGCCGAAGGGGAGCACGTCTTTAGCGTGACGTACGATAAACATCGCTTTTGCTCCCTGACGCGTGGTGAGGGTGGCGCGAACCAGTGCCCCGTCGGTGGGGATTTTATTGGCGATGGCGTTCTCAAGTTCCACGTCATTGCCCACGGTGGTGACATCCAGCGCAACCTGATTAACGCGATACGGCGTGGCGTACGGGATCACCGCATAGCCCCGGCTGTCGGTTTTGATGCCCTTGTGGTTGAGCACGGCGACATGGCTGGCGCCCGGGGCTTTCACCAGAATATTGGTGTTCCCGAGCGGCTGGCTCAGCGTCAGACCATCCTCATGCAGCACCGCTCCGCCGCTCATCCCGTAGCTGAGGTTGCGGGAGTCACCGGCGTAGCTGTAGCCCAGGTTATAGTCTCCCCACGCGCCCTCGTATTGCAGCGCGGCATCGCCGCCGTAGTGCTGCTGCGCGCTGTAGCGCTGGTTGACGCTATAGAAAAGATTCTCCTGCCCCGGCAGATAACCACTGACACCGGTACTGGCGGTGGTGCCAGCGGGATCCGCATGGGTAGCGGTAAAACGGAGACGGGTCGACAGCGCCGGATTACCCAGCGGCACCGACAGGGACAACGCGAGGATATTGTCTTTCTTGTTGTCGTACAGGCCAGAGCTACGCTGGGCGCTGATGCCAAGCGACAGGTTACGAAACGTCGCGTTCCACGCGAACTGCAAACTTTGCGTGGTTTTTGACGTATTCCAGTAGGTTTGTTGATCCCAGGACAGCGACAGCGCGCCGTATTCGCCCATCAGCTGCGACAACAGCAGCTGATTTTTTGCCTTACGCGACATATGCAGGTTGTAAACCGTGTCGTAGTGAGTGGTGACGGTGCCATCGTCTTCCACGGTCTGTTCTGGCGCTCCGCCCGCCATGCCTTTGTAAGTGGTATCGCTGAGAGTATAAAACCCTGCCGTTGAGTAACGCAGCGAGAAGAAATTGACTCGCGTACCGATATCGTTCAGCAGCTTGCTGTACCGCAGGCGCACCGAATCACCGGTGTAGTGCTGGTTATCAGCCAGCTGGCTGCGGGCATGGGTGAGGTCGAGAGAGTAGGCGCCAAAGCGGCCGAGATTCTGCCCGATCCCGAAGGCCAGGCCGGTGTAGCGATCGGAAAACTGCGCCCCGCCATAAAACGTGAGGCCGTATCGCCAGCCCAGGAACAGCTCGCCCTGCGCGAAGGAGGGCGAGATCTGATTGCCCGCAGGGCGGTATTTCCCCGCCCCCAGAGCATATTTGACCTGACCGTTACGCACCAGATTCGGCACGCTGGCAAAGGGCAGGGTGTATTGCGTCTGGCTACCGTCGCTCTCCTGAATGGTGACCGCGAGATCGCCGCCGGAAGAGGTCGGATAGAGATCTTTCAGCACAAACGCCCCCGGCGGAACGGAGGTTTGATAGATGACGTTACCGTTCTGGCGAACCGTCACCGTGGCATTGCTGCGCGCGATGCCGCGCACTTCAGGCGCGTAACCGCTCAGGCTGGCGGGCAACATATTGTCATCGGTCTTCAGGGCAATCCCACGCAGGCCAACGGCGTCAAACACCTGCGAGGAGGTGAACGTTTCACCGGCATAAACCTGGGCACGCAGGGCGCGGATATCCCGCTGTAGCCAGGTCTGGACGTGGGTGAGCTCGTTACTCTCTTTGGTCCACGTGGTGAAATCACGCAGCCGCCATGCGCCCAGGTTGGCGCCGCTGTTCAGGCTCACAAACAGCTGTTGTTCCCGCGTGCGCGTCTCGCCCCGGTAGTCATTATTCGCGCCATTGACCACATAGTTCAGCCACGCGGCAGGGATGCCGGACTCCCAGCTCTCCGGGCTGACGTATCCGCGCGGCAGAGCGCGCATCGCGCTTTGCGGTACGGTGAAGTTGAGGGTAAGCGTCCTCTGGTCAAAATCAAACCGGGTATCGGCGAATGACTGGGTTAAAAAAATGCAGCGCTGCGCAGGCGGCAGCTCACCCCCTTTAGCCTGACGGCTGTCGATGCCAAGTGCGGCGAATTGTGCAGGCGTAAGGCACGGCAGGGCTTCACCGGCGGTGCTTTCAGCGACGCGAAACGTGACGTTACCTGTGAACGCGAACTGGGTGTTGATATACACGTTAAGATTGTACTCGCCCGGCGGCAACGCGCTCCCGGCGTTGACCCAGGCGAGATCGGCGCTGTTGGCGCGCTCGCCGTTGAGAAACGCAGGATTAAATTGCAGCTCGCTTTCGGCAGCCACGGCTTGCCGAATCACCAGGGCGATCGCCGTGGCGCACAGGATTTTAATTTTCATGTGGTCACGCCTTACTGTTTTTATTATTGGGACAATGACGTGCGGGTGACGGGCGTCCAGGCCCCATAATCGTTAATCGTCTGGTAGCTCATGCTGCTCGCATGGCTGAAGGTGTCTGCCAGCGTCACGCTGGCTTTCGGCGGTACCATGACGGGCGATACCGGCCTGCCATCAATTTTCACGTTAATGGTGGTGAGGTAATACGGCGTTGGGTTGGTCAGCGTGACCTTGCCCGCGCGGTAGGCGCCGGCAAGGTTTTTCCATGCCTCCCCTGCACCTTCCCTGAGCCGCTCCGGGCGATAAAAGACCTTGATGCGGTTGGCAGAGGCGAATTGCAGCGAATTGCCGGAACCGTTTTTAACCTGCTGTGGGATAGCTTTGACCGTCATCCAGTACAGCGTCTCGCGATCGGCTGGCAGGGCGTCACCGCTGAACATGATTTTCACCGCGCTTTCGCTGGCGGGCTTCATGACGTACAGCGGCGGCGTGATGACGAAGTCGTTGGTACGGCTCCCTTTCTCGTCTTCCATCCATGACTGGATCAGGAACGTGGCATCAGGGTGGGTATTTCTTACCTGCATCATCGTCTGCGTAGCCGCGCCTGCGTAGACCAGCCGCGTTGCGCCTAACCCCACGCCGCCTGCATACACGGCGGATGAACATAACGTGCCAGCCAGACAAATCCATGTGTTTACGCGCATTGTGCGTCTCCTGAAAGCTGAGTCAGACCCGGCCAGCAGACCGGGCCTGAAGATTACGAATAGGTCACGGTGTAGGTGGCGACCGCGCTGGCATCACCCGCCGTGGCGTTGCCCAGTGGGGAGTAATATTTCGCGCTGAAGTTCAGGGTGTTCGCCCCCGCACGCAGGGGGATCGCTGCTGCCGGCTCACCCAGCCTGACGACGTTGCCCTGTTCGTCATAAAGACGGATAGCGACATGCTGCGCCGAGCCCGCGCCGCCGTTTACTCCCGCGGCCAGGCTATTCACATCGGTACTGTCCGGCGTACCGGTGAAGGTGATAGCCACGGTCGTTGCGGCGATGGGGTTATTTTCCGTGGACGCGGAGGTATCGGCGATTTCGCAATCCTCCAGGGTGATGGAGAAGGCTTTTGCGGTACTGGCTTCACTGCCTGCGGCAGCCAGCGTGGCGGTACGCACTTCCCCCATGTCGACGTCGATATTGGCGCTACCGGCGCTGATGGCACAGGCGGAGGTCACCACTTTACCGCTGAAGTTAACCGTGCCGCCGCTGGTGGCGGCGGCCAGTGCTGAGCCCGCTGGCAGCAGGGCGGCAATGCTTAATGCCAGCAGAGAATGGCAAGTAAGGCGTGCTTTCATTTCATAGTTCCTTGGTTTTTTTATTACGAGATTTGCTCTGAAAGCGGCAGGTCTAACTGGTTAAAAAGACCAGCAAATCTGTCTTATTCCTGAGCCCGAGTTTCCTTATCGCTGAGCTTTTTAAGGCGCTCACGCGGCGATAAGAAAGTTTCTCCAGTTCTGCGATGTAACGTATATCCAGTCCGTTCCTGAGTTCCTTTAATACTCTCCTTTCTCCAGGCGTCAGCGATAACGCCGCTGGCTGCTTTTGGGGCCGATAATGGCTATCGACCATTTTTGCTAGCTTTATCCGCCACTGATAAACCGTGTTCTGTAGCGAGATATAGGCATCAATATCTTCCCGGACCCATAACAGGGAATGGGCAGAGGTTGAGTACAGGCAGATCATCACTTCAGGGTGCGTGGCTTTGATTTTTTTTAAATATTTCAGTGAGTCATACCCTGTATGGTATTTCTCTGCGCCGGATATAAATAAGATATCGACACGAATCGACGACAGCGCCTTATCCAGTTCCTGATAACCTCCTTCGATGATAATGATGTGAAGGTCGTCGCGGATGCTGCTTAATAATGTTTTAATGCCGTTTCTTGCATAATGATCGCCGCCCATCAGTGCAACAGTTATATGCTGTGTTATTTGGCTATTGTTCGTCATGTTAATCCTCGATTTATAATAGTAATCAGGCGAATTATTTATAAGGTTATCGCCAGTATTCTCGAAGCAATGACGTATTGCATAGTGTAGGCCTACTATACGTCGGCCAATAAAGAGGTAATCTGAATTAATCTAAAATTGTATTAATTACTAAGATCGAGACCGGTTACGACGCTTCCCTCTGATTGGTCTTATTCCGCTTCGCTTTCTGTAAATTATGATAGCTTCTATTTTTAATGAAAATTTAGCTTTGATAAATGTTTTGTAAGGAGTTTGTCGTCTGGTGTCAGTGCGGGTGTGAAGTTGCTGACGGGGAATAACAATTTACGAATGTTATCATCGATAAAAACTGATAGAAAGGTGGCTGAAAAGCATACAAAAACCATATAAGTTATTGATATTGTTCTGGTTGAGAAAAGTTAAGGCTTAAGGGTGCTGAATATTTCAGACACGCATGTCCGTGGCGTACAATGTTTTTTTATGTAGGTATTTGTCAATGTCAAGAGGCGAGGAGTGCGCCAAAAGGTGAGGCTCTGATAAATGAGATGCTGCCGGTAGTGAGATACTTCTGTGGAGCGGAAATTCACTTCACAAAACATCATAATGAGGATGATCGCGGATGAAGTGGCTCTGCAAGCCGCATTCTACAAGGGTTGAGTTCTTATGCAGGTTCAGTGAAGCTTAAGGGATGAAATATAAATTAAGATTTTTCGCCAATGGCGAAGATATACAGCATGCCGTTAATCAGTCACATTAATCCCGACGTGAATGTCATCCCATACATGCGGTGACCCAGGTTCAACATCTGTTAACCGGAGAATTCATACTGCCCCTATGCATAAGCATTACATTATAAATAATATCGTCGAATTTCATCCTGCGGCCAGCACGTTACGTGATATCAACAATCCTGACCGTGTGGTTGTGTTAAATTCGCCAGCAGGCCGATGCCTGTTGTTATTAATCGACAGAGCGGGGTCGATTGTCACTCAGCAAGAGTTCCTTGATATTGTCTGGCAAAGCCGCGGCATGCTTGTCTCCTCCAATACCTATTACCAGAACATCTCCATCCTGCGCAAAGGGCTCAAAAAGATTGGTTTTGAAACTGACCCTATCGTTACCATTCCGCGGATTGGGTTGACGCTGGCAAGCGACACGCAAATAACCGTCAGAGAGTCTTCACCTGTCGCGCCTCAACCCGCAGAGGAACAATGTGTGGAGGCGCCAGCGATCGAGGAGGTTTCTGCATCCTCCGCGCCAGCAACGCCCGTTGCCAGGAAGCCCACGCGCTGGCTGGCTGTTGTCATGGGGCTATTGATCGTCCTGGCCGGGGCAGGCGTGACGGGATATATGAACGCCACAGAAAACCGTTTTGTTGAGGATTACCGTTTTGCGGCATCCGTCGGAGCCTGTCGCGTTTATCTTGCGAACGACATTCAGACTCACGCTGAACGCGCTTCCGCGCTGACCTATGTGGAACAATTCAAGGCTGAATGCGCGCAATATCCCTGGGTTTACATCAGCTGGTACGCTCTGCTTCCTCGTGCGTCGGTTATTCGCTGCGACCGGCCAATGAAAGAACCGAACCGCTGTATATCTGATTATTTCCTGAAGGATAGCTAGCATGACTCGTTTTCGGCAGATGCTGTATATCATCGTGACGGGCCTCGTCACCGCAGGCGTGCTGACGGGCTATTACCTGTGGCACCGAACTTACGTTCAGCCTTTTTCATGCCAGGCTAATCTGGTCCAGCACCATCCGGATGAGACGCTGACGGTCTGGCTGAATTACACCTTCGACGGGAAATTCGGCACCCTGAGCATGAATGGCCGGGCAAAGAGCGATCCGGGTAAAACCATCGACAGGAAAATTTCCTTTCGGGTGGAGAGGCAAGATCATCTCTATTTGCTGACGTCAGAAAAAAATATGACGTTCCCGGACGATAATGTTGACGACAGCTGGCTGGAAAAATATGAACCGCAATTTTTTGTCTATCCGGGCAAGAGTATTTATATGCGGATCAATGAACAACATAATGGTAACTATATCTTTACCTTAGGAACATTACCGACATATGTGTGTCGTGGTTCAAAAAAAGAATGATATAAACGAGAAAAACATTATATTTTCCTCCCTTCTCATTTATGCTTGATTTAAAATATCAGGATTATCTTAGAAATATAAAGTGCGACAGATCATGTTGCGATAATGTAATTAATTTTAAATTTGGCAAGTAAATGAAAAGTGTATTTGACTCCTCCGATGGGGGGAAATCAGTACCGGAAAAGTGTCTGCATATTGGGTTGATATTATGGCCCCGTTATTCACTCCTGGCCGTCTCCGGATTGCTGGAGGCGCTGCGTTATGCAGCGAAAGCTCAGGATAAATTAGCATTTAAAATCAGCCTGATAAGTGAATTTCCTGATATCCCGATTATCAGCAATGCGGGGATTATCATGAGACCGGATTCCACCCATGCGCCGCCGGACAGTTTTAACTACCTTGCTGTTATCGGCGGTGAATTGCAGTATCTGGACTTAGGGTATCAGGGGGATAAAGCGTATCTGGCACATGCCCACCATGCCGGAGTTCCGCTCATTGGCATTGGCACCGGCAGTTTTGTCCTCGCACAGGAAGGATTGCTGAATGAACGACGAGCCTCCATCCATCCTTTCCACCTTGATGCATTTCGGCAGGCTTTCCCGCTGGTTTATGCTGAGCAAGGGTATGATTTCATCGACGATGGCGATGTGCTGACCTGCCCGGGCGGTATTTCCACCCTGACGCTGGCAACTGAGCTTATCCGCGCCCATGCCGGGGATGATATCGCCAGCACCACCTGCCAGCGTTTGTCGCTCGTTCCGCATGAAATTGCCACCCCACGTCCGGCGAATCTTGCGCTTATCCCTGACTCGCGGTTGCGCCGCGCCGTCATGCTGATTGAACAGTTCCTGACCCGGCCGCTCACCACCGCCGGGCTTGCGCGAGAAGTGGCATTGAGTGAACGCCAGCTCAACCGCCTGTTCCACGCAGAATTCGGCAAAACGGCCCGCGAATTTATCCGCAGCGCCAGGCTGCGCTATGCTTGCTGGCTGCTGAAGAACTCGCAGCAAAGCGTGACGGATATTGCGCAGCGGATGGGATTCAGCGACTGCGCGCACTTTATTCGTCATTTCCAGACGGAGTATGGTTGTACGCCTGGGGTGTGGCGCACGTCGCAGAGCTGAATATCATTACATTGCTGCCCTGAAACTTTACTCAACCGGAATATCACCATGAAAATAGAAGCCGCACACCCCTCGCAATTTGAACGCCTCGTCGCAGTCTGGGAGTCGTCCGTACGCGCCACGCACCGCTTTTTGCAGGAAAGCGATATCGCGGCGCTGCGTCCGTTATTGCTCAACGCATATTTGCCTAATCTCAGGGTTGTGATTGCCCGGGATGACGTGGGTATTATTCACGGCTTTTTGGGCGTGGATAAAAATCGCATTGAAATGCTGTTTGTGGATGATGCGAGCCGGGGGAAGGGTATCGGGAAAATGCTGCTGCAATATGCCATTGCAGAATTCGGCGTAAATGAAGTGGATGTGAACGAGCAGAATCCGCAGGGGGTGGCGTTTTATCGCCATATGGGGTTTGAGCAGGTCGGGCGTTCGGAACTGGACGGGCAGGGGAATCCGTTTCCGCTGTTGCATATGCGGTTGAGTGGACAGGCTTAACGCCCTCTTCTGTAAAAGAGGGAGCCTGCAAGCTAGTTACTGGTTATTTGCCCGATAATTACGCCGCGCAATTTTTCGCCATCAAAGTAATAAGAGACGGTATTGTTCTGAACAAATCCATCCTGTACAGGTGTCTCCTGATAAAGCAGGATCTTTTTTCTGTTGCCGATTGTTTTTTTGCCGAACAATTCAACTAAATCCCCGTGAGTGGCATTTAACAATGGAACGCCAGAGACTGAGACACTGACTCGTTCCGTTGTATTCACACACTCTTTATGGATGCCATCCCTGGATATGGCTAGCGCAGTTAACAGCCCTGCACCCATTTCGTTATCTGAAATGAACCAATAATTGGTGCCATCGTCGTCATGAAGGCAGATCCAGTGCGCGGAGCTGTCTTTCTCCACGTATGTACTGAAAATCTGAGACAGATGAGTAACTTCCATCTGAACCGTTTTCTTGCCGATCGTGATGGTCGGGGAAAGGGGCACTATGGTTGAAATTTCCGTCAGCGAGCCGTCTTCATCGTAATACTGTGTTGCGAAGCCGGTCATTTCAGATGCTGAGACGTGCAAACTGACTGCAACGAGTAATGGCAATGAACAAATTAAACGCTTCATTTGACAATCAACACCGTATCGTTGCTTTTCCAGATGCTTCTTCTCGCACTCAAAGGAGCAATAATGCAGCCGTCTGAAGAGTCATCAGGGTGCAAACTGCTTTTGCCATGAATTTTAAATGAGTCTCTGCCACACATATCATTTGTCGAGTAGGGCGTGAGGCTGAGGGTATATTTTCCTGTGTGGGCAGAATTATGAGGGGAACCAATTGTGTATTTCCCTCGAGGTAGAAGCCCACTGTTTTTTACACATTCTTGAGATGGATCGTTTTTGTAACCACTTGCTCCTGCATAATCTGCATCGAACTGATAAACACCATCAAGATAAAATTTGTGCTCTTTTACATTATATTCCCAGGACATACTTTCTCCTTAAGCGCGTTCCTTCCAGGTATCAGAATGAATGATGTTTCCATCTATGTAATGCCATGTTATTTTTTCATATGTTAGATCTACATATTCACAATGTGTATAGCGTTCGTTTTGCGGTAGTTTAATGTCAAACATGAGTGGTTCAATTTGAACTACTCTTGCATTTTCTAAAGTTGTCTTAAAGTAAGCCTCTTCGAGCCCGTTATAGTTGATCCTGTAAAATATAAATTCTGCTCTTGTTAGTGTTTGTCCAGTGCTCAAGGCCTTGTATAGATATGAGGATGAGGAATCAATCTCTTTCATGAATGCATAGGTGCTACAAATACGTTTTGAAGTGATTTTTCCGGAGTGCTTATCAATAGGTTGTTCGATTGAGTGCATAAATTCAATAACTTCTATTGAGCCTTCGCGATCTTTTACATCGACAGAGCCTTTAATTCTCCGGCCTGCATCGTCCTCAAGCCATAAGTAAACAGGTATAGCCATCTCAATCTCCTTTTATAGACTGAGGGAAACTACTCTTCATTATGGATTTAAATTGTGACATTCATTTCAAAATAGAAAATAAAATAAAATATGGAAGTGGGACTTAAAATTGCTCTTTGCGATGTATAAGTTTCTCAAATATATTTCCAAAAATTATAACATTGAATTATGATTTCGTTGCCATCGTAAGATAAATGCTAAGTAAAAATAGCATCAGGTATTGAAATGATGAATGTCATCAAATATTGAACTTGTAAGTTAGCATTACATGTTGGGTTCGATTGCTTTTTGGATGTTATGGAAGAAATCTGGCATTCTATATTGTTTTTTATGTTGGCTGCATGCCCAGCAGCCAACTTGATAACAGCGGGAACGGTTATGATAATTGCAGGCTCGCCAGCGTGTTCTCGATCTGGCATAACTTTGCTTTAGTGCGTTTGTAATCGTCCAGAATCCTTTGCTCCTGCTCGTTATACGCTACCAGAACGATGCACCCTTTCATGACCTTTACCGTGACCTGCTGTCCGGTATCAAAACCCGCCGCGCGCAGCCACTTGCCGGAAAGGATGATTTTTGGCGTAGATTTGTCGTAAACATTCGGGCGGTATCCCACAATTAACGAACGCTCGGTTCCGGATTGGTCGGTGTCTGGGGTAGAATGCGAATCAGCCATAATCAACTCCTTGATAGTTGGTGAGGTTAGACGCCCTTTAGTGCTCCAACACTGCTGGGCGTTGTCAAAATTCCGAATCCATGTGGTAGGTACCACGTGCGAATAAATTAACCGAAGTGGTACCTACCATGCAAGAGAAAAAGAAACCAAATTTTGACCGCACTAAGAGCACGATGAAGAACATACGTTTCGAGGATGAGCTTTTGGAGCAGATCGAGAAGGCGGCGGGGAAAGGGAATTTTAGTAAATGGGTGAAGGAGGCTTGTAGGTTAAGATTATTATCTAGCCAAAGAGAGTAGTAAATATGGAAATATTAATTGATGAATCAGGTTCATTTACTCCTGAAAGTGAACTAGAAAATTCTTGGAGTGTAGTTGCTGCTTATATTTGTCCGGAAACTGAAAAAAGGAAATATAGGAATGCCCTCAATAATTTAAAAAAAAGGAATGGTTTGGGCAGACAAGAGATAAAATTAGTTAACATTAGTGAAAGTAACTATATTTTGTTTCTTCAAGAAATTTCGCAGCTGAACGGTAGTCTTTTTTGTGTTGTAACAGACTCATATTATAATAATAAAAGCTTTATCGAAAATCATAAAGATACGCATGTGAAAACCATAGTAAATAGTATTGAGCAGATGCGTTATCACGAGGGAAAACTTGCTCAACATTTGATGGCAAAAGAATTATTGTCTGTATCTCTCCCACTTTATATTCAGTTGATGTGCCAAATAAGATTAGTGCATACAATAATCTCCCAATCTGTAAATTACTATGCACAACGACAACCACAGACGTTAAAAAAATTCAAATGGCGTTTAGATCAAAAACAGCCGTCTCACAAAACTAAGTATGAGTTGATATTTGAAAAATTTTCACCAGCTTTGTTGCAAATGTATACCCTTGAAAACCCTTTAGGTATAGTGAATGGTTTTAACTATAAATATATGAGAGAGTTTATTTATAATGAAGGAGAGATACCTAATTATCTGATCGAGAAAAAAACATCCTTAGCTAATAGCCGCGCTTTTAACATCCAAAAAATATTACGGGATGACATTAGCTATGAGGATTCAATGAAAAATGACGGTTTGCAAGTTATAGATCTTTTGGCTTCTGGTATGCGTAAGCTTTTAAAAATGAGATTTGCAGATAATACTTTAATAGCCAATCTACTCGGCAGTCTCATGATACAGCAGCAATATAATAATCCGCCCATAGACATAATTGTTTTCGATGAAAAATCTGCTGCTTTAAGAAAAGAATTAGATGAGCTTGTAAAAATATTAATTAAAAACTCAAAACGAATGATACGTTGAAGTAGGTAAAATATTTGGCGGAAGATCACAGGAGTCGAACCTGCCCGGGAACGCTGGCGTCCCCAACTGGATTTGAAGTCCAGCCACCTCACCGGAGATGACGATCTTCCGCGCCTGCATTGCTACATGGAGGCGGGGCGCATTATAGCTACTTTCAGGCATTTACCACATACCCCACACCACTTTTTTCACCTCTCTTTTGACCTGAATCCCCCTGTTTCAGCTAATTCTTAAGAAAATCCTCAGGTTAGCATTTCGTGCTCATCAACTTTTATCCCGATCACAAAAAACAAGAAACGTAATCTCTTAACCAGAAAACGCAATACCCGCTCCTGAAACAATGGTTTAAAAAACGGTAACCGGTCTCAGCGCCCCCTACAGCGTGAAGGATAAAAATATGAGCGAAGTACTGTCAGTAAAAGAGAAGATTGGCTACGGCATGGGAGACGCCGCCAGCCATATCATTTTTGATAACGTCATGCTTTATATGATGTTTTTCTACACCGATATTTTTGGTATTCCCGCCGGGTTTGTCGGCACCATGTTCCTGCTGGCCCGCGCGCTGGATGCGATCTCCGACCCGTGCATGGGGCTGATTGCCGACCGCACCCGCAGCCGCTGGGGCAAGTTCCGTCCATGGATTTTGTTTGGCGCTATCCCGTTCGGCATCGTCTGCGTGCTGGCGTATACCACGCCGGACCTGAGCCTCAACGGCAAAATGGTTTACGCCGCCATCACCTACACGCTGCTGACCCTGCTCTATACCGTGGTCAACATCCCGTACTGCGCGCTGGGCGGCGTGATCACCAACGACCCGACGCAGCGTATCTCCCTTCAGTCGTGGCGCTTTGTGCTGGCGACGGCGGGCGGCATGCTCTCCACGGTGCTGATGATGCCGCTGGTGAACCTGATTGGCGGCGACGATAAAGCGTTCGGCTTCCAGGGCGGGATCGCCGTGCTGTCGGTGGTCGCGTTCCTGATGTTGGCGTTCTGCTTCTTCACCACCAAAGAGCGCATCCAGGTGCCACCGAGCACCACCTCCATGCGTGAAGATCTGCGCGACATCTGGCAAAACGACCAGTGGCGTATTGTCGGCGTGCTCACCATCCTCAACATCCTCGCCGTCTGCGTGCGCGGCGGCGCGATGATGTACTACTGCACCTGGATCATGGGCTCGCCGGAGGTGTTCGTCGCCTTCCTCACCACCTACTGCGTCGGCAACCTGATTGGCTCGGCGCTGGCGAAACCGCTCACCGACTGGAAGTGCAAGGTGAGCATCTTCTGGTGGACCAACGCCGCGCTGGCGGTGGTCAGCGTGGCGATGTTCTTCGTGCCGATGCATGCCACCGTGCTGATGTTCGGCTTCATCTTCGTTATCGGCGTGCTGCACCAGCTCGTGACGCCGATTCAGTGGGTAATGATGTCCGATACCGTCGACTACGGCGAATGGACCAACGGCAAACGCCTGACCGGCATCAGCTTTGCGGGCACGCTGTTCGTGCTGAAACTCGGCCTGGCGCTGGGCGGGGCGATGATCGGCTGGATGCTGGCTGGAGGTGGCTACGACGCGGCGGCCAAAACCCAGAACAGCGCGACCATCAGCATCATTATCGGCCTGTTTACCCTGGCCCCGGCGGTCTGCTACGTGCTGAGCGCCATCATCGCCAAACGCTACTACACGCTGAAAACCCCCTTCCTGACCAAAATCCTGGGCGAGCTGGCACAGGGCGCGCGCCGTAATCAGCAGGAGTTTGAAAACCTGCCGGTCAGCAAAGAATTAAAGAACTAAGAGGACGAGAGCATGAAAATCAGTGATGGAAACTGGCTTATTCAACCGGGCCTGAACGTGACCTGTCCGGTGCAGGTATTCGACGTGGAGCAGCAGGGCAATGACCTGATGGTGTATGTGGCGCCGCGTGACGTGCGCGAACGCACCTGGCAGCTCGACACGTTGATGTTCACGGTGCGCCTGTTTGCTCCGCAGGAAGGGATTGTGGGGGTGCGCATCGAGCACTTCCAGGGCACGCTGAACAACGGCCCGCACTATCCGCTGAACGTTCTGAAGGATGCAAAAGTTGAGATTGAAAACAACGCCGAATTTGCCGAGCTGAAAAGCGGCAGCGTCAGCGTGCGCGTTACCAAAGGCGAGTTCTGGGCTCTGGATTTCCTGCGCAACGGCCAGCGCATTACCGGCAGCCAGCTGAAAAACAACGGCTACGTACAGGACAGCAATACCGATCGCAACTATGTGTTTGAACGTCTGGATCTGGGCGTGGGGGAAACGGTCTACGGCCTGGGCGAGCGCTTCACCGCCCTGGTGCGCAACGGTCAGACGGTCGAAACCTGGAACCGCGACGGGGGCACCAGCACCGAGCAGTCCTACAAAAATATCCCGTTCTACCTGACCAACCGCGGCTACGGCGTGCTGGTGAATCATCCGGAAAACGTCTCGTTTGAAGTCGGCTCTGAAAAAGTCTCCAAAGTGCAGTTCAGCGTGGAAGGGGAGTATCTGGAGTACTTCGTGATCGACGGCCCGACGCCGAAAGAAGTGCTGAACCGCTATACCCGCTTCACTGGCCGTCCGGCGCTGCCGCCTGCGTGGTCGTTCGGCCTGTGGCTGACCACCTCGTTCACCACCAACTACGACGAAGCCACGGTAAACAGCTTTATCGACGGCATGGCCGAGCGCGACCTGCCGCTGCACGTGTTCCACTTCGACTGCTTCTGGATGAAGGCCTTCCAGTGGTGCGATTTCGAGTGGGACCCGGTGACCTTCCCCGATCCGGAAGGGATGATCCGCCGCCTGAAAGAGAAAGGGCTGAAGGTCTGCGTGTGGATCAACCCGTACATCGGCCAGAAATCCCCGATTTTCCGCGAGCTGAAAGAGAAGGGCTACCTGCTGAAGCGCCCGGACGGCTCCCTGTGGCAGTGGGACAAATGGCAGCCGGGGCTGGCGATCTACGACTTCACCAACCCGGACGCGTGCAGGTGGTATGCGGACAAACTGAAAGGCCTGGTGGAGATCGGCGTCGACTGCTTCAAGACCGATTTCGGCGAGCGTATCCCGACGGACGTGCAGTGGTTCGACGGGTACGATCCGCAGAAGATGCACAACCATTACGCCTACATCTACAACGAACTGGTATGGAACGTGCTGAAAGAGACGGTGGGAGAAGAAGAGGCGGTGCTGTTTGCCCGCTCCGCGTCCGTGGGTGCGCAACAGTTCCCGGTACACTGGGGCGGCGACTGCTACGCCAACTATGAATCGATGGCCGAAAGCCTGCGCGGCGGGCTGTCGATTGGGCTGTCCGGCTTCGGGTTCTGGAGCCACGATATCGGCGGGTTCGAAAACACCGCTCCGGCGCACGTCTACAAACGCTGGTGCGCGTTCGGGCTGTTCTCCAGCCACAGCCGCCTGCACGGCAGCAAATCCTACCGCGTGCCGTGGGCGTACGATGACGAGTCCTGCGACGTGGTGCGCCACTTCACGCAGCTGAAATGTCAGCTGATGCCGTACCTGTATCGTCAGGCGGCGCTGGCGCACGAGTTCGGCACGCCGATGCTGCGGGCGATGATGCTGGAGTTCCCGGACGATCCGGCGTGTGACTATCTTGACCGTCAGTACATGCTGGGGGATTCAATGATGGTGGCGCCGGTGTTCTCCGAGGCGGGCGATGTGCAGTTTTACCTGCCGGAAGGGCGCTGGACGCACCTGTGGCACAACGACGAAATCGAGGGTAGCCGCTGGCATAAGCAGCAGCACGATTTCCAGAGCCTGCCGGTCTATGTGCGCGACAACACGCTGCTGGCGCTCGGCAATAATAACCAGAAGCCGGACTATGCGTGGCATGAGGGGACAGCCTTCCAGCTCTTCAACCTGAGCGATGGCGCAACGGCGGTGAGTGAAGTGCCTGCGGCGGACGGTTCCGTGTTGTTTACGCTGAAGGCGTCACGTCAGGGCGACGTCGTGACCTTTACCGGCGCGGGAGATGCGCAAAATTGGTCGGTGTGCTTGCGCAACGTGGAGAAGGTCGGCGGCGTAAAAGGCGGTTCACATGCGGGCAGCGAGTGGGGTGTGGTGGTGAAAGCCGAGGGGGATGAGGTGGTGGTTCACCTCTGAGCTGGAAAAATGCCCGGTGGCGCTTCGCTTACCGGGCCTACATGAGATCGTAGGCCGGGTAAGGCGAAGCCGCCACCCGGCTATTTACTGTGCCGGAGCCACCGTCGACACCACACCACCCGTCATCGTCTGTTGCACCTGCTGTTTATCCATATTCACCGCGCTCAGCTTCCCGTTCACCGTCGGCTTCAGCGGCGCATTCGCCTGCACGCTTCCGCTGGCGGTGAGCTGAATATTGCCGTCGCCCGCAATCGGCAGCGCTGGCCAGCCCCACTGCTGCAAAACGTTGAGTGGTACACCGCGCCCGTTCAGGCTCACGGTGGTTTGTCGCTGTGGCAGCTGTGACACGGTGGCGGTCGCTTCCAGGATCCCTTTCTCGGTAAAGGCGCTCAGGTCGGTAATATTTACCGTTGCGGCGTTGGCATTCAGCGCCAGCGACGGGCGACGCACGTCGACGCGGTTAAAGGTCGCTGCCGCCCCGTTGAGGGTTGCGTTACCGCCCCACACGCCCCACTTGTGATCCTGCGCCAGCCGCAAATTAGCGCCATAACCGTCGAGGGAGGTGATCTGCCACGGGAACGCCGGATCGATGTCGATCACCAGGTTGCGGCTCAGGCCGAATTTTTTCAGCGTCACGCTGTTCAGCCATGCCGGGAGCGGGTCCATCCACAGCGTTTTCCAGTTTTCCGGAAGCGTATATTCCAGCCCGGCAATCGCAACGTCGTCCAGCACCAGCGCCTGACCCTCGCGCAGCCAGTTGCCGGAGGTGCGCACCATGCCCCCTTCCCAGCGGGAGGTGAACTGACGCAGCGCAATGCCCTGCGGGGAGAATTCCGCGTTCAGGATAGGGTCAAACAGATGCAGCGAGCCGTAGATAAATTCGCTGGCGTTCATGGATAACCGTCCCTCCTGGCTTTGCCAGTCACCTTTACTCAGGGTGAGGTTACGCAGGCTGAGATCGAGGTCGGTTACCGCCCAGTCTGGCCCCTGTAGACGGGCATCGGTCACTTCCAGCCGCCCAATCTGTAACGAAGGCAGGGTGGAGAGAGGGGCGAAGAAATCCAGCAGCGATTTGTCGCTTTGCAGGCGGATCTCATTCAGACGCAGGGTGTTGATAACCCAGCCACCGTCGGCATTACGCAGAGCCGAGCCCGTAAGCGAGCCGCGCGCCATATCGGCACCGATGGTATTCAGCGCCACCTCTTTGCCGTTGAGTTGTCCCTGAATCAGCACGTTGTTGGCCGGTATGCCGTTGAGGGTGAGCGACCCGGCGCTCATCTGGATTTGCGCATTTTTCCCCAGTACGTTCCCCGCCTCGGGCTGCCACGGGCTGACGCCGCCGGTCACCTTTTGCGCACTGAGATCCCACTCCGTATTCGGGCTGTTAAAGGCCATGTTATTCAGTTGCAGACGGTCGGCCTGGAACGGCAGCGGCGCCGTCTGCGGCGATAAATTCAGCGTGCCATCGAACAGGGTGATGGCATCCATATGCAGCGGGTCGGTGATCTGGCGGCTGCTTAAGCCAATATCCACTTTTTTAGCGACCAGCGTGGCCGGTTTGCCATCTCGTCCGAAGGTAACGTTTTCCAGAAGGATGTGAGAAGGGGATGAAAAGCGGTGATCCATCAGGTCAAAGTTGAGCTCGTAATCGGTATTCACCGTGATCCAGCTGCTGACCTGCGATGCGCCCCAGCGGGTCTGGAGCAGAAAATAAAAGGCGAGCACTACAATGAGCAGGGCTACCAGAAGATAGATAAGCAGCTTTCCAATAAATTTCATGGTCTTCCTTCCCGCGAAACGCACATAAGGGTGTTATGCACGATTTATGCGCAATGCTCAAGGCGGGAATGGTGTAAAGAGATGTCACGGCAGGCATTGACAGCCTGCCGTGTGGGGATCAGTTCTTTTCAGGCGGGAAAATGAGATTCAGCACGATAGCGGTAATACCGCCCGCGGCGATGCCGGAAGAGAGCAGGTTTTTCACCCAGTCCGGGGCAAACTGCAAAATCATCGGCTGCTGGGAGACGCCAAGCCCTACGGCGAGAGACAGCGCAATAATCATGATTGCGCGGCGGTTCAGCGGCTCGCGGGAGACGATACGCACGCCGGAGGCCGCGATGGTACCGAACATGACCAGCGTCGCGCCGCCCAGCACCGGCTCGGGAATGTGCTGTACAAATCCGCTTACCGCCGGGAACAGGCCGAGGACCACCAGCATCAGCGCCACCACGAAGCCCACGTAGCGGCTGGCCACGCCGGTCAGCTGGATCACGCCGTTGTTCTGGCCGAAGCAGGAGTTCGGGAAGGTGTTGAACACCGCCGAGACAAACGAGTTCAGTCCGTTCGCCAGCACGCCGCCTTTAAGACGTTTCATGTACAGCGGGCCGGAGACCGGCTGCTCGGACACGTCGGAGGTGGCGGTGATATCGCCAATGGTTTCCAGCGAGGTAATCATAAAGACCAGCATCAGCGGCAGGAGCAGACTCCAGTCAATGCCCAGGCCATAGTAGAGCGGCGTTGGCACGGTAATCAACGCGCTGTTGGTTGGGGTGGTGTTCTCCGGGAGCATACCCAGCGCCCACGCCAGCAGGTAACCGGCCGCCATGGCGATCACCAGCGATGCCACGCGCAGGTACGGGTTACGCTGACGGTTAAGCAGAATAATGATCGCCAGCACCACGCCTGCCAGCAGCAGGTTTTTCGGCGCGCCGAAGGTATGGTCGCTCATTGCCGCGTAGCCGCCCCCGATGGAGGTCAGACCCACCTGAATCAGCGACAGGCCGATAATCATCACCACCACGCCGGAGACCAGCGGGGTAATCACCCGGCGCGCCAGGTGCAGAACGCGGGAGATGAACATCTCTGTGCAGCTTGCCAGCATCAGGGTGCCGAAAAGCGCCGCCATCATCGTCGGGACATCTGCGCCGCCGGTTTTCAGTGCCGTACCGCCCATGATCAGCGGAGCCACAAAGTTAAAGCTGGTGCCCTGAATCGACAGCAAACCTGAACCCACCGGACCCCAGGCTTTAATTTGAATGATGGAGGCCACGCCGGAAGCGAACAGAGACATACTGATGATGTGTTGCGTATCCTGCGCCGGTAACCCTAGCGCCTGGCAAATCAGCAGAGCCGGCGTGATGACCGCAACGAACATCGCCAGCAGGTGCTGGCAGGCGGCAAACAGGGTTTGTGGCAGCGGGGGACGATCTTCAAGGCGGTAAATCAGTTCGCTGTTTTGCTTCTGCGCAATCGGTTGCGCATCAGCAGACTCCAGAGTGTTAACAGACATCGGCGGCAATCCCACGGTGGAAAAGCGGGCATTTTAGCTGACCACCTGGTAAAAGCAAACGATTGCCAGCAAAAAAAAGAGAGAAAATCTGCCGGTGTGAGCAGCTTTTCTACAACGAACAGGAAAAAAAAATTACACTTTTCGCGCCGGCGGCTCATGACGAGCATCACCCGGCCCAGGATAACGCCGCGTGTGTATGGAATACGCGCATAACAGGAGCCTTTTATGATTCATCTCGATACGTTGTCGACCCTTGTTGCCGCAACGCTGGTTCTTCTGCTTGGTCGCAAGCTGGTACACAGTGTTTCCTTTCTGAAAAAGTACACCATTCCTGAACCCGTCGCCGGTGGTTTGCTGGTGGCGCTGGCCCTGCTGGTACTGAAAAAAAGCATGGGCTGGGAAATCGATTTTGATATGTCCCTGAAAGATCCGTTGATGCTGGCCTTCTTTGCCACTATCGGCCTGAACGCTAACCTCGCAAGCCTGCGTTCGGGTGGCAAGGTGCTGGGCGTGTTTCTGATTGTTGTGGTGGGCCTGCTTCTGATGCAAAACGCCATCGGCATCGGTATGGCGTCATTGCTGGGGCTGGATCCGCTGATGGGTCTGCTGGCGGGGTCGATTACCCTGTCAGGTGGCCACGGAACTGGCGCGGCGTGGAGCAAGCTGTTCATCGAACGCTATGGCTTTGAAAACGCAACGGAAGTGGCGATGGCCTGCGCGACCTTTGGCCTGGTGCTTGGCGGGCTGATTGGCGGCCCGGTGGCGCGCTATCTGGTGAAACACTCCACCACGCCGGAAGGCAGGCCAGACGATGAAATGGTGCCGACCGCATTTGAAAAACCGGACGTTGGCCGTAGTATCACCTCGCTGGTGATGATTGAAACCATCGCCATGATTGCTATCTGCCTCACCGTGGGCAAAATCGTTGCGCAATGGCTGGCGGGAACGGCTTTCGAACTGCCAACCTTTGTCTGCGTGCTGTTTATCGGGGTGATCCTGAGCAACGGTCTGGCGCAGATGGGCTTCTACCGCGTCTTTGAGCGCGCAGTGTCCGTGCTGGGGAACGTCAGCCTGTCGCTGTTCCTGGCGATGGCGCTGATGAGCCTCAAGCTGTGGGAACTGGCCTCGCTGGCGCTGCCGATGGTGGCGATCCTGGCGGTACAGGCCGTGTTTATGGCGCTGTATGCCATCTTTGTTACCTGGCGCATGATGGGCAAAAACTATGATGCGGCGGTACTGGCAGCGGGTCACTGTGGGTTTGGACTGGGGGCAACGCCAACGGCCATCGCAAACATGCAGGCGATCACTGAACGGTTCGGTCCGTCGCACATGGCGTTTCTGGTGGTGCCGATGGTGGGGGCATTCTTCATTGATATCGTCAACGCGCTGGTCATTAAGCTCTACCTGATGCTGCCGATGTTTGGCTGATCGTCAGGCGTTGGAATACCGCTCGGTTTCCGGCATCCAGCGTTCAATTAACGCTGCCGCCTGTTCGGGGTAGCGTTCATGAATATGACGTGCAAGGCGTTGTACTTCGGGGATCATGGCCTGATCGCGCAACAAATCCGCCACTTTAAATTCGGCGTTACCCGTCTGACGCGTGCCCAGCAGTTCACCCGGGCCGCGGATCTCCAGATCTTTTTGCGCAATGACGAAGCCGTCATTGCTGTCGCGTAATACCTGCAAACGCATCTGCGCGGTTTTCGACAGCGGGGCTTTGTAGAGCAGCACGCAGTGAGAGGCGATCGCGCCACGGCCCACACGGCCTCGTAGCTGGTGGAGCTGCGCCAGGCCCAGGCGCTCCGGGTTCTCAATAATCATCAGGCTGGAGTTCGGCACGTCCACGCCCACTTCGATAACCGTGGTCGCAACGAGTAAATGCAGTTCACCCTGTTTGAACGACTGCATCACCGCCTGCTTTTCGGCAGGCTTCATGCGCCCGTGAACCAGACCGACGTTCAGCTCCGGCAGGGCGAGCTTTAACTCTTCCCATGTGGCTTCGGCAGCCTGCGCTTCCAGCAGCTCAGACTCTTCAATCAGGGTACAGACCCAGTAAGCCTGACGTCCTTCGTGGGTGCAGGCGTTGCGCACGCGGTCAATGATGTCGCTGCGGCGCGTGTCCGGAATGGCGACCGTTGTCACCGGCGTACGACCCGGGGGGAGTTCGTCGATGGTGGAGGTATCCAGATCGGCATAGGCCGTCATCGCCAGGGTGCGCGGAATCGGCGTGGCGGTCATGATCAGCTGATGCGGGTGGAAGCCCTGTTGCAGACCTTTCTCCCACAACGCCAGACGCTGATGAACACCAAAGCGGTGCTGTTCGTCGATAATCACCAGCGCCAGGCCGTTAAACTGCACCTGTTCCTGGAAAATGGCGTGCGTGCCGACAATCATCTGCACCTGCCCGCTGGCTATCGCCTCCTGCTGCGCAAGGCGCGCTTTGCCCTTCTGCTTCCCGGCCAGCCAGCCCACTTCAATTCCCAGCGGGGCAAACCAGTTACGGAAATTGTTGGCGTGCTGCTCGGCCAGCAGTTCCGTCGGTGCCATCAGCGCCACCTGCTTGCCGTGGGCGATAGCGCGCAAAGCGGCCAGCGCGGCGACCAGCGTTTTACCGGAACCCACATCGCCCTGCACCAGGCGCATCATCGGCACATCCAGCGCCATATCGCGTTCGATCTCGGCGGTCACCCGCGCCTGGGCGCCGGTGGGTTTAAACGGCAGTGAGGCCAGCAGCTTATCTTTGAGCTCATCACGCTGGCTTAATGGCTGCGCGTGGAAACGCTGCGCACCTGCGCGCAGGGCCAGCATGCTCAGGTTGTGAGCCAGTAATTCCTCAAGGATAAGACGCCGTTGGGCGGGGTGTTTACCGCTCTCTAAATCAACAAGCTGAAGCGTTGGCGGTGGGCGGTGCAGGGTGCGCAACGCCTCTGGCAGGCTCATCATGCCCTGCGCCAGCTCCGGCGGCAGCAGCTCGTTAATGGCGCAGGTATCGAGCAGCTCCAGCGCCTGGTCGGTGAGCTTGCGCAGCGTAGCCTGCTTAATGCCTTCAGTGGTTGGATAGACCGGCGTGAGCGTCTCCTGTAGCTCAGGTGAGCTGAGATCACCCTGCACGCGGTATTCCGGGTGGATCATCTCCGCGCCGTATTTGCCACGTTTCGCTTCGCCGTACGCGAGCACGCGTCGTCCCGTGGCAAGGCTGTTTTTCATCGCCGCGCTGAAGTTGAAAAAGCGCAGGGTAAGAATACCGGTGCCGTCGCTGATCTGGCAGGTCATCATCCTGCGTCCGCCAAAGGTGATGTTGCAGTTCAGCACTTCCCCTTCAACGGTGGCGTAAATAGCGGGCAGCAGATCGCCAATTTTATAAAGCTGAGTACGGTCTTCGTAACGCAGGGGGAGGTGGAGCAGGAGATCCTGCACGGTGTGCAGGCCAATCTTCGCCAGTTTACTGCTTTGTGCCGCGCCCACGCCCGTCAGGCTGTTGAGCGGTATAGCGTCCAGCAGGCGGCCTTTCATGATTTATCCCGCGTACTGCATGGTGGACCACCACTCGGCATCGGCTTCAATTTCGCCCTGCGCGTTGACGTGGGGGTAAGGCAATTTCTTCTGCTTCGCAACGCGAGCCAGCACCGGATAGCCACCTTCAAACAGCAGGCGCTGCTGCTCCTCTTCCGGCAGCATGCTGTTGCTGCGCTCGTACATTCCGGCATTCTGACGCTGGCGCTGCGCTTCATACAGGATCAGCGCTGAGGCGACCGACACGTTGAGTGACTGGACCATGCCAATCATCGGAATGATGATGTCCCGATCGGCCAAATCCAGTGCTTCCTGCGTGATCCCCGTTTTCTCCTGGCCCATTAAAATACAGGTCGGACGGGTGTAGTCGATCTCACGGAAATCCACGGCTTTAGCAGAGAGGTTGGTTGCCAGAACCTGCATGCCACGCCCTTTCAGGTGCGAGACCGCTTCACCAATAGTCTGGTGAGTTTTCACTGATACCCAGCTGTTGCTGCCTGCGGCGGTGGAGGCCATGGTACGCATACGTGCGCCAGGCCAGACGGCGTGGACTTCATGCACGCCGACGGCATCTGCGGTGCGGACGATAGCAGAGACGTTATGAGGTTTATGGACCTGCTCCATGCAGACCGTCAGATCAGGCTGACGCCTGGCGAGCATTTCGCAGATTCGCTCGTAACGTTTTGAATTCATAATGCTAGTTTCGGTTACGGGTGACTTTAATGACATCCGGCATCACGCGGATCTTGCGCATAATATTGGCCAGATGCACGCGGTCACGGGCGGTCAGGCGAATAAAGGCGCTGTAAACGCGGCCATCTTTTTCTTCCGTATTCAGGCTTTGAATGTTGGACGAGGCCGTGTTAATCGCTGCCGTCAGGTTCGCCAGTGCACCCTGGTGGTTGAACATATCCACCTTGATTTCAGTGATAAATTCCTGCGCCGTCTCTTTATCCCACTCGACCGCCATGAACTTCTCAGGCTCTTTCTGATAGCCACGGATGTTACGGCAGGATTCGTGGTGGATCACCAGCCCTTTACCCGGGCTGACGTGCGCAATAATCGGGTCGCCCGGGATAGGACGGCAGCATTTGGCGAAGGTGATGAGCACACCGTCAGCGCCTTTGATCGGCAGGTGACCATGATTTTGCGTGGTGGCAGGAACGGCTGTCGTTTCGCCTTGTTGCAGATTCTTCGCCACGACCACGCTCATGGCGTTGCCGAGACCAATCTCTGCCAGCAGGTCATCCAGCGAGGCGAGCTTCATACGCTCCAGCTCATGCTGAATGTTTTCTGGCGGGATCTCTGCCAGTTTGCGGCTGCCACCCAGCGCGTGATTGAGCAGACGACGCCCCAGGCTAACGGAGTCGTCGCGCTTAAGGTTTTTCAGCAGCTGGCGGATTTTTGCGCGCGCTTTTGAGCTCACGACAAAGTTCAGCCAGGCGGCGTTAGGACGTGCCCCCGGCGCGGTAATGATCTCCACCGTCTGTCCGCTGAAGAGCGGCTGCGACAGCGGATAAGGCTGCCTGTCGACGCGGGCACCTACGCAGGCGTGGCCGATATCGGTATGCACGGCGTAAGCGAAGTCGACCGGTGTCGCGCCCGCAGGCAGTTCGACAATGCGCCCTTCCGGCGTGAAAACGTAAATCTCATCCGGGAAGAGATCGGATTTAACGCTCTCGATAAATTCAAACGAGCTACCTGCGCTCTGTTGCAGCTCCAGCAGGCTCTGCATCCAGCGCTGGGCGCGGATTTGCGCGGTGGTGCTGCTTTCGCCGCCGTGCTCTTTGTAAGCCCAGTGCGCCGCGACACCCATCTCCGCCATCTGATCCATATCTTCGGTACGAATCTGCACCTCAACAGGGACACCGTGCGGGCCAATCATGGAGGTGTGCAAAGACTGATATCCGTTCGCTTTTGGAATGGCGATGTAATCTTTGACGCGCCCCGGACGCGGCTTGTACAGGCTGTGCATCTGCCCCAGCACGCGATAACAGGTGTCTGAGTCGTGGACGATGACGCGGAACGCGTAGATATCCATGATCGAGTGAAAACGCTGCTCTTTGAGCACCATTTTGCAGTAGATAGAGTACAAATGCTTTTCGCGACCGCTCACGCGGCACGGAATGCCCGCTTCCTGCAAACGCCCTTCGATTTCAGAGAGGATCTTTTGAATCATCTCTTTACGGTTACCGCGAGCGGCTTTCACCACCTCTTTAATCACGCGATAGCGGTTCGGGTACAACGCCTCAAAACCCAGCTCTTCCAGCTCGGTTTTAATGTGATGAATACCTAAACGGTGCGCCAGCGGACTGTAGATTTCGAGGGTTTCACGGGCGATGCGGCGACGTTTATCCGGGCGAAGTGAGCCCAGCGTGCGCATATTGTGGGTGCGGTCAGCGAGTTTGATGAGAATGACGCGGATATCCTGCACCATCGCCATGATCATCTTGCGGAAGTTTTCGGCCTGCGCCTCTTTCTTATCGCGGAATTTCAGCTTATCAAGCTTAGAGACCCCTTCCACCAGCTCGGCAACGCTTTTGCCAAACAGCTGTTCCATGTCCTGGTAGGTGGCAGGGGTATCTTCAATCACGTCATGCAGCAGGGCGGCCATCAGCGTTTCGTAGTCGAGTTTCATCTCGGCCAGAATACAGGCCACCGCTACCGGGTGCGTGATATAAGGTTCACCGCTTGAACGTGTCTGGCCCTCGTGAGCGTCACGTGCAACGAGATACGCCTGCTGAAGACGCTTAATCTGGTCTTCAGGCAGGTAGGTTTGAATCAGTTGATTCAGGCTTTCAAACAGATACAAGGGCGACCCGCAGGTTTAATTAACGACGACCTTCAGCAATAGCGGTAACAGCTTGTAATTCAGCGGCTTCCTGCTCTTGCTGCTCCTGGCGCTCACGCACGTCGAGGATCTGGTTGTTGATCAGACCTTCTTCGATTTCGCGAAGTGCAATAACGGTGGTTTTATCGTTTTCTTCCGGTACCAGCGGATCTTTACCGCCTACCTGCATCTGACGAGCGCGACGCGCGGCGACCAGCACCAGGTCAAAACGGTTACCAATTTTCTCTACAGCGTCCTGAACAGTTACGCGTGCCATACTTAAAATGCTCCACAGGTGAAGAAATGACTGGGCATGATACTGAAAGTGGGTTCAGTCTGCCAACAGTTTGGTGATTAATGCGTCATGTCGCTGCTTCTGGCGGCTCATACGCAGGCGTTCTGCGCGAAGGATAGTTTTGAGATCGCTCAGCGCGGCATCAAAATCATCATTCACAATAAGGTAATCATATTCCGCGTAATGGCTCATTTCTGCAACAGCCTGCGCCATACGCTTCGCGATAACTTCTTCGCTGTCCTGGCCGCGACCACGCAGGCGGCGATCCAGTTCATCTTTCGATGGCGGTAAAATAAAGATACTGCGCGAATCAGGCATTTTCTTACGAATTTGCTGCGCGCCCTGCCAGTCGATATCCAGGAACACGTTCACGCCGGTCGCCAGAACCTGCTCAATGGTTTCACGCGAAGTACCGTAGTAGTTACCGAATACTTCTGCGTGTTCAAGAAACGCGTCTCTGCCAATCATCGCTCTGAATTCGTCGTGATTTACAAAGAAATAATGTTCACCGTGCACTTCACCCGGACGCGGTGCTCGCGTGGTGTGAGAAACAGAAACCTGCGTATCGTACAACGGTTGGGTTTTTAACAGTGCCTGAATAAGGCTGGATTTACCCGCGCCACTAGGGGCAGAAACAATATAAAGCGTGCCTTGAGCCATGAGAGTCTTTTGTATGTGTTAACGAAGAAGTCCTACATACGGGCTTATTATACACGTCGCCGCTGTGTGACGTAGTCTTTGTCACACTTTTTCCCCCGGATGATTAAATTTTGCGTGCCGTTTTCAGCTTTTACCTTCCTTTTGCTGCAACAAAAACAATGCGCTGAAGCGCGCTCGTAAAATGCATTTTTGCAGCTGGTCTGCGGCTCCCGGGCAGGGTATACCCTTCGCAAAACAGGGAGGGGTAATAATGGTGAAATGGATAAGCATACTGATGATCTTCTTAAGCAGCGGGGCGATGGCTATCTGCCCGGTCTGGTCACCGGCTAAAGCCGGGCAGGAGATCGCGGCCCTGAAGGCGCAGCTGACCCGCTGGAATGAAGATTACTGGAAGCAGGGCAGCAGCGAGGTGAGCGACGACGTTTACGACAGGCTTAACGGCCGCTTAAAACAGTGGCAGCGCTGTTTTCACGATGAGCCGCTGCACGACGATCGCCCTGCCGCCAGCGGGACGGTGAAGCATCCCTTCGCCCATACCGGCGTGCATAAAGTAGAAAGCAAGCAGGCGCTTAGCCGCTGGATGGCGACGCAGCAGGATCTCTGGGTACAGCCAAAGGTGGATGGTGTTGCGGTCACCCTGGTCTACAAAAACGGCAAGCTGGCGCAGGCGATCAGCCGGGGCGACGGCTTACAGGGGGAAGAGTGGACGGCACAGGCGCGAATGATCCCCGCTATTCCGCAAACACTGGCCGGGCCGCTTGCCAACAGCGTGTTGCAGGGGGAACTTTTTCTGCTGCGCGAGGGGCATATCCAGCAGCGGATGGGGGGGATGAACGCGCGTGCGAAGGTAGCGGGGGCGATGATGCGCGCGACCGATCGCGCAGCGCTGAAGCAGACAGGCATTTTTATCTGGGCCTGGCCGAACGGCCCAAAAGTGATGAAAGCACGCCTTTCCGCGCTGGCGGAGGCTGGTTTTACCCTGACGGCGCGCTATACCCTGCCGGTTAAAAACGCGGCTGACGTGGAAGCGCAGCGGACGGCCTGGTTTAAGGCTTCGTTGCCCTTCGCCACGGATGGCATCGTGGTCCGCGCCTCGGCAGAGCCGCCGGGCGAGGAGTGGCTGCCGGGGGAAGGAAGTTGGGTCGTCGCATGGAAATACCTTCCTGTGGCCCAGGTGACGGAAGTCAAAGCGATTCACTTTACCGTTGGCCGTACCGGGCGGATCACCGCGATTGCGCAGCTTGAGCCGCTGATGCTCGACGATAAACACGTACAGCGCGTCAGCTTAGGGTCAGTTAACCGCTGGCAGAGGCTGGATATTGCCCCCGGCGATCAGGTGCTGGTAAGCCTGGCGGGACAAGGTATTCCCCGGCTGGATAACGTGGTGTGGCGCAATGTGGATCGCCGTAAACCACAGTCGCCCTCATCGCGCTATAACGGCTTAACCTGTTTCTATGCCTCCCCGGAGTGCATGGAGCAATTTTTTGCCCGGCTGACGTGGCTAAGTTCCAGGCAGGCGTTAGATATTGAAGGTATGGGCGAATCAGGATGGCGGACCCTCTATCAGGCGCATCGGTTTGAGCACCTCTTCTCCTGGCTACAGCTCACGCAGGCGCAGCTCACCGCGACGCCGGGGATATCGGCATCGCATGGCGCTGCGCTGTGGCATCAGTTTAACCTGGCGCGGGAGCGTCCTTTTATCCGCTGGATCACCGCGATGGGAATACCGCTGGCCCGGTCGACGCTCAAGGCGGCAGGGGATCGCACCTGGCAGGCGCTGATTCAGCGAAGCGAAGCGGAGTGGCGGCTGCTACCGGGTGTCGGGCAGGAGAAAGCCCGCCAGATCGTAAACTGGCTGCATCAGCCTCAGATTGATGCCCTGGCAAAGTGGCTGGCCGCAGAGCACATCGGTGGATTTTAATCTGCATGCGCTCCTGAACAGACTGGCGAGGGAGGAAAACATTTTCGCTGCCGTGAAATAGCGTATTTATGAGACGCGGTTTATATACGCAGTAATTATGAATATAAATGAATTATTCATGATAAATATATTTTGAGGAAATATTATTCCCGATCCTGATTTCAGGGTTTACTCTGCTTGTGTTTTTATTTTTCTCGAGAGGTTGGTTTAATTGATCTCAATCATTATTAATCGAGAACACTAGCCGGTAATGAAGGCGTTATAGGTGATGTAGTCTGTTTGCTTGACGTGGTTTTGCTTTTAATTTCAGTTGGTTAAATGTTTAATTAATAATATATTGAGTTTTTTCTGGTTAACAATTGGTCATATTTATTCTGACGGAAATCATTGCGTCAAATTATTATAAGAATTATCTTATCCAAAATTTTTAAGGTAGTTACCGCTGGGGTGCATTTTGCATCACTTCTGCGTTTTCCTTTCTTTTTGCACCCCGTGAGGGAGTTAACTATCTGAACTCCAATTGAAGCAATTAAGGGTACCGAAATATATCCTGGCGGTTTATATGCGCTGGTGTTCAGAGCCCAGGGCTTTTACATGGATGATTTTCCGTCCCTGTCGGGCCGGAATTCAGCCCCGGGCTTTATGCCCGTTAACCGGGACCTGGTTTCCAGGTGCTCATATTTTCCTTCATTTGAATGAGGACCAAAAATGAAAAGGACGCTTTGTACAGTGCTGACGGCACTCACGCTGGCGACTGCCTTGCCTGCTATAGGCGCTACCACCGAAGCAGGTAGCACCAGCGCAGCAACAACCGGAACAACAACCGGAGCAACGGTGGGAACTACCGCTGGCACTACGGGGGGACTGGCGGCAGGGGCGATTGGGACAACCGCTGTTGTCACCACCGCTGCGATTGCCGGCGTAGCGACGTTAGCCGTTGTCGCGGCAAGCGACAGTGGCGATGACTCAAGCAATGGTACTTCCACGACGACAGTTACCCGCTAAGGCTGGTGCGCAAGGCGATATAGCCTTGCGCTGAACAGCGCAACGACTTGACCCGGCGTCGATATCAAAGCCGGGTATTTGATTGATTTCAATGTTATTTAATCAAGGATTTCTGGTGAGACTGTTTATTCTGCTCATCGTGACTCTGCTGATCCAGGGGTGTACGCCGAGCCAGCAGAGCATTATTGAGACCTTTAACGCCAGTCTGGACGGGCGCCAGGATGTGACGGTAACGGACGGGCAGATTCAGGCGCTCCCATACTCAACCATGTACCTGCGACTGGATAATGGCCCGAGGATCCTGGTGGTTCTCGGATACATCGAACAGGGAAACAGTAAATGGTTATCGCAGGATAATGCGATGATCGTCACGCATAACGGTCGCCTTATCCACACGCTCAAGCTTCCTTATAACCTGCTTGAGGTAACCAATCTTGAGCACGATCCGCTGCGCCACACGCCGCAGCTCCGCGACGGCAGCCAGTGGTCGCGTGATGTGCGCTGGCAGGAAGAGGGGCGGTATCGCTCCGCACACCTGACCTCGCGCTTCTCCCTGAGCGGGACGGAAAACCTGACCCTTGCCGGAAACACGCTACGTTGTCAGGTCTGGCAGGAGGCGGTGCAGGCCGACGGCCTCGATCGTCGCTGGCATAACACCTTCTGGATTGATTCCGCTACCGGCCAGGTACGCCAGAGCGAACAGATGCTCGGCGCGGGCGTATTCCCTGTCGCCATGACGATGTTGAAGCCCGCCCCATGAACAGACTCAGAAAATGGTTACCTGGCGTAGGGCTATCTCTCTTCAGCCTGTCCGCCTTATGCGCAAGCGTCGTTACCGTGCATCAGCCGGGCAAAACGTGGTCTGCTGAACCGGCTGATACGCTCTCCCGGCTGGTCACCCAGCCGCAGCTGAACAACGTCTGGTGGCAGGGGGCTGTCATCGCAACCCCTTCCGCCACGCTGCGCGCGCAACAGACGCAACAGCAGGTGCTGGCGTCGCTTTCAGCCTGGCAGAATCGCGCCGATGACGAGCGGATCGCGACCATTCGCGCTGTCGCTGCACAGATCCGCTCCCTGCGGATCGTCGGGCGGCAGTTTGTCAGCCTCGACCCAGATGCCGTGCGTACCGACGCCCGCGGCGATCGCTCCCTTGAGGGCCGTTACGATCTGTGGCTCTCTCCTGCGCCCCGTACCGTCACGCTGATGGGGGCGGTCGTCACGCCGGGGAAACGGGCCTGGCGACCGGGCGCAAGCATCCGGGACTACTTACAGGGGCAGTTGCGGCTGGCCGGCGCCGACAGGAATAACGTAACCGTTATCGATCCTGACGGCAGTACGGTTGTTGCGCCGGTGGCGTACTGGAACGCACGCCATATTGAAGCAGAGCCGGGCGCTGTTCTGTGGGTGGGGTTTGATCCCCGGGCGGTACCGGACGATTTTACCGGTCTGAATGAGCAAATCGTTGCGCTCCTGACGCGGCGGATACCTGACTGATGAACAAACTTTTTTTACTGAGCGGCCTTGCTCTGGCGATCTCTTCTGCCTGCCACGCGGAGCTGCGTACCTGGCCCGATCCGACCGGACCGTCACAGTCCGATTTTGGCGGCACCGGCCTGATGCAAATGCCCGACGCGCGCTTTGGCCGGGAAGGGGAATTCAGCGTCAACTACCGCGATAACAACCAGTACCGTTTTTACTCCTCTTCGGTCGTGCTCTTCCCGTGGCTGGAAGGGACAATTCGCTATACCGACGTCCGCACCCGTAAATACAGCAGCGACGAGGATTTCAGCGGTGATCAAAGCTACAAGGATAAGTCGTTCGACTTTAAAGTTCGTCTGTGGGAAGAGGACTATAGCCTGCCGCAGGTGGCGCTCGGCAAGCGTGATATTGCAGGCACCGGCCTGTTCGATGGTGAATATCTGGTTGCCAGTAAAATGGCCGGACCGGTCGATTTTACCTTTGGAATAGCCTGGGGATATCCCGGTAATAGCGACAACGTGGGTAACCCGCTTTGCCATGACAACAATAAGTATTGCACCCGCGGCGAGTCGCATGATGCCGGAGATATCAGCTTTAGCGATATGTTTCGTGGTCCGGCGTCTCTGTTTGGCGGCCTCCAGTATCAGACGCCCTGGCAGCCCCTGCGCCTGAAGCTTGAGTATGACGGCAACAATTATGCCGATGATTTTGCCGGCTCCATTAAGCAGTCGAGCCATATTAACGTGGGGGCGGTCTATCGCGTTGCCGACTGGGCCGATCTCAACCTCAGCTACGAGCGCGGCAATACGCTGATGTTTGGCTTCACCCTGCGGACCAACTTTAACGACCTGCGCCCCGCGCTGCGTGATAACCCGAAACCGGCCTGGCAACCGGCACCGGCAGGCGAGACGCTGGACTATACCTCTGCGGCGAACCAGCTCACCGCGCTTAAGTACAACGCAGGCTTCGATGCGCCGGAGATCCTTCAGCACGGCAATACCTTATACATGACCGGCGAACAGTATCGCTATCGCGATCCGCGCGAAGCGGTGGATCGTGCCAACCGTATTCTGATCAATAACCTGCCCGACGGGGTCGACACGATCGCTATCACCCAGCAGCGTGATCATCTGCCGCTCGTCACGACGCAAACCGATGTCGCCAGCCTGCGCAAACAGTTGGCGGGGCAGCCGCTCGGCCAGGAGGAGGCGCTCAGGCAGCAGCGCGTCGAGCCTGTGGATACCACAGCATTCGGGCGTGGCTACCGTATTCGCGCCGATCGCTTCAGCTACAGCGTTAAACCGACGCTGGCGCAGTCGCTGGGCGGTCCGGAAGATTTCTATATGTTCCAGGTGGGGGTGATGGCCAGCGCCAGCTACTGGCTGACCGATCGTCTGCTGCTCGACGGCGGCGTGTTCGCCAACCTCTATAACAACTACGACAAGTTCAAATCCTCGCTACTTCCCGCTGACTCCAGCCTGCCGCGCGTCAGAACCCATATTCGCGATTATGTCAGCAATGACGTCTACATCAACAACTTACAAGCCAACTATGTCGATGCGCTGGGGAACGGCTTCTATGCCCAGATTTATGGCGGCTACCTCGAAACCATGTACGGCGGCGTGGGAGCAGAGGCGCTCTGGCGCCCGCTGGATAGCGACTGGGCGCTGGGCGTGGATGCGAATTACGTCAAGCAGCGCGACTGGGACGACATGATGCGCTTCACCGACTACAGCGTGCCAACCGGATTTATCACCGCCTACTGGAACCCGGCGAAGCTCAACAGTGTGCTAATGAAGCTGAGCGTCGGGCAGTACCTGGCGAAGGATAAAGGCGCCACCCTCGACGTCGCGAAGCGATTCGACAGCGGCGTGACGGTAGGCGTCTGGGCGGCGCTGACCAACGTCTCGAAAGAGGATTATGGCGAAGGTGGCTTTAGCAAAGGCTTCTACATCTCGATCCCGCTTGATCTGATGACGATCGGCCCAAATCGCAACCGGGCGGTGGTCTCGTGGACGCCTCTCACGCGTGATGGCGGCCAGATGTTAGGCCGTAAATATCAGCTCTATGACATGACGTCAGAACGCGAAACCCCGGTAGGGCAGTAGTACCGGATGAAACAGGCATTACTTAACCAGATGATTTTCCTGAATGAAAAACGTTAAATTTTCCGTGCTGGCGTTGGCTATGATGGCGTTAAGCGGTTGTACTATCGTACCGGGCCAGGGACTTAGCAACCAGGGCAAAGATATTATCGATCTGCCTGACAGCAATTACGATCTGAATAAGATGGTCAACGTCTATCCCCTCACGCCGGGGCTGGTGGAGCAGTTGCTGCCTGGCAAAGTCGACTCCCGCGCGAATCCTGAACTGGATCGCCAGCTTCAGAACTACCAATATTGCATCGGCGTCGGCGACGTGCTGATGGTTACCGTCTGGGACCACCCGGAGCTGACCACCCCCGCAGGTCAGTACCGCAGCGCCAGCGATACGGGCAACTGGGTGAATGCCGATGGCACGATCTTCTACCCCTATATCGGCAAAATCCGCGTCGTCGGCAAAACGCTGGCCCAGGTGCGCGATGAGATCGCCGCCCGGCTGGACTCGGTGATTGAGAGCCCGCAGGTGGATGTCAGCGTCGCGGCATTCCGCTCGCAAAAAGCCTACGTGACGGGCGAAGTGGCTAAGTCGGGCCAGCAGCCCATCACCAACATTCCGCTGACGATAATGGATGCGATCAATGCGGCTGGCGGCCTGACATCTGAGGCGGACTGGCGCCATGTGGTGCTGACCCACAACGGCCAGGACACGCACATTTCGCTCTACGCGCTGATGCAGCGCGGCGATCTCACCCAGAACAAACTCCTCTATCCGGGCGATATTCTCTTCATTCCCCGTAATGACGACCTGAAAGTGTTTGTCATGGGCGAGGTGGGTAAACAGAGCACCCTGAAGATGGACCGTAGCGGCATGACGCTGGCGGAAGCGCTGGGTAATGCACAGGGCGTGAATCAGGATATGGCCGACGCCACCGGAATCTTTGTGATTCGTCCGTTGCAGGGCAAGCAGAACGGCAAAATCGCCAACGTCTACCAGCTTAACGCCCGGGATGCCACCGCGATGGTGTTGAGCACCGAATTTCAGCTTGAGCCTTACGACATCGTCTATGTCACCACCGCGCCGCTGGTGCGCTGGAACCGCGTGATCTCTCAGCTTGTGCCGACCATTACCGGCGTACATGACCTGACTGAAACAGGGAGATATATCAGAACATGGCCAAACTAACGTTTAACGCCATCCTGGTGATCTGTACCGGCAATATCTGCCGCTCCCCCATTGGGGAACGGCTGCTGCGCCGGCTGCTTCCCGCTGCCCGGGTCGATTCAGCGGGAACGTGTGGCCTGGAAGGGCGCACCGCCGATTCACAGGCGACAGAGATCGCCGCCGAACGCGGCACCCTGCTTGAGGGCCACGTGGCGCGCAGGCTCACCCCCGCCATGGTGCGCGACTACGATCTGATTCTGGCGATGGAGCTGGAACATATCGAGCAGGTCACGGCTATCGCACCGGAGGCGCGCGGCAAAATGATGCTCTTTGGTCACTGGACGGGCAGAAAAGAGATCCCGGACCCCTACCGTAAAAACCGGGACGCATTTGAATATGTTTATGGGCTGCTGGAGCAGGCCAGTCTGGAATGGGCGAAACGGCTCAGTTAATCACACGGGATAGTTACGTTTTATGTCAACAAATAACCTTCACGCCCATGATGCGTCTGCCGCGAATAACGAGATCGATCTTGTGCGCCTGTTGGGTGAGCTGCTCGACCACCGAAAATTCATTCTCATCCTTACCGCGCTGTTCACGCTGGTGGCCCTGCTTTATGCGCTCTTTGCCACACCGGTTTATCAGGCCGATGCGCTGATACAGGTGGAACAGAAGCAGGGCAACGCGCTACTCAGTAACCTTAGCGAGTTCATCCCTGACTCCTCGCCGGAGTCGGCACCGGAGCTTCAGCTTCTCCAGTCGCGCATGATCCTCGGTAAAACGATTGATGACCTTAACCTGCGCACGCAGGTAAGTGAAAACTATTTTCCCCTTGTCGGACGCGGCTGGGCGCGGCTCACCGGCCAACAGCCTGGCATCGTCGATATCCGTATGCTCAATCTTCCCCCTGTCGCGGGCCGGGCGCAAAAGCTGACGCTGACCGTCGGCGAGAAGGGCCACTATCAGCTGGAAGGCGATAATGTGACGTTACAGGGCGTTGTGGGACAACCCCTGAGCGCGGCGAATATCGCCATTACCATTGCCGATATCCAGGCGAAGCCGGGTACGCAATTTACGATTACACAGCAGAGTGAGCTGGAGGCCATTGACGCGCTACAGCTGCGTTTTTCCGTGAGCGAGCGCAGCAAGGACAGCGGGATGCTTGGCCTGACCATCACGGGGGAAGACCCCGACGAGATGGCTCGCGTGCTTAACTGCATCGCCGACAACTATTTACAACAGAACGTGGCTCGCCAGGCGGCGCAGGATGCGAAAAGCCTGCAATTTTTGAAGCAGCAGCTTCCGCAGGTGCGCAGCGAGCTGGACCAGGCCGAGGAGAAGCTCAACCGCTATCGCCAGCAAAACGACTCCGTTGACCTGAACCTGGAGGCAAAAGCGGTGCTGGAGCAGATTGTAAATGCGGACAATCAGCTCAATGAACTGACCTTCCGGGAAGCGGAAATTTCGCAGCTCTACAAAAAAGATCACCCCACCTACCGGGCGCTGATTGAGAAACGGCAGACGCTGGAGCAGGAAAAAAACCGCCTGAATAAACGGGTATCGTCCATGCCGTCAACCCAGCAGGAGGTGTTGCGCCTGAGCCGTGATGTGGAGTCGGGACGCGTTATCTACCAGCAGCTGCTTAACCGCGAACAGGAGCTGAGCATCGCCCGGTCGAGCGCAATTGGTAACGTCCGCATTATCGATCCGGCCGTGACCCGGCCGCAGCCAGTCAAGCCGAAAAAAGCGCTGGTCGTCGTTCTGGGGGTTCTCCTGGGTCTGTTCGTCTCTGCGGGCTGGATCCTGGCGCGCAGTATGCTGCGTATGGGCATTGAAACGCCGGAGCAGCTGGAGGAGCATGGGATTAACGTCTATGCCACCGTACCGCTGTCAGAATGGCTGGCTAAAAAGATGCGTTTGCGTAAAAAAGACTTTATGTCCCCAGGGCTGCGCCATAAGACCAAACATATCCCCTTCCTGGCGGCGGATAATCCGGTCGATCTCTCCGTGGAGGCGATTCGCGGCCTGCGCACCAGTCTGCATTTTGCGATGATGGAGTCAGCGAACAATATACTGATGATCTCTGGCGCCACGCCTGACAGCGGTAAAACCTTTGTCAGCAGTACCCTGGCGGCCGTCGTGGCGCAGGCGGGCCAGAAAGTGCTCTATATTGATGCGGATATGCGTCGCGGGTATGCCCATGATCTGTTTAAGCTCGACAATACCTGCGGCTTGTCGGAGATGTTGTCCGGTAAGGCGGAGTATACCCAGGGCGTTCAGACATTCGATAAAGGCGGGTTCGATACCATCGTGCGCGGGCAGATCCCTCCTAATCCGGCGGAGCTTCTGATGCATACGCGTTTCCAGCAGCTGCTGGACTGGGCGAATGAACGCTACGATCTGGTGATTATCGATACGCCACCGATCCTGGCGGTCACCGACGCGGCGGTTGTCGGCCGTCGCGCAGGCACCACGCTGCTGGTCGCCCGCTTCGGGATGAACAGCGTGAAGGAGATGCTGGTCTGTGTACAGCGTCTGGAGCAGAGTGGCGTCAATACCAAAGGGGTGATTCTCAACGGCGTCGTTAAGCGGGCAAGCAACGCTTACGGCTACGGCTATCATCACTACGGTTACAACTACTCGAGTAACTGATTATCCGGCGCCTGCCCGTTCTGACATTAATGCGCATTGTGTTTGTAATGAAAAACGGGCAGGCCCAGCTTCAGGCGCAATGCCAGCATACGCGCGGTGAAGCCAAACAGCAGGGTGGAGATAACCACCACATCGTGGCTGGTGACATAGTGCTGCAAGGCGACGTAAAGCACTGCCGCAGCAAAGGAGATGCCGGCATACAGTTCCTTCTGGAAAACCAGCGGGATACGTTTGCAGAACATATCCCGCAGCACCCCGCCAAACACGCCCGTGATCACGGCAGCAATGGTGGCGATAACCGGGCCTTCACTCATATCGAGAGCGATTTGTGCGCCAATGATGGAAAAAACAATCAGCCCAAGCGCATCCAGCACCAGGAACACGCGGCGCAGATGAGGCATCACCGGGGCCACAATCGTGGTTAGCACGGCTGCCGTTGCCACGATAATGACGTACTCAGGGTTTTTTACCCAGCCGAGCGGATAATGGCCAAGCAGGATATCGCGTACGGACCCGCCGCCGAGCGCGGTGGCTGTGGCAATGATAATCACGCCGAAGGTGTCCATACGGCGACGTCCGGCAGCGAGCGCGCCGGTCATGGCTTCTGCGGTAATGCCAATAAGATAAAGAATGTGAAGCAGCATAAACCCTCCGGAATGAAGAGAAGGAGATTAGCGATTTGTGCGGAAGATCACGATTGAGATTTTCTAAGGTGAGGGGGTTTGCCCTACAGAAAATTATCAACGCATGCCAGGCAGGCTTGATATAAGGCGGGATAGAAAGGAAGTAGGGCTAAGAAAGGATTAGAAAAAGTAATGGGTGGTATGCGAGGCAATACCACCCTGAAAGGAATTACTCGATATTCTGGATCTGCTCGCGCATCTGCTCAATCAGGACCTTCAGTTCAATCGCTGAATTGGTTACCTCTGCATTGATAGACTTAGACGCCAGCGTGTTCGACTCGCGATTGAACTCCTGCATCATAAAGTCGAGACGGCGGCCTACCGCTTCTTTCTTCTTCAGAATGTTGTAGGTCTCTTTAACGTGCGCTTCCAGACGATCCAGCTCTTCAGCCACGTCCACACGCTGCGCCATCAGCACCAGCTCTTGTTCCAGACGGTTGTTTTCCAGCTGGACTTCCGCCTCTTCCAGTTTGGCGACAAGACGCTCACGCTGCCATTGCAGCACTTCTGGCATATGAGCGCGCACTTTAGCGACTTCGGCGCTCACGCCCTCAAGGCGTTGCTCAATCATCGCTTTCAGCGCCTGGCCTTCGGTTTCGCGGGCAACGATAAAGTCGTCCAGCGTGCCGTCGAGTGCAGCCAGGATCTCAGCGGTAATCGCGTCCAGATCCTGCTCTCCGGCGGCCATCACGCCAGGCCAGCGCAGAATATCAACCGGGTTGATCTCGCCTTCATCGCTTTGCATTTTGACCCAGTTCGCCGCATTAACCAGCTGTTTTGCCAACTTTTCGTTCAGGATCAGTTCGCCCTGTGCACTGGCATCAGGCTCAAAACGCAGGTTACATTCCACTTTCCCGCGGGTCAGACGCGTACGGATACGCTCACGCACCACAGGCTCCAGGCTGCGGAACTGTTCCGGCATACGGAAATACGTTTCCAGATAGCGCTGGTTTACCGAGCGCATTTCCCAGGTAGCGCTACCCCAGCTACCCTTGATTTCACGCCGGGCGTAGGCGGTCATACTGCGGATCATAGACATTCCCGTTTTTAAAGGAGAGATGGGGGGATTATAGCTTTCAGGGGCTTCTCAGGATAGGAATAAGCGTCCTTTATCCGTATAATGCGCAGCCACATTCGTTTCAAGCCGGAGAATCCATCATGCGTCCAGCAGGTCGTAGCGCCAACCAGGTGCGTCCCGTCACCCTGACCCGTAACTATACAAAACACGCTGAAGGCTCCGTGCTGGTTGAGTTTGGTGACACCAAGGTGCTTTGCACCGCGTCCATTGAAGAGGGCGTGCCTCGCTTCCTGAAAGGTCAGGGCCAGGGGTGGATCACCGCCGAATACGGTATGTTGCCGCGCGCAACCCATACCCGTAATGCCCGTGAAGCGGCAAAAGGTAAGCAGGGCGGCCGTACTATGGAGATTCAGCGCCTGATCGCGCGTGCGCTCCGCGCCGCGGTTGACCTGAAAACGTTGGGTGAGTTCACCATCACGCTGGACTGCGACGTGATCCAGGCCGATGGTGGCACGCGTACGGCCTCTATTACCGGTGCCTGTGTGGCGCTGGCAGACGCCCTGAACAAGCTGGTTGCCGCCGGTAAGCTGAAAACCAACCCAATGAAAGGGATGGTTGCTGCTGTCTCCGTTGGTATCGTTAACGGCGAAGCGCTTTGCGATCTGGAATACGTTGAAGATTCTGCCGCAGAAACCGACATGAACGTGGTGATGACCGAAGATGGTCGCATCATTGAAGTGCAGGGTACGGCAGAAGGCGAGCCATTCACCCACGAAGAACTGCTCACCTTGCTGGCGTTGGCCCGAGGGGGAATCGAATCTATTGTAGCGACGCAGAAAGCGGCGTTAGAAAATTGATTTTAAGGCGACCAATGAGTCGCCTTTTTTTTGCCTGTAAGACTGAAAAGACAAAGGAGCAAATCCATGAAATCGTATCAGCGCCAGTTTATTGAGTTTGCGCTTAACAAGCAGGTACTTAAGTTTGGCGAGTTCACGCTGAAATCCGGGCGTAAAAGCCCGTATTTCTTCAACGCCGGGCTGTTTAATACCGGGCGCGACCTGGCACTGTTAGGCCGCTTCTATGCCGAAGCGCTGGTGGATTCCGGGATTGATTTCGACCTGCTGTTTGGCCCCGCGTACAAAGGCATTCCAATCGCAACCACCACGGCGGTGGCGCTGGCGGAGCACCATGACCGCGACGTACCGTACTGCTTTAACCGTAAAGAAGCCAAAACCCACGGTGAAGGCGGCAATCTGGTAGGCAGTGCGTTGCAGGGCCGCGTGATGCTGGTGGATGACGTGATCACCGCAGGTACCGCGATCCGTGAATCGATGGAGATAATCCAGGCTAACGGTGCAACGCTTGCGGGCGTGCTGATTTCGCTCGATCGTCAGGAGCGTGGGCGCGGCGACATCTCTGCTATTCAGGAAGTGGAGCGCGACTACAACTGCAAAGTGACGTCGATTATCACCCTGAAAGATCTGATTGCGTATCTGGAAGAGAAGCCTGAGATGGCTGATCATCTGGCGGCGGTGCGTCAATACCGCGAAGAGTTTGGCGTTTAATTCAATTGCCCGGTGGCGCTGCGCTTACCGGGCCTACCCGTTCGTAGGCCGGATAAGGCGAAGCCGCCATCCGGCGATGGCGTTACTGTAACTGAGCAGCCACTAACGGCCAGCGGGCGTCAAAATCGTCCGTTGGTCGATATTTAAACTCGCTGCGCACAAACCGGGAGAGCATCCCTTCGCAAAATGCCAGGATCTGGCTTGCCAGCAGGGTCTCATCCGTATTATATCCCTCGCCTTCCCGCATTTTCTTCTCGCGCAGAACCTGACGCAGCTGGGCTTCGATACGCTCAAAAAGCTGGTTTATACGGCCTTGCAGACGATCCTGTTCAAACATCAGCGCGTGGCCGGTCAGAATACGGGTCAGACCCGGGTTACGTTCACCAAAGCCCAGAATCAGCAGCACAATCAGACGCAGACGCGTGCTGGTGTCTTTTTCATCCTTCAGAATCAGGTTGATGCGCGTGATCAGGCTGTCTTCGATAAACTCGATCAGGCTGTCAAACATCCGGGTTTTGCTCGGGAAATGACGATACAGCGCCGCCTCTGACACGCCCACAGAGGCCGCCAGTTTTGCGGTGGTGATGCGTTGACTGCCGTCGCTGGATTCAAGCATCAGAGCCAGAGATTGAAGTATTTCTTCGCGACGATTCCTTTTCGCGGTTTGTTTTTCTGCCATGTTACAAAATACCCCTGAAAATAAGCACTTGTCAGGCTGGCAACCACACAGCGACCCGCAAACTGACGTTTGCGGTTTGTTATTGCATTATGGCGCTGTGAGATGCGTGTTTGTCGGGCGGTTATTTGCGCCCGGAATGGCCGAAGCCGCCTTCGCCACGGTCGGTAGCGTCGAAGTCTGCCACCAGGTTAAATTCTGCCTGCACCACCGGTACAAACACCATCTGCGCGATACGCTCGCCCGGCTCAATGGTGAAGCTGTCCTGGCCACGGTTCCATACGGATACCATCAGCTGACCCTGATAGTCAGAGTCGATCAGGCCGACCAGGTTACCCAGCACGACGCCATGCTTATGGCCCAGGCCAGAGCGCGGCAGGATCACCGCTGCCAGTGACGGGTCAGCAATGTGAATCGCCAGCCCGGTCGGGATCAGGGTCGTTGCACCCGGCGCCAGTTCTACGGCGTCATCGAGACAGGCGCGCAGGTCAAGACCGGCAGAGCCGGAGGTGGCATACGTTGGCAGCGGAAATTGCTCGCCAACGCGCGGGTCCAGAATCTTAACGTCGATTTTTTTCATCATAACGGGTAACGATCTCGTCCAGTAAGTGTTGGCCCAGGAGTTCTTTGCGCTCAAGCGGTAAGACTTTATCTCCATCCTGCCAGAAAAGGTGCAATGCGTTGCTGTCGCTGTTAAATCCTTGCGTGGACAGCGATACGTCGTTCGCGCAAATTAAATCGAGGTTTTTGCGGGTACGTTTTTGCCGGGCATATTCTTCCACATTATTCGTTTCTGCGGCAAACCCAACAACGTAAGGACGATGAGTTTTCAGTGCGGCGACGCCGGCAACGATATCCGGGTTCTTCACCATTTTTATTGTTAATTCATCGCCTTGCTTTTTAATTTTGGCGTCAGCAATAGTTTCGGCGCGGTAATCAGCGACGGCCGCACAGCCGATAAAAATATGCTGCTGTTGAGCATGTGCCTGTACGGCGGCGTTCATTTCCAGCGCGGTCGTCACATCAATACGCTGCACAAACGCAGGGGTGGTAAGCGACACCGGGCCGCTCACCAGCGTGACGTTCGCGCCGCGTTTGGCTGCCGCGGCAGCAATCGCAAAGCCCATTTTGCCGGAGCTGTGGTTGGTGATGTAACGCACCGGATCCAGCGGCTCGCGCGTGGGGCCCGCGGTAATCATGATGTTGAGATGTTGCATATCGTTGACAGGCGAGAAATGGGCGGCGGCCATATCAACAATCGTTAATGGGTCGAGCATACGCCCTGGCCCCACGTCGCCGCAGGCCTGGCTGCCGCTGTCCGGTCCCCAAATCAGCAGGCCGCGCGAGGCCAGCGTGTCCAGATTGTGCTGGGTAGCGGCGTTGCGGTACATCTGCTGGTTCATTGCGGGCACAACCGCGACGGGCGCAGGCGTGGCGAGGCAAATGGTCGTTACCAGATCGTTCGCCATACCGGCTGCCAGGCGGGCAATTAAATCTGCCGTGGCGGGGGCAAGGATAACCAGATCGGCCCATTTCCCCAGCTCAATGTGGCCCATTGCGGCTTCGGCCGCCGGATCGAGAAGGCTGTCGGATACCGGGTATCCCGAGACGGCTTGCAGGCTCAGTGGGGTGATAAAGGCTTTGCCGCCTTCGGTGATCGCGACCCGTACGTCGGCCCCGCGCTCGCGCAAACGGCGCACCAGGTCTGGCGTTTTATAGGCAGCAATACCGCCGCTGACGCCAAGAACGATTTTTTTACCGGCCAGGCTCATCATGATTCTTTCCTGTTGGGTTTCACCAGAGAGCGGGCATTTTATCACAATCCCTAAAACGGGGTGATGATGTCCTTAATTCACTTTGCGAGGCGTTACGCAAGAACGAAATGCCAGCATCGAACCCCGAATTTGCCTGTGGCAGCATAATGGCAAACAGAAGGAGGCCAGGCATGGAAGAGACTGAACTGCTGCTACCGCGTGAAAAAATGCTGCGTCATGGCGTCACGTTGTTAAAGGACGACGAGCTGCTGGCGCTCTTTTTACGCACAGGCACGCCGGGGAAAACGGTATTTACGCTGGCGAAAGAACTGATAGACCATTTCGGTTCACTGTATGGATTGCTGACCGCTGAGCTGGAGGCGTTTACGCACGTTGAGGGCATTGGCGTGGCGAAATATGCCCAGTTGCGGGGCATTGCCGAGCTGGCCCGGCGATTTTACAACGTGCGTATGGAGGAAGAAGACCCGATCCTCACCCCCGACATGACCCGCGAATTTCTGCAAAGCCAGCTCTCCGATCTGGAGCGGGAGATCTTTATGGTGATCTTTCTCGACAACAAAAACCGGGTACTGAAACATACCCGCCTTTTTTCGGGAACATTGAGCCATGTTGAGGTGCATCCGCGTGAAATTGTGCGGGAAGCGATAAAAGTGAATGCAGCCGGCGTGATCCTCGCGCATAATCACCCCTCTGGCTGTGCAGAACCAAGCAGAGCTGACAAAGCAATTACCGAACGTATTATCAAATGCTGTCAATTCATGGACATTCGTGTGCTGGACCATCTGATAATTGGCCGCGGAGAGTACATTTCTTTTGCCGAACGTGGCTGGATTTAGGCCTTTTCTCGCGATCCATCGGGATCTTTGTCTGTTCGGGACTTGAGCACACCGCCGAGTCAGCGTATACTACGCCACCTTTGAGAATCTCGGGTTTGGCATTTGGGCCTGGCAATCGAGAGTTCAATAGAACTATGCGATGACCGGGCTGTAAAGCCTGACGAGGCGCCGATACCCCATACGAAGCTCGAGCTAATTTGATTTTTGGAGAATAGACATGTCCCGAGTCTGCCAAGTTACTGGCAAGCGTCCGGTGACCGGTAACAACCGTTCCCACGCACTGAACGCGACTAAACGCCGTTTCCTGCCGAACCTGCACTCTCACCGTTTCTGGGTTGAGAGCGAGAAGCGTTTTGTCACCCTGCGCGTATCTGCTAAAGGTATGCGTGTAATCGATAAGAAAGGCATCGATACAGTTCTGTCCGAACTGCGTGCCCGTGGCGAAAAGTACTAAGTACTTAAAGAGGAAATAAATCATGGCTAAAGGTATTCGCGAGAAAATCAAGCTGGTTTCTTCTGCTGGTACAGGTCACTTCTACACCACCACGAAGAACAAACGTACTAAGCCGGAAAAACTGGAACTGAAAAAATTCGATCCAGTTGTACGCCAGCACGTACTGTACAAAGAAGCTAAAATCAAATAATTTTAGTCTCCTTGTATTGAAAAACCCCGCAACTGCGGGGTTTTTTGCATTCTGCATCTCAACGGAGGAACCATGCCTGAATTACCTGAGGTAGAGACCAGCCGCCGCGGCATTGAGCCCCATCTGGTTGGCGCGACTATTCTTCATGCTGTCGTTCGCAACGGGCGTCTGCGCTGGCCGGTGTCCGATGAGATCCACGCGTTAAGTGACAAACCCGTCCTGAGCGTGCAGCGCCGCGCGAAATACCTGCTGCTGGAGCTGCCTGACGGCTGGATCATTATCCATCTGGGCATGTCGGGAAGCCTGCGTATTCTTACCGAAGAGTTGCCTGCGGAAAAGCACGACCACGTTGATCTGGTGATGAGTAACGGCAAAGTGCTGCGTTACACCGACCCGCGTCGCTTTGGCGCATGGCTGTGGACCAAAGAGCTGGAAGGACACAACGTGCTGGCGCATCTCGGACCTGAGCCGCTCTCAGAGGCGTTTAACGCAGATTATCTCAAAGAGAAGTGCGCGAAAAAGAAAACCCCGATTAAACCCTGGCTGATGGATAACAAGCTGGTGGTGGGCGTGGGGAATATCTACGCCAGCGAATCGTTGTTTGCCGCCGGGATCCATCCCGATCGGCTGGCCTCCTCGCTGTCGGCGCAGGAGTGCGAGCTGCTGGTCAGAGTTATTAAAGCGGTACTGCTGCGCTCAATTGAGCAGGGCGGGACGACGCTGAAGGATTTCCTGCAAAGCGACGGGAAGCCGGGTTATTTTGCGCAGGAGTTGCAGGTTTATGGCCGTAAGGGTGAGCCGTGCAGAGCCTGCGGGACGCCGATTATTGCCACGAAGCACGCTCAGCGCGCCACGTTTTACTGCCGTCAGTGTCAGAAGTAGGGTTACTTTAGCTTTTCCATCAACGCCTGGTGGACGTTAACCGGCAGGAAGTGGGTAACGTCCCCATGATGGCGCGCCACCTCTTTCACCAGCGAAGAAGAGATGAAGGACCACTCTTTGGAGGGCATCAGGAATACGCTCTCCAGCTCCGGCATCAGATGGCGGTTCATGTGTGCCAGCTGCATCTCATATTCGAAGTCTGCTACCGCGCGAAGACCGCGGATCAGGATATTGGCATGCCGGTCACGGGCAAAGTTTGCCATCAAGTCGCTGAATCCGACGACCTCAACATTCGACAGATGCGAAATCGCATCGGTGGCAAGCTGCACGCGTTCGTTCAGGTCGAACATCGGCTTTTTGCTCGGGCTGGCGGCAATGGCCAGAATCACCTTGTCGAACATACACGCCGCACGGGTGATGATATCAAGATGACCGTTAGTGATCGGATCGAAGGTACCCGGATAAATCGCTTTTGTGCTCATGGCTCACGTTTTCTCTGAGTAGCCGCGGTTCAGCGCCCACAGCTCGGTGTATTTGTTAAAAGTATACTGGGCATTCACTACGGCCAGTAACCAGCCCTGTTTGCCGTCCAGCACGCCGCCACGCAGCAGCAGCGTTTTCAGAAACGCGCCCAGCGTGTGGGTGAAGATGCCGGTCAGCGTGGCCTTCTTGCCGCGCGCATGCCGCTCCTGTGCCCAGGCGGTGGCATAGTTCAGCTGTTTACGCTGGAAGCTGGCGAAATCGCGGCAGGTCAGATGAAGCAGATCGCCCGTCAGGGGGATGACCTGAGCGTTATCGCAGGCCAGAGACTCATGGACCAGGTTATCGTTGTACTGATAACGCTCGCGGGCATAGAGGCGCATCACGCGGTCGGGGTACCAGCCGCTGTGGCGCATAAAGCGGCCCAGGAAATAGTTACGACGCGCGATACTGTAGACCGCGCCAGGCTGTGGCGCGGCAAGCACCGTTTGAATGGCCTGTCGGAGTTCTGGGGTGACGCGCTCATCGGTATCGATCATCAACACGTAATCCCCCGTGGCGTAACCCTGCGCACGCTGACGCTGAATACCGTAGCCCTGCCAGTCGGTGTCGGTAAAGACTTTTGCCCCGGCTGCACGGGCAACGTCCGCCGTATTGTCCGTACTTCCGGAGTCGAGAATGACGATTTCGTCAGCCCAGGCAACAGAGGCCAGGCAATCCGGAAGCAGGTCGGCGGCGTTTTTGGCGATCATCACGACCGACAGACGCGTTGACATTAGTGGCTCCGCTGCGGCAGATAAGGTTGCAGAAGTTGCAGCAGACGGGTCAGTGCGCCCTGGTTCTGATGCAGGACTTCAACGGCGTGACGACCGTACCACAGGCGGTAATCTTCGTCAGTCAGAAGGGTTGAGACCTCTTTGACCACCGAGTCCGCATCGGTCACGGTGATTAAGCCATCGGCTTGCTGCAATTTCGCGCAGATATCTTTGAAGTTAAACGTGTGTGGACCCATCAGCACGGGAATGGCGTGGGCTGCCGGCTCCAGCGGGTTATGACCACCTCGCTCCACCAGGCTACCTCCAACAAAGGCGAGGTCTGCAATGCCGTACAGCAGCATCAGTTCGCCCATCGTATCGCCAATCACCACCTGCGTGCTGCCAGAGGGGATTTCGCCGCTGCTGCGCAGGGTAAAGCTGAAACCGCCTTTTTGCACCATCTCGCGGGCATCTTTAAAACGCTCCGGATGGCGAGGAACCAGAATCAGCAGTAAATCAGGGAATTTTTCCAGCAGCTGGCGGTGAGCCTGAAGGATAATGGCTTCTTCGCCGTCATGGGTGCTGGTGGCAATCCAGACCTGGCGACGCGGCGCCCACTGACGACGCAGCGTTACCGCACGGGCGGCGAGTTCAGGGGTGACGGAAATATCGAACTTCAGGCTACCCGTGACCGCAAGCTGGTTGCGCTTCAGACCTAGGGCGATAAAGCGCGCGGCATCTTCTTCGTTCTGCGCGGCGATCAGCGTGATTTTGCTGAGCAGGCGACGCATAAATTTACCCAGCTTGCCGTACCCTTTAGCCGAGCGTTCCGACAGACGCGCGTTGGCGATAACCAAAGGAATTTTACGGGCATGCAGGGCGGAAATCATATTCGGCCACAGTTCGGTTTCCATGACGATCACCAGTTTAGGGCGCACGGTATTCAGGAAACGGTTCATGGCGCAGGGGAGATCGTACGGCAGGTAGACGTGATGCACGTCTTTACCGAAGGCAGACATCACGCGCTCTGAGCCGGTTGGCGTCATCGTGGTGACGGTGATGGGCAGTGACGGATAACGGTGGCGCAGGGCACGCACCAGTGGAATGGCGGCCAGCGTTTCCCCGACTGACACGGAATGCAGCAGAATACCGTCCGGCGCCACTTTATTGCGGCAGTAGCCATAGCGTTCGGCCCAGCGTTTACGGTACGCAGGCGCTTTACGGCTACGAAGCAACAGTCGCAGCCAAACCAGTGGCTGAATGATGTAGAGCAGGGCGGTATACAACAATTCCAAGCGATTATCCGTTTTTTTAGTTTCGGCCGGGAAATTCTAAGCATTTAAGCGTGCTAAAGCTATCTCTTATGCCAGATACCGTTTTAAACGGAAGTAGCGTCGACCCAGGCGCCAGCGCAAACGCGGGCTTTTGGCACTTTTCCAGATGAGCTTCCAGATCCCGGTGTCGAAGAACTCTTTGATTATCATTGCTTTCTTCGCCTCATCCTTCATGTTGTCGAAGGTATGAATAATTCCCAGACCCTCTTTGGCGATTTGCCAGTGGCAGGCCGGGATATTTTTCACTTTATCCGGGTAGCGCTGGTTAATGGCATCAAGCATCTTCAGTATCTTCATGTAATGGCGCGCAGAGCGAATCAGCGTGTCGTCATTATCCGGGGTGTGCGATACCGAGGCGGAGTGAATGTAGTAGTCGTAAAAGCGTTCGCTGGTGTACTGAACGCGTTCCGCGGCAAGCAGCACCTCAGTCGTCCACGGAATATCCTGATGGCGCAGGCCAGGCTCGAAACGGAAGCCGTGCTGACGAATAAAATCGTGACGATAGATATTCAGCCAGGTCACATGCAGGAACTTACGTGAATCCAGCGCCTTTTTTAACCATGCCGCACCATTCATGACGCCCGTTGAGGCGAGCTTATCTTCAGGGAAGATAGGGCGAGACGGTTTTTTGTTATTTTCCCAGACGTAGTTGCCATTGCAGGTGGTGACATCCAGGTTCTGCGTGACGGCCATATCCAGCAGACGCTGGTACATGCCGGGTTTGAAGACATCATCAATATCCGGGAAAGAGAGATACTGCCCGGTCGCAACCGCCAGGCCGGTATTACGCGCGATAGACACGCCCTGATTAGGTTGTTCAATAACCCGCATCTGTGGCAGCTTTTCGCGCCATTTTTCGACAATCTGCATCGAGCGGTCAGTGGAGCCGTCATTCACGATGATGACTTCCATACTGTCGATGTGTTGATTTACAAGGCAGGTAAAGAACTGATCGAGAAAAGCTTCACCGTTATAAACGGCAACCACCACGCTTAATAAAGGCGCTGAATTTTGCATATGAAACCTGATTATTTTTGGTTGTCGACCAAAGCAATGTATTGCTGGCAAATGGCGTTAATACCGAACGATGCGATCGTTTCGCGATCAACAACTGGCGGAGAGGCATACAATTCTGCCAGTGTTTTCGCCAGTGATTCGTCGGTTAACGCTGTCAGACCTCGCGCCAGGGGGCCAGTAAGGATCTCAGCAGGACCGCCAGGGCAGTTTGTACTCACCGGTGGGGTCTGACAGATAATGGACTCTACCAGTACATTACCAAAACCTTCGCAGTCGGAACTTAACACTAAAAGGCGTGCCCCTTTGATCCACGGGTAGGGGTTGGTTTCGAACGGGCGGAAGACGATCTTGTTTTCAATTCCCAGCTTAGCGGCAAGCTGTTTAAGCTGGTTTATTTTCGCGTCAGAACCTTTGCCCATCAACACCAGCGATGCGTCGATCTTGCTCAGCGCAAACGCCCGCAGCAGCCGGTCGTGACGTTTGTGTTCATGAAAACGGCCAACGTGGATAATGTAATCCTGCCCCTGCATCTCAAAGGGCGCTTCCGCCAGACGCTGAATTTCAGGGATATCAAAGGGGTTATGGATAACCGCTTTGCGCCGCAGGGGGATCGCGAGTACTTGAGAGAGGTCGTGCAGCACGGCGCCGGAAACCGCCACCACGTTGCGGTTTTCATAGGTATGCCGAATTTTATAATGCTTAAACCAGCGAGAAAGCCCGCTGCGATGGCGCAAATAGGAGAAGGAGAACATCCCGTGAACGCAGAACCAGACCTTATCCCGATCCAGCACGCGGCTGTGCGCCACGATACGGTCGGTTTTATGCAGATGCGAGAACACGACGTCAAATTTACCGCTGCGTTCTGCATTCTCGATGGCGCGATCCAGCAAACGGGCGCGACGCGGGATCTCGGTCAGCTTCCGCCAGGGTTTTTTACAGGTATCCTGCACAATCTGAAAATCGATGCCTTCCGGAATGGCGTAGTCGCACACCTTCCGTAAGGAGAAAAGGGTGACCTGATGCCCCAGTTCTGTCAGTCCGCTGGAGAGGGTGAGAACCGTTTTTTCGGCTCCTCCACCGGGTAAACCATCAATAATCATTAGGATGCGCATTATTAATCCAGTAATTTTTGATAAAGCGAAATAAGCTGACTTGATAGTTTTTCAGGGGTTGCTTCTCTGACGCGTTCACGCGCCGCAAGCCCCATATTATTATTTTTTTCCAGTGAAGGGATGGACATGACGGCCTCCTTCAATGTGTGGATATCAAGTGCATCACAGTAAAACCCGTTCTGGCCTTGCTCAATAAATTCTGAACCACCGCAACTCTCTGACGTAATGACGGGCAATCCACAGGCCATTGCTTCAAGTATGACGTTAGGGAAAGGATCATACAGCGTCGGCAGCAGTAAACCATCAGAAAGCTGATAAAATGGCAGCGTCTCTTTTTGCATCCCCAGAAAACGGATTTGCCCCTCACAGCCTAATGAACGGGCGAGGTCGCGATAACGGCTTTCCGCTTTATCCTGACCGACCACAACCAGCCACGCCGATGTTCCTGCTATAGCCCGAATAGCGCTTGCCAGCCCCTTGCGTTCAAACCCTGAACCCACGAAGCAGAAAATGACGGCATCAGCGGGTAAGCCAAATTGCTGACGCAGTACAGCGCGTTGTCTCTCTTCTGCCGGAACGAAGCGGCTGGAATCTATTGAATTATAAATCACATGTATCTTTTTTGCGTCAATATCAAAGTCTTCGACGATTTCGCGTTTGATCATCTCCGCATTACAGATAACGGCTTTCAACTCGGGAGCCTGGTACATTTCACGTTCTGCGTTCATCACGTAGCGGTGATAACGATCGTGCATAAGCAGCTTCGCACGCCAGGCGGGAAGAATACGCGTACGCTGTAGCAGCCAGCGTCGATGTACACCATCCCCGGCGCGGTAAATATCGCAGCCCGGAATACGTTCGTGGCTCTGGACAATATCAAACTGCTGTTGCTGCCACAGCGCGCGTGCGGCGTGTGCAAAGCCGCGCTCACGGCTGATGCGGCCCCACTTTCGTGGATCGCAAATATGAATATGCCAGTCGTCCTGCTTTTCGCCCTGCCACTCGCGGGTGATGACGTTGAGCTCAAGATTTTGATTGCTCAGCGCGGTAAGTGCCCTGGAGACAAAACGTTCTGCTCCTCCATCCGGACGATATTTTTGGCGCACAATGGCCAGACGATGAAGCTTCATTGCAGGTATCTCCTTGCGGCGGAGACGACAGCATCAACGGGGATGGCGTCGAGATAACGTTCCGTCGTTTTTGTATCAATGGCGTCAGGGTTGGGAAGCGGGCCGTAGTTACCTGCCCAGATGACCTCGCCGTTAACCTGCCATGGCGACCAGAACGTCAATTTTGACGGGCCAAACAGCGCCACGCAGGGCGTCTGAAGGGCGGCGGCCATGTGCATGGGTACGGAGTCAACGCCAATGAACAGGATCGCGTGATCGATTAGCGAGGCCAGCTGGCGCAGGGTTAACTGCCCTGCCAGCGATACAACACCCGTCTGCGGGGAGGCGGCAAGAATGCGGTCAATCATCGCCAGCTCTTTCTTATCCGGTCCCGCCGTAAGGACGATAGTGTGGCCGTCCTGCTGCAACGCGGCGATAGTTTGCGCCATTTTGCCTTCGTCCCAGCACTTAAAGAACCAGCGTGACGTGGGTTGAATAACGATGTAGCGGTCTCCCACGCCCTTTTGCGTCAGCTTTTGGTGAGCATGGCGCCAGTCATCCGCGCTGTAAGCCATGGTGACGGTAGGGTTGGCCATTACCGGCAGCGCTGACAGTATGGAGAGATTTTGTTCAACGGTGTGCAGCGACTGATGGCTGGCGACCGAGACCAGTTCACTGTGACAAAAACGCCAGAAGGCATTCTTGCGCTTGTTAAAAGCGAACCCGAGCCGAACCGGTGCGCCGGTGAAGCGGGTAACAATCGCGCTGCGCCACTGATCGGCAAGATTGATCACCAGATGATAATGCTGAGCGCGTAAAGCACGAAGCAACTGCCACTCTTTTTGCAGGTGCTTCAGCGTCCCCAGCTGCTTCCATTTACGATCGATACCATAGATCGTCCCGATTGCCGGATGCGCGGCGAGCATGTCTCGCGTCTCTTCATAGAGAAGCACGTCGATTTGGGCTTCAGGCCATTTCTGGCGTAATGAATTGATGACGGGGGTGGTGAGTAACATGTCGCCATGATGGCGAAGTTTGATCAGTAAAATGCGCAAATCAGGCGTGTCAGGTAAGTTATTCATCATCATCTTATCGGCGTTGTACTATTGGCAATTCTAATAGACCTGGTAACGACTTGCACTCTTTCTCCATAATGTCAGGAATTTCCCTGGAAGGGTTTACTCCTGCTTTCGGGCGTGCGTAACATAGCGCTAACTATTTTGTCTTGCGGACTTATTATGAAAAAACCAGCGTTTATCATCACGATCGATACCGAAGGGGATAATCTCTGGCAGAACCACCGGGTGATCAAAACGGAAAACGCGCGCTACCTGGCGCGGTTTCAGGCGCTTTGTGAACGCTTCGGCTTTAAGCCCGTCTGGCTGACCAACTACGAGATGGCCGTCGAACCGGTATTCATTGAGTTCGCGAAAGAGGTCATAGCCCGCGGCCAGGGTGAGGTGGGAATGCATCTCCATGCCTGGAATAGCCCTCCGGAGCACGATCTGACCGGTGATGACTGGCGCTGGCAGCCTTATCTGATTGAGTTTTCAGACGAGGTCATGCGTGAGAAAGTGCTGTTCATGACCCGCTTACTGGAAGAGACTTTCCAGACAAAAATGCTCAGCCATCGCGCCGGGCGCTGGGCATTCGACAGCCGTTACGCCCGGTTGCTGATTGAGCTGGGGTATCAGGTAGATTGTTCCGTTACGCCGCGCGTGAACTGGCGCAACGCGAAAGGTGCCCCGCAGGGTAATGGCGGAACGAATTACCAGCATTTTCCCGATCGCGCCTATTTTTTGGACGTAGACGACATTTCCCGGCCGGGAAACAGCCCTCTCCTCGAAGTGCCGATGAGTATCCAGTATAAACACCCGGCATGGCTGAATTCCCTGAAGCAGGGTTACGATCGTCTGCGCGGTAAATACCGTTCTCCGTCAGTTAACTGGTTACGCCCGTCCGGCGGTAAAGCGCAGGAGATGATTAAGGTTGCGCAGCAGTGCCTGGCTCAGGGGAATGACTACGTAGAGTTCATGCTGCATTCGTCGGAATTTATGCCTGGCGGCAGCCCTACTTTTAAAGACCAGGCCGCGATTGAGGGACTGTATCAGGATCTGGAGCAGCTCTTTACCTGGTTATCAGATAAGACCGTGGGGATGACGCTTGCGGAGTTTTACCAGTACAAAAAATAGTTATGCCCGCCAGGCGGGCATATTTGTTATTGCTGCTTTGTTTGTGAGAAAGGTGTACTTAACGCAAACAAAATCATAAAGAAGATTAAGGCTTCTGAACTGAGCAGTATGACATCCGTCAGTCCATACAAAAGCAAAAGAAGCATTGACGTTAGCAGCAGCGCGTTTCTGTTTCGTAGGGCATACGCAATCATCGAAACGAAGAAAAAGAGTATTACCGCTACGCCGGGGATCCCCTGCAAAGAGTATTTCTCAATAAATTCATTATGCAGATGGACTTTGATGTATTCGAGTGCACTGCCAAGGTGTGGATGTCCGTCTTTAATATACTGCCGCGTCCACGCTTCACGCTGTTCCAGCGATTGCCCTAACGGATGCGCAAGACCATTCTCGATCCCGACAGTCCACATCGAAAAACGTGCGCCCAATGACGTGCGGTCAAAACCTTGTTGATAACGTTCAACCTCATGTTGGGTTTGTTTTATTTTCGGCGAAATCAATGGCTTGTAGCTCACGATTACAACGCCTGCAACAATGCATAGAAAGATGAGGGCTGATTTAAGATGAATCTTTCTGAAATGATAAAGCGTGAGCACAATTGCCAGAAGCAGATATAAACCCATCGCAGCACGGGTCCCCGTCAACAGTATGACGAAGTAAGAGATTAATATAGTGAAGCCCGCAACAACATACAGCTTCACGTTCTGTTGAAGGTAAAGACTGTATACGAAAGCCAGTGACAGGACAGAATAAACATAGGCTGAAACGGTGGCACGGTTAATTGCCATCTCAACGCGAGTCATACCTTGTGAGGCCTGCCACAAGCCATACCCTGTGGCGAGCACAAATCCTAAGGCCGTTGCGAAGAAGAAAAATTTCCTGAAGGTGTCCTTATCGATATAAAACTTAAAGCGGTCAATATAGAAAATCAGGACACTCGCTAAAATTAATTTTTTGCTGGCACCGAGATAGTCGCTGTAAAGGTTGAGTCCCTCGTTATGATACTCATAGAGTAAATACCAGCCGAGGTTAAGTAATCCAATCAGCAGAATGGGCAGCGCTATAGTAAAAGGTCTCAGAGTGATTTTTTTATATTCGAAAGCCAGGCCAATAATACTGACGTAAATAGCAATATAGAAAAACTCTCTTTGCTTCCCTGAACTGACTAAAGCCAGTATCAAAGAGATGAGGCTCAAAGCGATCGTCAGTTGATAGAGCCGTGGTTTTATTTTTTCCATAATGCCTCAATAACCCTTTTTTTATAGCTAAAACGAACATCGGTGGAGAGGAAAAAAGACAATGTATACATGGCCTTTACGCGTTGTTTCACGAGCTGCAATTGTTGGTCTGTAAGACAGGACCGATGGTTGCTGTAAATATCAAACCAGTGGCAATTGACGAGATGCTTGTAGCTTGACGGAAATGTTCTTTCCATCTGTAACGTGCATTCGACAAGCGTTGAAATTTTGCTGGCGTCCAGAGTGCTCGACAAACTGTCGCGACGCTTGATGTAATAATAATGCCCCTGGCGTTGATAGACTATTTTGTTCGATTGCATCAGCATTCCAGGGAAGACAGCGAAATCCTCATAACATAACATCGGAGGAATAGGGTTACTCTCGTACAGGCTACGATGAATAAACTGGCCAATGAGATGTGCCTGAAAGTCTTTATGGCGTAAGAAACGAGCGACTGCTTCATTTCGTGGCAATGGCACAGGATTAAATCCCTGCCAGTCTGAAGTCATTTTCCGGGGATCGCGAATCTCAAGCAAACGTGTCAGTAACATATCCGGACGTTGCGCTTTCAGGAAGGCTATTGCGTCCCCGAGGCTGCCCGGCTTTAAGCAATCGTCACTGTCGAGCATCGTAATATACTCTCCCGATGCCAGCGCGACAGCGCTGTTTCGTACCCGGCCTACGTTACGAAAGTTCACGGTGCGCGTGATGATCTGAGGAAATTTCGGCGACCACTCTTCAATTATTGCCTGCGTGGCATCCTCAGAACTGTCATTGAAAATAATGACTTCAGTGTCCTGACCGATTGCTGCCAGCAGGCTTGAAAGCGTGGCGTGCAGCGTAGCTTCAGCGTTATGCGCAGCAATAATGACGCTTAAAAAAGCCATAAAAATTAGTTTCCTTGAGCGTCGGTAGCGCTAGCCAGTGAGCGGGCTTTGGGTAATGTACGGACAAACTGCTGAAGATCGTGTAACGCGGAGTCAGTGACAGAGAATAGCGCTTCCCGTTCTTGCGGGAAGTAATAGCGCGTTTCAAACACATAAGAACAAATGTTGTCGTCATTCCCGATCAGCATCACATTGCCAAGCGGACGCTGTTCGTAATGACAACACGGTCCAAACAGCAGGACCACCGGCACGCCGACGGCGTCTGCGATATAGACATTCCCCGAGTCAGACGCGATATAGCAGTCCATCTTTGAAATGGCCCAGGGAAGCTCTTCTAGCGAAATTTTGCCAATAAGATTAATAAAATTAGGGATTTCACCGTAAAGGCGGGTGATATCATCCATCCACGACTGTTCGTTTGGCGCGCCGAAGACATAAAACTCGCAGGGTAAATCAGCGAGTTGATCAACAATCCGCTTCCAGATAACCGGAGGGACGGTTTTGGCTTTATTGCCTGCCGCAATACTGATGCCGATGCGGATAACGTCAGGTTTATCAAGAATAGCCGGCCAGGTCGTCGGCTTGAAGAGCGGCTTTGTGGCGTGCTTGGGAGAGTCTTGCCATGTGAGCGAGCGGTCGGCCAGTTTCAGGTAGTTCGTCACCGAAAGCGTTTTTTTGCCATGCTCAACGGTACCGTCGGCCGCGAGATAGAAAATCCCGTGATACCACCTGCGCGTGTAAATGCTTAAAAATTGTTTGTTTTTGGCATTGCAGACGGCGGCAAAAAAGAGGTTCACGCTGTTGGGCTGTAGCAGGTAGACGTTGTCGTAGCGGTTCATGATCCTGCACGCGAAGCACAGTTTACGCCACAGGTTGCGCTTATGCTGCTCAATAAAATAGATCTGCTCGATAGTCTCATCATGCTTCGCCAGCGCGCCAACGCTGCGACTGATCAACACATCGCTTTTTTGCAGCCAGGCCAGAAGAGGCGTCGCATTAATAAAGTCACCGATTTTGGCTGTTTGAATGACAAGGTTCTTGCCCGTGTCCTTTCGAAACAGCTTCCGGATGAGTTTCACCGGAAAGAGTAAAATCAGCAGAAATACATAACTCATGGGTTAAATATCCCTGTTGGAAAGCCGATGGCTGCCCTGTAAAAATGAAAAAATAGCATCTGCGCTAATATCCTTCGTTTGTTGCGTAGGGCTGACCATCTGATGCTGGTTTTTACCGTAACCCCCGATCAACCCCGGATCGGTCGGGCCGAAAATCGTGATATTAGGTCGATCCAGTGCGGCGGTTAAATGGCTTAACCCTGTATCCACAGAAACGACGGCGTTTGCGCCCGCCAGCTGTGCGGCAACTTGCGCCAGCGTGAGTTTGGGTAACACCTCGACATGGGAAAAACCGGCTGCCAGACGCTCCGCACGCTGACGCTCATGTTCAGCGCCCCACGGGAGTTTAATATGGATACCGCAAGGTTGCATTAGTTCAATCAGCCTTCGCCAGTGCGTTTCCGGCCAGTGCTTATCGTCGCGCGTTGTGGCATGCAGGAACACCAGATACGGCTCGGCATGCTCCTCCGTCTCGCGCAAAAAATGCTGTGCAATAGCGTAGTCACCCTGGGCTTCAGGTTTTGCATAGCCCAGGCTTTTCGCGAACAGCTCGCGGGTGCGCTCCACGGCGTGCTGTTGTTTCGCAATATGGTGTCGACGGTTATAGAACAGGCTCGCCAGCGGTTCGCGGGCGGTTTGCCAGTCCATGCCGTGCTTTACGCCGTGCGCCAGACGCGTGACCAGCGCGGCGCTTTTCACCAGCCCCTGGGCGTCGACGATCGCGTCGTAACGCCGGGCCTGCACCGCTTCGCGGAAGGCTTTGCGTTCGGCTTTAATCGGTGCGGAGAACCACGCTTTGCGCCAGCGGCGAATGGCCACCGGGATCACGCGATCAACCGCTTCATGCCAGGTGGGGATCTGCGCGAAGCCTTCTTCCACCACCCAGTCAAAACGGATGCCGGGAATGGCCCGCATGGCGTCCGTCAGCGACGGCAGCGTATGCAGAACATCACCCATTGAGGAGGTTTTAACGATCAATACCCGCATCCGTTATCCTTCTTCGCTCAACAGCAATGCGTTGAGTTCTTCAAGGACGCGCTGCGGCGTGATGTCGATCAGGCTCTGATGATAGCCTTCTGCGGCATCGCCTTTACGCACCTTGTGGTAGCCGGTGATTAAACGGATCACGCGCGCCTTGTGCGACAGCGGCGGCGTGAAGTCCGGGCTGCTTGGGCCATACAGCGCAACCAGGGGACGATCCAGCGCGGCGGCGACGTGCATTAAACCGGAGTCGTTCGTCACCACGGCTTTACAGGCGGCAATCAAAATAACCGCCTGCTCGAGCTGCGTTTCCCCGGCCAGGTTTCGGCACCAGGCCTGTTGCTCGGTACTGAGCGTGGCGAGAATTTCATTGCCCGCCTCATGATCTTTCGCCGAGCCAAACAGCACAATCTGATAGCCTTCATCGATAAGCTGTTTCGCCAGCTCTGCATAGTGATAGTGCGGCCAGCGTTTTGCCGGACCAAACTCCGCGCCAGGGCAGAACCCAATCATCGGGCGTTCGGACGAAATGCCAAATGCGTTACAGGTGTGGGATTTCTCCCCATCGCTTACCTGGAGCTGCGGCCACAGCAGCGGCTGCGGCAGATCTTTCGCGCTGCGCATCACGCCTTTGTCGTAGGCCAGCGCCACGTAGCGCTCGACCATCAGCGGCCAGGCCTCTTTATCCAGCACACGAGCATCGTTCAGCAGGCCGTAGCGCATTTCACCGCGCCAGCCGGTACGATGCGGGATGCCCGCAAAGAAGGGCACAAGGGCAGATTTGAAGGAGTTAGGTAGCACGTAGGCGCGGTCATAGCGTTTCTCGCGCAGGCTGTGGCCGAGTTTGCGGCGTTCACCGATTTCCAGCGCCCCGTGGCCGAGCGGCATCGGGATCGCCTCGTTCACTTCCGGCATACGCGATAACAGCGGACGGCACCATGCGGGTGCCATCACGTCGATTATCGCCTGGGGATAACGCGCCTTGAGCGTGCGATAGAGACTTTGCGACATCATCATGTCGCCCACCCATGACGGGCCGATCACCAGAATTTTCATACTTATGCGTCGCGGTTCAGCCAGGCCATATATTCCGTTACGCCTTCGGCAACGGTCTTGAACGGCTTGTCGTAGCCTGCGGCGCGCAGGTTAGTCAGATCCGCCTGAGTGAATGCCTGGTAGCGGCCTTTCAGCTTATCCGGGAATGGAATGTACTCGATGCTGCCTTTCTTATGGTACGCCAGCGTCGCGTCTGCCACCGCCTGGAAGGATTCCGCGCGGCCGGTGCCCAGGTTGAAAATGCCGGACACGCCATTTTCCAGGAACCACAGGTTCACTGCCGCCACGTCGCCCACGTAGACGAAGTCACGCTTGAAGCCGTCGCTGCCTTCGAACAGTTTCGGGCTTTCGCCGTTATTTAACTGGGTGTTCAGGTGGAACGCCACGCTCGCCATGCTGCCTTTGTGGCCTTCGCGCGGCCCGTAGACGTTGAAGTAGCGGAAGCCGACAATTTGCGAGTTCGCTTCAGGCAGGATCTGACGCACGTACTCATCAAACAGGAATTTGGAGTAACCGTAGACGTTCAGCGGCTGCTCATATTCGCGGGATTCGATGAAATCTGAAGTGCGACCACCGTAGGTTGCCGCGGAAGAGGCGTACAGGAACGGAATTTCACGCTCCAGGCAGTAGTGCAGGAGCTCTTTGGAGTACTGATAGTTGTTATCCATCATGTACTTGCCGTCCCACTCGGTGGTGGAGGAGCATGCACCTTCGTGGAAGATGGCTTCGATCTCGCCGAACTCTTCACCCGCCATAATCTGGATAAGGAAGTCTTCTTTATCCATGTAGTCAGCGATGTTCAGATCCACCAGGTTCACGAACTTGGTGCCGTCTTTCAGGTTGTCCACCACCAGAATGTCGGTGATGCCTTTGTCATTGAGGGCCTTAACAATATTGCTGCCGATAAAGCCCGCGCCGCCAGTAACGATGATCATAACTGTAACCTTTGAAGTATGAGTCGGGGAATATCCCGAACGCTAATCTCTTTATCATATCATCACAATGCTCAGGCTTCAGCCATTCACCGATATGCAGCAGGGGTACGCGTGATTTATGCTGCAAAAACGAGAAGAGATACTGCGTCATCTCGTCATGAACTATTGGTTTGGGTAATATGTGCCAAAATTTGCCGAGTCTGGAGAATTGCAATGCGTGGTGATTTTTACAAACAGTTAAACAGCGACCTCGAGACCGCACGTGCGGAAGGGTTGTTCAAAGAAGAGCGTATTATCACGTCTGCCCAGCAGGCGGACATCACCGTTGCCGACGGCAGCCATGTGATCAACTTTTGCGCGAACAACTACTTAGGTCTTGCGAATCACCCTGAGCTGATTGCCGCGGCGAAAAGCGGCATGGACACCCACGGTTTCGGTATGGCCTCCGTTCGCTTTATCTGCGGTACCCAGGACAGCCACAAGCAGCTTGAGCAAAAGCTGGCGAACTTCCTCGGAATGGAAGACGCGATTCTGTACTCATCCTGCTTCGACGCCAACGGCGGTCTGTTTGAAACCCTGCTCGGCGCAGAAGATGCGATTATCTCCGACGCCCTGAACCACGCCTCCATCATCGACGGTGTTCGCCTGTGTAAAGCGAAGCGTTTCCGCTACGCCAACAACGACATGGTTGAGCTGGAAGCCCGCCTGAAAGAGGCACGCGAAGCGGGTGCCCGCCACGTGCTGATCGCCACCGACGGCGTGTTCTCCATGGATGGCGTGATCGCCAACCTGAAGGGCGTGTGCGATCTGGCGGATAAATACGACGCGCTGGTGATGGTGGATGACTCTCACGCGGTTGGCTTTGTCGGCGAAAACGGCCGCGGCTCCCACGAATACTGTGACGTAATGGGCCGCGTGGACATCATCACCGGTACGCTGGGCAAAGCGCTCGGCGGCGCGTCTGGCGGTTATACCGCTGCGCGTAAAGAGGTGGTTGAGTGGCTGCGTCAGCGCTCCCGCCCGTACCTGTTCTCCAACTCCCTGGCGCCGGCGATTGTGGCTGCCTCTATTAAAGTGCTGGAGATGGTGGAATCAGGAGCTGAACTGCGCGAGCGTCTGTGGGCTAACGCCCGCCTGTTCCGTGAAAAAATGAGCGCAGCAGGGTTCACCCTGGCCGGTGCTGACCACGCGATCATTCCGGTGATGCTGGGTGACGCGGTTGTCGCACAGCAATTTGCTCGTGAGCTTCAGAAAGAAGGGATTTACGTGACCGGGTTCTTCTTCCCGGTGGTACCAAAAGGTCAGGCGCGTATCCGCACCCAGATGTCTGCGGCGCACTCGCCTGAACAAATTGAACGTGCGGTGGAAGCCTTTACCCGCATCGGCAAACAGCTGGGCGTAATTGCCTGAGGACGTGTGATGAAAGCGTTATCCAAACTGAAAGCGGAAGAAGGGATTTGGATGACCGACGTACCGGAGCCGGAAGTCGGTCATAACGATCTGCTGATCAAAATTCGTAAAACCGCCATTTGCGGTACTGACGTTCACATCTACAACTGGGACCAGTGGTCGCAAAAAACTATTCCCGTGCCAATGGTAGTCGGCCACGAATATGTCGGCGAAGTAGTCGGCATCGGCCAGGAAGTGAAAGGCTTCAACATTGGCGACCGCGTCTCCGGTGAAGGCCACATTACCTGTGGTCACTGCCGCAACTGTCGCGGTGGGCGTACCCACCTGTGCCGCAACACCGTCGGCGTGGGCGTGAACCGTCCGGGCTGCTTCGCGGAATACCTGGTGATCCCGGCGTTTAACGCGTTCAAAATCCCGGACAATATCTCTGACGATCTGGCCTCCATCTTCGACCCGTTCGGCAACGCGGTACATACGGCGCTCTCCTTCGACCTGGTGGGGGAAGACGTGCTGGTCTCCGGCGCAGGCCCCATCGGTATTATGGCGGCAGCCGTGGCGAAGCATGTGGGTGCGCGCAACGTGGTGATCACCGACGTGAACGAATACCGCCTGTCGCTGGCGCGCAAAATGGGCGTCACCCGCGCGGTGGATGTCTCGAAAGAGAGCCTGACCGACGTGATGGAAGAGCTGGGCATGACCGAAGGCTTTGACGTGGGTCTGGAGATGTCCGGCGCGCCACCCGCGTTCCGCACCATGCTCGACACCATGAACCACGGTGGTCGTATCGCGATGCTGGGTATTCCGCCGTCAGATATGTCCATCGACTGGAACAAAGTCATCTTCAAGGGGCTATTCATTAAGGGCATCTATGGCCGCGAGATGTTTGAGACCTGGTACAAGATGGCCGCGCTGATCCAGTCTGGTCTGGATCTGTCCCCGATTATCACTCACCGTTTCTCCATCGATGAGTTCCAGCAGGGCTTTGACGCGATGCGTTCCGGCCAGTCAGGGAAAGTGATCCTGAGCTGGGATAAATAATGAAAAAGGGGCCAGCGGCCCCTTATTTTACTGATTCTTTTTCTCTTCGTCCGTCAGGTAACGCACCTTGCGGGTGTAGTCCTGACCTTTGAACAGCAGTTTGTTATCCGGCGATTCCAGATACTTCTGCCACTCGGAAAGCGGGAAACCACCGTGCGCGCCAATCACCTCTTTCGGCACAACGGCTTCCTGACCGCCGATCTTCTTGGAGACCGGCCAGTTCATCCAGTCGCCCAGGTTAACCGTTTTTACATCCAGCATGTCCAGCAGCGCAGCGAGCGGCAGCTGATCGGTCGGCGGCTGCGTATCGTCCATCAGCTCCCAGGTATCCTGGAACAGCGTCAGCCACAGCGGGCAGATACGGCGCCAGGTCTTTTTGGTGGCCGCAAGAAACGCGCCGTTAACGTGATCGACCAGATACGGGCGCACCGTTTCTTTGTAATATGCCGGCACTTTCTCCGCTGGCGCACCGTCCAGCTTGGCAATCATTTTGCCCTGACGGAAGCTGGAGTAGATGTGCATATCCGCCATGTTGATCTCTGGCATTTTAAGCAGGTTGAGATCGGAGTCGATCATCAGCACCCCTTCACCGCGCGCCTGCAACGGAGCATTAAGCTTCACCAGACGACTGAGGTAGATTTGCTTATAGCGGTAGTCTTCTTCACGTTTTGGAAGCGTGAGGGTCACAACGCGGGTTTTTAGCGGCAGCTCGCCGAAAGCGGATTCAGGCTGATCGCTGACGATAACAATCTCGCTGACGTCGGTGGCGTAACGCTCTGCAAAGGTCGCTGATAATAACGCCTCTTCGACGAAATCCGCGCCCGTACACGGGATCACAATGGAATCAACCGCAACGAGATCGCGCGTGACCGGAAGGGAAGCGTAAGGAATGTTATGACGCCCGGTAATGTGGCGGTAGCGAGCATTCAGGAATTTAAACATGTTCTTCTCGTTTGGTTATTGCGCGCCAAGAACGGCCTCGACACCGTTAACATAGCTTTCAATGGCATACATGTTGCAGACATTCTGGTGTGCGGCAGCGGCGAGCCGGGCGCGCAGAGCAGGATCCTGCCAGATATTATCCAGATGTTGAGCAAGTTGCGACACGTCGCTCCAGGGAAACAGCAGGCCGGTCGACTCATGATCGATCAATTCTGCCGTGCCGGTCACCTTTGAACCAATCACGGGAATATTCAGCAGCATTGCCTCCAGCACGACGCGCGGCAGGCCTTCGCTCTTCGAGGCCAGAATAAATGCGTCAAAGGTGGCGAGATAGTCAAAAGGCGTGTTCTGGAAACCGGTAAAAATGACGTGCTCAGCAATACCCAGCGCGTCAGCCTGTGCCGCCAGTGCGCCGCGCTCCGCCCCTTCACCGACCAGCACCATCTTCCATTTTGCCTGCGGGTGCCTCTGGCTGAACTGTGCCAGCGCCTCCAGCGTATGGTGGTTGGCTTTGCGAGGGATTAGCGAGCCAATGCTGCCGAACACAAACGTGTCGTCATCAATGTTCAGGCGCTGGCGCATCGCGCGTCGGTCAGGCAAAGGCTGGTGGATGTCGATAGCATTGTTGACCGTGGTACACAGCGCTGGCCGGACGCCATGCTGAAGCAACACGCGTTCAACGCCGTGCGAGACGGCGATGATTTTTGTGGCATGGGCATTGACCAACTTCACCAGCGGCGGGGTCAGCACCGGTTCAATCCGGCAGTGCTGGATTATCCGCGCATGCAGGTTTGCGCCCGCCAGATACCCTTCTTCGTTAGAGCCTGGCTGGTTGTTCATATACAGCGTATCGAATCCACCTTCCCTGAAAATGGTCTCGATCTTGCTGACGTTGGGGCGAATGCGCCACAGGGTATCGATATGTCGCGTAAATGCTTTGCGCGCCGAACGCGAGAAAAACAGCAGACCACGTCCCGCTTCTTTCAGGAGTTTTGCCCATGCCGGTTGCTTACGTTGAGGGATAACGAGTAGAGGTATCCCAATGCTATTGAGCACCTGGCCTATCGTTTCACCTTCAGCACGACTATAATCACTGTAAAAACAACAAGTAATGTCGAATTTTTCGCGGTTGATTCGCTTCAGAAGCTCAAGCATACTGTTGGTACCTCCCCCCCATTCTTTGCCCGTGTCCAGGAGGAGGATTTTACGTTTTTGCGGCATGTCTGAATCCGTATGCTACCCTTCATCTGACCGCATTATAAAGAATTTGTTGAAATAAAATAGATTTTTTGTATTTCTTTGTCTTTTTATAAGAAAACGTTTTAAACGCGCTTATTTTAAAAGTGTGATTTAAGACTTTAATCGCCTCTTCTCAATTAGATACTATTAGCGAAAGTATTTATGTTGTTATTGAGAGAGTGAGAAAATGTTTAAAATAACGGTCTGCTTATTAACGTTTAACTCCGAAAGAACGTTGCACGATGTTATTCCTCCTCTTTTAAAAATAGCGGATGAATTCGTTGTAGTTGATTCCGGAAGTACAGACGCAACGATATATATTTGCCAGAGTTATGGATTGTCGGCCATATTCAAAAAATATAGCTGGCACGGCGAGCAGATGAACCATGCCGTATCCCATGCGCACAACGACTGGGTGCTGTGCATGGACAGCGACGAAATACTCGATCAAGAAACCGTTGATGCTATTTTAAAATTAAAAATGGGCGATGAACCCGAACCGGATATGGCGTGGCGGATATGTCGTCACTGGTTTGTTCTGGGAGAAAATGTCCGAACGATTTATCCCGTCTCATCACCGGATTATCCGGTGCGTCTTTTTAACCGTACGCAGTCGCGATTTAATAACCGGCCAGTAGACGATCAGGTCGAAGGTTTTCTCCATTCTGAACGTATTCCTGGCTATGTCAGACATGATACATTTTATTCACTGCATGAACTTTTCAATAAATTAAACGGATATACCACTCGCCTGGTTCAATATCAGACGATACGTCCCTCTCTTGGTCGCGGAGCGATCAGCGCTATCGGCGCATTTTTCAAATGGTATCTGTTTAGTGGTGCCTGGCGTCAGGGCAAAGTGGGTGTGGTGACAGGGTTTTATGCCACGGCGTACAGTTTTTTGAAGTATTTCAAGGCCTGGTATCAGAATCGGGAAAAGAAAGAGTCCGTTGCAAAAGAGCAATCGGACTCTTATCTGGCAGAATAGGCGTTAGCCGATCAGGCTTTTTTTCCCCAACCCTGCCACTGTTGCTGGACGTATTTAACCAGCGTACTGCTGCTGATGCTTTCGCCAATCACCGTGAAGAAGCGGGTTGCATAGACCGGTTCAGGCGGCTGTTTCAGCGTGCAGTTCTTCACGCCGCGGAATGGATTACGTGGCCGCGTTGCGGGTGGTTGCGCGCTACCCGGACGAGAAGTATCCACCTGAGGTTCATTGAGCAGATCGCTCGGACGCACCAGCGTGATATCGGCGGGTAAGCCCGGCAACATTTGCTGCAAAACGCGAACGGTAGATGGATGCGGATGCCCAATGGCAATCGCCGAACCGTTACGGCGCGCCAGCTGTACCGCGCGGTTGAACTGGACGCGGATATCCGCTTCGTTCTGGGAGTCATCCAGGAATACTTTGCGCTTGATGACTTTCACGCCCGTTCCCTGAGCGGCACGCATCGCCTGGCTGTTGCCGATGGTCATGCTGTCGAGGAAATAGAGGTTGTAACGCTCCAGCGCCTGCATCACTTTCAGCATACCGTACAGGCTGGAGGTCATCGCGCTGCCCATATGGTTATTCAGACCCACGGCATACGGCACTTTATTGTACGCATCGCGGATGATGCGATCGATCTCGTCGCTGCTCATGTCCGGGCGCAGGGTATCTTTTTCCAGCGGCTGCTTGCTGAGGGGGGCCATCGGCAGATGGATAAGGACCTGATGGCCGCCATTGTGAGCTTTGGTCGCCATTTCATGCGCGTGAGGCGCATTAGGCAGGACGGCGACAGAGATGGCTGACGGCATCGCCAGCACCTGATTTTCATAGTGTGGTCGATAACCGAAGTCATCAATCACAATCGCGAGTTTGCCTGCATAAACCGGTGCAGCCAGCGCCAGTGCGCTGACTACGGAAAAAACAATTCGACGAAATTGAAGCAAAACCTATCTTCCCAACCACGGCTGTGGATTGACCGCCTGACCCTGACGACGAATTTCGAAATAGAGTGACGGGCGGCCCTGACCGCCACTGCTGCCCACAAGGGCAATGGGTTGACCCGCGCGCACCTGAGTGCCAACGCTGACCAGCGCACTCTGGTTGTAGCCGTAAAGACTCATGTCGCCTTTACCGTGTTCAACCACCACCACGAGCCCATAACCCTGTAGCCAGTCGGCCAGGATCACGCGGCCATCGGCGATGGCTTTCACTTCGCTACCTTCAGACGCACCGATAACGATCCCCTTCCAACGTAGCTCACCCTGCAACTGTTCGCCATAGCGATGCAGGATCGTACCGCGAACGGGCCAGTAAGCCTGACCACGCGGGGAGCCGAGGCCGCCGGTACGGGACATCAGGGAACGTTCATTTTCAGTCGGTTTGTAGGTGGTGCCTTTGCGGGAGGCTTCCTGCTGCTTGTTACGCACCGCCTGCGCTTCGCGCGCTTCTTTTTCGGCGCGCGCTTTGGCCGCGGCTTCTGCCCGGGCAATGCTGTTACGCAGTCTGGATTCGTTGGCGCGCATTTCGCTCAGCTGGCTTTGTCCTGCCTGGATAGAGGACTCCAGCCCGGCGAGCGTCTTCTTACGCTCATTGCGCGCCTGCTCAAGCTTCTCCTGCTGCGCCTGCTGATCGTAGAGCAGCGTTTGCTGCTGGCTCTGCTTCTCTTCCAGCTCGGCTTTTTGCGTGGTGACTTCTTCGCGCGTCTGTTTCAGCTGCGCAATGGTCTCCTGACGCGCCTGGTTAAGATAGCCGAAATAGGCCTGTAAACGCTGACCTCGCTGGCTCTCTTCACCGCTGAGGATCAGCTGAAGGCCTGTGTGTTCACCCTGACGGAAAGCAGCATCAAGTTGTGCAGCAAGGTTCCGCTCCTGGGCATCGCGCTGACGCTCCAGTTTCGCAATCGACGCGTTCATTTCATCGATTTGCTTATTGAGCTGGGCAAGGGTGTTTTGTGTTTCACGCAGCTTACGCGCGGCGGCGGAAATGGCCTCTTCCTGCTTTTTAAGCTGGGCGAGCAGGGTGGCGCGCTGCTGTTGCTGCTGACGTACCGCACGCTCTTTGGCGGCGATATCGGCCTGAATGGATTTAAGCTGATCGCGGTCATCCGCATGGGCGGATGCGGCGCACAGCAATACGCCAGCGCTGAGTGCGCTGGCGCAAAGCAGAGGTCTGACTGATAACCGAAGCGGCTTCACGACCCATGTGATTGAAAAAATCGCCTTTCCCCTCATGGGGAGCGATTATTCCACGATGAACAGCGGCTTGCCAGTCATCTCTTCAGGGATTTCCATACCCATCAGCGACAACATGGTTGGCGCGATGTCGGAAAGCTTGCCGCCTTCCACTGCTTTCACTGATTTATCACCCACATAAATCAGTGGAACAGGCAGGTTGGTATGGGCGGTATGTGCCTGACCGGTTGCCGGGTCACGCATCTGTTCTGCGTTACCGTGGTCAGCGGTAATCAGCAGTTGGCCGCCTACGGATTCAACCGCTTTCGCAACCTGCTCAACGCAGTGGTCCAGCGCTTCAACCGCTTTAACGGCTGCTTCCATCACGCCGGTGTGGCCCACCATATCGCCATTCGGATAGTTACAGATGATGGTATCGTATTTACCGCTTTGGATCGCGGCCACCAGTTTTTCGGTCAGCTCCGCAGAGCTCATTTCTGGCTGGAGATCGTAAGTGGCGACTTTCGGTGAGTTAATCAGGATGCGGTCTTCGCCTTTAAACGGCTCTTCTACGCCGCCGTTAAAGAAGAATGTCACGTGCGCATACTTCTCAGTTTCGGAGATGCGCAGCTGCGTTTTGTCATTTTTCGCCATCCACTCGCCGAAGGTGTTTGCCAGCGAGGCGGGTGGATACGCGCATGGGGCTTTGATATCCGCTGCATATTCGGTCAACTGGATGAAATCAATCTTCGCCACTTTCTTACGGGCGAAACCGTCGAAATCGCTGTTGACGAAGGCGCGGGTGATTTCGCGCGCGCGATCGGCACGGAAGTTCATGAAGATCAGCGCATCGCCATCTTCCATGGCGGCATCGGCCTGGCCTTCAGCGCGGATCACGGTTGCCTTCACAAATTCGTCGTTTTCATCACGCGCGTAAGCCGCTTCCAGGCCTTCAACGGCGGTCGGGAACTGGAACTCGCCTTTTGCCAGGGTCAGCAGATCATAGGCTTGCTCAACGCGGTCCCAGCGGTTGTCGCGGTCCATGGCATAGTAACGACCAATGATGGACGCCACGCGGCCTTTGCCCAGTGCGGCAAATTTGTCTTCAAACGTTTCAAGAGAACCTTTTGCGCTGCGTGGCGGCGTATCGCGACCATCCAGGAAGGCGTGCAGATAGATTTTTTCCGCACCGCGCTCAGCGGCCAGTTCTACCATCGCCATGATGTGATCTTCGTGGCTGTGAACACCGCCCGCAGAGAGCAGACCCATAATGTGAACGGCCTTGCCTGCGGCAACGGCTTTATCAACCGCTCCGGTGAGCGTTGGGTTGGCAAAGAATGTACGTTCTTTGATTTCAACGTCCAGGCGCGTCAGGTCCTGATAAACGATACGGCCCGCACCCAGGTTAACGTGACCCACTTCTGAGTTGCCCATCTGACGATCCGGCAGACCCACTTCCAGGCCAGACGCATCAATCAGGGTGTGGGGACGTTTTGCCCATAGCGCATCCATAACCGGGGTTTTGGCGTTGAAAATGGCGTTATCCTGTTGATCTTCACGGTAGCCATAGCCATCCAGAATCACCAGTACCATAGGTTTTTTAGAAACCGACATTGCGACAACCTCATGCTCAAGAGACAAAAATTTTGCGTAATTTTACTACAGCTGAATCGATAAAATAGCCGCAGAAGATCAAAGAAAGCGCGGGGGCAAGGCTGTTCTCAGGCCATTTTGAGGCTTTTTTTACGTGGCATGCCGCAGAAAATAGATTAGCTTTATGTCGCTGGCTGTATTTGCCACAGCGCACAGGTATACTCCTGTCCTGGTTTTTTTAATCACTTAGTCGGGAGTTGTTACCCCCCATGCAAGAAATTATGCAATTCGTTAGCCGCCACCCGGTTCTGAGCATCGCGTGGATTGGCCTGCTGGTCGCTGTACTGTTCACCACATTTAAGGGACTGACGTCTAAAATTAAGGTGATCACCCGCGGTGAAGCGACACGTCTGATCAACAAAGAGGACGCCGTGGTTGTCGATCTGCGTCAGCGCGACGATTTCCGCAAGGGCCATATTGCAGGTGCTATCAACCTGCTGCCAGCGGAAATTAAAGCGAACAACATTGGTGAGCTGGAGAAGCATAAAGCCCAGCCGATTATTGTTGTTGACGGCACTGGCATGCAGGCGCAGGAATCTGCCAACGCACTGCATAAAGCAGGCTTTGAAAACGTAACGGTGCTGAAAGAAGGCATCTCCGGCTGGAGCGGGGAGAATCTTCCTTTAGTGCGCGGTAAATAAGGAGTTAAGTGATGGCCAATATTGAGATCTACACCAAAGCAACGTGCCCGTTCTGCCACCGAGCGAAAGCGCTGCTGTCCAGCAAAGGCGTAACGTTCAAGGAACTGCCGATCGATGGTGACGCGATTAAACGCGAAGAGATGATCCAACGCAGTGGTCGCACAACGGTTCCACAGATTTTTATTGATGCGCAGCACATTGGCGGCTGTGATGACTTGTATGCGCTCGACGCCCGTGGTGGACTCGATCCGCTGCTGAGCTAGAGACTTTAGGACAATTAAAAAGGGTTTTTCCATGTCAGAACAAAATAACACCGAGATGACTTTCCAGATCCAGCGCATCTACACCAAGGATGTCTCTTTCGAAGCGCCAAATGCGCCGCACGTTTTCCAGAAAGACTGGCAGCCAGAGGTTAAACTTGATCTGGATACCGCATCCACCCAGCTGGCGGATGATGTGTATGAAGTCGTACTGCGTGTCACCGTGACCGCCTCTCTGGGCGAAGAAACTGCGTTCCTGTGCGAAGTTCAGCAGGGCGGTATCTTCTCCATCGGCGGCATCGAAGGTAACCAGATGGCGCATTGCCTGGGTGCATACTGCCCGAACATCCTGTTCCCGTATGCGCGTGAATGCATCACCAGCCTGGTTTCTCGCGGTACATTCCCGCAACTGAACCTCGCGCCAGTAAACTTTGATGCGCTGTTCATGAACTATCTACAGCAGCAGGCTGGCGAAGGTGCCGAACAACATCAGGATGCCTGATGAGCACTGTTAATGCGTCAATGACTGTGATCGGTGCCGGCTCTTACGGCACCGCTCTTGCCATCACGCTGGCAAGAAATGGTCACGACGTGGTCCTGTGGGGCCACGATCCAAAACATATCGCGACGTTGCAACACGACCGCTGCAACGTGGCGTTTCTCCCGGACGTTCCGTTCCCTGACTCTCTCTATCTGGAAAGCGACCTCGCGACCGCGCTGGCGGCCAGCCGCAATATTCTGATTGTGGTGCCAAGCCACGTGTTTGGCGAAGTCCTGCGTCAGATTAAGCCGCTGATGCGTGCGGATGCGCGTATTGTGTGGGCGACGAAGGGGCTGGAAGCGGAAACCGGACGTCTGTTGCAGGACGTTGCCCGCGAAGCGCTGGGAACAGCGATCCCGCTGGCGGTGATCTCGGGGCCGACCTTTGCCAAAGAGCTGGCTGCGGGCTTGCCGACGGCGATCTCGCTGGCGTCCACCGACCAGGCATTTTCAGACGATCTTCAGCAACTGCTGCACTGCGGCAAAAGCTTCCGCGTGTACAGCAACCCCGATTTTATCGGCGTGCAGCTGGGCGGCGCGGTGAAGAACGTCATTGCCATCGGGGCCGGGATGTCTGACGGCATCGGTTTCGGCGCGAATGCGCGTACGGCGTTGATCACCCGTGGTCTGACCGAAATGTCCCGCCTGGGCGAAGCGCTGGGTGCCGATCCGGCCACTTTTATGGGAATGGCTGGGCTGGGCGACCTGGTGCTGACCTGCACCGATAACCAGTCGCGTAACCGCCGCTTTGGCATGATGCTCGGACAGGGCAGCGATGTAAAAAGCGCGCAGGAGAAGATTGGTCAGGTGGTTGAAGGCTATCGCAATACCAAAGAAGTTCGCGAATTGGCGCACCGTTTCGGTGTCGAAATGCCAATAACCGAGGAAATTTATCAGGTATTGTATTGCGGAAAAAATGCGCGCGAGGCAGCATTGACCTTATTAGGTCGTGCGCGCAAGGACGAGCGCAGCAGCAATTAGCCGGGAAGTATCGTCACCTGAATGACCCAGCCAGCGCAGAACTGGCTGGTCATTAACTATCGTCTGGAGCAAGCAATGCCGTGTGAAGAACTGGATATCGTCTGGAATAATATTAAAGCCGAAGCCCGAGCTTTGGCCGACTGTGAGCCCATGCTGGCCAGTTTCTATCACGCGACGCTACTTAAGCACGAAAATCTCGGCAGCGCCCTGAGCTATATGCTCGCCAATAAACTGGCTTCCCCTATCATGCCTGCTATTGCCATTCGCGAGGTGGTTGAAGAGGCCTACGCCGCAGATCCGGAGATGATTGCTTCTGCCGCCTGCGACATTCAGGCCGTGCGTACGCGTGACCCGGCGGTGGATAAATACTCCACGCCGCTACTGTATCTCAAAGGATTCCACGCCTTACAGGCGTACCGCATCGGCCACTGGTTATGGAATGAGGGACGCCGCGCGCTGGCCATCTTTCTTCAAAACCAGGTTTCCGTGACCTTCCAGGTCGATATTCATCCGGCGGCGAAAATTGGCCGTGGGATCATGCTCGACCACGCCACCGGCATTGTTGTCGGTGAAACGGCGGTGATCGAAGATGACGTGTCGATCCTGCAATCCGTTACGCTGGGCGGTACCGGTAAAACCAGCGGCGATCGCCATCCGAAAATTCGTGAAGGGGTGATGATTGGCGCGGGTGCTAAAATCCTCGGCAATATTGAAGTCGGACGCGGCGCGAAGATTGGCGCGGGGTCGGTTGTGCTCCAGCCTGTACCGCCGCACACCACCGCCGCTGGCGTCCCGGCGCGCATCGTCGGTAAGCCAGACAGCGATAAGCCGTCGATGGATATGGATCAGCACTTCAACGGTATTCACCACACCTTCGAATACGGCGACGGCATCTGAACGCCGGAACAGCCAAATAAAAAAGCCCGGTGAGTCAATGCACCGGGCTTTTGATTAGTTGCGGTATAACACTTTGATAATGTGATAGCCGAACTGCGTATGCAGTGGGCCGGTTGGCTCCAGCACCGGGCAGGAGAAAACCACTTTATCAAACGCCGGGACCATCTGGCCCTGGCGGAACTCGCCTAAGTCACCACCGCGTTTGCCTGACGGGCAAATCGAGTGTTTCTTCGCCAGTTTGCCGAAGTCGGCGCCGTTTTTAATCTGTTCGAGCAGATCCTGTGCCAGTTTCTCTTCTTTAACAAGGATATGCAGTGCTGCTGCTGTTTTTGCCATGATCGTGCCTTGAGTCAACGAGTTTACGGTCGGTATACTACCACGCGTTTTTCCTCCTCTCCCGACTTTCATTGAGTGATCATTTATGCGTTTAAACCCCGGACAACAACAAGCTGTCGAATTCGTCACCGGACCCTGCCTGGTGCTGGCGGGAGCGGGATCCGGTAAAACACGCGTGATCACCAACAAAATCGCCCATTTAATTCGGGGTTGTGGATACCAGGCGCGCCATATCGCGGCGGTCACCTTTACCAACAAAGCGGCGCGTGAGATGAAAGAGCGCGTCGGCCAGACGCTGGGCCGTAAAGAGGCGCGCGGGCTGATGATCTCCACCTTCCACACGCTGGGTCTGGATATTATCAAGCGCGAATACGCGGCGCTGAGCATGAAGTCCAACTTTTCTCTCTTTGATGACACCGACCAGGTGGCGCTGCTTAAAGAGCTAACGGAAGGGCTGATCGAAGATGACAAAGTGCTGTTGCAACAGCTGATCTCGACGATCTCGAACTGGAAAAACGATCTGATGACGCCGGCCCAGGCAGCGGCAAGTGCCAAAGGCGAGCGCGACCGCATCTTTGCCCACTGCTACGGTCTGTACGACGCGCATATGAAAGCCTGTAACGTCCTGGATTTCGACGATCTGATCCTTCTGCCGACGCTGCTGCTTCAGCGGAATGAAGAGGTGCGCGAGCGCTGGCAGAACAAAATTCGTTACCTGCTGGTGGATGAATACCAGGATACCAACACCAGCCAGTACGAGCTGGTAAAGCTGCTGGTAGGACAGCGCGCGCGTTTTACCGTTGTAGGCGATGACGATCAGTCGATTTACTCCTGGCGTGGCGCACGTCCGCAAAACCTGGTGCTGCTGAGCAAAGACTTCCCGGCGTTGCAGGTGATTAAACTGGAGCAGAACTACCGTTCTTCCGGGCGTATCCTGAAGGCGGCGAACATCCTGATTGCCAACAACCCGCACGTCTTTGAGAAGCGCCTGTTCTCTGAACTGGGTTACGGGACCGAGCTGAAAGTGCTCAGCGCCAATAACGAAGAGCACGAAGCGGAGCGCGTAACCGGCGAGCTGATTGCCCATCACTTCGTCAACAAAACTGAATACAAGGATTACGCGATCCTCTATCGCGGTAACCACCAGTCGCGCGTCTTTGAAAAGATGCTGATGCAGAACCGCATCCCCTACAAAATCTCCGGCGGTACGTCGTTCTTTTCGCGTCCGGAAATCAAGGATCTGCTGGCCTATCTGCGCGTGCTGACCAACCCGGATGACGACAGCGCTTTCCTGCGCATTGTAAATACGCCGAAGCGCGAGATTGGCTCTGCGACGCTACAAAAGCTGGGTGAATGGGCGATGACCCGCAACAAAAGCCTGTTCACCGCCAGCTTCGATATGGGGCTGAGCCAGACCCTGACCGGGCGCGGCTATGAGGCCTTAACCCGCTTTACCCACTGGCTGGGTGAGGTGCAGCGTCTGGCTGAGCGCGAGCCTGTGGCGGCAGTACGCGATCTGATCCACGGCATTGATTACGAATCCTGGTTGTATGAAACCTCCGCCAGCCCGAAAGCGGCAGAGATGCGCATGAAAAACGTTAACCAGCTCTTCAGCTGGATGACCGAAATGCTTGAAGGATCTGAGATTGACGAGCCCATGACCCTGACGCAGGTGGTCACCCGCTTCACGCTGCGCGATATGATGGAGCGCGGGGAAAGCGAAGAAGAGGCCGATCAGGTTCAGCTGATGACGTTACATGCCTCGAAAGGGCTGGAGTTCCCTTATGTCTATCTGGTGGGGATGGAAGAGGGCCTATTGCCGCACCAGAGCAGCATTGATGAAGATAACGTCGACGAAGAGCGCCGTCTGGCCTACGTTGGGATCACCCGTGCGCAGAAAGAGCTGACGTTTACGCTGTGCAAAGAGCGCCGTCAGTATGGTGAGCTGGTGCGCCCGGAGCCGAGCCGTTTTCTGCTGGAGTTGCCTCAGGACGATCTTATCTGGGAGCAGGAGCGTAAAGTCATTACCGCTGAAGAGCGTATGCATAAAGGGCAGGCAAACGTGGCAAACATTCGCGCGATGCTGGCAAAAGCCAAAGAGAAGGGATAACTATTTGTAGGCCGGGTAAGGCGAAGCCGCCACCCGGCACGCTTCAAGGGTCACTTCACATCAAGCGCCCAGTGCACATAGCTCTGCCACTGGTACTCCTGCTCAATCAGTTCCGCCCCAAGGGGATGATCCTCAAGCCAGTTTTCCGGTAGCGTCAGCGTCAGTTTCTCCTCGTCTGCCGCCAGCGTAATGGCTGGCAGCAAATCATCTCGACGCCGACTGGCAAACAAGATCGCCAGCCGAAGCAGACGACACAGATGCTCCGCCACGCGCGGCGGCACAGCGTTCTGCTGGTGAAGGGAAGAGAGATCGACGGCGTTAGTCTGATTCAGCAGCAGGGTGGCCAGCAGCTTCTTCTGGGCGGGCGTATAACCCGGCAAATCGAGATTACGCACCAGCCAGGCCGCGTGCAGCGGTGCCTGCTTGTACTCCACGCTGAGACCAATTTCATGTAGCGCACAGGCGCTTAGCAACAGATCGCGGCTTAACGGTTCAATATCCCAGCTTTTTTTCACCTGATCGGCAAACTGTGACGCCAGTTGACTCACTCTCTGCGCCTGGTCGGTATCCACAATAAAGCGGCGTTGAACGTTACGCAGCGTACGGCTACGGATGTCCTGATCGACCGACTGGTGCAGCATTCCGTAGACCAGACCTTCACGCAGCGCACCGCCTGCCAGGGTCATACACTGGATATTAAGCTCGGTGAAAATGGCGATTAGAATGGCGAGCCCACTGGGGAAAACCAGCGCGCGTTCAAGCGTCAGCCCTTCTATTTCAAGCTCTTCCAGACGACCACACTGGATGGCGCGCTGTTTAAGCTGCTGGAGTTTGGCAAGCGTGATCCGCTCGTCCATCCCCTGTGCCATCATGATTTCCTGCAACGCCTGCACGGTTCCGGACGCGCCGACACACACTTTCCAGCCGTGATAGCGCAGTTCGTCCATGACCGGGCGCAGGACCGCACGCGCCGCGTTTTCCGCCTCGTCAAAATTCTCTTTGGCAAGGTTTCGATCGGTAAAGTAGCGTTCCAGCCAGGTCACACAGCCCATTGACAGGCTGAAGAGCGACGTCGCCTGCGCGCCTGTGCCCGTGACCAGTTCGGTACTGGCGCCACCGATATCGACCACCAGACGACGATCGTCGCCGCCGGTCGTATGCGCCACACCCTGATAAATCAGACGCGCTTCTTCTTCACCGCTGATGACCTGCACCGGACAGCCCAGAATTTCCTGTGCTCTGGCAATGAAATCGCCAGCGTTAACCGCCAGACGTAGGGTCGCCGTGGCAACAACGCGAATTTGACTGAGCGGGATATCCTGTAAACGTTCTGCAAACAGACGCAGACACTGCCAGCCACGTTCCATGGCTTCCGGGGAGAGATGATTATCGCTGCTCAGGCCCGCCGCGAGGCGGACCTTGCGCTTAATGCGCGTCAGCGTTTGTATGCTTCCCGCCACCTCGCGCACAACCAGCATATGAAAACTATTCGAACCGAGATCAATTGCCGCATAAAGCGAGGTGGAGCTGAGCATATTTTCTTAACCTGAACGACGACGATTACGCGGTGCACCGCCGGAACGACGCGGGCCATTGCCGGAGCGTGGACGTGTAAGGCGCTTAGGTGGCGGCAACTCGCTTAACAGCGCTTCCGGATTGTATTTGCTCTGTGGAATAGAGTGACCGATGTAGGTCTCAATGGCCGGAAGGTTCAGCGCATACTCTTCACACGCAAGGCTGATGGAGTGACCGCTTGCGCCTGCACGACCAGTACGACCGATACGGTGTACATAGTCTTCACAGTCATCTGGCAGGTCATAGTTAAAGACGTGCGTCACGGCTGGAATGTGCAGGCCACGGGCCGCCACGTCGGTCGCGACCAGAATATCAAGGTCGCCACGAGTAAATTCGTCGAGAATGCGCAGGCGTTTTTTCTGCGCCACGTCGCCGGTCAGCAGACCCACACGGTGACCATCTGCCGCCAGGTGTCCCCAGATATCTTCACAGCGGTGTTTGGTGTTCGCGAAGATAATCGCGCGATCCGGCCACTCTTCTTCGATCAGGGTTTGCAACAGGCGCATTTTCTCTTCATTAGAAGGATAAAAAAGCTCTTCTTTAATGCGGTGCCCGGTTTTCTGCTCCGGTTCTACTTCCACATATTCCGCGTTGTTCATCTGCTCGAATGCGAGTTCACGTACGCGGTATGACAGGGTTGCGGAGAACAGCATGTTCAGACGCTGGTTTGCCGCAGGCATACGGCGGAACAGCCAGCGGATGTCTTTAATGAAGCCCAGATCGTACATGCGGTCTGCTTCATCCAGCACCACGACCTGGATTGCGCCGAGGTTGATATGGTTCTGTTTGGCGTAGTCGATAAGACGGCCGGTGGTCCCAATCAGGATATCGACGCCGCTTTCCAGCACTTTCAGCTGTTTATCGTAGCCGTCGCCGCCATAGGCCAGGCCAAGTTTCAGGCCGGTGGCTTGCGCCAGGGGCTCAGCGTCTGCGTGGATCTGTACCGCCAGTTCTCGCGTCGGGGCCATAATTAGCGCGCGCGGCTGGTTAACTTTGCGGTCTGCAATCGCTGGGTGAGAAAGTAAATAATGAAACGTTGACGTTAAAAACGCCATCGTTTTGCCAGTACCGGTTTGCGCCTGCCCTGCAACATCGCGACCGGCCAGCGTCAGCGGCAGGGCGAGAGCCTGAATGGGCGTGCAGTTATGAAACCCTTTAGTTTCAAGGGCTTCGATCACCTTTGGGTGCAGGGCGAAGTCGGAAAACTTCTGTTCTGTTAAATGTGTTTTGCTCATAGTGTGGTAGAATATCAGCTTACTATTGCTTTACGAAAGCGTATCCGGTGAAATAAAGTCAACCTTTAGTTGGTTAATGCGACATCAACACGTCGTTGGTGGAGACAAAACCAACGTACCAGGCTTATTCCTGTGGAGTTATATATGAGCGATAAAATTATTCACCTGACTGACGACAGTTTTGACACGGACGTACTTAAAGCTGACGGGCTGATCCTCGTTGATTTCTGGGCTGAATGGTGTGGTCCTTGCAAAATGATCGCTCCGATTCTGGATGAAATCGCTGACGAATATCAGGGCAAACTGACCGTTGCCAAGCTGAACATCGACCAGAACCCGGGCACCGCGCCAAAATACGGTATCCGTGGCATCCCGACCCTGCTGCTGTTCAAGAACGGTGACGTGGCAGCGACCAAAGTGGGCGCACTGTCCAAAGGTCAACTGAAAGAGTTCCTGGACGCTAACCTGGCGTAAGGTTTCTCAGCTGAGCGTCCAGAGCGCCTAATTAACGGCGAGATCTGGACGCCCGGCTTTAGTCGTGCTAAGTTAGCTATGACTACGTTTTAAACATATCTTGTTGTTTGAATCTTGTTTTACCCGATACTTCCCGTTGTTAACATAAACAGTGCGTGAAGTTGCTAGATTCCGGGCTTGTCACTCAATCCGTCTTGTCGTTTCAGTTCTGCGTTCTTTCCCTGTGACCAGACAGCGAACAGACATGAGGTGATGGCCGCTAAACAGGCATGGATGACCCTGCCATACCATTCACAACATTAAGTTCGAGAATCACCCCGAGTTTAAGAACCCACACCATTATGAATCTTACCGAATTAAAGAATACGCCGGTTTCTGAGCTGATCACTCTCGGCGAAAATATGGGACTGGAAAACCAGGCTCGTATGCGCAAGCAGGACATCATTTTCGCCATCCTGAAGCAGCACGCTAAGAGTGGCGAAGATATCTTTGGCGACGGTGTGCTGGAGATACTGCAAGACGGATTTGGTTTCCTCCGCTCCGCAGACAGCTCCTACCTCGCCGGCCCTGACGACATCTACGTATCCCCTAGCCAAATCCGCCGTTTCAACCTCCGCACTGGTGACACCATTTCAGGTAAGATTCGTCCTCCAAAAGAGGGTGAACGCTACTTTGCGCTGTTGAAGGTTAACGAAGTTAACTACGACAAACCGGAAAACTCCCGCAATAAGATCCTGTTCGAGAACTTAACGCCGCTGCACGCGAACTCTCGCCTGCGCATGGAGCGTGGTAACGGGTCTACTGAAGACTTAACCGCGCGTGTGCTGGATCTGGCATCGCCAATTGGTCGTGGCCAGCGTGGTCTGATTGTAGCGCCGCCAAAAGCCGGTAAAACCATGCTGCTGCAAAACATCGCGCAGAGCATTGCTTACAACCACCCAGACTGTGTGCTGATGGTGCTGCTGATTGACGAACGTCCGGAAGAAGTGACCGAGATGCAGCGTCTGGTGAAAGGGGAAGTGGTTGCGTCTACCTTCGACGAGCCTGCTTCCCGCCACGTTCAGGTTGCGGAAATGGTTATCGAGAAGGCGAAACGCCTGGTTGAGCACAAGAAAGATGTGATCATCCTGCTCGACTCCATCACCCGTCTGGCGCGTGCCTACAACACCGTGGTGCCGGCTTCCGGTAAAGTACTGACCGGTGGTGTGGATGCCAACGCCCTGCATCGTCCGAAGCGTTTCTTCGGTGCGGCGCGTAACGTGGAAGAGGGCGGTAGCCTGACCATTATCGCGACGGCGCTGATCGATACCGGCTCCAAAATGGACGAAGTTATCTACGAAGAGTTCAAAGGTACAGGCAACATGGAACTGCACCTTTCTCGTAAAATCGCAGAAAAACGCGTCTTCCCGGCGATCGACTACAACCGTTCCGGTACCCGTAAAGAAGAGCTGCTTACCACTCAGGAAGAGCTTCAGAAAATGTGGATCCTGCGCAAAATCATCCATCCAATGGGCGAAATCGACGCAATGGAATTCCTCATCAACAAACTGGCGATGACCAAAACGAACGACGATTTCTTCGACATGATGAAACGCTCGTAACGCAAATAATCCCAGTAAACGCCACGTTTTTACGTGGCGTTTTTTATTTATGGACTATACGCTATTACCACACACTCCCAATTTTGACCTGTCGGTGCGACAATAAGAATGTTTGCACAGTCAAAGAAATAATTGATTGAAAAACATACAAAGAGAGTTGTGAGAAGCCATCTTTAATCCTTCTGAGGCAGTGGCTTCATGGTTATACTTCCGGGACTAACATTTGTTGAGAGCAATCCATTGTGAATCTACTCACTGCAGTAACTGAGCTGATCAGTATTTTTTTATTCACAACCTGTTTTTTGTTCATTGCGCGCAAGGTAGCAAAAAGAATTGGGTTAGTGGACAAACCGAACTTCCGTAAACGTCATCAGGGGCTTATTCCGCTGGTGGGCGGCATTTCGGTATACGCAGGCATCTGTTTCACATTCGGGATCGCGGATTATTATATCCCCCATGCCGCACTCTATCTGGCATGTGCCGGTGTGCTGGTACTGGTCGGCGCCCTTGATGATCGTTTTGATATCAGCGTGAAGTTCCGCGCGACGGTACAGGCGGCCATTGGCATCATTATGATGGTGGTAGGCGGCCTCTATCTCAGAAGCCTGGGCTACGTGTTTGGTCCCTGGGAGCTGGTGCTTGGGCCATTCGGCTTCTTCCTGACGCTGTTTGCCGTGTGGGCGGCTATCAACGCCTTTAACATGGTTGACGGTATCGACGGTCTGCTTGGTGGGCTGTCCTCTGTTTCGTTTGGCGCGATCGGCATCATCTTATGGTTTGACGGCCAGTACAGCCTGTCAATGTGGTGCTTTGCTATGATTGCCGCCATCCTGCCATACATCTGCCTGAACCTGGGTGTGTTAGGGCGTCGCTATAAAGTCTTTATGGGCGATGCGGGCAGTACCCTGATTGGCTTTACGGTTATCTGGGTCCTGCTGGAAACCACGCAGGGTAAAACGCACCCTATCAGCCCGGTAACGGCCCTCTGGATTATCGCCATCCCGCTGATGGACATGGTCGCTATTATGTACCGCCGTCTGCGTAAAGGGATGAGCCCGTTTTCTCCCGATCGGCAGCATATTCACCACCTGATTATGCGCGCCGGCTTCACGTCTCGTCAGGCATTTGTGTTGATTACGCTTGCGGCTGCTATTCTGGCTGCGATTGGCGTTGCCGCGGAATACGCACATTTCATTCCTGAATGGGTAATGTTGGTATTATTCTTGCTAGCATTTTTCATGTACGGTTACTGCATCAAGCGTGCATGGAAAGTCGCGCGTTTTATTAAACGTTTAAAACGCAGGATGCGTCGGAACAGTGGCAAAAACACAACATTAACTAAGTAAAACCGGGACTATGATGACTCAACCGTTGGCGGGAGCGAAATCAGTGGGCACTGAGAACGAGCTGGATATTCGTGGTTTGTTTCGCGTGTTATGGCAGGGCAAACTGTGGATTGTAGGGATTGCCCTGGGGTTCGCGCTGTTAGCGCTTGCTTACACCTTCTTTGCAAAACAAGAGTGGAGCGCCACGGCGATCACAGACCGACCAACGGTGAATATGCTTGGAGGCTACTACTCCCAGCAGCAATTCCTGCGTAATCTTGATATCAAGGCCAATCTGGCGACCCCGGATCAGGCCTCGGTGATGGATGAATCCTACAAAGAGTTTGTGATGCAGCTGGCGTCGTGGGATACACGTCGCGATTTCTGGTCCCAGACGGACTACTACAAGCAGCGCATGGTCGGTAACAGCAAAGCGGATGCCGCGCTGCTGGATGATCTGATTAATAACATTCAGTTTATGCCTGGCGATGTGCTTCGTAACGTTAGCGACAGCGTGAAGCTGATTGCGGAAACGGCGCCGGACGCCAATAACCTGTTGCGTCAGTACGTTGCTTTTGCCAGCCAGCGCGCGGCCAGTCATTTGAATGACGAGCTAAAAGGCGCCTGGGCTGCGCGCACTATCCAGATGAAAGCGCAGGTCAAACGTCAGGAAGAGGTCGCTAAGGCCATCTTCGCCCGTCGCGTGCATAATCTTGAGCAGGCGCTGAAGATTGCGGAACAGCACAATATTTCCCGTAGCGAAACGGATGTTCCGGCGGACGAACTCCCGGATTCAGAAATGTTCCTTCTTGGTCGCCCAATGCTTCAGGCTCGTCTGGAAAATATCCAGGCCGTTGGCCCTGACTTTGACCTTGATTACGACCAAAATCGCGCCATGCTCAATACGCTCAACGTCGGTCCAACGCTGGACCCGCGTTTTCAGACCTATCGTTATTTAAGAACGCCTGAAGAGCCTGTAAAACGCGATAGTCCGCGTCGCGCATTCCTGATGATCATGTGGGGGATTGTGGGCGCACTGACTGGCGCTGGCGTAGCGTTATTGCGTCGCCGCACAAACTAAGAACGCCGTCTACGATGAAGGCTGTGACCTTCATCGTCTAATCGAAGAGAATCGATGTGAAAGTACTAACCGTATTTGGCACCAGGCCGGAGGCCATCAAGATGGCGCCTCTGGTTCATGCGCTGGCCAGAGATCCTGATATTGAAGCGAAAGTGTGCGTGACTGCCCAGCACCGTGAGATGCTCGATCAGGTCTTAACCCTCTTTTCTATCGTCCCGGATTACGATCTCAATATAATGAAACCGGGACAGGGACTGACGGAAATCACCTGCCGTATTCTGCAAGAATTAAAGCCTATTCTGGAGTCGTTCAGGCCGGATGTAGTGCTGGTGCACGGCGACACCACCACTACCGTGGCAACCAGCCTGGCCGCGTTCTATCAGCGTATCCCCGTTGGTCATATTGAAGCGGGTCTGCGTACCGGCAATCTCTATTCCCCGTGGCCGGAAGAGGCCAACCGTACGCTCACCGGTCACCTGGCGATGTACCATTTTGCGCCAACCGAGAACTCACGCCAAAACCTGCTGCGCGAAAATATCAGCGACAGCAAGATCTTCGTCACCGGCAATACGGTCATTGATGCGCTGATTTGGGTGCGTGACCGCGTGCTGGCTAACAGCGAGCTTCAGGCAGAACTTGCTGCGCGCTATCCGTTCCTGAACAACGGCAAGAAAACGATTCTGGTGACGGGCCACCGCCGCGAAAGCTTTGGCCGTGGCTTTGAGCAAATCTGCCACGCGCTGGCTGAAATCGCCGCGCAGAACGAGGATGTGCAGATTGTCTATCCGGTGCACCTCAACCCGAACGTCAGCGAACCGGTCAACCGTATCCTGGGTCACGTGGAAAACGTGCTCCTGATCGAGCCGCAGGACTATCTGCCATTTGTCTGGCTGATGAACCACGCCTGGCTGATCCTGACCGATTCTGGCGGCATTCAGGAAGAGGCGCCCTCCCTCGGTAAGCCGGTACTGGTGATGCGTGAAACCACCGAACGCCCGGAAGCGGTTACTGCCGGTACCGTGCGTCTGGTGGGAACGGATCCGCGTCGTATTGTCGAAGAGGTCACGCGCTTACTGCATGACGATGAAGAGTATCAGGCGATGAGCCGGGCCCACAATCCGTACGGTGACGGGCAGGCTTGTGGTCGTATTTTGCACGCACTTAAACACAATCGGGTAACGCTATGAGTTTTACTACCATCTCTGTTGTTGGTCTTGGCTATATCGGGCTGCCTACTGCGGCGGCCTTTGCCTCTCGTCAAAAGCAGGTCGTTGGCGTAGATATCAACGCGCACGCGGTGGAAACCATCAACCGTGGCGAAATTCATATCGTGGAGCCCGATCTCGATCGCGTGGTGAAAAAGGCGGTGGACGGTGGCTTCCTGCGCGCCAGCACCACGCCGGTAGAAGCCGATGCGTACCTGATTGCGGTTCCAACGCCCTTTAAAGGCGATCATGAGCCTGACATGGTTTACGTCGAGGCGGCGGCAAAATCCATTGCGCCTGTGCTGAAGAAAGGGGCGCTGGTTATCCTTGAGTCCACTTCACCTGTTGGGGCAACCGAGCAGATGGCACAGTGGCTGGCCGAGGCGCGTCCCGATCTTAGCTTCCCCCAGCAGGTGGGCGACCAGGCCGATATCAATATCGCCTACTGCCCTGAGCGCGTACTGCCAGGCCAGGTGATGGTGGAACTGATTAAAAATGACCGCGTGATTGGCGGCATGACGCCAGTCTGCTCCGCGCGCGCCAGCGAGCTGTATAAAATTTTCCTTGAAGGCGAATGTGTGGTGACCAACTCCCGCACCGCCGAGATGTGCAAACTGACCGAAAACAGTTTCCGCGACGTTAACATCGCGTTTGCGAATGAACTGTCGTTGATTTGCGCCGATCAGGGGATTAACGTCTGGGAACTTATTCGCCTTGCCAACCGTCACCCCCGCGTGAACATCCTTCAGCCGGGGCCGGGCGTGGGTGGGCACTGCATCGCGGTCGATCCGTGGTTTATCGTGGCGCAAAATCCGGAACAGGCACGCCTGATTCGCACCGCGCGCGAAGTAAACGACCATAAACCGCACTGGGTTATCAACCAGGTCAAAGCCACGGTCGCGGATTGCCTGGCCGACAGCGGCAAACGCGCCAGTGAGCTGAAAATTGCCTGCTTTGGTCTGGCATTCAAACCGAATATTGACGATCTGCGCGAAAGCCCGGCGATGGAAATTGCCGAAATGATCGCTGCCTGGCACAGCGGTGAAACGCTGGTGGTTGAGCCGAATATTCATGCGTTGCCGGCAAAACTTGCCGGTCACTGCACCCTTACCGCCCTGGATGACGCGCTGGCGACGGCGGATGTGCTGGTGCTGCTGGTGGATCACAATGCGTTTAAAGCGGTTTCCGGTGATGCCGTATGTCAGCAGTATGTTGTTGATACCAAAGGCGTGTGGCGTTGAGTATCCTCAACGGCGTGCTGGAGTCTCTTGAGTGGGAAAGCGCATTTTTTGCGCGTCCCTCAGCGATAGTGCGTCTGCGCGACAATGCCCCTGCGTTGCAGGATGCAGACTTCAGCGCCTGGCAGCGCGTACAGGCTAAGATCCCGGCGGACCGCGCCGATCTGCTGGACGCCCTCCAGCAGCACGGATTCCGGCTGGTCGAGGGCGAGGTTGATCTCTCTGTTACCGTGGCTCGCTACGCCTCACCGGGCGCGGAAATTGCAACGGAGCAGGATATCCCCACGCTGCGCAAGATGGCGGCGCTGGCCTTCGCTCAGAGCCGTTTCCGGGCGCCCTGGTATGCGCCCGATGACAGCGGTCGCTTTTATGCTCAGTGGATAGAGAATGCGGTCAAAGGCACGTTTGACCACGTATGTCTGGTGTTCCGTACTGACGGGGGACAGATTCAGGGTTTTGTTTCGCTTCGCAGGCTCACCGAGCACGAGGCGCGCATCGGACTGTTAGCCGGGCGCGGCATGGGCGAGAAACTCATGCAGGCGGCGCTGCACTGGGCGGAGCAACAACAGGTATCGACGCTGCGGGTCGCAACCCAGATGGGCAACACCGCTGCGCTTAAACGTTATATTGCGAGTGGTGCCAGCATCGACGCCACCGCCTACTGGTTATACAGGTGACAAGATGATTCCATTTAACGCGCCTCCCGTTGTGGGCACTGAACTTGATTACATGCAGTCGGCTATGGGCAGCGGCAAGCTCTGTGGCGACGGCGGTTTTACCCGCCGCTGCCAGCAGTGGATGGAGCAACGTTTTCACAGTGCCAAGGTGCTGCTGACGCCGTCCTGTACCGCATCGCTCGAGATGGCGGCGCTGCTGCTGGATATCCAGCCTGGCGATGAAGTGATCATGCCGAGCTACACCTTCGTCTCCACGGCGAACGCGTTTGTCCTGCGCGGGGCGAAAATCGTGTTTGTGGATATCCGTCCGGATACCATGAACATCGACGAAACGCTGATTGAAGCGGCGATCACTGACAAAACGCGGGCGATTGTGCCGGTGCATTACGCGGGCGTGGCCTGTGAGATGGACACCATCATGGCCATCGCCAAAAAGCACAACCTGTTTGTGGTGGAAGACGCCGCGCAGGGCGTGATGTCCACCTACAAAGGGCGCGCGCTGGGCACCATCGGTCATATCGGCTGCTTTAGCTTCCACGAAACCAAAAACTACACCGCAGGCGGCGAAGGCGGCGCGACGCTGATTAACGATCGTGCCCTGGTGGAGCGTGCGGAAGTGATCCGTGAAAAAGGGACCAACCGCAGCCAGTTCTTCCGCGGTCAGGTGGATAAGTACACCTGGCGCGATATCGGCTCAAGCTACCTGATGGCGGATTTGCAGGCCGCGTATCTCTGGGCGCAGCTGGAAGCGGCAGAGCGAATCAATCTGCAACGCCTCTCCCTGTGGCAAACCTACTACGACGCGCTGGAGCCGCTGGCAAAAGCCGGACGTATTGAACTGCCGACTATTCCGGCAGACTGTATCCACAACGCTCACATGTTCTACATCAAGCTGCGCGATAACGACGATCGCAGCAAGCTGATTGCCTGGCTGAAAGAGGCGGAAATTATGGCGGTATTCCACTATATTCCGCTGCACTCCAGCCCGGCTGGCGAAGCCTTCGGGATGTTTGCCGGTGAAGACCGCTACACCACCAAAGAGAGCGAACGTCTGCTCCGCCTGCCCCTGTTCTACAACCTCGCGCCGGTGAACCAGCGTACGGTGATCAATTCGCTTCTGAGTTATTTCGCCTGATATGTCTCTGGCAAAAGCGTCGGTGTGGACGGCAGCGTCCACGCTAGTAAAAATTGGCGCCGGGTTACTGGTCGTCAAGCTGCTGGCCGTCTCATTTGGTCCGTCAGGCGTTGGGCTGGCAGGGAACTTCCGCCAGCTGGTCACGGTGCTTGGCGTGCTGGCGGGAGCCGGGATATTCAATGGCGTCACCAAATACGTCGCGCAGCATCATGACGATGCCGAAAAGCTCCGCACGGTGGTGGGCACCTCCTCGGCTATGGTGCTGGGCTTCTCTACGTTGCTGGCCGTCGTCTTTTTGCTGGCGGCGGCACCCATCAGCCAGGGGCTGTTCGGACACACGCATTATCAGGGGCTGGTGCGCCTGGTGGCGCTCGTTCAGATGGGGATCGCCTGGGCAAACCTGCTGCTGGCGCTGATGAAAGGCTTCCGTGATGCCGCCGGGAATGCGCTGGCGCTGATCCTCGGCAGCATCATCGGCGTTATCGCCTACTACTTTTGCTATCGGCTGGGCGGCTATGAAGGCGCGCTGCTGGGGCTGGCGCTGGTGCCTGCGCTCGTTGTCATTCCGGCTGCGTTTATGCTGATGCGCAGAGGCAATGTCCCGCTGAGTTACCTGAAACCGCAGTGGGACAAGATACTGGCGGGGCAGCTCGGTAAGTTTACCCTGATGGCGCTCATCACTTCGGTAACGCTTCCCGTTGCCTACGTGATGATGCGAAACCTGCTGGCAGCGCATTACAGCTGGGATGAAGTGGGGATCTGGCAGGGCGTGAGCAGTATTTCAGATGCTTACCTCCAATTTATTACGGCTTCCTTTAGCGTCTATTTGCTGCCAACCTTATCGCGCCTGACTTCCAGGCAGGATATTACCCGCGAGATTTTTCGCTCCCTGCGTTTTGTGTTGCCGGCGGTTGCGATCGCCAGCTTTACCGTCTGGTTACTGCGTGATTTCGCCATCTGGCTGCTGTTTTCGGCGAAGTTTACCGCCATGCGCGATCTGTTTGCCTGGCAACTGGTCGGCGATGTGCTGAAAGTGGGGGCATACGTTTTCGGCTATCTGGTGATTGCGAAGGCTTCGCTGCGGTTGTATATCCTGGCAGAGATCGGCCAGTTTGCGCTGCTGACGGCATTTTCTCACTGGCTGATCCCCACCCACGGTGCGCTGGGGGCGGCTCAGGCCTATATGGCAACTTATATCGTTTATTTCGCTGCCTGTTGCGGCGTATTTTTACTTTGGCGTAAACGCGCATGACTGCACTGATACACATACTGGGATCGGATATCCCGCATCACAACCAGACCGTTCTACGTTTCTTCAATGATGAACTGGCATCCGGCACGCCCGATGCGCGCGAGTTTATGGTCGTTGGACGCGATAACGGTCTGAGCGCGGCGTGTCCGGCATTGCACATCACCTTCTGGCCAGACAAAGCGGCGCTGACCAAAGCCGTTGTCGCGAAAGCTAAAGCGGACCGAAGCCAGCGTTTCTTCTTCCACGGACAGTTCAATACTGGCCTGTGGCTGGCGCTGTTAAGCGGCGGGATAAAACCTTCCCAGTTCAGCTGGCATATCTGGGGAGCGGATCTCTACGAAGTCTCCCGTGGCTGGAAATTCCGTCTTTTCTATCCGCTGCGTCGTCTGGCGCAGGCGCGCGTGGGCTGCGTTTTTGCTACCCGTGGCGATCTCAACTATTTTGCTAAACAGCACCCGAAGGTTCGCGGGGAGCTGCTCTATTTTCCGACCCGTATGGATCCTGCGCTGAACACCCTGGCGAATGACGCGGTTCGTGAGGGCAAACTGACCATCCTGGTGGGAAATTCCGGCGATCGCAGTAACGAGCATGTCGCGGCGCTGCGGGCGGTGCATCAGCAGTTTGGCGATACGGTGAACGTAGTGGTGCCGATGGGCTATCCCGCCAATAACGACGCCTACATCAATGACGTTCGCCAGCAGGGGCTTGCGCTGTTTAGCGCGGAAAATCTGCACATTCTCAACGATAAGCTGGAATTTGATGACTATCTCGCGCTCCTGCGAAAATGCGATCTGGGCTATTTCATCTTTGCCCGTCAGCAGGGGATTGGTACGCTGTGTCTGCTGATTCAGGCGGGCGTACCGTGCGTGCTCAACCGCGAAAACCCGTTCTGGCAGGACATGGCCGAACAGCATATTCCGGTGCTGTTTACCTCTGACACGCTTAATGTCGAGGTAGTACGGGAAGCGCAGCGTCAGCTCACGCTGGTGGATAAAAATAGCATCGACTTTTTCAGCCCGAACTACCTCACGCCGTGGCACCACGCGCTGCGTATTGCTTCAGGAGACAACGCATGAGCCAGTTGCAATTTAGCGGCTTGCTGGTGGTCTGGCTGCTGAGCACGCTGTTTATCGCCACGCTCACCTGGTTTGAGTTCCGGCGCGTACGTTTTAACTTCAACGTTTTCTTCTCGCTGCTGTTTTTGCTGACCTTTTTCTTTGGCTTCCCGCTGACCAGCATCCTCGTGTTCCGCTTTGATGTTGGCGTCGCTCCGCCGGAAATCTTGTTGCAGGCACTGCTCTCTGCGACCTGCTTCTACGCGGTGTATTACGTCACCTATAAAACGCGCCTGCGCGCGGCGAAAGACACCGCACCCCGTCGTCCGCTGTTTACCATGAACCGGGTAGAAACCCATCTGACGTGGGTTATGCTGATGACCATCGCCCTCGTCAGCGTGGCGATTTTCTTCATGCATAACGGCTTTTTACTGTTTAAGTTGCAGTCCTATAGCCAGATTTTCTCCGCCGAAGTCTCTGGTGTCGCGCTCAAGCGTTTCTTCTATTTCTTCATTCCGGCGATGCTGGTGGTCTTTTTCCTGCGTCAGGACAGCAAAGCCTGGCTGTTCTTCCTGGTCAGCACCGTCGCATTTGGCATTCTGACCTACATGATCGTCGGCGGCACCCGCGCCAACATCATTATCGCCTTCGCGATTTTCCTGTTTATCGGCATTATTCGCGGCTGGATCTCGCTGTGGATGCTGGCGGCGGCAGGCGTCTTTGGCATTGTGGGGATGTTCTGGCTGGCGCTGAAGCGCTACGGACTGAACGTGGCCGGCGACGAAGCGTTTTATACCTTCCTGTATCTGACGCGCGATACCTTCTCGCCGTGGGAAAACCTGGCTTTACTGCTGCAAAACTACGACAAAATCGAATTCCAGGGGCTGGCGCCGATTGTTCGCGATTTCTATGTCTTTATACCGACGTGGCTGTGGCCCGACCGTCCCGGTATTGTCCTGAACACGGCGAACTACTTTACCTGGGAAGTGCTGAACAACCATTCGGGCCTGGCGATTTCCCCAACCCTGATTGGCTCGCTGGTAGTGATGGGCGGAACGTGGTTTATCCTGCCGGGCGCGATCGCGGTCGGGCTGATAATAAAATGGTTCGACTGGCTATATACGCTGGGTAACGAAGAGACCAACCGCTACAAAGCCGCTGTTTTGCACAGTTTCTGTTTCGGTGCCATTTTCAATATGATCGTTCTGGCGCGCGAGGGGCTGGATTCATTCGTCTCACGCGTGGTGTTCTTTATGGTCGTTTTCGGACTCTGTCTGCTGCTGGCAAAACTGCTGTACTGGTTGTTTGACAGTGCAGGGCTTGTGCACAGACGTGAGCCACAGGACAGCACAACGCTGTCGCAAGTCTGAGTAGGGATTATCATGACGGATACAACTTCAGCCCCGCGTTATGCGCTGCGCGGGCTACAGCTGATTGGCTGGCGAGACATGCAGCACGCGCTGGATTTCCTGTTCGCGGACGGGCAGATGAAATCGGGCACGCTTGTGGCCATCAACGCAGAAAAAATGCTGGCGGTTGAAGATAATGCGGAAGTGAAAAGCCTGATTGAAGCCGCGGAGTTTAAATACGCAGACGGTATTAGCGTGGTGCGTTCAATTCGTAAAAAGTTTCCAGACGCTAATGTGTCTCGCGTGGCGGGAGCTGACCTTTGGGAGCGGCTTATGGAACGCGCAGGCGCTGAAGGCACACCGGTATTTTTGATCGGCGGCAAGCCAGAGGTGCTGGCGCAGACCGAACAAAAGCTGCGTAACCAGTGGAATGTTAACATCGTGGGCAGTCAGGATGGCTATTTCAGGCCGGAAGATCGCCAGGCGTTATATGAGCGCGTGCGCGACAGCGGGGCGAAAATTGTCACTGTCGCCATGGGGTCGCCGCGGCAGGAAATTCTGATGCGCGATTGCCGTCTGGTCAGCCCGGATGCGCTCTATATGGGCGTCGGCGGCACCTACGACGTCTTTACCGGCCACGTTAAGCGTGCGCCCAAAGTCTGGCAAAACCTGGGGCTGGAGTGGCTCTACCGCCTGCTCTCTCAACCGACGCGTATCAAACGACAGATTCGTCTTCTGCGCTACCTCGCCTGGCACTACACCGGGAAAATGTAATCAATATGCAGCGCGATCTGCTGTTCGCGCTGCAACGCCCCCTGCAAAGCTGCTGAATTTCTGTGCAATGCATTCATTTTTTTAATGCATTGTTTGCCATTTGCCAGAATTTAAGAAACCATTCGCTCCGTATTTCAGTACCCCTCAAAAACAATACCCGGCAATAAGTCGGGAAACAGCAAACACAACCGAGGAATTATGGCAGAGAAAAAACCGGAGCTTCAGCGTGGGCTGGAAGCTCGACATATTGAATTGATCGCGCTAGGCGGGACTATCGGCGTTGGCCTGTTTATGGGCTCGGCAAGCACGCTGAAATGGGCGGGGCCTTCCGTCCTGCTGGCGTATATTATTGCCGGACTGTTCGTCTTCTTCATCATGCGCTCAATGGGCGAAATGCTGTTCCTGGAGCCGGTAACGGGCTCTTTCGCCGTTTACGCCCACCGGTATATGAGCCCGTTCTTTGGTTATCTCACGGCCTGGTCGTACTGGTTTATGTGGATGGCCGTCGGGATTTCGGAGATCACCGCCATCGGGGTCTACGTGCAGTTCTGGTTCCCGGAGATGGCCCAGTGGATACCCGCGCTTATTGCCGTAGGGCTAGTGGCGCTGGCGAACCTTGCCGCCGTTCGTCTTTACGGTGAAATCGAATTCTGGTTTGCGATGATCAAAGTTACCACCATCATCGTGATGATTGTTGTGGGTCTGGGTGTCATCTTCTTTGGCTTCGGTAACGGCGGGCACGCTGTCGGTTTCGGTAACCTGACCGGGCACGGCGGCTTCTTTGCGGGTGGCTGGAAGGGCTTTCTGACGGCGCTCTGTATCGTTGTCGCCTCCTATCAGGGCGTTGAGCTGATCGGCATTACCGCCGGTGAGGCGAAAAACCCGCAGGTCACACTGCGTAGCGCGGTAGGCAAGGTGCTGTGGCGTATCCTGATTTTCTATGTGGGCGCGATCTTCGTTATCGTGACCATTTTCCCATGGAACGAGATCGGCACCACCGGCAGCCCGTTTGTCTTAACTTTCGCTAAGATTGGCATCACGGCGGCAGCCGCCATTATCAACTTTGTGGTACTGACGGCGGCGCTTTCCGGCTGTAACAGCGGAATGTACAGCTGTGGGCGTATGCTTTACGCGCTCTCGCAAAACAAACAGCTGCCGGCTGTGATGGGCAAAGTCTCCCGCGTAGGTGTACCGGTGGCGGGCGTAGCGGTGTCGATTGTGATTTTGCTGATTGGCTCTTGCCTGAACTACATCATCCCAAATCCGCAGCGCGTGTTTGTTTACGTCTATAGCGCCAGCGTGCTGCCGGGGATGGTACCGTGGTTTGTCATTTTGATTAGCCAGTTGCGTTTCCGGCAGGCGCACAAAAAAGCGATCGCCAGCCATCCGTTCCGCTCCATTCTGTTCCCGTATGCGAACTATTTGACGATGGCGTTCCTGATTTGCGTATTAATTGGAATGTACTTTAATGAAGATACCCGCATGTCGCTGTTTGTCGGGATGATCTTCCTGGCTGCCGTCACAGCTGCATATAAACTTTTTGGCCTGGGTCGCCGTGGCTCCGCCCATAAAGTGGAGGAATAAGCGGCAAAATGTGCAAACCATAACCAAACGCGCATTTTTTTCAAAAAAGCACTAGACAGCGGGGACGGAGGTACGTAATATCCAGCCCCGCAACGGCGCTAAGCGCCCGTAGCTCAGCTGGATAGAGCGCTGCCCTCCGGAGGCAGAGGTCTCAGGTTCGAATCCTGTCGGGCGCGCCATTTTAGTCCCGGCGCTAGAGCTGCGGTGGTCTGAGAAGTAGTCAGAACCGCGTGAAAGAATACAGTGGTGGCTATAGCTCAGTTGGTAGAGCCCTGGATTGTGATTCCAGTTGTCGTGGGTTCGAATCCCATTAGCCACCCCATTATTGAAAGAGTTGTGAATTGCGAAGGTGGCGGAATTGGTAGACGCGCTAGCTTCAGGTGTTAGTGTTCTTACGGACGTGGGGGTTCAAGTCCCCCCCCTCGCACCACGACTTTTAATGAGTTGAACTAAAAATTCAAAAAAGCAGTACATCGGCGAGTAGCGCAGCTTGGTAGCGCAACTGGTTTGGGACCAGTGGGTCGGAGGTTCGAATCCTCTCTCGCCGACCAATTTTGAACCCCGCTTCGGCGGGGTTTTTTGTTTTCTGCGTTTTTTTATCCTGTAGTCATTTCCCGACAACACCCCACATCCTTGTCGCGATTCAGCGACATATAAACCATTAATATTTAAGTATTTATTATTTTACCTCTTAACCTGTCTCCTTGTGGCGACAGATCACCGACTTTAGCGCGATGTTGTATGGCTTCAGGCGGTTCTTAACAGCATAATTTCCTTTTATCTTAAAATGTTGCGCGATGTAAAAGTTCTGCGTGTAAACCTGGCACATTACATGCAATAATATGCGTGTAGATGCTCATTCCATCTCTTATGTTCGCCTTAAGGCCTCATAAACTCAGGAATGACGCAGAGCCGTTTACGGTGCTTATCGTCCACTGACAGATGTCGCTTCGGCCTCATCAGACACCATGGACACAACGTTGAGTGAAGCACCAAATATGTTGTCTTACAGACCTGTTTTAACGCCTGCTTTTATAGCAGGCGTTTTTTTTATGCCTTATTCACGATAATGGGCCAGGACCAGCGCCACCAACAGCAGTGCGATAGCAGAGACAGCATATAGCGTCTGAGCCGCTTCCAATATCGTCGCCGTCATTGCGGCGAGGCCCGTAAAAAGGGAAGCGCTCAACGTTTGCCAGCGCCAGGCCTTACCGCTGGCAGCGGATATCTGTATAGCCTGAAAATTACTCAGTACCCCAAACGTACCCGCCGCAAAAACGATATTCGACGCCAGATGCGCGATAAAGATCATCCCCAGCGCAAGCACGACCCATGCGGATAAAAACGGAAGCAACCCATAGGCTGCCAGAAAAAGAGCAAGACAGCTAAGTAGCAAAGGCGATCTTGCTGCAAAGCGCGTCAGACTCTCTTTTCTGAGCAGCAAGGGGCCACAAAGCTGTCCCAGGCTTCTGGCAAAAAGCAAGGGCAGCGCAAGCCCAGCGGCATTCTCGGGGTTGATCTGCTGCGCCAGTGCTGGCAGCAACGCCATTGCAGGCGAGCCTACGGCAGCAAGGGCAGGCAAAATCAGCAAACTGCGTTTTTGTCGAAGGGTCAGAGTTTGCCAGCGCAATGCCACAGGTTGAGGGTCCCCGACAGGCAACGGTGCTGGACGCGCTACATACTGGCGTTCTGCGAGAAATAGCATGACCAGCGATCCCATAAAACTGGCGGCGTCGATGACCAGTAAGGCGAAGACCGGGATGCGCTGGAACAACACTACACCCAGCCCGGTTCCTAACAAAACCTGGGAGGCAAAAATCACATTTTCCAGACACGTTGCCGCAGGCAGTTCTGCCTCATGCAGTCCGCGTTTAAACAGAAGCGTTAACGCAGGCCAGCTCATCCCGCTCAGCAACGCTTCTGTGGATTGCACCGCAAGCAGCGCCGGTATGCTGTGGTAATGTGCGCCTGAAAGGGGAAAGAGCAGGGCGAGCAAGCCCAGCCATTCGGTCAGCATCAACAGGTAGAGAGGTGAAAACCGCTGGCACAGCTTTTCACCAATCAGGCTGCCGATAAAACTGGGCACCGTAGCAAAAAGGAAGGCGAGGGTTAACAGCGCTGACGGGGCTGACCACTGTAACAATAATCCGAAAACAACAACCTGAGTTAAGCCATTACCCAGGGAGCTAAAGATAAAGGCGCAGGCCAGCAGGCGGAGCCAGCGATGGCACCGCAGCGCTTCGAAAAGCGCATATAAAAGCGAGTTCATGACGATATCCTTTCAGAAACGGTTTATTCCACGCGGGTAAGCGCGTGTGCAAAAAAGGTTAAGGAGAAGACATCGTTACATTGGCGGGTTCGTTTGCAGGTGAGTGTTAAAAGAATGTAGCAGGAGAAATGAGATAAAAAAAGGAGGCCATCTGGCCTCCTTTTAATTACTGCTGCGTTCCGTTATTTTGCAACGTCAATAACAGCCCATCACGGCGCATAGCTGCGGCCTCTTCCGGCTTGTGCTGCTTGTCCAGCGAATCAGCAAGCCAGGCGTAATCAAATGCGTCCGGGCGTTGCTTCAGCGCGGCGCGGAAGGCGAGACTCGCCTCCTGCCACTCGCCGTGTTTCATCAGAGACTGGCCCAGCGTACTCCACAGCAGCGGACGATCGCCCACGGTTTTGATCTGCTGGCGCAGTGCTTTTTCAATTTGTTCCGGATTGTTGGTTTTCAGACGCGGGATGACCATCACCAGGCGGTCATCATACTGTCGCTTGAGACCGTCGAGGAGGATCTCCTGCGCGGTGTCATGGTCGTCACACTCAATCAGATGTTCTGCCATCGCAACCTGAAGAGGAACCTGCTGGCGCGTTTTGCGGCTCTGGTTTTTCCACCAGGTTTTCAGGCCGTCGCTGCCGAGATCGGCGCGCGCCTGATCCATCAGGCCAATCCAGGCCAGACGCTGAAGTTCATCACGATGTTCATCATCACCCACGTCGGCTTTCGCCATGGAAGGGATAATGTCCAGCAGCGAGCCCCATGCACCGGTCCGAATATATGCCTGCTCAGCAAGACGCAGCACTTCCGGATGACGAGGGGTAATTTCCAGCAGACGGTCAACGCCGTGACGTGCGGCATGGTTTTCATTGCGCGCCAGTTGCAGACGAACGCGGGTGATCTCAACCGGAATCGGATCCTTAGTAGAGAGCTCAGACGCGCGTTCAAGATGCTGATTGGCGCGGGCCTCATCGCCTCGCTGTTGCGCCGCCTCAGCGGCCAGCAGATAGTTAACAACCGGCTGTTCTGCATGGTCGGCATTTTTCGACATCAGCTTTTCAACCTGCTGATAGTCGCCTTCGGCCAGCTTCAGCAATGCCTGCTCGGTCTGCTTACGGGCGCGACGGCGCTTACGGCCAACGAACCAGCCGCGCGTATGTACGCCGGTACGGAAAATACGACGCAGGAGCCACTCCACTGCCAGCAGAACGACCACACCCAGGATCAGGATAATCACCAGCCCTGTTACGCTGGTTTCGATGTTGTAGTTATCGGTCTGGATCAATACGTAACCCTGGTGACCCGCAAGCATCGGCCCCAGTACAATCCCGGCGATCAGCAGGATGAAGAGTAAGAAGACTTTTAGCATCATTACTCTCCTTGCGGCGCGCTTTCAGGCGCTGGCGCGGCGGCAGGTGCTTCAGCCGGACGCTCTGCCGGAACGCCCGGCTGGGCCAGCAAGTTACGCACGCGCGTCTGCATGATCTTCTCCAGAATCGGCTGGCTTTCCAGCTTGTCCGGTACGTTCATGGTGATGTTTTGCTGGCTCAGCTTGTCGATATCCTCAAGGAACGCGGTCGTGGTTGCATCATTGGTATCGTAGTAAGCACGTACCCAGGTTGAAACGTTATCCAGCGCCTGTTTGTAGGTCTCTTCCTGGTGACGCGGCACGGCCTGCGCCGCGACCAGCAGGCGGGAACGAATGTTTTCGCGTAGATAGACGTCCTGGTTCGGTGCCAGCAGCGGCACGGCAGTTTCATCGCGGCGGCGAATGGTAATAAAGCTGTCCATAAAGTTCTGCCAGCTCTTTTGCAGGTTGATACGCCATTCGCTCAGGGAACTGGACAGCTCGGTACCGTCGGAATCCATCGGAGAGTCATCGTCGTTGTTATCGGCCAGCTGAAGGTTATCAATCTGGTTCGAGAGCTGATTCACCTTAAGGATGATACCGTCGTAGTCGACCTGAGAAACCGCGGACAGGCTGGCGATATCTTCCGTAATAGCGCGGCGTGCGTTGATGAGGCTCGGATCGTTCATATCAGCCAGGCTTGCGTCGGCGCTTTTCAGCAGCGCGGCGGCGGTGGTGACATCCTGATCGCTCCAGAGCTTGCGCCCGGCCAGTTTCACCAGAAAATCGGCCTGTGAAAGTAGCCAGGTTTTGGCATCGGTTCCCGAAATTGTGGCGACTTTTTCCTGCACTTCGCTCAGCTGTTTGGTCAACTCTTCACGTTTGCTGTTCGCGTCGGCGAGGGCGGCAGCCTGCTGTTTGATCACACCTTCCAGCTCAGCTTTTTGCGTCTCCTGCGCTTTCTGTAGGGCAGTGATTTGGTTAACCAGCGCGTCGCTGGTGGCCGTCTGGTTGGTGCCTTGTTTCTTCACCAGTCCGTAGAGACCCACGCCTGCGGCCAGCGCAATCGCGATGGCAATCACGCTCAGCGTGAGGCTGGTTTTATTGCTGCCGTTTTTCTTCTCAACGGTTGTGTCTGTCGTCTCTGGCTGTGACGTGGTGTCCACAGTCTCCCTGGTCTCTTCAACCACGGCGGAGGATTTTTCGTGTTCCGTCATTATGGCTTCCCATTTGAGAGTTATTGTAATGCGCGCAGCAGCGCATCGTTGTCGGCGTTTTCAGCGATCCGAATATCCTGCCAGCCCAGTTCCCGGGCGTGGTTCGCCAGACGCTCACTGACGACCAGAAGCCGACAGCGGAGTAACCAGTTTTCGCGATACCAAAGCGGAATCAGCGACCAAAGCTGTTGTAACATTTCACCGCTGGTGACCACCAGCGTATTAATACCGCGGGCGTGCCAGCGCATTGCTTCTTCCGCGCCATCATAGTGTTTTGCACAGCGCTGATAGCACTCCACAAACGTCACGTCTGCGCCGCGTTCGCGCAGCGTCTCGCCCAGCAGTTCGCGGCCACCGTTGCCGCGCAAAATAAGCGCGCGCTTTCCGGCAATGTTTTGTAATTCAGGTAATTGTAGCAAGACTTCGCTGATTTCCCGATCTAACGGGTAACGAACATCGATTCCGCTCGCGGTATGTAAGGCCAGCGCCGTAGTGCGCCCGATGGCGAAATAGCGGGGGGCGTGAGGCCAGCGAACGCCCTGTTGTTGCAGTTGCGCATGGGCAAACTCCACGGCATGCTGCGACAGCGCAAAGAGCAGATCGCCTTCCTGCAAGAGACGCATCTGGTCAGCGAGCTCAGGCAGCTCGCGACCGGGGGAGAATTCAATCAGCGGAAAACTCCAGGCCACCTGCCCCAGTGCGCGCAGACGGCTCACTAACTGCTCTCCTGCGGGAGAAGGGCGGGTGACAAGTATGCTCATGCAGGGGGCTCTCCGTTATAGACCTCGGCCAGAATTTCACGTGCGCCGTTATTCAGCAGCTCTTCCGCCAGCGATACGCCAAGCGCCTCGGCATCTTGCGGTTTGCCGCGACGTTCACCGCGAACCATATGCGAGCCGTCCGGCGCGCCAACCAGCGCACGCAGCCACAGTTCACCGTCAGTTAATTCAGCATAGCTGCCAATTGGCACCTGACAGCCTCCTTCGAGGCGTGTATTCATCGCGCGCTCGGCTTTTACGCGAACGGCGGTATCGTCATGATTCAGCGGCGCCAGCAGTGCCTGAGTGCGCACATCATCCAGACGACACTCAATGCCGACGGCGCCCTGGCCGACGGCGGGGAGCGACAGCTCCGGCGGCAACGCCACGCGAATACGTTCTTCCAGCCCCAGGCGTTTCAGGCCCGCAACCGCAAGAATAATGGCATCGTAGTCGCCGTTATCCAGCTTGCCAAGGCGTGTGCCGACGTTCCCGCGCAGCGAACGGATCACCAGATCCGGGCGACGTTCAGCCAGCTGACACTGGCGGCGTAAACTTGACGTGCCGACCACGCTGCCTGCCGGCAACGCATCGAGCGAGTCATATCGATTAGAGACAAACGCATCGCGCGGATCCTCGCGCTCGCAGATGGTCACCAGCCCCAGCCCTTCCGGGAACTCAACGGGCACATCCTTCATCGAATGCACGGCGATATCGGCGCGGTTCTCAAGCAATGCCAGCTCCAGCTCTTTGACAAACAGACCTTTTCCGCCCACTTTGGCCAGCGGCGTATCCAGAATGACATCGCCACGCGTAACCATTGGCACCAGCTCAACGCGTAATCCGGTGTGGCAGGCTTCCAGGCGCTGCTTAACATAATGTGCCTGCCAGAGTGCTAGAGGACTTTGGCGTGTGGCAATTCTCAAAACATTGTCTAACATGCTTGTTACCGTCATTATCAATCGCTAACCATCCTAACATTGTTGACACTCGGATGGCAGTTTTACGGTTGATGAAGAGTGAGAGGGACAGGGCGGCGTATTCGTCAGCCATCGCCGTATTCAGGAATTTACACGTACAGAACGGTGCTACACTTGTATGTAGCGCATCTTTCTTTACGGTCAACCGGCAAGGTGTTAAATTGATCACGTTTTAGACCATTTTTTCGTCTGTACCACCAGAAAAGCAAAAGGCGAAAAAAGGGTAACGGTTATTTTTTGAAATACTGCGGGTCCGCTGCTTTTTCTGTTCTGACTGGCATGCGACACCCGGAAACATCAGGCGATACGTCTTGTACCTCTATATTGAGACTCTGAAACAGAGACTGGATGCCATCAATCAATTGCGCGTGGATCGCGCGCTTGCTGCCATGGGCCCTGCTTTCCAGCAGGTATACAGTCTTCTGCCGACATTGTTGCACTATCACCATCCGCTAATGCCGGGTTACCTCGATGGTAACGTTCCCCAGGGCATTTGCCTCTTCACGCCTGATGAAACCCAACAGCATTACCTGACTGAACTTGAACTCTACCGTGGTATGCCGCCGCAGGATTCGCCGAAAGGCGAGCTGCCGATTACCGGGGTTTACTCCATGGGCAGCACATCATCGGTTGGGCAAAGCTGCTCTTCTGACCTGGATATCTGGGTCTGCCATCAGTCCTGGCTCGACAATGAAGAGCGCCAGTTGTTGCAGCGTAAATGCAGCCTGCTGGAGAGCTGGGCGGCGTCGCTCGGCGTGGAAGTGAGCTTCTTCCTGATTGATGAAAACCGTTTCCGCCATAACGAAAGCGGCAGTCTGGGTGGTGAAGACTGCGGCTCGACTCAGCACATCCTGTTGCTGGATGAGTTTTACCGTACTGCCGTTCGCCTGGCCGGGAAACGTATTCTGTGGAATATGGTGCCGTGCGATGAAGAAGAGAATTATGACGACTACGTCATGTCGCTTTACTCGCAGGGCGTTCTGACGCCAAACGAGTGGCTGGATCTGGGCGGCCTGAGCTCCCTGTCCGCCGAAGAGTACTTTGGCGCAAGCCTCTGGCAGCTTTATAAGAGCATTGATTCACCGTACAAAGCGGTGCTGAAAACCCTGCTGCTGGAAGCTTACTCCTGGGAATACCCCACGCCGCGCCTGCTGGCGAAAGATATTAAACAGCGTCTGCACGACGGGGAGATCGTCTCCTACGGGCTTGATGCCTACTGCATGATGCTGGAACGCGTCACCGAATACCTGACCGCCATTGAGGACGCCACGCGTCTTGACCTGGTGCGTCGATGTTTCTATCTCAAAGTTTGTGAAAAACTGAGCCGCGAACGCGCCTGCGTGGGCTGGCGTCGTGAAGTCGTCAGCCAGTTAGTCAAAGAGTGGGGATGGGACGATGCGCGTCTCGCCATGCTGGACAACCGCGCCAACTGGAAGATCGATCAGGTGCGCGAGGCGCACAACGAGCTGCTTGATGCGATGATGCAGAGCTACCGCAACCTGATCCGCTTTGCCCGCCGTAACAACCTTAGCGTTTCTGCCAGCCCACAGGATATCGGGGTGCTGACCCGTAAACTGTACGCCGCGTTTGAAGCGTTGCCGGGCAAGGTTACGCTGGTTAACCCACAGATTTCGCCTGACCTGTCTGAGCCGAATCTGACCTTTATCTACGTGCCGCCGGGCCGCGCAAACCGCACCGGGTGGTATCTGTACAACCGTGCGCCAAGCATGGATTCGATCATCAGCCATCAGCCGCTGGAATATAACCGCTATCTGAACAAGCTGGTGGCCTGGGCCTGGTTTAACGGCCTTCTCACCTCACGCACCCGGTTGTTTATCAAGGGTAACGAGGTGGTCGATTTAGCCAAGTTGCAGGAGATGGTGGCGGATGTCTCGCACCACTTCCCACTGCGTCTGCCTGCGCCGACGCCAAAGGCGCTCTACAGCCCGTGTGAGATCCGCCATCTGGCGATCATCGTCAACCTGGAATACGACCCGACGGCGGCCTTCCGCAATCAGGTGGTTCACTTTGACTTCCGCAAGCTGGACGTCTTTAGCTTCGGCGAGCAGCAAAACTGCCTGGTGGGTAGCGTGGATCTGCTGTACCGCAACTCGTGGAACGAAGTGCGTACCTTACACTTTAACGGCGAGCAGGCGATGATCGAGGCGCTGAAAACGATCCTCGGCAAGATGCACCAGGATGCCGCACCCCCGGACAGCGTGGAGGTGTTCTGCTACAGCCAGCACCTGCGCGGCCTGATTCGTACCCGCGTGCAGCAGCTGGTGTCTGAGTGCATCGAACTGCGTCTCTCCAGCACCCGTCAGGAAACCGGGCGCTTTAAAGCGCTGCGCGTCTCCGGCCAGACCTGGGGCCTGTTCTTTGAGCGCCTGAACGTGTCGGTGCAGAAGCTGGAGAACGCCATTGAATTCTACGGCGCGATTTCACACAACAAACTGCATGGCCTGTCGGTTCAGGTGGAAACCAATCACGTTAAGCTGCCGCAGGTGGTAGATGGCTTTGCGAGTGAAGGGATTATTCAGTTCTTCTTCGAAGAGTCGGGCGATAATGCCGGGTTTAACATCTACATTCTGGATGAAACCAACCGTGCCGAGGTGTATCACCACTGTGAAGGCAGCAAAGAGGAGCTGGTGCGCGACGTCAGCCGCTTCTATTCGTCTTCGCACGATCGCTTTACCTACGGCTCAAGCTTTATCAACTTCAACCTGCCGCAGTTCTACCAGATTGTGAATGTGGATGGGCGAGCGCAGGTGATCCCGTTCCGTACGCAGGCGATTACCCCTGCGGCGCCCGCTAACCAGGAAACTGCGCCGCTGTTGCAGCAGTATTTTTCCTGAGGCTTTTCGCCGGGTGGCGCTATCGCTTACCCGGCCTACGGTCCGAGCCGTTGTAGGCCCGGTAAGGCGTAGCCGCCACCGGGCAACAAAACTACCTGAAACTCACGTCCTCACCCGCCTGCGCGGTCGCTGCCTGCTCCAGCAGATCCCAGAACGTTTCGCCGCTGCGGTCACAGACCCACTCGTCACCTTTCAGATCAAAGTGATAGCCGCCCTGTTTCGCCGCCAGCCACACCTGGTGAAGCGGCTCCTGACGGTTAATAATAATCTTGCTGCCGTTTTCGAAGCTTAAGGTCAGGATCCCGCCGTTGATTTCACAATCGATATCGCTGTCGCCGTCCCAGTCGTCGATACGCTCTTCGATGGTCATCCACAGGGTATCGGCAAGGCGATGAAATTCACTGTCGTTCATGGTTTTATTCCTGTTTTTCGTGATGGCGGCAGTATAACGCTAAATAATTCCCGTTGCAGGAAAGCGGCAAACTCTTGCTTTTGTGTCTTCTCCTGCGATGATAGAAACAGATTTGAACTTACGGGCAACCTCTACATGAAAAACGTCTTCCGAACGCTTGTCGTTCTTGTCACTCTGTTTAGCCTGACCGGCTGTGGACTGAAGGGACCACTGTACTTCCCGCCAGAGGATAAAAACGCACCACCGCCGACAAAACCGGTGCAAAGTGGTATCGAGTCATCTACGCCGGATACCAACGATCGCGGCAATAACGGCGGCCCGACTCAGGTCAATCTCTGACAATTACGTTCTGTACCCGCGCAATGGAGCAAATGATGCAGTTCTCTAAAATGCATGGCCTTGGCAACGACTTTATGGTCGTCGACGCGGTAACGCAGAATGTCTTTTTCTCCCCGGAACTGATCCGTCGTCTGGCGGATCGACACGTGGGCGTGGGGTTTGACCAGCTGCTGGTGGTGGAGCCGCCTTACGATCCTGACCTGGACTTTCACTATCGCATTTTTAACGCCGACGGCAGCGAAGTTTCCCAGTGCGGCAACGGCGCGCGCTGTTTTGCCCGCTTTGTTCGGCTGAAAGGGCTGACCAACAAGCGCGATATCCGCGTCAGCACCGCCAATGACCGGATGGTGCTCAGCGTCACCGACGACGAACTGGTGCGCGTGAACATGGGAGAGCCGAACTTCGAACCCTCTGCCGTGCCGTTTCGCGCCAACAAAGCGGAAAAGACCTATATCATGCGTGCCGCCGAGCAGACAGTATTGTGCGGCGTCGTCTCAATGGGTAACCCGCACTGCGTGATTCAGGTGGATGATGTGCAAACCGCGGCGGTTGAAACGCTCGGCCCGGTGCTGGAAAGCCACGAGCGCTTCCCGGAGCGGGCGAACATCGGTTTCATGCAAGTGGTGAAGCGTGAACATATTCGCCTGCGGGTTTACGAGCGCGGCGCGGGCGAAACCCAGGCCTGCGGAAGCGGTGCCTGTGCGGCGGTGGCCGTCGGTATCTCACAGGGGTTACTGGCAGAAGAGGTTCGCGTGGAATTACCAGGCGGTCGGCTTGATATCGCCTGGAAAGGAGCGGGTCATCCACTGTACATGACTGGCCCGGCGACACATGTTTATGACGGGTTTATCCATCTATGAAGCAACCAGGGGAAGAACTGCGGGAACCTGTAACAGAGCTGGACGACAGCACTGTTGTGGATTATCTGCTGCACAATCCTGAGTTTTTTATCCGCAATGCACGCGTCGTCGAACGGATGCGCGTGCCGCATCCGGTTCGCGAGACCGTGTCGCTGGTTGAATGGCACATGGCGCGCTCGCGCAACCACATCAATCAGCTCGAAGAGAACATGACGCTGCTGATGGAGCAGGCCAGCAATAACGAAAGCCTGTTCTACCGTCTTCTACACCTTCAGGCGCGTCTGGCTTCCGCACACAGTCTCGAAGAGTTCCTCAACCGCTTCCACCGCTGGGCGCGCGAGCTGGGGCTGGCAGGCGCGACGATCCGTCTCTTCCCTGACCGCTGGCGCATTGGCGCGCCGTCCGGGTTTACCCATCTGGCGCTGAGCCGTCAGGCGTTTGAGCCGCTGCGCATTCAGCGTCTGGGCCATGAGCACCATTATCTGGGGCCGCTCAACGGGCCAGAACTGCTGGTGGTGCTGCCGGAAGCCAAAGCTATCGGCTCGGTGGCGATGTCGCTGATGGGGCGCGATGGTGACCTGGGCGTGATGTTATTTACCAGCCGCGACGCGCATCACTATGAACAGGGGCAGGGTACGCAACTGTTGCAGGAGATCGCCCTGATGTTGCCTGAGTTGCTGGAGCGCTGGATTGAGCGCGTATGACGGACGGACTGCTCGCCACTGACGTCACCCGCTTTCTGCGCTATCTGGGCGTAGAACGCCAGCTCAGCCCTATTACGCTGCTCAACTATCAGCGTCAGCTTGATGCCATCATGCAGATTGCCGATGAAATCGGCCTGAAAAGCTGGCAACAATGTGACGCCGCCACGGTACGCGGGTTCGTCGTGCGTAGCCGTAAAAAAAACTTAAGCCCGGCGAGCCTGGCGCTCCGACTCTCTGCCCTGCGCAGTTTCTTCGACTGGCTGGTCAGTCAGGGCGGTCTGAAAGCCAACCCGGCGAAAGGGATCGCCACGCCGAAAGCCCCGCGTCATCTGCCGAAAAATATCGACGTCGACGACGTAAACCGCCTGCTAGATATCGATCTTAACGATCCGCTGGCCGTTCGCGACCGCGCAATGCTGGAGGTGATGTACGGCGCGGGCCTGCGTCTCTCTGAGCTGGTGAACCTCGACTTGAAGCACCTCGATCTGGAATCCGGCGAGGTGTGGGTGATGGGCAAGGGCAGCAAAGAGCGCCGCCTGCCGATCGGCCGCAATGCGGTCTCCTGGATTGAGCACTGGCTGGACCTTCGCGGGCTGTTTGGCGCCGACGAAGATGCGCTGTTCCTGTCGAAACTCGGCAAGCGGATCTCGGCGCGTAACGTGCAAAAGCGCTTTGCGGAGTGGGGCATTAAGCAGGGGCTGAACAGCCACGTTCACCCCCACAAGCTGCGCCACTCCTTTGCGACGCACATGCTGGAATCAAGCGGCGACCTGCGCGGCGTACAGGAGCTGCTTGGTCACGCGAATCTGTCGACCACCCAAATCTATACCCACTTAGACTTCCAACACCTTGCCTCGGTGTATGACGCGGCGCATCCACGCGCCAAACGGGGGAAATAATGCGTTTTTACCGCCCACTCGGTCAGATCTCAGCCCTGACGTTTGATCTTGATGACACCCTTTACGACAATCGTCCGGTGATCCTGCGTACCGAGCAGGAGTCGCTGGCGTTTGTGCAGAACTACCATCCTGCGCTGAAAACAATGCAGAACAAAGATTTCCAGAAGCTGCGTCAGTCCCTGCGGGAAACCGAGCCGGAAATTTATCATGACGTGACCGAATGGCGCCGCCGTGCGGTTGAGCAGGCGATGCTCAATGCCGGCCTGAGCGCGCAGGACGCGGCCACGGGTGCCGAAGCGGCCATGGAAAACTTCGCCAAATGGCGCAGTCGGATCGACGTGCCGCAGGAGACCCACGACACGCTGGCGAAGCTCGCCGAAAAGTGGCCGCTGGTGGCCATCACCAACGGCAACGCTCAGCCTGAACTGTTTGGTCTGGGGAACTATTTTCAGTTCGTGCTGCGCGCGGGCCCGCACGGACGCTCGAAGCCGTTCAACGATATGTATCATCTGGCAGCGGAAAAACTGGATTTGCCGCTCGGTGAGATCCTGCACGTGGGCGACGACCTGACCACGGACGTCGCCGGGGCGATCCGCTGCGGCATGCAGGCCTGCTGGATCAAGCCGGAAAATGCCGATCTGATGACTACCCCGGATAGCCGTCTTCTGCCGCACGTGGAAATTTCACGGTTGGCATCCCTCACGACGCTGATATAATCATCAATTGTTCTGTATAAATTAACAGGGTTTTGGCGAATGGAAACATTTGCCTGCCCGCCATGACGTGACGGTGCCAATGGACGTTTCTTACCTGCTCGACAGCCTTAATGATAAACAGCGTGACGCGGTTGCCGCCTCGCGTACAAACCTGCTGGTACTGGCTGGAGCGGGCAGTGGTAAGACGCGCGTGCTGGTTCACCGTATCGCCTGGCTACAGAGCGTGGAGAACTGTTCGCCGTACTCGATTATGGCCGTGACGTTCACCAACAAGGCGGCGGCGGAGATGCGCCACCGTATCGCACAGCTGATGGGCACCAGCCAGGGCGGCATGTGGGTTGGCACCTTCCACGGCCTGGCGCACCGTCTGCTGCGCGCGCACCATATGGACGCTAACCTGCCGCAGGATTTCCAGATCCTCGACAGCGAAGATCAGCTGCGCCTGCTGAAACGGCTGATCAAGGCGATGAACCTCGACGAGAAGCAGTGGCCGCCGCGTCAGGCGATGTGGTACATCAACGGTCAGAAAGACGAAGGGCTGCGTCCGCATCATATTCAGAGCTTCGGTAACCCGGTCGAGCAGACCTGGCAGAACGTCTACAAGGCCTATCAGGAAGCGTGCGATCGCGCCGGTCTGGTGGATTTCGCCGAACTGCTGCTGCGTGCCCACGAGCTGTGGCTGAACAAACCGCATATCCTGCAACACTACCGTGAACGCTTTACCAACATCCTGGTGGACGAATTCCAGGATACCAACAACATCCAGTACGCCTGGATCCGCCTGCTGGCCGGGGATACCGGCAAGGTGATGATCGTAGGCGATGACGACCAGTCTATCTACGGCTGGCGCGGCGCGCAGGTGGAGAACATCCAGCGCTTCCTCAACGATTTCCCCGGCGCGCAAACCATCCGTCTGGAACAGAACTACCGTTCTACCAGCAACATTCTGAGCGCGGCCAACGCCCTGATTGAGAACAACAACGGGCGCCTGGGTAAAAAGCTGTGGACCGATGGCGTCGACGGCGAACCGATTTCGATTTACTGCGCCTTCAACGAGCTCGACGAAGCCCGTTTCGTTGTGAACCGCATTAAAACCTGGCAGGAGAACGGCGGCGCGCTGGAGCAGTGTGCCATTCTCTATCGCAGCAACGCCCAGTCGCGCGTGCTGGAAGAGGCGCTATTGCAGGTGAGCATGCCGTATCGCATTTATGGCGGTATGCGCTTCTTCGAACGTCAGGAGATCAAAGATGCGCTCTCGTACTTGCGTCTGATTGCCAACCGTAACGACGATGCGGCATTTGAGCGCGTGGTGAACACGCCGACGCGCGGCATCGGCGATCGTACGCTGGACGTGGTGCGTCAGGCCTCGCGCGATCGTCAGCTCACGTTGTGGCAGGCATGCCGCGAGCTGTTACAGGAAAAAGCCCTCGCCGGGCGCGCCGCCAGCGCATTGCAACGCTTTCTGGAGTTAATCGACGCACTGGCGCAGGAAACGGCCGACATGCCGCTGCACGTCCAGACCGACCGGGTGATTAAAGATTCCGGCTTGCGCACCATGTACGAGCAGGAAAAAGGCGAGAAGGGCCAGACCCGTATTGAGAACTTAGAGGAACTGGTGACGGCAACGCGCCAGTTCAGCTACAACGAAGAAGACGAAGACCTGATGCCGTTGCAGGCATTCCTCTCTCACGCCGCGCTGGAGGCGGGTGAAGGGCAGGCCGATACCTGGCAGGATGCGGTTCAGCTGATGACCCTGCACTCCGCGAAAGGTCTGGAGTTCCCGCAGGTGTTCATCGTCGGGATGGAAGAGGGGATGTTCCCGAGCCAGATGTCGCTGGATGAAGGCGGGCGTCTGGAAGAGGAGCGTCGTCTGGCCTACGTGGGTGTGACCCGTGCGATGCAGAAACTGACTCTGACCTACGCGGAAACCCGCCGCCTGTACGGGAAAGAGGTGTATCACCGTCCGTCGCGCTTTATCGGCGAACTGCCGGAAGAGTGTGTGGAAGAGGTGCGCCTGCGCGCCAGCATCAGCCGTCCGGTCAGCCATCAGCGTATGGGCTCGCCGATCTCTGAAACCGACACCGGTTACAAGCTGGGCCAGCGCGTGCGCCACTCGAAGTTTGGCGAAGGCACCATCGTCAACCTGGAAGGCAGCGGCGAGCACAGCCGTTTGCAGGTAGCGTTCCAGGGGCAGGGGATCAAATGGCTGGTGGCAGCCTATGCCAAGCTGGAAAGTGTGTAACTTTCAGAAAAATATCACTATTTTGTAATAATCTGCTAGCCTTATACGTTGAAGGTCAATTAATGCCCTTCAGCGTTCCGTTGCGTGTTGACGCCACAGTTATTGCTGGCGTAACATGCGCGCACGATTACGCTAAGAGGACATTCGCCTTGGACACACCCAGTAGATACTGGCTCAATTCCCTGTCATCCAGGAACAACTCCTAAGGCTATCTCCTCTTGCTGATGGCCTTAGTGGTTGTCAGCGACTGCATCATTCCCGTCGCGCTGAGTCAGGCTGTTTAATGGTCTGAAACCCAATTTGTTTCTGTGTGCCCACCGAACTGTCCGATATTTTTTGCATTGGGAGTCCCGGTCATGTTGAGCGCATTTCAACTCGAAAATAACCGACTGACTCGGCTTGAAGCCGAAGAGTCACAGCCCCTCATTGATGCCGTATGGGTGGATCTGGTCGAGCCGGACGACGATGAGCGCCTTCGCGTACAATCTGAGCTGGGGCAAAGCCTGGCAACGCGCCCGGAACTGGAAGACATCGAAGCATCCGCCCGTTTTTTTGAAGACGAAGACGGCCTGCACATTCACTCCTTCTTCTTCTTCGAAGATGCCGAAGACCACGCGGGGAACTCCACCGTGGCGTTTACCATTCGCGATGGCCGCCTGTTCACCCTGCGCGAGCGCGAACTGCCTGCGTTTCGTCTCTACCGTATGCGCGCCCGCAGCCAGGCGATGATGGACGGTAACGCCTATGAGCTGCTGCTGGATCTGTTCGAAACCAAAATCGAACAGCTGGCGGATGAAATCGAAAACATCTACAGCGACCTGGAAAAGCTGAGCCGCGTGATCATGGAAGGCCATCAGGGCGATGAGTACGACGAAGCGTTGTCCACGCTGGCTGAGCTGGAAGATATCGGCTGGAAGGTGCGTTTGTGTCTGATGGATACCCAGCGCGCGCTGAACTTCCTGGTGCGCAAGGCGCGTCTGCCGGGCGGTCAGCTGGAGCAGGCGCGTGAGATCTTACGCGATATCGAATCCCTGCTGCCGCACAACGAATCCCTGTTCCAGAAGGTCAACTTCCTGATGCAGGCGGCGATGGGCTTCATCAACATCGAGCAGAACCGCATCATCAAGATCTTCTCGGTGGTGTCCGTGGTGTTCCTGCCGCCGACGCTGGTAGCCTCCAGCTACGGGATGAACTTCGAGTTTATGCCGGAACTGAAGTGGAGCTTTGGCTACCCGGGGGCGATTATCTTTATGATCCTCGCCGGGCTGGCGCCGTATCTCTATTTTAAACGCCGGAACTGGCTGTAAAAATCTGGCGGGTGGCGCTGCGCTTACCCGCCCTACGATCGAATTCCCTCTCCCTGTGGGAGAGGGTTAGGGTGAGGGCAACATCACAGCCCTTTGCGCACCCTGCGCTGGGTATAAATCGCATCCGCAACAAAGATGGCCAGCGCCACCCAGATAAAGGCGAACGTCACCATCTTATCCGCACCCGGCACCTCGCCGTAAAACACCACCGCCAGCAGGAACATCAGCGTCGGGCCAATGTACTGGAAGAAGCCCAACGTGGAGAGGCGCAGACGCGTTGCCGCGCCGGTGAAGCACAGCAGGGGTATCGTCGTGACCACGCCCGCGGCCATCAGCATCAGGTTCAGCGACCATGGGTTGCTGCCCATATGGCTGGTGGCGCTGTCGGCAATACCGAACAGGTAGATCGCGGCGACAGGCAGCAGCCACAGGGTTTCAAACAGCATTCCCGTCTGCGCTTCCACGGCGATTTTTTTACGCACCAGGCCGTAGAAGGCAAAGCTGAACGCCAGCCCCAGGGCGATAACCGGCAGTGAGCCGAAGGTCCACAGCTGTACCAGCACGCCGCAGAAGGCCAGAATCACTGCCACCCACTGCATCCGGCGAAAGCGCTCGCCGAGGAAAATCATCCCCAGCAAAATATTGACCAGCGGGTTAATAAAGTAGCCCAGGCTGGCTTCGAGCATGTGATGGTTATTCACCGCCCAGATAAACAGCAGCCAGTTTCCGCCAATCAGCACCGCAGAGAGGGCGAGCAGGAAGACCTTCTTCGGGGTTTTCAGCAGCGTTTTGACGCCTGACCACTGACGGCTGATACTCATCAGCGCAATCATGAAGAAAAACGACCAGATGACGCGGTGAGTGAGGATCTCGTCCGCCGGGACATAGGCGATAAGTTTGAAGTACGCCGGTGCTATACCCCAAATAAAATAAGCGGCAAGGGCGAGTAAAACGCCCTGCCGCGTCTGTTTAGCATCCATCGGGAAAATCCGTTACAAAAAAGTGAAGTAATTTTACCCGAATTTGCCGTCTCAACCCACCATATAAGTGGCGGTTGCGCTGGCGATATAAACCTGCTCCTCGTTATGCAGCTCAACGCGGGCGACGGCAACTTTATTCCCGGCGCGCAGCAGGCTGCTGGTACAGGTGAAGCGGTTTCCGCGTCCTGGGCGCAGGTAGTCGACGCGTAAATCGATGGTGCCCATGCGCGACAGGCGCTGGCGTAACTCATCTTCGTTGATGGTGTCGTGGCGCGTCAGCGTGCTGCCCACGCACACCAGACCGGCCGCCACGTCCAGCGCGGAGGCAATTACCCCGCCGTGCAAAATGCTTTGCGCCCAGTTACCGACCATCATTGGCTGATTATTGAAACTCAGCTGAGCGAAGTCTTTTTCGTATCGCTCCAGCTCAAGACCCAGTGCACGGTTGAACGGCATGTGGTACACAAAAATCTCGCCCACGAGCTTTAAGGTTTCTTCGGCGGTGAGTGTGGCTGACATCTGACGTGGCATCCTTGTTGTTAACAAAATGTTGATTTTATGCTTCAGGATAAAGGAATGCCACTTTAAGAAACGAGGAAGCGGAAGTTATCGCAGAAGTCTGTAGAATGCCCGGACAAAACTATTCATTAAATGTCACCATTTCAGGAGAACACCACCGATGCGGACGTATCTGGGTTGGTTACTGGCGGCGGTTGCGCTGCCCCTCACAGCATATGCGCAGGAAGCGACGATCAAAGAGGTGCATGATAAACCTGCCGTTAAGGGCAGCATCATCGCCAATATGCTTCAGGAGCATGACAATCCGTTCACGCTGTACCCGTATGACACAAACTACGTGATCTACACCCAGACCAGCGATCTCAACAAAGAGGCGATAAGCTCCTATAACTGGTCTGATAATGCGCGTAAAGATGAGGTGAAGTTCCAGCTCAGCCTCGCCTTCCCGTTCTGGCGCGGCATCCTGGGGCCGAACTCGGTACTTGGCGCGTCCTACACGCAGAAGTCATGGTGGCAACTCTCCAACAGCGGGGAGTCATCACCGTTCCGCGAAACCAACTATGAACCGCAGCTGTTCCTCGGTTTCGCCACCGATTATGAGTTTGCAGGCTGGACGCTGCGAGACGTGGAGGTGGGCTATAACCACGATTCCAACGGTCGTTCCGACCCAACCTCACGCAGCTGGAACCGCATCTATACGCGTCTGATGGCGCAGAACGGCAATTTCATGGTGGAAGTGAAGCCGTGGTACGTAGTAGGCAGCACCGATGACAACCCGGATATCACCAAATACATGGGATACTATCAGCTTAAGGTGGGCTATCAGCTGGGTGACGCGGTGCTGAGCGCCAAAGGCCAGTACAACTGGAATACCGGCTACGGCGGTGCAGAGCTGGGCCTGAGCTACCCGGTAACGAAACACGTGCGTCTCTATACCCAGGTGTATAGCGGCTACGGCGAATCGCTGATCGACTACAACTTCAACCAGACCCGCGTCGGTGTGGGCGTCATGCTGAACGATATTTTCTAAGCTGCTCGAATGTTTTTGCGTTAAACGTTGAAGTTTCTCTCTCAGGCGCTGAAAATAGCGCCTGTTTCATTTCTGGCATATGGGGTTAACGTGGCGCAGGCGGAAGTATTGAATCAGGAATCGCTGGCTAAACAGGTTTTGCATGAAACCTTTGGCTACCAGCAGTTCCGTCCTGGCCAGGAAACCATCATTGAAACCGTGCTGGAAGGCCGCGATTGCCTGGTGGTCATGCCGACCGGCGGCGGTAAATCGCTCTGCTATCAGGTGCCCGCGCTGGTGCTTAATGGCCTGACGGTTGTGGTATCACCCCTTATTTCCCTGATGAAAGACCAGGTCGACCAGCTGCTCGCCAACGGCGTGGCGGCGGCCTGTCTTAACTCAACGCAAACTCGCGAGCAGCAGCAAGAGGTGATGGCCGGGTGCCGCACCGGACAGGTTCGCCTGCTGTATATCGCGCCAGAGCGCCTGATGCTGGACAACTTCCTCGACCACCTGGCGCACTGGAACCCGGTGCTGCTGGCGGTGGATGAAGCGCACTGTATCTCCCAGTGGGGGCACGATTTCCGCCCGGAATACGCCGCCCTCGGCCAGCTTCGTCAGCGCTTCCCCGAGCTGCCGTTTATGGCGCTTACCGCCACGGCGGACGACACCACGCGTCAGGACATCGTTCGCCTGCTGGGACTGAACGACCCGTATATTCAGGTCAGCAGCTTCGACCGCCCGAACATCCGCTATATGCTGATGGAAAAGTTCAAGCCGCTGGATCAGCTCCTGCGCTACGTGCAGGAGCAGCGCGGCAAGTCCGGCATCATCTACTGCAACAGCCGCGCAAAGGTGGAAGACACCGCTGCGCGTCTGCAAAATCGCGGCTTTAGCGCGGCGGCATACCATGCCGGGTTAGAGAACCACATCCGCGCCGATGTGCAGGAAAAATTCCAGCGCGACGACCTGCAAATCGTGGTCGCAACGGTGGCGTTCGGGATGGGGATCAACAAGCCCAACGTGCGCTTTGTGGTGCATTTCGACATTCCGCGCAATATCGAATCCTACTATCAGGAAACCGGCCGCGCCGGGCGTGATGGTCTGCCTGCGGAAGCGATGCTGTTTTACGACCCGGCGGATATGGCGTGGCTGCGCCGCTGTCTGGAAGAGAAACCGCAGGGGCAGTTGCAGGATATCGAACGCCACAAGCTTAACGCGATGGGGGCCTTCGCCGAAGCGCAAACCTGCCGCCGTCTGGTGTTACTCAACTACTTTGGTGAAGGGCGTCAGGCGCCGTGCGGCAACTGCGATATCTGCCTCGACCCGCCGAAGCAGTACGATGGCCTGATGGACGCGCGCAAAGCGCTCTCGACTATCGGACGCGTGAACCAGCGCTTTGGGATGGGCTACGTCGTTGAAGTGCTGCGCGGGGCTAACAACCAGCGTATCCGCGATATGGGTCACGACAAGCTACCGGTTTACGGCATCGGGAAAGACCAGAGCCATGAGCACTGGGTGAGTATTATCCGCCAGTTGATCCACCTCGGCTTTGCCACGCAAAATATTGCCCAGCATTCTGCGCTTCAGCTGACCGAAGCGGCGCGACCTGTCCTGCGTGGCGAGGTTGAACTGAAGCTCGCCGTTCCGCGCGTCGTCGCCCTGAAGCCGCGCGTGATGCAAAAATCCTACGGCGGTAACTACGACCGCAAGCTGTTCGCCAAGCTGCGTAAGCTGCGTAAAGCTATTGCCGATGAAGAGAACATCCCGCCATACGTGGTGTTCAACGACGCGACGCTGATCGAGATGGCCGAGCAAATGCCGCTCAGCGCCAGCGAGATGCTCAGCGTCAACGGCGTCGGCACGCGCAAGCTGGAGCGCTTCGGTAAAGAGTTTATGGCGCTCATCCGTTCCCACGCTGATGGTGATGATGAGGAGTAGTCAGCCGGGCGAAAAAGTGCCAGGATGGTGACTCACTGTATTATTTCCCCGCGAGCTAATTATGTTAATGCTATTTCTCACCGTGGCGTTAGTGCACATCGTTGCGCTGATGAGCCCAGGCCCTGATTTTTTCTTCGTGTCTCAAACGGCCGTCAGCCGCTCCCGCAAAGAGGCGATGATGGGTGTGCTCGGTATTACCATGGGCGTCATGGTCTGGGCGGCGGTTGCGCTGCTCGGTCTGAACCTGATCCTGGCGAAAATGGCGTGGCTGCATAACATCATTATGGTTGGCGGCGGTCTGTACCTGTGCTGGATGGGCTACCAGATGCTGCGCGGGGCGCTGAAGAAAGAAGAGAACAAGCCGGAAGAGCCAAAGGTTGAGCTGGCAACGGGCGGCCGTAGCTTTGTGAAAGGGCTGCTGACCAACCTGGCGAACCCGAAAGCAATTATTTACTTCGGCTCGGTATTCTCGCTGTTTGTGGGGGATAACGTCGGCGCGGGCGCGCGCTGGGGGATCTTCCTGCTGATCGTTGTGGAAACGTTCGCCTGGTTTACCGTTGTGGCAAGCCTGTTTGCCTTACCGGCGATGCGTCGCGGCTACCAGCGCATCGCGAAGTGGATCGACGGCTTCGCCGGCGCGTTGTTCGCCGGCTTCGGCATTCATCTCATCATTTCTCGCTAAGCATGACGCGCTGACGCAAGCAGCGCGCCAACCAGCATAAACAGCGAACCAAAGACTTTGTTCAGGGCCTTCATCTGCTTAGGCCCTTTGATCCACGCCGCAATTCGCTGCGCCAGCGTCGCGTAACCAATCATCACAATGATATCGACAATAATGGTGGTTGCGCCCAGCACCACGTACTGCATCACCTGTGGCTGATGCGGCACGATAAACTGCGGGAACAGGGCGGCGAGGAACACGATGCTTTTCGGGTTGGTCAGGTTAACGAACACCGCGCGCTTAAACAGGTGGCCGCGTGTTTGCGTCCGGGAGAGCGTATGCAGATCAATCGAGCCAGCGGCGCGCCACTGCTGAATGCCCAGCCAGATAAGATACGCTGCGCCAGCCCATTTCAGCACCTCGAAGGCCAGCACCGAACGGGAGAACAGCGTGCCCAGACCAATCCCCACCAGCACAATATGAATGCCAAGCCCGGTCTGTAAACCGGCGATTGACGCCACCGCGCCGCGATAGCCGTGATTAATTGAGGTGGTCATGGTGTTGATTGCGCCCGAGCCAGGTGAAAGGCTGAGGATGATGGATGTCAGCAGGTAGGCGAACCACCACTCGAAGGTCATTTGAAACTCCCGGATCGTCTGTTTTTATGCCACAATACGCTATTGTTGAGTCATTTTGTGACCGGTGACGAAAAAAACGATATTCCCTGAATTACGGGGGGTGGAAACCCAATGTTTCAGCAGAAAAAGGACTGGGAAACACGAGAAAACGCATTTGCTGCTTTCTCCATGGGGCCGCTGACCGATTTCTGGCGCCAGCGTGAGGAAGATGAGTTTATGGGCGTCGGGGAAATCCCGGTACGCTTCGTTCGTTTCCGTGATGAAAAAAATGACCGGGTGATTGTAGTCTGCCCCGGGCGCATCGAAAGCTATATCAAATATGCCGAGCTGGCGTATGACCTGTTCCATCTGGGCTTTGATGTGTTAATTATCGACCATCGCGGGCAGGGGCTTTCCGGCCGGATGTTGCCGGATACCCATCGCGGCCACGTGGATAACTTCAGCGATTACGTCGACGATCTGGCCGCGTTCTGGCAGCAGGAAGTGCAGCCCGGGCCGTGGCGCAAGCGTTATATTCTTGCCCACTCCATGGGGGGCGCGATCTCGACGTTGTTTTTGCAGCGCCATAAGCACCAGTGCGACGCCATTGCGCTGACCGCGCCGATGTACGGCATTGTGATACGTTTTCCTGACTGGATGGTGCGCCATCTTCTCGACTGGGCTGAGGGCCATCAGCGCATTCGAGAAGGCTATGCCATCGGAACAGGACGCTGGCGGGCGTTACCGTTTGCCATCAACGTGTTAACCCACAGTCGGCAGCGTTATCGGCGCAACCTGCGTTTTTATGCCGATGAACCGCGTCTGCGGGTCGGCGGCCCCACCTGGCACTGGGTGCGGGAAGGTATTCATGCCGGTGAACAGGTGCTGGCAGGCGTAGGCGATGATGACACGCCGACGCTCCTGATCCAGGCGGAAGAAGAGCGTGTGGTGGATAACCGCATGCATGACCGCTATTGTGAACTTCGCGCCGCTGCGGGCCATCCCTGTGAAGGGGGTAAACCGCTGGTCATCAACGGTGCGTACCATGAGATCCTTTTTGAAAAGGACGCTATGCGCTCAGTCGCGCTCAACGCCATTGTTGAATTTTTCAACAGGCATAACTGATTATTGTTTTCCACCAGAGGTTGAAATCCCTATGTACCAGGTTGTTGCATCTGATTTAGATGGCACGCTGCTTTCCCCCGACCACACCCTGTCGCCTTATGCGAAAGAGACCCTAAAACTCCTGACTGCCCGTGGCGTGAACTTCGTGTTCGCCACCGGTCGCCACCACGTGGACGTGGGGCAGATCCGCGATAACCTAGAGATCAAGTCGTACATGATCACCTCTAACGGTGCGCGCGTACATGACACGGACGGCAACCTGATTTTTACCCATAATCTCGATCGTGACATCGCCACTGATTTGTTCGGCATTGTGCATAACAACCCGGATATCGTGACTAACGTTTACCGCGACGACGAGTGGTTTATGAACCGTCATCGCCCGGACGAAATGCGTTTCTTCAAGGAAGCCGTCTTCAACTACTCCCTGTATGAGCCGGGTTTGCTGGATCCTGAAGGGATCAGCAAGGTGTTCTTTACCTGCGAAAGTCACGAAGCGCTGCTTCCGCTGGAGCAGGCGATCAACGCCCGCTGGGGCGACCGCGTGAACGTGAGCTTCTCCACGCTGACCTGTCTGGAAGTGATGGCGGGCGGGGTGTCCAAAGGTCACGCGCTGGAAGCGGTCGCGAAGCGTCTGGGCTTTGATCTGAAAGACTGTATCGCCTTTGGCGATGGCATGAACGATGCCGAGATGCTCTCCATGGCGGGTAAAGGCTGCATCATGCAGAACGCGCACCAGCGCCTGAAAGATCTGCACCCGGAGCTGGAAGTGATTGGCACGAACGCAGACAACGCGGTACCTAAGTATCTGCGCAAACTGTTCCTTGAATAATCTTCATTTGATTGTTTATTGTTCAGATGTCAACTAAAGAGTTCGCTACAATGCCTCTCCTTCTTTTTGAGAGACAAGCATTGTGGCGCTACTCATTATCACCACTATCCTGTGGGCCTTCTCCTTTAGTCTGATTGGCGAATACCTTGCCGGATCGGTCGACAGCTACTTTTCGGTGCTGATGCGCGTGGGGCTGGCGGCGCTGGTGTTCCTGCCGTTCCTGCGTACCCGCGGGCAGTCGCTAAAAACTATTCTGCTGTACATGCTGGTAGGCGCGATGCAGCTCGGCATCATGTACCTGTTCAGCTTCCGGGCCTACGTTTACCTGTCCGTCTCGGAATTTCTGCTCTTCACCGTGCTGACGCCGCTCTACATCACGCTGATTTATGACTTGCTCAGCAGGCGCCGCCTGCGCTGGGGATATCTGCTGAGCGCTGCGCTGGCAGTCATTGGCGCGGCGATTATTCGCTATGACAAGGTAAGCGATCACTTCTGGACCGGGCTGATGTTCGTCCAGCTCGCTAATATCAGCTTTGCCATCGGGATGGTGGGTTACAAACGCCTGATGGAGACCCGCCCGATGCCGCAGCATAACGCGTTTGCGTGGTTTTATATGGGCGCGGCGATTGTCGCGATTGCGGCATGGTTTATGCTCGGCAACCCGCAAAAGCTGCCGACCACCCCCGTACAGTGGAGCGTTCTGGTCTGGCTGGGCGTGGTGGCCTCGGGGCTGGGCTATTTTATGTGGAACTACGGCGCGACGCAGGTAGACGCCGGAACGCTGGGGATCATGAACAATGTACACGTGCCGGCGGGGCTACTGGTGAACCTCGCCATCTGGCAGGAACAGCCGCACTGGCCGAGTTTCCTTATTGGGGGAACGGTGATCCTGGCTTCGCTGTGGGTACATCGCCGCTGGGTCGCTCCGCGCTCCGCACAAACGGAAGATGGTCGCACGCGTGGTTCCGCGCTGAGCGAATAAACGCTTCCGTAATTGGCTGACGTTGCTCGCCATCGCGCACGGCGGCGTACAGCCGGCTCCACAGTCCTTCACCCAGGGTTTTGGTAACCACCAGACCCTGGCGTTCAACCGTCTCGACCACCCAGTGCGGCAGCGCCGCAATCCCCATTCTGGCCGCCACCATCTGAATTAACAGCAGCGTGTTATCCACGCTTTTCAGCTGTGGGCTGATGCCCGCGGGTTGCAGGAAATGGCGCCAGATATCCAGACGACTGCGCTGTACCGGGTAAATCAGCAGCGTCTCCGTTGCCAGATCTTCCGGCGTGATACGCGTTTTGGCGGCCAGCGGATGGTCCGGGGCCAGCACCAGACGCACCTCAAAATCAAACATTGGCGAATAGTGCAGACCGCTGCGTGGCAGAATATCTGAGGTCATCACCAGATCCAGCTCACCCTGCTGAAGCGACGGCTGCGGATCAAACGTGACGCCGGATTTGAAGTCCATCTCCACCTGCGGCCACTTCTGGCGGAAGTTCTCAAGCGCGGGGGTCAGCCACTGAATACAGCTGTGACACTCAATGGCGATGCGCAGGGTGGTCTGCTGCGGCTCGTTGCAGGACTGCAACGCGCTGGCAATCTGCGGCAGCACCTGGTTCGCCAGCTGAAGCAAAATTTCGCCCTGCGGCGTAAAGCGCAAAGGCTGGCTCTTACGCACAAAAAGACGAAAGCCGAGGCGTTGTTCCAGATCGCTGAACTGGTGAGAAAGGGCAGACTGAGTCTGGTGCAGCGTGGCCGCTGCCGCCGCAAGAGAACCGCAGTTCCGCAACGCTTGTAGCGTTTTCAGGTGTTTAATCTCGATCATGAAAGTCCTTCACTTCGGCATGAACATTTTGCGCTTGAGGAATATACAGTACCTGCCAATTATAGAAGTGTAAACATCTGGACGTCTAAATAACGAATTTCTACAAGGGGTATGCCATGACAATCCGCACTCACACTCTCGGTTTCCCTCGCGTTGGTCTGCGTCGCGAGCTGAAAAAAGCGCAAGAAAGCTACTGGGCGGGTAACGCCACCCGCGAAGAACTGCTGGCGGTGGGACGCGAGCTGCGCGCGCGTCACTGGGATCAGCAAAAACAGGCGGGCGTAGACCTGCTGCCGGTGGGCGATTTCGCCTGGTACGACCATGTTCTGACCACCAGCCTGCTGCTTGGCAACGTGCCGGCTCGTCATCAGAACAACGATGGATCGGTGGATATCGATACCCTGTTCCGCATCGGCCGTGGCCGCGCGCCAACGGGTGAGCCAGCGGCAGCGGCGGAAATGACCAAGTGGTTTAACACCAACTATCACTATATGGTGCCGGAGTTCGTTAAGGGCCAGCAGTTCAAACTGACCTGGACCCAGCTTCTGGATGAAGTGGACGAAGCGCTGGCGCTGGGTCACCAGGTGAAACCCGTGCTGCTGGGGCCGGTCACCTACCTGTGGCTGGGCAAAGTGAAAGGTGAGCAGTTCGACCGCCTCAGCCTGCTGAACGATATTCTGCCGGTTTATAAGCAGGTGCTGATTGAGCTGGGTAAGCGCGGTATTCAGTGGGTGCAAATCGATGAACCGGCGCTGGTGCTTGAGCTGCCGCAGGCGTGGCTGGATGCCTTCAAACCGGCGTATGACGCGCTCACGGGCCAGGTGAAGCTGCTGCTGACCACCTATTTCGAGGGCGTAACGCCTAACCTCGACACCATTACTGCGCTGCCGGTTCAGGGTCTGCATGTTGATCTCTTTCACGGCAAAGACGATGTGGCAGAGTTGCACAAGCGTCTGCCTGCGGAGTGGCTGCTCTCTGCCGGTCTGGTGAATGGTCGTAACGTCTGGCGTGCCGATCTCACCGAGAAATATGCACAAATTAAGGACATTGTCGGTAAACGTGAATTGTGGGTAGCCTCTTCCTGTTCCCTGCTGCACAGCCCGATCGACCTGAGCGTAGAGACCCGACTCGACCCTGAGGTGAAAAGCTGGTTTGCCTTTGCCCTGCAAAAGTGTGAGGAGCTGGCTCTGCTGCGCGACGCGTTGAACAGCGGCGACACGGCAGCGATTACCCACTGGAGCGCTCCGATCCAGGCGCGCCGTCACTCGACGCGCGTGCATAACCCGGCGGTGGAAAAACGTCTGGCGGCCATCACTGCCCGGGACAGCCAGCGCCAGAGCCCGTATGAAGTGCGCGCCGAAGCCCAGCGTGCGCGCTTTAACCTGCCCGCGTGGCCGACCACAACCATCGGCTCCTTCCCGCAGACTACCGAGATCCGCGGCCTGCGCCTGGACTTCAAAAAGGGCAATCTGGATGCGAATCACTACCGCACCGGCATTGCGGAACACATCAAACAGGCGATCGTCGAGCAGGAACGTCTGGGTCTGGACGTGCTGGTGCACGGCGAGGCCGAGCGTAACGATATGGTGGAATACTTCGGTGAACACCTGGACGGCTTTGTCTTTACCCAGAACGGCTGGGTGCAAAGCTACGGCTCCCGCTGCGTGAAGCCGCCGGTGGTGATCGGCGACGTCAGCCGCCCGGAAGCGATCACCGTGGAGTGGGCGAAGTATGCCCAGTCTCTGACCGACAAACCGGTAAAAGGCATGCTGACGGGGCCGGTGACCATTCTCTGCTGGTCGTTCCCGCGTGAAGATGTATCCCGGGAAACCATCGCCAAACAGATCGCCCTGGCGCTGCGTGATGAAGTGGCGGATCTGGAAGCGGCGGGGATTGGCATCATTCAGATCGACGAACCGGCGCTGCGTGAAGGGTTGCCGCTGCGTCGCAGCGACTGGGATGCTTACTTACAGTGGGGCGTGGAGGCTTTCCGCCTCAACGCGGCCGTCGCGAAGGACGACACGCAGATCCACACCCACATGTGTTACTGCGAATTTAACGACATCATGGACTCCATTGCCGCGCTCGACGCCGATGTGATCACCATCGAGACCTCGCGTTCAGACATGGAGCTGCTGGAGTCGTTCGAAGAGTTCGACTACCCGAACGAAATCGGGCCGGGCGTGTATGACATTCACTCCCCTAACGTGCCAAGCGTGGAGTGGATTGAATCGCTGCTGCAAAAAGCGGCCCAGCGCATCCCGGCGGAACGTCTGTGGGTAAACCCGGACTGCGGCCTGAAAACTCGCGGCTGGCCTGAAACCCGCGCGGCGCTGGCGAACATGGTGCAGGCGGCGCAGAATTTGCGTCAGGCGTAGTGGTGCTGGATTGCCCGGTTGGCGTAGCCGCCACCGGGCTTTTGGTATTACGCTTTCTTCCCGCCGTACTGGCTGAACCACGCCAGCATTCTCTGCCAGCCATCTTTCGCGGATTCCGCGTGATAGCTCGGACGATAATCGGCATTAAACGCGTGTCCCGCATCCGGGTACACCACGATTTCGGCCTTCGCGTTTGCCGCCCGCAGCGCGTGGCGCATGGTCTCGACGGTATCAAGCGGAATGCCGGTATCCTGACCGCCATACAGCCCTAGCACCGGGGCATTTAAATCGGTGGCGATATCAACCGGATGTTTCGGCGAGTTCAGCGTCTTTTCGCCCACCAGTTTGCCGTACCAGGCCACGGCCGCTTTCAACTGCGGATTGTGCGCGGCATACAGCCAGCTAATGCGTCCACCCCAACAGAAGCCGGTCACCATCAGACGGTGCGGGTCGCCACCGTTGCGCGCCGCCCAACTGGCAACGTGGTCGAGATCGGCCAGTACCTGCGCGTCCGGCACTTTGCTGACCAGGTTGCTGAACAGCGTCGGGATGTCGCTGTAATCATTCGGATCGCCCTGACGGAAATAGAGTTCCGGCGCAACGGCCAGGTAACCTTCCAGCGCCAGACGGCGGCAGAGGTCGCGAATATGTTCATGAACGCCAAATATTTCCTGCACCACGATCACGATGGGCAGCGGGCCATCGGCAGATTTTGGCCGCGCGTGGTACGCTGGCATGTTCTCTCCCTGGGAGGGAATGGAGGTCTCGCCTGCGGTAATGGCTTCTTCAGGGGTTGAGACGATGGTTGAAGCGTGCGGGGCCGCAGCAGGTGCAAAACCGATTTTTTCAGTCATGGCATTCTCCGTACCAATGAATGGATTAGCGCAAAGATAAATATAGACACCAGGTTAACAACCCACAGTGCCTTATAGCGTCTATCTTTTGTGCAGCACCCGGCGATATAACTTGTTAATGTGATGTGAATCACTGTTTTATGGAAATTAGCTGCAATCATTTTCATTCATGGTGAGGTGTGTCACGAAATAATGCACATTGCTTCTGTAAAGTACCGTTTTACTTCTTCTGACAAACCGACCCACAGAGGAGTCACCTATGTCTAAGTCTGATGTTTTTCATCTCGGCCTCACTAAAAACGATTTACAAGGGGCTACGCTTGCTATCGTCCCTGGCGATCCAGAGCGTGTGGAAAAGATCGCCGCGCTGATGGATAAGCCGGTTAAGCTGGCAGCGCATCGCGAATTCACCACCTGGCGCGCAGAGCTGGACGGTAAAGCGGTGATCGTGTGCTCTACCGGTATTGGTGGCCCGTCTACCTCTATCGCCGTTGAAGAGCTGGCGCAGCTGGGCATTCGTACTTTCCTGCGCATCGGCACCACAGGCGCCATTCAGCCGCACATCAACGTGGGCGACGTGCTGGTTACCACCGCATCCGTGCGTCTGGACGGGGCAAGCCTGCACTTTGCACCGATGGAATTCCCGGCAGTGGCTGATTTCGAATGCACCACCGCGCTGGTTGAAGCCGCGAAATCCGTGGGCGCCACCACCCACGTGGGCGTAACTGCCTCTTCCGATACCTTCTACCCGGGCCAGGAGCGTTACGACACCTTCTCTGGTCGCGTGGTGAGCCGTTTCAAAGGCTCCATGGAAGAGTGGCAGTCGATGGGCGTCATGAACTACGAAATGGAATCTGCGACGCTGCTGACCATGTGCGCGAGCCAGGGTCTGCGTGCCGGTATGGTGGCGGGCGTTATCGTCAACCGTACCCAACAGGAGATCCCGAACGCTGAAACCATGAAGCAGACTGAAAGCCATGCGGTGAAAATCGTGGTTGAAGCGGCGCGCCGCCTGATCTAATTCTCTCTTCAGTGCTAAAAGGCCGACATGCTCGGCCTTTTCTTTTTGCGTAACGCCTCGCAGGAAAACCCTTTCAAACTGGACGTTCATACAGCACAATTCTATTTTGTGCGGGTTAGACGTGGATGCAGGGGGCATTGTGGATATCTCAATCCTGGTTTATGCGGTAGTTGCGCTGGTGAGCGTGGGGATTGGCTGGCTCATTTCCGGCTACCAGCATGCGCAGCAGAAAGCCGAACAGCTGGCAGAGCGCGAAGAGATCGTCGCCGAACTCAGCGCAACGAAACAACAGCTTGCGCTGAGTGACCACTGGCGCGACGAGTGCGAACTGCTCAATAACGAACTGCGCAATCTGCGTGATATCAATACCTCGCTGGAGGCCGATCTCCGTGAAGTGACCACCCGTCTTGAGTCCACCCAACTGCACGCCGAAGACAAAATCCGTCAGATGATCAACAGCGAGCAGCGTCTTAGCGAGCAGTTTGAGAACCTCGCGAACCGCATTTTTGAGCACAGCAATCGCCGCGTGGATGAGCAGAACCGTCAGAGCCTGAACAGCCTGCTGACGCCCCTGCGTGAGCAGTTGGACGGCTTTCGACGTCAGGTACAGGACAGCTTTGGTCAGGAGGCCCGCGAGCGCCACACGCTGGCGCATGAAATTCGTAATCTCCAGCAGCTGAATGCGCAGATGGCGCAGGAGGCGGTTAACCTGACGCGCGCACTGAAAGGTGATAACAAAGCGCAGGGAAACTGGGGCGAAGTGGTCATGACGCGCGTGCTGGAGGCCTCTGGCCTGCGCGAAGGATACGAATACGAAACGCAGGTCAGCATTGAAAACGATGCGCGCTCGCGGATGCAGCCGGATGTCATTGTTCGTCTGCCACAGGGCAAAGATGTGGTTATCGACGCCAAAATGACGCTGGTGGCCTATGAGCGCTACTTCAACGCGGAAGATGACTACACCCGCGAAACAGCGTTGCAGGAGCACATCGCCTCCGTGCGTAACCATATCCGTCTGCTGGGCAGAAAAGATTATCAGCAGTTGCCGGGGCTGCGATCGCTGGATTATGTGCTGATGTTCATTCCGGTTGAGCCAGCCTTCCTGCTGGCGCTCGACAGACAGCCCGAACTGATCACCGAAGCGCTGAAAAATAACATTATGCTGGTCAGCCCCACCACGCTACTGGTGGCGTTACGTACCATTGCCAACCTGTGGCGCTATGAGCACCAAAGCCGTAACGCGCAGCAGATTGCCGATCGCGCCAGCAAGCTGTACGACAAAATGCGGCTGTTTGTGGACGATATGTCCTCGGTGGGGCAAAGCCTGGATCGCGCGCAGGATAACTACCGCCAGGCGATGAAAAAACTCTCCTCCGGGCGTGGCAATTTGCTGGCGCAGGCGGAGGCGTTTCGCAGCCTGGGGGTGGAAGTTAAACGCGAGATTAATCCGGAACTGGTGGAGCAGGCTACCGCTCAGGACGAAGAGTTTCGTCTGCGTGAAGGCGACGGTGAGCAAAATAGCCGCAATGAAGACAACGGTTTAGCGGCGAGTTTATCCCCCGAAGCGCAGCCGGCACGTTTCTTTCACGGTGGTTGAAACGTAGGGCAAATGCGCCCAATCTGTTACACTTCACGAACATTTGACTGATTAGCAGGCTCTGAGATGGTTGACGATTCACAAGACACAACGCACTTTGGCTTTCAGACTGTCGCCAAAGCGCAGAAAGCTGACATGGTGGCCCACGTATTTCATTCCGTGGCGGCGAAGTACGATGTGATGAATGATTTGATGTCATTCGGCATTCATCGCTTGTGGAAGCGCTTCACTATTGATTGCAGCGGCGTGCGCCGTGGACAAACGGTGCTGGATTTAGCCGGAGGCACAGGGGATCTGACCGCTAAATTCTCCCGTCTGGTTGGCGAAACCGGCCGCGTGGTGCTGGCGGATATCAACGACTCCATGCTGAAAATGGGACGCGAAAAGCTGCGTAACATCGGCGTGGTAGGCAACGTTGAATATGTTCAGGCCAACGCCGAAGCGCTGCCGTTCCCGGATAATACGTTCGACTGCATCACCATCTCTTTCGGTCTGCGTAACGTGACCGATAAAGATAAAGCGCTGCGCTCCATGTACCGCGTGCTGAAACCGGGCGGCCGACTGCTGGTTCTCGAGTTTTCTAAACCGATTATCGACCCGCTGAGCAAAGCTTACGATGCCTATTCCTTCCACGTTTTGCCGCGCATCGGCGAGCTGGTGGCAAACGATGCAGAAAGTTACCGTTATCTGGCCGAATCCATCCGAATGCACCCGGATCAGGACACGCTGAAAGCGATGATGCAGGATGCCGAGTTTGAAAACGTGGAATACTTCAATATGACGGCGGGTGTCGTCGCGCTGCATCGTGGTTACAAGTTCTGAGTGGAGGTTTCCCGTGCCCATTAAACCCTTAGTCACCGCAGGCATCGAGAATGTACTGAATGCCTTTCTGTATCGCGCTCCGGCGCTGAAAACCGCACGTCAGCGGCTTAACGGAAAGGTGCTGCGCATCGTGTTAAAGGAGTTCTCGACGCCGCTTGTGCTGGTCTTCAGCGAACGTCAGCTTGACGTTCTGGGGGAGTGGGAAGGCGAAGCTGATTGCTCGGTAATTACGCACATGAGCGTCTTACCAAAACTGCGTGACCGTCAGCAGATGACGGCGCTTATTCGCAGCGGTGAGCTGGAGGTCGAAGGCGATATTCAGGTGGTACAGAACTTCGTTGCACTCAGCGATCAGGCTGAATTCGACCCGGCGGAACTGCTGGCGCCCTATATCGGCGACATCGCGGCTGAAGGGATAAGCAAAACGCTGCGCACGGGTTCCGCTTTCCTGCGTAAAGGTCTGCTCCGTCAACAGCGCTATGCTGCCGAGGTGCTGACCGAAGAGTGGCGTATGGCGCCGGGGCCTTTAGAAGTCGCCTGGTTTGCAGAAGAGACCGCGGCAGTTGAGCGCGCAGTTGATGCGTTAACCAAACGGCTGGAAAAACTGGAGGGCAAATGACGCCTGGTGAAATTCGGCGCCTCTATTTTATCGTTCGCACCTTTTTGAGCTACGGGCTCGACGAGCTTATCCCCAGAATGCGTATCACTCTGCCGCTTCGGCTTTGGCGTCGCACGCTGTTCTGGATGCCGAATCGCCATAAGGATCAGGAGCTGGGCGCACGCCTGCGTCTTGCGTTGCAGGAGCTGGGACCGGTCTGGATCAAGTTTGGGCAGATGCTCTCAACACGTCGCGACCTTTTTCCACCGCAGATTGCCGATCAGCTCGCACTATTGCAGGATCGCGTCGCTCCGTTTGACGGAGAGAGAGCGAAGAAACAAATCGAAGAAGCGATGGGCAATATCCCCATCGAGACCTGGTTTGATGATTTCGATATTCAGCCTCTGGCCTCTGCCTCTATTGCGCAGGTTCATACTGCGCGCCTGAAGGAAAATGGCAAAGAGGTGGTCATTAAAGTGATTCGTCCGGATATCCTGCCGGTTATCAAAGCAGACATGAAGCTGATTTATCGCCTGGCTCGCTGGGTGCCGCGTCTGTTGCCGGATGGCCGCCGTCTGCGTCCGCTGGAAGTGGTACGGGAATACGAAAAAACGCTGATTGATGAGCTTAACCTGCTGCGTGAATCGGCGAACGCCATTCAGCTGCGTCGAAACTTTGAAGACAGCCCGATGCTGTATGTTCCTGAAGTCTATTCTGACTATTGCAGTCAGAACATGATGGTGATGGAACGTATCTACGGTATTCCGGTCTCGGACGTGACGGCGCTGGAAAAACAGGGCACCAACATGAAGTTGCTGGCCGAACGTGGCGTGCAGGTCTTCTTTACTCAGGTTTTCCGCGACAGCTTCTTCCATGCTGACATGCATCCGGGCAACATTTTTGTCAGCTATGAGCACCCGGAAGATCCTAAATACATCGGCATCGACTGCGGTATTGTCGGCTCGCTGAATAAAGAGGATAAGCGTTATCTCGCCGAGAACTTTATCGCTTTCTTCAATCGCGACTACCGTAAGGTGGCCGAGCTGCACGTGGATTCAGGCTGGGTTCCGCCAGATACCAACGTGGAAGAGTTTGAATTTGCGATCCGCACCGTCTGTGAGCCGATTTTTGAAAAGCCGCTCTCGGAGATCTCTTTCGGACACGTCCTGCTCAACCTGTTCAACACCGCACGCCGTTTCAATATGGAAGTGCAGCCACAATTAGTTTTACTTCAGAAAACATTACTTTACGTTGAGGGCGTAGGCCGCCAGCTCTATCCTCAGTTAGACTTGTGGAAAACCGCGAAACCGTTCCTCGAATCCTGGATTAAGGATCAGGTCGGTATTCCAGCCCTGGTTCGCTCGCTTAAAGAGAAAGGCCCGTTCTGGATTGAAAAAATGCCTGAAATTCCTGAACTGGTTTACGACAGTTTGCGTCAGAGCAAGAACCTTCAGCACAGCATGGATAAAATCGCGCACGAGCTTCAATCCAGTCGCGTGCGTCAGGGGCAGTCCCGCTATCTCTTCGGAATTGGCGCGACGCTGCTGATAAGCGGCACGTTGCTGTTGATCAATCGTCCGGACTGGGAAATGATGCCAGCCTGGATTATGGCTGCCGGTGTGGTTGTCTGGCTTGCTGGCTGGCGAAAAACGCGCTGAATTAGCGTCGCTATCGAGAGATTGCATACGTATAATGCGATCTGACTAATTAATCATCTATCACTGGGGAACACGCATGGGTGGTATCAGTATCTGGCAGTTAGTGATCATTGCCGTCATCGTTGTGCTGCTGTTTGGCACGAAAAAACTCGGATCGATTGGTTCCGACCTGGGCGCGTCAATCAAAGGCTTCAAGAAAGCCATGAGCGATGATGAGAATAAGCAGGAAAAAACCAGTCAGGATGCTGATTTTACCGCTAAATCCATCGCCGATAAGCAGGACGAAGCCAAAAAGGAAGAGGCTAAACGTCACGATAAAGAGCAGGTGTAATTCGTGTTCGACATTGGTTTTGGTGAGTTACTGCTGGTCTTTGTGATTGGTCTGATTGTGTTGGGGCCGCAGCGTTTACCCGTTGCGGTGAAAACCGTCGTGGGCTGGGTGCGGGCACTTCGCTCGCTGGCAACTACCGTGCAGAACGAGCTGGCACAGGAGCTGAAGCTTCAGGAATTTCAGGACAGCCTGAAAAAGGTTGAAAAGGCGAGCATGGATAACCTGACGCCGGAGCTGAAAGCATCAATGGATGAGTTACGCGAAGCGGCTGAATCCATGAAGCGCTCATACAGCATTAACGATCCTGAGAAGGCGAGCGATGAAGCAAACACCATCCATAATCCGGTGGTGAAGGGCAGCGAAGAGCAGCGCGAGGGTGTGACGCCTTCCAGCGCGGAGCATCAGGCCGCTTCGCCAGAGCAATCGCCGCAGGAGCCCGAAGTGAAAAAGCAGGTGCCGCCGGAAGAGCTCGTGGTCAAAACGGCTGAGGTAAAACCCGCCGCGCCTGTTTCCGAATCATCCCCCTCGTCGAGTGATAAAGCGTAAACATGGCAGTAGATGATACTCAACCGCTGATTGCGCACCTCATTGAGCTGCGTAAGCGCCTGTTAAACTGCATTATTGCGGTTTTCCTCATTTTTTTATGTCTGGTCTATTTCGCCAACGATATCTATCAGGTGGTTTCCGCGCCGCTGATTAAACAGATGCCGCTGGGCGCGACGATGATTGCAACGGACGTTGCTTCACCGTTCTTTACCCCCATCAAGCTGACCTTCTGGGTATCGTTGATTGCATCTGCACCGGTCATTTTGTATCAGGTCTGGGCATTTGTGGCGCCCGCGCTGTACAGGCATGAACGCAAGCTGGTTATTCCGCTGCTGGTGTCCAGTTCGCTGCTGTTTTACATCGGCATGGCGTTCGCCTACTTCGTTGTCTTCCCGCTGGCCTTTGGCTTCCTGACGCATACCGCGCCGGAAGGGGTACAGGTTTCGACGGACATCGCCAGCTACCTCAGCTTCGTGATGGCGCTGTTTATGGCCTTTGGTGTCGCCTTCGAGGTGCCCGTAGCGATTGTCCTGCTCTGCTGGGTAGGGGTGACCACGCCTGACGATCTGCGTAAGAAGCGCCCGTACATCCTGGTGGGGGCATTTGTTGTAGGTATGCTGTTAACGCCACCGGACGTCTTCTCGCAAACCTTACTGGCGATACCGATGTACTGCCTGTTTGAAGTCGGCGTGTTCTTCGCTCGTTTCTACGTCGGAAAGGGGCGTACCCGGGACGAAGAAGACGAGCCGTCTGAAGAGACTACTAAAGAATAAAACCAACCGCCCGTCAGGGCGGTTGTCATATGGGGATACGTATGTTTGATATCGGGCTTAACCTCACCAGCGCCCAGTTTGCGAAAGACCACGATGAGGTGGTGGCGCGCGCCTTTGCCGCCGGCGTGAACGGGCTGTTACTGACGGGAACAAATCTGCATGAGAGTGAGCAGGCACGGCAGCTGGCGCAACGCTATCAACACTGCTGGTCCACCGCAGGCGTGCATCCTCATGACAGCAGCCAGTGGACGCATGAAAGCGCTGAGGCGCTTCATCGTCTGGCACAAACGCCAGAAGTGGTTGCCATTGGCGAATGCGGGCTTGATTTCAACCGTAACTTCTCGACGCCTGAAGAGCAGGAGAAGGCATTTACCGCCCAGCTTGCGCTGGCAGCAGAGCTGGAGATGCCGGTGTTTATGCACTGTCGCGATGCGCATGAACGTTTTCTGGCGCTGCTGGAACCCTGGCTGGAGAAGCTGCCCGGTGCGGTGTTGCACTGCTTTACGGGCTCCCGTCAGGAAGCGCTGGATTGCCTGAACCGCGGGCTTTATTTGGGTATCACGGGCTGGGTCTGCGATGAGCGTCGTGGGCTGGAACTGCGTGAGCTGTTACCCGTTATCCCGGCCGATCGTTTGCTGCTGGAAACGGATGCGCCGTATCTGTTGCCCCGTGATATGCAGCCCAAACCGCCATCACGACGTAATGAACCGGCCTACCTGGGGCATATTGCTGAGCGAGTGGCGCACTGGCGGGGAGAAGATGCGCAGTGGCTGGCAGCACAAACCGATGATAACGTGCGTCGTCTGTTCGGCGTGCAGTTCTAAACTTTGCGGAAATCGGTGTTTTTCACGCTCTGCAACACCTCTTTGTTCAGCAGGTTGAGCAGCAGCATGGAGCGCGCTTCACCGTCCGGCTCAGCGAAGATGGCCTGTAAGCCTTCAAAGGCGCCTTCGGTGATCACCACGCTGTCGCCAGCATAAGGGGTTTCCGGATCGGTAATATCTTCAGGCTGCTGGTAGACAGAAAGCTGATGAATAACCGATGACGGTACTCTTGCCGGATGGGCGCCAAAACGCACAAAATGGCTGACGCCGCGTGTGGCACTGATCGTCGTGGTGTGGATCACTTCGGGGTCGAATTCGACGAACAGGTAATTCGGGAACAGAGGCTCACTGACGGTCGTGCGTCTTCCACGCTGCATTTTTTCAAGCGTGATCACGGGTGTCAGGCAGTTCACAGACTGACGTTCAAGATGTTCCTGCGCGCGCTGAAGTTGCCCGCGTTTGCAATACAGTAAATACCAGGCCTGCATAATCACTCTTCCCATTGTTCGGGGCGCAAGCATACCAAAACCCTGGCGGGATCGCTAAGGTGATTATAATGGCGAAAAAGAGAGTAAGTCGTGGAAGTTCACGCTAATTTAACAAAATTACAGCATCACGCGGTCTTACGCCGTATAATGAAGCGCTTACAGAGAGGCCATGATTAACTGCATGAAATACCACGATCTACGCGACTTCCTGGCGCTGCTGGAAAAGCAGGGCGAACTCAAACGCATTACGCTTCCTGTTGATCCGTATCTGGAAATGACAGAAATCGCTGACCGCACCCTGCGCGCGGGCGGCCCGGCGTTGCTGTTTGAAAACCCAAAAGGCTACACCATGCCGGTGCTGTGCAACCTGTTTGGCACACCTCGCCGCGTGGCGCTGGGGATGGGGCAGGAAGATGTCACGGCGTTACGTGAAGTGGGCAAACTGCTGGCCTTTCTGAAAGAGCCGGAGCCGCCAAAAGGGTTCCGCGACCTGTTCGACAAACTGCCGCAGTTTAAGCAGGTGTTGAATATGCCCACCAAACGCCTGCGCGGTGCGCCGTGCCAGCAAAAAGTGCTGGAAGGCGATGCGGTGGATCTGACCAAAATTCCCATCATGCAGTGCTGGCCTGAAGATGCCGCACCGCTGATCACCTGGGGCCTCACCGTGACGCGTGGGCCGCATAAAGAGCGTCAAAACCTCGGCATTTACCGCCAGCAGCTGATTGGCAAAAATAAGCTCATCATGCGCTGGTTGTCCCATCGCGGCGGGGCGCTGGATTTCCAGGAGTGGTGCGCGGCCCATCCGGGCGAACGTTTCCCGGTTTCCGTCGCGCTGGGTGCCGATCCGGCAACCATCCTGGGCGCGGTGACGCCTGTTCCTGATACGCTGTCTGAATATGCCTTTGCAGGACTGCTGCGCGGCACCAAAACCGAAGTGGTGAAGTGCATCTCCAATGACCTGGAAGTACCGGCCAGCGCAGAGATTGTGCTGGAAGGTTACATTGAACAGGGCGAGCTGGCACCCGAAGGGCCGTACGGCGACCACACCGGCTATTACAACGAAGTGGATAACTTTCCGGTGTTCACCGTCACCCACATTACCCAGCGTGAAGATGCCATCTATCACTCCACCTATACCGGCCGTCCACCCGACGAACCGGCGGTACTGGGCGTGGCGCTGAACGAAGTGTTCGTGCCGATCCTGCAAAAGCAGTTCCCGGAAATCGTTGATTTTTATCTGCCGCCGGAAGGGTGTTCGTATCGCCTGGCGGTGGTGACGATGAAGAAGCAGTATGCCGGTCACGCTAAGCGCGTGATGATGGGCGTATGGTCTTTCCTGCGCCAGTTTATGTATACCAAGTTTGTGATTGTCTGCGATGATGACGTCAATGCCCGCGACTGGAATGACGTTATCTGGGCCATCACCACGCGTATGGATCCGGCGCGTGATACGGTGTTAGTGGAAAACACGCCGATTGATTACCTGGATTTTGCCTCGCCGGTTTCCGGACTTGGCTCAAAAATGGGACTGGATGCCACGAACAAATGGCCTGGCGAAACCGACCGTGAATGGGGTCGCCCGATCGAAAAAGATCCTGCCGTGACCGCGCGAATTGACGCGATCTGGGACGAGCTGGCCATAATGAATAACGGTAAGGCAGAATAAAACCGTTTAGCCCTATAGACTTCCCGACAGAGAGAGCGAATGACAACCTTAAGCTGTAAAGTGACGTCGGTAGATGCTATTACCGACACCGTATATCGCGTCCGTTTGGTTCCTGAAGCGGCATTCTCATTCCGTGCCGGTCAGTACCTGATGGTCGTGATGGACGAGCGTGATAAGCGTCCTTTCTCTATGGCCTCAACGCCAGCAGAGAAGGAATTTATTGAGCTGCATATTGGTGCGTCTGAGCTTAACCTGTACGCGATGGCCGTGATGGACCGCATCCTGAAAGAGCGTGAAATCGTGGTCGATATTCCTCATGGCGAGGCCTGGCTGCGTGAAGACGAAGACCGTCCGCTGATCCTGATTGCCGGTGGCACGGGCTTCTCCTATGTCCGCTCTATTCTGCTGACGGCGCTGGCGCGTAATCCAAATCGCGATATCACCATCTACTGGGGCGGCCGTGAAGAGAAGCACCTTTACGATCTGTCTGAGCTGGAGGCGCTGAGCGTAAATCATCCAAACCTGCGCATTGAGCCGGTTGTCGAGCAGCCGGAAGAGGGCTGGCGCGGGCGCAGCGGTACGGTGCTGACTGCGGTATTGCAGGATCACGGGACGCTGGCCGGGCACGATATCTACATTGCCGGTCGCTTTGAAATGGCAAAAATTGCCCGCGACCTGTTCTGCAACGAGCGTGACGCGCGGGAAGATCGTCTGTTTGGCGATGCGTTTGCGTTTATCTGATTGAGAGACCCGCTTCGGCGGGTTTTTTATGCTCGGGCAATAGCCTGGTGAAAATTTAACCTTGAAATGGGCGGCGCATTGCCGTTATTCTTGTTCCCGTTAAATTTCGCCCTCAGGAGCGCCCCCCAAAAATGAACAAACACGACTGATGAATTTCGATCCTTGCTCAACGCATCGCGTCGGCAGGGGATGTTTTGATTTCATTCAGGAGTGCTTATGGCTCATTTTGCGCAGTCCCCCTCTTTTATTTTGCATCAGGTCACCTGTCAGTTTGCGACGGGCGATATCCTTTTTGGTCCACTGAATCTTTCTCTGGATGCGTCAGTGTGCGCGCTGGTTGGCCGCAACGGCAGCGGTAAAACACGCCTTCTCCGGTTGCTGGCAGGAGTTGATGAACCCGCCAGCGGTCATATTGAACGCTTTGGTACACACGTCTACGTGGCGCAGCAGCAGGATATTTCTGCGGATACCACGTTTGCCGAACTGCTTGGTTACGACGCGATCTTTGCGGCGCGCACGCGCATCGACAGCGGTCATTATGAACCCGACGATCTCGACACGCTCGACGGTTATTGGGATCTGGCTGAACGGCTGAGCCAGGCTTTTATCGCTGCAAAACTTCCCCCTTTTGACCCGAGTAAACGCGCGGCAGAGTTGAGCGGTGGCGAGCGCATTCGTGCCTTGCTGTGCAGCGCATTCACCGCGGATGCTCACTACCTGCTGCTGGACGAACCGACCAACCACCTCGACAGGCAAGGCCGCAAGTGGTTCTACGAGCAGCTTTCCAGGTATCAGGGCGGGGTGCTGGTGGCCTCTCACGACCGTGAGTTGCTGGCCCAGGTACCGCGAATCCTTGAACTGAGCGCGTTGGGCTTGCGCAGCTACGGTGGGAATTATGCTGACTATCGAACCCAGCGTGATGCTGAACAGCTGGCTGCCCGCGCCGCGCTGGAGCATGCTGCCACCGAGCGCAAGCGTACCCGCGCCGGTATGCATAAAGAGCATGACGACAGCCTGCGGCGTTCAGCCAAAACGCTTCGCACGGTCGACAGCCTTAACATCGCCTCGTTTGAACGGGTCAAATACAAAGGGGCGGCGAAAGAGCGTATTGGTTCCTGGAAAAAACAGCATAGCGATCAAAACCATGCTTTGAACGCTGCGGTCAACCAGGCACGCGAGCGGGTTGAAGAGGATAATGCGGTGATGTTTACCCTGCCGGGCAGTGAAATCCCGGAAGGGAAACAGGTGCTGGTGCTGGAAGAACTGGTGCTTCCGCACGTGCCTGTCCCACCGATAAACTGGCGAATGGATGGCCCGATGCGCGTGGCGCTACGCGGGCCGAACGGCTGTGGAAAATCCACGCTGTTGAAAGTGATATTGGGCGAAACCGCCCCTGTTACGGGAACCTGTAAGGTCTCTGTCAGGTGTGCTTATCTCGATCAGCATCTTTCCCGGCTGGATCTGTCGCAGTCGGTGATGACTCACCTTAGCCTGGGCAATACGCCGCTCGAAGAGGGGGCGCTGCGTACCCGTTTAGCGCAGCTTCAACTGGGCGCAGAGAAAGTGACACTACCACTGGCCGAACTGAGTGGCGGCGAGCGCCTGAAGGCCGCGCTGGCCTGCGTATTGTGGCGTGAAGCGGCAACGCAGCTGTTGCTTCTGGATGAGCCGACCAACCATCTTGATCTGGCCTCTGTTCAGGCCATTGAAGCGGCCTTAGCCGATTACCCCGGAGCGCTGCTGGTGGTGTCGCACGATGAAGCTTTTCTGGCAGGGCTGAAGCTGACGCATGAACTGGTGTGGGAAGAGACGGGATGGCGATGTGAAAGCCTGTAAACACAAGCCCCCGCAAGGGCGGGGGCAAACAAACTTCATCAGGCTAACTGCTTGCGAAGGTCAGGGTTTGCCTGGATCAGGCGCATCAGCTTTAGCTCGGCTGGGGTAGGTTTTTCACGTTTTGACTCCCACTCCAGCACCATTGCTACGCTGACACCCATCGCTCTTGCGAATTCATCTGTTTTCAGGCCCGATCCTTTGCGTAAACGCTCAAATTCACTAAAAGGATTGGACTTTTGATTCAGGGTAACCGTCGGCGGTACATCTTTAAAAATAATCTGTTCCAGGCTGCTCAGCAGCTCAAACTCAGGATCTTTTAATTCCATTGAGAACTCCTCATAAATCACACATCGGGATCATGAACATCAGAGAGCCTGTTAAGAATAGTCCCTAAACCAGACACAGGATCGTCACGGCTGTGATTAATTGTGCGATAACGATCGCTTTACACGTTTCAGCTATATGGATAGTTATGCTAATTACCTGATTAGTCATATGTAGGGATGCACAGGTATTTTTTTGTAAATAGTCAGTACAAAAACGGGAATACCCGTTTTGCATGAAAACTCTATCTTGCAAGGCTGACCTGGACTATCCTTGTCAGCGTTGGGCACGCGTGTGCCGGTGTGCGCTTTTTGGGTGAAAGGAGTAATAAAATGGCGACAGGAAAGTCCTGCTCTCGCTGGTTTGCGCCTATTGCGGCGTTATTGATGGTTGTTAGCCTGAGTGGGTGTTTCGATAAAGAAGGCGATCAGCGCAAAGCGTTTATCGATTTTCTACAGAATACAGTGATGCGTAGCGGCGAGCGTTTACCAACGCTGACTGCGGATCAGAAAAAACAGTTTGGTCCATTCGTGTCGGATTACGCCATTCTGTATGGCTATTCACAGCAGGTAAGCCAGGCGATGGATTCCGGTCTTCGCCCGGTAGTGGATAGCGTGAATGCCATCCGTGTTCCACAGGATTATATGACCCAGCGCGAACCGCTACGCCAGTCAAATGGCGCGCTTGGGGTACTGAGCCAGCAGCTGCAAAATGCCAAAATGCAGGCTGATGCGTCGCGTTCCGCGTTGAAGCAGGGCGAGGATCTTAAACCGGTCTATGACCAGGTGTATGAGAAAGTCGTGACCAAGCCGTCAAACGCTTTGCAACCGCTGATCCCGGCGGCGCAGGTCTTTACTCAGCAGTTGGTCCAGGTGGGTGACTTTATTAGTGAACAAGGTACGCAGGTGAGCTTTGTCTCTAACGGTATCCAGTTCCCGACCTCCCAGCAGGCGAGCCAGTATAACGCGCTGATCGGTCCGCTCGCGTCCCAGCATCAGGCCTTTAGCCAGGCCTGGAGCGCAGCGGTCGCTGCTACGGAATAAGAAAAACCCCCGCTTCGGCGGGGTTTTTTTATGCTTGATGAAAATAACGCTTGTCATTCATCTACCACATCGGTATAACTATGTTCGTCGGTTTGTTACACAGACCTAAAGCAGTTTAGTAAAGCAGTCCAGATTGTTATCCATAGATACCCTTCGTAGTGACCCTTCCTTCATCGCTTAAAAATCTGTAACGCAATCCATCAAGCCGGAAGGCACAATATATTTGTTAATAAGGTAATTTCTATGTCTGCTAAAATGACTGGTCTGGTAAAATGGTTCAACGCTGATAAAGGTTTCGGCTTCATCACTCCTGACGATGGCTCTAAAGACGTGTTCGTACACTTCTCTGCTATCCAGAACGATGGCTACAAATCTCTGGATGAAGGTCAGAAAGTTTCCTTCACCATCGAAAGCGGCGCTAAAGGCCCAGCAGCTGGTAACGTTGTAAGCCTGTAAGCTTCCAGCCCAGTAGCACTAAATTCAAAAACCCGCCTTCTGGCGGGTTTTTTCGTTTCTACTGTTGTATCTGCGGGTTAACGCAGTTCTTATCCACTTTACCGCCGAGCGCGGCAATCAGGTTATCCACGGCGGTCGCCGCCATGTTGTAGCGTGTTTCATGAGTTGCAGAGCCGATGTGAGGCAGGGCGACGACGTTCGGCATGGTCAGTAGCGGAGAATCCACCGGCAGCGGCTCTTGTTCAAACACGTCCAGACCAGCGGCGTGGATCTCACCGTTTTGCAGTGCCTCAATCAGCGCCTTCTCATCGACCACCGGACCACGACCCGCGTTGATGAAAATGGCCGATTTCTTCATCTTTTCAAACGCCGCTTTGCCGATGAGATGACGCGTTTCATCCGTCAGCGGCAGGATCAGGCAGACAAAGTCGGCTTCCCGCAACAGCGTATCAAGCTCGCAATAAAGGGCGTTGAAACGTTCTTCAGCTTCACTGTGGTGACGGCGCGCGTTATACAGAATGGGCATGTTGAAGCCAAAATGCGCGCGCTGTGCCAGCGCCAGACCGATACGGCCCATCCCAACAATCCCCAGCGTTTTGCCATGAACGTCCACGCCGAACCAGTCCGGGCCAATGCTTTTGGTCCATTCGCCCGCTTTTACGCGCTCGGCCACTTCCACTACACGACGGGCGGTGCTAAGCACCAGCGCCATCAGCGTGTCGGCGACGGTCTCCGTCAGGGCATGGGGCGTGTGCATCAGCAGGATGTTGCGCGCGTTTAGCGCATCCACGTCGAAATTGTCGTATCCCACCGAAACGGTTGAGGTAGCACGAAGCTTCGGCATTTTCTCCAGCAGCGCTGCATCCACCTTTTCGCTCGAACCCAGCAGGCCCTCGGCGCTGGCAAACGCGTCGGCGTGCTGTGCCACGGTTTCCGGGCTGAGGTTCTTTACCCGGGTAACGGTAAAGTGTTCCTCCAGGCGTTTTTGCAGATCTTCAGGCAGTGCTTTGTACAAAATGACGGACGGCTTCATGCTAATCTCCGTTGATTTTAAAAGGATTCAGGCGTGGCGTGCGCCGACGGGTAGCTGTTGATTATTAGCAGGCTTAACAATCAGAGTAAGCCATACCGAGGCAAAAAGCGCCACCCCCATAAAGATGTAAGAGGCCGACGGGCTGCCGGTGGCACCGTTAAGATAGCCCACAAACCACGAGCCAAAGAACGAACCCAGCGCACCCATACTGTTGATCAACGCCATCGCGCCCCCTGCGACGTTACGCGGCAGCATTTCCGGGATGATGGCAAAGAACGGACCATACGGGGCATACATGGCCGCACCCGCAATCACCAGCAGAGTGTACGAGACCCAGAAGTGGTTCGCGCCTACGGCCCAGGAGCCAATGAAGGCAAAAGCAGCGATCAGCAGCAGTGGCCAGACGAACAGCTTACGGTTTTGCAGCTTGTCCGATGCCCAAGAGACGATAATCATCGCGATGGTCGCAGCCAGGTAAGGCACCGATGACAGCCAGCCCACTTCCACCATGCCAAGGTTTTCACCGCCGCTGCGGATAATCGACGGCAGCCACAGCACAAAACCGTACACGCCAATACTCCAGGTAAAATACTGTGCACACAGCAGAATAACGTTCCGGGAGCGGAAGGCTTCGCCGTAGTTACGCACCGCTTTAAGCCCCTGCTGCTCTTTATCCAGCTGCGCCTGGAGTGCGGCTTTTTCGTCTTCAGAAAGCCATTTCGCCTGGGCTGGCTTATCTTTCACCAACACCCACCAGCAGAAGGCCCAGATAATCGCGGGAACCCCTTCGATGATGAACATCTCGCGCCAGCCGAAGGACTGGATCAGATAGCCGGAAACCACCGACATCCACAGCACGGTGACCGGGTTACCGAGTATCAGGAACGTATTAGCACGTGAACGCTCCGATTTTGTGAACCAGTTGCTGATGTAAATCAGCATTGCTGGCATGACGGCCGCCTCAACCACGCCGAGAATAAAGCGAATAGCCGCCAGAGCAGGAATGTTATTCACCACGCCAGTAAGCGACGCACAGGCACCCCATAAGATCAGGCAGATGAAAATGAGCTTTCGCACGCTGCGGCGTTCAGCGTAAATCGCGCCGGGGATCTGGAAGAAGAAATACCCCAGGAAGAAGAGGGCGCCCAGCAGGGACGAGACCCCTTTGGTGATCCCGAGGTCTTCGTTGATCCCGGCGGCGGATGCGAAACTGAAGTTGGCACGATCCAGGTACGCCAGGCTGTACGTGATAAACACGATTGGCATGATGTACCACCAGCGTTTTACTGCATTGGTCGAACTGTTCATAGGCTTGCCTCTGTTGTTGAGGTTGTTGCCGCCGTTGTCTGTAGGGTACACGGTGGCTTAATTATCTGGTGCGGATTGCTGCCCTCACCCTGGTCCTCTCTCACGGGGAGAGGGAATTTAGACGCCGAGCTCTGCTCGTGTTGGTAATCCTTCGCTGTCGCCCTGCACCTGAATCGCCAGCGAACCAATTTTGTTGCCTCGCGCCACGGCCTGCGACAGCGGTTTGCCCTCCAGCAGGGCGCTGATGACCCCGACGGCAAACCCATCGCCCGCGCCCACGGTATCGATCACGTTGTCGACTTTTACCGCAGCGACAGCGCCTTGCTCACCGTCGGCAGTTTTAAACCATGCGCCGTCGGCACCGGTTTTCAGCACCACGGCTTTTACCCCTCTGTTGAGGTAAAAATCAGCAATGCCTTCGGGCGTGCTTTCGCCAGTGAGGATCATTCCCTCTTTTATGCCCGGCAGAACCCAGTCCGCCTGAAACGCCAGTCGGTTGAGTTTCTCAGCCATCTCTGCTTCGCTTTTCCACAGTACCGGGCGCAGGTTCGGATCAAAGGAGATCGTTTTGCCCTGCGCTTTCATTGCCGAAGCCGCGTGATCGAGTAAATCGTACGAGCTGGCCGAGAGCGCCGCCGCCACGCCGCTCAGGTGCAGGTGGCGCGCGGAGGAGAAATACGCGGCGTGATAATCATCCACGGAGAGATGGCTTGCCGCTGAGCCTTTGCGGAAATACTCCACGATGGGATCGGTTCCATTTTCAACTTTAGATTTCAGCTGAAAGCCCGTCGGGAAGCGTCCGTCGAGCGTGACGCCTGCGGCATCAATGCCCTCTTTTTTCAGCGAGTCGAGAACGAAATGGCCAAAGCTGTCATTGCCCACGCGGCTCACCCAGCCGACATTCAGCCCCAGCCGCGCAAGGCCGGTAGCGACATTCAATTCGGCGCCTGCCACGCGTTTGATAAAGTGCTCCACTGCGCTCAGCTCGCCCGTTTCGGTGGCGACAAACATCGCCATGGCCTCGCCGATAGTGATAACGTCCAGCGTCTTGTGCATGGTTTACTCCTCGCGCAGCAGGTTGACGTAATGGCGGGTGACGGCGGTGAGATCCGTCCCTTCGAGCGGAAATTCGATACCGCGCGGCGCGTCGGCAGGCAGTTGATTAAGCAGATCCCGCCAGCGAGAATCGGTCTGATCCGGCGCGACGGCGCGGAACTGCGCCTTATGCGGGACTGCGGCCTTCACATGAATATAGCTCACGGCGGGAGCCAGCTGACGTGCAGCCTCTTCCGGGGAGTCGCCAACCCACAGCCAGTTGCCCATATCGAACGTCAGTGTGACCGGCAGCGCCATTACCCGGCAGGCGGCTTTGAAGCGCTGCATCGGCGCGAGCTGCCCGCAGTCGGTCTGGTCGTTTTCCACCACCAGCGTCATGCCGCTTTCATCCAGCAGTGCGCGCAGGGCTTCAAGCGGTTGTTTGTCGCTGAAATGACCCAGCGAGACTTTAAGCCACAGCGCGTTCAGTGCGCTGGCTTCGCTAAGGTAGCGTGGAAGATCCGGGTTGAGGGTTCCATCGGGCATAAACAGGGGGGCCGGGGCGGAGTAGCACGCCAGTAAACCCAGCAGTTCAATGGACTCGCCCAGCGCAGGCAGGGCCATTAACTCGTCGTGGCTGAAGAGCTCTCGGCGGATTTCAACGCCATCAGCTCCTGCGCCGGCAATAACGGGAAGCATTGCCCGTTGACCGCCTGCCTGTCGCACCTGATCCGCACCATACGCGGCGGTGACCACCATAATTTTCCTGCTCATTTCCTGACTCCAGAGCGTAATCGATAGTATTACGCTAGATGGAACCGGTTCCAAAGAAAAGATCGGGATGCTGAATTTATGATCGCTGTCACGAAGGGGAAATTAACGGGCAGTAGAGCCGCGAACGATCAGCTCGCCAGAAAAAACCTGCTCGCGTACGGCGTCGCGGGTGCCTTCAATGCGGCGAACCACTTGTTCAACCGCGGCATAGCCGATCTGCCAGGTGGGTTGTTTGAGGGTGGTAATGCCTACGCCAGCAAGTTCTGCCCACTCCAGTTCATCAAAGCCGAGCAAGCCGATGTCGCTGCCCCAGTGCAGGCCAATGCGTTTAAGCGAGCGGGCAACCTGAAGCGTCAGCGCCCCGTTAGCGGAGATCACCGCCTTACGCATTCCCCGATGGCGGGTATGGAACTGGCGCAGGGTATTATCCAGCTGTTCGGCTTCATGGAGGGGGATTTCAGCATTTTCGGCGATCACACCGGGATAACGCGCCAGCGTGGCGCGAAATGCAGCCAGGCGGTCGCGGCGGGTGTTAACCATACCCAGCGGTTCGCTCAGGAACAGAATGGCTTCGAAACCCTGTTCAATCAGGTGCTCGGTGGCAGTGGTGGCCGCCTGGGTGTTATCCAGCCCGACCACATCGCAGGCAAATTCCGGGATTTTGCGGTCAATAAGCACCATCGGGAGAGACGATTGTTGCAGACGATTTAGCCCCTCTTCGCGCATCCCGACGGCATTGACCACGATCCCTTCCACCTGATAGCTGCGCAGCAGATCGAGGTAATGCAACTCCTGATCAACTTCGTTATTGGTGTTACAGACCAGCGGGGTAAAGCCTTTTTCCCGGCACGCCGCTTCGATGCCGCTGAGTACGTTAACGGAGTAGGGGTTAGTGATATCGGCGATGATAAGCCCAATCAGGCGGGTGCGACCCCGCTTGAGGCCGCGCGCCATCAGGCTGGGACGGTAGTCGAGATCGGCAATGGCTTGTTCGATCCGCGCCAGCAGCGCATCGGACAGCAGGTGTTTCTCGCCGTTGAGGTAGCGTGAAATGCTGGTTTTACCGGTTTTGGCGGCTTTCGCCACGTCGCTGATGGTGGCCCGGGTTGGTTTGATCATCGCTGATTTCCCTGAATTTAGTGAGAATACCTTAGCGGGAAAATCTGGCGAATCAAGCAATTTGCCGGGTGGCGGTCTGATGCCCTCACCCCAACCCTCTCCTACAGGAGAGGGCGCAAATACTAAAACGGCAACGGGGTTGCCGTTTTGCTTTTACCTACTGCACAGGACTCAACGTAATTTCAACGCGGCGGTTCTGCGCTTTGCCTTCCGCCGTGCTGTTGCTGGCGATCGGGTTAGCCGGACCCATGCCGCTGGTGCGGATGCGGTTCGCTTCTACGCCCTGGGTGATCAGCGAGCTGGCCACGGAATCGGCGCGCTGCTGCGACAGACGCATGTTCAGATCCTGGCTGCCGGTGCTGTCGGTGTAACCAATCACGTTCACGGCAGTTTTATTGTACTCTTTCAGCACTGCGGCCACGCCGGTCAGGGTGTTCGCGCCTGCGGGTTTCAGCGTCGCGCTGCTGCTGTCAAAGGTCACGTTGTTTGGCATGTTCAGGATGATGTTGTCACCGCTGCGCGTCACGCTCACGCCCGTACCTTTCATTTTGTCACGCAGTTTTGCTTCCTGCACATCCATGTAATAACCCACGCCGCCGCCCAGGGCTGCGCCTGCCGCTGCGCCAATCAGCGCGCCTTTGCCGCGGTCTTTCTTGGAGGAGGAGAGTACGCCAACGCCAGCGCCTACCAGGGAACCAATACCCGCGCCAATGCCGGATTTGCCCGCTTCGCGTTCACCGGTGTAAGGGTTGGTTGTGCAGCCTGAAACAGCCAGTGCGCCGCTCACCAGAGCGGCAATAACGAGTACGCGTTTTTTCATCTTATTTCCTTAATCCTTTTTATTCTTTGCCACGACGGACGTGGCAGTGGATTATGACGTCCGGATACGGAGAAAATTCAGTGTATAACTCTGAAATTTGTCACAAACGATAAATTGCCTCAATGAAAGGCCGAAACACCTGCACGCAACCAGGAGCGCACGCTTTGAGCACCTCAACAAAAACCATTCTGACCGCCGCCCACTGGGGGCCGATGCTGGTCGAAACCGATGGCGACACTGTGCTGTCGTCTCGCGGGGCTTTGCCTTCGCGCCATCTCAACTCTTTACAGACCGTCGTTCGCGATCAGGTACACAGCAAGACCCGCGTCCGCTGGCCGATGGTGCGTAAAGGCTTTCTGGCGTCACCGGATAAACCGCAGGGTATTCGCGGGCAGGATGAGTTCGTGCGCGTGAGCTGGGACGATGCGCTGGCGCTGATCCATACGCAGCATAAACGCATCCGCGACAGCTATGGCCCGTCGTCCATTTTTGCCGGCTCCTATGGCTGGCGCTCAAACGGCGTGCTGCATAAGGCTGCAACCCTGCTGCAACGCTATATGAGCCTGGCCGGAGGATATACCGGCCATCTGGGTGATTACTCGACCGGCGCGGCGCAGGCGATCATGCCGTATGTCGTGGGCGGGAATGAGGTTTATCAACAGCAGACCAGCTGGCCGCTGGTGCTGGAGCATACAGAGGTGGTGGTGCTGTGGAGCGCCAACCCGCTCAATACCCTGAAAATTGCCTGGAATGCGTCTGACGAGCAAGGCGTTTCCTACTTCGATGCGCTGCGCAAAAGCGGCAAGCGCATCATCTGTATCGATCCGATGCGCTCTGAAACCCTGGATTTCTTCGGCGACAGCGCCGAGTGGATCGCGCCGCATATGGGCACCGACGTGGCGATGATGCTGGGCATCGCCCACACCCTGGTGGAGAACGGCTGGCACGACACGGAATTTCTGGCGCGTTGTACCACGGGGTTCGATAAATTTGCCGACTATCTGACGGGACAAAGCGACGGTATTGCCAAAACCGCAGAGTGGGCCGCGGCGATTTGCGGCGTTAATGCCGTTAAAATCCGCGAACTGGCGGCGTTATTCCATAGCCATGTCACGATGCTCATGTCCGGCTGGGGGATGCAGCGCCAGCAGTTTGGCGAGCAAAAGCACTGGATGTTGGTGACGCTCGCCGCGATGCTTGGGCAGATTGGCACACCCGGCGGCGGTTTTGGCCTTTCCTATCACTTTGCCAACGGCGGCAACCCGACGCGTAAAGCCGCGGTGCTGGCGTCCATGCAGGGCTCGGTGCAGGGTGGCGTGGACGCTGTGGATAAAATTCCGGTGGCACGCATTGTTGAAGCCCTGGAGAACCCCGGCGGGTTTTATCAGCACAACGGTCAGGATCGCCATTTCCCGGATATTAAGTTTATCTGGTGGGCGGGTGGGGCCAACTTCACCCATCACCAGGATACCAACCGCCTAATCCGCGCCTGGCAGAAACCGGAGCTGGTGGTGATCTCGGAGTGCTTCTGGACTGCGTCAGCGAAACATGCCGATATCGTTTTGCCTGCCACGACCTCGTTCGAGCGTAACGATCTCACCATGACGGGGGATTACAGCAACCAGCATATGGTGCCGATGAAGCGCGTCGTGGCTCCCCGGAATGAAGCGCGGGATGATTTCGACGTCTTTGCCGACCTGAGTGAAATGTGGGAAGCGGGCGGGCGGGAGCGTTTCACCGAGGGCAAAACGGATCTGCAATGGCTGGAAACATTTTACCAGATTGCCAGCCAGCGCGGGGCTGCGCAGGGCGTGTCCCTGCCGCCATTTGCTGAGTTCTGGGAGGCGAATCAACTCTTCGAAATGCCAGAAAGCGAGCAGAACGCGCGGTTTGTGCGCTTTGCTGACTTCCGTCGCGATCCGGAGAATCACCCGTTACAAACCGAAAGCGGGAAGATTGTGATCTACAGCGAACGCATCGCCAGCTTTGGCTACGCGGACTGTCCGCCGCATCCGGCGTGGCTGGAGCCGGACGAATGGCATGGCAATGCGCAGCCGGGGCAGCTTCAGCTGCTGTCTGCCCATCCTGCCCATCGTCTGCACAGCCAGCTCAACTATTCGGCTCTGCGCGAGCAGTATGCGGTGGCGGGTCGTGAGCCGATCGCGCTGAACAGCGATGACGCAAAGGCGCGGGGGATTAACGACGGCGATCTCGTTCGGGTCTGGAACGCGCGCGGGCAGGTGCTGGCAGGCGCCGTGGTGAGTGACGGGATCCGCCCTGGCGTTTTCTGCATTCATCAGGGCGCATGGCCGGATCTGGCGCTGGACGAGGGCGGTATTTGTAAGAACGGCGCCGTAAACGTGCTGACCAAAGATCTCCCCAGCTCGAAGCTGGGGAATGGCTGCGCGGGGAATACGGCGCTGGCATGGGTGGAGAAATATGAGGGGCCGGCGCTTACCCTTACGGCGTTTGATCCGCCTGCCAGCTCATGATCCACGTCGGGTGTTGGGTATCATCCTGCCAGGCGCTGTCTTCGATGCGAAAACCCTGAGCATGATAGAAATTCACCGCCCGCACGTTTTTCTGGTACACCTCCAGGGTTAAATACGGGTAGTGCTGCTGAACGTGGTTCAGCAGCGCACGCCCAATCCCCTTTCCGATGAACGCCGGGGCGACAAACAGCGCCCCCACGAACTGGAACTGCATGACGCTGATAAAACCGCACAGGGTACCGTTTTCTTCCCAGACCCAGGTCTCGGCGGCGGGAAGGTATTCATCCCGCACTACCGCTTCATTCGCTTGCCAGTAACTTGCGTCGATAAACGGATGCGCCTCGGTGGTGCTCTCCAGCCACAGACTCAAAAGCGGCGCGGTGTTCTCACTTTGCCATTTGCGGATCATGGTGGCCCTCCGGATGGCAGAAGCAGCCCGTAATGTGGTCATTGACCAGCCCGCAGGCCTGCATAAAGGAGTAACAGATGGTGGTGCCCACAAACTTAAAGCCGCGTTTTTTCAGCGCTTTCGACAGGGCATCTGAGGCGGGGGTCGACGTTGGGATCTCTGCAAGCGTGGCGGCCTGCGTCACCTTCGGCTCGTTATCCACAAACGACCAGACAAATGCTGAAAAGGGTTCGCCATTTTGCTCCATCGCCAGATAAGCACGCGCGTTACCAATAATGGCCTGAATTTTACCGCGATGGCGGATGATACCGGTATCCAGAACCAGCTTTTGTACGTCGTCGTCGGTCATGGCGGCAACCGCAGCCGGATCGAACTGGTGGAAGGCTTTGCGATAGTTCTCACGCTTTTTCAGAACGGTGATCCACGACAGCCCGGCCTGCTGGCCTTCAAGGCAAATCATTTCAAACAGTTTTTTACCGTCGGTTTCCGGTACGCCCCATTCCTTGTCGTGATAATCGATATAAAGCTGATCCTGGCTTACCCAGCCGCAACGTTGCATAGGTCATCTCCCTTCCTGATACGGTAAACGCAAAAATTTCAATCTGCCCGGCTTGACGTGTCTGCTAAAGAGACAATAGTTAATACAGGGCTATACGCCCTAATACCTCTTCGAACAATGACATATATCGCCGAACTCGGCTCTTTCTGGAGTCGCTTTGATGATGATAAAAAAAATCAGTGGTCGCCATGCTGCTTCTGGCCTGGTGGGTGTTTCAGTCTGCCTGCTTTTTTGTCACACCGCTTTTGCGTGGCAACAGGAATATATCGTTTCAGATGCACAAAGTAATACGACGGAACGTTATACATGGGACGCCGATCACCAACCTCGTTATGAAGATATTCTCGCGGAGCGTATTAACCGCACGCAGAATGCTGCGGGGTTTACCCTGAACGATCCCTCCGGTTCGGATGCGGAAACCGTTCTGAGCGTTGGCTGGAATTTTCCCGTGGCGGGACATTTCACCACCGGGCCCGTCATGGCGTGGCGCACTGATGGCGCTCCCCCTGTAACGGTGAATGCGTTTGAGGATACAACCACCACGCAGTCGCTTACCGATCCCCTCTGGCATGCCAGCGTGAACTCATTGGGTTGGCGTGTTGATACGCAGTATGGTGATTTACACCCCTGGGCGAAGATCAGCTATAACCAGCAAACTGAAGAAGAATATTTATATACGCTGGGATTGAGCGCCAAATTTTAAGGGTTGTTATTTTTTTAAACGATACGATAACATATTTAATACAATTATGACGGGGTCTGGAGCGATAGTGCCCACTAACAGAACAGCGCTTCATTCCCCGGCAAGGTCATTCATTCCAGATCCCAGGCATTTCATTCCTTCTCTCCTGCATTTCATTCCGTTTTTCCCCAACGCTATAAAGGTTTTGTTTATCGTTGTCCTCAGCGAAATTCCTTAATTTATCTTGCAGGACACTGCCATGAACACATCAACTTATAACCGCACGCGTTGGCTGACGCTATTCGGCACCATCGTTACCCAGTTCGCACTGGGATCGGTCTATACCTGGAGCCTGTTTAACAGCGCCCTGTCCGATAAGCTCGGCGCGCCGATAAGCCAGGTGGCATTCTCCTTCGGCTTGCTGAGTCTTGGGTTAGCAATTTCCTCTTCCGTGGCGGGCAAACTTCAGGAACGTTTCGGCGTGAAGCGTGTAACCATGGCATCCGGGATCTTGCTGGGCTTGGGATTCTTCCTGACGGCATATTCTAACAACCTGATGATGCTGTGGCTGAGCGCCGGGGTGCTGGTGGGGCTGGCGGACGGCGCAGGTTATCTGCTGACGCTGTCTAACTGCGTGAAGTGGTTCCCGGAGCGTAAAGGGCTTATCTCCGCATTTGCCATTGGTTCATATGGCCTGGGCAGCCTCGGCTTCAAATTCATCGATGCGCATCTGCTGGCCTCGGTTGGGCTTGAGAAAACCTTTATGATCTGGGGCGTGATTGTGCTGGTAATGATCCTCTTCGGCGCCACGCTGATGAAAGATGCGCCGCAGCAGGAAGTGAAAACCGTTAACGGCGTGGTGGAGAACGATTTCACCCTCGCTCAGTCCATGCGTAAGCCGCAGTACTGGATGCTGGCGGTGATGTTCCTGACGGCCTGCATGAGCGGTCTGTATGTCATCGGTGTGGCGAAAGATATCGCGCAGGGAATGGTAAAACTGGACGCGGCGACGGCGGCGAACGCCGTAACGGTCATCTCCATCGCTAACCTCTCGGGTCGTCTGGTACTGGGTATCTTGTCTGACAAAATCGCCCGGATCCGCGTGATTACGCTGGGGCAGGTGATCTCCCTGGTGGGTATGGCAGCACTGCTGTTCGCTCCGCTGAACGAGGCGACATTCTTTGCGGCGATAGCCTGCGTAGCCTTTAACTTTGGCGGCACTATTACCGTCTTCCCGTCGCTGGTGAGCGAGTTCTTCGGCCTGAACAACCTGGCGAAAAACTACGGCGTGATTTATCTCGGCTTCGGTATCGGCAGTATTTGCGGTTCACTGATTGCCTCGCTGTTTGGTGGCTTCTACGTGACATTCTGCGTGATATTTGCCTTGCTGATTATTTCGCTGGCGCTGTCCACCACGATTCGTCAGCCGCAGCGCGAGGTATATAAAGAAGCGCATGCATGATTCGATAAAAAGGGGCCGCAGGGCCTCTTTTATTTATTTCTAAATCGCTTCCGGACTTGCTATTTTGTAAAAATCTTCATCGATTCACATTCTCTGCTGCCACTTTTCTTTCCTGCTGTGGTCTACTTATCGCGCTTGTAGACGTTTCTGATAACGGTTTCTCTCGCATCTACTTACTCTGTCAGCTTTCTCACTGAGATTCGGCGGGTCTTTATACCCCTTCCCCCAGGGTTGTTTGCATGAAATATATTAGGTCTCTTACCCAGCAAAGATTGTGTCTGATGCTGGCTGTCTATATCGGTTTGTTTCTGAATGGCGCGGTGCTGTTCAGACGAGTGGAAGGTTATTTCGAACACCTCACTGTAAGAAATGGAATTTTTGCCGCGATTGAAGTGTTTGGCTCAATTCTGGCGACCTTCTTCCTGCTACGTCTGCTCTCGCTTTTTGGCAGACGTACATGGCAGGTTCTGGCCTCGCTGGTGGTGATTATCTCCGCCGCCGCAAGCTATTACATGACATTCATGAATGTGGTCATTGGCTACGGTATTGTGGCCTCGGTGATGACCACGGACATCGACCTCTCGAAAGAGGTGGTGGGTCAAGGGTTCATCCTGTGGACGATTCTGACCTGCCTGATCCCGCTCTTCTTTATCTGGAGTAACACCTGCCGCTACACCCTGTTACGCCAGCTGCGTACCCGGGGACAGCGCATCCGCAACGTCGCCGTCGTTCTTCTGGCGGGTCTGCTGGTATGGGCGCCTATTCGCCTGATGGAAAAACAGCAAAAGCGGATCGAAAAAGCGACAGGCGTGGATATGCCAAGCTACGGCGGCGTGGTGGCTAACTCGTATCTGCCGTCTAACTGGCTGTCGGCGTTAGGTCTTTATGCCTGGGCTCAGGCGGACGAATCCAGCGATGTGAAATCGCTGATTAACCCAACCAAAAAGTTCACCTACCAGGCCCCGGCTGACGGGCTGGATGATACTTACGTGGTCTTCGTTATCGGCGAAACAACGCGCTGGGATCATATGGGTATCCTCGGTTATGACCGCGATACCACCCCCAAACTGGCGCAGGAAAAGAATCTTGTAGCTTACCGCGGCTACTCCTGCGATACCGCCACGAAGCTCTCGTTGCGCTGTATGTTTGTTCGTGAGGGCGGTGCGAGTGATAATCCTCAGCGCACTCTCAAAGAGCAAAACGTGTTTGCTGTTCTGAAGCAGCTTGGATTTAGCTCCGATCTGTTCGCCATGCAAAGTGAGATGTGGTTCTACACCAACACCATGGCGGATAACATCGCCTACCGCGAGCAGATTGGCGCCGAGCCGCGTAACCGCGGAAAGAACGTTGATGACATGCTGCTGCTCTCTGAGATGGAACAGTCACTGAAAAACCATCCGCAGGGTAAGCATCTTATTGTTCTGCATACCAAAGGGTCACACTACAGCTACTATCAGCGTTACACGCGCGATTTCGCCAAATGGACGCCTGAGTGCGTCGGCATTAACAAGAACTGTAGCAAGCAGGAGCTGATCAATGCCTATGATAACTCGATTCTGTATGTGGATACCTTCCTCAGTCGGGTGATCGACCAGCTTCGCGATAAGAAAGCGATTGTGATCTACGCGGCCGACCACGGCGAGTCCATCAACGAGAAAGAGCATTTACACGGTACGCCGCGTAAGCTGGCCCCGCCTGAGCAGTTCCGCGTGCCGATGATCATGTGGATGTCGGATAAGTACCTGGAAAATCCGGACAAAGCCAAAATGTTTGCCCATCTGAAACAGCAGGCAGAGATCAAGGTACCGCGCCGTCACGTTGAGCTGTACGACACCATTATGGGCTGTCTCGGCTATACCTCACCGAACGGTGGGATTAACGAAAACAACAACTGGTGTAAACTCCCTGATAACACCACAAAAGCCGCGCAGTAGCTGGTCTGGCGAGAATATCGCCAGTTGAATGGCTTTTTGAAAATAAGGGATTGACGGGGGCGCACCTCAGCAGTAAGATGCGCTCCGCATTCGGCGAGTAGCGCAGCTTGGTAGCGCAACTGGTTTGGGACCAGTGGGTCGGAGGTTCGAATCCTCTCTCGCCGACCACATTCTAAAAAGGGCTAACCGCAAGGTTAGCCCTTTTTGCATTAACGCATTACCCCGCACGAGTCCTCAAAATACCCCTTAGCCCTGCTTCCCCCTGCCTGCTTGCGGTTTTGTGACATAATCCATTGTATTTTTTTATATATAGTTTGATCTTTTTTCGCGTTGCTTATGGATAACCTCAGCATTTTTCGCTGTGCGTTTTAACGTTCGCGGTATTTAGTGCTCAGATAATCACCATCCTGTAAGAAAATTTACCCATTCTGAATAAAACTTAATCACTGAGTGTTGCGAAATATGAAGATAATTGTGCTGCATCATGGCGAGTAGCATAAATTTCTCTGCTGAAAACTCACGGTCAGGGTTTTTTTAATCTTTGTTTGCGGTTTCTCACACTCCACGTAAATCCCCGCCACCTGTATTGACGTTTTCACATTCTGTTGACAGATTGTAGGGCACGAGGGGCATTTCAGGGAGGATCTGCGCTGCAACTCAAACGCTCTTCTGAAAGGATTCTCTATCCCTTTTAACGCCTTCGGGCATCACCGACCGGACCGGGTAAAAAATAAATAAAGGTCAGGCGGCGTAACACAACAAAGCAAAACATCACATTGGAGCACAATAATGAGTATTTCCTTGAAGAAGTCAGGGATGCTGAAGCTTGGTCTGAGCCTGGTGGCCATGACCGTTGCAGCAAGCGTACAGGCAAAAACCCTGGTTTACTGTTCTGAAGGCTCTCCGGAAGGCTTTAACCCACAGCTCTTTACCTCTGGTACGACTTACGACGCAAGCTCTGTACCGATCTATAACCGTCTGGTTGAATTTAAAACCGGCACCACGGAAGTGATTCCTGGCCTGGCTGAAAAGTGGGATATCAGCGAAGACGGTAAAACCTATACCTTCCACCTGCGTCAGGGCGTGAAGTGGCAGGACAGCAAAGAATTTAAACCTACGCGCGACTTTAACGCCGACGACGTTGTGTTCTCCTTCGACCGTCAGAAAAATGCCCAGAACCCGTACCATAAAGTGTCTGGCGGCAGCTATGAATACTTCGAAGGGATGGGTCTGCCAGACCTGATCGCTGAAGTGAAAAAAGTGGACGATAAAACCGTCCAGTTTGTGCTGACGCGTCCGGAAGCGCCATTCCTGGCTGACCTGGCGATGGACTTCGCCTCTATTCTCTCTAAAGAGTATGCGGACAACATGCTGAAAGCCGGCACTCCGGAAAAAGTGGACCTGAACCCAATCGGTACCGGCCCGTTCCAGCTGCTTCAGTACCAGAAAGATTCCCGTATTCTGTATAAAGCCTTCCCGGGCTACTGGGGCACCAAGCCGCAGATCGACCGTCTGGTCTTCTCCATCACGCCTGACGCATCCGTGCGTTACGCAAAATTGCAGAAAAACGAATGTCAGGTGATGCCGTATCCAAACCCGGCTGACATCGCGCGCATGAAGCAGGACAAAAATATCAACCTGCTGGAGCAGGCGGGCCTGAACGTGGGTTATCTCTCCTTCAACACCGAGAAGAAACCGTTCGATGACGTGAAAGTGCGTCAGGCGCTGACCTACGCGGTGAACAAAGAAGCGATCATCAAAGCCGTTTACCAGGGCGCTGGCGTTGCGGCCAAGAACCTGATCCCACCAACCATGTGGGGCTATAACGACGACATAAAGGACTACACCTACGATCCTGAGAAAGCGAAAGCGCTGCTGAAAGAAGCGGGCCAGGACAAAGGCTTTACCGTCGAGCTGTGGGCGATGCCGGTACAGCGTCCTTACAACCCGAACGCACGCCGTATGGCGGAAATGGTTCAGGCTGACTGGGCGAAGATTGGCGTGCAGGCCAAGATTGTGACCTACGAGTGGGGCGAGTACCTGAAGCGCGCCAAAGCGGGTGAACACCAGGCGGTCATGATGGGCTGGACCGGCGACAACGGGGATCCGGACAACTTCTTCGCGACTCTGTTCAGCTGTGCGGCAGCGAAAGACGGTTCTAACTATTCTCGCTGGTGCTACAAGCCGTTTGAAGATCTGATCCAGCCGGCGCGTGCGACCGACGATCACAACAAACGTATCGAACTGTACAAGCAAGCGCAGGTTGTCATGCACGATCAGGCTCCGGCGCTGATTGTTGCTCACTCCACCGTGTACGAACCAGTGCGTAAAGAAGTGAAGGGCTACGTGGTCGATCCACTGGGCAAACACCACTTCGAAAACGTGTCTGTTGAATAATAAGTAGGGTGTTCTCCCTCTCCCTCCTGGAGAGGGCAGGGGTGAGGGGCGTGCATGCACCCCCTCACCCTAACCCTCTCCCACAGGGAGAGGGAATTTACATTTGTGAGCAATACAGACGTCACGCCACTGGTCGTGCGTCATCAGAGAGAATCCGGGTTATGTTGCAGTTCATCCTCCGACGTCTGGGACTGGTTATCCCGACGTTTATCGGTATCACCCTTCTCACTTTTGCCTTCGTCCATATGATCCCCGGCGACCCGGTAATGATTATGGCGGGCGAGCGTGGTATTTCCCCTGAGCGCCATGCACAGCTGCTGGCTGAACTCGGCCTCGATAAGCCGATGTGGCAGCAGTATCTCCACTATATCTGGGGCGTGTTGCACGGCGATTTAGGGATTTCACTGAAAAGCCGTCTTCCGGTGTGGGACGAGTTCGTACCTCGCTTTAAAGCGACGCTGGAACTCGGTATCTGCGCCATGATCTTCGCGACCGCGGTAGGGATCCCCGTTGGCGTACTGGCTGCCGTTAAACGTGGCTCTATTTTTGACCACACCGCTGTTGGCCTGGCACTGACCGGCTACTCCATGCCTATCTTCTGGTGGGGCATGATGCTGATCATGCTGGTCTCGGTGCAGTGGAACCTGACGCCGGTCTCCGGACGCGTCAGCGATATGGTTTTCCTTGACGACACCAATCCGTTAACCGGCTTTATGCTGATTGATACGGCGATCTGGGGCGAAGAGGGCAACTTCATTGATGCGGTTGCGCACATGATCCTGCCTGCAATGGTGTTGGGCACCATCCCTCTGGCGGTGATCGTGCGTATGACCCGTTCCTCCATGCTGGAAGTGTTGGGCGAGGATTATATTCGTACTGCCCGCGCTAAAGGCCTGACCCGTATGCGCGTCATCATCATTCATGCCCTGCGAAACGCTATGCTGCCGGTGGTAACCGTTATCGGTTTGCAGGTCGGTACGCTGCTGGCGGGGGCGATCCTGACCGAAACCATCTTCTCCTGGCCGGGTCTTGGACGCTGGCTGATTGATGCGCTGCAACGCCGTGACTATCCGGTTGTGCAGGGCGGTGTACTGCTGGTCGCGACGATGATTATTCTCGTCAACCTGCTGGTCGATTTGCTGTACGGCGTGGTGAACCCGCGTATTCGTCATAAGAAGTAAGGGGCCATCATGTCACAAGTTACTCAAAATAAAGTGGTCACCGCACCGGTGCCAATGACGCCGATGCAGGAATTCTGGCACTACTTCAAGCGCAACAAAGGCGCGGTCGTCGGGCTGGTGTATGTTTCCATCATGATCCTGATTGCGGTGTTTGCGAACGTCCTTGCGCCGTATAACCCGGCTGATCAGTTCCGCGATGCGCTGCTGGCACCTCCTGCATGGCAGGACGGCGGAAGCCTGGCGCACCTGCTGGGCACCGACGACGTGGGTCGCGATGTGCTTTCGCGCCTGATGTACGGCGCACGCCTGTCGCTGCTGGTTGGCTGCCTCGTTGTCGTACTGTCGCTGATCATGGGGATCGTACTCGGCCTGGTTGCAGGCTACTTCGGCGGCATTGTTGATAACATCATCATGCGCGTCGTCGACATTATGCTGGCATTGCCAAGCCTGCTGCTGGCGCTGGTGCTGGTGGCGATCTTCGGTCCGTCGATTGGTAACGCCGCGCTTGCGCTGACGTTTGTTGCGCTACCGCACTATGTGCGTCTGACCCGTGCGGCGGTGCTTGTGGAAGTGAACCGCGACTACGTTACCGCCTCTCGCGTGGCGGGTGCCGGTGCGATGCGTCAGATGTTTATCAATATCTTCCCAAACTGCCTTGCGCCGCTGATTGTTCAGGCGTCGCTCGGTTTCTCTAACGCCATTCTTGATATGGCCGCTCTTGGCTTCCTTGGCATGGGTGCGCAGCCGCCAACACCGGAGTGGGGCACCATGCTCTCCGACGTGTTGCAGTTCGCGCAAAGCGCCTGGTGGGTCGTCACCTTCCCGGGTCTGGCGATTCTGCTGACGGTGCTGGCATTTAACCTGATGGGTGATGGTCTGCGTGATGCACTTGATCCCAAACTGAAGCAGTAAGAGGCACGAGATGGCGTTATTAAATGTAAATAAATTATCCGTGCACTTTGGCGACGAAGGCACACCGTTTCGCGCCGTGGACCGTATCAGCTACAGCGTTAATCAGGGCGAAGTGGTCGGGATTGTAGGTGAGTCGGGCTCCGGTAAGTCAGTGAGTTCGCTGGCGATTATGGGGCTGATTGACTACCCCGGCCGCGTGATGGCGGAAAATCTGGAGTTCAACGGTCAGGATCTGAAGCGTATTTCCGAAAAACAGCGCCGCCAGCTGGTGGGCGCGGAAGTGGCGATGATCTTCCAGGACCCCATGACCAGCCTGAACCCATGCTACACCGTGGGTTTCCAGATTATGGAAGCGATTAAGGTGCATCAGGGTGGGAATAAGAAAACCCGTCGCCAGCGTGCTATCGATCTGCTGAACCAGGTGGGGATACCTGACCCAGCATCGCGTCTGGACGTTTACCCGCACCAGCTTTCAGGCGGGATGAGCCAGCGCGTGATGATCGCCATGGCGATTGCCTGTCGGCCAAAGCTGCTGATTGCGGATGAACCGACGACGGCGCTTGACGTGACCATCCAGGCACAGATCATCGAGCTGCTGCTGGAGCTGCAGCAGAAAGAGAACATGGCGCTGGTGCTGATTACGCACGATCTGGCGCTGGTGGCGGAAGCGGCGCACAAAATCATCGTGATGTACGCGGGTCAGGTGGTGGAGACCGGAAGTTCGCACGATATCTTCCGCGCGCCGCGTCATCCGTATACGCAGGCGTTGCTGCGTGCGCTGCCGGAGTTTGCCCAGGACAAAGCGCGTCTGGCGTCACTGCCGGGTGTGGTTCCGGGTAAATATGACCGTCCGCAGGGCTGCCTGCTGAATCCGCGCTGCCCGTATGCGACGGATAAATGCCGCGCCGAGGAGCCAGAGCTGAATCTGCTGGCCGATGGTCGGCAGTCAAAATGCCACTACCCACTCGATGATGCCGGGAGGCCAACACTATGAGTACGCACGAGGCCACCACGCAACAGCCGCTGTTGCAGGCTATCGACCTGAAAAAACATTACCCGGTGAAGAAGGGGATTTTTGCTCCTGAGCGCCTGGTAAAAGCGCTGGACGGCGTCTCCTTCAGCCTTGAACGCGGTAAAACGCTGGCGGTCGTCGGGGAGTCGGGCTGTGGGAAATCCACGCTGGGCCGTCTGCTGACGATGATTGAAACGCCAACCGGCGGCGAGCTTTACTATCAGGGCCAGGATCTGCTCAAGCACGATCCGCAGGCGCAGAAGCTGCGTCGCCAGAAAATCCAGATTGTGTTCCAGAACCCGTACGGTTCTTTAAACCCGCGTAAAAAAGTGGGGCAGATTCTGGAAGAACCGCTGCTGATTAACAGCAATCTGAGCAAAGAGCAGCGTCGTGAAAAAGCGCTGGCGATGATGGCGAAGGTGGGGCTTAAAACCGAGCATTACGATCGCTACCCGCATATGTTCTCTGGTGGTCAGCGTCAGCGTATTGCCATCGCTCGTGGGCTGATGCTTGACCCGGATGTGGTGATTGCCGATGAGCCGGTCTCAGCGCTTGACGTGTCCGTTCGCGCGCAGGTGCTTAACCTGATGATGGATTTACAGCAGGATCTGGGACTGTCGTACGTCTTCATCTCCCATGACCTGTCCGTGGTCGAGCACATTGCCGATGAGGTGATGGTGATGTATCTGGGACGCTGCGTGGAGAAGGGGACGAAAGATCAGATCTTTACTAACCCGCGTCATCCGTATACCCAGGCACTGCTGTCTGCGACGCCGCGGCTGAACCCGGATGACCGCCGTGAGCGCATTAAGCTGACCGGTGAGTTGCCAAGCCCGCTTAACCCGCCGCCGGGATGTGCGTTTAACGCCCGCTGCCGTCGCCGCTTCGGTCCGTGTACGCAGTTGCAGCCACAGCTAAAGGATTATGGTGGACAGCTGGTGGCCTGCTTCGCGGTCGATCAGGATGAAAACGGCGAAAAGCCGCATGCATAAATAAAAAACCGGCGATAAGCCGGTTTTTTTTTACGTCTGAGGTCTACTTCCGTAAACGAATCTGGTCGACGGCGTGTTTCTCACTCTTGGTGAGGATCAGGCTTGCGCGTTCGCGCGTCGGCAGGATGTTCTCTTTGAGGTTGACGTAGTTGATCTCATTCCACAGCCCGGTCGCCACGCTGATAGCCTCTTCTTCAGAGAGCTGGGCGTAGTTGTGGAAGTAGGAATCCGGGTCGGTGAACGCCCCTTCGCGGAACTTCAGGAAGCGGTTGATATACCAGCGTTGCAGCAAATCTTCCGGCGCATCGACATAGATTGAGAAATCGACAAAGTCAGAGACAAACACATGATGCGGATCGTGAGGGTAATCCATCCCGCTTTGCAGGACGTTTAAGCCTTCCAGAATCAGGATGTCGGGCTGCACAACCGTTTTGTCGCCATCCGGGATGCGGTCGTAGATCAGATGTGAGTAAACCGGCGCGGTAACGTGAGGTACGCCCGATTTTAGATCTGAAACAAACTTTACCAGGCGGTGCATATCATAAGAGAGCGGGAAGCCCTTCTTTTTCATCAGGCCGCGTTCTTTCAACACCTCGTTGGGATGCAGGAAGCCGTCGGTGGTGATCAGCTCCACGCTGCGGTGTTCCGGCCAGCGGCTCAGCAGCGCCTGAAGCACGCGCGCGGTGGTACTTTTACCCACTGCCACGCTGCCCGCAATACTGATGATATAAGGAATACGTTGACCGTTCGTGCCGAGGAACTGTTCCAGGACGGCCTGACGACGCAAATTGGAGCTGATATAGAAGTTAAGCAAGCGAGAGAGGGGGAGATAGATTTCTGCCACCTCTTCCAGGGAGAGATCTTCGTTTATCCCTTTTAGCCGTGCGATTTCACCTTCCGTCAGTGTCATAGGGACGGAGTCACGCAGGGCTGCCCACTGGCTACGGTTAAACTGAAGATAGGGCGTCATTAACGTTTGCTCTTTTTTGCTCATAAGCATGCTTCTGTGAACCATCACGAAACGGCGGGTGCGGGCTCATCACATAGTTAATTTTGGACAATGGGCAGGAGGTTAACACCAGATGAGAGGAATAATAAGAAAAAATATGGGAAAGCGATGCTTAACCGGGCAGGTATCACGTGGGGCTATAGCGTGCCGAAATCAGGCGTTCATGTTGAATTTTTAACCGTGAGCGGATGAATTTACAGCGGTTAGCCCTGGTTTCGAATAAAATGTGAGCGAAAGAACGTTTTATGCAATTTTTTAGTTGCATGACTGCGCAGGTCTCCATAGAATGCGCGCTACTTGATGCCGACTTAGCTCAGTAGGTAGAGCAACTGACTTGTAATCAGTAGGTCACCAGTTCGATTCCGGTAGTCGGCACCATCAAGTCCGGTGGGGTTCCCGAGCGGCCAAAGGGAGCAGACTGTAAATCTGCCGTCACAGACTTCGAAGGTTCGAATCCTTCCCCCACCACCACTTTCTGGCAGCGTCAACGCCGCCGGAGCTGGTTGGAAAAATTGACCAGCTCGAACAGAAAAGAGAGAAATCTCTTTTTTTGTTACAGAAAGAACTGGGTAGCCGAGTTTCAGGATGCGGGCATCGTATAATGGCTATTACCTCAGCCTTCCAAGCTGATGATGCGGGTTCGATTCCCGCTGCCCGCTCCAATACGTGCTGATATGGCTCAGTTGGTAGAGCGCACCCTTGGTAAGGGTGAGGTCCCCAGTTCGACTCTGGGTATCAGCACCACTTCACTTCTCCCTCCCTTTCTCTCTGTTTCAATGTAAATGTATTCAACAGTTCAGGCATTTTCGCCTGGTTGATGTGGTGATATCACCGATTTATCCGTGTCTTAGAGGGACAATCGATGTCTAAAGAAAAGTTTGAACGTACAAAACCGCACGTTAACGTCGGTACTATCGGCCACGTTGACCATGGTAAAACAACGCTGACCGCTGCAATCACTACCGTACTGGCTAAAACCTACGGCGGTGCTGCTCGTGCTTTCGACCAGATCGATAACGCACCAGAAGAAAAAGCTCGTGGTATCACCATCAACACTTCTCACGTTGAGTATGACACCCCGACTCGCCACTACGCACACGTAGACTGCCCAGGCCACGCCGACTATGTTAAAAACATGATCACCGGTGCTGCGCAGATGGACGGCGCGATCCTGGTTGTTGCTGCGACTGATGGCCCTATGCCTCAGACTCGTGAGCACATCCTGCTGGGTCGTCAGGTAGGCGTTCCTTACATCATCGTGTTCCTGAACAAGTGCGACATGGTTGATGACGAAGAGCTGCTGGAACTGGTAGAGATGGAAGTTCGTGAACTGCTGTCTCAGTACGATTTCCCAGGCGACGACACTCCAATCGTTCGTGGTTCCGCGCTGAAAGCGCTGGAAGGCGATGCAGAGTGGGAAGCGAAAATCATCGAACTGGCTGGCTTCCTGGATTCTTACATCCCAGAACCAGAGCGTGCGATTGACAAGCCATTCCTGCTGCCAATCGAAGACGTATTCTCCATCTCCGGTCGTGGTACCGTTGTTACCGGTCGTGTAGAGCGCGGTATCATCAAAGTTGGTGAAGAAGTTGAAATCGTTGGTATCAAAGAGACTGCGAAGTCTACCTGTACTGGCGTTGAAATGTTCCGCAAACTGCTGGACGAAGGCCGTGCTGGTGAGAACGTTGGTGTTCTGCTGCGTGGTATCAAACGTGAAGAAATCGAACGTGGTCAGGTTCTGGCGAAGCCAGGCTCAATCAAGCCACACACCAAGTTCGAATCTGAAGTGTACATTCTGTCCAAAGACGAAGGCGGCCGTCATACTCCGTTCTTCAAAGGCTACCGTCCACAGTTCTACTTCCGTACAACTGACGTGACCGGTACCATCGAACTGCCAGAAGGCGTAGAGATGGTAATGCCAGGCGACAACATCAAGATGGTTGTGACTCTGATCCACCCAATCGCGATGGACGACGGTCTGCGTTTCGCAATCCGTGAAGGCGGCCGTACCGTTGGCGCGGGCGTTGTTGCTAAAGTTCTCGGCTAATCGCTGATAACATTTGACGCAATGCGCAATAAAAGGGCATCATTTGATGCCCTTTTTGCACGCTTTCACATCAGAACCTGGCTCATCAGTGATTAATTTTGTCATAATCATTGCTGAGACAGGCTCTGCGGAGAGCGTATAATACGAAAAGCGAATAGCATTTCGATTGGTTTGCCTCGCACTCGCGGGGTGAAAATGTTTGTAGAATACTTCTGACAGGTTGGTTTATGAGTGCGAATACCGAAGCTCAAGGGAGCGGGCGCGGCCTGGAAGCGATGAAATGGGTAGTTGTAGCCGTGCTGCTGATTGTGGCGATTGTCGGCAACTATCTTTATCGTGACATGATGCTGCCGCTACGCGCGCTTGCAGTGGTAATTCTGATTGCTGCGGCGGGTGGTGTCGCGCTGTTGACGACGAAAGGCAAAGCGACCGTTGCGTTTGCCCGCGAAGCGCGTACCGAAGTCCGCAAGGTCATTTGGCCGACTCGCCAGGAAACATTGCACACCACGCTGATTGTAGCGGCGGTAACCGCTGTAATGTCACTGATCCTGTGGGGACTGGATGGTATTCTGGTTCGCCTGGTATCCTTTATCACTGGCCTGAGGTTCTGAGATGTCTGAAGCCCCTAAAAAGCGCTGGTACGTCGTTCAGGCGTTTTCCGGTTTTGAAGGCCGCGTAGCTACGTCGCTGCGTGAGCATATCAAATTACACAATATGGAAGAGTTATTTGGCGAAGTTATGGTTCCGACCGAAGAAGTGGTTGAGATCCGTGGCGGCCAACGTCGCAAAAGCGAACGTAAATTCTTCCCGGGTTACGTGCTGGTTCAGATGGTGATGAACGACGCGAGCTGGCACCTGGTGCGCAGCGTACCACGCGTGATGGGCTTTATCGGCGGCACATCTGACCGTCCGGCGCCAATCAGCGACAAAGAAGTTGATGCGATTATGAACCGCCTCCAGCAGGTGGGTGACAAACCGCGTCCGAAAACGCTGTTTGAACCGGGTGAGATGGTTCGTGTTAACGACGGTCCGTTTGCTGACTTTAATGGCGTCGTCGAAGAAGTGGACTACGAGAAGTCCCGCCTGAAAGTTTCCGTTTCTATCTTTGGTCGTGCGACCCCGGTAGAGCTGGACTTTGCTCAGGTAGAAAAAGCCTAAGCAGCGATCAAAAAAGCGACGATTTAATCGTTGCACAGGGCGCGAGATTGGAATACAATTTCGCGCCTTTTGTTTTTATGGGTTCCGACCCGTAAAACGAATTTTATTCACGGGGAGCCTCTCCGAGGCGTTATTACCCAATCAGAGGATTTTAGAATGGCTAAGAAAGTACAAGCCTACGTCAAGCTGCAGGTTGCAGCAGGTATGGCGAACCCAAGTCCACCAGTTGGTCCAGCTCTGGGTCAGCAGGGTGTGAACATCATGGAATTCTGTAAAGCGTTCAACGCCAAAACTGAATCCATGGAGAAAGGTCTGCCAATCCCAGTTGTAATCACTGTTTACGCTGACCGTTCTTTCACTTTCGTTACCAAAACCCCTCCAGCAGCAGTTCTGCTGAAGAAAGCAGCGGGCATCAAGTCTGGTTCCGGTAAGCCGAACAAAGACAAAGTGGGTAAAATTTCCCGCGCTCAGTTGCAGGAAATCGCGCAGACCAAAGCTGCCGACATGACTGGTTCCGACATTGAAGCGATGACTCGCTCCATCGAAGGTACTGCACGTTCCATGGGCCTGGTAGTGGAGGACTAAGAAATGGCTAAACTGACCAAGCGCATGTCCGTGATCCGTGACAAAGTTGATGCGACCAAACAGTACGACATCAACGAAGCTATCGCTCTGCTGAAAGAACTGGCTACCGCTAAGTTCGTTGAAAGCGTTGACGTTGCCGTTAACCTGGGCATCGACGCTCGTAAATCCGATCAGAACGTTCGTGGCGCAACTGTACTGCCACACGGTACTGGCCGTTCCGTACGCGTAGCTGTATTTGCTCAGGGTGCAAACGCTGAAGCTGCTAAAGCTGCCGGCGCTGAACTGGTAGGTATGGAAGATCTGGCTGATCAGATCAAGAAAGGCGAAATGAACTTTGACGTTGTTATTGCTTCTCCAGATGCAATGCGCGTTGTTGGCCAGCTGGGCCAGGTTCTGGGTCCACGCGGCCTGATGCCAAACCCGAAAGTGGGTACTGTAACCCCTAACGTTGCTGAAGCGGTTAAGAACGCTAAAGCAGGTCAGGTTCGTTATCGTAACGACAAAAACGGCATCATCCACACCACCATCGGTAAAGTGGACTTTGACGCTGACAAACTGAAAGAAAACCTGGAAGCTCTGCTGGTTGCGCTGAAAAAAGCAAAACCAACTCAGGCGAAAGGCGTGTACATCAAGAAAGTTAGCATCTCCACCACCATGGGTGCAGGTGTTGCAGTTGACCAGGCTGGCCTGAGCGCTGCTGCAAACTAATGCCTTTACGTGGGCGGTGATTTTGTCTACAATCTTACCCCCACGTTTGCTAACAAAAGTTAGCGGCTAAAAGAATTGTTCGTTGGAGCCTGGCCTATCCAGGCCTCCGTCGAAGACCGCAGGTGTTTCGCAAGAAACTTAATCCCCTGCGTAGACGGTGACAGAACGCTAAGATTATTTTAAATACTCTGGCTTGTTTCTGCTCACCGTATTAAGACGCTCTTCCCGTTGGGTCGAGTGAAGTGAGTTCCGGAACATGAGTTCCGGCAAACATCCAGGAGCAAAGCTAATGGCTTTAAATCTTCAAGACAAACAAGCGATTGTTGCTGAAGTCAGCGAAGTAGCCAAAGGCGCGCTGTCTGCAGTAGTTGCGGATTCCCGTGGCGTTACTGTAGACAAAATGACTGAACTGCGTAAAGCAGGTCGTGAAGCTGGCGTATACATGCGTGTTGTTCGTAACACCCTGCTGCGTCGCGTAGTTGAAGGTACTCAGTTCGAGTGCCTGAAAGACACGTTTGTTGGTCCGACCCTGATTGCATACTCTATGGAACACCCGGGCGCTGCTGCTCGTCTGTTCAAAGAGTTCGCGAAAGCGAATGCAAAATTTGAGGTCAAAGCTGCAGCCTTTGAAGGTGAGTTGATCCCGGCATCGCAAATCGATCGCCTGGCAACCCTGCCGACCTACGAAGAAGCAATTGCACGCCTGATGGCAACCATGAAAGAAGCTGCGGCTGGCAAACTGGTTCGCACTCTGGCTGCTGTACGCGATGCGAAAGAAGCTGCTTAATCGCAGTTATCTTTATAAAGCATTTGCTTACGTATAAACTTATTCTGATTTTCAGGAACAATTTAAATGTCTATCACTAAAGATCAAATCATTGAAGCAGTAGCAGCTATGTCCGTAATGGACGTTGTAGAGCTGGTTTCTGCAATGGAAGAAAAATTCGGTGTTTCTGCTGCTGCTGCTGTAGCTGTAGCTGCGGGCCCGGCTGAAGCTGCTGAAGAAAAAACTGAATTCGACGTAATTCTGAAAGCTGCTGGCGCGAACAAAGTTGCTGTAATCAAAGCAGTACGTGGCGCAACTGGCCTGGGTCTGAAAGAAGCTAAAGACCTGGTAGAATCTGCTCCAGCTGCGCTGAAAGAAGGCGTGAGCAAAGACGACGCAGAAGCACTGAAAAAATCTCTGGAAGAAGCTGGCGCTGAAGTTGAAGTTAAATAAGCCAACTTTTCTGGTTGCAGCCTAAGCAATTAGGCTGATGGCTGGTGACTTTTTAGTCACCAGCCTTTTTGCGCTGTAAGGCATCAGCAGCATTTCACACTGTTTGACTGCTGGTTGTCCTGACAATGCTTGTTTCTATCGACGACTTAATATACTGCGACAGGGTGCTCGCTCTGTGTAAATCGCAATGAAATGGTTTAAGCGTGATAGCAACAGGTATTGCGGAAAGTATTCAATTTTCCGGTCCACAAAATGGTGTTGCACAAACTGTCCCTTCGTCGGACAGATGGGTCGACTTGTCAGCGAGCTGAGGAACCCTATGGTTTACTCCTATACCGAGAAAAAACGTATTCGTAAGGATTTTGGTAAACGTCCACAAGTTCTGGACATTCCATATCTCCTTTCTATCCAGCTTGACTCGTTCCAGAAGTTTATCGAGCAAGATCCTGAAGGGCAGTACGGCCTGGAAGCAGCCTTCCGTTCCGTGTTCCCGATTCAGAGCTACAGCGGTAATTCCGAGCTGCAGTACGTCAGCTACCGCCTTGGCGAACCGGTGTTTGACGTTCAGGAATGTCAGATCCGTGGCGTGACCTATTCCGCACCGCTGCGCGTAAAACTGCGTCTGGTGATCTACGAGCGCGAAGCGCCGGAAGGCACCGTAAAAGATATTAAAGAACAAGAAGTCTACATGGGTGAAATTCCACTCATGACGGACAACGGTACTTTCGTTATCAACGGTACTGAGCGTGTTATCGTTTCCCAGCTGCACCGTAGCCCGGGCGTCTTCTTCGACAGCGATAAAGGTAAAACGCACTCTTCCGGTAAAGTACTGTATAACGCACGCATCATTCCTTACCGTGGTTCATGGCTGGACTTCGAATTCGATCCAAAAGACAACCTGTTTGTCCGTATCGACCGTCGTCGTAAGCTTCCTGCAACCATCATTCTGCGTGCACTGAACTATACCACTGAGCAGATCCTGGACCTGTTCTTTGAGAAAGTGATCTTTGAAATCCGCGACAACAAGTTGCAGATGGAGTTGGTGCCGGAACGTCTGCGTGGTGAGACCGCGTCGTTCGACATCGAAGCCGACGGCAAAGTGTATGTGGAAAAAGGTCGCCGTATCACCGCGCGCCACATCCGCCAGCTGGAAAAAGATGATATCAAACACATCGAAGTTCCGGTTGAATACATTGCAGGAAAAGTAGCCGCGAAAGATTACGTTGATGAATCAACTGGCGAGCTGATCTGCCCGGCGAACATGGAGCTGAGCCTGGATCTGCTGGCTAAGCTGAGCCAGGCTGGCCACAAACGTATCGAAACGCTGTTCACCAACGATCTGGACCACGGTCCGTACATCTCTGAGACTGTACGCGTCGACCCAACCAACGATCGTCTGAGCGCGCTGGTCGAAATCTACCGCATGATGCGTCCTGGTGAGCCACCAACTCGCGAAGCGGCTGAAAGCCTGTTCGAGAACCTGTTCTTCTCCGAAGACCGCTACGATCTGTCCGCGGTTGGTCGTATGAAGTTCAACCGTTCTCTGCTGCGCGACGAAATCGAAGGTTCCGGTATCCTGAGCAAAGACGACATCATTGAAGTGATGAAGAAGCTCATCGATATCCGTAACGGTAAAGGCGAAGTGGACGATATCGACCACCTCGGCAACCGTCGTATCCGTTCCGTAGGCGAAATGGCGGAAAACCAGTTCCGCGTTGGCCTGGTACGTGTAGAGCGTGCGGTGAAAGAGCGTCTGTCTCTGGGCGATCTGGATACCCTGATGCCTCAGGATATGATCAACGCCAAGCCGATTTCTGCGGCAGTGAAAGAGTTCTTCGGTTCCAGCCAGCTGTCTCAGTTCATGGACCAGAACAACCCGCTGTCTGAGATCACGCACAAGCGTCGTATCTCCGCACTCGGCCCAGGCGGTCTGACCCGTGAACGCGCAGGCTTTGAAGTTCGAGACGTACACCCGACTCACTACGGTCGCGTATGTCCAATCGAAACGCCTGAAGGTCCAAACATCGGTCTGATCAACTCCCTGTCCGTGTACGCACAGACGAACGAATACGGTTTCCTCGAGACCCCGTATCGTAAAGTGACCGACGGTGTTGTTACTGACGAAATTCATTACCTGTCTGCTATCGAAGAAGGCAACTACGTTATCGCTCAGGCGAACTCCAACCTGGATGACGAAGGCCACTTTGTAGAAGATCTGGTTACCTGCCGTAGCAAAGGCGAATCCAGCTTGTTCAGCCGCGACCAGGTTGACTACATGGACGTATCCACTCAGCAGGTGGTATCCGTCGGTGCGTCCCTGATCCCGTTCCTGGAACACGATGACGCCAACCGTGCATTGATGGGTGCGAACATGCAACGTCAGGCCGTTCCAACTCTGCGTGCTGACAAGCCGCTGGTTGGTACCGGTATGGAACGTGCTGTTGCCGTTGACTCCGGTGTTACAGCAGTTGCTAAGCGTGGCGGTACCGTTCAGTACGTTGACGCATCCCGTATCGTTATCAAAGTTAACGAAGACGAGATGTATCCGGGCGAAGCGGGTATCGACATCTACAACCTGACCAAATACACCCGCTCTAACCAGAACACCTGTATCAACCAGATGCCATGTGTGTCTCTGGGTGAGCCAGTTGAGCGCGGCGACGTGCTGGCAGATGGTCCGTCCACCGACCTCGGTGAACTGGCGCTCGGTCAGAACATGCGCGTAGCGTTCATGCCGTGGAACGGTTACAACTTCGAAGACTCCATCCTCGTCTCAGAGCGTGTGGTTCAGGAAGATCGTTTCACCACCATCCACATTCAGGAACTGGCATGTGTGTCCCGTGACACCAAGCTGGGGCCAGAAGAGATCACTGCCGACATCCCTAACGTGGGTGAAGCTGCGCTCTCCAAACTGGATGAATCCGGTATTGTTTACATCGGTGCGGAAGTCACCGGCGGTGATATTCTGGTAGGTAAGGTGACGCCGAAAGGTGAAACCCAGCTGACGCCAGAAGAGAAACTGCTGCGTGCTATCTTCGGTGAGAAAGCGTCTGACGTTAAAGACTCTTCTCTGCGCGTACCAAACGGTGTTTCCGGTACGGTTATCGACGTTCAGGTCTTCACTCGTGATGGCGTTGAGAAAGATAAGCGTGCGCTGGAAATCGAAGAGATGCAGCTCAAACAGGCTAAGAAAGACCTGTCTGAAGAACTGCAAATCCTCGAAGCAGGTCTGTTCAGCCGTATCTATGCGGTGCTGGTTGCCGGTGGCGTTGAAGCTGAGAAGCTCGACAAACTGCCACGCGATCGCTGGCTGGAACTGGGCCTGACCGACGAAGAGAAACAGAATCAGCTGGAACAACTGGCTGAGCAGTATGACGAACTGAAACACGAGTTCGAGAAAAAACTCGAAGCGAAACGCCGTAAAATCACTCAGGGCGACGATCTGGCACCAGGCGTGCTGAAGATTGTTAAGGTGTATCTGGCTGTTAAACGTCAGATCCAGCCTGGTGATAAGATGGCAGGTCGTCACGGTAACAAGGGTGTTATCTCTAAGATCAACCCGATCGAAGATATGCCGCACGATGCTAACGGTACGCCGGTAGATATCGTACTGAACCCACTGGGCGTACCGTCTCGTATGAACATCGGTCAGATTCTGGAAACCCACCTGGGTATGGCTGCGAAAGGTATCGGCGATAAGATCAACGCCATGCTGAAACAGCAGCAGGAAGTCGCGAAACTGCGCGAGTTCATCCAGCGTGCCTATGATCTGGGTACTGACGTTCGTCAGAAAGTCGACCTGAACACCTTCAGCGATGAAGAAGTGCTGCGTCTGGCAGAGAACCTGCGCAAAGGTATGCCAATTGCAACGCCGGTATTCGACGGTGCAAAAGAAGCTGAAATTAAAGAGCTGCTGCAACTGGGTGGTCTGCCAACGTCTGGTCAGATTACGCTGTTTGACGGCCGTACCGGTGAACAGTTCGAGCGTCCGGTAACCGTAGGTTACATGTACATGCTGAAACTGAACCACCTGGTCGACGACAAGATGCACGCTCGTTCTACCGGTTCTTACAGCCTGGTTACTCAGCAGCCGCTGGGTGGTAAGGCTCAGTTCGGTGGTCAGCGCTTCGGGGAGATGGAAGTGTGGGCGCTGGAAGCATACGGCGCAGCATACACCTTGCAGGAAATGCTCACCGTTAAGTCTGATGACGTGAACGGTCGTACTAAGATGTATAAAAACATCGTAGACGGCAACCATCAGATGGAGCCGGGCATGCCAGAATCCTTCAACGTACTGTTGAAAGAGATTCGTTCGCTGGGTATCAACATCGAACTGGAAGACGAGTAATTCTCGCTCAAACAGGTCACTGCTGTCGGGTTAACGCCCGACAGCAGAGTGTGCTAACTCCGACGGGAGCAAATCCGTGAAAGACTTATTAAAGTTTCTGAAAGCGCAAACTAAAACCGAAGAGTTTGATGCGATCAAAATTGCTCTGGCTTCGCCAGACATGATCCGTTCATGGTCTTTCGGTGAAGTTAAAAAGCCGGAAACCATTAACTACCGTACGTTCAAACCTGAGCGTGACGGCCTTTTCTGTGCGCGTATTTTCGGGCCAGTAAAAGATTACGAGTGCCTGTGCGGTAAGTACAAGCGCCTGAAACACCGTGGTGTGATCTGTGAGAAGTGTGGCGTTGAAGTGACCCAGACCAAAGTACGCCGTGAGCGTATGGGCCACATCGAGCTGGCGTCTCCAACCGCTCACATCTGGTTCCTGAAATCTCTGCCGTCCCGTATCGGCCTGCTGCTGGATATGCCGCTGCGCGATATCGAACGTGTTCTGTACTTCGAATCTTATGTGGTTATCGAAGGCGGGATGACCAATCTGGAACGTAACCAGATCCTGACCGAAGAACAGTATCTGGACGCGCTGGAAGAGTTCGGTGACGAATTCGACGCGAAGATGGGTGCGGAAGCTATCCAGGCCCTGCTGAAGAGCATGGATCTGGAGCAAGAGTGTGAAACTCTGCGCGAAGAGCTGAACGAAACCAACTCCGAGACCAAGCGTAAAAAGCTGACCAAGCGTATCAAACTGCTGGAAGCGTTCGTTCAGTCTGGTAACAAACCAGAGTGGATGATCCTGACCGTTCTGCCGGTTCTGCCGCCAGATCTGCGTCCGCTGGTTCCGCTGGATGGTGGTCGTTTCGCAACGTCAGATCTGAACGATCTGTATCGTCGCGTGATCAACCGTAACAACCGTCTGAAACGTCTGCTGGATCTGGCTGCGCCGGACATCATCGTACGCAACGAAAAACGTATGCTGCAGGAAGCGGTAGATGCCCTGCTGGATAACGGTCGTCGCGGTCGTGCGATCACCGGTTCTAACAAACGTCCTCTGAAATCTTTGGCCGACATGATCAAAGGTAAACAGGGTCGTTTCCGTCAGAACCTGCTCGGTAAGCGTGTTGACTACTCCGGTCGTTCTGTAATCACTGTAGGTCCATACCTGCGTCTGCATCAGTGCGGTCTGCCGAAGAAAATGGCACTGGAGCTGTTCAAACCGTTCATCTACGGCAAGCTGGAACTGCGTGGCCTGGCCACCACCATCAAAGCCGCGAAGAAAATGGTTGAGCGTGAAGAAGCTGTCGTTTGGGATATCCTGGACGAAGTGATCCGCGAACACCCGGTACTGCTGAACCGTGCACCAACTCTGCACCGTCTGGGTATCCAGGCCTTTGAGCCGGTACTGATCGAAGGTAAAGCTATCCAGCTGCACCCGCTGGTTTGTGCGGCCTATAACGCCGACTTCGATGGTGACCAGATGGCTGTTCACGTACCGCTGACGCTGGAAGCCCAGCTCGAAGCGCGTGCGCTGATGATGTCTACCAACAACATCCTGTCTCCAGCGAACGGTGAACCTATCATCGTTCCTTCTCAGGACGTTGTACTGGGTCTGTACTACATGACCCGTGACTGTGTTAACGCCAAAGGCGAAGGCATGGTGCTGACTGGCCCTAAAGAAGCTGAGCGTATTTATCGCGCTGGCCTGGCCTCTCTGCATGCGCGCGTTAAAGTGCGTATCACCGAATACGAAAAAGATGAAAACGGCGAATTCGTTGCGCACACCAGCCTGAAAGACACGACCGTTGGCCGTGCCATTCTGTGGATGATCGTACCGAAAGGTCTGCCTTTCTCCATCGTCAACCAGGCGCTGGGCAAGAAAGCGATCTCCAAAATGCTGAACACCTGTTACCGCATTCTGGGTCTGAAGCCGACCGTTATCTTCGCTGACCAGACAATGTACACCGGCTTTGCTTATGCAGCGCGTTCAGGTGCATCTGTTGGTATCGATGACATGGTCATCCCAGAGAAGAAACACGAGATCATCTCTGAAGCGGAAGCTGAAGTTGCTGAAATCCAGGAGCAGTTCCAGTCTGGTCTGGTAACCGCAGGCGAACGCTATAACAAAGTTATCGATATCTGGGCAGCGGCGAACGATCGTGTATCCAAAGCGATGATGGACAACCTGCAAACCGAAACCGTGATTAACCGTGACGGCGTAGAAGAGCAGCAGGTCTCCTTCAACAGCATCTACATGATGGCCGACTCCGGTGCGCGTGGTTCTGCGGCACAGATTCGTCAGCTGGCAGGTATGCGTGGTCTGATGGCGAAGCCAGATGGCTCCATCATCGAAACGCCAATCACCGCGAACTTCCGTGAAGGTCTGAACGTACTCCAGTACTTCATCTCCACGCACGGTGCGCGTAAAGGTCTGGCGGATACCGCACTTAAAACGGCGAACTCCGGTTATCTGACGCGTCGTCTGGTTGACGTTGCGCAGGATCTTGTCGTCACCGAAGACGATTGTGGCACCCTCGAAGGTATCACCATGACCCCTGTTATCGAGGGTGGTGATGTTAAAGAGCCGCTGCGCGATCGCGTACTGGGTCGTGTGACCGCGGAAGACATTCTGAAGCCGGGCACCGCAGACATTCTGGTTCCACGCAACACCCTGCTGCACGAACAGTGGTGTGACCTGCTGGAAGCGAACTCTGTTGACTCCGTGAAAGTGCGTTCCGTTGTATCCTGTGACACCGACTTTGGTGTGTGTGCGCACTGCTACGGTCGTGACCTGGCGCGTGGCCACATCATCAACAAAGGTGAGGCTATCGGCGTTATCGCGGCACAGTCCATCGGTGAGCCGGGTACACAGCTGACGATGCGTACGTTCCACATCGGTGGTGCGGCATCTCGTGCGGCTGCTGAATCCAGCATCCAGGTGAAAAACAAAGGTAGCATCAAGCTCAGCAACGCGAAGTCGGTTGTGAACTCCAGCGGTAAACTGGTTATCACTTCCCGTAACACCGAGCTGAAGCTGATCGACGAATTTGGTCGTACCAAAGAGAGCTATAAAGTGCCTTACGGTGCGGTTATGGCGAAAGGTGATGGCGAGCAGGTTGCTGGCGGTGAAACCGTTGCAAACTGGGATCCACACACCATGCCGGTAATCACCGAAGTAAGTGGTTTCATCCGCTTTACTGACATGATCGACGGCCAGACCATTACTCGTCAGACCGACGAGCTGACCGGTCTGTCTTCTCTGGTGGTTCTGGATTCTGCTGAACGTACTACCGGTGGTAAAGATCTGCGTCCTGCACTGAAAATCGTTGATGCGCAGGGTAACGACGTTCTGATTCCTGGTACCGATATGCCTGCGCAGTACTTCCTGCCGGGTAAAGCGATTGTACAGCTGGAAGATGGCGTACAGATCAGCTCTGGTGATACCCTGGCGCGTATTCCTCAGGAATCCGGCGGTACCAAGGACATCACCGGTGGTCTGCCACGCGTTGCGGACCTGTTCGAAGCACGTCGTCCGAAAGAGCCGGCAATCCTGGCTGAAATCAGCGGTATCATCTCCTTCGGTAAAGAGACCAAAGGTAAGCGCCGTCTGGTTATTACGCCTGTAGATGGCAGCGAGCCGTACGAAGAGATGATTCCTAAGTGGCGTCAGCTCAACGTGTTCGAAGGTGAACGCGTAGAACGTGGTGACGTGGTTTCCGACGGTCCAGAAGCGCCGCACGACATCCTGCGTCTGCGTGGTGTGCATGCTGTTACCCGTTACATTGTTAACGAAGTACAGGACGTATACCGTCTGCAAGGCGTTAAGATTAACGATAAACACATTGAAGTTATCGTTCGTCAGATGCTGCGTAAAGCGACCATCGAAAACGCAGGCAGCTCCGACTTCCTGGAAGGCGAGCAGGTTGAATACTCACGCGTTAAGATCGCTAACCGCGATCTGGAAGCGAACGGCAAAATTGGCGCGACCTTCTCGCGCGATCTGCTGGGTATCACCAAAGCGTCTCTGGCAACCGAGTCCTTCATCTCTGCTGCATCGTTCCAGGAAACCACGCGTGTCCTGACCGAAGCGGCTGTTGCAGGTAAACGTGATGAACTGCGCGGTCTGAAAGAGAACGTTATCGTGGGTCGTCTGATCCCGGCCGGTACCGGTTATGCGTACCACCAGGATCGTATGCGTCGTCGCGCAGCGGGCGAACTGCCAGCTGCACCGCAGGTGACTGCCGAAGATGCATCCGCGAGCCTGGCAGAACTGCTGAACGCAGGTCTGGGCGGTTCCGACAACGAGTAATCGTTGATGCCGTAAATAAAAAACCCGCCTCGGCGGGTTTTTTTATATCTGCATTTTCAGTTTACCAGCGGGATGCGTCGATAAAGCTCAATCATGTCGCCCGCCAGATCCTGAATTACCATCGCGTTCATCAGGTGGTCCTGAGAATGAACGGTGATCAGGTTAACCGGCAGTTTTCCTGTCCCTTCGTCAAGACCGATAAGCTGCGTCTGGATCGTATGCGCATGTTTCACATATTCACGCGACTCTTCCATCGCTTTCTCGGCTTCGTCAAAGTCGCCTTTTCGCGCCATCTGCAACGCCGTCAGGGCCGCACTGCGCGCCGCGCCTGCGTTGACCAGCAGTTCCATGATCGTGGTTTCTAAGTCTTCCATTATGACTCCAGAAGTTTGAGCGCTTTTTCCAGTACGGCATCACCTTTCATCATGCCGTAATCCATCATGTCGATGACCGCGACCTTTTTTCCGAGCGGATCGGCCTGCGCCTGGAGTTTTGCCTGTTCGTATTTGACCTGTGGCCCCAGTAATACGATATCAGCCGTCGCGATGTTATCTTTGAACTCCGCGACCGGAACGGCTTTAATGGTTACTTCGACTCCTTTTTTCTGCGCGGCATCTTTCATACGTTGAACCAGCATGCTGGTTGACATTCCCGCTGCACAGCATAAAACGATGTTCTTCATAGTCAGCCTCGATCTACATGTGTTTATTGATAATTATCCCGTGCAGACTGCTTCAACAACCGCTTTACCGCGATTGTGTGTCAGGCATCACAAAGAAATCGGCATTTTTCTGAAACCGGTTACAATTTTACCGCGGAGAGCATTCTGCCCGTCAGATCGGGCAGAATTTGAGTAAGGGTATTATCGGCTGGCCGTGCTTACGATGCGGTTTTTACCCTGTTGTTTAGCGGTATACAGCGCTTCATCTACGCTACCGATAAATTGTTCCAGCGGTTCGAAGTGCCACTCTCCCGTCCCGGCGCTGAAGGTCACTCGCAGGTTCTCTTCCCGCCAGGTCCGCTTTTCAACGGCGGTGCGCCAGGCTTCCAGTAGCGCGTGCGCGGAGTTCATCAGCTCGGCCGGGAAGATCACGCCGAACTCTTCTCCACCGTAGCGGTAAACGGGAACGTGGTGCGGCTGCATGATCTGAATACCTTCGCGTGCCACGTTGCGCAGCACAATATCCCCGCTCAGGTGGCCCCAGGTGTCGTTAATGGACTTGAAGTTATCGATGTCGATCAGCGCCAGAACGAAGGGTTGATGGGCGGTCAGCAGCTCATCCACATCGTTGTCGAACGCACGGCGGTTTTTGCAGCCTGTCAGCGCATCATGGGTGGCTTGACGGACATAGGCCAGCTCGCGTTCTTTATTGGTTCGAATGGTATGGCTGAGCATCGCTTCAAGGCGTGGCGCCTGGTTGACGTCGCCGGTTTTGATGGCATTGATAATGTTCATCAGCACAGAACGCGAGGCATGACGAAGGTAAAGCCCAAACAGAATGATGATGATTGCCGCCAGCGCAAATCCCCAGCCGACGACGGTGGTCTCATGCCGGGTGATGACGGTAAGCGTGGCATCGGAGACCCGATAAATCACAAACCAGTCCGGATTGGTGAAAGAGTAGTAGTAATACCAGGTTTTACTTTTGGGGTCGAAAAGATGGCCCTCGCCGCTGGTCATTTGGTCCATCAGCGCTTCGCTTACGTACTGCTTAAAGAGCGCCCCCGTGTCCGGATGCAGCACAACAGCGCCGTCACGCTCCACAACAAAAAACTCACCCTGAACCGGCGCCACCATCTGGCGCAGGGTATACCCCATGGACGTTAAATCAAGATGGAAAGCGAGCGTGCCCTTCAGGCGGCCTTCCGGTGAAATGACCGGCTTATAGAGAGTGACCGTAGGATGTTGGGTAAAATAGTCCAGATAGGGGCGGGTGTAGTGAGGAAAGTTGCTGGCTTCCGCTTGTCCGATAAACCATGGACGGGTCCGGGCGTCGAACGACTTACCCTTCTCCGTTGGCAGCACTTCCGGCGCGCGCAGATGGCGCCCTACTGTGTCCGCCAGAGAGATAGACGACACCGTCGGCATCAGGTTCTGCAAATGCATCAACATCTGCAAACCGTGTGTCGGGTCGATATTAATTGTCTGATTTACTCTGTCGTTACGGGCGAAGTACATCGCAGCACGACCAAGAATATAGTCATTTTCTCGCAGGATGGATTCGGTATAGTTTACCGCCAGATTATGGGTGAAGTTACCATTAATCTTATGATAATCCTCAAGAAAATCCTTTCTCTGTGAAAGGATAACCAGGATGGCGATCAGCGCAAAACTGAGCAGGATCCCCGCGAAGCTGACCATAATTGGCCGCGTAAAAGAGAGCTTTTTACTGTGGAGTGCCATGAGTTGTACATCAATCCAGATGGTAGACGCGTTGCGTCTGTCGATACCCTCAGCATAGTCGCTGTCCGGTTGCTGGTAGTAAATTATACAGAAGGCGATTACCGACGAGATGATTTATCTTAAGCGTAGATAAGAAACGACGTATTTATTGTATCGATTAAAATTTTGTTTAAGAGGCGGAGGGCAGGGCGAAACGAGGAAGAAGCATTTTCACCCTGGTCAGCGTCCGTTGCTGACGTGGTAAAGCATAAGAAAACCAGGCAGATCGCCTCAATCGCCCGGTTTTGATCTTACGAGCCGCCTCGTAACCTTTTCGCGTTTTTGCAGTCGGTTTCAGCGCTAATGCGAGGCTCTTCCCAGCCAGCTATCCCAGTCTTTCCACACGGGCTGTAGCCCCTGGGCAGTCAGGGCTTCCGCCACCGCTTCGGGCCGTCGTCCGTCGTGCGGTGCAAACTGTTCCAGTTCCGGGTGATCGTCCGCGTAACCGCCCGGCTGCGTTTTGGAAAAGGCGCTAACGTTATTGATCGCCAGCGGGATCGCGCGGTCGCGAAACGCGGGTGATTCACGCGTGGAGAGCGACAATTCCACTTCCGGCGCGAACAGGCGAAATGCACACAGGGTTTGCACCAGCTGGCGCTCATCCATCAGCGAAGCGGGTTCAACGCCTCCCGTACACGGACGCAGCCGCGGGAAAGAGATGGAATAGCGGCTTTGCCAGTAGCGCTGCTGTAGCCACAGCAGATGCTCCGCCACCATATAGCAGTCCACCCGCCAGCTGTCGGACAGACCGATAAGCGCGCCCAGCCCAATTTTATCGATACCGGCGCGCCCCAGCCTGTCCGGCGTTTCCAGCCGGAAGATGAAATCCTGCTTCTTCCCTTTCAGGTGATGCCGGGCATAGGTCGCCTCGTGGTAGGTTTCCTGATAGACCATGACGCCGTCCAGCCCGAGCGTTTTCAGCTCCGCATATTCCTCCTGCGACAAAGGCTGCACTTCCATTTGCAACGAGGCAAATTCGCGGCGGATGGCCGGAAGATGCTGGCGAAAATAGTCCATCCCCACTTTGCCCTGATGTTCACCCGTCACCAGCAGGAGATGTTCAAAACCCATCTCACGAATAGCCGCACACTCGCGGGCGATCTCATGCTCATCCAGCGTTTTACGCTTAATACGGTTGCTCATGGAGAAACCACAGTAGGTGCAGTCGTTGGCGCACAGGTTAGAAAGATAGAGCGGCACGTAAAAGCTCACCGTGTTGCCAAAACGCTGGCGGGTGAGGCGTTGCGCGCGCTGCGCCATCGGTTCAAGGTACGCGCCGGCTGCCGGAGAAAGCAGCGCCATCAAATCCTCGCGGGTCAAATGTTTGGCTGTTAATGCCCGCTCTACGTCCGCAGAGGTTTTACTGTTGATGCGTAAGGCAATATCGTCCCAGTTCAGCTGACGCCAGCGATCGGTAAAGGTAGCCATCAGAGCGCCTCCAGAAAATCGGTCAGCGGGCTGGTGGCCTGCGCCTGAACGCAGCGCGAGCCAGGGCCGGACTGGCGTGCCAGCAGACCGGACTCCACGGCAAGGCGGAACGCACGCGCCATCATCACCGGGTCGTCGGCCACCGCAATCGCGGTATTGACCAGCACCGCATCGGCCCCCATCTCCAGCGCCTGCGCGGCGTGACTGGGTACGCCGATGCCCGCATCCACCACCACGGGCACGGTCGCCTGCTCGATGATGATCTCCAGCATCGCGCGGGTCTCCAGTCCCTGGTTGGAGCCAATGGGTGCCCCTAACGGCATTACGGCCGCGCAGCCGACCTCTTCCAGACGCTTGCACAGCACGGGGTCGGCACCGCAGTAGGGCAGGACGGTAAATCCCTGCTGCACCAGCTTCTCTGCCGCTTTCAGGGTTTCGATCGGATCGGGCAACAGCCAGCGGGCGTCCGGATGAATTTCCAGCTTCAGCCAGCGGGTGCCGAGCGCTTCCCGCGCCAGTTGCGCAGCGAAAATTGCTTCCTCGGCCGTTTTCGCACCGGAGGTATTCGGTAAGAGCGTCACGCCTGCCTCCAGTAATGGCGCAAGTATGGCATCGTTGTGCTGACGCAAATCCACGCGCTTCATCGCCAGTGTCACCAGCTGGCTGCCGCTCTCACGAATGGCATCCACCATCAGCTGCGGAGAGGCGAATTTTCCGGTTCCGGTAAACAGATGTGAATCAAAGACTTTGTCGGCAATACGTAACATCTCAGCCCCCTGCGATAACCTGAAACAGCAGGATCTGGTCGCCTTCATTGACCTGCTGATGTTCCCACCGTTCGCGCGGCAGGATCTGTTGATTGAGCGCCAGCGCCGTTCCCGGCTTCAGCTGGCGCAGCGTGTCGAGCAGGGCGGCAACGGTAAGATCGTCGTCGCACGTCATCGGCTCATCGTTAAACAGAATGCGCATTGCGGCCTCCGCATACCGGGCAGTGGCTGGCGCGGTTTAACACCAGATGACGCCATCCGCTGGAGCGGGCGTCGAACAGCCGCAGCGTGTTGCGTTCTGTCTCCATGCCGCTGAGCAACTTGATGGCCTCCAGCGCCTGAAGAGTACCCATCACGCCCACCACCGGGCCCAGAATGCCTGCCGTGCGGCAGTTACGCTCCGGTTCAGCCTCGTCAGGCCACAGGCAGCGGTAGCAGCCCTGTGCCCACGGCGGCGTAAGCACCATTATTTGCCCGCCGAAACCGACCGCGCTGGCGGTGATCAGCGGCGTGTTCTGCGCAACACAGACCGCGTTGATGGCCTGACGCGTCGCCATATTGTCCGTACAGTCCAGCACCACGTCGGCAAGGGCCACTTCGCGTTGCAGATCTTCCCCGCTCAGCCGCGTCTGGAGCGCGACCAGTTCGATATCGGGGTTAAGCTGGTTCAGCCGCTGGCGCGTAACGTGCGCTTTAGGCTGGTTGATATCTTCTGTCGTGAAGAGGATTTGCCGTTGCAGATTGCTGAGATGTACCTCATCGTCATCGGCCAGCACCAGCGTGCCCACGCCCGCGCCAGCCAGATACAGCGCGGCGGGGGCGCCTAATCCACCCAGACCGACAATCAGTACCCGGCTGGCGAGCAGCTTTTGCTGCCCGTCAATGGCGATATCCTCCAGCAGGATCTGGCGGCTGTAGCGCATAAAATCACGATCTTTCATCGCCTGCTCCTGCCAGTTGTAAAAGCCGTGCGGTGGCGGCCTGCCAGTCTGCGGCCTGGGTGATAGCGCTGACGACGGCGATACTGCCGACGCCGGTTTCCAGCACGGCGGGCGCGCGTTCAAGGCTGATCCCGCCGATGGCAACGGTGGGGTAATCGGCAAGGCGCTTAACGTGGGCCGCCAGCTGCGTCAAGCCCTGTGGAGCGGACGGCATCTGTTTGGTTTGCGTCGGGAAAACGTGACCGAGCGCGATGTAAGAGGGGCGGGCTGCCAGCGCCACGTCGATCTCCATATCGTCATGGGTAGAAACGCCCAGCCGCAGACCGACGTCACGGATCGCGTTGAGATCGGTCGTTTCCAGATCTTCCTGTCCCAGATGCACGCCGTACGCCTGGTGTTTAACCGCCAGCCGCCAGTAGTCGTTGATAAACAGGCGGGCGTGGTAGCGACGTCCCAGCGCGATAGCGGCGATCACGTCGGCCTCCACCTCTTCATCGCGTTTATCCTTAATGCGTAGCTGGATCGTGCGAACGCCTGCCTCCAGCAGGCGCGCTATCCACGCCACGCTGTCCACCACCGGGTAAAGCCCTAAGCGGAAGGGGACAGGGGGGAAATCAGGCTGGTACATTATGCCTCCTCTTTTTTGAGGTAGATTTCGCCGCCTTTCGCGCGGAAGGTTTCCGACATGTCCGCCATGCCGACTTCAATGGTCTGCGCGGCGGCGTAATCGCGTACTTCCTGGCTGATTTTCATCGAGCAGAATTTTGGTCCGCACATGGAGCAGAAGTGCGCGACTTTGCCCGATTCCTGCGGCAGGGTTTCGTCGTGGTAGGCGCGGGCGGTGAACGGATCGAGGGCCAGGTTAAACTGGTCTTCCCAGCGGAATTCAAAGCGCGCTTTGGACATGGCGTTGTCGCGAATTTGCGCGCCCGGATGGCCTTTCGCCAGATCCGCCGCGTGGGCGGCAATCTTGTAGGTAATCAGTCCCTGCTTCACGTCCTCTTTGTTTGGCAGGCCGAGGTGCTCTTTCGGTGTCACGTAGCAGAGCATGGCGCAGCCGAACCAGCCGATCATCGCCGCCCCAATGCCTGACGTGAAGTGGTCATAGCCCGGCGCGATGTCAGTTGTCAGTGGCCCCAGCGTGTAGAACGGTGCTTCGTGGCAGTGCTCCAGCTCTTCGGTCATGTTGCGACGGATCATCTGCATCGGCACATGGCCCGGGCCTTCAATCATCACCTGCACGTCGTACTCCCAGGCGATTTTGGTCAGCTCGCCCAGCGTGTGCAGCTCGGCAAACTGCGCCTCGTCGTTAGCATCGCGGATGGAGCCAGGACGCAGGCCGTCGCCCAGCGACAGGGAGACGTCGTACGCGGCGCAAATTTCGCAGATTTCGCGGAAGTGTTCGTAGAGGAAGTTTTCCTGATGATGGGAAAGGCACCATTTCGCCATAATCGAACCGCCGCGTGAGACGATACCGGTCAGACGTTTCGCCGTCATCGGCACGTAGCGCAGCAGCACGCCCGCGTGGATGGTGAAGTAGTCCACGCCCTGTTCCGCCTGCTCCAGCAGCGTGTCGCGGAACGCTTCCCAGGTGAGGTTTTCGGCGATGCCGTTGACCTTCTCCAGCGCCTGATAAATCGGGACGGTGCCAATCGGCACCGGGCTGTTACGCAGGATCCATTCGCGGGTTTCGTGAATATAGCGGCCGGTGGAAAGGTCCATCACCGTATCCGCGCCCCAGCGCGTCGACCAGACCAGCTTTTCCACCTCTTCTTCGATGGATGACGTCACCGCTGAGTTGCCGATGTTGGCGTTGACCTTCACCAGGAAGTTGCGGCCGATAATCATCGGCTCGGATTCCGGGTGGTTGATGTTGGCGGGGATAATGGCGCGCCCGGCGGCCACTTCATCACGCACAAATTCCGGCGTGATGTTCTCCGGCAGGCGAGCGCCAAACCCTTCACCCGGATGCTGGTGGCGCAGCACTTCGCTGCGGATGCGCTCGCGGCCCATGTTTTCGCGGATGGCGATGAACTCCATCTCCGGCGTGACGATACCCTGGCGCGCGTAGTGCAGCTGGGTTACGCATTTGCCCGCTTTAGCGCGTTTCGGCGTCAGCAGGCCGGTAAAGCGCAGCGCGTCCAGACCGTCGTCGGCCAGGCGTTCTTTGGTGTACGCAGAGCTGCGCACGCTCAGTTCTTCGCAGTCGTTACGCGCCTCTATCCACGGCTGGCGCAGCTTTGCCAGACCCTGCTGGACGTTGATAGCAACATCAGGATCGCCGTACGGGCCCGAGGTGTCATACACCGGCACGGCTTCGTTGTCTTCAAACTGCGGGTTGTCTTTGCTGCCGCCGATAAGCGTCGGGCTGAGCTGGATTTCGCGCATCGGGACGCGGATATCAGCCTGTGAGCCGGAAATGTAGATGCGTTTCGAGTTCGGGAAAGCGGTGCCTTCCAGGGTGTCGATGAAGCGTTGTGCGTGTTCGCGCTGTTCGCGGCGGGTCAGTTTTGCAGTAGACATAGCTCATTCCAAAAGTGAAGGACATGGCTTGTCAGACGACGGATGAAGCAAGAGAAGATCGCCTCAGGGGCGATACAACAGCAGTGTGACTCTTGTTCCCTTCGCAGGTATTAACCTGATCAGGTTCCGCGGATCCCGAATTAACGGTCTCAGCCCGTGCTTTCACACTGGGCACTCCGACAAGAAAAATCCCCCTCCGCAGAGGGGCGAATGGTTGTAAATTACTCGTTAACGATTAAGAACTCAAGCAGGGCGCGCAACGTTATCGCTGGTGCTGATATTCAGGTTGTTGTCCAGCACGAGGGCGATGAGCTTGTCTTCCAGCGTGAATCGCTCTTCCAGCGCTTCGCCAAGGTCGGAAAGCGCCTGCTGAAACTCAAGATAGTTATCGTGATCGATAGCGTTCTCCAGCGCGGAATCGTAGTAGTCCATGATCCGCTGGGTGTTGGCTTCCAGCAGCGGACAGAGTTTACTGGCCGCTAAATACGGCGTTGTCCCTTCCATTTCGCGGATAATGCGTTCATAAAGGTTGAAATGGCCGTCGGAGAGGTAGTCGACAAGGCTCTGACAAAAATCATCCAGCGCTTTTTCGTTCAGCCGCATAAAGGATTCTTTGCCAGGCTTAAGACCGACCAGATTGTAATACGCCACAAGGAGATGCTTGCGCACATGTAGCCAGCGATCCACCAGGGTGTTACTTCCTCCAACGCGCTCAGTCAGGCTTTCCAGCTGGTTTAACATGGTCGACTCCATAAGGTTTAGAATGGGATCTGCTTATCCAAAATGTAACCACAATGCTAACAACATGTCAGTGAAGCGAAGGTAGTGCAATAGATATGGATCGTATTATTGAAAAATCAGATCTGGGTTGGTGGATCGTCAGTCACGAGCAAAAGTTGTGGCTGCCCGGTGGGGAGATACCCTACGGTGCGGCAGAAATCTTCGATCTCGTCGGCCAACCTGCGCTGCGGATCGGCGAGTGGCAGGGCGATCCGGTATGGTTGATCCTACAGGCTCGTCGTCAGGATATGGGATCCGTTCGTCAGGTGTTGGATCGGGATGTCGGCCTGTTCCAGCTGGCGGGGCGCGGCGTGCAGCTGGCGGAGTTTTACCGCTCGCACAAATACTGCGGCTACTGCGGCCACACCATGCACCCGAGCAAAACCGAGTGGGCAATGCTTTGCGGCCACTGCCGTGAACGCTACTATCCGCAAATCGCACCGTGCATCATTGTCGCCATCCGCCGTGATGATTCCATCCTGCTGGCGCAGCATACCCGTCATCGCAACGGCATTCATACTGTCCTCGCCGGGTTCGTGGAAGTCGGCGAAACGCTGGAACAGGCGGTGGCGCGCGAGGTGATGGAGGAGAGCGGCATTAAGGTGAAAAACCTGCGCTATGTGACGTCGCAGCCGTGGCCGTTCCCGATGTCCCTGATGACCGCGTTTATGGCGGAATACGACAGCGGCGAGATTGTTATCGATAAGAAAGAGCTGCTGGAGGCGAACTGGTATCGCTACGACGATTTACCGCTGCTGCCCCCGCCGGGAACGGTGGCGCGTCGCCTGATAGAAGATACCGTGGCAATGTGTCGGGCCGAGTATGAGTAGTGTTACACTGACGGACTGACGCAATAAGGAACTGCAAAATGACCGAACTGAAGAACGATCGTTATCTGCGTGCGCTGCTGCGCCAGCCCGTTGATGTCACCCCGGTGTGGATGATGCGCCAGGCGGGACGCTATCTGCCAGAGTACAAAGCCACGCGTGCGCAGGCGGGCGATTTTATGTCGCTGTGCAAAAACGCCGAGCTGGCCTGTGAGGTGACGCTCCAGCCGCTGCGCCGCTTCCCGCTCGATGCCGCCATTCTTTTTTCGGACATTCTCACCATTCCGGATGCGATGGGCCTTGGGCTCTATTTCGAAACCGGCGAGGGCCCGCGCTTTACCTCTCCGATCAAAAGCAAAGCCGACGTTGATAAGTTGCCGATCCCCGATCCGGAAGGCGAGCTGAGCTATGTGATGAACGCCGTGCGCACCATTCGCCGCGAGCTCAAAGGCGATGTGCCGCTGATTGGCTTCTCCGGTAGTCCGTGGACGCTGGCCACCTACATGGTGGAAGGCGGCAGCAGCAAAGCCTTTACCGTCATCAAAAAGATGATGTACGCCGAGCCGCTGGCCCTGCATGCGCTGCTCGACAAGCTCGCGAAGAGCGTCACGCTCTACCTCAACGCGCAGATTAAAGCAGGTGCGCAGTCGGTGATGATTTTCGACACCTGGGGCGGCGTGCTGACCGGACGTGATTATCAGCAGTTCTCCCTGTACTACATGCACAAAATTGTCGATGGCCTGCTGCGTGAAAACGAAGGCCGTCGCGTGCCGGTGACGCTGTTTACCAAAGGCGGCGGCCAGTGGCTGGAAGCGATGGCGGCCACCGGCTGCGACGCGCTGGGCCTCGACTGGACCACCGATATTGCCGATGCGCGCCGTCGCGTGGGGGACAAAGTGGCGCTTCAGGGCAACATGGACCCGTCCATGCTCTATGCACAGCCTGCCCGTATCGAAGAGGAAGTGTCGACTATACTGTCTGGTTTCGGCCAGGGTGAAGGCCACGTCTTTAACCTCGGCCACGGCATTCATCAGGATGTGCCGCCTGAACACGCAGGCGTATTTGTGGAGGCGGTGCATCGGCTTTCTGCCCAGTATCATAAGTAAGGAGTGGTTATGGATCTCGCGTCGCTACGCGCTCAGCAAATCGAACTGGCTTCATCGGTGATCCGTGAGGATCGTCTGGATACGGACCCTCCGCGGTACATTGGCGGGGCGGACGTCGGGTTTGAGCAGGGCGGTGAAGTGACGCGAGCGGCGATGGTGGTGCTGAAATACCCGTCGCTGGAGCTGGTGGAGTACAAGGTGGCGCGTATCGCCACCACCATGCCCTATATCCCCGGCTTTCTCTCCTTCCGCGAATATCCCGCGCTGCTGGCCGCTTGGGAACAACTCTCGCAAAAACCTGACCTGCTGTTTGTTGATGGGCATGGTATCTCCCATCCGCGTCGCTTAGGCGTCGCCAGCCACTTTGGTCTGCTGGTGGACGTGCCGACCATCGGCGTGGCGAAAAAACGCCTGTGCGGCGCGTTTGAGCCGCTCTCTGCCGAACCGGGCGCGCTGGCGCCGCTTATTCATAAAGGCGAGCAGCTGGCGTGGGTCTGGCGCAGTAAAGCGCGCTGCAACCCGCTGTTTATCGCAACCGGGCATCGGGTGAGCATGGACAGCGCCCTGGCGTGGGTGCAACGCTGTATGAAGGGCTACCGTTTACCGGAGCCAACCCGCTGGGCTGACGCCGTGGCCTCTTCACGTCCGGCATTCATTCGTTGGCAGGAAATTCAGCCGTGATTCAGGTAAACTGCGGCTAATTTTCGATTCGAGACATCATCATGTTACAAAACCCGATTCATCTGCGCCTTGAAAAGCTGGAAAGCTGGCAGCACGTGACGTTTATGGCTTGCCTGTGCGAGCGCATGTATCCCAACTATGCCGCGTTCTGCAAGCAGACAGCGTTTGGCGAAGGCCAGATTTATCGTCGTATTCTGGATTTAATCTGGGAGACGCTGACGGTCAAAGACGCGAAGGTGAATTTTGACTCTCAGCTCGAAAAGCTGGAAGAGGCTATTCCGGCTGCGGATGATTTCGACCTGTATGGCGTCTACCCGGCCATTGATGCCTGTGTGGCGTTGAGCGAGCTGATCCACTCCCGTCTGAGCGGTGAAACCCTGGAACACGCCATTGAAGTCAGTAAGGCATCCATTACCACCGTTGCGATGCTGGAAATGACCCAGGAAGGCCGTGAAATGACCGACGAAGAGCTGCGTGCTAACCCGGCGGTAGAACAGGAATGGGACATTCAGTGGGAGATTTTCCGCCTGCTGGCAGAGTGTGAAGAGCGTGATATTGAGCTGATCAAAGGGCTGCGCGCGGACCTGCGCGAGGCCGGCGAGAGCAATATTGGTATAATTTTTAACCAATGAGACAACAAAACGTGATTTAACGCCTGTTTTGTCGCTCCTCGACTCTTCCCTTTCGCCCCCCGTCTGGTCTACATTTGGGGGGCGAAAAAAAGTGGCTATCGGTGCGTGTATGCAGGAGAGTGCTTTTTTGGCATTTTCGTCGCACTCGATGCTTAGCAAGCGATAAACACATTGAAAGGATAACTTATGAACAAGACTCAACTGATTGATGTAATTGCGGACAAGGCTGATCTGTCTAAAGTGCAGGCTAAAGCTGCTCTGGAATCTACCCTGGCTGCTATTACTGAGTCTCTGAAAGAAGGCGATGCTGTACAACTGGTTGGTTTCGGTACCTTCAAAGTGAACCACCGCGCTGAGCGTACTGGCCGCAACCCGCAGACCGGTAAAGAAATCAAAATCGCCGCAGCTAACGTGCCGGCATTTGTTTCTGGTAAAGCACTGAAAGACGCAGTTAAGTAAGACGCGTGGCAGTGAACAGTTTTAACGAAGGGGCGGCAACGCCCCTTTTGTCATTCTGGCGTGGACCGCTCGCGCTGGCAGGCGTACTGTTGCTCTCTGCCTGTAGCCATGATTCCTCACTCCCCCCGTTTACCGCCAGCGGCTACGCTGACAACCAGGGTGCGGTCAGGATCTGGCGCAAAGATTCCAGCGATGAAGTCCATATGCTCACCGCGTTCAGCCCATGGCATAACGGCAATACCTCGACCGCAGAATACCGCTGGCAGGGCGATGCCCTGTCGCTCATTGAACTGAATATCTACAGTAAGACTCCCGAACACGTGAAGGTGCGTTTCGACGACCACGGCGAGCTGAGCTTTATGCAGCATGAGGTCAGTGGACTGAAACAGCAGCTTTCCAGCGATCAGGTCGCCCTCTACCGCTACCGTGCTGAACAACTTCGCCAGACCAGCGATGCACTGCGTCAGGGCCGCGTGGTGCTGCGTCAGGGGCGCTGGCATGCCGACGGCACGGTGACCACCTGCGAAGGGCAGACGGTGAAGCCTGAGCTTGAATCCTGGGCAACCGAACACATTCAGCGTCGTCAGCGGCATTCATCTGTGGAGGTGAGTGTGGCATGGCTGGAAGCGCCGGAAGGCTCTCAGCTGTTGCTGGTGGCGAATGAAGATTTCTGCACCTGGCAGCCGACAGAAAAGAGTTTTTGATTTAAGTCCCCTCTCCCTTGAGGGAGAGGGTTAGGGTGAGGGGAAATTACTCTCCCTGCTCCCGCGCAATAGCACGATAACCGATATCCTGACGGCTGAAGCTGCCGTTCCAGTGAATATCCGCCATCAGCGCATAGGCGCGTTTCTGCGCTTCTGCCACGGTCTGGCCCAGCGCGGTCGCACACAGCACGCGGCCGCCGTTGGTGAGCACGCGGTCATCGTCAGCCAGCTTCGTACCGGCGTGGAACACCTTCGCGCCGTCAATCTCTTCCAGCGGCAGGCCGTGGATCTCATCTCCAGTGTTGTAGCTACCCGGATACCCACCCGCAGCAATCACCACACCTAAAGAGGCACGCTCGTCCCACTCGGAAGTTTTCTCATTCAGCTTGCCTTCGCACGCCGCCAGACACAGATCCACCAGGTCGGATTTCATGCGCAGCATGATCGGCTGGGTTTCCGGATCGCCAAAGCGGCAGTTGAATTCGATCACCTTCGGGTTACCCTGCTTGTCGATCATCAGGCCTGCATAAAGGAAACCGGTGTAGGTATTGCCTTCCGCCGCCATCCCTTTCACGGTTGGCCAGATGATGCGGTCCATGGTGCGCTGATGCACCTCATCGGTAACAACGGGAGCAGGAGAGTAAGCGCCCATTCCCCCAGTGTTGGGGCCGGTATCGCCATTGCCCACACGCTTGTGATCCTGGCTGGTGGCCATCGGCAGAACGTGCTCGCCATCGACCATCACGATAAAGCTCGCCTCTTCGCCGTCGAGGAACTCTTCAATCACGATGCGGTGGCCCGCATCGCCAAAGGCGTTACCTGCCAGCATATCCTGAACCGCGGCTTCGGCTTCTTCGAGGGTCATCGCGACGATCACGCCTTTACCCGCGGCCAGACCGTCGGCCTTGATAACAATCGGCGCGCCCTTCTCACGTAAGTAGGCCAGAGCAGGCTCCACTTCAGTGAAATTCTGATATTCCGCCGTCGGGATGTTATGACGCGCGAGAAAATCTTTGGTGAAGGCTTTTGAGCCTTCCAGCTGTGCGGCACCCTCCGTTGGGCCAAAGATTTTCAGGCCAGCTGCGCGGAAGGCGTCTACGACGCCAATCACCAGCGGCGCTTCCGGGCCAACGATGGTCAGATCGATGTTCTCGGTCTGGGCAAAGCTCAGCAGTGCCGGGATATCGGTCACGCCGATGGCGACGTTTTGCAGCGCGGGTTCCAGCGCCGTACCGGCATTACCCGGTGCCACAAAGACGGTTTCAACCTGCGGAGACTGCGCTGCTTTCCACGCCAGGGCGTGCTCGCGCCCGCCGTTACCAATCACTAATACTTTCATTTTCTGCTCCGGGAATTAATGGCGGAAGTGGCGCATGTCGGTGAAGATCATTGCGATGCCGTGTTCGTCGGCAGCGGCAATCACTTCGTCATCACGGATTGAACCGCCAGGCTGGATCACACAGGTGATACCCACAGCAGCGGCCGCATCGATTCCGTCGCGGAACGGGAAGAAGGCATCAGAGGCCATGGCGGAGCCTTTCACTTCCAGGCCTTCGTCGCCTGCTTTGATACCGGCAATTTTTGCAGAGTAAACGCGGCTCATCTGGCCTGCGCCTATCCCGATGGTCATGTTCTCTTTGGCGTAGACGATGGCGTTGGATTTCACGAACTTAGCCACTTTCCAGCAGAACAGCGCGTCACGCAGTTCCTGCTCGGTTGGCTGACGTTTGGTGACGACACGCAGATCGGCTTCGCTCACCATCCCCAGATCGCGGTCCTGAACCAGCAGACCGCCGTTCACGCGCTTGAAGTCCAGGCCCGGCACGCGTTCCGCCCACTGACCGCAAACCAGCACGCGCACATTCTGTTTTGCCGCAGTGATTTTCAGCGCTTCTTCTGATGCGGACGGCGCGATGATCACTTCGACAAACTGGCGGGAGATGATGGCCTGCGCGGTTTCCGCATCCAGCTCGCGGTTAAAGGCGATAATGCCGCCGAACGCGGAGGTCGGGTCGGTTTTGTAGGCGCGATCGTAGGCATCCAGAATAGAAGTGCTTACCGCAACGCCGCATGGGTTGGCGTGCTTGACGATAACGCAGGCCGGCTCGCTGAATTCTTTCACGCATTCCAGCGCGGCGTCGGTGTCGGCAATGTTGTTATAGGAAAGGGCTTTGCCCTGAACCTGCTGGGCGGTCGCAACAGAGGCTTCCTTTACCTCTTCTTCTATATAGAAGGCCGCCTGCTGGTGGCTGTTCTCACCGTAACGCATATCCTGCTTCTTAATGAAGTTCAGGTTCAGGGTGCGCGGGAAGCGGCCAGAGGGATCTTTGCTTTCACCATGGTAAGCCGGTACCAGGCTACCGAAGTAGTTGGCGATCATGCTGTCGTAGGCGGCGGTATGCTCGAAGGCTTTGATGGCGAGATCGAAACGCGTTTCAAGTGTCAGGGACCCTTCGTTGGCATCCATCTCATTAATAATGGCGTTGTAGTCGCTGCTCTTCACCACGATGGCGACATCTTTATGGTTCTTGGCCGCGGAGCGCACCATGGTTGGGCCGCCGATATCAATATTTTCAACCGCATCTTCCAGAGAGCAGCCTTCGCGGGCGACGGTCTGGGCGAACGGGTAGAGGTTAACAACGACCATATCGATAGGCGCGATATCGTGCTGTTCCATAATGGCGTCGTCCTGACCGCGACGGCCAAGAATACCGCCGTGGACTTTCGGATGCAGGGTTTTGACGCGTCCATCCATCATTTCCGGGAAACCGGTGTAATCGGACACTTCGGTTACCGGCAGACCTTTCTCTGCTAACAGGCGCGCGGTGCCACCTGTAGAAAGCAGCTCCACACCGCGTGCGGAAAGTGCCTGGGCGAATTCGACGATACCGGCTTTATCAGAAACACTGAGCAGAGCGCGGCGGACTGGACGACGTTGTTGCATGGTAAATCCCCTGGATTTCACGATTACAGAGAGCGTTAGATGAATTTTCCTGTGAAAAACTCATCTAACACACCTGACGAGGCATCCTTGTAAAGCGCGAGCATTTTAACGAAAACGTTTGCGCAACGCTCGCACATTTTCACTTTTTCGTATCATTGTGGATAAGTCTGTGTGTAAAAAGGTATAAGGCGGGGTTTTGCTGTGGAATGCAGCAGTCAGTCATTTTTCTGTCATTTAGCGGTTGCGGCCAGCGGAGAACTCCCTATAATGCGCCTCCATCGACACGGCGGATGTGAATCACTTCACAAACAACCCGGTCGGCTGAAGAGAAAAAATCCTGAAAATCAGGGTTGACTCTGAAAGAGGAAAGCGTAAAATACGCCACCTCGCGACAGAGCGCTGAGGCGCGTCGCAACTGCTCTTTAACAATTTATCAGACAATCTGTGTGGGCACTCAAAGTGACATGGATTCTTAACGTCCTCGGACGAAAAATGAATACCAAGTCTCAACGAGTGAACACGTAATTCATTACGAAGTTTAATTCATTGAGCATCAAACTTTTAAATTGAAGAGTTTGATCATGGCTCAGATTGAACGCTGGCGGCAGGCCTAACACATGCAAGTCGAACGGTAACAGGAAGCAGCTTGCTGCTTCGCTGACGAGTGGCGGACGGGTGAGTAATGTCTGGGAAACTGCCTGATGGAGGGGGATAACTACTGGAAACGGTAGCTAATACCGCATAACGTCGCAAGACCAAAGAGGGGGACCTTCGGGCCTCTTGCCATCGGATGTGCCCAGATGGGATTAGCTAGTAGGTGGGGTAACGGCTCACCTAGGCGACGATCCCTAGCTGGTCTGAGAGGATGACCAGCCACACTGGAACTGAGACACGGTCCAGACTCCTACGGGAGGCAGCAGTGGGGAATATTGCACAATGGGCGCAAGCCTGATGCAGCCATGCCGCGTGTATGAAGAAGGCCTTCGGGTTGTAAAGTACTTTCAGCGGGGAGGAAGGCGATAAGGTTAATAACCTTGTCGATTGACGTTACCCGCAGAAGAAGCACCGGCTAACTCCGTGCCAGCAGCCGCGGTAATACGGAGGGTGCAAGCGTTAATCGGAATTACTGGGCGTAAAGCGCACGCAGGCGGTCTGTCAAGTCGGATGTGAAATCCCCGGGCTCAACCTGGGAACTGCATTCGAAACTGGCAGGCTAGAGTCTTGTAGAGGGGGGTAGAATTCCAGGTGTAGCGGTGAAATGCGTAGAGATCTGGAGGAATACCGGTGGCGAAGGCGGCCCCCTGGACAAAGACTGACGCTCAGGTGCGAAAGCGTGGGGAGCAAACAGGATTAGATACCCTGGTAGTCCACGCCGTAAACGATGTCGACTTGGAGGTTGTGCCCTTGAGGCGTGGCTTCCGGAGCTAACGCGTTAAGTCGACCGCCTGGGGAGTACGGCCGCAAGGTTAAAACTCAAATGAATTGACGGGGGCCCGCACAAGCGGTGGAGCATGTGGTTTAATTCGATGCAACGCGAAGAACCTTACCTACTCTTGACATCCAGAGAACTTTCCAGAGATGGATTGGTGCCTTCGGGAACTCTGAGACAGGTGCTGCATGGCTGTCGTCAGCTCGTGTTGTGAAATGTTGGGTTAAGTCCCGCAACGAGCGCAACCCTTATCCTTTGTTGCCAGCGGTTAGGCCGGGAACTCAAAGGAGACTGCCAGTGATAAACTGGAGGAAGGTGGGGATGACGTCAAGTCATCATGGCCCTTACGAGTAGGGCTACACACGTGCTACAATGGCGCATACAAAGAGAAGCGACCTCGCGAGAGCAAGCGGACCTCATAAAGTGCGTCGTAGTCCGGATTGGAGTCTGCAACTCGACTCCATGAAGTCGGAATCGCTAGTAATCGTGGATCAGAATGCCACGGTGAATACGTTCCCGGGCCTTGTACACACCGCCCGTCACACCATGGGAGTGGGTTGCAAAAGAAGTAGGTAGCTTAACCTTCGGGAGGGCGCTTACCACTTTGTGATTCATGACTGGGGTGAAGTCGTAACAAGGTAACCGTAGGGGAACCTGCGGTTGGATCACCTCCTTACCTTAAAGAACCTGCCTTTGTAGTGTCCACACAGATTGTCTGATGAAAAGTAAATAGCAAGGCGTCTTGCGATTGAGACTGTACGTCCCCTTCGTCTAGAGGCCCAGGACACCGCCCTTTCACGGCGGTAACAGGGGTTCGAATCCCCTAGGGGACGCCACTTGCTGGTTCGTGAGTGAAAGTCACCTGCCGTCATATCTCAAAACTGACTTGCGAGTCACGTTTGAGATATTTGCTCTTTAAAAATCTGGATCAAGCTGAAAATTGAAACGACACACAGCTCATGTGTGTTCGAGTCTCTCAAATTTTCGCAATCAGAAGTGAAACATCTTCGGGTTGTGAGGTTAAGCGACTAAGCGTACACGGTGGATGCCCTGGCAGTCAGAGGCGATGAAGGACGTGCTAATCTGCGAAAAGCGCCGGCGAGGTGATATGAACCCTTGACCCGGCGATGTCCGAATGGGGAAACCCAGTGTGTTCCGACACACTATCGTTAACTGAATACATAGGTTAACGAGGCGAACCGGGGGAACTGAAACATCTAAGTACCCCGAGGAAAAGAAATCAACCGAGATTCCCCCAGTAGCGGCGAGCGAACGGGGAGCAGCCCGGAGTCTGAATCAGCTTGTGTGTTAGTGGAACGGTCTGGAAAGTCCGACGGTACAGGGTGATAGTCCCGTACACAAAAACACACTTGCTGTGAACTCGAAGAGTAGGGCGGGACACGTGGTATCCTGTCTGAATATGGGGGGACCATCCTCCAAGGCTAAATACTCCTGACTGACCGATAGTGAACCAGTACCGTGAGGGAAAGGCGAAAAGAACCCCGGCGAGGGGAGTGAAAAAGAACCTGAAACCGTGTACGTACAAGCAGTGGGAGCACCTTCGGGTGTGACTGCGTACCTTTTGTATAATGGGTCAGCGACTTATATTCTGTAGCAAGGTTAACCGTATAGGGGAGCCGAAGGGAAACCGAGTCTTAACTGGGCGTTAAGTTGCAGGGTATAGACCCGAAACCCGGTGATCTAGCCATGGGCAGGTTGAAGGTTGGGTAACACTAACTGGAGGACCGAACCGACTAATGTTGAAAAATTAGCGGATGACCTGTGGCTGGGGGTGAAAGGCCAATCAAACCGGGAGATAGCTGGTTCTCCCCGAAAGCTATTTAGGTAGCGCCTCGTGAACTCATCTTCGGGGGTAGAGCACTGTTTCGGCTAGGGGGCCATCCCGGCTTACCAACCCGATGCAAACTACGAATACCGAAGAATGTTATCACGGGAGACACACGGCGGGTGCTAACGTCCGTCGTGAAGAGGGAAACAACCCAGACCGCCAGCTAAGGTCCCAAAGTCATGGTTAAGTGGGAAACGATGTGGGAAGGCACAGACAGCCAGGATGTTGGCTTAGAAGCAGCCATCATTTAAAGAAAGCGTAATAGCTCACTGGTCGAGTCGGCCTGCGCGGAAGATGTAACGGGGCTAAACCATGCACCGAAGCTGCGGCAGCGACGCTTATGCGTTGTTGGGTAGGGGAGCGTTCTGTAAGCCGTTGAAGGTGTGCTGTGAGGCATGCTGGAGGTATCAGAAGTGCGAATGCTGACATAAGTAACGATAAAGCGGGTGAAAAGCCCGCTCGCCGGAAGACCAAGGGTTCCTGTCCAACGTTAATCGGGGCAGGGTGAGTCGACCCCTAAGGCGAGGCCGAAAGGCGTAGTCGATGGGAAACAGGTTAATATTCCTGTACTTGGTGTTACTGCGAAGGGGGGACGGAGAAGGCTATGTCAGCCGGGCGACGGTTGTCCCGGTTTAAGCATGTAGGCGGAGGTTCCAGGTAAATCCGGTACCTTGTTAACGCTGAGGTGTGATGACGAGGCACTACGGTGCTGAAGTGATAAATGCCCTGCTTCCAGGAAAAGCCTCTAAGCATCAGGTAACACGAAATCGTACCCCAAACCGACACAGGTGGTCAGGTAGAGAATACCAAGGCGCTTGAGAGAACTCGGGTGAAGGAACTAGGCAAAATGGTGCCGTAACTTCGGGAGAAGGCACGCTGATATGTAGGTGAAGTCCCTGCGGACGGAGCTGAAATCAGTCGAAGATACCAGCTGGCTGCAACTGTTTATTAAAAACACAGCACTGTGCAAACACGAAAGTGGACGTATACGGTGTGACGCCTGCCCGGTGCCGGAAGGTTAATTGATGGGGTTAGCGGCAACGCGAAGCTCTTGATCGAAGCCCCGGTAAACGGCGGCCGTAACTATAACGGTCCTAAGGTAGCGAAATTCCTTGTCGGGTAAGTTCCGACCTGCACGAATGGCGTAATGATGGCCAGGCTGTCTCCACCCGAGACTCAGTGAAATTGAACTCGCTGTGAAGATGCAGTGTACCCGCGGCAAGACGGAAAGACCCCGTGAACCTTTACTATAGCTTGACACTGAACACTGGTCCTTGATGTGTAGGATAGGTGGGAGGCTTTGAAGCGTGGACGCCAGTCTGCGTGGAGCCGTCCTTGAAATACCACCCTTTAATGGCTGGTGTTCTAACGTAGACCCGTGATCCGGGTTGCGGACAGTGTCTGGTGGGTAGTTTGACTGGGGCGGTCTCCTCCCAAAGAGTAACGGAGGAGCACGAAGGTTGGCTAATCCTGGTCGGACATCAGGAGGTTAGTGCAATGGCATAAGCCAGCTTGACTGCGAGCGTGACGGCGCGAGCAGGTGCGAAAGCAGGTCATAGTGATCCGGTGGTTCTGAATGGAAGGGCCATCGCTCAACGGATAAAAGGTACTCCGGGGATAACAGGCTGATACCGCCCAAGAGTTCATATCGACGGCGGTGTTTGGCACCTCGATGTCGGCTCATCACATCCTGGGGCTGAAGTAGGTCCCAAGGGTATGGCTGTTCGCCATTTAAAGTGGTACGCGAGCTGGGTTTAGAACGTCGTGAGACAGTTCGGTCCCTATCTGCCGTGGGCGCTGGAGAATTGAGGGGGGCTGCTCCTAGTACGAGAGGACCGGAGTGGACGCATCACTGGTGTTCGGGTTGTCATGCCAATGGCACTGCCCGGTAGCTAAATGCGGAAGAGATAAGTGCTGAAAGCATCTAAGCACGAAACTTGCCCCGAGATGAGTTCTCCCTGAGACTTTAAGTCTCCTGAAGGAACGTTGAAGACGACGACGTTGATAGGTCGGGTGTGTAAGCGCAGCGATGCGTTGAGCTAACCGATACTAATGAACCGTGAGGCTTAACCTTACAACGCCGAAGGTGTTTTGGCGAACGAGAGACAGACACGATTTTCAGCCTGATACAGATTAACAGAATTTGCCTGGCGGCTTTAGCGCGGTGGTCCCACCTGACCCCATGCCGAACTCAGAAGTGAAACGCCGTAGCGCCGATGGTAGTGTGGGGTCTCCCCATGTGAGAGTAGGGAACTGCCAGGCATCAAACAAGAAGAACCCCGTACCGTAAGGTGCGGGGTTTTTTGCTTTTGTTTTTCTCCCTCTCCCTGTGGGAGAGGGCCGGGGTGAGGGCATCAAACCGCACCGTCCCCTCCTTGAAACTTTCTCACCTTACGCTTGCAGGCTCGACATTAACCCCGTTTCTGGGTATCGTTAGCTGTCTGGATGTCTAAACGTTTATACGTATGCTGTGAGGATTTAAGGTTATGCCGATTCGGGTGCAGGACGAGCTACCAGCCGTCAATTTCTTGCGTGAAGAGAATGTCTTCGTAATGACAACTTCGCGTGCTTCTGGTCAGGAAATTCGCCCGCTGAAGGTGCTGATCCTTAATTTGATGCCAAAGAAGATCGAAACAGAGAACCAGTTCCTGCGTTTGCTCTCCAACTCTCCGCTTCAGGTTGATATCCAGCTGCTGCGCATTGACGCGCGTGAGTCACGCAACACGCCTGCTGAGCATCTGAATAACTTCTACTGTAATTTTGAAGATATTCGCGATGAGAATTTCGATGGGCTGATCGTCACCGGCGCACCGCTGGGTCTGGTGGAATTTAATGACGTTGCCTACTGGCCACAGATCAGGCAGGTGCTGGAGTGGGCAAAAGATCACGTCACGTCCACCTTATTTGTCTGTTGGGCGGTACAGGCCGCACTGAATATCCTCTATGGCATTCCCAAGCAAACCCGCAGCGACAAACTTTCTGGCGTATACGAACACCACATTCTTCACCCGCATGCGCTGCTGACGCGTGGTTTCGATGACACTTTCCTGGCCCCGCATTCTCGCTACGCCGATTTTCCGGCACAGCTGATCCGCGATTATACCGACCTGGAAATCCTGGCCGAAACGGAAGACGGCGATGCCTACCTGTTCGCCAGTAAAGACAAACGCATCGCGTTCGTTACCGGCCATCCTGAGTACGATCCGCATACCCTCGCGGCAGAGTATTTTCGTGACGTTGAAGCAGGTCTGAATCCGGACGTCCCGTACAACTATTTCCCGAAAAACGATCCACAAAACACGCCTCGGGCAACATGGCGTAGTCATGGAAATTTGCTGTTTACCAACTGGCTCAACTATTACGTCTACCAGATTACGCCGTACGATCTTCGCCACATGAATCCGACGCTGGAGTAATCGTCTGCATTAAACGATCCTAAAGCGTTTCAGCTATTCAGATCAGGCACCTTCGGGTGCCTTTTTTATTTCCGAAATCCTGTTCAACATACCAGGAAACTTTAACTCTATATTAATCATTAAGTTGCGTTGCAATTAAAATTAAAATGGAAATTGTTTTTGATTTTGGAAAATTTATAGATAGTCTTAATTCTGCTGAGCGAAAACTACACAACGATCTTTCGCTCACATCGGGGGCGTGATTTTGGATCTTTGATGAGGAGCAGAACGATGACTCAACAGGCAACAACGGTCGATGAACTGACCTTTACCCAGCCGAATGGTGAGCAAGAACAGCAAGTTTTGACGGCAGAAGCGGTAGAGTTTCTGACTGAACTGGTGACTCGCTTTACGCCACAGCGTAATAAACTGCTGGCGGCGCGCATTCACCAACAGCAGGGGATCGATAACGGCAAGTTGCCAGGATTTATTTCGGAAACTGCTTCCATTCGTCATGGTGATTGGAAAATCCGCGGAATCCCTGAAGATTTACAGGATCGTCGTGTGGAGATCACCGGCCCGGTAGAGCGCAAAATGGTGATCAACGCCATGAATGCCAACGTCAAAGTCTTTATGGCCGATTTTGAAGACTCGCTGGCACCGGACTGGCAGAAAGTTATCGACGGGCAGATCAACCTGCGCGACGCCGTCAATGGCACCATCAGCTATACCAACGAAGCCGGTAAAATTTACCAGCTCAAACCGAATCCGGCGGTGCTGATCTGTCGCGTACGCGGTCTGCATTTGCCAGAAAAACACGTCACCTGGCGCGGAGAAGCGATTCCGGGCAGCCTGTTCGACTTTGCGCTGTACTTCTTCCACAACCATAAGAACCTGCTGGCGAAAGGCAGCGGCCCCTATTTCTATCTGCCGAAAACCCAGTCCTGGCAGGAAGCGGCGTGGTGGAGTGAAGTTTTCAGCTACGCAGAAGACCGCTTCAGCCTGCCGCGCGGCACCATTAAGGCCACGCTGCTGATTGAAACCCTGCCTGCCGTATTCCAGATGCATGAGATCCTCCATGCGCTGCGTGACCATATTGTGGGCCTGAACTGCGGCCGTTGGGATTACATCTTCAGCTACATCAAAACCCTGAAAAACCATGCCGACCGGGTATTGCCGGATCGTCAGGTTGTCACCATGGATAAACCGTTCCTCAGCGCCTACTCGCGCCTGCTGATTAAGACCTGCCACAAACGCGGCGCCTTTGCGATGGGCGGTATGGCGGCGTTTATCCCGAGCAAAGACGCAGAGCGTAACAATCAGGTGCTCAACAAGGTGAAAGCCGATAAAGAGCTGGAAGCCCGTAATGGCCACGACGGGACGTGGATTGCCCATCCTGGTCTGGCCGATACGGCGATGGAAGTCTTTAACCGCGTACTCGGCGACAACAAAAACCAGCTGTTTGTCACCCGTGAAGACGATGCGCCAATCGCAGAAGAACAGTTGCTGGCGCCGTGTGCGGGCGAACGCACGGAAGAGGGGATGCGCGCCAACATTCGCGTCGCCGTGCAGTACATCGAGGCATGGATCTCAGGCAACGGCTGCGTGCCGATCTACGGCCTGATGGAAGATGCCGCCACGGCGGAAATTTCACGTACCTCCATCTGGCAGTGGATCCACCATCAAAAAACGCTCAGCAACGGCAAACCGGTAACCAAAGCCCTGTTCCGTCAGATGCTGGCCGAAGAGATGCGGGTCATCCAGGACGAACTGGGCGAGCACCGCTTCAGCAGTGGGCGTTTTGACGATGCTGCACGTCTGATGGAGCAAATCACCACCTCTGATGACTTAATCGACTTCCTGACCCTGCCGGGCTACCGCTTCCTGGCGTAATTCACCACATAACAATATGGAGCATCTGCACATGAAAACCCGTACCCAACAGATCGAAGAGTTACAAAAAGAGTGGACCCAACCGCGCTGGGAAGGCATTCGCCGTCCGTACAGCGCAGAAGAAGTGGTGAAGTTACGCGGCTCGGTTAATCCGGAATGTACGCTGGCGCAGAACGGCGCGGCGAAAATGTGGGATCTGCTGCATGGGGGAGCTAAAAAAGGCTATATCAACAGCCTCGGCGCACTGACTGGCGGTCAGGCATTGCAGCAGGCGAAGGCCGGCATTGAAGCTATCTATCTTTCCGGCTGGCAGGTCGCGGCGGATGCTAACCTTGCCTCCAGCATGTATCCGGATCAATCTCTTTATCCGGCGAACTCGGTGCCGTCAGTGGTGGATCGGATCAACAATACCTTCCGCCGTGCGGATCAGATCCAGTGGGCCGCGGGTATCGAACCCCACGATCCGCGTTTTATAGACTATTTCCTGCCGATCGTCGCCGATGCGGAAGCCGGTTTCGGCGGCGTGCTGAACGCCTTTGAGCTGATGAAATCCATGATTGAGGCCGGTGCAGCGGCCGTTCACTTTGAAGATCAACTGGCGTCGGTCAAGAAGTGCGGGCATATGGGCGGGAAAGTGCTGGTACCAACCCAGGAAGCGATCCAAAAGCTGGTTGCCGCGCGTCTGGCTGCTGACGTGCTCGGCGTGCCGACGCTGGTGATTGCCCGTACCGATGCTGATGCGGCGGACCTGATCACCTCTGACTGCGATCCGTACGACAGCGAATTTATTACCGGCGAGCGCACCAGCGAGGGGTTCTATCGCACGCATGCCGGTATCGAACAGGCCATCAGCCGCGGTCTGGCCTATGCCCCTTACGCTGACCTAGTCTGGTGTGAAACCTCCACGCCGGATCTGGCGCTGGCGAAGCGTTTTGCCGATGCGATTCATGCGAAGTATCCGGGCAAGCTGCTGGCCTATAACTGTTCGCCGTCCTTCAACTGGCAAAAGAATCTGGACGATACCACCATCGCCAGCTTCCAGCAGCAGCTGTCGGATATGGGCTACAAGTACCAGTTCATCACCCTGGCGGGTATCCACAGCATGTGGTTCAACATGTTCGACCTGGCGCACGCCTACGCGCAGGGCGAAGGCATGAAGCACTATGTTGAGAAGGTGCAGCAGCCAGAATTTGCGGCAGGCAAAGAGGGATATACCTTCGTTTCGCACCAGCAGGAAGTGGGAACCGGCTACTTCGATAATGTGACCACGATTATTCAGGGCGGGGCCTCCTCCGTCACGGCATTAACGGGCTCAACGGAAGAAGCACAGTTCTAATCTTTTCCCCCTCTCCCCCCTCGGGGAGAGGGTTGGGGTGAGGGGGAATATATGTCGCGTGGTCTGGAATTACTGATTGCCCAAACTATTTTGCAGGGCTTCGATGCCCAGTATGGCCGCTTTCTGGAAGTCACCTCCGGCGCGCAACAGCGTTTTGAGCACGCCGACTGGCATGCGGTTCAGCAGGCCATGAAGCAGCGTATCCATCTTTATGATCACCATGTAGGTCTGGTGGTGGAGCAACTGCGCTGTATCACCGACGGTAAAAGCCCGGATGCGGATTTTTTACTGCGCGTGAAAGAGCATTACACCCATCTGTTACCCGACTACCCGCGCTTCGAGATTGCGGAGAGCTTTTTCAACTCCGTCTATTGCCGGTTATTTGACCACCGCTCATTATCTCCTGAGCGGTTATTTATCTTCAGCTCCCAGCCGGAGCGCCGCTTCCGTACCATTCCGCGTCCGCTGGCGAAAGATTTCTTTCCCGATCGCGGCTGGGAAAAGCTCCTGCACCGCGTCTTAACGGATTTGCCGCTGCGCCTGCCGTGGGAGAATAAACCCCGGGATATCGGCTATATCCACGCGTATCTCAGTGAAACCTTCGGCGAGGAGGTGCTCAGCCGCAGCCATTTGCAGGTTGCCAACGAGCTTTTCTACCGGAATAAGGCCGCCTGGCTGGTGGGCAAACTGGTTACGCCGACAGCCATCGTGCCGTTTCTGCTGCCCATTCACCGTACCGACGACGGCGAACTGTTTGTCGATACCTGCCTGACTACCAGCGCTGAGGCCAGTATCGTATTTGGCTTCGCCCGTTCCTATTTCATGGTCTATGCCCCACTGCCTGCCGCCCTGGTGGAGTGGCTGCGCGAGATCCTGCCGGGCAAAACCACCGCCGAGCTGTACATGGCGATTGGCTGTCAGAAGCATGCCAAAACGGAAAGTTATCGGGAATACCTGCGTTATGTCACCACGGCTGATGAGCAGTTTATCGAAGCGCCGGGGATCCGCGGCATGGTGATGCTGGTTTTCACACTGCCGGGCTTCGACCGCGTGTTTAAGGTGATTAAGGATAAATTCGCCCCGCAGAAGGAGATGAGCGCCGCGCACGTTCGCGCCTGCTATCAGCTGGTTAAAGAGCACGATCGTGTCGGGCGAATGGCCGATACCCAGGAGTTTGAAAACTTTGTGCTGGATAAGCAGCAGATCGATCCGTCGCTGATGTCGCTGCTAATGCAGGAAGCGCCGACGAAAATTACCGATCTTGGCGATAAGATTGCGATTAGCCATCTCTATATCGAACGCCGGATGGTGCCGTTAAATATCTGGCTGGAGCAGTCCGAAGGCCAGGCTTTACGAGACGCCATTGAAGAGTACGGCAATGCGATTCGCCAGCTCGCCGCCGCCAATATTTTCCCCGGCGACATGCTGTTTAAAAACTTCGGCGTCACCCGTCACGGGCGGGTGGTGTTCTACGATTACGATGAAATTTGCTACATGACCGAGGTGAACTTCCGCGATATCCCACCGCCCCGCTACCCGGAAGATGAGCTTTCCAGCGAGCCGTGGTACAGCGTATCGCCGGGCGATGTGTTTCCGGAGGAGTTTCGCCACTGGCTGTGTGCCGACCCGCGCATCGGGCCGTTATTTGAAGAGATGCATGCCGATCTGTTCCGCGCCAGCTACTGGCGCGGGCTGCAAACGCGGATCAAAAACGGACACGTGGAAGATGTCTACGCTTACCGCCGCAAGCAGCGGTTTTGCATCCGCTTTTCTCCCTCTCCCTGTGGGAGAGGGCCGGGGTGAGGGCATCAGGCGGCAATGCACGTTTAACGAATCCCACCATACGCCAGCGTCACCTCTTTCGCGGCCTTAATCACCATCGCGCCCAGCTCGGTGACGCGGTCGTCGGTCATGCGTGAAATCGGCCCGGAGATGGAGATGGCGGCAAACGGCTCGCGGTGCTCGTCAAAAATGCAGGACGCGAGGCAGCGCAGCCCGAGGGCATGTTCTTCGTCATCAAACGAATAGCCGCGCTTGCGGGTTAGAGCCAGATCTTCTTTCAGATGCACGGGCGACACCAGCGTGGCGTGGGTATAGGCGTGCAGCCCTTTACGGTGCAGCAGCCCCGTTACCTGCTCTTCGCTCAGCTGCGAGAGAAACGCTTTCCCTGCGCCAGAGGCGTGCATTGGCAGCTTGCCGCCAATCGGTGCGGACATGCGCATCAGCTGCGTACACTGCACCTGGTCGATAATAATCGCCTGGTGATCGCTCTGATCCAGTACGGCCAGGTTTACCGTCTCGCCGGACTCCTCCATCAGCTTGCGCAGAATCGGGTGGACAATCGCCAGCAGGTTGCGGCTTTGCAGGAAGCTGCTGCCGACAATAAACGCATGCGCCCCCACCGCCCAGTGTCCCAGCTCGCCCACCTGACGCACGAAGCCGAGCTGCTGCATGGTGGTCAGCAGACGGTGCGTGGTGGAGTTCGGCAGGCCAGCCTGCTGCGCCAGCTCCGTCAGGGCCACGCTGCCGTGCGATTCGGCTATCCATTCCAGCAGCTTCAGGCCGCGCGTCAGGGATTGAACCTGTCCGCCAGGTTGTGCAGCGGTGGTTGCAGCAGGTTTTCTGCCGCGTTTAGCGGGAACGGTCGTAACCATGACGAACTCCTTTTTCTGTATCGTGGAAATCATTTTCGTTTTATTTGGTGGTTTTGCAACCGCTTTCCTGACTGATCGGAGGAGTGATAGTGAACATGTCTCATGTTACCGCTGAGCGACTTTTCCACCCTGCGAGATTGTGCCAGTATGGAACGCAGCCTTTTGGCCTTGTTGAGCGTTGTCGGGAGCAAGTGTGAGCAGCAAAGTAGAGCAACTGCGTGCGCAGTTAAATGAACGAATTCTGGTGCTGGACGGCGGCATGGGCACCATGATCCAGGGTTATCGCCTGAGCGAAGACGATTTCCGCGGCGAGCGCTTTGCCGACTGGCCTTGTGACCTGAAAGGGAACAACGACCTGCTGGTGCTCAGCAAGCCGTCCGTGATCAAGGATATCCACAACGCCTACTTCGAAGCGGGTGCGGATATCGTTGAAACCAACACCTTTAACTCGACAACCATCGCCATGGCGGATTACCAGATGGAATCCCTGTCGGCGGAGATCAACTTTGAAGCCGCAAAGCTTGCGCGCGCCTGCGCCGACGAGTGGACGGCCCGCACGCCGGACAAGCCGCGCTACGTTGCCGGGGTGCTTGGCCCAACCAACCGCACCGCGTCGATTTCACCGGACGTCAACGACCCGGCGTTTCGTAATATCACCTTTGACCAGCTGGTTGTTGCCTACCGTGAATCGACCAGAGCGCTGGTGGAAGGCGGTTCCGATCTGATCCTGATTGAAACGGTATTCGACACTCTCAACGCCAAGGCCGCGGTTTACGCGGTGAAAGAGGAGTTCGAGGCGCTGGGCGTCGACCTGCCGATCATGATTTCCGGTACCATCACCGATGCCTCGGGGCGCACGCTTTCCGGCCAGACAACCGAAGCGTTTTATAACTCTCTGCGCCATGCCGAAGCGCTCTGCTTCGGCCTGAACTGCGCGCTGGGGCCGGACGAGCTGCGCCAGTACGTGCAGGAGCTTTCGCGCATCGCAGAGTGCTACGTCACCGCCCACCCGAACGCCGGTCTGCCGAACGCGTTCGGTGAGTATGATCTGGATGCCGACACCATGGCGGCGCAAATCCGCGAGTGGGCCGAATCTGGCTTCCTCAACATCGTCGGCGGCTGCTGCGGCACCACGCCGGAGCATATCGCCGCCATGAGCCGCGCCGTCGCCGGGCTTCCACCGCGCAAGCTACCCGAGCTTCCGGTAGCCTGTCGTCTGTCCGGCCTGGAGCCGTTGACCATCGGCGACGACAGCCTGTTTGTGAACGTGGGTGAGCGTACAAACGTCACCGGCTCCGCGAAGTTCAAGCGCCTGATCAAAGAAGAGAAGTACAGCGAAGCGCTGGATGTTGCTCGCCAGCAGGTGGAAAGCGGCGCGCAGATTATCGATATCAACATGGACGAGGGGATGCTCGACGCCGAAGCGGCGATGGTGCGTTTCCTCAACCTGATTGCCGGTGAGCCGGATATCGCCCGCGTGCCGATCATGATTGACTCCTCCAAATGGGACGTCATCGAAAAAGGGCTGAAGTGCATTCAGGGCAAAGGCATCGTTAACTCTATCTCAATGAAAGAGGGGGTCGATACCTTTATCCACCACGCGAAGCTGGTGCGTCGCTACGGGGCCGCCGTGGTGGTGATGGCCTTCGATGAAGTGGGTCAGGCCGATACCCGCGAGCGCAAGATTGAGATTTGCCGCCGCGCGTACAAAATTTTGACCGAAGAGGTGGGCTTCCCGCCGGAAGACATCATCTTCGACCCGAACATCTTCGCCGTCGCGACCGGCATCGAAGAGCACAACAACTACGCCCAGGACTTCATCGGCGCGTGTGAAGACATTAAACGCGAACTGCCGCATGCGCTGATCTCCGGCGGCGTGTCAAACGTCTCGTTCTCGTTCCGCGGCAACGACCCGGTTCGTGAGGTGATCCACGCCGTGTTCCTCTATTATGCCATCCGCAACGGGATGGACATGGGGATCGTCAACGCCGGCCAGCTGGCAATTTACGACGATCTGCCAGCCGAGCTGCGCGACGCCGTAGAAGACGTGATCCTCAATCGTCGTGACGACGCCACCGAACGCATGCTGGATCTGGCGGAAAAATACCGCGGCAGTAAATCTGACGAATCAGCCAACGTTCAACAGGCCGAATGGCGCTCCTGGGATGTGAATAAGCGTCTGGAATACTCGCTGGTAAAAGGCATTACCGAGTTTATCGAGCAGGATACTGAGGAAGCGCGTCAGCAGGCCGCCCGTCCGATTGAAGTGATCGAAGGGCCGCTGATGGACGGCATGAACGTGGTCGGCGATCTGTTTGGCGAGGGCAAAATGTTCCTGCCGCAGGTGGTGAAATCCGCCCGCGTCATGAAACAGGCGGTGGCGTATCTGGAACCCTTTATCGAAGCCAGCAAAGAGAAGGGCTCCAGTAACGGTAAAATGGTCATCGCCACCGTGAAGGGCGACGTACACGACATCGGCAAAAACATCGTTGGCGTGGTGTTGCAGTGTAATAACTACGAAATTATCGATCTTGGCGTGATGGTCCCGGCGGATAAAATCCTCAGGACCGCGCGCGAAGTGAATGCGGATTTGATTGGTCTTTCCGGGCTGATTACGCCGTCGCTGGACGAAATGGTCAACGTGGCAAAAGAGATGGAGCGCCAGGGCTTCACCATTCCACTGCTGATTGGCGGGGCAACCACCTCGAAAGCCCACACGGCGGTGAAAATCGAGCAGAACTACAGCGGGCCGACGGTGTATGTCCAAAACGCCTCGCGCACCGTGGGCGTGGTCTCCGCGCTGCTGTCCGACACCCAGCGCGATGACTTTGTCGCCCGCACCCGCAAAGAGTATGAAACCGTCCGCATTCAGCATGGACGTAAGAAACCGCGCACGCCGCCGGTTTCGCTTCAGGCGGCGCGCGAAAACGATCTGGCGTTCGACTGGTCCAGCTATACGCCGCCGGTCGCACACCGTCTGGGCGTGCAGGACGTGACGGCCAGCATCGAAACGCTGCGTAACTACATCGACTGGACGCCGTTCTTCATGACCTGGTCGCTGGCCGGCAAATACCCGCGCATTCTTGAAGATGAGGTGGTGGGCGAAGAGGCGAAGCGCCTGTTTAAAGATGCTAACGATATGCTCGACAGGCTGAGCGCAGAGAAAGCCCTCAACCCGCGCGGCGTGGTGGGGCTGTTCCCGGCGAACCGCGTGGGCGACGACGTGGAAATCTACCGCGATGAAACCCGCACCCATGTGCTGGCCGTGAGCCACCATCTGCGCCAGCAAACCGAGAAAGTGGGCTTTGCCAACTACTGCCTGGCGGATTTCGTCGCACCGAAACTCTCCGGTAAAGCCGACTATATCGGCGCCTTTGCCGTAACCGGCGGTCTGGAAGAAGACGCGCTGGCGGATGCGTACGACGGGCAGCACGATGATTACAACAAAATCATGGTGAAAGCGATTGCCGATCGCCTGGCGGAAGCCTTTGCCGAGTATCTGCACGAGCGCGTACGTAAGGTGCACTGGGGCTACGCGGCGAATGAGAACCTCAGCAACGAGGAGCTGATCCGCGAAAACTACCAGGGCATTCGTCCGGCACCGGGGTATCCGGCGTGTCCGGAACATACCGAGAAGGGCACTATCTGGAAACTGCTCGACGTGGAAGCGCATACGGGCATGAAACTTACCGAGTCGTTCGCCATGTGGCCGGGCGCGTCCGTTTCCGGCTGGTATTTCAGCCACCCGGACAGCAAGTACTTCGCCGTGGCACAGCTTCAGCGCGATCAGATTGAGGATTACGCTCTGCGTAAAGGCATGAGCGTGTCAGAGGTGGAACGCTGGCTGGCGCCTAATTTAGGCTACGACGCAGACTAACGTCACTTTTCCTTACAACAAACAGGGCACCGCTATGGTGCCTTGTCTCTTTCTTACGTTTAAACCCTTATACTGAACCTCAGGAAAACGAATAACGATAAGGAGGAATGCCTACCGTGTTGACGTTGTTACACCTGCTCTCCGCAGTCGCACTGCTGGTATGGGGCACCCATATCGTTCGTACCGGCGTGATGCGTGTGTTTGGCGCACGTTTACGTACCGTTCTCAGCGGCAGCGTTGAGAAGAAGCCGCTCGCCTTCTGCGCGGGTATTGGCGTCACGGCGCTGGTGCAAAGCAGCAACGCCACCACCATGCTCGTCACCTCGTTCGTGGCGCAGGATCTGGTGGCGCTCGCCCCGGCGCTGGTGATTGTCCTGGGCGCCGACGTCGGTACCGCGCTGATGGCGCGTATCCTGACGTTCGATCTCTCCTGGCTGTCGCCGCTGCTGATTTTTATCGGCGTCATTTTCTTCCTCGGCCGTAAGCAAAGCCGTGCCGGGCAGCTTGGCCGCGTCGGTATTGGCCTCGGGCTGATCCTGCTGGCGCTGGAGTTGATTGTGCAGGCTGTCACGCCGATCACCCAGGCCAACGGTGTACAGGTCATCTTCGCCTCGTTAACCGGCGATATTATGCTGGATGCGCTGATCGGCGCGGTATTTGCCATCGTCAGCTACTCCAGCCTGGCAGCGGTCCTGCTGACGGCGACCTTAACCGCCGCAGGGGTCATTTCCTTCCCGGTGGCGCTGTGCCTGGTGATCGGAGCCAACCTCGGCTCTGGCCTGCTGGCGATGCTCAACAACAGCGCCGCCAACGCTGCCGCCCGCCGGGTGGCACTGGGGAGTTTGCTCTTTAAGCTGGTGGGCAGCCTGATTATTCTGCCGTTTGTGCACCCGCTGGCGAACCTGATGGACAATCTCTCTCTGCCGAAAGCGGAGCTGGTGATCTACTTCCACGTCTTCTACAACCTGGTGCGCTGTCTGGCGATGGTGCCGTTTGCCGCGCCGATGGCCCGCTTCTGCGAGCGGCTAATTCGTGATGAACCGGAGCTGGACGCGCGCCTTAAACCGAAGCATCTGGACACCTCTGTGCTGGACACGCCCGCGCTGGCCATCGCCAATGCCGCCCGCGAAACGCTGCGCATGGGTGACGCGATGGAAACCATGCTGGAAGGGTTGCAAAAGGTGATGCACGGCGAGCCGCGCGAAGAAAAAGAGTTGCGCAGGCTGGCGGACGATATCAACGTGCTGTATACCGCCATCAAGCTCTATCTGGCGCGGATCCCCCAGGACGAGCTGGCGGAAGAGGAATCCCGCCGCTGGGCGGAAATCATTGAGATGTCGCTTAACCTGGAGCAGGCTTCGGATATTGTCGAGCGTATGGGCAGTGAAATCGCGGACAAATCCCTGGCAGCACGTCGGGCGTTTTCTGTGGAAGGGCTGAAGGAGCTGGAAGCGCTGCACGAACAGCTGGTCAGCAACCTGAAGCTGGCGATGTCGGTCTTCTTCTCCAGCGACGTGCCGAGCGCGCGCCGCCTGCGCCGCAACAAGCATCGTTTCCGCATCCTTAATCGCCGCTACTCGCACGCCCACGTTGAGCGTCTGCATCAGCAGAACGTGCAGAGTATCGAAACCAGCTCGCTCCACCTGGGGCTGCTGGGCGATATGAAACGTCTCAACTCGTTGTTCTGCGCGGTGGCGTACAGCGTGATGGAGCAACCGGATGAAGACGACGAGCGGGATGAGTATTAATCCCCAGAGGGTTTGATTGTTAACCCAAGGCCCAATGCTTTCATGACCGCCAGCGTGGTTTTGAGCGTTGGGTTCCCCTTATCACTGAATGATCGATACAGTTGTTCTCGTGACAGGCCCGTTTGCTGGGAAATGGTCGACATCCCTTTCGCTCGGGCGATGACGCCCAGCGCTTTAGCAATGTACGCTGAGTCACCCGTCTCTAATGCATCAGCCATAAACACAGCGATTTCCTCGTCATCCACCAGTGCGTTGGCTGGATCGTAGGGTGTTAATTTATGCATGCTCATTCACTCCTGCCATTGGGATACATTGCTCAGCATTTTTGCCATAAGTATGTCTCTGGCCTGGCTGCTTTTGTCACCACCACATAACAGCACGATGATGCAATTGCCCTGGTCCTTAAAATAGACTCTGTAGCCCGGGCCAAAGTGGATCCTCAGTTCACTGATACCTTCCCCCACGGGTCTAATGTCGCCCGCTAAGCCATTTGCCAGCCTAAAGAGGCGGGAAGCGATAATCGTCTTTGCCCGCCTGTCCTTTAAATTTTGCTCCCAGCGTCGGAAGGATTCTGTCTGAACGATCTCCTTCATATTACTCCCTGTGATTTATAAACTACAAGCAATTGTCTCTGGAGAGTAAAGCTAAAAGGAGTTAGCTCAAGGATAAATAGCCTGACGCTAAATCCTGAAAGCGTCTCGCAAACTAAAAAACCCGTCTCAGTAACCGTCGGCTAATCTTTTTTTCCAGCCCAAACCTAAGGTATATTTCGCCCTTCACAGGAGAAACTATGCTGCCAACTCAATCAACCCGATTAAACAAATACATTAGCGAGAGCGGGATCTGCTCACGTCGCGAGGCTGACCGTTACATTGAACAGGGTAACGTGTTTCTTAACGGCAAACGCGCCACCATTGGTGATCAGGTGGTACCTGGCGATGTGGTGAAAGTGAATGGTCAGGTCATCGAACCGCGTGATGCCGAAGACCTGGTGTTTATCGCGTTGAACAAACCGGTTGGGATTGTCAGCACCACGGAAGATGGCGAGCGGGACAACATTGTTGATTTCGTGAACCACAGCAGCCGCATTTTCCCGATTGGCCGTCTGGATAAAGACTCTCAGGGGCTGATTTTCCTCACCAACCACGGCGATCTGGTCAACAAAATTCTGCGTGCCGGTAACGACCACGAGAAAGAGTACATCGTGACGGTGAACAAGCCGGTGACGGACGAGTTCATTCGCGGGATGGGCGCAGGCGTGCCGATTCTGGGCACCGTGACGAAGAAGTGTAAAGTCAGAAAAGAGGCGCCGTTTGCCTTCCGCATTACCCTGGTGCAGGGCTTAAACCGCCAGATCCGCCGCATGTGCGAGTATTTTGGTTATGAAGTGACGAAGCTGGAACGCACGCGCATCATGAACGTCAGCCTGTCCGGGATCCCGCTGGGCGAGTGGCGTGACTTAACGGACGACGAGCTGATCGAGCTGTTCAAACTTATCGAAAACTCCTCGTCCGAGGCGAAGCCGAAAGCTAAAGCCAAACCGAAAACGCAGACGATTAAGCGTCCGGTGGTGAAGGCACCGCAGGCGGAAGAGAAAGGGCGGGGCAAGCCGGGCAACGGAAAACGCTTTACCCAGCCGGGGCGCAAAAAGAAAGGGCGCTAATTAGCGCCTTCCACGGGTTGATGTATTGGCGGACCAGGAAAAGGTCGCCTCTGCATCCGGCTTATAAGCCTGCTCTTTTTTCAGCTTGCGGGCTTTTTTCGCCGCAGCCTCACGTTGCGCCATCAGCTTGTCGATGTACTCTTTTTTAACCTGATTGGTTTCGGCGTTCGTCAGCGTGCGGCCATGCGCGATGCGGGCGCGGTCGAGAAGCGTTTTAAGTTCGCGCTGCTCGGCTTCGGTCATGTCTTTCTGGGTCAAACGTGGTGTAGCCATTGCTGAAGCCTCCTGATGGGGAGGCTTCAGTGTAAAGCAAGCCGGGACAATTAACCCTGTTTCACCGCATCTTTTTTCGGTTGGTCATCAATCGGCTTACCGGACCAGTACCCTGCTAACAGCGAACCGGACAGGTTATGCCAGACGGAGAACAGCGCCCCCGGTAGCGCTGCCAGCGGTGAGAAGTAAATTTTACCCAGCGCCGCCGCCAGGCCGGAGTTCTGCATCCCCACTTCGATCGCCAGCGTGCGGCAGGTGGATTCGTCAAAGCCAAACAGCTTCCCGCCCCAGTAACCGCCCAGCAGACCAATAGTGTTATGCAGCACAACCGCGACGATCACCACAAAGCCCACCGAAGCAATGTGCGATGCGGAACCGGCTACCACGGCGCTGATAATGGCCAGTATGCAGATCATCGAAAACGCGGGCAGATACGGCTCAACCGCTTTCACCACCCGCGGGAAGAGATGGTGGATCACCAGCCCCAGCGCAATCGGGATCACCACGATTTGCAGGATGCTGAGCAGCATGCCCATCACGTCCACCTGGATATGCGCGTCGACATACAGGCGGGTTAACAGAGGCGTGGCAATCACGCCCACCAGCGTGGAAACGGACGAGATGGTGACGGAAAGCGCCACGTCGCCTTTCGCCAGATAGATCATGACGTTAGATGCCGTGCCGCTGGCAACGCTCCCCACCAGCACCATCCCGGCGGAAAGGTCGGGCGGCATCTTAAAGGCCATCGCCAGCAGCCAGGCCGCGAGCGGCATCACCAGGTAGTGCAGGAAAATCCCTGCGGCAACCGGCGCCGGGCGAGACAGCACGCGTTTGAAATCGTCAATTTTCAGATGCACGCCCATGCCGAACATAATCAGCATCAGCAGCGTGGTGACCCACGGACCAATGCCCGTGAACGTGGCAGGAGTGTAATACGCGAGTACAGAGAGCAGCAGCGCCCATAACGGGAACAGCCGGGTGATAGCGGAGAGCATAGTGAATTCCTTGCAGTATTGTCGTGTTGTTTTGTTATAAAAAAGCCGGGTCTGTGCCCGGCTTATCGATATTGTTTAACGTGCTAACGAATTTTATTCAAACAAATTCTGATGAAGTTTCTGCACGACCTGCTCGGCCTGATCGGCAGGGACCAGGAAGCAGAGGTTGTAGCTGGATGCACCGTAGCAGATCATGCGGATATTGAACGGGTCGAGCACGCCGAACACCTCTTTACCCACGCCACAGGCGCGCGACAGCTTGTTGCCGATGATGGCCACCAGCGCCAGGTCTTCTTCTACTTCCACACGGCACAACTCGGAAAGCTCAATCAGCAGCGACTGCGTCAGCAGGGTATCACCCGTTGAGGTTGAACCGGTGGTGTCCAGCGTCAGCGCAATACTCACTTCGGAAGTGGTAATCAAATCTACAGAGATATTGTGGCGCGCCAGGATGCCAAACACTTCTGCCAGGAAGCCGCGGGAATGCAGCATATTATGGCTGTGCAGGGTAACCAGCGTCTGCTTACGACGCAGGGCCAGCGCGCGGAACAGCGGCGGGTTCTCGGTTTTCTTGCAGACCAGCGTCCCGCCCGCCTTTGGATCTTTACTTGAGCCAACGAAGACCGGAATGTCGCTGCGCACGGCGGGCAGCAGCGTGGCCGGGTGCAGCACTTTCGCGCCGAAAGTCGCCATTTCAGCCGCTTCTTCAAAGGCGATCACGTCAATACGTTTTGCCGCAGAGACCACGCGCGGGTCGGTGGTGTAGATTCCCGGCACGTCCGTCCAGATATCCACGCGGGTGGCGTGCAGGGCTTCGCCCAGCAGCGCGGCGGTGTAGTCGCTACCGCCACGGCCCAGCGTGGTTGTGCGCCCTTTGGCTTCGCTGCCGATAAAGCCCTGGGTGATCACTATGCCTTCATTCAGGCGCGGGGCAAGCTGCTGGTTAGTCAGCTCAGCCAACGCTTCCACGTCCGGCTCGGCGCGGCCAAAGCGGTCGCTGGTGCGCATCACTTTACGCACGTCGAACCACTGCGCCTGAATATTGCGCTCGCGCATGATCTCAACGAACAGCAGGGTAGACATTAGTTCACCGTGGCTGACCAGCTCATCGGTCAGGGCGGTAGAGGTTGCCAGCGACGCGGCTTCGGCCAGAGTGGTGATATTTTCCAGCAGGCGTTCCACTTCCTCACGAATGACGTTCGGGTTTTGCAGACGCTCGAGAATGTCGAACTGAATTTTGCGCAGTGCATCCAGCTTCACGAAACGCTCGGTCGCTTCCAGTCCTTCAGACAGAGAAACCAGCAGGTTCGTCACGCCGGCTGAGGCGGAAAGTACCACCAGGCGGGTATTCGGATCGGCCAGCACCACATCGGCGCTGCGGTTCATGGCATCGTAGTCTGCCACACTGGTGCCGCCAAACTTGGCGACCACAAAACTCGTCATAACAACCTCGTGTCAGGGAATGAATAGAGCGACCTTGGCACAAGAATGAAGCGAGAACAGGTGCAGGCGCAAAATACGGCCCTATAAATAAAATGCGGGGGAGGTCCTGTCAATGCTGGGATTATGCGGATTTTTCATGGGGGGGTACCCCTCAGAAACAGGACTTATAACAGGCCCATATTTTATGCTCCTTTTTACCCCTTTTTGACCAACATTTCGCCACGCCGGAAGGGCGCGACAGCAGCTATACTTTTCGGGTCTTTTCACCTGCGTTTGATGCAGACCAGGGCAATGGCATAAAAACCATCACAATTTTTATTTGCAGGCGCTACAATCGACCGCAGTCACAATTCTCAAATCAGAAGAGTATTGCTATGAAAAACATCAACCCAACGCAGACCGCTGCATGGCAGGCACTACAGAAACATTTTGATGAAATGAAAGACGTCACCATCGCGGATCTGTTCGCGAAAGATGCCGATCGTTTCAGCAAGTTTTCCGCCACCTTCGATGACCTGATGCTGGTGGATTTCTCCAAGAACCGTATCACCGAAGAGACGCTGGCGAAGCTGCAAGATCTGGCGAAGGAGACTGAGCTGGCAGATGCCATCAAATCCATGTTCTCCGGTGAGAAGATCAACCGCACCGAAGACCGTGCCGTGCTGCACGTGGCGCTGCGCAACCGTAGCAATACTCCAATTATCGTTGACGGCAAAGATGTGATGCCGGAAGTGAACGCGGTGCTGGAAAAGATGAAAACCTTCTCCGAAGCGATCATCTCAGGTAGCTGGAAAGGCTACACCGGCAAAGCGATCACCGACGTCGTAAACATCGGTATCGGCGGCTCTGACCTCGGCCCGTTCATGGTGACCGAGGCGCTGCGCCCGTACAAAAACCACCTCAACATGCACTTCGTGTCCAACGTCGATGGGACCCACATCGCTGAAGTGCTGAAAAAGGTGAACCCGGAAACCACGCTGTTCCTGGTGGCGTCTAAAACCTTCACCACTCAGGAAACCATGACCAACGCCCACAGCGCGCGCGACTGGTTCCTGAAAACCGCGGGTGACGAAAAGCACGTGGCGAAACACTTCGCGGCGCTGTCCACCAACGGTAAAGCGGTGGGTGAGTTCGGCATTGATACGGCGAACATGTTCGAGTTCTGGGACTGGGTTGGCGGCCGCTACTCTCTGTGGTCTGCAATCGGCCTGTCCATCATTCTGTCCGTCGGCTTCGACAATTTCGTTGAGCTGCTCTCCGGTGCGCACGCGATGGACAAACACTTCTCCACCACCGCGCCTGAGAAAAACCTGCCGGTACTGCTGGCGCTGATCGGGATCTGGTACAACAACTTCTTCGGCGCTGAAACCGAAGCGATTCTGCCGTACGACCAGTACATGCACCGCTTTGCGGCCTACTTCCAGCAGGGCAACATGGAATCCAACGGCAAGTACGTTGACCGTAACGGCAACGCGGTGGATTACCAGACTGGCCCAATCATCTGGGGCGAGCCGGGCACCAACGGTCAGCACGCGTTCTACCAGCTGATCCACCAGGGCACCAAAATGGTACCGTGCGATTTCATCGCCCCGGCGATTACGCACAACCCGCTGTCCGACCACCATCCGAAGCTGCTGTCTAACTTCTTCGCCCAGACCGAAGCGCTGGCGTTCGGTAAATCCCGCGAGGTGGTTGAGCAGGAGTACCGTGATCAGGGTAAAGATCCGGCAACGCTGGAGCACGTGGTGCCGTTTAAAGTGTTCGAAGGCAACCGTCCAACTAACTCCATCCTGCTGCGCGAAATCACGCCGTTCAGCCTGGGGGCGCTGATTGCCCTCTACGAGCACAAAATCTTCACTCAGGGCGCTATTCTGAACATCTTCACCTTTGACCAGTGGGGCGTAGAGCTGGGCAAACAGCTGGCAAACCGCATTCTGCCAGAGCTGGGTGACGATAAAGCGATCGACAGCCACGACAGCTCCACCAATGGTCTGATTAACCGTTATAAAGCCTGGCGTGCGTAATAAATATGTCATGAACAATGCCGGCGATATGCCGGCATTTTTTTATCGGATAATTCCTGATGTCTGTTAGTTATCTCAAATTCTGAATCTGAGTTTAATCCGAAAAAGACGGTAACCCCGTTAATTGCTGAGGTTTATTTTAAGAAAATACGGAGTGGTGCTTTAATGTTCTTATATTATAAATGTTTGATTTATAGTGATTATATATTTCCTTGATTCTTTTTTCCTTCCATTTTTAACCATTAGTCTGAAAACCTCATCCCTATTTACCCCCACGGTAAACCCACTGCTTTAGTTGTGTATACTCGAATCCGCCTGAATTTCTTTTCGGGCAAATCTCCATTCATTCATTGAAGGGAAATTGTTATGAAGAAAGTACTGTATGGCATTTTTGCCATATCTGCGCTTGCGGCGACGTCTGTCTATGCAGCTCCGGTCCAGGTCGGGGAAGCAGCAGGGTCGGCAGCGACGTCTGCGTCTGCGGGGAGTTCTACCGCAGCCAGCACCAGCGCCGTAAGTTCAGCCGTGGGTGTCGCGCTGGCGGCAACCGGTGGCGGTGATGGCTCCAATACCGGAACCACGACCACTACGACGACCAGCACCCAGTAATACCGGGTGTTTTAATCATAACCACACTTCGGTGTGGTTATTTCGCCCCTTCGGAGAAGAGTCGTGAAGCGACCTGCAATCATCCTGATTTGCCTGCTGTTGCAGGCGTGCTCAGCTACCACCAAAGGGCTGGGCCACTCACTGTGGGACAGCATGTTCGGCACGCCGGGCGTGCATCTGACCGATGACGAACTTCAGAACATGCCGTATGCCAGCCAGTACATGCAGCTAAACGATGGTCCGCAACTGTTTGTGGTGCTCGCTTTCGATGAAAACGGGCAGCAGAAATGGGTGACGCAGGATCAGGCCACCATCGTGACGCAGCATTCCCGCATCGTGAAAACGTTGCTCGGCGGCGACAACCTGCTTGAGGTGAACAACCTGGCTGAAGATCCGCTCATCAAGCCGAATCAGATTGTCGATGGCGCAAGCTGGACGCGCACGATGGGCTGGACCGAGCACAAACAGGTGCGCTACGCCACGGCCCGCTCCACCTTCCGCTGGGACGGTACGGACAGTGTCAAAGTGGGCAGCGACGAAACGCAGGTGCGCGTGCTGGATGAAGAGGTGACAACCGATCAGGCCACCTGGCATAACCGCTTCTGGGTGGACGAAGAGGGGCAAATCCGCCAGTCCTTGCAGTATCTCGGTGCCGGTTTCTTCCCGGTGAAGACCACCCTGATCAAGGCGGCGAAATCATGAAAATGTTCATCCACATTGCGCTTCTCGCCAGCCTGGCCTCGCCGCTGGCGTGGTCTGCGGGAACGGTACAGGTCTACACCCCGGACAGCGAAAAACCTAAAACCTTAACCAATGCCGGGCATCTGCTCGATCTGGTGGGGCAGCCGAGGCTGGCGAAAAGCTGGTGGGCCGGGGCGGTTATCAGCGAGCGTCAGGCGACGATTGTAGCGGAACAAAAACATCAGGCGCTGCTCGCCCGACTGAGCGGGCTGGCACAACAGGAAGATGCCGACGATGCCGCGGCTATTACTAGCCTGCGTCAGCAGCTTCAGGCGGTTAAGGTGACGGGGCGCCAGAAGGTGAATCTCGATCCCGACGAAGTGCGTGTCGCGGAAAACGGCAATCCGTCGCTGGAAGGGGACTATACCCTGTGGCTTCCGGCTCAGCCTTCCACCGTCACCGTGATGGGGCTTCTCAGCAGCCCTGGCAAAAAGCCGTTTACGCCGGGCCGGGACGTGGCGAGCTATCTCGACGAGCAAAGTCTGCTCAGCGGAGCGGATAAAAGCTATGCCTGGGTGGTCTATCCGGACGGGCATACGCAGAAAGCGCCGGTGGCTTACTGGAATAAACGCCATATCGAACCTATGCCGGGCAGCATCATTTTTGTCGGTTTTGCCGACCATTTCTGGACGAAAGCGTATGACGGGCTTAATGCCGATATCCTTCGCTCCCTGATACAGCGGATACCGGAATAATGAAAAAAACCTATCTCTACAGCATGCTTGCACTGTGCGTGAGTGCCGCCTGTCATGCAGAAACGTATCCGGCACCCATCGGCCCGTCGCAGTCCGATTTTGGCGGCGTGGGCTTACTGCAAACCCCAACCGCGCGTATGGCCCGCGAGGGGGAAATCAGCCTTAACTATCGCGATAACGATCAGTACCGTTACTACTCTGCGTCCGTACAGCTGTTCCCCTGGCTGGAGACCACGCTGCGCTACACCGACGTGCGTACAAAACAGTACAGCAGCGTAGACGCTTTCTCCGGCGATCAGACCTACAAAGACAAAGCCTTCGACGTGAAGCTGCGTCTGTGGGAAGAGAGTTACTGGATGCCGCAGGTCTCCGTTGGTGCGAAAGACATTGGCGGGACCGGCCTGTTTGACGCGGAATACATCGTGGCCAGCAAAGCCTGGGGACCGTTTGATTTCTCACTCGGTCTGGGATGGGGCTATCTGGGTACCAGCGGCAACGTCAAAAATCCGTTCTGCTCCTACAGTGATAAATACTGCTACCGTGATAACAGCTACCAGAAAGCGGGCTCCATCAACGGCGACCAGATGTTCCACGGCCCGGCCTCGCTGTTTGGTGGTGTAGAGTATCAAACGCCATGGCAGCCGCTGCGCCTGAAGCTGGAGTACGAAGGTAATAACTACAGCGAAGATTTTGCCGGCAAAATTGAGCAGAAGAGCAAGTTTAACGTCGGCGCCATTTACCGCGTCACCGACTGGGCCGACGTTAACCTCAGCTATGAGCGCGGTAATACCCTGATGTTTGGCTTTACCCTGCGCACTAACTTTAACGACATGCGGCCGCACTATAATGACAACCCGCGGCCAAAATATCAGCCGGAGCCGCAGGATGCGATCATTCAGCACTCCGTGGTAGCGAACCAGCTGACGCTGCTGAAATATAACGCGGGCCTGGCGGATCCGAAGATCCAGACCAAAGGCGATACGCTGTATGTTACCGGCGAGCAGGTGAAATACCGCGACTCCCGCGAAGGGATCGAGCGCGCCAACCGGATCGTCATGAACGATCTGCCGGAGGGGATCCGCACGATCCGCGTGACGGAGAACCGCCTGAATCTGCCGCAGGTCACCACCGAAACCGATGTTGCCAGCCTTAAGCGTCATCTTGAAGGCGAACCGCTCGGGCATGAAACCGAGCTGGTGCAAAAACGCGTTGAGCCGGTGGTGCCGGAAACCACCGAGCAGGGCTGGTATATCGATAAATCGCGCTTCGATTTCCATATCGATCCGGTGCTGAACCAGTCCGTGGGTGGGCCGGAAAACTTCTATATGTATCAGCTGGGCGCGATGGCGACGGCGGATCTGTGGGTGACCGACCACCTGTTGACCACCGGTAGTCTGTTCGGCAACATTGCCAACAACTACGACAAATTTAACTACACCAACCCGCCGAACGATTCAAAACTGCCGCGCGTGCGTACCCGCGTTCGTGAATATGTGCAGAACGATATCTACGTGAATAACCTCCAGGCCAACTACTTCCAGTATTTCGGCAACGGCTTCTACGGCCAGGTTTACGGTGGCTATCTGGAAACCATGTTCGGCGGCGCCGGGGCAGAAGTGCTTTATCGTCCTGTCGACAGCAACTGGGCGTTTGGGGTTGATGCCAACTACGTGAAACAGCGTGACTGGCGCAGCGCGCAGGACATGATGAAGTTCACCGACTACAGCGTCAAAACCGGCCACCTGACCGCCTACTGGACGCCGTCGTTCGCGCAGGACGTGCTGGTAAAAGCCAGCGTCGGCCAGTATCTGGCGGGCGATAAGGGCGGCACGCTGGATATCTCCAAACACTTTGACAGCGGCGTTGTGGTGGGCGGCTATGCCACCATCACCAACGTTTCGCCAGACGAGTACGGGGAAGGGGACTTCACCAAAGGGGTGTACGTGTCGATTCCGCTGGATCTGTTCTCATCAGGCCCAACCCGCAGCCGTGCGGCAGTGGGCTGGACGCCGCTGACGCGCGACGGCGGTCAGCAGCTTGGACGTAAATTCCAGCTGTATGATATGACCAGCGATAAGAACATTAACTTCCGCTGATGCTTCACGCCGGGCGGCACTGCGTTTGCCCGGCCTACGGTTTTTGTAGGCCCGGTAAGCGCAGCGCCACCGGGCGAATGCGCCAAACATAAACAAAAAATATAGATCCCCGTCACATTTTTGCGTTATACAGGAACCTCGCCCTGGAGAATGAGGTGCTGTATGACATCCCTGACTCGTCCGCGCGTTGAGTTTATCTCAACGATACTCCAGACCGTACTGAACCTCGGTCTGCTGAGCCTTGGCCTGATCCTGGTCGTTTTTCTGGGTAAAGAGACGGTGCATCTGGCGGATGTGCTCTTTGCTCCTGAGCAAACCAGCAAATACGCACTGGTGGAAGGCCTGGTGGTCTACTTTCTCTACTTTGAATTTATCGCCCTGATTGTGAAGTACTTTCAGTCCGGCTTTCACTTCCCGCTGCGCTATTTTGTCTACATTGGCATCACCGCCATTGTGCGGCTGATCATCGTCGATCATAAATCCCCGCTCGACGTGCTGATCTACTCGGCGGCGATCCTGCTGCTGGTGATCACCCTCTGGCTGTGCAACTCAAAGCGGCTAAAACGCGAATAAAAAAAGGGCGCTCCGAAGAGCGCCTAACAACAGTCACAAGTTGGTTCAATACAATACGTCTAAAGTTGAGGGTTGCAGTGGCATAACAAATGAAACTTAACCTTTCACACCGCCCGCCGTCAGGCCGTTGACCAGCCAGCGCTGGGCCAGCAGGAACACCACGGTAATCGGGATGGCAGAGAGGACGGCCGCCGCGGCAAAGTCGCCCCACAGGTAGTTTTGCGGGTTGAGATACTGCTGCATACCGACGGCCAGGGTGTAGCTGTTTACATCGCGCAGTAACAGAGAGGCGACCGGTACTTCGGTGATCGCCGCGATAAACGACAGAATAAACACCACCGCCAGAATCGGCACCGACAACGGCAGCAGCACCAGGCGGAACGCCTGCCACGGTGTCGCGCCATCCAGTGCCGCCGCTTCTTCCAGCGAGCCGTCGATGGTTTCGAAATAGCCTTTAATGGTCCACACGTGCAGGGCGATACCGCCGAGATAGGCGAAGATCACGCCGCCGTGAGTGTTCAGGCCAATGAACGGCACGTACTGGCCCAGACGGTCAAACAAGGCATATAACGCCACCAGCGACAGTACGGCCGGGAACATCTGGAAAATCAGCATCCCTTTCAGCAGGGTCGCTTTGCCCGGAAAACGCATACGGGCGAAGGCGTAAGCACAGGTGGTGGAGAGCGTCACGATGCCGATGGCTGTGATGGTTGCCACCTTCACCGAGTTCCACAGCCACAGCAGCACCGGGAACGGCGGCGGCGTGACGCGGCCATCCGCGTGTTCCACGCTGAAGCCCAGCGCGAGCTTCCAGTGCTCCCAGGAGATTTCGTCCGGGATCAGGCTCCCGGTGGCGAAGTTCCCCGAACGCAGGGATATGGCGATAACCATCAGCAGCGGGAACATGATCGCCGCGATGAAAATCAGCAGGCCTAAGTGCGTCGCGAGGAGGCGCAGTTTCTGAGATTTGGGTTGTACCATTGCCATGTTCAGTGCCCTCCTTAGTCAAATTTCATACGTGTGGCTTTCAGGTTCACAATCGCCAGGGCGCCAACCAGCAGGAAGATCAGGGTGGCAATCGCCGCCGCCAGGCCGAAGTCCTGACCGCCGCCGCCCTCGAAGGCGATGCGGTAGGTGTAGCTCACGAGCAGGTCGGTATAGCCTGCTGGCGTAGTCGTACCGAGACGGTCCGGACCACCGTTGGTCAACAGCTGAATCAGCACGAAGTTGTTAAAGTTAAAGGCGAAGCTGGCGATCATCAGCGGCGTCAGCGGCTTAATGAGCAGCGGCAGGGTAATTTTGAAGAAGTTCTGGAACGGACCCGCGCCGTCCATCGCCGAGGCTTCGTAAAGGTCGTCCGGGATGGCCTTCAGCAGCCCCATGCACAGGATCATCATGTACGGATAGCCCAGCCAGGTGTTCACGATGATAATCATCGAGCGAGCGGTGGTCGGGTCGCTGAACCAGGCCGGTTTGATACCGAACAGCGCGCTCAGCATCATGTTGATTTCACCGAAGCTCTGGTTAAACAGCCCTTTGAAAATCAGAATCGAGATAAACGACGGCACGGCGTACGGCAGAATCAGCAGCACGCGGTAAATCGCTTTGCCTTTCAGGGACTCCCACTGCACGAGGCAGGCCAGCACCATGCCCACGGCCACGGTCAGGATCACGGTCAGCACCGAGAAGACCACCGTCCAGACGAAGATGGCGAAGAACGGTTTCTGGATGCCTTCGTCGGTAAATACGCGGGTGAAGTTGTCCCAGCCGATGGTGACGGTATAGCCCGGGCTGAGTTTGTCGTCGCCCCAGCTGCCGTCGGCATTCACAGACTGATAGAAACCGATATCGTTGTTCGGGCGGTACTTCACGCCGCTCTGGTTGTTGGTCAGCGTGCCGTCATCCGCCAGGGTATAGAGCGGTTGGGTGCCGGAGAACTGGCGCAGCGAGCTCATGATCACTTTGCTTTCGTCTGGCAGTACGGCGGTGAGCTGGGTCAGTGCCTGGCGATTCTGGGTGATGATACGCAGGTTGGCACGTTCACCTTCCGGCAGGGCCGCAGCCTCTTTTAAGGCCAGCTTCTGCTCACCGCCAAATTTGAACGCGTCGGAAAGATAGGTTTTGCCGCTCTCACCGTCAGTGAGCGCTAACTTCCACTCATCACCCGCAGGATACAGGCCGAAGTTAAAGGTTTTACCCGCCTGATAAGAACGGTCCAGAAGCACCTGGGTGGCACGCTCCTGCGCGAGCTGGTTGGTGCTGCTGTAGTTGGTAAAGGCAATCGCGATGGTGCAGATCAGCGGAAAGAGGACAAACAGCCCCATCCCGGCAACGCCCGGGTAAACATAGCGCCAGGCATACGCTTTACGGTTGGCGAAAATATACAGGCCAACCGAGCTTAAAATCAGCGTCATGATGGCGAATAGGTATTCCCCTTGCACGTACATTAAAACAACAAGGTAACCCACCAGCAGACACAGCAGACCTATCACTGACCACTTCAGTGCGTCGCTTTGCCACCAGTGTTTCTTTTTAATGACATCCATGGGGTTCTTCCTCTACAACGGTGGAAACTTATCGTCAGGTGGCGCTGCGCTTACCTGACCTACGGATCGTGCCGTAGTCGTAGGGCGGGTAAGCGCATGCGCCACCCGCCGTTTTTCAGACTTACTTAGTAATACGACCCTGAGCATCTTTCAGCGCGGCATCGACAGTCTGGCGACCGCTTGCAGCGTTGATGACGGCGGTACGGGTGGCGTACCAGAATGCAGCCATCTGAGGGATGTTCGGCATGATTTCGCCTTTCTGGGCGTTATCCATGGTGGCCGCAATACGTGGATCTTTCGCCAGCTGATCCTGGAAGGATTTCAGCGCAACGGCGCCCAGCGGTTTGTCCTTGTTCACTTCATCCAGACCCTGATCGGTCAGCAGGTAGTTTTCGAGGAACTCTTTCGCCAGCTCTTTGTTCGGGCTGGCGGCGTTGATGCCTGCGCTCAGCACACCCACGAACGGTTTAGACGGTTTGCCGTTGAAGGTTGGCAGCAGGGTCACGCCGTAGTTGATTTTGCTCTTGTCGATGTTGGTCCAGGCCCACGGACCATTGATGGTCATCGCGGTTTCGCCTTTGTTGAACGCCGCTTCCGCGATGGAGTAGTCAGTATCCGCGTTCATGTGTTTGTTCTTAATCAGGTCAACCAGGAAGGTCAGACCTTTTTTCGCGCCCGCACTGTCCACGCCCACGTCTTTCACGTCATATTTGCCGTTTTCAAACTTGAACGCGTAGCCGCCGTCGGCAGCAATCAGCGGCCAGGTGAAATACGGTTCTTGCAGGTTGAACATCAGAGCGGATTTACCCTTCGCCTTCAGCTCTTTATCCAGAGCAGGGATCTCTTCCCAGGTTTTCGGTGGGTTTGGCACCAGGTCTTTGTTGTAAATCAGTGACAGGGCTTCAACCGCGATTGGGTAAGCGATCAGCTTGCCGTTATAGCGAACGGCGTCCCAGGTGAACGGGAACAGTTTGTCCTGGAAGGCTTTGTCTGGCGTAACTTCTGCCAGCAGGCCAGACTGCGCGTAGCCCCCGAAACGGTCATGCGCCCAGAAGATAATGTCCGGACCATCGCCCGTTGCCGCAACCTGCGGGAACTTCTCTTCCAGTTTGTCCGGGTGCTCTACGGTGACTTTGATACCGGTGTCTTTCTCGAATTTTTTGCCCACTTCGGCCAGACCGTTATAGCCCTTGTCGCCGTTAATCCAGATAACCAGCTTACCTTCTTCAATTTTGGCGAGAGCCGGTGCGGAAATCATCATTGCTGCGAGGGCGGACAATGCGAAAACGCGTGCGCCAGTCTTGATCTTCATATCTGCCATCCTTTATTGGTGATGTGCTCGTGGATACATAAGGTGGTTCAACGTGACTCAGTCTCCTTATTTGACATCCTCTTTCCATCCTCCCAGTCCCTACGCCCCACCCCCTGTTTGTGTGATCCCTGTAACATAAATTTAAGTTATGAGTGCTGGCGCACATAAAAACCCACTGAATTTTGCAGGCCGCTTCACGATTTTCGCCTCGGCCCCTCAGCTGCGGTCGCAGAGCCTGCTCTCTCATCCTCCCGCCTCCTCCCCCATAAAAAAGCCGGGGGGTGGAGGATTCACGAAAGTAATGGAACACGCATAGTGAACTTATCTTGAATGTTTCTGTCGGTGACAGGTTGTAACGAAGGGAGAAGGGCATGGCGAGCGTACAGCTGCGTAATGTAACGAAAGCCTGGGGCGACGTAGTGGTGTCAAAAGACATCAATCTGGACATCCACGAAGGTGAATTTGTGGTGTTCGTGGGTCCATCAGGCTGTGGTAAATCGACTCTGCTGCGTATGATTGCCGGTCTTGAAACCATCACCAGTGGCGATTTATTTATTGGTGATACCCGAATGAACGACATCCCGCCAGCTGAACGCGGCGTGGGCATGGTGTTCCAGTCTTATGCGCTTTATCCGCATCTTTCCGTTGCCGAGAACATGTCCTTTGGCCTGAAGCTGGCCGGCGCGAAAAAAGAGACCATTAACCAGCGCGTCACCCAGGTGGCGGAAGTGCTTCAGCTGGCACATCTGCTGGAGCGTAAACCGAAGGCGCTCTCCGGTGGTCAGCGTCAGCGTGTGGCGATCGGCCGTACGCTGGTGGCCGAGCCGCGCGTGTTCCTGCTCGATGAACCTCTCTCTAACCTGGATGCCGCCCTGCGCGTCCAGATGCGTATCGAAATCTCCCGTCTGCACAAACGCCTTGGACGCACGATGATTTACGTCACCCACGATCAGGTCGAAGCGATGACGCTGGCCGACAAAATCGTGGTGCTGGATGCCGGTCGCGTGGCGCAGGTGGGCAAACCGCTGGAGCTGTATCACTACCCGGCAGACCGCTTTGTTGCGGGCTTTATTGGCTCGCCAAAGATGAACTTCCTGCCCGTAAAAGTGACCGCGACGGCAATCGAACAGGTACAGGTGGAGCTGCCAAACCGTCAGCAAGTCTGGCTGCCGGTCGACAGCGCCAACGTACAGGTGGGGGCCAATATGTCCCTCGGTATCCGTCCTGAGCATCTACTGCCAAGCCACATTGCGGATGTGACGCTGGAAGGTGAAGTTCAGGTCGTCGAACAGCTTGGTCACGAAACACAGATTCATATCCAGATCCCCGCCATCCGTCAGAACCTGGTCTACCGCCAGAATGACGTGGTGTTGGTAGAAGAGGGTGCCACATTCGCTATCGGTTTGCCGCCAGAGCGTTGCCATCTGTTCCGTGAGGATGGCACTGCATGTCGTCGGTTGCACAAAGAGCCAGGCGTTTAAGCATTCCAATTACAAAGAAAAGCAATGATCTCAGGAGATAGAATAATGATTACTCTGCGCAAAGTCCCTCTGGCTGTCGCCATTGCGGCAGGCATCCTGTCTGCCCAGGCGGGCGCCGTAGACTTTAAAGGTTATGCTCGTTCCGGCATTGGCTGGACCGGAAGTGGCGGTGAACAACAATGTTTCCAGGCAACAGGCGCACAAAGTAAATACCGTCTCGGTAACGAATGTGAAACCTACGCCGAACTGAAACTGGGCCAGGAAGTGTGGAAAGAAGGCGACAAGAGCTTCTATTTCGACACCAACGTAGCGTACTCCGTTTCTCAACAGAATGACTGGGAATCCACCAGCCCGGCCTTCCGTGAAGCTAACGTGCAGGGTAAAAACCTGATTGAATGGCTGCCAGGCTCTACCATCTGGGCCGGTAAGCGCTTCTATCAGCGTCATGACGTACACATGATCGACTTCTACTACTGGGATATCTCTGGTCCTGGTGCCGGTATTGAAAACATCGATCTGGGCTTTGGCAAACTCTCTCTGGCAGCGACCCGTTCTTCTGAGTCCGGCGGTTCTGCAACCTTCGCCGAGCGTGATGCGAACGGCGACCGTATTTATGACAACGTGGTACCAAACGATGTCTTCGACGTCCGTTTAGCCGGTCTGGAAACCAACCCGGGCGGTACGCTGGAGCTGGGCGTTGACTACGGTCATACCAACATTCCTGACGACTACTATCTGCAACCTGGCGCCTCTAAAGATGGCTGGCTGTTCACCGCTGAACACACCCAGAGCATGATGAAAGGATTCAACAAGTTCGTACTGCAATACGGTACGGATTCCATGACCTCTAACGGTAAAGGTATTCCACAGGGCGGCAGCATCGATAACGACGGCTCTATGTGGCGCGTGCTGGACCACGGTGCAATCACCCTGGCAGACCGTTGGGACCTGATGTACGTCGGTATGTACCAGAACATCGATCGTGACAACAACAACGGTACCGAGTGGTGGACCGTGGGTGTTCGTCCAATGTTCAAATGGACGCCGATCATGAGCACCTTGCTGGAAGTGGGCTACGACAACGTTAAGTCTCAGAAAACTGACGACAAAAACAGCCAGTACAAAATCACCCTGGCACAGCAATGGCAGGCAGGCGACAGCATCTGGTCCCGTCCGGCTATCCGTGTCTTCGCAACCTACGCGAAGTGGGATGAGAAATGGGGCTATGCAAACAACGACTCAGGTGCAGGTTACACCTCTGGCGTAGCGTATAGCGACACCTCCGCGAAAACCTTCAGCCGTGGCGACAACGATGAGTGGACCTTCGGCGCCCAGATGGAAATCTGGTGGTAATTCGTCGAGCCTGACGTAATGACCTGAAAAGAGGGGCGTAAGCCCCTCTCTCCTTAGGGTGCTGCGCGCTATTGCCTGGCCACCGCAGTGCTCACGCTATCAGAGGTAATAACAATGAAAATGAAGAAAAGTCTCATCGCGCTGTGCCTCTCTGCGGGGCTGTTGGCCTGTGCGCCTGCGCTCACCTATGCAGATGTGAATTTTGTTCCTCAAAATACCAGTGCTGCGCCAGCTATTCCGGCTGCGGCTCTTCAGCAACTGGTGTGGACGCCAGTTGATCAGTCGAAAACTCAAACCACGCAGCTTGCCGCTGGCGGTCAGTCGCTGAACGTGCCGGGTATCAGCGGTCCGGTTGCGGCTTTCAGCGTGCCGGCGAATATCGGCGAGCTGACCCTGACGTTAACCAGTGAAGTCAATAAACAGACCAGCGTCTTCGCGCCTAACGTGCTGATCCTCGATCAGAGCATGACGCCATCCGCATTCTTCCCAAGCGACTATTTCAGCTATCAGGAGCCTGGCGTCATGAGTGCCGATCGGCTGGAAGGCGTTATGCGCCTGACGCCAGCCCTGGGTCAGCAGAAGATTTATGTCCTGGTGTTCACGACTGAAAAAGATCTGCAACAGACAACGAAGCTGGTTGATCCGGCGAAAGCCTACGCAAAAGGCACCGGTAACGCTGTCCCGGATATCCCGGATCCGCATGCTCGCCATACTACCGACGGCCTGATCAAGCTGAAAGTCTCCACCAACAGCGCCTCCAGCGTACTCGTAGGCCCGCTGTTTGGCTCATCTGGCCCGGGGCCGGTAACGGTGGGTAATACTGCCGCGCCTGTGTATGCCGCGCCAGCCGCAACACCGGCCGCGGCTCCGGCCCCGGCGAAAAAAGCCGAGCCGGTGCTTAACGATACTGAAACGTACTTTAACAACGCCATCAAGCAGGCAGTTAAAAACGGCGATGTCGATAAAGCGCTGAAACTGCTTGATGAAGCCGAGCGTTTAGGTTCAACCACTGCCCGTTCCACCTTTATCAGCAGTGTAAAAGGCAAGGGGTAACCGTCTCCCCACAGTGCTGATTTTGTTAGTCGTTTGGTGCGCCTTCACGGGCGCACTTTTTTTGGCTAAGTTGCACCATTGTTGCGATAGTGATCGTTAAATTCTGTTTGTCCGTCCTCATTTTGCCAATCTGCGATACAATGCTTTTACGTTATGTATCGGAGAGTCTGGCATGTCACACCCCGCGCTCACGCAGCTGCGTGCGCTACGCTATTTCGACCACATCCCTGCGCTTGACCCGGAACAGCTGGACTGGCTGCTGCTGGAAGATTCCATGACAAAACGTTTTGAGCAACAGGGTAAAACGGTCACGGTGACGATGATTCAGGAAGGGTTTGTCTCGCCTGCGGAGATTGCCAGCGAGCTGCCGCTGCTGCCGCAGGAAGAACGCTACTGGCTGCGTGAAATTTTACTCTGTGCAGATGGCGAGCCGTGGCTTGCCGGGCGGACGGTGGTTCCTGAGTCTACACTTTCCGGGCCGGAGCTGGCATTGCAACGCCTCGGCAAAACGCCCCTGGGGCGCTATCTGTTCACCTCGTCTGAACTGACCCGTGATTTTATTGAAATTGGTTGCGATGCCGATTTGTGGGGGCGCCGTTCCCGCCTTCGTTTGAGTGGCAAGCCGTTAATACTGACGGAACTCTTTTTGCCTGCATCGCCGTTGTACTAAGAGGGAGAGAAAATGGAGTGGAGTCTGACGCAGAATAAGCTGCTGGCCTATCACCGCCTGATGCGTACTGATAAACCCATTGGCGCGCTGCTGCTGCTGTGGCCGACCTTATGGGCGCTGTGGGTTGCCACGCCGGGCGTGCCGCCGCTGTGGATCCTGGCGGTATTTGTGGCGGGCGTCTGGCTGATGCGCGCTGCGGGCTGTGTGGTCAACGACTATGCTGACCGGAAATTTGATGGACATGTTAAGCGCACCGCGAATCGTCCTCTGCCGAGCGGTCAGGTGACCGGGAAAGAGGCGCGCATTCTGTTTGTGGTGCTGGTGCTTCTCTCTTTCATGCTGGTGTTAACCCTTAACACCATGACCATTCTACTGTCCGTTGCGGCTCTGGCGCTGGCCTGGGTTTACCCGTTCATGAAGCGATACACCCATCTGCCGCAGGTGGTATTGGGTGCGGCATTTGGCTGGTCGATTCCCATGGCGTTTGCCGCGGTCAGCGAGTCCGTTCCGCTCAGCTGCTGGCTGATGTTCCTGGCGAATATTCTCTGGGCCGTTGCGTACGATACCCAATACGCGATGGTCGATCGCGATGACGATCTCAAGATTGGCATCAAATCGACGGCGATCCTGTTTGGTCGTCACGACAAGCTGATCATCGGCATATTACAGGTGGCGGTGCTGGCGCTGATGGTGGCGATTGGTCGCCTGAACGGGCTGAACTGGGAGTTTTACTGGTCCGTACTGGTGGCGGGGCTGCTGTTTGCGTATCAGCAGAAGCTGATCGCGAAGCGCGAGCGTGAAGCCTGCTTTAAAGCGTTTCTGAATAATAACTACGTCGGGCTGGTGCTGTTTCTGGGCCTGGCGATGAGTTACTGGTCATAAAAAAGCCGGGTGGCGGCTTCGCCTTACCCGGCCTACGATTTAGCGGAACATGTAGGCCGGGTAAGCGTTAGCGTCACCCGGCTTTAGCATCATTCGCCCTGCGTCGAACTCTCAATCGTTAAACGCACATCCGCGGTAATCAGCTCTGCCAGCATCTGGTAAACCTTCATCGTCTCTTCCGGCTCGGCATCGCCCGTATCGCTAATGTACCCTTCGTCGCGCAGCGTCAGCACCAGGGAGCTGAATACCGCTTTGTCGAAGAATTCCGGGGCGTTAATGCCATGCAGAACGGAGAGGCGCTGGGCCAGCGTCCGGCTCTCTTTTTCCAGCGTACCGCGGTTGATGGACGGATTTGCACTCAGCAACCAGAAGGTAATGGCGTAGCGCTGCAACGTCTCACGCGCACCGGAAGCCAGGAGCTGCAAGGTACGTGAACGTGACGGATTGATATGCAGTTCATCATCACTGATGGTAATCAGCCCCTGACGATGCATCTCTGCCGTCATTTTATCGAGCTCTGCCGCCAGTTCATCCTTACTCCAGCGCAGGAACAGCTCCGCTTTCAGCATCGGGTAGATGGCCTGAATATGGCGCAGCAGCTCCTGACGCGAAATACGGCGGTGCTGGGTAATAATGGCCGCCATCAGCGACGGCAGCATCAGCATGTGCGTGATGTTATTACGGTAGTAGGTCATCAGCACGGCCTGCTCGCGCGGCAGAATGATGATGTCACCAATCGTATCTTTCTCGACTTCGAACTTGTTCATCTGCAACGCGTGATCGATCAGCTCGCTGGCGGTGGCAGACGGCACGGTCGAATCCACGGAATACGGCACGTTGCGCATGATATCCAGGTAGCAGTCAATCTGCTCGGTCAGCTGTTCGCGGGTCAGTGAACGCTGGCGAGAGGCCAGAAGCGCAGTACAACACAGGTTCATGGCGTTTGCCGCACCAGCATTGTTGATGCGTACCATCAGCTCGGATGCAATGCCGTTGACCGTTGGCGTCAGCCAGGCCGGACGTACCGCTTCGATAGGATCGATAGACTCGCGCCACTCCGGAACATGATGGTTCAGATATGTCATCAGCGGCAGGGGCTCGCCAAAGTTCACGTATCCCTGGCCGAGGTTGCGCAATTTACTCAGCCCACGCAGCATCTGCGGCAGACTCTCTTTCTCTTTAGTCGCACCGCGCAGCTCTTTCGCGTAGGTGCCCACTTCCATCACGTGTTCATAACCGATGTAAATCGGCACCAGCGTGATAGGACGGGTACCGCCACGCAGCATGGCCTGAATGGTCATCGACAGCGTGCCGGTCTTTGGATCGAGCAGACGACCGGTACGCGAGCGACCGCCTTCAACAAAGTACTCCACAGAATAACCGCGGCTGAACAGCTCGCCCAGATACTCCCTGAAGACGGTGGAGTAAAGCTTGTTACCTTTAAAGGTACGACGAATGAAGAACGCACCCAGACGGCGGAAAATCGGGCCTGCTGGCCAGAAGTTCAGGTTGATACCGGCAGCAATATGCGGTGGCACCAACCCCTGGTGATAGAGCACGTAAGAGAGCAACAAGTAGTCCATGTGGCTGCGGTGGCAGGGCACATAGACAATCTCGTGGCCGTCGTGCGCTAACTGACGCACGCGTTCGGCGTTGTGGACGTTAATCCCCTGATAGAGGCGGTTCCACGTGAAGCCGAGGATACGGTCAGAGAGGCGAATCATCTCGTAGGAGAAGTTCGCGGCGATCTCTTCCATCAGCGCGATTGCGTTCTGCTGCGCTTTCTCGTGCGAAATTTTCTTGCTGCGCGCTTCGTCTTCTACGGCACGGGCAATCGCTTTGGAAGCCAGCAGCTTGTTGAACAGATCCTGACGTGCCGGGAGACGTGGTCCAACGGCCGCCAGACGCTGACGTGCAAAGTGCATACGCGCAACGCGCGCCAGCTTTTGCGCAATGATTTTGTCAGTGCCGTGTTCATCCGCCATGCGGCGCAGTGAAACGGAAGGTGAGAAGCGGACAAAACTGTCGCGTCCCAGCCAGGAGACGGCGAAAAACTTCTGAATGCCGTTGAGCATACGCAGCGGCGGGTTCTCTTCCCCTTTTTCGCGCCCCGGACGACGGCCAAACATCACCGACACCGGCACCATCTGCACGTCCAGATCGGGGTTGCTGCGGTGCAGATCGAGGTAATCATGGAACAGCTTAATGGACTCTTCTTTCGGCGTGTAATAGGTGAACACGCGCGGCCCGCCATGGATGAACACGTAGCGTGGCAGCAGCGTACCGTCGACTTCCAGCGGTTCAAGTGGGTCAGGTAAATCGTGCGCCAGACATTGAGCGCGAAGCGTCAGCAGGTCTGCCTTCGAGTTATAAGGCAAAACGTACATAATAGGGCGCGACGTATCGAGCCCTAATTCCAGCGCAGGTTCTGCTGGGATAGACTTACTTTTTACCAGGACGCTTAATGGTAAATTAAGTAATTTGTAGTAAATTCGTGGCCAGCCGGACATAAACGATGTAAAGCCTCTGGTTAATAATGCAATTGCGGCGCAAGGATAACAGAAAGCGCGCAAAATTTCTGTTGTTACCCGTCATACTTCAGGTTGCAGCAAAACGCGCTGCGGCTTTAGTTACAGACGCTATTTATCATAAAAGGTTCTTTTAATGGCCAATAATACCACTGGGTTAACTCGAATCATTAAAGCTGCCGGTTATTCATGGAAAGGTTTCCGCGCTGCATGGGTTAATGAAGCCGCTTTCCGCCAGGAGGCGGTTGCTGCAATCGTTGCCGTTGTCATCGCCTGCTTCCTTGATGTTGATGCTATCACCCGCGTACTGCTCATCGGATCTGTCTTTCTGGTGATGATAGTGGAAATTCTTAATAGCGCTATTGAGGCCGTTGTTGACCGAATCGGGTCGGAATTCCATGAATTGTCTGGCCGGGCGAAAGACATGGGTTCCGCTGCCGTACTGCTGGCGATTATCACTGCGGCGATCACCTGGGTCACGCTGCTTTGGTCGCATTTCCGATGAGCCTCGAGGAATAATTAAGTCCCTGGTTTTTTGTGCAGTTTTTGGTTCCAAAATCGCCTTTGACTGTATATACTCACAGCATAACTGTATATACACCCAGGGGGCGGTATGAAAGCGTTAACGACCAGGCAGCAAGAGGTGTTTGATCTCATTCGGGATCATATCGGCCAGACGGGTATGCCACCCACGCGTGCAGAAATTGCGCAGCGTCTGGGCTTCCGTTCTCCTAATGCTGCCGAAGAGCACCTTAAAGCGCTGGCGCGTAAGGGCGTGATTGAGATTGTTTCCGGCGCCTCACGCGGTATTCGTCTGCTGGTGGAAGAAGAGAGCGGTATTCCGCTGGTGGGTCGCGTAGCGGCAGGTGAACCTCTGCTGGCGCAGCAGCACATCGAAGGGCACTATCAGGTTGATCCAGGCATGTTCAAGCCGAGCGCCGATTTCCTGCTGCGCGTTAGCGGAATGTCCATGAAAGATATCGGTATTCTGGATGGCGATCTGCTGGCGGTACACAAAACGCAGGACGTGCGTAACGGGCAAGTCGTGGTGGCGCGCATTGATGATGAAGTGACGGTTAAGCGCCTGAAGAAACAAGGCAATACCGTGCAGCTTCTGCCTGAAAACAATGAATTCTCCCCGATTGTGGTGGATCTCCGCGAGCAGAGCTTCTCTATTGAAGGACTGGCGGTCGGCGTTATCCGCAACGGTGAATGGCTGTAATCTCTTCCTGACAGGCTGTAGTTCCTCTACAGCCTGGCCTGTTTTCTGATTCCGGTAATTTCCATGGCATTGCTAACTTCTGCCGATAAGGCGTTGTGGCGTCTTGCGCTACCGATGATTTTTTCCAATATTACCGTTCCTCTGCTTGGGCTGGTGGATACGGCGGTTATCGGGCATCTCGATTCGCCGATTTATCTCGGCGGCGTCGCGATCGGCGCAACGGCGACCAGCTTTCTCTTTATGCTGCTGCTTTTTCTGCGCATGAGTACGACGGGCCTGACGGCCCAGGCGTATGGTGCAAAAGATCCCCTGCGTCTGGCGCGTGCGCTGGTTCAGCCGCTCATTCTGGCGTTCGGTGCTGGCGCGTTAATCGTTCTGTTGCGTACGCCGCTGATTGATTTTGCGCTCCATATTGTGGGCGGCAGCGATGCCGTACTGGAACAGGCCCGGCGGTTCCTCGAAATTCGCTGGCTCAGCGCGCCCGCTTCACTGGCAAACCTGGTCCTGCTGGGCTGGCTGTTGGGCGTGCAGTACGCCCGCGCGCCGGTGATCCTGCTGGTGGTAGGCAACCTGCTTAACATTATGCTCGATCTGTGGCTGGTGATGGGGCTGCACATGAACGTCCGGGGCGCGGCGCTGGCCACGGCGATTGCCGAGTACGGTACGCTGCTAATTGGTTTGGGAATGGTCTGGCGCGTACTGGCGATGCGCGGTATCACCCTGGATCTGCTGAAATCGGCCTGGCGCGGCAACATTCGTAAGCTGCTGGCGCTTAATCGCGACATCATGCTCCGTTCGCTCCTGCTGCAACTCTGCTTTGGCGCCTTAACCGTTTTTGGTGCGCGTCTTGGGCCTGAAATCGTCGCAGTCAACGCAGTGCTCATGACGTTACTGACCTTTACCGCTTACGCGCTGGATGGTTTTGCTTACGCCGTCGAGGCGCATTCAGGGCAGGCCTATGGCGCGCGTGAAAGCGGCCAGTTACGTGAGGTCTGGCGTGCTGCCTGTCGTCAGGCGGGCCTGGTGGCGCTGGCCTTTGCTCTGGTATACGCCTGTTTTGGTGAGCATATTGTCGCGCTACTCACCTCGTTGCCCGCGCTACGTGAGCTGGCCGATCGCTACATCCTCTGGCAGGTAGTATTACCGGTGGTGGGTGTGTGGTGCTATTTGCTGGACGGCATGTTTATTGGTGCGACGCGAGGGGCGGAGATGCGCAACAGCATGGCCGTCGCGGCGGCGGGGTTTGGCCTGACGCTGCTGACCCTGCCGTATCTCGGCAATCATGGTCTGTGGCTGGCGCTGGCGGTGTTTCTCTCACTGCGTGGCCTTTCGCTGGCCGTTATCTGGCATCGTCACTGGCGAAACAATACCTGGTTTCCAGCCCCGCACGATATATCGTAACGGTTAAAGATTCCGAATATAAAAACAACTACCGAATCCTTAACTACAATAATAATCACGTCCAGCAGAAAAGAACGTAGCGGGCGATACTCATAGACGCTTAACACGAGGACACGATTATGAATAAAGACGAAATCGGCGGCAACTGGAAGCAATTCAAAGGTAAAGCGAAAGAACAGTGGGGTAAGCTGACAGATGACGATATGACCGTCATTGAAGGTAAGCGCGATCAGCTGGTAGGTAAAATCCAGGAGCGCTACGGTTACGAAAAAGATCAGGCGGAAAACGAAGTCAAAGACTGGGAAACCCGTAACGACTACCGCTGGTAACCGGTACTATCCCCAAGGGCGGCCCTGAGCCGCCTTTTTCTTTGGCTTTAACGCGGCTTTTTCTTCACCAGGATAGAGTGATCGTGCTGACAGTCATCCTGATGACGGCATGACTCCACCTCCACGCAGGCAGAACATAAGCCGTGGGCTTCAATCACATTATGGCGCAGCGCAAAGCCCATTCTGGCTGCCAGCGTATGCATAATATCTTCCACACCTTCCGCACACTCTTCCTTCACCACACCACAGCGATCGCAGATAAACATGGCGGACGTGTGAGTTGGCTGGTCAAAAAGATGGCACAGCACATAGCTGTTTGTTGATTCCACTTTATGCACAAACCCTTGCTCCAGCAGAAAATCCAGCGCCCGATAAACGGTCGGCGGTTTTGCCTGCGGCTCGCTTTCACGCAGCAGATCGAGCAGATCGTAGGCGCTGATGGCGCCCTGTTGCAGGCTCATCAGACGCAGTACCTCAAGGCGCTGCGGGGTCAGGCGCACATTGCGTTGCGCGCACAGCTTTTCAGCTTGCGCTAACAGCTCTTTTGTGGACTTGTCCATCGGGCACCTCGGATGTGGTAAGGGGTGAAAACTCTCACTTTATCATGTTCTGCTAAAAACACCGAGATCCGCCAGGCTGTGCTATACCTGACGCATCGCAAATCAAGAGATCGCAAAATGAAAAGACCTGACTGTATTCGGCACTGGCGGGACGTGGAAGGCGCTGATGACGCAACGTATCCTGACAGCAACGAACGTTTTTCTATTGGCGCGCCGCTGGCCCGCAAACTGGGTCTCGGCCGCATTGGTATTCACCATGAACGGCTGCCGCCCGGACGCCGCACATCTTATCCGCATGCGGAAAGCGACGAAGAGGAGTTTGTTTACGTTCTGGAGGGTTACCCTGAGGCCTGGATCAATGGCTATTTATGGAAGCTCGAACCCGGAGACAGCGTGGGATTTCCAGCCGGGACGGGCGTGTGTCACACCTTTATCAACAATACCGATGAAGAGGTGCGCTTACTGGTGGTGGGTGAGGCCAATAAAAAACATAACCGTATCTACTATCCGCTCAATCCGGTGTATGCCGCGACGCGCGAAGACCGCTGGGTCGACCATCCGCCTCAGTTTTTTGGGCCGCACGATGGAAAACCTGGGCGAAAATAATTTCCTCTTCTATAAATATTGATGGTCGTCACATATTACAACAGGCCGGGATGGAATTTAACTTAAGGAAATAGCGGGTCTTTTTGCACTTATTCACAGCAATAGTTCGTTCCTGTTTGGGTGATAACAGACAGGGTTAACTAATAACAAACTATTTACGAGCACACTGTGAAAAAACATTTTAAATTTTCGATGGTTAGCATCGCTGTCTCCTTTTTTATGGCAAATCAGGCGGGAGCAGCCAATACCTGGACGGAAGCGCGTAGCGACGCAATGGGCGGAACGGGTGTCGCGGCAGGGAGCTATGGCAGCGGGGCGTTAATCAACCCCGCGTTGCTGGCAAAATCTAAGCCCGAGGATGATGTGACGGTTATTTTGCCGTCCGTTGGCGTGCAGGTGACCGATGAAGACAATCTTCAGGACGAGATTGATACCATTAACGACAAAATCAATCATTACAAGGATGTGGTTGATAGTCTGACCCCCATTGAAGTTATCACCAATCCATTAGGTTCGATCAATCAGTTCCAGGGCGCAGCGAAAGATCTCGCTGATGAACTGGACTACCTGAAAGGCAAGACCGCACACGCCACCGCAGGGGCGGGGATTGCCGTCAGTATCCCTAACGATGTTCTTTCCGTGGCCTTTATGGCAAAAGGCTATGCCCATGGCCGGGTCAGCTCTTCAATCGATCAGCAGGACATTGATTATCTGCGCGGTATACAACGAAGCGATGCGGTGGCTGCCGGTGTGGCGCTGGATGCCGCGCTAAACGGTACCGATCAGATCACCAAAAACCTTAACTCTACGGCGTCTGGTCGGGCGGCGATTGTGTCCGACTACGGTATTGCGGTGGCCCGTCAGTTCGATCTTGGCGGCGTTCCGGTTTCCGTTGGCGTCACGCCGAAGTTGCAAAAAACCTGGCTCTATAACTACACCACCTCAATCTACGATTACGACAGTAATAAGTGGAACGACAGCCGCTACCGTACCGACGACACTGGCTTCAACGTCGATGCCGGTATTGCGGCTGATTTTGGTGAAAACTGGACGGTCGGTGTGAGCGGACAAAACCTGATGTCGCGCGATATCGATACCAAAGATATCCACATTCGCAACGGACGCACGGGAGAGGTAGTGAGTTATAAAGACACCTATCAGATCCGTCCGCTGGTCACTGCCGGGGCCGCCTGGCATAACGATCTGGTCACGCTTACCGCAGACGGCGATCTGACCGAAACCAAGGGCTTTAAAAGCGAAGACACCTCCCAGTACGTTGGCGTCGGTGCCGAAGTCACGCCGCTGAGCTGGCTGGCAGTACGCGCCGGTTATCGTGCGGATATGAAAGGGAACGACAGCAACGTCTTTACCGGCGGTGTCGGTTTCGCGCCGTTCAACGCCGTCCACGTTGACCTGATGGGGCTTTATGGCGAAGACGAGACCTGGGGCGCAGGGGCACAGTTGAGCATGACGTTCTAAAGTCCACCGGAGGCGCTGCGCCTCCGGCTTTTCTTTATGCTATAGTAGCGCCCCTTTTCCACCAGATGCTTAAAACTTCGCCATGTCGTCAGAATTCCAGACCGCTTTCCCTGCACACCGTTTCTCCATTGCGCCAATGCTCGACTGGACGGACAGACACTGCCGCTATTTCCTGCGCCAGCTCTCCCGCCATACGCTGCTGTACACCGAAATGGTCACTACCGGCGCAATTATTCATGGCAAGGGCGATTATCTGGCGTACAGCGAAGAGGAGCATCCGGTTGCGCTGCAACTGGGTGGCAGCGATCCGGCTGCGCTGGCGCAGTGCGCGAAGCTGGCTGAAGAACGCGGCTATGACGAGATTAACCTCAACGTCGGTTGCCCGTCCGACCGTGTGCAAAACGGTATGTTCGGCGCGTGTCTGATGGGTAATGCACACCTGGTGGCGGACTGCATCAAAGCGATGCGCGACGTCGTCTCTATCCCGGTCACGGTCAAAACCCGTATCGGCATAGACGACCAGGACAGCTATGAGTTTCTGTGTGATTTCATCAACACCGTATCAGGGAAGGGTGAATGCGAGATGTTTATCATCCACGCCCGTAAAGCCTGGCTCTCTGGCCTCAGCCCGAAAGAAAACCGCGAGATCCCGCCGCTGGACTACCCGCGCGTGTACCAGCTGAAACGCGACTTCCCACACCTGACCATGTCGATCAATGGCGGTATTAAGTCGCTGGACGAGGCCAAAGCGCACCTCGAACATATGGATGGCGTGATGGTCGGACGCGAGGCGTATCAGAATCCGGGCATTCTGGCGACGGTTGACCGGGAAATCTTTGGCGTTGAGGGTGCTGACACCGATCCCGTGGCCGTAGTGCGCGCCATGTATCCGTACATTGAGCGCGAGCTGAGTCATGGTACGTATCTGGGCCACATTACCCGCCATATGCTTGGCCTGTTCCAGGGCATTCCTGGTGCGCGCCAGTGGCGTCGTTATCTCAGCGAGAACGCGCATAAAGCCGGTGCGGATATTGAGGTACTGGAACACGCGCTGCGTCTGGTTGCGGATAAACGTTAAATTTCGCTAAAAGATGGTCAAATACGCCACGCCCTGCAACACATTGCGGGGCGTTTTGCTTTCAGAACAACAACTTATTTTTGGCATGATTCTTGTAACGATCGCAGCATCATTCGGGAACTCGTGGGAGAGCACCATGCTTGAACTACTTTTTGTGATTGGTTTCTTTATCATGCTGATGGTCACGGGCGTGTCGCTGCTCGGTATCCTGGCCGCGCTCGTTGTGGCCACGGTGGTGATGTTTGTCGGCGGTTTATTTGCCCTGACGATTAAACTCTTGCCGTGGTTACTTCTGGCGATTGCGGTGGTATGGGCGATACGGGCGATTAAATCGCCAAAACTGCCCAGTTATCAGCGTAATAACCGCTTCCGTTACTAAGGTATTGAGGGGTACGTCACATACCTGCAACTTTTCCGGCAGCAATCCTTAGAACAGAATAGGATTTACTTATCGAATCTGTCACTATGGCTGCCGCTAAAGAATTCATCGAGCTGTACCCTACATACAGCCGAACTAAAAAAAGAAAGGGCTTCCCACGGGAAGCCCAATTTCTTTTTATGGCTCAGGGAATTAACAGACTCGACCCCTGCGTTGCCCGGCTCTCCAGCACCTCATGCGCACGTTGCGCATCGGTCAGCGGATATTTCTGCGCCTCTGCCACATCCACTTTAATCACCCCGCTGGCGATCAGCGAGAACAGCTCGTTGCTGGCTTCCTCGAGTTCTTCCCGGTTGGTGATGTAACCTTGCAGGGAAGGGCGAGTGACGTACAGTGATCCTTTCTGATTCAGAATGCCCAGGTTCACCCCGGTGACAGCCCCGGAGGCGTTACCGAAGCTCACCATCAGCCCGCGACGTTGCAGGCAGTCCAGCGAAGATTCCCAGGTGTCTTTCCCCACCGAGTCATACACCACGCGGACCTTTTTGCCGCCAGTGATCTCTTTTAGCCGCTCAACGATGCTCTCTTCCCGGTAGTTGATCACCTGCCATGCGCCCGCGTCCAGCGCACGCTGCGCTTTTTGCGCGCTGCCTGTGGTGCCGATCAGCTTCGCGCCCAGGGCTTTCGCCCACTGGCAGGCAATCAGCCCCACGCCACCTGCGGCTGCGTGAAACAGGAATTGCTCGTCAGGCTTAATTTCGTAGGTTTTACGCAGCAGATAATAGACCGTCAGCCCTTTCAGGAATGAGGCGGCAGCCTGCTCGAAGCCGATCGCATTTGGCAGAAGCGCCGCTTTCTCGGCCGGAACGTTATGGATGGAGCTGTAAGCGCCCAGCGCCGATTGCGCGTACACCACGCGATCGCCTTCCTTAATGTGCTTAACCGCGCTGCCCACTTTGCTGACGATGCCGGCCGCCTCGGTGCCCAGCCCGCTCGGCATCGACGGAGGCGGATAGAGGCCGCCGCGAATATAGGTATCGATGTAGTTAATGCCGATAGCTTTGTTTTCCACCTGGATTTCGTTCTCGCCAGGCGCAGCGGGGGTAAATTCCACCGCTTTGAGTACGTCAGGGCCACCATGCTTGTGAAATTCAATACGTGTTGCCATGCTTCCTCCAGAATGTGGTAATCTTTCGACCCACTCTTTATCTCGGTAACTCCATTCACTATGGCAGGAAACAAACCCTTCAACAAACAGACTGAACCTCGTGAGCGTGATTATCAGGTCGCCGGGTTAAAAGTCCCGCCGCACTCGATTGAAGCGGAACAGTCGGTGTTGGGCGGTTTAATGCTGGATAACGAACGCTGGGACGACGTCGCCGAGCGCGTTGTCGCGGAAGACTTCTATACCCGCCCGCACCGCCACATCTTTACGGAAATGGCGCGTTTGCAGGAGTCGGGCAGCCCGATCGACCTGATTACGCTCGCAGAATCGCTGGAGCGTCTGGGACAGCTCGACAGCGTCGGCGGATTTGCCTATCTGGCAGAACTGTCAAAAAACACGCCAAGTGCCGCGAACATCAGCGCTTACGCTGATATCGTTCGTGAACGTGCCGTTGTCCGCGAGATGATCTCGGTGGCGAATGAGATCGCCGAGGCCGGTTTCGATCCCCAGGGGCGCACCAGCGAAGATCTGCTCGACCTGGCGGAATCCCGCGTCTTTAAAATCGCCGAAAGCCGTGCGAATAAAGACGAAGGCCCGAAAAACATCGCCGATGTGCTCGACGCCACCGTTGCACGTATTGAGCAGCTTTTCCAGCAGCCGCACGATGGCGTGACGGGGGTGAACACCGGTTATGACGATCTCAACAAGAAAACGGCAGGTCTTCAGCCGTCGGATTTGATTATCGTGGCCGCACGTCCGTCGATGGGTAAAACGACATTTGCAATGAACCTCGTCGAAAACGCGGCGATGTTGCAGGATAAGCCGGTGCTTATCTTCAGTCTGGAGATGCCCTCTGAACAGATCATGATGCGTTCTCTGGCGTCCCTGTCGCGCGTGGATCAGACCCGCATCCGTACCGGTCAGCTGGACGATGAGGACTGGGCGCGGATCTCCGGCACCATGGGGATTTTGCTGGAAAAACGGAACATCTATATTGATGACTCCTCCGGCCTGACGCCGACGGAAGTGCGCTCCCGCGCGCGCCGTATCGCCCGTGAACACGGTGGCATCGGTCTCATCATGATCGACTACCTTCAGCTGATGCGCGTTCCGTCGCTTTCCGACAACCGTACGCTGGAGATTGCCGAGATTTCGCGCTCGCTCAAGGCGTTAGCCAAAGAGCTGCACGTGCCGGTGGTGGCGCTGTCGCAGCTTAACCGCTCTCTGGAACAACGTGCAGACAAGCGCCCGGTCAACTCCGACCTGCGTGAATCCGGCTCCATCGAGCAGGATGCCGACTTAATCATGTTCATCTACCGTGATGAGGTTTATCACGAGAACAGCGACCTGAAAGGGATCGCCGAAATTATTATTGGTAAGCAACGTAACGGCCCCATCGGTACGGTACGTCTGACCTTTAACGGCCAGTGGTCGCGTTTCGACAACTATGCCGGTCCTCAATATGATGATGAGTAATTTCTAAGGAATTCAAATGCAAGCGGCAACTGTTGTTATTAACCGCCGCGCTCTGCGACACAACCTGCAACGTCTGCGAGAACTGGCGCCCGCCAGTAAGCTCGTTGCAGTCGTGAAAGCGAACGCTTACGGACACGGTCTTCTTGAGACCGCGCGAACGCTCCCCGATGCCGACGCTTTTGGCGTCGCCCGTCTCGAAGAAGCTCTCCGCCTGCGCGCAGGTGGAATTACGCAACCGATTCTGCTCCTCGAAGGCTTTTTTGAAGCCTCGGACCTGCCGACCATTGCCGATCAGCACCTGCACACGGCGGTGCATAACGAAGAACAGCTGGCCGCGCTGGAAACGGCCGAACTGAGCGAGCCGGTCACCGTCTGGATGAAGCTCGACACGGGCATGCACCGTCTGGGCGTGCGGCCGGAAAGCGCGGAGGCGTTTTATCAGCGTCTGTGTCAGTGCAAAAATGTGCGTCAGCCGGTGAACATCGTCAGCCACTTTGCCCGCGCCGATGAGCCTGAATGCGGCGCAACGGAACAGCAGCTTGATATCTTCAACACCTTCTGCGAAGGCAAACCGGGGATGCGCTCGATCGCGGCATCCGGCGGTATTCTGCTGTGGCCGCAGTCGCACTTCGACTGGGCGCGTCCGGGCATCATTCTTTACGGCGTATCGCCACTGGAGAACAAACCCTGGGGGCCGGACTTTGGCTTTAAGCCGGTGATGTCGCTGGTTTCAAAGCTGATTGCCGTGCGTGAGCACAAAGCGGGAGAGCCGGTAGGTTACGGCGGCACCTGGATCAGCGAGCGCGAAACCCGTCTTGGCGTGGTGGCGATGGGCTACGGTGACGGCTATCCCCGCGCCGCACCAACGGGCACGCCGGTGCTGGTCAACGGTCGTGAAGTGAAGATTGTCGGCCGCGTGGCGATGGACATGATTTGTGTTGATCTGGGGCCCGACGCGCAGGATAAAGCGGGGGACGATGCGGTGATGTGGGGCGAAGGCCTGCCGGTAGAACGTATTGCTGAAATAACAAAAGTGAGTGCTTACGAACTTATCACGCGTCTTACCTCAAGGGTCGCGATGAAATACGTCGACTAAGCATGAGCGGGATGCGGTGCATCCCGCTGCTGTTAACATCCCCTCGATCTTCTTCCGCTTCCGGTTTATTGTTGAATTCCCTGCCTCATAATAATCCGGAGAACATCGCGTGTTTCAGAAAGTAGACGCCTACGCCGGCGACCCTATCCTCTCCTTGATGGAGCGTTTCAAAGAAGATCCTCGCAGCGACAAAGTGAACCTCAGCATTGGTCTTTACTACAACGAAGACGGCATCATTCCTCAGTTGAAAGCCGTTGCTGAAGCTGAAGCGCGTCTTAACGCAACCCCGCACGGTGCTTCGCTTTATCTGCCGATGGAAGGATTAAACACCTACCGCAACACTATCGCGCCGCTGCTGTTTGGTGCGGACCACGCGGTGCTCGCGCAAAAGCGCGTAGCGACTATCCAGACGCTGGGTGGCTCGGGTGCGCTGAAGGTAGGCGCAGATTTCCTGAAAAAGTACTTCCCGGATTCCGGCGTGTGGGTCAGCGACCCGACGTGGGAAAACCACGTTGCGATCTTCGAGGGCGCGGGCTTTAAGGTTGAAACCTATCCGTGGTTCGACAGCGAAACCAACGGCGTGCGCGTTGATGCGCTGCTGGAAAAACTGAACACCCTGCCGGAGCGCAGTATCGTATTGCTGCATCCGTGCTGCCATAACCCGACGGGTGCGGACCTCACCAATGCCCAGTGGGATGCGGTGATCGAGATACTGAAGGCGCGTAACCTGATCCCGTTCCTCGACATCGCCTATCAGGGCTTTGGCGCGGGCATGGAGGAAGACGCCTACGCCATTCGCGCGATTGCCAGCGCGGGGCTTCCCGCTCTGGTCAGCAACTCCTTCTCAAAAATCTTCTCCCTGTACGGCGAGCGCGTTGGCGGTCTGTCCGTGGTGTGTGAAGACGCTGAAGCCGCGGGACGCGTACTCGGCCAGCTGAAAGCGACGGTCCGCCGGATCTACTCCAGCCCGCCGAACTTTGGTGCGCAGGTGGTGGCGACAGTTCTCGGTGACGAAACACTGAAATCGTCCTGGCTTGCCGAAGTAGAAGCGATGCGTAAGCGCATCCTGTCGATGCGTCAGGAGCTGGTTAACGTCCTGAAAGAGGCCGTGCCTGGGCATAACTTTGATTATCTTCTCAAGCAGCGCGGGATGTTCAGCTACACCGGACTGAGCGCAGCGCAGGTCGATCGCCTGCGTGAAGAGTTCGGTGTCTACCTGATCGCCAGCGGCCGTATGTGCGTGGCGGGTCTGAATGCCAGCAACGTCCAGCGCGTGGCGCAGGCGTTTGCAGCTGTGATGTAAGTACTCACTACTTATTATCTCCCTCTCCCTGTGGGAGAGGGCTGGGGTGAGGGCATCAGGCCGCAGAAAATCTTGCCCGGTGGCGGCTGCGCCTTACCGGGCCTACATTACTTATCCACACTTTGTGATCGTCTTCTTTTTATTCCGCTTCATAAGTAAAAACTCCTTTCCTTCCCCTCCCGCTGGGGTTATGGTCGGATAGTTTTTTGACCATCCGCTCAAAATAAAAAGATAACAAACTGAATATTCAGGGGAAAATATGCGCAAGATCACACTGGCGCTCAGCGCCGCCTGCTTATTGTTCTCGCTTAATAGTACCGTTGTTGCGCGGGCTTCTGCACCCACGCCGCTTTACACCGGCACCACCGCCGCCATTCTTGCCGAACAGGCCCCCATTCACTGGGTTTCAGTGGCACAAATTGAAAACAGCCTGACGGGTCGCCCGCCGATGGCCGTGGGCTTCGATATTGACGATACCGTTCTCTTCTCCAGCCCCGGTTTCTGGCGCGGCAAAAAAACGTACTCCCCGGACAGCGAAGCCTATCTGAAAAACCCGGAATTCTGGGAAAAGATGAACAACGGCTGGGATGAGTTCAGTATCCCGAAAGAGGTTGCCCGCGCGCTGATCGCCATGCACGTAAAGCGCGGCGACAGCATTTACTTCGTGACCGGACGTAGCCAGACCAAAACCGAAACCGTCTCGAAAACGCTACAGGATGATTTTCTGATCCCGGCGGCCAGCATGAATCCGGTCATTTTTGCCGGGGACCAGGAAGGGCAAAACACCAAAACCCAGTGGCTGGAAAAGAAAAATATCAAAGTGTTCTACGGGGATTCAGATAACGACATCACCGCGGCGCACGACGTGGGAGCCAGAGGCATCAGGGTGTTACGCGCCTCGAACTCCACCTACCGACCGCTGCCGATGGCCGGAAAATTTGGTGAAGAGGTGATCGTTAACTCTGAATACTGATGCATTAACGGCGGGGTGAATGCTTTTTTAAGCAAATCTCGCTGCGCGGGTTTTACCTTTCGCTTTCTTGCTGCACACTTAGAAAGATTCACCTTTCATAATGGAGCAGCACATGTGGTATCAACAGACCCTGACCTTAAGCGCAAAACCACGCGGATTTCACCTTGTGACGGACGAAGTCATCGGGCAAATCCGCGACCTGTCGCGCGTCAAAACGGGTTTGCTGCATCTGCTGCTTCAGCACACGTCTGCTTCTCTCACGCTCAATGAAAATTGCGATCCCACCGTCCGGTCTGATATGGAGCGGCATTTTCTGAAAACCGTCCCGGATAACGCCCCGTATGAGCATGATTACGAGGGGGCGGATGATATGCCCTCACACATCAAATCCTCTTTGCTGGGCGTCTCGTTGATGCTGCCGGTCCACAACGGACGGCTACAGCTGGGAACGTGGCAGGGGATCTGGCTGGGAGAACATCGCATTCACGGTGGTTCGCGTAAAATTATCGCAACGCTACAAGGGGAATAAAGATGACAATTTCGGAGATACTTCAGTACTGCATGAGCAAGCCGGGGGCGGAACAAAGCGTACACAGCGACTGGAAAGCCACGCAGATCAAAGTGGGGGATGTGTTGTTCGCGATGGTGAAAGAGGTGGATGCGCGGCCAGCGGCATCACTGAAAACCAGTCCTGAACTGGCCGACTTACTGCGCCAGCAGCACGATGATGTCAGGCCTAGCAAGCATCTGAATAAAGCACACTGGAGTACGGTGTTTCTCGACGGCTCGCTGCCAGATTCGCAAATTTACTACCTGGTGGATGCGTCGTATCAACAGGCGGTTGAACTGCTGCCGGAAACGATCCGACAGCAGCTCTCCGTGTAACGATTACAGCATCGGTTTGAGGAAGCGCGCGGTGTGCGAGGCTTCGCACTCTGCAACGGTCTCTGGCGTACCGGAGACGAGGATTTCACCGCCGCCGCTGCCGCCTTCCGGGCCGAGATCGACAATCCAGTCCGCGGTTTTAATCACGTCCAGGTTGTGCTCAATCACCACGATGGTGTTGCCCTGATCGCGCAGCTGGTGCAGCACGTCCAGCAGCTGCTGGATATCCGCAAAATGCAGGCCGGTGGTCGGCTCGTCCAGAATGTACAGCGTCTGACCGGTACCGCGTTTGGACAGCTCACGCGCCAGCTTCACGCGCTGCGCTTCACCGCCGGACAGCGTTGTCGCTGACTGCCCCAGACGGATATAGGTCAGACCCACATCCATCAGGGTTTGCAGCTTACGCGCCAGCGCAGGGACGGCGTCAAAGAACTCGCGCGCCTCTTCGATGGTCATATCCAGCACTTCGTGGATGGTCTTGCCTTTGTACTTAATCTCCAGCGTTTCGCGGTTATAGCGCTTGCCTTTGCACTGGTCGCACGGCACGTAGATATCCGGCAGGAAGTGCATCTCAACCTTGATTACGCCGTCGCCCTGGCACGCTTCACAGCGGCCGCCGCGCACGTTAAAGCTGAAACGGCCTGGCGTGTAGCCGCGCGAACGCGCTTCCGGTACACCCGCGAAGAGTTCACGAACGGGCGTAAAGACGCCAGTATAGGTCGCCGGGTTGGAACGCGGGGTGCGGCCAATCGGGCTCTGATCGATATCGATAACCTTGTCGAAATGCTCCAGCCCCTGAATGTCGCGGTACGGTGCAGGTTCAGCCAGCGTCGCGCCGTTCAGCGCCGTCTGCGCAATCGGGAACAGCGTATCGTTGATCAGCGTCGATTTACCGGAACCGGACACGCCGGTGATGCAGGTGAACAGCCCGACAGGCAGCGTCAGGGTCACGTCCTTCAGGTTGTTGCCGCGCGCGCCGGTCAGCTTCAGCACTTTTTCCGGGTTCGCCGCCACGCGCTGTTTTGGCACTTCAATTTTGCGCTTGCCGCTCATGTACTGGCCGGTCAGCGACTCGGGCACCGCCATAATGTCTTTCAGCGTCCCTTCTGCCACCACCTGTCCGCCGTGCACGCCAGCGCCCGGGCCGATGTCGATCACGTGGTCAGCGGCGCGAATGGCGTCTTCGTCGTGCTCAACCACAATCACAGTGTTGCCAAGGTTACGCAGGTGAACCAGCGTGCCGAGCAGGCGTTCGTTGTCCCGCTGGTGTAGGCCGATAGACGGCTCATCCAGCACGTACATCACGCCGACTAAGCCTGCGCCAATCTGGCTCGCCAGACGGATACGCTGGGCTTCACCGCCGGAGAGCGTTTCAGCCGAGCGGGAAAGCGTCAGGTAGTTCAGGCCAACGTTCACGAGGAACTTGAGGCGATCGCCGATCTCTTTCAGCACTTTTTCAGCGATTTTCGCGCGCTGGCCGGAGAGCTTCAGGTTGTTGAAGAAGTCCATCGCGTGGCCGATGCTCATGTCTGAGATGGTCGGCAGCGCCGTGTTTTCGACAAACACGTGACGCGCTTCGCGGCGCAGGCGCGTGCCCTCGCAGGTGGCGCAGGAGCGGTTGCTGATGAACTTCGCCAGCTCCTCACGCACCGCGCTGGATTCGGTCTCTTTGTAGCGGCGCTCCATGTTGTGCAGCACCCCTTCGAACGGGTGGCGACGCACGGAAGTGTCACCGCGATCGTTCATGTACTTGAACTCAATGTTCTCTTTGCCGGAACCGAACAGGATCACTTTATGTACGTTCGCGCTCAGGCTGGCCCACGGGGCTTCAACGTCGAACTTGTAGTGCTCCGCCAGCGACTTCAGCATCTGGAAGTAATAGAAGTTACGCTTGTCCCAGCCGCGAATGGCGCCACCCGCCAGCGACAGCTCCGGATTCTGGATCACGCGATCAGGGTCGAAATACTGCTGAACGCCCAAGCCGTCACAGGTCGGGCACGCGCCCGCCGGGTTGTTGAACGAGAACAGGCGCGGTTCCAGCTCGCGCATGCTGTAGCCGCAAATCGGGCAGGCAAAGTTGGCGGAGAAGAGCAGCTCTTCCGCTTTTGCATCGTCCATGTCTGACACCACCGCCGTGCCGCCCGACAGTTCCAGCGCCGTTTCAAAGGATTCCGCCAGACGCGTCGCCAGATCTTCACGGACCTTAAACCGGTCAATCACCACTTCGATGGTGTGTTTCTTTTGCAGCTCCAGCTTTGGCGGATCGGACAAGTCACACACTTCGCCGTCGATACGGGCGCGGATATAGCCCTGGCTTGCCAGATTTTCCAGCGTTTTAGTGTGTTCGCCCTTACGCTCTTTAATGATTGGCGCCAGCAGCATCAGGCGTTTGCCTTCCGGCTGCGACAGCACGTTATCCACCATCTGGCTGACGGTCTGGGCCGCCAGCGGAACGTCGTGATCCGGGCAGCGCGGCTCGCCCACGCGCGCATACAGCAGACGCAGGTAGTCATGGATTTCGGTAATGGTACCGACCGTGGATCGCGGGTTATGCGACGTGGATTTCTGCTCAATGGAGATAGCAGGAGATAACCCTTCAATGTGGTCGACATCCGGTTTTTCCATCAGCGACAGGAACTGACGCGCGTACGCCGAGAGCGATTCAACGTAACGACGCTGTCCTTCGGCATACAAAGTGTCGAAAGCCAGTGAGGATTTGCCAGACCCCGAAAGCCCGGTCACGACGATGAGTTTGTCGCGAGGGATTATGAGGTTGATATTCTTGAGATTGTGGGTGCGGGCGCCCCGAACTTCGATCTTATCCATTCACCTTTCCCGGTTGGAACACGGATTGCCTGATTTGTTTGAAGGACAAACGGCTGTCAGAAACGGCTAATTATGACACAAAATGACCTGTTTGAATATACAGTATTGGAATGCATTTTCTGATTCACTGTGTAACAATGTCGAGTCCGCGAGAGAACTCTGGAACATGCTACGCAACTATCAAAGTGTCGCATGGAAATGATACACTCGCGCGTTTACACTATTAAGAAACGTATTCAGGAGACACGAACATGGCCAGCAGAGGCGTAAACAAGGTGATTCTCGTCGGTAATCTGGGCCAGGACCCGGAAGTACGCTACATGCCGAGTGGTGGCGCAGTTGCCAACATTACGCTGGCTACTTCCGAATCCTGGCGTGATAAAGCGACCGGTGAAATGAAAGAGCAGACCGAATGGCACCGTGTTGTGCTGTTTGGCAAACTGGCTGAAGTGGCCGGTGAGTATCTGCGTAAAGGCTCTCAGGTTTACATTGAAGGCCAACTGCGTACCCGCAAATGGACCGATCAATCCGGTCAGGAAAAATACACCACGGAAGTGGTGGTGAATGTTGGCGGCACCATGCAGATGCTGGGTGGCCGTCAGGGCGGCGGCGCACCGGCAGGTGGCGGCCAGCAGCAGGGCGGTTGGGGCCAGCCTCAGCAGCCGCAGGGCGGCAATCAGTTTAGCGGCGGCGCGCAGTCCCGTCCGCAGCAGCAGTCTGCTCCGGCACCGTCTAACGAACCGCCAATGGATTTCGACGACGATATCCCGTTCTGATATCCAGACGCGTGAAACACAAAAAACCCAGATAATGTCTGGGTTTTTTTATAACAGGCTATCAGGTAATCACCATCGGCCAGTCTGGTGGGGTGTGGCTCATGGCTTCAACCATTACCACTTTAATGTTTTCCCAGACGGCGGCTATATCCACCAGCGTAATACCGAGCAAACCTGTTGCGAACCAGCATGCGGCGCCTAACCCTAACAGGGTGCTAATCACAGCAAGACCTGCGTAGTCGGACTTTCGGAACTGAATGTTTAACGTGCTGGCCAGGAACATCAAAACCGCGCTCAACAACGGCCAGCGCAGGAGCACCATGCTGGTGGTAATGGTTGCCATAAAACTCATCCTCGACAAAACAGACGAACTGGAATGAAACAATGTTTCTCGTTACATAAGATGTGTGAACTATATCACATTTGCTGTTTTATTAGCCAGTATCCGCGTGAGGTAAAAGTGGGTTTATTACCAGGGAAAATATATCGTCGTCGCTCGTATCCGCGTCTGGTCGGAATTTTTATTTTTAATTCATTCAGATAGCAAAACCTTTGCAAAACACCTTCGGCTGTATAGCGTTTACAGCAGTATGTCTATGGATTATGCTTGTGTGGAACAATAAATGTACCCGCAGAAATAATTCATCGCATTGAATTAATTGCCTTTTTTGGATTTTATATTCTTTGTTTTACACTCAGCATGCTCTTTGATTTCGTGGTCTTATTCTTTTATTCAGATATGAGTTATTGCGGTTGCTCTCTCGATTAATGACCTGCGAAAAGATAATGAAAGAACAAAGACGCGAGATTATTAACGACAGCATGCAGGCGCTGCACGCCCTGGCGAAGCTGATGCCGCAACTCAACGCGCAGTGTTCGCCGGTTGAAATGCTGGAAACCATCAACAGCGCTCTGGGGGCAAATCTCTCGTGGGTCAGTGTCGAATCCGCAGACGGGCCGCGCGTGGTTTGTGCCGGCGACGTGACGTGTCACGCCTTCAACGTGGCGGATTTTCTTGCCAGCACCCTGTTGCAGCGGCATCACCGCGCCTGGCGGGTTATCTACTGGAAAGCGCATATTGGCCGGGCGGTATTTTCCCCTCAGCACCCGGGCTATGCGCGGCTGCAAAGCGGCGTCCTGTGTAAACTCTCAGCGCATGGCAGACAGTGCAGTGGTTATTTCTTTTTGGCTTTTAATGGAAAACTTACCTCGTTGCCGATACTGAAAAATATCGTGGTGGTATTGGTTGAGAAGCTTAAAGATTATTTTGATGACATCATCGTGCGGGAAAAAACGGCGCAAGAAATGCAGCGCGTCGTCACGCAATATAAAACCTTATTTGAGCGTGCGCCGGTATTAATGAACGCCTTTGACAGGCATAACCGGTGTGTATTGTGGAATGCCGAATGCGAAAAAGTCTTTGGCTGGAGTATGACTGAAATCGACGAGCACCCCGATCCGCTGGCCCTGTTTTATCCGGATCCCGAGGAGCGACAGCGCGTGCAGGAGTCGGTTCGTTTCGCACCACTTAAGGATATGTACGAATGGCACCCGGTGCGTAAAGACGGGACGCAGTTAACGATTCTCTGGTCAAACATCCTTTTGCCGGATAACTCCATTCTCAATATTGGCCTGGATATCACCGAACGTAAAAAAGCAGAACAGCAGCTGACCGTCAAAGCCACCACGGACGATCTGACGGGCTGTCTGAATCGCTCGACAATCTTACAGCAGCTCAAAATGGCGCTGGCAGCCAGTTCGCCGCAGGATGTCAGTAGCCACTTCTGTCTCCTGATGTTCGATCTCGATTATTTCAAGCAGATTAACGATCGGTGGGGACATCAGGTTGGCGATGCAGCATTGATTCACTTTTGCGACCGTATTCGCGAGGTGAGCCCGGCCGGGTCAGCGCTGGGACGGGTGGGGGGCGAAGAGTTTGTTCTTCTGCTGGCGCGTACGGATGGTATGGCCGCTACGTTGCTCTCTTCTCGCCTGCGTGCCGCGCTGATCTCAAAACCGCTGCGTGTGGGCGATAAAACGCTGGTACTCTCCTTCAGCGCCGGGGTGGTTGAAGTCTGTCAGGGGCAACGAGATACTTCTGCCATACTGATGCGTGCCGATAAGGCATTATATGACGCCAAGCGTACGGGAAGAGGAAAAACGGTCCTGGCGTCTGATTATTTATAAATCAGCATAAGAACAAAGAGCAGGCTATTTCAGCCAGCGAATTTTCCACACCTGTCGCGGGTAATTATTTTCCTTATCAGAAACGAAATGAATACTTTTAGTTTGGCTTACGGGAAAATATTATCGGCATCACGAATTTTAGGATTTTTAATACCAAAAGTCAGTTGCTAACTTCCTATGATTCATGCAACGTAATCACCTGTTTATCAAAGCAGCCGGTCTTCATTGCTACAGGCGTACAACATGCAGGGATACAGAGCGGGAAATGAATCGTAGCGCGCGGCGCAAAATGCTCAAAGTGGTCGGGATTATCATGGTAGTTATGCTGCCGGTGATGCTTGCGCTATGGTTTGCCCAGCTTAGTGCAGTGTCGGAAATCAGCGCCCAGCTGCGCACGTTTGCTGAACTTGCTTTAAATAAAACTGAACGGGTTATTCAACAGGTTGACCTGGCCCGGAAAGACGCGGAAAAATATCAGGGCAAAGTGTGTACGCCGGAGCATCGTCAATATATGTTGAACGTTTCCCGCGGTCGCCTTTTTGTTGCCGATTTAATTTATGCTGATGGCCAGGACTTTCTCTGCTCGACCCTTTTTACGCCGGAACACCCTTACATCATCCCCGCTGCCAATTACACACGTAAACCCGACGTTGCTATCTATTATTTTCGCGATACACCATTTTTTAATGGTTATAAAATGATATATATGCAGCGCGGAAATTATGTCGCAGTGGTCAACCCGCTTTCGTACAGTGAGGTGATGTCAGACGATCGTTCCCTGTCGTGGGGAGTGTATGACACCGTCAGCAATGCATTCTTTTCTGTGAGCCAGAAAGCCAATATTTCTTTATTGCATTCGATGCTTCGACATCAGGAAACGACTTTTCAGAAAGATGACCGTTTTTATACGATCGTAAAATCAGAGCAGCGGCCCATTGCGGCCATCGTTTCAACCTCCAGTGCCCGTTTTTATAAAACGCTTTATCATCAGGCTACCCTGACGCTACCGCTAGGGATAATTTGCAGCATTATTATTCTGCTGGTGTGGTCGCGTACACACCGTGAATTCAATTCGCCTGGCCGACTTCTGCACCGGGCGCTGAATAAACGCCAGCTGTGCGTCCATTATCAGCCCATTATTGATATTAAAAATAACCAGTGCGTGGGGGCAGAGGCGTTGTTGCGCTGGCCTGGATTCAACGGTCAGGTTATGAGCCCGGCGGAATTTATTCCCCTGGCAGAAAAAGAGGGGATGATTGAGCGCATTACGGATTACGTCGTTGAGGAGGTGTTCAGCGATCTGGGCCATTTTCTTGCCGCTCATCCCGATCTGTATGTCTCGATTAACCTGTCGGCGTCAGATTTCCACTCTTCGCGTCTTATCGCCCTGATCTCCGACAAAGCCCGCTTTTACTCGGTTCGCGCGCAGCAGATCAAAATTGAGGTGACGGAGCGGGGGTTTATTGACGTGCCGAAAACCACGCCGGTCATTCAGGCGTTTCGTCAGGCGGGGTATGAAGTGGCGATTGATGATTTCGGAACCGGCTACTCTAACCTGCATAACCTCTATTCGCTGAACGTCGATATCCTGAAAATCGACAAATCCTTTATCGATACCTTAACCACCAACAGCACCAGCCACCTGATTGCCGAGCACATCATTGAGATGGCGCAAAGCCTGCGGCTGAAAACCATTGCGGAAGGGGTCGAGACGGGGGAGCAGGTGAGCTGGCTGCTGAAGCGTGGCGTACAGTATTGCCAGGGATGGCACTTCGCGAAAGCGATGCCGCCCCAGGCATTTATGGCCTGGCAGCAGCAACCCTTGCGTTAACACGCATTAATTGAGCTGATGGCGGTAGTCGCTCGGCGTACGGTCAAACTCGCGGCGGAAGACGCGGGAAAAGGTCTGCTGCGACACATAGCCCAGATCCATTGCGATATCAAAAATGGGCCGCTGCGTTGAGCGTAACGCCTGCGCCGCCAGCAGGAGCCTGCGCTGGCGAATGTAATCACCCAGCGTTTGATGCATTACGGTGCGGAACATTCTCTGTAAATACCATTTCGAATAGCCCGACTTTTTAGCGACCACATCAATGTTCAACGGCTGGTCGATATGTTCATCAATCCATTCAATAAGTGTCTGAATAATTTGCTGATGCGACATAAGGTTACCCCTCTGTGGAGACATCTGTCCTGGTTGATTCGTCATTTTCTCTGCGGGGGAGTATAATTCCTCAAGTTAACTTGAGGTAAAGAGGTTTTATGGAAAAGAGATTACCGCGCATCAAAGCACTGTTAACCCCCGGTGAAGTGGCGAAGCGAAGCGGTGTGGCGGTGTCGGCGCTCCACTTCTATGAAAGCAAAGGGTTAATAAAAAGTACCCGCAACGCCGGAAACCAGCGGCGCTACACGCGCGACGTGCTCCGCTACGTGGCGATTATCAAAATTGCGCAACGTATCGGCATTCCTCTGGCCACCATTGGTGACGCGTTCGGCGTATTGCCGGAAGGACACTCGCTGAGCGCGAAAGAGTGGAAGCAGCTGTCGTCCCAGTGGCGAGAAGAACTGGATCGTCGTATTCACACGCTGGTGGCCCTGCGCGATGAACTGGATGGCTGCATTGGTTGCGGGTGTTTATCACGTAGCGATTGCCCGCTGCGTAACCCGGGTGACAGGCTGGGCGAGCAGGGAACAGGGGCACGGTTGCTGGAGGAGGATTGAGAGGTGTTTGCCGGGTAAGGTGCAGCCGCCACCCGGCAACAAACATAAAGAACTAAAGCGCCACTAAGGGCGCTTTAGTTTTTTCCGGTCTTTGTCTTTCTCTCTATCCCGCTGGCTCACGGGAGGGTTTCCCCCGACATCAGTACCCCTCGTGTCGAGCTTGTGAAGGAGGTTCCGGTTTGTACTGACACTTTAATTTTATGCCCGGCCGCCGTTTTTGCCACCGGAGACGGTGAGATTTTAGCCGAATTTTTTTCGTGAAGTTGTTCAGTTTTCTATAGTTAAAAAGTATGAATCATCGGAGAACATCATGCTAACGGTCCACCACCTTAATCAGTCTCGTTCACATCGTGTCCTCTGGGCGCTGGAAGAGCTGGGTCTGACGTACGACATCGTGCGCTACCAGCGTGAAAAAACCATGCTCGCGCCAGACTCGCTCAAAAAAGTGCATCCGCTGGGAAAATCCCCGGTACTCGAAGATAACGGACTGGTTCTGGCCGAATCAGGTGCGATTCTGGAATATCTTCAGGAAACGTACGATTCGGCGTCACGATTCAAACCGTTAGATCCCGCCCATAAAGTGCAGTATCGCTTCTGGCTGCATTACGCCGAAGGGTCTTTGATGCCGCTACTGTTAATGAAGCTGGTGTTTAACAGCCTCGGCAAACCACCCGTCCCGTTTGGCCTGCGCACGCTGGGTAAGGCGCTGGGGCAGGGGGTGCAAAAAGCGTATCTCAACCGCCAGCTGGAAACGCATGCGCGCTTTATTAACGATCATCTTGCCGAAAACAGCTGGTTTGCCGGCGACACGCTGACCATGGCTGATATCCAGATGAGTTTTCCCCTCTTCGCCCTGCTGGCGAGAGGCGGCATCGACAATCTCGACCACATAGCGGCGTGGAAACAGAGAGTGGAGGCACGTCCGGGCTGGCAGACAACGCTTGCGAAAGGCGGCCCACTGACGATCCCCGGCGAGGGATGAAATTTAACGAAATTGCGCATGGACGATAACGTTTGCGCATCCTCTGCTTAATTCTTCATCGTCATGAGGCAATTTTAGCGAAAAACGAGAAAGTTCAGTTGAAAAGGGCGGGTATTAGGCTAGATAATCGTTTGCCTTAATTTGACCACCCGTTTGTAAGCGCGGAGCTAAACGTTTGCTTTTTCTGTGACGCCCTTTCGTCGCAAACGCAACACAAGGATTTGACGTTTAGCTGGCAGTGGCGTCTCCACCTCGCTTACGGACTTCCTAAAAAACTCTCAGGGGATGTTTTCTATGTCTACGCCATCTGCGCGTACCGGCGGTTCACTTGACGCCATGTTTAAGATTTCTGCTCGCGGCAGCACCGTGCGCCAGGAAGTTGTTGCCGGTCTGACCACGTTTCTGGCGATGGTGTACTCCGTCATCGTGGTGCCGGGCATGCTCGGCAAAGCGGGCTTCCCGCCAGCGGCGGTCTTCGTTGCCACCTGCCTGGTTGCGGGTGTGGGTTCGATTGTGATGGGCCTGTGGGCGAACCTGCCTCTGGCGATCGGGTGCGCCATCTCCCTGACCGCGTTTACCGCCTTCAGCCTGGTGCTGGGCCAGCAGATCAGCGTCCCGGTAGCGCTCGGCGCCGTGTTCCTGATGGGCGTGCTGTTCACCGTAATTTCAGCAACCGGCATTCGTAGCTGGATTTTGCGCAACCTGCCGCAGGGCGTGGCGCACGGCACCGGCATCGGTATTGGTCTGTTCCTGCTGCTGATCGCTGCCAACGGCGTCGGCCTGGTCATCAAGAACCCGCTGGACGGCCTGCCGGTTGCGCTGGGTAACTTCGCGAGCTTCCCGGTGATCATGTCGCTGGTGGGTCTGGCGGTGATCATTGGCCTGGAAAAACTGAAAGTGCCGGGCGGCATTCTGCTGACCATTATCGGCGTGTCTATCGTCGGCCTGATCTTCGACCCGACCGTTCATTTCTCCGGGATTTTCGCCATGCCGTCGCTGAGCGATGACAAAGGCAACTCCCTGATTGGCAGCCTGGATATTGTGGGCGCGCTGAACCCAGTGATCCTGCCAAGCGTGCTGGCGCTGGTAATGACCGCGGTGTTTGACGCCACCGGCACCATCCGCGCGGTGGCCGGTCAGGCGAACCTGCTGGATAAAGACGGACAGATTATTGACGGCGGCAAAGCGCTGACCACCGACTCCCTGAGCAGCGTTTTCTCTGGTCTGGTGGGTGCGGCGCCTGCGGCGGTGTACATCGAGTCCGCAGCGGGTACGGCGGCGGGCGGTAAAACCGGCCTGACGGCCATCACCGTTGGCGTACTGTTTCTGCTGATCCTGTTCCTCTCTCCGCTCTCTTATCTGGTGCCAGCTTACGCGACCGCACCTGCGCTGATGTACGTTGGCCTGCTGATGCTGAGCAACGTGGCGAAAATCGACTTCGCGGATTTTGTTGATGCCATGTCCGGCCTGATCACTGCGGTATTCATCGTGCTGACCTGTAACATCGTGACCGGCATTATGATCGGCTTCGCCTCGCTGGTGATTGGGCGTCTGGTCTCCGGTGAGTGGCGCAAGCTGAACATTGGGACCGTGGTCATCGCCGTTGCGCTGGTGGCGTTCTACGCGGGCGGCTGGGCCATCTGAATTGACTTTTTATGCGAAAACGGGTGGCTCAGGCCGCCCGTTTTTATTTTCAGGACTCATCCTGTTGCCTTTTACGTTACTCTGGAGAGGATAGAATAAGAGGCACGACGCCTCAGGTTTGGCTTATAAGAAACACAGCAAACAGGGAACGCATGGAAATTTTCTTCACAATACTCATCATGACCCTTGTGGTCTCATTATCCGGGGTGGTTACACGCGTACTGCCCTTCCAGGTCCCCCTGCCCTTAATGCAAATAGCTATCGGCGCGCTGCTGGCGTGGCCGACGTTCGGTCTGCACGTGGAGTTCGATCCGGAACTGTTTCTCGTGCTGTTTATCCCGCCGCTGCTGTTTGCCGATGGCTGGAAAACGCCGACGCGCGAATTTCTGGAGCACGGGCGAGAGATCTTCGGCCTGGCGCTGGCGCTGGTGGTCGTCACCGTGGTCGGGATTGGTTTCCTGATCTACTGGGCCGTACCGGGGATCCCGCTCATCCCCGCCTTTGCGCTGGCTGCCGTGCTGTCGCCTACCGACGCCGTGGCGCTGTCCGGCATTGTGGGTGAAGGGCGCATTCCAAAGAAAATCATGGGCATTTTGCAGGGCGAGGCGCTGATGAACGACGCCTCTGGCCTGGTCGCCCTGAAGTTTGCCGTGGCGGTTGCCATGGGCACCATGGTCTTTACCGTAGGCGGCGCGACCCTGGAATTCTTCAAGGTGGCGATTGGCGGTATCCTCGCGGGCTTCGTAGTGAGCTGGCTGTACGGACGCTCGCTGCGCTTCCTTAGCCGCTGGGGTGGTGATGAACCGGCGACGCAGATCGTCCTGCTGTTCCTGCTGCCGTTCGCCTCTTACCTGATTGCCGAACATATCGGCGTGTCGGGCATTCTGGCGGCGGTAGCTGCGGGGATGACCATCACCCGCTCCGGCGTGATGCGCCGCGCACCGCTGGCGATGCGCCTGCGTGCAAACAGTACCTGGGCGATGCTCGAGTTTGTCTTTAACGGCATGGTGTTCCTGCTGTTGGGCCTGCAACTGCCGGGCATTATGGAATCCTCGCTGATTGCGGCCGAAGCGGATCCAAACGTTGAAGTCTGGATGCTATTTACCGATATCGTGCTCATCTACCTTGCGCTGATGCTGGTACGTTTCGGCTGGCTGTGGACGATGAAGAAATTCAGCGTTCGCTTCCTGACCAAAAAGCCGATGGAGTTTGGCTCGTGGACCACGCGCGAGCTGCTGATTGCCTCTTTCGCGGGCGTTCGCGGGGCGATCACCCTTGCTGGTGTGCTCTCCATTCCTCTGCTTCTGCCGACGGGCGACGTCTTCCCGGCGCGCTACGAGCTGGTGTTCCTGGCGGCAGGCGTGATCCTCTTCTCGCTGTTTGTCGGCGTGATTATGCTGCCGATTCTGCTGCAACATATTGACGCGGGTGACTCCTCGCAACAGCACAAAGAAGAGCGGATTGCCCGTGCGGCGACGGCGGAAGTGGCGATTGTCGCCATCGAGAAAATGGAGGAGCGTCTGGCCGCCGATGCCGAAGAGAACATTGATAACCAGCTGCTGAAGGAAGTCAGTTCACGCGTGATTGGTAATTTGCGTCGCCGTGCTGACGGACGTAACGACGTGGAAAGTTCGTTGCAGGAAGAGAACCTCGAACGCCGTTTCCGCCTGGCGGCGCTGCGCTCCGAGCGTGCCGAGCTGTATCACCTGCGCGCGACGCGGCAGATCAGTAACGAGACGCTGCAAAAGCTGCTGCACGATCTGGACCTGCTGGAAGCGTTGTTGATAGAGAATCAGTAGCGCGCTTTGCCCCCTCACCCTAGCCCTCGCCCTATGGGGAGAGGGGTTGGGGTGAGGGGTCAGGGCACCCAAAACCCCTCACAGCATTGCAACCACGCCTGCGCGCTGTGCGACAGATAGACCCCTTCACGCCAGATCATCCCCAGCTGCCAGTGCAGGTCGCTCTCCAGCGGGATCCAGCGCAGCGTGTTTTTATCCAGCCGCTCGCAGATCGGCTGCGGCAGAATGGCAATCCCCACGCCCGCCTGTACCATCGCCGCCAGAAAATCCCACTGGCCGCTGCGCACCGCAATGCGCGGCTTTACGTTGTGCTGGTTAAACAGTGCCATCAGCTGGCGGCTTAAGGCAAAATCTTCGTTGTAAATCAGCAGCGGGTGTTCGCCGAGCAGCTCGGGTTTTACTGCGTCTATCTTCAGCCAGTCGCCGGAGCGCGGCACCAGCACGCACAGCGGGTGGCTGAACAGCGGCAGCGTCGCCAGGCCGCTTTCCTCCTCTACGGGAAGGGCCGTCATGGCCACGTCCAGTTCACCGTTCATCACCGCCTGCTGCACGGTCAGGCCGCCAAATTCAGAAATTTTTAGCTCAACGCCGGGGTAGCGCTGGCGAAACAAGCTTATCGGCCCGGCCATCATCATGCCGACCATCGGCGGAATACCGAGCCGCAGCAGCCCTTTTGTCAGGTGGTTGATGTCCCCAAGCTCGGCCTCCAGCTGGCGGAACTCTGCCAGAATGGCCAGCCCGCGCTCGAACACTACGCGACCGGTATCGGTCAGCAGTAGCTTGCGCCCGTCGCGGATCAGCAGCGTACAGTTCAGCTCATCTTCGAGGTTTTTCAGCATCTTGCTGATGGTCGGCTGGGTTACGAATAACTTCTCCGCTGCGCGAGTAAAACTTTGCTGGCGAACCACCTCGACAAAATAGCGCAGCGTTCTTATGTCCATGATTATTCCTCGAAACTATACCTTCGATGATTTTAATTCATTTCAGTCGATACCGTACGCTCACTATACTGGCGCCTCGTCTCATTTCTGAGGAAAACCCCCATGGCCGTGGCGTTAAGCCGTGTTACGCCTGCCGTTGTGCAACGACTTCAGGTACCGGTTCAGGTACTGCTCTACGCGGGACTGTTTGTTTTCGCGGAATATCTTGTCGACTGGCTGCATCTGCCTTTACCCGCCAACCTGGTGGGGATGGTGCTGATGCTGACGCTGATCCTCTGTCGCGCGTTGCCCCTTAACTGGGTGCGCGCCGGGGCGCGCTGGCTGCTGGCGGAGATGCTATTGTTCTTTGTGCCGGCCGTGGTGGCGGTGGTGAATTATGCACAACTGCTGATGGTCGACGGCTGGCGCATCTTTGCGGTTATCGCCCTGAGCACGCTGATGGTGCTGGGCGCCACCGCCTGGGTGGTGGATAAGGTGTATCGCTTTGAAATCAGCAGGCAGAAGCATGACTAACTTTCAGATAAGCCTGCTGTGCCTGATTGCGACAGTTGTCATCTACTTTGCCAACAAGCGCCTGTATCGCCGCTTTCGCGCGCTGCCGCTGATGCCGTTGGTCTTTACGCCGATCCTGCTGGTGCTGATGCTGGTCTTCGGCCATATCTCCTGGCAGAACTACATTGGCGAATCCCACTGGCTGCTGTGGCTGCTCGGCCCGGCGACCATCGCCTTCGCCGTACCCGTTTATGACAACCTCGCTATTATCAGACGCCACTGGATGTCGCTCAGCGCGGGCGTCGTCACCGCGACGGTGGTGGCGGTGTGCAGCTCGGTCTGGCTGGCGCGCCTGTTTACCCTGTCGGATGAAATCCAGCGCAGCCTGGCGGTGCGTTCGGTGACCACGCCGTTTGCGCTGGCAGCCGCCAAACCGCTCGGTGGCCAGCCGGATCTGGTGGCGCTGTTTGTGGTGGTGACGGGCGTCTTTGGGATGGCGGTGGGCGATATGCTGTTTCTGCGGCTTTCTATTCGGGAAGGAATGGCCAAAGGCGCGGGATTTGGCGCGGCGTCGCACGGCGCGGGCACGGCACGTTCCTATGAGCTGGGACAGCAGGAGGGCGTTGTCGCGAGCCTGGTGATGATGCTTTCGGGCGTCACGATGGTGCTGATCGCACCGCTGGTGGCGTGGGTGATGTTTTAAGCTCCCCGGCCAGAGCGACCGGGGAGAAAAGGCTTAGTGCGCGCGGCCCTGCTCAACGCCCAGGCCGGTTTGCGAGCGGATAAACTGGGCGCGGAATTTTTCACGCTCCAGGTTACCCTCCGGTGAATTATCGGTGGCAGAGAAGATCCAGATCCCGATAAACGCCACGGCAATGGAGAACAGCGCCGGGTATTCATACGGGAAGATAGCGCTTTCGTGACCGAGGATCTGCACCCAGATGGTCGGGCCGAGGATCATCAGAATCACCGCCGTCAGCAGGCCCAGCCAGCCGCCGATCATCGCCCCACGGGTGGTCAGTTTTGACCAGTACATGGAGAGCAGAATGATCGGGAAGTTACAGCTTGCCGCAATCGAGAAGGCCAGCCCGACCATAAAGGCGATATTCTGTTTCTCGAACAAAATCCCCAGCAGGATGGCGACAACGCCCAGCACCAGCACGGTGATTTTGGAGACTTTTAGCTCATCGCGCTCGCTCGCGCCTTTACGGAAAACGTTGGCGTAGAGGTCATGCGAGACCGCCGACGCGCCGGCCAGCGTCAGCCCTGCAACCACCGCGAGGATGGTGGCGAAGGCCACGGCAGAGATAAAGCCAAGGAACAGGTTGCCGCCCACCGCGTCGGCCAGATGCACCGCCGCCATGTTGTTACCGCCGATAAGCGCGCCCGCCGCGTCTTTAAACGCCGGGTTCGCCCCCACAAGCATGATCGCGCCAAAGCCGATAATAAAGGTCAGGATATAGAAGTAACCCATAAACCCGGTGGCGTAGAACACGCTCTTACGCGCTTCACGCGCATCTGACACCGTGAAGAAGCGCATCAGGATATGCGGCAGACCTGCGGTACCGAACATCAGGCCGAGACCGAGCGAGAGCGCGGATATCGGATCTTTCACCAGCCCACCCGGGCTCATGATCGCTTCCCCTTTCGGATGCACTGACATGGCTTCGGTAAACAGATTATTGAAGCTGAACCCAACGTGCTTCATCACCATAAAGGCCATAAAGCTGGCGCCGAACAGCAGCAGTACCGCTTTGATGATCTGTACCCAGGTGGTGGCCAGCATGCCGCCGAACAGGACATACATCACCATCAGCACGCCCACCAGCACCACCGCGATGTGGTAGTTCAGGCCGAACAGCAGCTCGATCAGCTTACCCGCACCCACCATCTGCGCAATCAGGTACAGCGCCACCACCACCAGCGAACCGCAGGCGGAGAGGGTACGAATCGGCCCCTGCTTCAGGCGATAGGAGGCGACGTCAGCAAAGGTATAGCGCCCCAGGTTACGCAGGCGCTCGGCAATCAGGAACAGAATGATCGGCCAGCCGACAAGGAAGCCGAGGGAGTAGATCAGGCCGTCATACCCTGAGGTATACACCAGCGCGGAGATCCCAAGGAACGAGGCGGCAGACATAAAGTCTCCCGCAATCGCCAGACCGTTCTGGAAGCCGGTGATGTTGCCGCCCGCGGTGTAGTAATCGTTACGGGAGCGCACGCGTTTCGACGCCCAGTAGGTGATATACAGCGTCAGCACCACGAAAATCAGGAACATGATAATCGCCTGCCAGTTGGTTGGCTGGCGCTGGACCTCGCCGGTAATGGCATCTGCTGCATGGGCAGCAAAGGGAAGTGTGGCGGCGAGCGCCGTCAGAATTCTCTTCATGATGCTTTTACCTCGCGCAGAACTTCTCTGTTAAGACGATCGAATTCACCGTTCGCACGCCAGACGTACACACCCGTGAGCACAAACGAAATGATGATAACGCCAATCCCAATCGGAATACCGCGCGTGACGCTGGTACCCTCATGCAGCGGGGTGCCCAGCCAGTGCGGCGCAAAGGCGATCAGCAGAATAAAGCCGACGTAGATAATTAGCATGATGATGGAAAGCAAGAAGGCAAACCGTTGCCGTTTTTCGACCAGCTCCCTGTAGTGCGCACTATTCTCTATCTGCTGACAAATATCGTTATTCATCACAGAAATCTCCAGAAGTAAGGTTGGTTTGTTTTATCCCCTCTCCCCTATGGGGAGAGGGTTAGGGTGAGGGGAGAGGGAGAAAAAAATTATGAAGGCATTGCGATGGCCTGCTTCTCTTCGAGCAGTTTGTCCACCACGCCAGGATCCGCGAGCGTTGAGGTATCACCGAGGTTACTGGTGTCGCCTGCCGCGATTTTGCGCAGGATACGGCGCATAATCTTGCCGGAACGGGTTTTCGGCAGCGAGTCGGTCCAGTGCAGCACGTCCGGCGTGGCAAGCGGGCCGATCTCTTTACGCACCCAGTTGCGCACCTCGGTATACAGCTCTGGCGACGGCTCTTCGCCGTGGTTCAGGGTGACGTAGGCGTAGATCGCCTGGCCCTTGATGTTGTGCGGAATGCCGACAACCGCCGCTTCGGCAATCTTCGGATGCGACACCAGCGCAGACTCAATCTCCGCCGTGCCCAGACGGTGGCCAGAGACGTTCAGCACGTCGTCCACGCGTCCGGTGATCCAGTAATAACCGTCTTCATCCCGGCGCGCGCCGTCGCCGCTGAAGTACATGTTTTTGAAGGTCGAGAAGTAGGTCTGCTCGAACCGCTCGTGGTCGCCGAACAGGGTACGCGCCTGGCCAGGCCAGGAATCGACGATCACCAGATTGCCCTCGGTGGCGCCTTCCTGCGGATTGCCTTCGTTATCCACTAGTGCAGGCTGTACCCCGAAGAACGGACGGGTGGCCGAACCGGCTTTCAGCTGCGTGGCGCCCGGCATCGGGGTGATCATAAAGCCGCCGGTTTCGGTCTGCCACCAGGTGTCCATCACCGGGCACTTCTCGTTGCCGATCTTCTTCCAGTACCACTCCCAGGCTTCCGGGTTGATCGGCTCGCCCACGGAGCCGAGGATGCGCAGGGAAGAGCGGTCCGTGCCTTCGATGGCTTTATCGCCTTCCGCCATTAATGCGCGGATCGCCGTTGGCGCGGTGTAGAGAATGTTGACCTGATGCTTATCAACCACCTGGCACATACGCGCCGGCGTTGGCCAGTTCGGTACGCCTTCAAACATCAGCGTCGTTGCGCCGCAGGCCAGCGGGCCGTACAGCAGGTAGCTGTGGCCGGTGACCCAGCCCACGTCGGCGGTACACCAGTAGATGTCGCCCGGATGGTAGTCGAAAACGTATTTAAAGGTGGTGGCCGCGTAAACCAGATAGCCGCCGGTGGTATGCAGCACGCCTTTCGGCTTACCGGTGGAGCCGGAGGTATAAAGAATAAACAGCGGATCTTCCGCGTTCATCTCTTCCGGCTGATGCTGGTCGCTCGCTTTTTCAATCAGATCGCTCCACCACAGGTCACGCCCCTCGTGCCAGTCGATTTTGCCGCCCGTGCGTTTGAAGACAATGACGTTACTGATGGATTTCACGTTCGGGTTTTTCAGCGCTTCATCAACGTTTTTCTTCAGCGGAATACCGCGCCCGGCGCGCACGCCCTCGTCAGCGGTGATCACCAGCTTCGAATTCGAGTCGACAATACGCCCGGCAACCGCCTCCGGCGAGAAGCCGCCGAAGATAACGGAGTGGATCGCGCCGATGCGCGCGCAGGCCAGCATAGCCACCGCCGCTTCCGGCACCATTGGCATATAGATCGCCACTACATCGCCTTTTTTAATGCCCTGGGCCAGCAGCACGTTGGCAAAGCGGCACACGTCGCGATGCAGTTCTTTATACGAGATGTGTTTACTCTGAGAGGCATCGTCGCCTTCCCAGATGATGGCCGTTTCGTTGCCGCGTTCGGCAAGATGGCGGTCCAGGCAGTTCGCCGCCAGGTTCAGCGTGCCGTCTTCATACCATTTAATGGAGACGTTGCCCGGCGCGAAAGAGGTGTTCTTTACCTTCTGATAAGGTTTGATCCAGTCGAGGATGTGACCCTGCTCACCCCAGAACGCGTCAGGGCTGGAAACGGACTGCTGGTATTTCTCCTGGTACTGCTCCGGACTTATCAGGCAACGGTCCGCAATGTTTGCGGGAATGTCGTGTTTGTGTATTTGGCTCATGGCTTTTTTTCTCCTTGTAAGATGTTAATAATATGTCGCAAAAACGTTAATAGTAGGGGCTTTACAAGCTTTGTTTAGTATTTGGGCGACAGATCACGCAATGTCTGAAGAGTATGAAAATTGAGCGAATGAAACTTTGAAGGGAAATAATTCATCTGAAGAATTATTCACTTTTTTGAAGTGAAAATATTTTGTATAACAAACGGTTATTTATGCGAATTGCTATAAATTACCGTCAATGACACTTTTTGCAGTGAAATGCCTTGTTCTTTAAGGCTTGCGCAGCATGCCGTGCAAATGATACTCATACGGCGCGTTAAAAAATCCCATAAACCAACGCAACACAATTCATACCCTTTCAGTATGTCTCCATATTCATGCAGTTTTGATGGTGCGGAGATTTCATTGAGGAAGTCAGTTTCTATGAAAAATTTGAAAGTCAGCCTGGCCTGGCAGATCCTGCTGGCCCTTGTGCTGGGCATCTTGCTGGGCAGTTACCTCCATTATCATAGCGACAGCCGCGAGTGGCTGATTGCGAACCTTCTCTCCCCTGCGGGCGATATCTTTATTCATCTGATCAAGATGATTGTTGTGCCGATTGTGATCTCGACGCTGGTAGTCGGTATCGCGGGTGTTGGTGATGCGAAACAGTTAGGCCGCATCGGCGTTAAAACCATTCTCTATTTCGAAGTGATCACCACGGTTGCCATCGTACTTGGCATCACCCTGGCGAACGTGTTCCAGCCTGGTGCCGGGATCGATATGTCGCAGCTGGCGACGGTGGATATTTCGAAATACCAAAGCACAACCGCCGATGTGCAGAGCCATTCGCATGGGTTGATGGGGACTATTCTCTCGCTGGTACCGACCAACATTATCGCGTCCATGGCGAAGGGCGAGATGCTGCCGATCATCTTCTTCTCGGTACTCTTTGGCCTGGGGCTTTCTTCCCTGCCCGCGATGCACCGTGAACCGCTGGTGACCGTGTTCCGCTCTATCTCCGAAACCATGTTCAAAGTCACCCACATGGTGATGCGTTATGCGCCGGTCGGGGTGTTCGCGCTGATTGCGGTGACCGTAGCGAACTTCGGCTTTGCCTCCCTGTGGCCGCTGGCGAAGCTGGTGATTCTGGTGCACTTCGCGATTCTGTTCTTCGCGCTGGTGGTGCTGGGCATTGTGGCGCGCCTGTGCGGGCTCAGCATCTGGATCCTGATCCGCATCCTGAAGGATGAGCTGATTCTGGCGTACTCCACGGCAAGCTCCGAGAGCGTACTGCCGCGTATCATTGAGAAGATGGAGGCCTACGGTGCGCCGGCGTCCATTACCAGCTTCGTTGTACCGACCGGTTACTCCTTCAATCTGGATGGTTCAACGCTGTATCAGAGTATTGCAGCGATCTTTATCGCGCAGCTGTACGGCATTGACCTGTCGCTGTGGCAGGAAATCGTGCTGGTTCTGACGCTGATGGTGACTTCAAAAGGGATCGCAGGCGTGCCGGGCGTCTCCTTCGTGGTGCTGCTGGCGACGCTGGGCAGCGTCGGTATTCCGCTGGAAGGCCTGGCGTTTATTGCCGGTGTGGACCGTATCCTCGACATGGCGCGTACCGCGCTGAACGTGGTGGGTAATGCGCTGGCGGTGCTGGTAATCGCTAAGTGGGAACACAAGTTCGACCGTAAAAAAGCGCTGGCGTATGAACGCGAGGTACTGGGTCGTTTTGATAAAACGGCTGACCAGTGATGTAAAAAGCCGGGTGGCGGCTTCGTCTTACCCGGCCTACATAAGCCGTAGGCCCGGTAAGCGCAGCGCCACCGGGCAACAATTTACTCCCCGCTCAATGCATCAAACTCTTCACACCCGGTATCAAACCCTTCGGTACAGCTCAGGTTTAACCAGTAAAGCGCTTTCTGCTTATTCGGTGTGATAAAGCCTTTCTCACCCTGCCTGAACAGCATTCCTGCCCAGTACTCCGCATAGCCCGTCCGGGACAGAGCCGAACTCCGCTTGAACCACGATGCGGCCTGCACGTCATCCTGAGGAACTTCAACGCCGTTGGCATAGATCAGCCCCAGCAGCTGTTGCGCGTCTACCGCCGAGTCGCTATCGATGTCTTCGGTCGCCGATTGCAGCAGTGCGATGGCCTGCGGGTAGTCGGTTTTGCCCGCCTGCGTGTTCACCAGCACACGCGCCAGCATGATCGCGCCGCGTTTGCTGCCCGCAATGTTTGCCTGTTGGGCCAGGGCTTTAGCCTGCGCATAGTCACCCTGCGAAAAGTGGATTTGCGACAGCAGCGCCATGGCGTCGACATCACCGCCTTTTGCCGCTTTTTCCGCCCACAGCGCCGCCTGCGCGCTGTCGCCGGAACTGAACCAGGTATCGGCGAGATAATACTGCGCGCGCGCATCGCCCGCTTCAGCCTGCTTTTTATACTGGCTGCCTATCTCATCGGCATGGGCAAACGCGGTTAAAAATAACAACATCAGAAAAAGGATTTTCATGGATTCTTATCATCTGGGTACACGCCGCGCAGTATAATCGCGGCGACAGAAGAAAAAAACGGGTGCGTTAAGACCTCAGCATCCCACAAGCCGGGCGGAACACGCGTTCCGCCCGAAGAGGTTAGCCTGCGTTACAGGCTAATTTCGCCGCCACCTCCTGATGTTCACTCTTTATTGAAAACTCGCAGAGCCTGCCGCGAGTAATAAAGGTAAAGATCACTATCGTCAGGCAAACAATAAAGACGATGCCTAACGCAGTTTTTAAAGGCGTCATGCCTTTTACTCCTTGTCAAAAAAAGAATAAGAGGCTACTCTCAACTTGTTGGAGTTGAGGGAGTAGCCTCGGGTAAATGAAAATTTCCCGGGGCTTTCTACTTTCTGTCCCTCAACAATGCTCAAGACAGAAAGTCTTAAGCACCCGCCGCACATCTTATCCCTCTGAATTAAAATGCAAAGATGTAATTCTATTCTGCGTAAATTACATTATTTCTGCGAGCCGCTTTCCAGAATAATAATTTCTATTTCTTATGAATTAATCGGAAATAAAAAGGGAGTGAATATATCACTCCCTTTATTCAACGATAAATTAACGGCTTCAACCCATTGCGCTTTCGCGCAGTCGGGCTTTCAGCTTGTTATATTCGTCGATCACATACTGTTCCGCAGCGTGTTGATCCGCAATGGGCTCCACGTTTACGGCGCAGTATTTATACTCCGGCGTTTTGGTTATCGGGCTTAAGTTCTCGGTCACCAGCTCGTTGCAGGCGCCAATCCACCACTGGTAGGTCATATAGACTGCCCCTTTGTTCGGACGGTCGCTGACCTGCGCGCGGGTAATGATGCGGCCTTTACGCGAATTCACCCACACCAGCGCTTCATCTTCAATACCGAGCCGTTCGGCATCGGCGGTGTTGATCTGCGCGTAACCCGGTTCATCCGCCAGCGCCGCCAGCGCGGCGCAGTTGCCGGTCATGGAACGGCAGGAGTAGTGGCCCACTTCACGCACGGTGGAGAGCACCATCGGATACTCGTCGGTGAGCTTATCGATCGGCGCGACCCAGTCGCAGGTGAAGAACTGCGCCAGCCCGTTCGGGGTGTCGAACTTCTCTTTAAAGAGGAATGACGTCCCCTGATCGGATTCTGACTCATCCCGGCACGGCCACTGGATGTAGCCCAGCTCACCCATTTTTTCATAGGTTGCCCCATAAAAGTCCGGGCACAGATGCCGCAACTCGTCCCAGATCTCCTGGGTGTTGTTGTAGTGCATCGGGTAGCCCATGCGGGTGGCGATTTCGCTGATGATCTGCCAGTCCGTTTTCAGATCCCATTTCGGCTCGACGGCCTTGAAGAAGCGCTGGAAACCGCGGTCTGCCGCCGTATAGACACCTTCATGCTCGCCCCAGGAGGTCGACGGCAAAATCACATCCGCCGCTGCCGCGGTTTTGGTCATAAAGATATCCTGAACAATCACCAGCTCCAGATCCTCAAAGCCTTTGCGCACTGCGGACAGTTCGGCGTCGGTCTGGAGCGGATCTTCACCCATGATGTAGGCCGCACGCACTTCACCGTGCGCCGCGCGGTGCGGCAGCTCGCTGATGCGGTATCCGGTGTGTGCCGGCAGCCTTTCCACGCCCCAGGCCTTCGCAAACTTCTCGCGGTTTTCCGGGAATTTGACGTACTGGTAGCCCGGATAGGTATCCGGTAGCGCGCCCATATCACACGCACCCTGCACGTTATTCTGACCACGCACCGGGTTCACGCCCACATGCGCTTTACCCAGATTGCCGGTCAGCATGGCGAGGCTGGTGAGCGAGCGCACGGTTTCCACGCCCTGGTAGAACTGGGTCACACCCATGCCCCACAGAATAGCGGCGGTTTTCGCCCCGGCGTACATCCGCGCCGCCTGGCGGATCTCCTGTGCGCTGACGCCGGTTATCGCCTCTACTGACTCCGGCGTATAGCCTTCGACAATCTTGCGATACTCTTCAAACCCTTCCGTACGGCTCGCGACAAACGCCTGGTCGTAGAGATTCTCCTCAATAATGACGTGCCCCATCGCATTCAACAGCGCGATGTTCGAGCCGTTTTTCAGTGCGATATGCATATCCGCAATGCGCGCGGTTTCAATTTTACGCGGATCGCAGACGATGATTTTCGCCCCGTTCTGTTTGGCGCGAATAACGTGATTCGCGACGATAGGGTGAGAATCCGCCGGGTTATAGCCGAAGATGAACACCAGATCGGTGTTATCTATCTCATTGATGGCATTACTCATTGCGCCGTTACCGACCGACTGGTGCAGACCTGCAACCGATGGGCCGTGTCAGACGCGAGCGCAGCAGTCGACGTTATTGGTACCAATAACGGCGCGCGCGAATTTTTGCATCACATAGTTGGTTTCATTCCCGGTTCCGCGTGAGGAGCCGGTGGTCTGAATCGCATCCGGGCCATACTTGGCCTTGATGGCGCTGAGGCGCGTGGCGACGTAATCCAGCGCTTCATTCCAGGAGACGGCTTCCAGCTTGCCGCCGCGCTCGCGGCGGATCATAGGGGTTTTCAGGCGCGGGGTGAGGATTTGGGTATCGTTAATAAAATCCCAGCCGTAATATCCTTTCAGGCACAGCGTGCCCTGATTGGTTTTACCCTGCGCCGCTTCCGCCCGGACGATTTTGCCGTTATCGACCACCAGGTGGATCTTGCAACCTGAGGCACAATAAGGGCAAACCGTGACGACTTTTTTCATCACTTTGCTCCAGTTAAACAGTTCTTACCTGCCCAATATGCAGCTTCTATGCCATGTTTTTATTATGGGTATTTCCTGACTTTACGACCCTTTGCGGGGCAAAACCCTGACGAAAAACAGCCAATCGTCAAAATTGACGTGTCGAAAGGGCAGGGGATGTGACATGGATTGAATTTCCGTCACGTAAAAAACAATTCGGCTGGAGCCGGCGGCAGAATGGTTCAGACTTAACATAATTCCCTGACGGAAGCATGCGATGAAACCGGCGATTCTGGTGGTTGACGATGATGTCGCAGTCTGCGAACTGCTACAGGATGTGCTCAGCGAGCACGTCTTTACCGTACTGACGTGTCACTCTGGGCAGGACGCGGTGAACCGTGTCCAGCAGGACTCCGGCATTGCGCTGGTTCTGCTGGACATGATGCTGCCGGATATCAACGGATTACAGGTTTTACTGCAACTGCAAAAGCAGCGACCATCGCTACCGGTGGTAATGCTGACGGGGCTGGGAAGTGAATCAGATGTGGTCGTCGGGCTGGAAATGGGCGCTGATGATTACATCGGAAAACCGTTCAATCCGCGCGTGGTGGTCGCCCGCGTTAAGGCGGTGCTGCGGCGTACCGGCGCGCTGGACGCGGAGCCTGCCGCGCCGCGCGTTGAAGGTATTGCCTTTAACGGCTGGACGCTGGACACCACCCGCTGCGAGCTGAGCGATCCGCAGCGTAATACCGTGCCGTTAACACAAGGCGAATATGGCCTGCTGCTGGCATTAACGCAAAACGCCCGCCGGGTACTGAGTCGTGAACAGCTGCTGAAGCTGACCCACAGCGAAAGCGCCGAGGTCTTTGACCGCACTATCGACGTGTTGATCATGCGGCTACGGCGAAAAATTGAGGTCAATCCGCACCAGCCTCTGCTGATCAAAACCATTCGCGGTCTGGGCTATGTTTTTGCCACGGACGTTTCCCATCATGAGAAAGCCGCCTGACCGTTCTCCTGAATAAACGTCTGAAGCTCGGCCAGTGTTTTCGCGCCGTCAATTGCATTAGCCGCCAGCAGGCTGGCCCGCGCGCAGGCGTGCGCCAGATAAATACTCTCCGTCAGCGGCAGGGATTCATGGCAGCCGTATAAAAAGCCCGCGCAAAACGCGTCGCCCGCGCCGACGCTGCCGATAATCTCGTCCTGCGTCAGCTTCCACGACGGAACCCATTGCCCTTTTTCACCCGGCGCTTCACCCCATGCCCCTTCCGGACAGTGGATCACCACCCGCTGTCGCACGCCTGCCGCCAGCAGTTGTGTGGCAGCGTCGGCGATATGGGCCATGTTCAGCGCATCATGGCCGTCACGGATCTCAAGCCCGCTAAACTCACCGGCTTCCAGCTCGTTAATCACCAGATAATCAAGATGGCGCAGGGCAGGGAGCACCAGCGGCTGATAGCGCGGATCGCCCTTGCGGGACACCAGATCGAGCGAGGTTTCATACCCCTGATCGCGCATCTGTGCCAGTAACCGCGCGCTGCGGGTGCCAAATTCCTCGTCCGGCATGTCCAGGCTGTCGAGCAGCAGCAGGTAGCCGAGATGGAAGATCTTCAGCGATCCGTCTAAACGATCGAAGGCGGGAAGATCCAGCAGGCGGTTGGCGCCCGGCGAGTGGAAAAAAGTGCGCTGTCCGCTGGGGTCGGTCATCACCTGCGACATCGACGTTGGGGCGAACGTTGTACGCTGCACGCGCTGGCGATTGACGTGATACTGGTCGAGCATCGCCAGAATATAGTCTCCGTCGCTGTCTTCCCCAATCAGCCCCACCGCCTGTAACGGCAGGCCGACGTGCATTTTCGCCAGCGTCAGCAGAACGTTGAGCGGCGCACCGCCGGTTGAGCGCTCACTGTGGGTGATTTCCGCCAGCCAGCCGCGCTCCGGCCACTGTACGATCTGGTGGACGTGATCCACCAGCATGTTGCCTGCGGCGATAATCCCTTTGCGTTCCATTATGCCTGCCCCGCGCTGCCGAAGATGCGCATCTGTTCCGCAACCGTATCGGTAATGGCCTCTTCAATGCCCAGCAGCAGTTCGGCAAACTCATCGTACAGCGGCTGGCGGTTTGCCATGCGCTGCTCAGCGGCGGCGAGCGCGGCCTGCGACATGCCGGTATAAAAGTTGATTTTATGAATGCCCAGCTCGATGGCGCGGCGGAAATCAGTATCGCTTATGCCAGAGCCGCCGTGTAAAACCAGCGGCAGGCCCGTCTGCTGTCGAATGGCGTCCAGACGCGGGAAATCAAGCTTCGGCTCGCCCTTGTATTTGCCGTGCGCGTTGCCAATGGCGACCGCCAGCGCGTCGATACCGGTTAAATCGACAAACTCGCGCGCCAGCTGCGGATCGGTGAAGAAGGCTTCATCCGCATGCCCGTAAAGCGCACCCCCTTCATCACCCCCGACCGCGCCCAGCTCCGCCTCTACCGAGACGCCCACCGCATGGCACATCTTCACCACTTCCCGCGTCTGGCGGATATTTTCCTCATAGCTCAGCGTCGAGCCGTCGAACATCACCGAGCTGAACCCTAAGCGCAGGGCGCGCACGACGGCCTCAAAATGCAGCCCGTGGTCGAGGTTAAGCACCACGGGAATATCGTGACGGGCGGCTTCGAACTTCACTGCTTCGACAAGCGACTCCAGAGACACGTACTTAAAATGCACTTCGGCGATGTTGATGATGAACGGCGAGCGTTCCTGTTTCGCGGCGGCAAACAGCGCGCGCAGGAAGTGGGAGTCGAGCACGTTGAACGCGCCCAGGGCGTAGCGGTGTTCCCTGGCGTGGGCCAGACCATCGGCAAGAGAAATCAATGGCATCATTCACTCCTTATATCCGAAACAGGTTGTACTCGTTGCACAGCACCAGCACCGCCGGTTCGTCTTCTTCGATGGTGTTGTAGCGATCGATGGGCTGTAAAAAGTGGTTGTCGTGTTCATCGTCATTGACCGACGACACTTCGCCCACCAGCACGTCGCCAAAGCCGCGTTCACCCCAGAAACTGTGGTACAGGCCGGGCGTCAGGCAGATGCTCTCCCCTGGTGTGAGGCGCAGCTGGCTGCCGGGCGCGTGCGTCTGCCGACAGCCGTCGACGGTAACGGTCACGTCGGTGTTTTCGGTCTCTTCATGCGCGCCCGCATTCCATAACTCAATAATCAGATTCCCGCCGCCGCGGTTAATGATGTCCTCCCGCTTGCGCCAGTGAAAATGCATCGGCGTCACCTGGCCGTCGCGGACGTGCAGGATTTTTTCGGCATAGCACTTTTCATAGGGCACGCCGTTGGGGGAGCCGTTGCGCAGGGTGAACAGCGTTAACCCCTGTGCAGCGAAGTTGTTGCCACCAAATGCCGTCACGTCCCAGCCGAGCCTGAGGTCAAACACCTCCTGCCATGCAGCCTGGTCAAGCTGCTGCCATTTTGTCGGCGGAAAGCTGGCAAAAGGCGGGAGATGCACGTCGTGCATGGAGAAGAACTGCCGAGTATGGCCGAGGATTTCATTGATGTCGGAGCGTTTCATGGTGACTCCTTTAAAACAGTTCCCTCTCCCTGCGGGAGAGGGAAAAGGATCATTTAACCGTCCACCCCTTATACGTGCCGACGTTCTTTTTATCGATCATCGTCACCGGGATCAGCACGGGCTCTTTCGGCGCAGGTTTGCCCTGAAGAATGTCATAGCCGATCTCCACCGCCTTCGCCGCCATCACCTGCGGATCCTGCGCTGGCGTCGCCACAAACAGGGAGTTTTCGCGCTTCAGGGCTTCTTCACCGTCCGGGCTGCCATCCACACCAACGATAAAGAACTCGTTGCGCTGCGCCTGCTTCGCGGCCAGATCGGCGCCGATCGCGGTAGGATCGTTAATCGCGAATACGCCGTCTATCTTCGGATTAGCCGCCAGCAGGGAGGTCATGACCTCCAGCCCGCCTTCACGGCTGCCTTTGGCGTTCTGGTTATCCGAGAGCACTTTGATATCCGGGTGGCGCCTGAACTCGGTCTGGCAGCCCTCCACGCGGTTTTGTACCGCAGAAACCGGCGGCCCGTTGATGATCACCACGTTGCCTTTACCTTTCAGGCGGTCGGTAATGTACTTACAGGCCATCTCACCCGCCTGGGTGTTATCGGAGGTGATGGTCGCATCGGCTCCTTCCGCCGCCACGTCAACCGCCACGACCACGATCCCCGCCTCTTTGGCGCGTTTTACCGCCGGGCCGATCCCTTTGGAATCCGCGGCGTTGAGGATGATCATGTCCACTTTCGCCGCAATGAAGTTATCAATCTGCGACACCTGCTGGCCCAGATCGTACCCGCTGGAGACCAGCGTCACCTTGACGTTGTCCCCCGCCAGCTTGCGCGCTTCCAGCTCGGCACCTTTGGTGATCTGCACGAAGAACGGGTTAGCCAGGTCGCCCACCGTCACGCCGATGGATTTCAGATCTTTTGCCTGCGCAAACGGGGTTGCGGCCAGCAGCGCGCCAGCACAGAGCGCGGTCACTAAGGGCTTCAATCTCATGCTGTATTCCTCACGTAGGGTATTGTTGTTATGCACTTTGATGGTGTCGGGTACGGTATTTGTCGATCAGCACCGCAATGATGATCACCGCCCCTTTGATCACCAGCTGCCAGAAGTAGGAGACGCCCATCAGCGTCATGCCGTTGTTGAGGGTGGCGATGATCAAGGCACCGACCAGCGTGCCGGTGATCGTGCCGATCCCGCCGACGAAGCTGGTGCCGCCGAGGATCACCGCCGCAATTGCATCCAGCTCATACCCCGTGCCGAGGTTGCCATTGGCGCTGTAGAGACGTGAAGCGCTCATGACGCCGCCGAGACCGGAGAGCAGGCCGCTCATGCCGTAGACAAACAGCAGCACCAGCCAGACCTTAATGCCCGTTAAGCGCGCCGCCTGCATATTGCCGCCGACCGCATAGATGTGAACGCCGAGGGTTGTGCGACGCAGAATAAACCAGCACACCACAATCACCGCCAGGGCGATCACAACCAGCCAGGGGATCGGGCCGAGGTAGTTATTGCCGATCCACTCGAAGTTGATGTTGGAGTTAATGACCGTCGTGCCGTCCGCCAGCAGGTAGGCCGCGCCGCGCAGCGCCGTGTAGGTGCCGAGCGTGACGATAAATGGCGGAAGTCCGGCGAAGGCCACCAGCGCGCCGTTGAACAGCCCCAGTACCATACCGAGCATTAGCGCCGCCGGAATGGAGAGCATCGCAAATTCAGGGATAAGCGAGACCACCATCGCCGCCACCGCCGTGGTGCCCAGAATCGAGCCCACGGAGAGGTCAATCCCGCCGGTCAGGATGATGAAGGTCATCCCGGCCGCCAGAACAATGTTGATCGACGCCTGCCGGGTAATATTGAGCAGGTTACTTTCTGTGAAAAAGTTCGGAGCGATAAAGCCAAATACAGCCACAATCAGGATTAAAATCGGCAAAATGCCGATCGTTTGCATCAGATCGCTCATCAGCATTTTTTTGGCAGAGGCGGATTTCGCCACCTGCTGCGGATGGGTTGGAGTTGTCATAATTACACCGCCTGATGATGTGTGTCGTTCACGCCGGTTGCCAGCGTCATGATGTTTTCCTGAGAGATGTCGCGCCCGTGCAGTTCACCCGCAATGCTGCCTTCCCGCATCACGTACACCCGGTCGCTCATTCCTACTACTTCCGGCAGCTCGCTGGAGATCATCAGGATCGCCACCCCTTTGCGCGCCATCTGGTTCATGATGCGGTAGATCTCGCTTTTTGCCCCGACGTCCACGCCGCGCGTGGGTTCGTCCAGAATCAGAATGCGCGGGCCTATCGCCACCCAGCGGGAGATCAGCAGTTTTTGCTGGTTGCCGCCGGAGAGCCCGCCTGCGCGCACCTGAGAATGCGGCACGCGGATATTGAGCAGGGCGATGGCGTCATCGGAAATCGACTGCGCTTTTTTGCGGTTCAGCCAGCCGAAGGTGGCGTCGCGCTCCAGCGTCGCCATGGTGATGTTCTCCTGCGCCGCCAGCTCCAGAAATAGCCCCTGCTCCTTGCGGTTCTCGGTGAGAAAACCGATGCCGTTCTCAATGGCCGCGCGCGGGGAGTGGATCACCACCGGTTCGCCGTCCACCTCAATCATGCCGCCGGTGGCTTTGCGCACGCCGAAGATCAGCTGCGCCAGCTCAGAACGCCCGGCGCCGACCAGCCCTGCCAGCCCGACGATTTCACCGGAGCGAACCTGCAAACTGCACGGCTGCACTTTTTTGCCATCCGTGAGGTGATGCACGTTCAGACGCGGGCTGCCGAGCGGAATATCGCGCTCTTTGTTGAACAGGTCGCTTAACGGACGACCCACCATCATGCGCACCAGCTCGGAGGCGTTGAGCTTGTCGCGCGTCAGGCTGCCGACGTATTGCCCGTCGCGTAGCACGCTGACGCGGTCAGAGAGTTCATACACTTCCGCCATGCGGTGGCTGATGTAGATAATCGCCATCCCTTCATCGCGCAGGCGCAAAATCAGTTCGAACAGACGGTGGGTTTCGCGTGAGGAGAGGGCGGCGGTAGGTTCGTCCATCACCAGAATGCGGCTGTTGCGGTGCAGCGCGCGGGCGATCTCCACCTGCTGTTGCTCGGCGATGGTCAGTTTCATGACCAGGTCGGTGGCGCTGAACTGCGCGCCCAGACGGTCAATGACCGCCTGGGCCTGGGCAGCCATCTCTTTGCGCTGGACCAGCCCGCCGCGCGACAGCTCGCTACCGAGAAAAATGTTTTCCGCCACGGTCAGGTTAGGAGCAAGCTGCATCTCCTGATAAATCAGGGTAATGCCTGCGGCCAGCGCATCCTTCGGCCCTTTGATGTGAAACGGCTGACCGTCGATGAGGATGTCGCCGCTGCTGGCGGTATAGGCGCCTGCGAGGATCTTCATCAGCGTGCTCTTTCCGGCGCCGTTTTCCCCCATCAGCGCGTGGATCTCACCGGGGAAAACCGTCAAATCCACGCCCTTGAGCGCGTGGAAATTGCCAAAGGTTTTGGCAATGTGGCGCATCTCTAAAACCGGGGTTCTGCTCATGGCGGATCTCCTGTGAATGTCGATATCTGCACTTCATCACAGGCGCGTAAATGCAAAATGTCAGAAGCTGTTCATATTTGTCATAGTTATGAATAGCTAATCGCCATCACATTTTCCTTTTCCCTCTCCCTGTGGGAAGAGGGCCAGGGTGAGGGCACCAAACCGCAGAGGAGCCCAAACCCATGCCATCACGCCCCCCGTTCTTCACCAGCGCCCGCGGTCGCCTGCTGATATTTAACCTGCTGGTGGTGGCGGTAACGCTGATGGTCAGCGGCGTGGCGGTGCTCGGCTTTCGTCATGCCAGCCAGATCCAGGAGCAGGTGCAGCAGCAAACGCTGGATGACATGACCGGCAGCATGAACCTCGCGCGCGACACGGCCAACGTGGCAACGGCGGCGGTGCGGCTGTCGCAGGTGGTCGGTGCGCTGGAGTACAAAGGCGAAGCTGAGCGGCTTAAACAGACGCAGATGGCGCTGCGCCACTCGCTGGAGCAGCTTGCCGATGCGCCGCTGGCGCAGCAGGAGCCGGCGCTGGTGACGCGTATTATTCGCAGGAGCAATGAGTTACAGCAGAGCGTGACGGGAATGCTGGAGCGCGGGCAAAAACGGCATCTGGAGCGTAACGCGCTGCTCAGCGCGCTGTATCAAAGCCAAAGCTACCTGCGTCATTTGCAGGATATCAACCGTCGTTACGCGAGCAATGTGCCAGACCCCCGGCAGCTTGCTGAGATGGACAGGCTGATCGTTGCCGCCATTGATACCCCTTCACCGCGCGCCACGGTGCAGCAGTTGGATGCAGTAACCGCGATGTTACCCGCGAGCGCCCTGCAACCGGTGGTCAACCTGGTGCTCCCGGATTTTAATGATGAGCTGCGCAAGCTCGCGCCACTGTCGAAGCAGCTGGAAGAGAGCGATCTGTCCATCAGCTGGTACATGTTCCACATCAAGGCGCTGGTAGCGATATTAAACCGCGACATCAATCAGTACGTTGAACAGGTGGCACAGGCCTCCCGGCTGCGTACCGCCCAAAGTCACCAGGAGCTGCGCTCCATCAGCGTGTTTATCAGCGTTTTCGCGGTGCTGGCGCTGATCATCACCGGCTGCGCCTGCTGGTATATTTATCGCAATCTGGGCTCCAACCTGACGGCTATCTCAAGGGCAATGTCGCGTCTCGCTCACGGAGAGCAGAATGTGTCGGTGCCCGCACTACAGCGGCGTGATGAGCTGGGGGAACTGGCGCGCGCGTTTAACGTTTTTGCACGCAATACCGCTTCGCTGGAGCACACCACGCGGCTGCTTAAGGAGAAGACCTCGCAGATGGAGGTCGACCGCATCGAACGTCAGGGGCTGGAGGAGGCGCTGCTGCACAGCCAGAAAATGAAGGCGGTCGGGCAACTGACGGGCGGTCTGGCGCATGATTTTAATAACCTGCTGGCGGTGATTATCGGCAGTCTGGAGCTGACCGATTCAGCGTCACCGGACGCGCCGCGCATCACTCGTGCGCTCAAAGCCGCGGAACGCGGGGCCATGCTCACCCAGCGTCTGCTGGCCTTCTCGCGCAAGCAATCCCTGCAACCCCATGCGGTAGAGATGAAGCCGCTGCTGGAGAACCTGAGCGAGCTGATGCGGCACTCCCTTCCCGCCACGCTGACGCTGGATATTGAAGCGCAAACCCCGGCCTGGCCCGCATGGATTGACGTCAGCCAGCTGGAAAACGCCATTATCAACCTGGTGATGAACGCCCGTGATGCAATGGAGGGGCAAAACGGTGTGATTAAAATCCGCACCTGGAACCAGCGTGTGACCCGCAGCGACGGGCGCAGGCAGGATATGGTCGCGCTGGAGGTGATTGACCACGGCTGTGGGATGTCGCAGGAGGTGAAATCGCAGGTCTTTGAACCGTTCTTCACCACCAAACAGACCGGCAGCGGCAGCGGATTAGGGCTGTCGATGGTGTACGGCTTTGTGCGTCAGTCCGGGGGGCGCGTTGAGATCGAAAGCGCGCCGGGGCAGGGAACCACCGTGCGGCTCCAGCTGCCGCGCTCGACGCTGCCCGCGTTCTCCAATGATGCCGCGCTGGCGACCACGGCCCCGACAGAAAGTGAGCTGCTTGTGCTGGTCCTGGAAGATGAGGCGGGCGTGCGGCATACCCTGTGTGAGCAACTGCACCAGCTTGGCTACCTGACGCTCGAAGCCGAAAACGGCGAGCAGGCGCTGAACATGCTGGACGCATCACCGGATATCGGCATGTTTATCAGCGACCTGATGCTGCCGGGCGGCCTGAGCGGTGCGGAGGTGATCGGCCATGTACGCAGCCACTATCCGCAGTTGCCGGTGCTGCTGATCAGCGGGCAGGATTTGCGCCCGGCGCATAACCCGCAGCTGCCGGACGTTCCATTACTGCGTAAGCCGTTTACCCGCCAGCAGCTGGCGCAGGCACTGCGGAAGGTGATGGTAATTTGAGATTCCTCCGCTACTCCCGTTAACAGCCAGTCATTACTTTAAGGCCAGTTCACCTGCGAGTCTGGCCTTATGAAACGTTACTCTACCGCCCTGTTATTTGGCTTGCTGACTTTAACCAGCCAGCTGGCGCATGCCGATGTGATTGATGACGCCATTGGCAACATTCAGCAGGCGATCAACGATGCCTACAACCCCAGCAGCAGCCGTAATGACGATGACGACGATCGTTACGACCGCAGCCGTCAAATCGACAGCCGACAGTACGACGATCGTCGTCGGCAGCTCGAAGACAGACGCCGCCGTTTAGACGAGCGTCAGCGTCAGTTGGACGACGACAGGCGTCGGTTAGAAGAGGACGAGCGCAGGTTGGAAGACGATTACGATCGCGGCTAAGTGCGGCCTGTTGCCCTCACCCCAACCCTCTCCCACGGGAGAGGGAGAAAACCTAATCCAGCACCATCACCAGCCCGTCATACCCCGCTTCAATGCCGGACGGCAGCGGGTTATCCATCATCCACACGTCAAACTGATGGCTGATATGCGTCAGGATCACCTGCGGACAGCCAATCACCTCGTTCAGCGCAATCACCGTATTCAAATCACAATGGTTGCGCGGCGTCTCCGGGCGCGGTTCATGGCTACAGTCGATAATCATCGCCTGCGGCTGATTGTTTAGCAGAAACGTCACCGTTTTATCCGGCAGTCCGGCGGTATCAGAAAGCCACGCCACGCGGCTGTGGGCGGACTCCAGCAGATAGCCAAACGTGAGTTTTGAATGGTTGAGCGGCAGCGGCGTGACCCGCAAGCCCTGAAGTTCAAACGTCACAAATGGCTCCACCGTGTGGCTGAAATCCAGGATGCCCGGATGTTTGAACAGATCGTCACAGCCTGCCTCGTCTGGCGGACCGTAGACGGGAATGGTGGCGCCTACGCCCCAGCGCAGAGGGAAAAGCCCCTGAACGTGATCCATATGATAATGGGTAAGCAAAAACTGCTGGAAGCTGCCCGCAGGCCAGTCGTCCATCAGGTGTGGAATACCCGCGTCCAGCAAGGTGACCGCATCGTTGAATTTCACCGCCGCGCTACAGGGGCGACGGCGATAATTTTCCTGTAAACGCGCCCGTCGGCACGCCGCGCAGTCGCAGCCAAACACCGGCACCAGCTGCGCCCCTCCGGTTCCTGTCAGCGTGATCGTCAGACTCATAACGCACCTCTACAGCGGTTTGGTGAAGCGGAAATGGCTTTGCGTATACCCTTCACGAACATAAAAACGGTGCGCGTCCACGCGCTTCACGCTGGTGGAAAGCTCGGTCAGCTCGGCGCCTGCCTGCCGTGCGACGTCCTCTGCCCAGGCCAGCAGCTGGCTGCCCACTTTTAATCCACGCGCCTGCGGCATCACCACCAGTTCCTGGATCTCGCCGATCCAGCGGGCGTGATGCAGGTGAAACTGCATATGCAGGCCGATCATCCCGATGATCTGCCCGTCCAGCTCGGCCAGCTGGTAGCGCATATTGTGATCCTGCAAGTTGGCCAGATACCCGGCGTGAAACGCCTGATGATCGAACTCGGCCTGCTTAAGTTCGCAGATCAGCGCGTAAACGATCGGCGCATCGTCGGCGGTGGCGGGGCGAAGCTGGCAGTCAGGCATGTTGTTTCACCTTCTGGCGAATGAGCGATAGAAAGGTCTCGACTGACTGTAGCAAACTTCCGTCGTTATTGAGGAGATGGCAACCCGACGGGGTGTAACGCGCCGCCCGTTCCAGCCGCTGGTCGATCTCGCGCGCGTTTTCGCGCCCCCGCTTTTGCAGCCGGCTACGCAGAACGTCCGGGGAAACCTGCAAACAGACCGGGAGCAGCGCCGCTTCGTACCGGGCGCGAGCCTGCGGGAGATGCGCCCGCGAGCCGTTGACCAGCACGTCAAAGCCCGCGTGCAGCCAGAGGTCGATCTCGATGCCGACGCCATAGTAGTAACCGTTGGCATGCCAGCTCAGCGCCAGCAGGTTTTGCCCGGCGCGGGTAAAAAACTCCTGCTCGCTCAGGGCGATATGGTTTTCACTCCCGGCGTTTGCCGCGCGGGTAATGTAGCGGTGCGCTACCAGCAGCTGTGAATGTTCCCGCTGCCGTAACGCCGACAGCAGGCTGTCCTTCCCGGAGCCGGACGGGCCCATTAACCAGATGAGTCTTCCCATCAGAACACCCTTTTTCCCTGACGCCAGACGTGGTCGATATGAACGTGCTCGCCCTTGCGGTGCGCCAGCACCAGGTCTGCCCGTTTGCCTTCGGCAATCTCACCGCGATCGTGAAGGTTGAGCGCGCTGGCCGGGTTTTTTGTCACCAGGCGAATCGCCTGTGGCAGCGTGAAGCTGTTGCCCTCATCGTCCGCCACCCGGAACGCCGCGTCCAGCAGGCTGGCGGGGTAATAGTCAGAGGAGAGGATATCCAGCAGGCCGAGCGAGGCGAGCTTGCTTGCCGCCACGTTGCCGGAGTGCGACCCGCCGCGTACGATGTTCGGCGCGCCCATCAGGACGTTCATGCCATGCTTACGCGATGCTTCTGCCGCCTCGAACGTGGTGGGAAATTCGGCGATCACGCTCCCAAGCTGGTGGGATTCGCGCACGTGATCGTGCGTGGCGTCATCATGGCTGGCCAGGGCAATATTACGGTCCCGGCACATAGCGGCAATGGAGAGGCGATTCGGCTGCGACCACTGGGCCGCCAGCGCCAGCTGCTCTTCTTCGTAACGGGCCATCTCCGCGTCGCTGAGAGAATATTTGCCCTGATAGTATTCGCGATACTTTTCAATGTTGGCGAACTGGCGCTGTCCCGGCGAGTGATCCATCAGGGAAACCAGCGAGACCGGCTCGCGGCCCACCAGCTTCTCAAACAGCGGCAGGGTGGTGTGGTGCGGCAGCTCGCAGCGCAGGTGCAGGCGGTGCTCGGCGCGGTTGAGGCCGCGCTTTTGCGTCTCCTCCACGGCGTTGATCATCTTCTCCAGGTTCTCCAGGCGATCGCCGCCGTCGCGCACGTCGCCGATCGCCACCGCGTCCAGCACCGTGGTGATGCCGCTGGCGACCATCAGCGCGTCGTGGCTGCTCATCGCTGAATGCGCAGGCCAGTCCACCTTCGGGCGCGGGGTGAAGAATTTATCGAGATTATCGGTATGCAGCTCAATCAGCCCCGGTAGCAGCCAGCCGCCTTCGCCGTCCATCGCGTCCGGTGAGCGGCTCTGGGTTTCGGCAAAGGCGCGGATGACACCGTCCCGCACCTCAACCGAGCCGTTCACGACCTCATTTTCCAGCACCAGCCTGACATTATTGATAATCATACGTTTGTCCCCATCGGGTGCAGTCTGTCCGCCACGCGATGGCGTACGGCGTCGTCGTGGAAGATCCCGACGATCGCCGCGCCGCGCGCTTTGGCCTGTTCGATCAGTTCTATCACCGCTGCGCTGTTTTTACTGTCGAGCGAGGCGGTGGGTTCATCCAGGAGTAAAATCGGGTAATCGACGATAAAGCCGCGGGCGATGTTGACGCGCTGCTGCTCGCCGCCGGAAAAGGTCGACGGGGCGAGGTGCCACAGACGCTCCGGTACGTTGAGACGCGTCAGCAGGCTGGCGGCTTTAGCGGCGCAGGTTTCGCGCGGCACGCCGAGATCCAGCAGAGGCTGCATGACCACGTCCAGGGCGGAGATCCGCGGGATCACTCGCAGGAACTGGCTGACCCAGCCGATCGTCGAGCGGCGTACTTCCAGCACTTTGCGCGCGGGAGCCTGGACCAGATCAACCCATTCATTGTTATGGCGGATATGGATATGGCCTTCGTCCGGCAGATAATTGGCGTACAGGGAGCGCAGCAGGGTGGATTTTCCGCTGCCGGAATGGCCATGCAGCACCACGCATTCGCCGTTGCTGACCTCTAATGAGGCATTTTGCAGTACCGGCAGGCGGACACCGTTTTGCTGGTGGAGCACAAAGGTTTTACTGACATTTTCAACGTGGATCATGTTGGCCTCTTAATTCTGTAATACCGAGGACACCAGCAGTTGGGTGTACGGATGATGGGGATCGTCGAGCACGCGGTCGGTCAGCCCACTTTCCACCACCTGACCCTGCTTCATCACCAGCAAGCGGTCCGCCAGCAGGCGCGCAACGCCTAAATCGTGGGTGACAATCACTACCGCCAGGTTCAGCTCCACCACCAGGCCGCGCAGCAGATCCAGCAGGCGCGCCTGCACGGAGACGTCCAGCCCACCGGTCGGTTCATCCATAAACACCAGCTTCGGATGGGTGACGAGATTGCGGGCAATCTGTAAACGCTGCTGCATGCCGCCGGAGAAGGTGGTCGGCAGGTCGTCGATGCGCGAGGCGGGAATTTCAACCTCTTCCAGCCAGTGCTGCGCCGTGGCGCGGATGTTGCCGTAGTGGCGCGCGCCGGTGGCCATCAGCCGTTCGCCGATGTTGCCCCCCGCCGAGACCTGGCGGCGCAGGCCATCCATCGGGTGCTGGTGCACCACGCCCCACTCGGTGCGCAGCAGGCGGCGGCGCTCGGCTTCGCTCATGCCATACAGCGACACGCCCTCATACAAAATGTCGCCATTCTGCGGCGTCAGGCGCGCGGAGATGGACTTCAGCAGGGTGGTTTTACCGGAGCCGGACTCGCCGACAATGCCCAGCACTTCGCCCGGCCACAGCTCAAACGACACGTCGCTAAAGCCTTTGCCCGGTGCATAAAGGTGAGTCAGGTTATTAACCGAAAGCAGCGGTTTCATTGGCTGTTCGCCTCGCTCTGTTGGCGGCAGTAATCGGTGTCGGAGCAGACAAACATCCGTTTGCCCGTGTCGTCCAGCACCACTTCATCCAGATAGCTATGCTTCGAGCCGCAGATGGCGCACGGCTCGTCCCACTCCTGCACCGTAAACGGGTGATCGTCAAAATCCAGGCTCTCCACACGGGTGTACGGCGGTACGGCGTAGATGCGTTTTTCCCGTCCGGCACCAAAAAGTTGCAGGGCGGGCATCATGTCCATCTTCGGGTTATCGAATTTCGGGATCGGCGACGGGTCCATCACGTAGCGGCCGTTCACCTTCACCGGATAGGCGTAGGTGGTGGCGATATGGCCGAAGCGGGCGATGTCCTCATACAGTTTGACCTGCATGATCCCGTACTCTTCCAGGGCGTGCATGGTGCGGGTTTCGGTTTCCCGCGGCTCGATAAAACGCAGCGGCTCCGGGATCGGCACCTGGAAAATCAAAATCTGATCTTCAGTCAGCGGGGTCTCCGGAATGCGGTGACGGGTCTGGATCAGCGTCGCGTCTTCGGTTTTTTCAGTGGTGTTGACGCCCGTTACGCGCTTAAAGAAGTTGCGGATCGACACGGCGTTGGTGGTGTCGTCTGCCCCCTGGTCGATGACCTTCAGCACGTCCGCTTCGCCGATCACGCTGGCGGTGATCTGAATACCGCCGGTGCCCCAGCCGTAGGGCATCGGCATTTCGCGGCCGCCGAACGGCACCTGGTAGCCGGGGATCGCCACAGCCTTAAGGATGGCGCGGCGGATCATGCGTTTAGTTTGCTCGTCCAGATAGGCAAAGTTGTAGCCGCTTAAGTTAGCCATTGGCGCGCTCCCGTTGCAGGCGTTTCAGCAGTTCCAGTTCGGCCTGGAAATCGACGTAGTGCGGCAGCTTGAGGTGCGAGACAAAGCCGGCGGCCTCAACGTTATCCGCGTGGGCCAGCACGAACTCTTCGTCCTGTGCCGGGCCGGCAATATGCTCGCCGTAGTCCGGCGCCTGGAGCGCACGGTCAACCAGCGCCATCGCCATCGCCTTGCGCTCGCTCAGGCCATACACCAGCCCGTAGCCGCGGGTAAAATGCGGATCTTCATTCTCTGGCGCGACAAAACCGTTGACCATTTCGCACTCGGTCATCAGCAGTTCGCCGATGTTCACCGCAAAACCCAGCTCTTCCGGCACAATTTCGACATCGAGATAACCGCTGCGGATCTCTGCCGCGAACGGGTGGTTGCGCCCGTAGCCGCGCTGCGTGGAGTAGGCCAGCGCCAGCAGATACCCTTCATCGCCGCGCATCAGCTGTTGCAGGCGGGACGAGCGCGAACAGGGATAGACCGGCGGCGTGCGAGTGATGTCATCCGGTGTGCTGCCGGTGTTTTCTTCCGCCTTCGCCAGCCCCTGGTTTGCCAGCAGGCTAAAGACGTGCGGGGAGGCGTCTTGTTCAGCGTCAGAGACGCTGAGCTGCGGTGTTTCACCGTTCGCCAGTAGACTGAAGTCCAGCAGGCGATGGGTGTAGTCGTAGGTCGGACCAAGCAGCTGGCCGCCAGGAATATCTTTGTACACCGCAGAAATACGGCGCTCTAAACGCATTTCCGCCGTTTTCACCGGCTCGCTTACCGCCAGCTTCGCAAGCGTAGTGCGGTAAGCGCGCAGCAGGAAAATGGCTTCCACGTTATCGCCGCTGGCCTGTTTCAGCGCCAGCGCCGCCAGCTCGCGGTCTGCGATGCCGCCTTCGGTCATCACGCGGTCGACGGCCAGGTTTAACTGCTGTTCAATCTGGGCGACGCTCAGCTCGGGTAAGGCGTCATCCCCCCGGCGTCTGTGCGCCTGCAAGGCATGGGCGGCGGCGATCGCCTTCTCGCCCCCTTTGACGGCAACGTACATCAGCACACCTCCACGTGAGTGGTTCTCGGGATCGCCAGCAGGCGCTCGCCGCAGGTCAGGATCAGGTCGATACCGAGCGGGAACGGATGCGGGCGCTCGGTCAGCTCATGAATGATGCACTCCGGCAGCTGGGGGGCGACCATCCGCTCGTCGGCGATCCCTGCCCCCGTCAGGCGTAGCATGCGGCCACCGCTCAGGCTGGAGACCTGCAAAATCAGCGTAGCGCTGGTTTCCGGTGCGACGGCGCTGCCTTCGCTCAGGGCATTAAGTTGTTCATGGCTGATTTGCTCGTCGGCCACGGCGAAGACCGCCTGCTGGGGCTGCTCGACCAGCGGCGCGTTGGTGTGAAAGCGCAGGTTCTGGCTGGCGATATCGTTCAGCAATGCCCCTGACAGCCATACCGGGGTGTCGTTGTCCGCCAGCGTCAGCAGCACGCTGGTAGAGGCGAGGTTCAGCGGCAGCCAGCCCTGGGAGAGCTGGTGCAGCGAGACAATGACGCCCGGCTCGCTCATGGCTTTCAGCAGGCGACGGAAACTCTGTTGGGCATCCTGGACGGCCAGGGTAAAAGCAGGTTGAAGCGTCATGCGTTGTCTCCGCGAACGAGCGTAAAGAAGTCGACCCGGCTGGTATTTACTTCGGCCTGACGCGCGGCAAAGCGTGCGGCGCGGTCAGCTTCCAGTGGGGCAATAAGGGTTTCCATTAACGTCTGAAAATGCGGCTGTTCCTGTAAAAGCGCGTCGATCGCTGCGCAGCGCTCGGCGTGCGTTTTGTCGCGCCCAAGTACGTAGCCGTAGCCCAGCGTGCCGCTTTTCAGGCGGATCACCGCGCGGGTGAGGGTGGCATCGCCGGCGAAGAAGCGCTCGCCGGTGCCGCCCATGCGTGCCTGGATCTGCACCAGGCCGATCTCCGGCGCGCGGATCGTGTCGTAATCCGGCGTCAGGCCGAGCGCGTTCATGCGGGCAGCCAGCGCAGCAGGCTGGCTGTGGGCCAGCACGCGCATCCAGCGCTGACGAGTGGAGGTGTCGAAGTGCATTCAGTGCTCCATGGTAAATTCAATCATGTCGGCGCGGGTCAGGCTGACGGAGTATTCCGTTGCGTTGACGTCGCCGTCACGGTGGTTGAGGGTGCGCACGCAGAGCAGCGGGGCCATGTTGGGGATCTCCAGCACCTTGCTCTCTTTCGCCTGCGCGCGGCGGGCGCTGATGCGCGTCTGGGTGCGTTTGAGCACGATACCCGTCGCGTCCTGAAGAAAATCATGCAGGGAACCGCTGGCGAAATGTTGCAGAACGGGCCAGAGGGTGAGGTCCGCGAAGTAGTGGTCGATCTGACAGACCGCCACGCCGTTCACCCGGCGCAACGTGCGCAGGTGAACGACGTTGTCGCCCTCCTGAATCCCCAGCGCGTCCGCCACGTGGCGGGAGGCCGGGCGCAGGACAGACAGCAGCTTTTCGCTGGTGGGGTGGCTGCCCTGATCGAGAAGGTTCTGGCTAAAACGCGCCTGGGCATTAAGCGGGTAGTCAAACGGACGCATCAGCACCAGCACGCCGACGCCCTGACGACGCTGGACCCAGCCGCGCTCCACCAGTTGATCGATGGCACGACGCAGGGTGTGACGATTCACTTCGTAGCGGTCGGCAAGCTGCTGCTCGGCAGGCAGGTAGTCTCCGCAGCGATAGTGCGTGCGCAGCTCCACTTCGAGCTTTGCCGCAATCTCTTGCCAGCGGGTGGGGTAACTGGTCGGATGTCTGGATAAGTGCATACCAATCAAAGCCTCGCTTCTCAGATGAAGTGCTTACGCAAACGTTGAGAGAGGAAATCCAGCAGGCTGACGGTGACGATGATGAGCGCCATCAGGGCGCAGGTTTGCTGGAACTGGAAACCACGAATCGCTTCCCACAGGGTGACGCCAATGCCGCCTGCGCCCACCATGCCGACCACGGTGGCGGAGCGAACGTTGGACTCGAAGCGGTACAGGGAATAGGAGATGAGCAACGGCATCACCTGCGGCAGGACGCCGTACAGGATCTCTTCGATTTTGTTCGCTCCGGTTGCCCGGATGCCTTCCACCGGGCCGGGCTCGATGGCTTCAACCGCTTCGGAGAGCAGCTTGGAGAGCACGCCGGTGGTGTGGATGAACAGCGCCATCACGCCCGCGAACGGACCCAGGCCGACGGCGACCACGAATAGCATCGCAAAGACCATTTCGTTGATGGCGCGACAGGCGTCCATCAGGCGGCGCATCGGCTGGTAAACCCACCATGGCACGATGTTTTCGGCGCTCATCAGGCCAAACGGAATGGAGAGGATCACGGCGAGGGCGGTGCCCCAGACGGCAATTTGCAGGGTGATCGCCATTTCACCGAGGTAGTCCTGCCACTGGCTGAAGTCCGGTGGGAAGAAGTCGGCGGCGAAGGTCGCCATGTTGCCTGAGTCCCTGAAGAGCAGCAGCGGATCCATCTCCGCGCCCTTCCAGGAGATAACGAGCACCGCCAGCAGAACAGCCCAGCTTATGAGCGAGAACCAGCTGCGTTTTGGCGGCGGGAGGGTGATGGTTTGCATGTTGGCTCCTTTGGGTTTAGTCCCCTCTCCCTTGAGGGAGAGGGAGAAAGGCGTTACTGCACCGCTTTATTCACGCTGGTCATGGCGCCGAGCGCGGCGGTCAGGCGGTCAAGATCGTCCAGCTGCGCCTGAATTTCCGACACTTTGCTGTTCTTCTCTTCGTCCTTCAGGCCTTTGTTGTCCTTCACGCCCTGCATCTGCTTGAACAGCGCCAGCTGGCGAATCGGCACCAGTTGCAAATCGCTGGACGCGCGGAACGGTGCCCAGCCCAGACGTGCCAGAACCGCTTTCTCTTCCGGCGTTTTGCCGTAGTTCATAAAGAAGTCGTAGACCTTGTCCTTGGTGTTCTCGGAGAGGTTTTTGCGCCACACGATCGGGTCGCCCGGGATCAGCGGTGATTTCCAGATAACCTTGATTTCCTTCAGCTTTTCCGGCGCGGAGGTCTTCAGCTTGTCGAGGTTTTCAGTGTTGTTGGTAGCAACGTCAACCTGCTTATTCGCCACGGCCAGGGCATTGGTTTCGTGGCTGGCGTTAACCGTGCGCTTAAAGTCGCTGGCGGAGACGTTGTTTTTCGCGAAGACGTAGTAGCCAGGGACGAGGAAGCCGGAGGTAGAGTTCGGGTCGCCGTTACCAAAGGTCAGCTCTTTGCGTTTGGCGAGCATGTCGTTGAGGTTGTTGATCGGGCTGTCTTTGTTAACGATCAGCACGCTCCAGTAGCCCGGAGAGCCGTCTGCCGCAACGGTCTGGGCGAACACCTGGCCGTTCGCGCGATCTACCGCTTCCATAGCAGAGAGGTTGCCATACCAGGCGATGTCGACTTTGTTGAAGCGCATTCCCTGAATGATGCCCGCGTAATCCGGGGCGAAGAACGCGTTCACTTTGATCCCCAGTTTGGTTTCCATATCTTTCAGGAACGGTTCCCACTGGGGTTTCAGGTTCTGCTGTGATTCTGTCGAAATGATGCCAAAGTTCAGTGCTTTTTCCTGCTCCTCGGCGTGGGCCGGGCTTAACAGGGTGCTGATGCTGAACATGCTGGTGAAGGCCAGCGCGGCAACCGTTTTATAGCTCATTTCCATTCCTCGTTATGGGTCGTTATGCAGCCTGCGCGCGCTCTTCGACGCGGTTTACGCTGCGGTAGAGATGGTCAAAACGTTCGTTATCAAACTGGTGGCTTGCGCCATCAAAGAACACATGTCCCTGACGCAGGGCGACGATGCGCTCGCAGTAGCGCAGGGCGTAATCCACCTGATGCAGCGTCACCACCACGGTGATGCCGTCGTTCTGATTGATGTCGCGCAGGGTTTCCATCACGATGCGGGCGGACTCCGGATCCAGCGAGGCGATAGGTTCATCGGCCAGGATAATTTTGGCTTTCTGCATCAGGGCGCGGGCAATGGCGACGCGCTGCTGCTGTCCGCCGGAGAGCGTGGAGACGCGCTGGTGGGCGAAATGCGCCATGCCGACGCGGGTCAGCGCCTGTAAGGCTTCTTGCTTCTGGGATAGGGAGAACCAGCGCAGGCAGGTGCGCCAGAACGGGGTGCTGCCGAGCGCGCCAATCAGCACGTTCTCGAGCACGGTCAGGCGGTTCACCAGGTTGAACTGCTGAAAGATATAGCCCGTCTGAGCGCGGCTTTTGCGAATATCGCTCGCCAGACGCCCCGCATGTTGCACGGTGTTCCCCAGCAGTTCGACGCGGCTTTCCGGCGTTTTGTCACAGGTAATCAGGCCGCTCAAGTGACGAAGAAGGGTGGATTTACCTGAACCAGACGGCCCCAACAGCGCCACCATTTCGCCCTGCTGGACGGTCAGATCAACGGCATGCAGCGCCTTGTTGTGATGGAAGGTTTTGCTCAGTTTCTCGACGCGAATGACAGTTTGCATGTGCCCGGCCTCACGATAAATGTGGCCTCATGCTGGCGCATCAATATGACATTCAGGTTAAGTGTTGGTTGCGGGAGTTTGAAGAGTTGAGGGGAGTTTGATGACAATCACCCTAGGCCCGGCCAGCGCAGCGCCACCGGGCGCTGTTGCCGGATGCGCTGCGCTTATGCGGCCTACGATTTAACGACGTTAATCATCCACGGCACGCCGTATTTATCGGTGACTTTCCCGAATCCGTGCGCCCAGAAAGTCTCCTGCCAGGCCATTTCGACATTGCCGCCATCAGAGAGGTTGTCGAACCAGCGTTTGCCTTCATCCACGTCCTGCGTGTCGAGCACCAGCGTAAATCCGGCGTACTGCGTGCTGCTACCGGGTGGCAGACCATCGCTCATCATGATATCGCTGCCGGCAATGCGGACATTAGAGTGGGCGATGGCGGTATCCGGGAAGTTCATGCCTGACGGACAGCCTTCTTCGCTGTTTTCGTCTTTGGGCATTTCGCCGAAGGTGATTTTGTAGAGGAGTTCTGCGCCGACGGCCTGCTGATAGAAGGCCGTCGCCTCCGCACAGTTGCCGGCGAAAGAGATGTAGGGACTTAACGGCATAATCTTTACCTCACGTAAGAAAAGCCCGTTAAGTGTAGTTCCCGAACGCCCGGTAAGCGAAGCGTCACCGGGCGGGACAATCAGTTCTTTTTCACGAACTCAGATTTCAGTTTCATCGGACCGAAGCCGTCAATTTTGCAGTCGATATTATGATCGCCTTCAACCAGACGGATATTTTTAACTTTAGTGCCGATCTTCAGCATGGAGGAGCTGCCTTTTACCTTAAGATCTTTCACAACGGTAACGCTGTCGCCGTCTGCCAGCAGGTTGCCATTCGCGTCTTTCACGATCAGCGCATCGCTGTCCTGCGCAGGCTCCGCATCGTTCCATTCATGGGCGCATTCCGGGCAAACGAACATGCCATTGTCTTCATAGGTGTATTCAGAATTGCATTTCGGGCAGTGTGGAAGTTGCATGTGGGTATCCTCAAAAGTGTTAACACGCTGGAAAACGCCAGCTAAATGACGGCAGTGTGCCGAAAAAGGCAGCGAGTATAACGCAAATCCCCACTTTTGTCGGTGATATTGTTTTATAAAAATAGCGCATAAATGCGCAAGCGATGACACGAACTGTCAGTGAATTAAGGGAAGCGTATGCCCTGAACGGCAGAGATCGTAATCATGCTAAATGTATCGAATATTTTATTACAGCAAATTGCTACGCTGTGCCATTTCGGATAAGGTGAAGGAACAAGCCGTTATTTATCTACCCTCCTCTGACGACATACATCTTTTGGCGTCAGGGAATACCTCTCTTTTTTGGTGGGTAAATAACGATGATATATCCTGATGTTTCCTGAAAATGCGTTTTGTCTATTCACTTTTGGCTTTCTGGCCAGGGGGTGTTTTACACGTATTACGAGGGTGGGTTTTAAATTCTCATTATCTTCAGTTAGTTGTATTAAATGAACATGTTTTCCATACGTGATCATATAAGCCTGAAAAGTATAATTAAAACATCGTGGCTTAATAAAAGTAATAAATTTGCGTTAAGGGAAGGCTTTTATCATGCACACACAGACCATATTTGAATTAAGCCAGGAAGCTGAACGTTTGTTACAGCTCGCTCTGAACAATCTTGATTCATTAAAATCTATGCCGATTGCAAAGCTGGATAGCACAACCGCTGCCATGAGCGGCGTTAATAACAACGTTTTGCCATTGCATTTTAGCGCACGAGGTGTCGACGCTCAGCAGGCGATGCTGAATAATGAATTACGCAAAATAACCCGCCTCGAAATGGTACTGGCGATTGTGGGTACCATGAAAGCGGGAAAATCGACCACCATTAATGCGATTGTGGGCACGGAAGTGCTGCCGAACCGCAATCGTCCGATGACGGCGCTTCCCACGCTGATCCGCCATACGCCGGGCCAGAAGGAGCCGGTGCTGCATTTTTTGCACGTTTCGCCCATCGATACCCTGATTACCCAGTTGCAGAAAAAACTGTGCGATAAAGATCGCGGCAAGCTGGCGCGGCGTCTGGAAATCGACAAGGACATGAATACGCTGCTGGAGCGCATAGAAAGAGGTGAGGCGTTTGAAAAACATCACCTGGGCGCGGAGCCCATCTTTCATTGTCTGAAAAGCCTGAACGATCTGGTGCGGCTTTCTCAGGCGCTGGGCGTGGAGTTTCCGTTCTCTGAGTATGCCGCGATTGAACATATTCCGGTGATTGAGGTGGAGTTTGTGCATCTCGCCGGTCTGGATGCGCACCTGGGGCAACTGACGCTGCTCGACACGCCGGGGCCGAACGAGGCCGGTCAGCCGCACCTGCAAAAAATGCTCAATGAGCAGTTGGCGCGCGCCTCCGCCGTTCTGGCGGTGATGGACTACACCCAGCTTAAATCCATTTCTGATGCTGAGGTTCGTCAGGCAATTTCGGCTGCCGGGAAATCCGTGCCGCTTTACGCCCTGGTCAACAAATTCGATCAGAAAGATCGTAATAGCGACGATGAAGAGCAGGTGCGGGCGATGATTTCCGGCACGCTGATGAAAGGGAATATTTCTCCGGGGCAAATTTATCCGGTCTCTTCCATGTGGGCCTATCTGGCAAACCGCGCCCGCTATGAGATGAACGTCCATGGGCGCCTTCCCGATCATCAGGATCAGCGTTGGGTACAGGATTTTGCCGAGGCCGCGCTGGGCCGCCGCTGGCGAACGGCCGACCTGGACGATATTGACCATATTCGCCATGCGGCGGATCTGCTGTGGGAGGATTCGCTGTTCGAACAGCCCATCCGCAAACTGATTTACGCGGCTTACGCCAACGCCTCACTGTTCGCTTTACGGTCGGCATCGCATAAGCTGCTGAACTATGCGCAAAATGCCAGAGAATACCTGGACTTTCGCCATCAGGGACTGACGGTCGCTTTTGATGAGCTGGAGCTGAATATTGCGCGCCTGGAAGAGGATATGACGATGCTGCGTCAGCGGCAGAGCGTGGTGAGCGATGAGGTCCAGCATGAAGTTGAAGAGGCGCTCAACGCAACGGATGCTTTTCTGCTTCGCCAGAAAGATGAACTTCACCAGGCGCTGGGCGACATTTTTAGCCGCCCGTCTATTCTTGACTTAGCAGGCCGCGAGCCATCCAGTTTGCGTGAAGACGACGCGGATGCGATCCAGCAGCTGGTGCTTGACGATGAAGGGCAGGCGCAGATTGTCCTGAGCAAGATCCGATCGTCATGCGAGCAGATTATGCTGAATGCGCAGAGCAGAATTGGCCGGGAGCTGGCGTTACGCTTCGATCAGCTGGAGTCTACGCTCGCCCGATCGTTGAATGAGGCGATGCGACCCATCGAGACGCGAATTAAGGAACAGCTCAGTCATGCCGGATTTCGGGCGCGGATTAGCTTCCCGGCGTTTCAGGCAAACCAGCTTAATTTCAATACGCGCGGGTTATTTAATGATGCCATTGTGCAGGACACCCCTCCCGCCAGTCAGCCAGCAGGGGCAGGCAGCGTACGTAATACCGTCTCGCGCTGGCTCAATAATCCCGGCTGGGGCTGGGAGGAGTATGTCGTGACGCGCACACGCTATGTCATCGACATCGCTCAGCTTCATGGCAAATTTACGCAACATACCGATCAGTTTTGCGATCAAATTCGTAAAGCTTTGGCCGCGCAGGTCGATGTCTCTGTTACGGCAGGTATGGCAACGTTCTTTGCAGAGTTTTCGTTGTGCCTGACCGGGTTACAGGAAAGCTTGCGTGATAGCCTTGCCGTTCGGCAGCAGAATGAGCATTCAACCCGGGCGCTTAGCCAGTTGTTGAAGCAAAGTATGACCACTGCGGCGTGGATTCAGGAAGATACCCGACTGTTACGCGATGATATTCAAACCTTATTCGCGGCAGAGCAACCATGACAACACAGCTACTGGACGGTCCCGGGCGGACGCTGGAGTGTATTCATCCAAAATTTATGGTCGATTTGGTCCAGGGGGCGGATGCTGCACGTCACGCTCTCCTGGGGCCACAGCAACTACAATTTCGTGAGCGTTTGACGCAGGAGATCATTACGCAGACCCGGCTGCGGCCGTGGGCAATGGCGGGAATGCTCAACGAAAATGCAGCACTGCGGCTGGGTCTGGCGGAGAAACTTGCCGGTATGCTCGACCCCGGACACCTTGCGCTGACCCGTATGTCCGACAGGCTGGTAGCCCTGCGCCAGCAGGTGAATCCACGCCTCCCTCAACCTCCCGGATTGTTGCAACAGTACGAGGAGCTCTCCGCACATTTCAACCAGCGTGCCGCCTATAAAGAGAAAGCGCTCGCGCAGCGCGGCCTTACGGTTCAGGCGGGTGAGCACAGCGAGCAAATTTTTACCCGCTGGCGAGCCGGGCAGTATGACGGCTGGTCGCTGGCTGGCCGCTGCTTTATCGTGCTGGAAGAGTTGCGCTGGGGGGCGTTTGGCGATGCCTGTCGTCTGGCGAATAGTGATGTGGCGGCCATGCTGAAAGATAACCTGCGCAGCATGGCCGCAAATTATCTGGCACAGGAGATTAATGCTTCTCCCACCACCCGGCATTTTTACCATCAGTGGCTGACGACGCCCGCTTCTCCCGGTCTGATTGATTATAAAGATATGCTGGGCTGGCTGGGGGACTGGTGTCAGGCGGATAAACATCCGGTGAGCTGGTCAGTGACGCAGAGCTGGCAAACGGTCGCGCTGGGAATGCCAAGACTCTGTTCGGCAAAACGGCTGGTGGATGGCATGGTGGAAGAGATATTTGGTACGTGATTGCCCCCCTCTTTTTAAAGAGGGGGGCGAAAGGGTTAGTGGTGCATTTCTACCGCTTCATGTTCTGTCCGGGACTCAGGCACATGCCCAAAGCGTCTGGCGTACAGTGCCGTGATGATAGGGACCAGAATTGCCGTCACAATCACGCTGGCGGCAACCAGAGCCGTGGCGGAAGCGGCTACGGGTTCAAAGGCCGGGTTAATCTGGGCGATAATCACCGGGTTGGCTACCGCAGCGCCTGCGGCCGAAGAGGCGGCCACACCCGCGGTTCCGTTGCCGCCCCCGATGACGCGGTCTGCAATAATCAGCGGAATACCCGTGATGACGATGACGGCAACACCCAGCACAATACCCAGCAGGCCGGTTTCCAGAATTACGTTCAGGTTGATGGTATTGCCCAACGCGAAGCCGAAGAACGGGATCAGTACCGGGGTGGCTTTGCTGAAGAAATCGCGCAGATCGTGATCGAGGTTACCCAGCGCAAAACCAATCAGGAACGGCAGGATCGCCCCGACAAAATGGTGTAGTTCAAAGGAGGCAAGGCCAGCAGAACCCAGAATCAACATCGTCATCAGTGGACCCGACTCCAGGGACATCAGCACGAACGCGCCCGATTCTTCTTTGGTGCCATATTGATTCATCAGGCTGGCATAGAGACCGCCGTTGGTCATATCCATTGCTGAGACAATGGCCAGAACGGATAATCCGGCGAAGAAGCCAGTCTGAATTCCATTCTCCGGAATGAACATCGCACAGATCATGGCAACAACCCAGGCGACCGCAATTTTAGTAATGACCAACGTCCCTGATTTACGTAATACCGTACCTGTTGCACGCAAGTTAATAGATGCGCCGATGCAAAAGAACCAGACTGCCAGAATCGGTACCGTTCCGGTGATCATACCTTTTGTAAAACCGCCAAAATAAGCACCGGTATTCGGGGCCAGCGTATTTAATATCGCGCCAAGTACCAGCGGGACCAGCATCATCCCGCCCGGGATGCGTTCTATAGTTGCTTTAATCTTCATCATTAACCCTCACATCTCGCCCGCGTGGCTGGCGGAAATCTCAAAAATAGATCAACAAATTCAGATGATTGCCTTTTTGGAGGCCAATCGATTCGTTACTTATGCTGTAAAGTGAAATTAAGGCGTTCAGTATTCCTTCATTTGAAAGCCGCTGAGATATCGTGTTCGGATTTATCATGCGATCTTTGGAATTGTGATTCAATCAAAACGAAACACTGTTTTAGTTATCTCCGTCACATATTGAATGGAAACAGGATTGCCCACGATTAATAATTAAATTTTGTGTAAATTCGCTGTGAAGAAATGTGATTGTATTTTGTTTGGGAATGAATAATAACGGGCGTTAAGATCTGTTTGATAAGGGGGTTGAGAATGACCTTACTTATCGTGAATTGACAAAAGCTGAAGGCATCTTACGAACAGGAAAAATATATGTGAAGTTGATCACATATATAAACGCTGGTAGGGTAAAAAGGTCTTTAACTGCCCAGACAGGCGTCAACAGGTTCGGTTGTATTGAGTTAAAACGTCAATGTAAGTAAACCTGCTACGCTTGAATAAGGAGATTCGCATGGAGCGGATCTCTGGTTCACAGCTTGCAAAATGCGCTGTGAAACGGACGGGGCTGAGTCTACGAGGAAAGCTATGCTTAGAAGGAAAAAAGTAAAACCCATCACGCTGCGCGATGTCACCATTATTGATGACGCGAAACTGCGCAAAGCGATTACAGCGGCCTCGCTCGGTAATGCGATGGAGTGGTTCGATTTTGGTGTTTACGGCTTTGTGGCCTATGCACTTGGTAAAGTGTTCTTCCCCGGTGCCGATCCCAGCTTGCAGATGATTGCCGCGCTGGGTACGTTCTCCGTTCCCTTCCTGATTCGCCCTCTTGGTGGTCTTTTCTTCGGCATGCTGGGTGATAAATATGGTCGCCAGAAAATCCTGGCTATTACCATTGTCATCATGTCGATAAGTACATTCTGTATCGGCCTTATTCCGTCGTATGCGACTATTGGTATATGGGCGCCGATTCTGCTGTTGATCTGTAAGATGGCGCAGGGCTTCTCCGTTGGCGGCGAATATACCGGTGCATCGATTTTTGTCGCCGAATATTCTCCGGACCGTAAACGCGGCTTTATGGGCAGCTGGCTGGACTTTGGTTCGATTGCCGGATTCGTCATGGGCGCGGGGGTTGTCGTTCTGATCTCAACCGTAGTGGGTGAAGAGAACTTCCTTGACTGGGGCTGGCGTATTCCGTTCTTCCTGGCGCTGCCGCTGGGCATCATTGGGCTTTACCTGCGTCACGCCCTGGAAGAGACGCCTGCGTTCCAGCAGCACGTTGAAAAGCTGGAGCAGGGTGACCGTGAAGGGTTACAGGATGGCCCGAAAGTGTCGTTCAAGGAGATTGCGACCAAACACTGGCGCAGCCTGCTGACCTGTATTGGTCTGGTGATTTCCACCAACGTCACCTATTACATGCTGCTGACCTACATGCCGAGCTACCTGTCGCATAACCTGCACTACTCGGAAGACCACGGTGTGCTGATTATTATCGCCATCATGGTAGGTATGCTGTTTGTGCAGCCGATTATGGGTCTGTTGAGCGACCGCTTTGGCCGTAAGCCATTCATTATTCTCGGCAGCGTCGCCTTGTTCGCACTGGCAATTCCGGCCTTTATTCTGATTAACAGCAATGTGCTGGGGCTGATTTTCGCCGGTCTGCTGATGCTGGCGGTGATCCTCAACTGCTTCATCGGGGTGATGGCTTCTACGCTGCCGGCAATGTTCCCGACGCATATTCGCTACAGTGCGCTGGCGGCAGCCTTTAATATCTCCGTTCTGATTGCGGGCCTGACGCCGACACTTGCTGCTTCACTGGTGGAGAGCACGCAAAACCTGATGATGCCTGCTTACTATCTGATGGTCATTGCGGTGGTCGGCCTGATTACCGGTATTACCATGAAGGAGACGGCGAATCGTCCCCTGAAAGGGGCAACGCCTGCGGCGTCTGATATTCAGGAAGCGAAAGAGATCCTGCGTGAGCACTACGATAATGTAGAGCAGAAGATTGAAGATATTGACGCAGAGATCGAGGCGCTCCAGAAAAAACGTTCTCGCCTGGTTGACCAGCATCCGAGAATTAACGAGTGATAAAAAAACCCGCCGCTGGCGGGTTTTCTTTTATTAGCATCCTGCGGCGATGTAGTCGCCGCCAGCGCTGACGGGGATCACCGTCAGGAACAGGACCGTCGCGAACAGTATCAGAACAACCCCTCCGGCAATTTTGACCATCGGCATTATCCAGTTCAGGGACGTGCCGCCACCAAACCAGGCTACTGTGCGTTCACGTGCGTAACGTACTGCCAGCGACAGCCCCATAATCGACAGCGCCGTGCCCAGCGACATTGTCATCACAGCAGCAATCCCCCAGCTAATAATGCCGAGCGCATTCGAGAACATCAGGATCATAATTGCCCCGCTGCACGGGCGTGCGCCTATGGCCAGCACCACGCCCAGACGGGTTTTCCAGTCGCTTTTAGCCAGATCCACCCCTACGCCGTGATGGCCGCAGCCACAATGTTCATTATGCTGGTGAAGCGGCTTGATGGCGCTAATCGCCATTTTGCGCGGACGCAGGCTGCTGAGCGCCTGATAAATGATAAATGCACCGAAGGCGGCAATCAGTAGGGCGCTGATTTTCTCGACGTACCAACGGCTGGTGCTGATATCCCCTGACGCGAGGTTCAATCCAACCGCCAGGATAAAGACAAAGGCGATTGCGCTGACGCCCTGCATCAGGCTACCGATAAACGGTACGACGCGCGCCGCGAGCTGGCTCTCTTTATTGGTGGTGAGATACGTGGTGACGATGAATTTGCCGTGTCCCGGTCCAACGGCATGGAGGACACCATAAAGAAACGCACCGGTTAACAACCACAGCCCACCGCTGTACTGATGATTATTAAGTTGCAGCAAATACATCACCAGATAACGGTGCAGGGTGATCTGGGTGGCGAGGCACCACTGAATAAAAGCATTCCAGTGCTCATGCAGTGCAAAACCTGCCATAAGTAACACCAGCACGGCGAGCCCGGCGGTTGGGAGACGCCAGTCACGTTGAAGTCGTTGTGTCGTCATGAGGTTGACCCGCGAGAGAAATATTTGCCGCTAGTATAGTGTTCAAATCGCTGGATCACACCGGGATCGTCAATAGATTGTGGATAAGTCTGTGCGTAAAAAGGTATAAGGCGGGGTTTTGCTGGGGAATACAGCAGTCAGTCATTTTTTTGCAACTTTTCTGTTGCGGTCGCTCGGGAACTCCCTATAATGCGCCTCCATCGACACGGCGGATGTGAATCACTTCACAAACAACCCGGTCGGCTAAAGAGAAAAAATCCTGAAAATCAGGGTTGACTCTGAAAGAGGAAAGCGTAATATACGCCACCTCGCAACGGTGAGCGGAAGCCGCGTTGCACTGCTCTTTAACAATTTATCAGACAATCTGTGTGGGCACTCAAAGTGACATGGATTCTTAACGTCCTCGGACGATAAATGAATACCAAGTCTCAACGAGTGAACACGTAATTCATTACGAAGTTTAATTCATTGAGCATCAAACTTTTAAATTGAAGAGTTTGATCATGGCTCAGATTGAACGCTGGCGGCAGGCCTAACACATGCAAGTCGAACGGTAACAGGAAGCAGCTTGCTGCTTCGCTGACGAGTGGCGGACGGGTGAGTAATGTCTGGGAAACTGCCTGATGGAGGGGGATAACTACTGGAAACGGTAGCTAATACCGCATAACGTCGCAAGACCAAAGAGGGGGACCTTCGGGCCTCTTGCCATCGGATGTGCCCAGATGGGATTAGCTAGTAGGTGGGGTAACGGCTCACCTAGGCGACGATCCCTAGCTGGTCTGAGAGGATGACCAGCCACACTGGAACTGAGACACGGTCCAGACTCCTACGGGAGGCAGCAGTGGGGAATATTGCACAATGGGCGCAAGCCTGATGCAGCCATGCCGCGTGTATGAAGAAGGCCTTCGGGTTGTAAAGTACTTTCAGCGGGGAGGAAGGCGATAAGGTTAATAACCTTGTCGATTGACGTTACCCGCAGAAGAAGCACCGGCTAACTCCGTGCCAGCAGCCGCGGTAATACGGAGGGTGCAAGCGTTAATCGGAATTACTGGGCGTAAAGCGCACGCAGGCGGTCTGTCAAGTCGGATGTGAAATCCCCGGGCTCAACCTGGGAACTGCATTCGAAACTGGCAGGCTAGAGTCTTGTAGAGGGGGGTAGAATTCCAGGTGTAGCGGTGAAATGCGTAGAGATCTGGAGGAATACCGGTGGCGAAGGCGGCCCCCTGGACAAAGACTGACGCTCAGGTGCGAAAGCGTGGGGAGCAAACAGGATTAGATACCCTGGTAGTCCACGCCGTAAACGATGTCGACTTGGAGGTTGTGCCCTTGAGGCGTGGCTTCCGGAGCTAACGCGTTAAGTCGACCGCCTGGGGAGTACGGCCGCAAGGTTAAAACTCAAATGAATTGACGGGGGCCCGCACAAGCGGTGGAGCATGTGGTTTAATTCGATGCAACGCGAAGAACCTTACCTACTCTTGACATCCAGAGAACTTTCCAGAGATGGATTGGTGCCTTCGGGAACTCTGAGACAGGTGCTGCATGGCTGTCGTCAGCTCGTGTTGTGAAATGTTGGGTTAAGTCCCGCAACGAGCGCAACCCTTATCCTTTGTTGCCAGCGGTTAGGCCGGGAACTCAAAGGAGACTGCCAGTGATAAACTGGAGGAAGGTGGGGATGACGTCAAGTCATCATGGCCCTTACGAGTAGGGCTACACACGTGCTACAATGGCGCATACAAAGAGAAGCGACCTCGCGAGAGCAAGCGGACCTCATAAAGTGCGTCGTAGTCCGGATTGGAGTCTGCAACTCGACTCCATGAAGTCGGAATCGCTAGTAATCGTGGATCAGAATGCCACGGTGAATACGTTCCCGGGCCTTGTACACACCGCCCGTCACACCATGGGAGTGGGTTGCAAAAGAAGTAGGTAGCTTAACCTTCGGGAGGGCGCTTACCACTTTGTGATTCATGACTGGGGTGAAGTCGTAACAAGGTAACCGTAGGGGAACCTGCGGTTGGATCACCTCCTTACCTTAAAGAACCTGCCTTTGTAGTGCTCACACAGATTGTCTGATGAATGATGAACTTCTGAATGTACTTTTTGAGTGCATTAAGAAGTTTTGCTCTTTAAAAATCTGGATCAAGCTGAAAATTGAAACGACACATAGCTCATGTGTGTTCGAGTCTCTCAAATTTTCGCAACCATGAAGTGAAACATCTTCGGGTTGTGAGGTTAAGCGACTAAGCGTACACGGTGGATGCCCTGGCAGTCAGAGGCGATGAAGGACGTGCTAATCTGCGAAAAGCGCCGGCGAGGTGATATGAACCCTTGACCCGGCGATGTCCGAATGGGGAAACCCAGTGTGTTCCGACACACTATCGTTAACTGAATACATAGGTTAACGAGGCGAACCGGGGGAACTGAAACATCTAAGTACCCCGAGGAAAAGAAATCAACCGAGATTCCCCCAGTAGCGGCGAGCGAACGGGGAGCAGCCCGGAGTCTGAATCAGCTTGTGTGTTAGTGGAACGGTCTGGAAAGTCCGACGGTACAGGGTGATAGTCCCGTACACGAAAACACACTTGCTGTGAACTCGAAGAGTAGGGCGGGACACGTGGTATCCTGTCTGAATATGGGGGGACCATCCTCCAAGGCTAAATACTCCTGACTGACCGATAGTGAACCAGTACCGTGAGGGAAAGGCGAAAAGAACCCCGGCGAGGGGAGTGAAAAAGAACCTGAAACCGTGTACGTACAAGCAGTGGGAGCACCTTCGGGTGTGACTGCGTACCTTTTGTATAATGGGTCAGCGACTTATATTCTGTAGCAAGGTTAACCGTATAGGGGAGCCGAAGGGAAACCGAGTCTTAACTGGGCGTTAAGTTGCAGGGTATAGACCCGAAACCCGGTGATCTAGCCATGGGCAGGTTGAAGGTTGGGTAACACTAACTGGAGGACCGAACCGACTAATGTTGAAAAATTAGCGGATGACCTGTGGCTGGGGGTGAAAGGCCAATCAAACCGGGAGATAGCTGGTTCTCCCCGAAAGCTATTTAGGTAGCGCCTCGTGAACTCATCTTCGGGGGTAGAGCACTGTTTCGGCTAGGGGGCCATCCCGGCTTACCAACCCGATGCAAACTACGAATACCGAAGAATGTTATCACGGGAGACACACGGCGGGTGCTAACGTCCGTCGTGAAGAGGGAAACAACCCAGACCGCCAGCTAAGGTCCCAAAGTCATGGTTAAGTGGGAAACGATGTGGGAAGGCACAGACAGCCAGGATGTTGGCTTAGAAGCAGCCATCATTTAAAGAAAGCGTAATAGCTCACTGGTCGAGTCGGCCTGCGCGGAAGATGTAACGGGGCTAAACCATGCACCGAAGCTGCGGCAGCGACACTATGTGTTGTTGGGTAGGGGAGCGTTCTGTAAGCCGTTGAAGGTGTGCTGTGAGGCATGCTGGAGGTATCAGAAGTGCGAATGCTGACATAAGTAACGATAAAGCGGGTGAAAAGCCCGCTCGCCGGAAGACCAAGGGTTCCTGTCCAACGTTAATCGGGGCAGGGTGAGTCGACCCCTAAGGCGAGGCCGAAAGGCGTAGTCGATGGGAAACAGGTTAATATTCCTGTACTTGGTGTTACTGCGAAGGGGGGACGGAGAAGGCTATGTCAGCCGGGCGACGGTTGTCCCGGTTTAAGCATGTAGGCGGAGGTTCCAGGTAAATCCGGTACCTTGTTAACGCTGAGGTGTGATGACGAGGCACTACGGTGCTGAAGTGATAAATGCCCTGCTTCCAGGAAAAGCCTCTAAGCATCAGGTAACACGAAATCGTACCCCAAACCGACACAGGTGGTCAGGTAGAGAATACCAAGGCGCTTGAGAGAACTCGGGTGAAGGAACTAGGCAAAATGGTGCCGTAACTTCGGGAGAAGGCACGCTGATATGTAGGTGAAGTCCCTGCGGACGGAGCTGAAATCAGTCGAAGATACCAGCTGGCTGCAACTGTTTATTAAAAACACAGCACTGTGCAAACACGAAAGTGGACGTATACGGTGTGACGCCTGCCCGGTGCCGGAAGGTTAATTGATGGGGTTAGCGGCAACGCGAAGCTCTTGATCGAAGCCCCGGTAAACGGCGGCCGTAACTATAACGGTCCTAAGGTAGCGAAATTCCTTGTCGGGTAAGTTCCGACCTGCACGAATGGCGTAATGATGGCCAGGCTGTCTCCACCCGAGACTCAGTGAAATTGAACTCGCTGTGAAGATGCAGTGTACCCGCGGCAAGACGGAAAGACCCCGTGAACCTTTACTATAGCTTGACACTGAACACTGGTCCTTGATGTGTAGGATAGGTGGGAGGCTTTGAAGCGTGGACGCCAGTCTGCGTGGAGCCATCCTTGAAATACCACCCTTTAATGGCTGGTGTTCTAACGTAGACCCGTGATCCGGGTTGCGGACAGTGTCTGGTGGGTAGTTTGACTGGGGCGGTCTCCTCCCAAAGAGTAACGGAGGAGCACGAAGGTTGGCTAATCCTGGTCGGACATCAGGAGGTTAGTGCAATGGCATAAGCCAGCTTGACTGCGAGCGTGACGGCGCGAGCAGGTGCGAAAGCAGGTCATAGTGATCCGGTGGTTCTGAATGGAAGGGCCATCGCTCAACGGATAAAAGGTACTCCGGGGATAACAGGCTGATACCGCCCAAGAGTTCATATCGACGGCGGTGTTTGGCACCTCGATGTCGGCTCATCACATCCTGGGGCTGAAGTAGGTCCCAAGGGTATGGCTGTTCGCCATTTAAAGTGGTACGCGAGCTGGGTTTAGAACGTCGTGAGACAGTTCGGTCCCTATCTGCCGTGGGCGCTGGAGAATTGAGGGGGGCTGCTCCTAGTACGAGAGGACCGGAGTGGACGCATCACTGGTGTTCGGGTTGTCATGCCAATGGCACTGCCCGGTAGCTAAATGCGGAAGAGATAAGTGCTGAAAGCATCTAAGCACGAAACTTGCCCCGAGATGAGTTCTCCCTGAGACCTTGAGTCTCCTGAAGGAACGTTGAAGACGACGACGTTGATAGGTCGGGTGTGTAAGCGCAGCGATGCGTTGAGCTAACCGATACTAATGAACCGTGAGGCTTAACCTTACAACGCCGAAGGTGTTTTGGCGAAGAGACAGAATTTTCAGCTTAGATTCAGAGTCCGAAGGATTTTGCGCTGAGACAAGGCGGCAAACGAAGGAAAGGAAGGAGCATACTGAGGTATGTGACTGACTTTACGAGAGCAGCCAACGCAGTATCAGTGCGAAAGACACAGGACAGAGCACAAGAATTTGCCTGGCGGCTGTAGCGCGGTGGTCCCACCTGACCCCATGCCGAACTCAGAAGTGAAACGCCGTAGCGCCGATGGTAGTGTGGGGTCTCCCCATGTGAGAGTAGGGAACTGCCAGGCATCAAACAAGTGAAGAGGCCATCCGCAAGGATGGCTTTTTTGCGTTTGTTTGCAGAAAAACGGCAGGCCGTAAGGCGAAGCCGCCATCCGGCAACTCAGAGCGCACTATCCACATTCAAACGACGCAATTGCCGCTGATGGAAACGCCCAAGGATCAGCACCGTCGTTAACGCACCAAGCAGCGCGCAAAACATATCAGACTGGGTATCCCATGGATCGCCCTGCGTCCCCAGAAAATCATCCGCACCCTGTCCCATCGCCAAAGCAGCCCACCACTCAATGAGTTCATAGGTGGCGCTAATGGCCAGAGCAACACAGCACACCAGAAACCCCGTCATCTTATGTCCACGAACATACCCACCGCGCAGCAGAATTTCTCGCGCTGCCAGTGCGGGAACCAGCCCCTGGAAGAAGTGACCGAGCTTGTCATACGGATTTCGGCTAAGCCCGAGCATCTCCTGAACCTCAAAACCAACCGGAACCTTTGCGTAGGTGTACATTCCACCAACCATCAGAATGATGGCGTGGAAGAAAACCAGAGTATAGAGAAGGGGAGTCAAAGGGTATCGCCGGTGTGTGGCAAGCAGAAGTGGGATGATGATAATGACGGGCGTCACCTCCATCAACCAGGTGACGCGATCGCTCGTGAACAGGCCGGTATAAAACAGGATCATCAGCAGGAGCAGTGACCCGGCTTTTAAAGCAGATAAGGTCATATCATTTTCATTGTCAGGAAAAAAAATCACTATTACCTGACAGAAGGGAAAATTCAATGCGTAGCGGGGACAGAAAAGCAAAAACCCAGCCATAGGCTGGGTTCTTTAAATAGTGGTGCCCGGACTCGGAATCGAACCAAGGACACGGGGATTTTCAATCCCCTGCTCTACCGACTGAGCTATCCGGGCAACGGAGCGCATTAAACCGCAATCGCGCGCGATCGTCAACATTATTTCGGGAAAAGCTGTTCAACTGCTTAAGTTTGCGGCAATCTGTCCGTTTGTGCCCTGGAATTGCACTAATCTTCCAGACAGTTCAGGCAAGATGTGACAATCCATTGATACGTCAGGTAATGAGCTGGGCGGGTGTGCTGTGGCTTTCCTGGATGAGCTGGCAGCTGTTTAGCGCCCCGGCCGCGAATCTCTCCTCCAGAAGTCACGTCCGATTTACCGCGCGGGCGGCGGCGTTACTACAGGTTGTAAACCCAAAAACATGGATGATGGCGCTGGCAGTTGTCAGCCTGTTTGCTCCGGCAAGCGACCATGCATTACGGGATATTACGCTGATGGCGCTATGGTTTCTGGCGATCTCCGTGGTCTGTTTGTTGTGCTGGGCGTGGCTGGGGAAGGCGGTGAACCGGATTTTCCGCACCACCGTGGCGATGGTGCGATTTCAGCGCGCGATGGCGCTGTGTTTGTTTATTTCCGCCTGGATGGGAATGCTGGCTTAGGTCAGTGCACCACCCATACGACACTGCGCGAACCGCAAAATATCTTCCGCCAGACGGTGCGCCGTATCCACATCCGCCTGGCTACGGTTCACCAGCATGCGGCTCAGGCAACCTTCCAGCACCAGCTCCATCTGCTTCGCGACCATTGCCGGATCATCCACTTCAAGTGTGGTCAGCAGCTCATGTGTGAACTCGTGCGCGGCTCGTTTTTGCTGATCTGCCAGTTGATGGATGGGGTGCCCAGGATCCGGATAGTAGGTGCAGGCGGCGATAAACAGACAACCTGGGTAACGGTTGTTGGTAACACACTCCGTCAGTGCGGTATAGCGCGCCAGCAGCTTTTGCTCGGTGGTCAGTTCTTCATTCAGCATCAGCTGCCTGCGCCAGATATCCACCTGCTGGCTGAGATAGCGCAGGGCATCGTACAGCAGCGCCTCTTTATCCGGCCAGAAGCGCCTAAGTTCATCCAGAGGGTAATCGATACGGTCGGCGACCATCTCAAGCGTGGTGCTGGCGATCCCTTGAATCTCAAGCAATTGCAGGGCTTGTCCCAGTACGTCTTCGCGTTGCACGGTTATCTCCTCCGCTATTCCCAACGGTTTGTCCCGTCTAAAGTGTTGTTTACGGTTGGCGATTGCGCAAATGCGCGTTGAATGCCGTCGCGTCCATAAACCCGGTTACACGCTGCGTCGGCTGTTCTTCCCCCTGTTCATTGAAGAACAGGATGGTAGGCAACCCGAGCACGTTAAGTTGCTTCAGCAGAGCCTTATCCTGCGTGCTGTTGACGGTAACGTTCGCCTGGAGCAGAACGGTATCGCTCAGCGCATGTTGTACCTGCGGATCGCTGAAGGTGTATTTTTCAAACTCTTTGCAGGCCACGCACCAGTCGGCATAGAGATCGAGCATGACCGGTTTGCCTTTCGCCTGCGCCAGGGCGTGGTTAAGGTCATCTACGTTTTTAATCTGTATAAAATTCAGATGAGCCTGCGTTTGACCTGCCGGGGTGCCAAACGCCCAGTCCTGTAGCGGACGGACGCTCACCAGCGCGGCCGCCAGCAGAAGGATCTGTAGCAGGCGCATCCACGGTTTCTTCGCCCCCAGACTCACGATAAACGCCCAGCTGAAGAAGGCCACGCCGAGCATCGCCCAAAGACGTGTACCCCACACATCACCGATGATGCGCTCCAGCAGAAATACCGGCAGCGCCAGAATGACAAAACCAAACGCGGTTTTCACCGTCTCCATCCACGGGCCGCTTTTCGGCAGCAGACGATTGCCAAACACCGTCACCAGGATCAGCGGCAGGCCCATGCCGAGCGCGTAGAGGTACAGCGTGCCGCCGCCGAGCCACAGGTTGCCGCTCTGAGCAATGTATAACAGAATGGCGCTCAGCGGCGCAGTGGTGCAGGGGGAGCAAATCAGCCCGGCGATGGCACCCATGGCGAACACGCCGCCCGCAGAGCCACCCTGCTGACGGTTGCTCATCAGCGTCAGACGGGTTTGCAGGGAAGAGGGCAGTTGCAGGGTGAACAGGCCAAACATCGACAGCGCCAGCAGAATAAACACCGCTGACAGTCCGATAAGCACATAAGGATGCTGAAGGGCGGCCTGGAACTGCAACCCGGCAGCGGCGACCACTAGGCCGAGCGCCGTATAGGTTAACGCCATGCCCTGTACATAGATAAAGGCCAGCAACAGCGCACGGGCGGTGGAAAGGCGTTGTTTACCGCCCAGCACGATGCCAGAGATAAGCGGGTACATAGGCAGTACGCAGGGCGTAAAGGCGATGCCGATACCAATCAATAACGCCCAAAGTGCTGAGAACGGAAGGTCTGAAGTGGCTTCGCCTGCGCCTTCACCCTTCATCCTGGCCCTCTTCCCTGATGGGAGAGGGGAGGCAGCGCCTTTCACTTCGCTAAGCGGAACGACCTTTGTTTCAGGTGGGTAACAGAATCCGGCGTCTGCGCAGCCCTGATAGGTGACCGTTAATGTGGCACCTTTATCGGCATGGTTCACCGTGACGGGCACGCTTAAGCGCTGGCGATAAATTTCACTCTTACCGTAGAACTCGTCCTCGTGCCACACGCCAGCGGGCATCTGCAATGCGCCGACGTTCGCCTTTGTCGGCGTGATGCTGACCTGCTTGCGATAGAGGTAGTAACCCTCTTTCACCTGCCAGGTGAGACTGAGATCGTGCTGGTTTTGCTGAAAGTCGAAAACGAATGCCTGGTCGGCAGGAATAAAGTTCGAACGGCCGGGTGCGTCAAACAACCCGGCAAAAACTGACGTGCTGCACAGCAGCAGGATCAGCGTAATGAAGCGTTGAGCCATGAGAGATAATCGTTATCGCCGTGGACCACTGGCAGCACCAGCAGCTCCGGGGTTTGGTATGGATGATGAGACTTGAGGCAGTCGAGGAGAGCCTGCTGGTTTGTCAGGTTGGTTTTGAGCAACATCTGGACTTCGTACTCTTGCTCCAGCTTGCCTTCCCAGTAATAAAGGGAGGTGGCGCCGGGAAGAAGCGTGACACAGGCAGCCAGTTTTTCGGCCAGCACTTTGGCGGCCAGATCCTGGGCAGAAGCTTCATCAGGGGCGGTGCACAGTACAACAACAGCATCAGGCGTGTTCACAAGTCGACCTCCTCATCACGAAAGTCTTCACTATATCACGCAAGGCGGTTGGTCATTAATGAAACGGGCCGCAGAGCGGCCCGTTTTTAACTATTTTTACAACGGCTAATCGTTTACAGCACAATGCCGCCGATGATAAAGCCGAGGATCACGCAGAGCGTAATCGCCACCACGCCCGGGATGAGGAACGCGTGGTTAAACACGTACTTACCAATACGGGTTGAGCCGGTGTCATCCATCTCAACTGCGGCCAGCAGGGTTGGGTAGGTTGGCAGCACGAACAGGGCGGAAACCGCTGCAAAAGAGGCAATCGCCGTCAGCGGCGTCACGCCCAGCATCAGTGCCGCAGGCATCAGCGCTTTGGTGGTCGCAGCCTGGGAGTACAGCAGCGTCGCGGCAAAGAACAGCACTACTGCCAGCAGCCACGGATAGTTGTGCAGCAGGTCGCCTGCAACGGTCTGGATATCGCTGATGTGCGCTTTCACAAAGGTATCACCGAGCCACGCCACGCCCAGCACGCACACGCAGGCGCTCATACCGGATTTGAAGGTGCTGGCGTTCAGCACTTCGCTGGTGTCGATTTTACAGGTGATGCTGATCAGCGTCGCGATGGTCAGCATAAACACCACAATGGCTTCGTTACGCGGCAGAACCGGGTTCTGGATCAGACCTACCGTGTCGCTGATGGCGGTCGCGTAGAACATCACGGCGACGATACCAATCAGAAACAGCAGCACGGAGCGTTTTGCATGCGGCTTCAGCTCGAAGACCTGGCTACCGCGCAGGCTCACTTCACCTTTTGCCAGACGCTCCTGGTAAACCGGATCGTCTTTCAGCTCGGCACCGAGGAAGTTACACAGCACGGCAGTGATCATTACCGCAATCAGCGTGACCGGAATACAGATTGCCAGCAGCGTCAGGTAACTTACGCCCATTGGCTCAAGGATGCCCGCGAAGAAGACCACCGCCGCGGAAATAGGCGAGGCGGTAATCGCAATCTGGGAGGCGACCACGGCAATAGAAAGAGGGCGAGACGGGCGAATACCCTGCTCTTTCGCCACTTCGGTGATGACCGGCAGCGTGGAGAAGGCAGTATGGCCAGTACCGGCGAGAATGGTCATAAACCAGGTCACCAGCGGGGCAAGGAAGGTGATGTATTTCGGATGGCGACGCAGCATACGCTCCGCCAGGCTCACCAGGTAGTCCATACCGCCAGCGACCTGCATGGCCGCGATAGCAGCAATAACCGCCATGATGATTTCGATAACGTCAAAAGGGATTGCGCCGGGTTTAATCTGAAAGATCAGGGTAAGTACAAGCACTCCGAGACCGCCAGCAAAACCGATGCCGATTCCCCCGAGTCGTGCGCCCAAATAAATCGCCAACAGGACGATGACGAGTTCTGCTCCAAACATAAAGACCTGCCTTGCTCATTAACAAGTTGATATTGAATTGTTGTGTTTTGGTAACGCCCATAAAGAAAAAAGGCACGTCACAAGTGACGTGCCTTTCGGAAGCTTAGCCTGAACGGTTACTGTTCGCTTTCATCGGTATATCGTTTCGCTTTATATGCCGGGTGCATCAGGTTCTGGGCGGAGAAGATATCGTCCAGTTCGGCTTCGGTCAACAATCCTCGCTCGAGAACCACCTCACGTACGCTCTTACCGGTTTCGGCACAAATCTTCCCGACGATATCGCCGTTGTGGTGGCCGATGAAGGGGTTGAGGTAGGTGACGATGCCGATGGAGTTATAGACGTAGCCTTCACACACTTCTTTATTCGCGGTGATGCCGTTAATGCATTTTTCCAGCAGGTTGTAGCAGGCGTTGGTCAGAATATGGATAGATTCAAACATCGCCTGGCCAATCACTGGCTCCATCACGTTCAGCTGGAGCTGACCGGCTTCGGAGGCCATGGTGACGGTCGTATCGTTACCAATCACCTTGAAGCAAACCTGGTTCACCACTTCTGGCACCACCGGGTTCACTTTAGCTGGCATGATGGATGAACCCGCCTGCAACTCTGGCAGGTTGATTTCATTCAGGCCAGCGCGCGGACCGGAGGAGAGCAGGCGTAGGTCGTTACAGATTTTGGACAGTTTCACCGCCAGACGTTTCAGGGCGCTGTGCACCATCACATAGGCGCCGCAGTCTGAGGTAGCTTCAATCAGGTCTTCCGCAGGCACAACCGGCAGGTTGGACACTTCAGCCAGCTTCTGTACCGCCAGTTGCTGATAGCCATCTGGCGTGTTCAGGCGTGTACCGATGGCGGTTGCGCCCAGGTTCACTTCCAGCAGCAGTTCGGACGTACGCAGCAGGTTTTTCGTCTCTTCGTTCAGCAGCACGTTAAACGCGTGGAATTCCTGTCCGAGGGTCATTGGCACCGCGTCCTGCAACTGGGTACGGCCCATTTTCAGGATGTCCTGGAACTCAACGGCTTTACGCTGGAAGCCATCGCCCAGCTGATTAATCGCGTCGACCAGTTTGACGACAGAGGCATACACCGCGATGCGAAAGCCGGTTGGGTAGGCGTCGTTGGTGGATTGACATTTGTTAACGTGGTCGTTCGGGTTCAGGTACTGGTATTCACCTTTCTGATGACCCATCAGCTCCAGGCCGATGTTTGCCAGCACTTCGTTGGTGTTCATGTTGACAGAGGTGCCCGCGCCGCCCTGATAGACGTCGACCGGGAACTGATCCATGCATTTGCCGTTGTTCAGCACTTCATCGCACGCGGCGATAATCGCATTTGCAGCGCTTTTAGGAATGGTTTGCAGCTCTTTGTTCGCCAGAGCCGCGGCTTTTTTTACCATCACCATGCCACGCACAAATTCAGGGATGTCGCTGATTTTGCTGTTGCTGATGTAGAAGTTTTCAATCGCTCTCAGAGTGTGAACACCATAGTAGGCATCCGCTGGAACTTCCCTGGTACCCAACAAATCTTCTTCGATACGAATGTTGTTTAACATGTGAACCTTCTTTTCAAGCTGCCGATGGATTGTACTAAACACACAGTATATATGTGGTTTTGAATATTTTATGACCGACGATTATTCCCTCAATCGGCCAGATGTTCGAGATCATATGCTGATGATAGCGAATTGCCGTAAGCTGGATCACTTATTATCGACCCGATTTCATGATAATTATTAATCTGTGAAATATGTCACCGCTTTAATATTTCCAGAAAAAATATCCGTGCAAACCGATTGAAATTTGGCTAACCGTCGCCATCTCTTATCTACGCGCTTCGCGAACACATTCAGTCAGGGGCCAGAAGGCACCTGCCATACAGGAGATGCCAGTGCGCTGGATACCATTTATTGCTTTCTTTCTTTATGTTTACATTGAAATTTCGATTTTCATCCAGGTTGCCCATGTGCTGGGCGTCCTGCTGACTCTGATTCTGGTGATCTTCACCTCCGTCATCGGCATGTCGCTGGTGCGCAATCAGGGTTTCAAAAATTTCCTGTTAATGCAGCAGAAGATGGCCGCAGGCGAAAGCCCGGCCGCCGAGATGATCAAAAGCGTGTCGCTGATTATTGCTGGTTTGCTGCTGATCCTGCCGGGCTTCTTTACAGACTTCCTCGGCCTGCTGTTGCTGTTGCCGCCGGTGCAGAAGCACCTGACCATGAAGCTGCTGCCGCATCTGCGTTTCAGCCGTATGCCAGGCGGTGGTTTCAGCACCGGCCCGGGGGATACCTTTGAAGGGGAATACCAGCGTAAGGATGAGCAGCGCGACCGGTTAGATCATAAAGACGATCGGTGAGTTTCTGGCCCGGTGGCGCTCGCTCACCGGGCCTGCGGAGCTTGTCGCTTCGGTAAAAACACCCACAGCCCCGCCAGCATGACGATGGCGTACACACTCTTCCATCCCACCATCGCCAGCAGCATCAGGCACAGGACACACCCGACAGCCGCCAGCGCCTTAAAGCGTCCTTTCAGTAGCCGACAGCCCGCCAGCATGCACAGCAGGTAGATCATGATGAAAATACCGTTGGCGTAGACAATCAGCGCGTCAAGGTTGATGTCGAGGAGATAAATGGCCAGGGAACTCACCACGCAGCAGCCCAGTACGGTATTCAGCGCATTCACCGGAAGCTGACGCTTTGACAGGCGTGAGAGGGGGCTATCCGGTTTATAAAGTGCCTGAGACCACACCAGCCGGGCGAAGCTCTGAATATAAATGTTGAGGCTGGCAAAGCAGGCGAGATAGCCAATCACGCAGGCTACCCACAGGGCTTTAACACCAAACAGCTGCACCACGATGCCCGGCAGCGACGCGGCGGCGGCTTTCTCTTCACTGAACGCGTTGAAGTGCAGCACCAGTACGGTACAGGCCCAGTACACGGTGCCCGCCAGCAGCAGGCCAATCATCAGAGCGCGGGGAAAGTCACGCTCGGGCTGTTTAAACTCGGATGCCAGATGAGCGAACGCCTCCAGACCGACGAAACACCAGAACATGACGGATAGTGCAGCGAAAAGCTGTGCGTGGTCGATGTCGTTAATCGCGGGGAAAGGGATATCCGCCACCGTAATGTCACCCGCAAACCAGATGGCGACGATCAGCGCGACAATTAACACGGCGACCAGCGTTTGCAGATTGGCGCTGGAACTGGCCCCTCGCGAGCCAACCCACCAGACAATCGCCAGCGTACCGATTTCAGCCAGCAGCAGTTGTTCATCGTGCCAGCCAAACAGCGCCTGTCCGAAGCCGGTTGCGATATGCAGGGCTGCCGGAAGGCCAACGGGTATCACCGACAAAAATAGCCAGCCGGTGACACGCTCCATCCGCGGCCCAAACGCCATGCCGACAAAATGCGCTACGCCGCCTGCGCTCGGGAAGTGCCGCCCGAGTATGGCAAAGACAATCGCCACCGGAAACACCAGCACGATCAGCACCGGCCATGCCCAAAGACTGTTATTGCCGGCAACCAACGCCGCCAGCGCGGGAACCGCAAATACCCCCGTGCCTAACAAAGACGTTGAGAGTAAGCCAATGCCCTGCGCCAGCCCCAACTCCTGCCTGAGTCCACTCATTTACCTCGTCCCGCCACCATCAAAAGAGAGTGGATGGTAACACTTTCGCAAATTTTTTTTCGATTACCCCTTGAAGGGGTAAAAAGCTATCCCCATCTCTCAGGGCACTAGCCGGAAAACCGCATGCGGGCCGGCGTCATCCATAACTGATAATGACTTTCTCAAAGGAGAGCTATCAATGAGTATTCGTCCGTTACATGATCGTGTGATCGTCAAACGTAAAGAAGTTGAAACCAAGTCTGCTGGCGGCATCGTTCTGACCGGTTCAGCAGCAGCAAAATCAACGCGTGGCGAAATCATCGCTGTCGGTAAGGGCCGCATCCTGGAAAACGGAACTGTGCAGCCACTGGACGTTAAAGTTGGTGACATCGTCATTTTCAACGATGGCTACGGCGTGAAATCCGAGAAGATCGACAATGAAGAAGTGTTGATCATGTCCGAGAGCGACATTCTGGCAATTGTTGAAGCGTAATTAACGCACGAAAACTGTACGAATTTGAGGAAATAAGAACATGGCAGCTAAAGACGTAAAATTCGGTAACGACGCTCGTGTAAAAATGCTCCGCGGCGTAAACGTACTGGCAGACGCAGTGAAAGTCACTCTCGGCCCGAAAGGCCGTAACGTAGTGCTGGACAAATCCTTCGGCGCGCCAACCATCACCAAAGATGGTGTTTCTGTTGCACGTGAAATCGAGCTGGAAGACAAGTTCGAAAACATGGGCGCACAGATGGTGAAAGAAGTTGCCTCTAAAGCGAACGACGCTGCCGGTGACGGTACCACCACCGCGACCGTACTGGCGCAGGCGATCATCACCGAAGGCCTGAAAGCCGTTGCTGCGGGCATGAACCCAATGGATCTGAAACGTGGTATCGACAAAGCCGTCGCTTCCGCTGTTGAAGAACTGAAAGCGCTGTCCGTACCGTGCTCTGACTCTAAAGCCATTGCTCAGGTTGGTACTATCTCCGCTAACTCCGACGAAACCGTAGGTAAACTGATCGCTGAAGCGATGGATAAAGTCGGTAAAGAAGGCGTGATCACCGTTGAAGACGGTACTGGTCTGGAAGACGAACTGGACGTGGTTGAAGGTATGCAGTTCGACCGCGGTTACCTGTCCCCATACTTCATCAACAAGCCAGAAACTGGCGCTGTTGAGCTGGAAAGCCCGTTCATCCTGCTGGCTGACAAGAAAATCTCCAACATCCGCGAAATGCTGCCAGTGCTGGAAGCCGTTGCGAAAGCAGGCAAGCCGCTGGTAATCATTGCTGAAGACGTTGAAGGCGAAGCGCTGGCGACCCTGGTGGTTAACACCATGCGTGGCATCGTGAAAGTGGCAGCGGTTAAAGCACCTGGCTTCGGCGATCGTCGTAAGGCGATGCTCCAGGATATCGCTACCCTGACCGGCGGTACCGTGATCTCCGAAGAGATCGGTATGGAGCTGGAAAAAGCGACTCTGGAAGACCTGGGCCAGGCGAAACGCGTTGTGATCAACAAAGACACCACCACCATCATCGACGGTGTGGGTGAAGAAGCCGCTATTCAGGGCCGTGTTGGTCAGATCCGTAAGCAGATCGAAGAAGCAACTTCCGATTACGACCGTGAAAAACTCCAGGAGCGCGTAGCGAAACTGGCAGGTGGCGTAGCGGTAATCAAAGTCGGTGCGGCTACCGAAGTTGAAATGAAAGAGAAGAAAGCACGCGTTGACGACGCCCTGCACGCGACCCGTGCTGCGGTAGAAGAAGGCGTGGTTGCTGGTGGTGGTGTCGCGCTGGTGCGTGTAGCCGCTAAACTGGCTGGCCTGACTGCTCAGAACGAAGACCAGAACGTGGGTATCAAAGTTGCGCTGCGCGCAATGGAAGCTCCGCTGCGTCAGATCGTGTCCAACGCCGGTGAAGAGCCGTCTGTGGTTGCGAACAAGGTGAAAGCGGGTGAAGGTAACTACGGTTACAACGCGGCAACTGAAGAATACGGCAACATGATCGACTTCGGTATCCTGGATCCAACTAAAGTGACCCGTTCTGCTCTGCAATACGCGGCATCTGTAGCTGGCCTGATGATCACGACCGAGTGCATGGTGACCGACCTGCCTAAAGGCGACGCGCCTGACTTAGGTGCTGCTGGTGGTATGGGCGGCATGGGTGGCATGGGCGGCATGATGTAATCATGCTGTTCTGAACCTCTCAGAACGAGCCCCGGGCAGCAATGCCCGGGGTTTTTTATTATCTTCTACTCAAACGTGCCTTTCACGCACACCACGCCTTCACGCACCATATGGCGGCCTTTCGCCCAGACCTCACGGAGCTTCAGGTCATCCGTCAGCACCAGGAAATCGGCATCGCATCCGGGCGCGATCCGCCCTTTATGCTCCAGACCGAGAAACTCCGCCACGTTACGCGTAAATGGCAGAAGTGCCTCCTCCAGAGGCAGGTGATACCGGCCGACCAGCTGCTGTAGCGTATCAAGCAGGGACTCAAAACCCGCCACGCCAATGCCAACAAGATTACCGTTTGCGTCAAAATTCGGCTGGCTGCCGTTGCCATCCGAGCTGAGCGTGAGCCGGTTAAACGGCACCTGCGCGTCACGGGCCGTCGCGATGGCGGTAGCGGCATCAATGGGCTCACTGATGCTGGTGGTGATGTCGATGTACCCCCCTTCGCGGGCATAGTCCAGTGCGGCGTGGAACAGTGCCTGGGCGCGGTTGACGTGGGTTGGCAGCAGCTTCGTGCGAGGCACGTCGGCGTTATTCAGGATGTTAAGCAGTGGCTCCAGCAGTTTAGGGCTGTTGCCGAGGTGAAATACGGATATCCCCGCTTTGGCGCCCAGCAGCCCGCCGACGCGTGACTGGGCGGCCATATTCGCGAGCTGGTCATCTGCCGGTGCGGAAGAGCGATGGTCAGAAATCGCGCATTTCACGCCAATGATTTTATCAATTAGCGCCACATCCTTTTCGATACTGCCAGTGATCGTCGGAGAAGGCAGGCCATACGCGCCTGTCAGCATCCATGCGCTGATCCCTTCATGCTCAAGTGCCCGCGTTTTCGCCAGCAGCGACTCGGGATGGCGGGTCACGCCGTCGGTGCCCAGCAGGCCTACAACGGAGGTGATGCCAGCCGCCACCAGCGCAGACAATCGTACCTCTGGCGTCCGGGTGTGGGGACCGGCTTCACCGCCGCCGCCAATCAGGTGTACATGCTGATCGATAAACCCCGGGCAAACCACCGCTCCGGCGAGATCGCTTTCAGGGCAGTCTGGCCTCATTGTGGCGTGGCCAGCTTTTTCGACTGCGACGATTTTTCCTCCGGCAATCAGCAGATCGCAATGCCCAAGATCCTCGGGAGCGTAAAGCTGCGCATTGCGGAAAAGGTGCGGTTCCAGCACTGAAAAATCCATTTTTATCTCCTCAGAAGAGTAGTTGCATCACCCACATTGAGAGCAGGGCGTTAATGACGCAGACAGCGATGATGTGCGGATAATACTTCGGGTTGACGCCTGCGGTGCCAAGGCAACGGCCCGTGTTTTGCACCGGATTACCCATCAGATAGATGGCGGGCAGCAGGATGGTGGCATCGTGACCGTTGAGCGTGCCGGCAGCGACCAGACTGGCGCAGACCCCCACACCGCCCCCCATGCTCATCACCGAGGCCAGAAGAACCGTTGCCGCCGCACCCGGAAGTCCCCACAGAGCCATGATGGGCTCGCATACCCTGCCGACAATATCCAGCAGGCCGGTTACCTTGAGCGCCTGAATGATAACAAACGCCATGACCACGTTCGGCAGCAGGCTGGTGGTGGCGATGGTAAAGCCGCGGCGGGCGCCATCGATAAACAAGTCCATGATATTTTTACGCGACTGGGCGATCATTTTTCCTCCTGAGCGCAGCGAACTTCCATGTGGGCGATCCACAGTCGCAGAAAGTTCGCGCCAACAAATTTGAACACCAGAATGACGGCAAGCGGCGTGATTACCGGGACGGTAATAAAGGTAAAGAGTGCAGCGCCGGAAGAAAAATAGTTGGTAATAATGGCGCTACCGCTGGTCTGGAAGGTGGCGAAAATGGCGCGCTCATGGTCAGTAATCGCCCCTTCGTTGGTCAACTCTTTGGTCATCCCTGCGGCAGCATCAGTATTTTGCAGGTTGGCGATAAGCGCCAGAGAGCAAATGCCCGGCACGCCGAGCAGCGGGCGCAGAATGGGCGTCATAAGCTGTTGTGCGGCGCGCAGCCCGCCCAGCCCCTCGGTAACGGCAATGATCCCGAGCGATAAAATGACCGAGGGCGCCAGTTCAAGGGCAAACAAAAACCCATCTTTCGCTCCCGTGCCGCCCTCGCCGCGAAACGTCAGCGCACCGTTCACCGGTCCAAAGCTGCCGTTCAGGACGGTAAAATCCAGCACGCGCCACCATTCGGTACTTTTGGCGAAAAAACCTGAGAAAAATACGATGGTGAGCACGAACGCCAGATAGCCCACCCAGGTTACTTTTTCCTCTCCTGAGGATGATGCACTCATGAAACCCCCTTTTTTGAGTCGCGTACAAAAGTTGTACGTCGCATCACTAAAAACGATCGGGGGCTAAAACACGATATCCCAAAGGTTATTATCAGAATTCATTTAAGATGTCGGAGGAGTGCCAGCGGAATCTGGCTCGCAGAAATGCTCAGCATTTTTCTTTTGGTCATCTTTTTAGTATAAGGTTTACACGCGGACAACTACTGTCCAGCTTATTGAAAACGAGGAATAACATGCGCATAAAAGTCTGTGCAGGGATTGTAGGTGCAGCATTGCTGCTGGCGGGTTGTAGCACCAGCAATGAGCTGACGGCAGCGGGCCAGAGCGTTCGCTTTGTGGAAGATAAGCCGGGCAGCGAATGCCAGCTGTTAGGCACCGCCACTGGCGAGCAAAGCAACTGGATGTCGGGGCAGCACGGCGAAGAGGGCGGCTCTATGCGCGGTGCGGCCAATGCCCTGCGTAATCAGGCTGCGGCAATGGGCGGCAACGTGATTTACGGGGTGAGCAGCCCGACGCAGGGGATGCTGTCCAGCTTTGTGCCAACCGCCAGCCAGATGAACGGCCAGGTCTATAAGTGCCCGAACTGATATAACCGTTTGATGGCGCTGCCGCTTTATCTCCAGGGCAGGTAAGCGTAGCGCCACCTGCCTTTTTACTGCTGACGCAGCTGCAAATCCAGCGGCGTCTTACTCGGCTCTCCGCCAATCTCACGTGCCAGCTTCGGCACCATATAACCTGAAACCAGCGTTAACAGCTCGCGCATAATCTTCCGGGCCTCTTCATCTGTCACCATGAAGTGCGCCGCGCCCTGGACGCGATCCAGAACATGCAGGTAATAGGGCATAACGCCCGCATCAAATAAGGCATTGCTGAGATCGGCCAGCACGCGGGCGCTGTCGTTCACGCCGCGCAGTAATACGCTCTGGTTGAGCAGCGTCACGCCTGCCTTTCGCATACGCGCCATTGCCTCACGAAAGTCCGCGTCAATTTCATTCGCGTGGTTGATATGGTTTACCAGCAGCACCTGCAAACGGGACTGCTCCAGGCGCGTGACCAGGGCGTCGGTGATACGCGCCGGGATGACGATCGGTAAACGGCTGTGAATGCGCAGACGCTTAATGTGCGGGATGGTCTCAAGCTGAGTCAGCAGCCAGTCCAGCTCATGATCTTTTGCCATCAGCGGGTCGCCGCCGGAAAAGATGATTTCATCCAGTTCCGGGTGCGCCGTGATGTAGTCCAGCGCCACCTGCCAGTTGCGCTTATTGCCCTGGTTTTCGGCGTACGGGAAGTGGCGACGGAAGCAATAGCGGCAATTTACCGCGCAACCGCCCTTAACCAGCAGCAGGGCACGATTGCGGTATTTATGCAGCAAACCCGGTACGACACTGTTCTGCTCTTGCAGCGGATCGGTGCTGTAGCCGGGGGCGGTAATAAACTCATCCTGAGAGGTAAGCGTTTGTTTTAATAACGGATCATCAGGATTGCCCTTTTCCATTCGGGCAACAAACGCGCGGGGAACGCGCAGGGCGAAAAGGCGTTTCGCCTCACGACCTGCACGCAACGCTTCGTGCTGTTCGAGGTCTAAAAGACGCAGCAATTCATCAGGACTGGTGATTACATCGGCAAGTTGCGATAACCAATCTTCTCTGGACGGGGTGTTTAGGGTTACAATATGCGCCATTTTGTGGCTTAGCTACCAGTTAACAAATTTAGAGGGCCTTATGGCAACGTACTATAGCAACGATTTTCGTGCTGGTCTTAAAATCATGATGGACGGCGAACCGTACGCGGTTGAAGCCAGCGAATTCGTTAAACCAGGTAAAGGCCAGGCATTCGCACGCGTAAAGCTGCGTCGCCTGCTGACCGGTACCCGTGTTGAGAAAACCTTCAAATCTACTGACTCCGCTGAAGGCGCTGATGTTGTCGATATGAACCTGACTTACCTGTACAACGACGGTGAGTTCTGGCACTTCATGAACAACGAAACCTTCGAGCAGCTGTCTGCGGACGCAAAAGCGATTGGTGACAACGCCAAGTGGCTGCTGGATCAGGCTGAGTGCATCGTGACCCTGTGGAACGGTCAGCCTATCGCGGTTACGCCTCCGAACTTCGTTGAGCTGGAAATCGTTGAAACCGATCCAGGTCTGAAAGGTGATACCGCAGGTACTGGCGGCAAGCCTGCCACTCTGTCTACCGGCGCTGTGGTGAAAGTGCCACTGTTCGTACAGATCGGTGAAGTGATCAAAGTGGATACCCGCTCCGGCGAATACGTATCCCGCGTGAAGTAATTTACGTCATGATGTAAGGCGCAGCGCCCGCTGCGCCTGATTTTGCAGGCAGGGAAGATGAAACGTACCGTTAAAATTCTGCTTCTGTTAGCGCTCTCCAGCGCAATTCTCTCCGGTTGCAACACCGCGCGTGGCATGGGTGAAGATATCCAGGATCTCGGCCATATCATTTCCCATGCGGCCAGCTAATTCCGTCTAATTTTCCTAAAAATTCTTCCTTTTCCGTCAAACGACAAGATCTTGTCTATTCTTAAGTTGCTATACACAAAATAACTTTGGCTATAAAAGGAAGATATTATGGTTAAGAAAACAATTGCAGCGATCTTTTCTGTTCTGGTGCTTTCTTCGGTACTGACTGCATGTAACACCACCCGTGGCGTAGGGGAAGATATCTCCGACGGTGGTAACGCGATTTCTGGCGCAGCAACCAAAGCTCAGAACTAATGAAAGCGACGGTACGGCAGGTCATTTCACCGTACCGTCAATTCTCCACTTCCTGTAGCGATAAAAACGGGGAGTAGCGCGTATCCATATGTAGCTTCATGCGGATATTGCGTTTGTACGTGTACACCGTTTTTCCGTTAATGCGCAGATTGCTGGCAATTTTCTGGTTGCTCGCGCCATCCATCCACAGGCTAAGAACTCTCTCTTCCTGACGCGTCAGTAACGGTGCCGCCATCTCCGGAAGCTCCGCGCTTGCGCATGACGTTAGCGCGTCATTTATCACCGCCGCTAGTTTTTCCAGATCGGTATTTTTGGAAAGAGAAGACCATATCGGGAACTGCGCCAGATAATCTGTCATCTCTTGCTCCTGGCCTGATTGCAGCATAATAAAAGGCAATGTTTCGCTGGCAATCAGCAGGGAGGATAGCTGCTGAAAATGGTGTAAATCCTGCCGGAAGCCAGATAAATCAGCGATGACCAGCGCAGGTTTCCATTGCAGGATATGCTCTCTGGCGAGGAAAAGATTATTTACCCCGGTTACGACGAAATGACCCGAAAACAGGTCTGAATGATTGACCCAGGCTTCAAATCCCGTGCGGGTGAAGTGACAACGGTCAATCAAAAGAATTTTAAACATAAAATTTTCGCAGTCGGCTAGTGGTTTGGCTTCCTGCCATCAGAAAGCCTATCATCATAGAGAAGTCGGATGAGTCATAAATGCCTGAACTCCGTGTCTTACAGAGGCTATTTCTTGCCTTAACATGTTCAGCAGAAAAAGTTTGAAAAAAAATTCCATGCTAACCAAAATATAAGGCGCAACCTCAGCCTTGCGGGACGACCCGTAAGCGCTTCATTCATCGGGGACGGCCCCAACTTGTCGTTAAGTTAAGGAGCCTGATATGTCCTGGATCGTTCTTGTTATTGCCGGTTTGCTCGAAGTGGTATGGGCAATTGGCCTGAAATATACCCATGGTTTTACCCGCCTGACGCCCAGCGTCATCACTATCGCCGCAATGATTGTCAGTATCGTCATGTTGTCATGGGCGATGCGAAGCTTGCCAGTCGGAACGGCTTACGCTGTCTGGACGGGAATTGGCGCGGTAGGGGCTGCCATTACCGGTATTCTGCTGCTGGGGGAGTCTGCGAGCCTGGCGCGCATCGCCAGCCTCGCGTTAATCGTCGCGGGTATCATCGGGTTAAAACTCAGTACCCACTAATGCGGCTGTTTTACCCAGATTAATTTCGTCACGTCAAACCCTTGCCGGGTCGCTATGTCCAGCATCTGCTGTTTCATTTCCGCCGGGATCGTTGGCGTGCGGGAGAGGATCCACAGATAGTTGCGATCCGGCCCACACACCAGCGCATGGCGGTACTCTCTGTCCAGCGCAATGACGTTATACCCGCCGTAGAATGGGCCGATGAAAGAGACTTTCATGGCCGCGCGGTTAGACGCGCCGGTGAAATAGGCCTGACCAACTGACTGCTGCCACATCTGGCGATCCGGGTTATAGCCGCGGTTAATGACCCGGATCCCGCCGTCATCCATCGCGCTGTAGTTGACCGTGACTTTTTCTAAGCCCCGTTCGAACTGATGGTCCATTCGGGCGATTTCATACCAGGTGCCGAGGAAGCGCTGTGCGTCGAAATTACTGACTACCGTGACGCCAGGCGGAGGAGTAGGGGAACTGCAAGCAACCACTAAAAACGCGGCTGTTACTGCGGCAATAACAGGCAGAATGCGCATAGGAGTTTCCTTACTGTTTTTTGTTAAGTGTAGATGACAGCAGGGAAAATGCGGGAGATTGTGTAGGGTGTTTTGCCGGGTGGCGGCTTCGCCTTACCCGGCCTACAAAGTTCACGCGTTGTGTAGGCCGGGTAAGCGCAGCGCCACCCGGCAATGTTTTACTGAAGCGCCTTGAGGATATGGTATGCCGCCTCAACGCGTGCCGGGTTCGGATAGCTTTTATTCGCGAGCATCACAATACCGATCTGCTTTTCAGGAATAAAGGCCACGTAGCTGCCAAACCCGCCAGTAGAACCCGTTTTATGGACCCAGGACGCTTTGACCGGGGGAGCCGGTGGATTCACTTCTGCCACGGGTAACGGCGCCAGCGCTACCTTACTGTCGCTGCCTTCGACCACCGTGTTGGCCTCCACGGGCCAGTTGAGCATCTCCCAGCCCAGACCCTGATACATTGACCCGATACGCCAGTAGCGCGACTGCGCCAGCGCGATGCCCTGCTTAAGTGAGGCATCGGCAACCTTCTCCGGCGCCATGTTTGCCATGACCCAGTTCGCCATATCCTGCACGTTGGTTTTCACGCCATAGGCTTGTGCATCCAGCATTCCCGGCGAAACGCGAACCGCTTTACCGTCACGATAGCCCCAGGCGTAATGCGCCTCTTCCGCTTTCGGAACGTTAATCCAGGTATGGTCCAGCTTGAGCGGCTTAAGGACCCGCGTCGTCATGGCCTGCTCATAGGGCATGCCAGAAGGTTTGACCGCCAGCGCGCCAAAAAGACCGATGCTGGCGTTGGCGTAAAGACGCGTTGTGCCAGGCTTCCACTGCGGCTGCCAGTTTTGATAAAAGCGCAGCAGGGAGGCGTTATCCGTGACCTCATCCGGTACCTGTAGCGGCAGGCCGCCAGCGGTGTAGGTGGCGAGATCCAGCATACGAATACCCTGCCACTGCTTGCCTGTCAGCTGTGGCCAGTATCTGGTCACCGGATCGTCCAGCGAAATTTCACCGCGAGCAATGGCATCCCCACCTAAAACGCCGGTGAAGGTTTTACTTATAGAACCCAGCTCGAACAGGGTCTGAGGCGTAACGGGTTTATTCGCCGCGATATCGGCCTTGCCAAACGTGTAATAGTGCGATTTTCCCTGATAAATAACGGCCACCGCCATGCCTGGAACAGACTGGGCTTTCATCAGCGGGGTAACCGTATTCGCGACCACCTCCGCCAGCTGTTTTTCTGATACTGGCGCGGCGAGAGCAGAGCAAGAGAGGCCCAGCAGCAGGGCGCAGCAAAGGGATTTTTTCATCATCAGTAATCTTCCGTAATAGCGAGTCAAGGGGATGTCCGGGCCCATCAGACAGGCGTAGTCTGTTGGATTTGACTGTGCCTGACAAACGGTTAAATTTAGCATTAGCTGTTAATTTTTCTAACGGAAGAGACCATGACGCGAAGCTATCTCCCCCTCAATTCGCTTCGAGCTTTTGAAGCCGCCGCGAGACATCTCAGCTTTACGCATGCGGCCATTGAGCTGAACGTGACCCATTCAGCCATTAGCCAGCATGTGAAAACGCTGGAGCAGCACCTGAACTGTCAGCTGTTCGTTCGCGTGTCGCGCGGGCTGATGTTGACTACCGAGGGTGAAAATTTACTGCCGGTGTTGAATGATTCTTTCGATCGTATAGCCGGAATGCTGGATCGCTTCGCTAACCATCGTGCGCAGGAGAAGCTGAAAATCGGCGTGGTGGGTACATTTGCCACCGGGGTTTTATTCTCGCAGCTGGAGGATTTTCGCCGTGGCTATCCGCACATCGATCTTCAGCTTTCCACCCATAACAACCGCGTTGATCCGGCTGCCGAAGGGCTTGACTATACGATCCGCTACGGTGGCGGGGCGTGGCACGGCACCGAGGCTGAATTCCTTTGTCATGCGCCGCTCGCGCCGCTGTGTACGCCCGATATCGCCGCCAGTCTGCACAGTCCGGCCGACATCCTCAGGTTTACGCTGCTGCGCTCTTACCGACGCGATGAATGGACCGCGTGGATGCAGGCGGCCGGCGAGCATCCCCCTTCGCCAACGCACCGCGTGATGGTATTTGATTCGTCCGTGACCATGCTGGAGGCCGCTCAGGCAGGGGTGGGCATTGCCATTGCGCCTGTCGATATGTTTACCCATCTGTTAGCCAGCGAGCGCATTGTACAGCCCTTTGCGACGCAGATTGAGCTCGGCAGTTACTGGCTGACCCGATTGCAGTCCCGGGCAGAAACGCCAGCCATGCGCGAATTTTCCCGGTGGCTGGTGGAGAAGATGAAAAAGTAAAAAGCCCGCCGGATGGCGGGCCTGTTCAGTCAGATGGTGACCACGGCAATCAACGTGACGACCGTCAGAATGGTCGCCAGACCGTAGAAGACCCATTTACCGCTTGGCACATGGATTTTCAGATCGTGCATCGCATGGTGGATACGGTGCAGACCACACCACAGCGGCAGGACGATCATCAGGAAGATGAACACGCGGCCAATAAAGCTGCTCGCAAAGGCCAGTACGCGCTCATAGCTCAGCGCATCGCCCGGGAACAACCCCAGCGGCAGCATGATCCCGACCAGCAGGATAATGACCGGGGCAATAATGGCGCTCCACATGCCGCCTGCGCCAAACAGCCCCCAGAAAACCGGCTCGTCTGAACGTTTAGGATTTGGATTGATCACAGTAGTCTCCTTACCAAAACAGTGCGACAAACAGAATGACCACAGAGACAACTGCTGTCACTGCCCAGAGCCCTTTAATGACCGGCTCTGGCCCCATTTTTTCGCCTTTTACAATGATGTTCGCTGCTTTTGGCGCCAGTTCAAACCAGGTTTTGGTATGAAGCAGCGCGGCGGCGAGCACAATCAGGTTCAGTACTACGATGATTGGGTTTTGCAGGAAGCCCACAAAACTGGCCCAGGCTTCCGGGCCGTGCTTGAGGGCATACACCCCGTACATCAGTTCGAGGCTGAACCAGACCGCGGGAACTGCCGTGCCTTCACGCAGCATATAGAAGCGATAAAACGGCAGTTTTTTCCACCAGGTGGACGGCATTGGTCGCACGTAGGCTTTGCGTTTAGTCGTCATCATGCACTCCTTAGCGTGGTTTCAGGGTAGCGATAAGAAAGTCTTTCGAGCTTTCCACCTTACCCTGCTGAATGGCGGCGGCCGGGTCGACATGCTTCGGACAGACTTCGGAGCAGTAACCGACAAACGTGCAGGTCCAGACCCCGTTCTGGCTGTTCAACTGGGCCATACGTTCTTTTTTGCCGTGGTCGCGGCTGTCTTCGTTATAGCGGTGCGCCAGGGTAATGGCGGCCGGGCCGATAAACTCAGGGTTCAGGCCAAACTGTGGACAGGCGGCGTAGCACAGGCCGCAGTTGATGCAGCCGGAGAACTGATGGTATTTCGCCATCTGCGCGGGCGTCTGAGTGTTTGGCCCCTGATCCGGTGTGCGCGGGTTGCCGATGATGTACGGCTTAATCGCTTCGAGGCTTTCGATAAAGTGGGTCATGTCGACCACCAGATCGCGCTCAATCGGGAAATTGCCCAGCGCTTCAACCTTGATGCCTTTGGTGTAATCACGCAGGAAGGTTTTACACGCCAGCTTTGGCACCTTGTTGACCATCATGCCGCAGGAGCCGCAAATTGCCATGCGGCAGGACCAGCGGTAGCTCAGGTCTGGGGCCAGGTTATCTTTGATATAGCCGAGCGCATCCAGCAGGGAGGTTTGCTCGTCGTAAGGGACTTCATAGAAAGCGCTATGCGGCGCGGCGTCCACTTCCGGATTGTAGCGCACCACTTCAACTTTCAGTTTTTGCATCTCAGCCATTCGCCTTCTCCTTCTTATCGGCGGCTTCTGCTTCTGCACCGTACACGCGTTTCGCCGGTGGCAGCGTGGTGATTTTCACGTCGCTGTAGTCCAGACGGGTGGTGCCATCCGCATCGCGCCAGGCGAGAGTGTGTTTAAGGAAATTGACGTCGTCACGTTCAGTGCAGCCCTCATCCAGACGCTGGTGCGCGCCGCGGGACTCTTTACGCGCCAGGGCGGAATGGGCCATACATTCTGCGACGTTCAGGCCGTGGCCCAGTTCAATGGTATAAAGCAGTTCGGTATTGAATACGCTGGAAGTGTCGGTGATACGCACGCGCTTGAAGCGCTCCTGCAACTCCGCCAGCTTATCGACGGTTTTCTGCATCAGCTCTGGCGTACGGTAGATCCCGCAGCCTTCTTCCATCGACAGCCCCATTTCGTCGCGGATCTTCGACCAGTTTTCGTTACCTTCCTGGTTCACCAGGTCTTTCAGGCGTTTTTCGACGTCTACAACCTGCGCATCCAGCGCCGCGCTGTTAGCTTCACCTGCCGTTGCGGCACGCTCCACCGCACGTTCGCCCGCCATGCGACCAAAGACCACCAGCTCAGCCAGCGAGTTCGAGCCCAGACGGTTTGCGCCGTGCAGACCGACGGAGGAACACTCGCCCACCGCAAACAGCCCTTTGATGCGGGTTTCGCACTGCTGATCGGTTTCGATGCCGCCCATGGTGTAGTGCGCGGTTGGACGCACCGGGATCGGTTCTTTCACCGGATCGACGCCCACATACGCTTTCGCCAGCTCGCAGATAAACGGCAGACGCTCCAGCAGTTTCTTCTCGCCGAGATGACGCAGGTCGAGATGCACCACGTCGCCGCGCGGCGTTGAGATGGTGTTGCCTTTGCGCCACTCGTGCCAGAAAGCCTGAGAGACTTTGTCGCGAGGGCCGAGTTCCATGTATTTGTTTTTCGGCTCGCCAAGTGGGGTTTCCGGACCCATGCCGTAATCCTGCAAATAGCGATAGCCGTTTTTGTTGACCAGAATTCCGCCTTCGCCGCGGCAGCCTTCCGTCATCAGTATGCCGGAGCCCGGTAGGCCGGTTGGGTGATACTGGACGAACTCCATATCACGCAGCGGGACGCCGTGGCTGAGCGCCATGCCCATACCGTCACCGGTGACGATGCCGCCGTTGGTGTTGTAGCGGTATACGCGGCCAGCGCCGCCCGTTGCCATCACCACCGCATTAGCGCGGATCTGGACAAGCGTGCCTTCCATCATGTTCATCGCCACCAGTCCGCGCGCATGACCGTCGTCGACCAGAATGTCGAGAACGAAATGTTCGTCAAAGCGCTGGATTTGTGGGAACTGGAGGGAGGTCTGGAACAGGGTGTGCAGCATGTGGAAGCCGGTCTTATCGGCGGCAAACCAGGTGCGTTCGATCTTCATGCCACCGAAGCGGCGGACGTTGACGCTCCCGTCCGGACGGCGGCTCCACGGGCATCCCCACTGTTCCAGCTGGGTCATCTCCGTTGGGCAATGGTGCACGAAGTAATCAACGACATCCTGTTCGCAAAGCCAGTCGCCCCCTGCAACCGTGTCGTGGAAATGGTATTCGAAGCTGTCATGATCCTGCGCGACGGCAGCGGATCCTCCTTCTGCGGCTACCGTGTGGCTGCGCATCGGATAGACTTTTGAAATCAATGCGATTTTAGCGTTCGGATTGGCTTGTGCCGCAGCAATTGCAGCGCGTAATCCAGCCCCGCCAGCGCCTATTACGGCAAGATCGGCTTGAAAAGTTTGCACGACATTCCTCCAGATTTTTGTTTTCCCGCAACGCGATGAGCTAAAGGACGTTCACCTGCCCGAACGGGCGATTGCGGAAGCGATTCCACTGCTCCTTTATGGGTAAAACAGTATAACCGCGTAGAAGGGAGGGAAATTTGACGTGTTCGATTTTTTTGCTGTTCTGTGCGGTGATTTATCATTGTGATTAATGAATGGCGTCACAGTATTTCTCTGTGCAATGAAAAGGGACTTTTACTGTGCAAAATTTGTCTCTGCCCCGGCTTACGAGTAGACTTCGTGCCCTTGTCTGAAAACGGAGAAATAACTCATGAGCGAAACGGCCACCTGGCAGCCGAGCGCATCCATTCCAAACCTGCTAAAGCGCGCAGCAATTATGGCGGAGATCCGCCGTTTCTTTGCCGACCGCGGCGTCCTGGAGGTGGAAACGCCGTGCATGAGTCAGGCGACGGTCACGGATATTCATCTGGTCCCGTTTGAAACCCGTTTTGTTGGCCCAGGCCACTCTCAGGGCATGAATCTGTATCTGATGACCAGCCCGGAATACCATATGAAGCGTCTGCTGGCGGCCGGGTGTGGTCCGGTCTATCAGCTGTGCCGTAGCTTCCGTAATGAAGAGATGGGCCGACACCATAATCCGGAATTCACCATGCTGGAGTGGTACCGCCCGCACTACGACATGTATCGTCTGATGAACGAAGTCGACGATCTGCTGCAACAGGTGCTGGATTGCGCGGAAGCTGAAACGCTCTCCTATCAGCAGGCCTTCCAGCGCCATCTGGAAATCGATCCGCTGTCGGCTGATAAAACACAGCTGCGTGAAGTGGCGGCAAAACTGGATCTGAGCAATGTGGCGGATAACGAAGAGGACCGCGACACGCTGTTGCAACTGCTGTTCACCTTTGGCGTTGAACCGCAAATTGGTAAAGATCGCCCGACGTTTGTCTATCACTTCCCGGCCAGCCAGGCCTCGCTGGCGCAGATCAGCACCGAAGATCACCGCGTGGCGGAACGGTTTGAGGTGTACTTCAAAGGCATTGAGCTGGCGAACGGTTTCCACGAGCTGACCGACGCGCGCGAACAGCAGCAGCGTTTCGAGCAGGATAACCGCAAGCGCAACGCGCGCGGTCTGCCGCAGCAGCCGATTGACACCAACCTGCTGGAAGCGCTTAAGGCCGGTTTACCGGACTGCTCCGGCGTGGCGCTGGGTGTGGATCGTCTGGTCATGCTGGCGCTGGGTGCCGAGCAACTGGGCGATGTGATTGCCTTTACGGTCGATCGCGCCTGAAAAAATGCCGGGTGGCGCTGTCGCTTACCCGGCCTACTCGGTCATTTAACTCTGCCACATTAAAAACTGCTCTTTTCGCTATGCACGGGTCTTTTTCTTAAATTGACTCGGATAGCCACAATATTTGTCTGGTCATCTGCTACCATCCGCGCAGTTTAATTCCGTTTCGGATGGTTATATGTCTCACTCACTCAAAAAAATGACCCTTACCGGGCTCATTCTGATGATTTTTACGTCAGTCTTTGGCTTTGCCAATAGCCCGTCCGCGTTTTATCTGATGGGCTACAGTGCGACGCCGTTTTATATCGTTTCCGCTCTGTTCTTCTTTATCCCGTTTGCGCTGATGATGGCGGAGATGGGCTCGGCGTACCGGAAAGAAGAGGGTGGCATCTATTCGTGGATGAACAACAGCGTCGGCCCCCGTTACGCGTTTATCGGTACGTTCATGTGGTTTTCATCCTACGTCGTCTGGATGGTCAGCACGGCGGCCAAGGTCTGGGTGCCGTTCTCAACGTTTCTCTTCGGTGCGGATAAAACGCAGGTCTGGTCTCTGGCGGGGCTGAGCTCCACGCAGGTGGTCGGTATTCTGGCGGTGTGCTGGATGGTGGTGGTCACGCTGGTGGCCTCGAAAGGCATCAACAAAATTGCCCGTATCACTGCCGTTGGCGGTATTTCCGTGATGTGCCTGAACCTGGTGCTGCTGCTGGTCAGCATCGCCATTCTGTGCCTGAACGGCGGGCATTTCGCACAGGAAGTCAACTTCGTTTCATCGCCTAATCCGGGTTACCAGTCCGGACTGGCCATGCTCTCCTTCGTGGTGTTTGCCATCTTTGCTTACGGTGGAATTGAAGCCGTGGGCGGCCTGGTCGACAAAACCGAAAATCCGGAAAAGAACTTCGCCAAAGGCATTATCTTTGCCGCCATCGTCATATCCATTGGCTACTCACTGGCGATTTTCCTCTGGGGCGTCAGCACCAACTGGCAGCAGGTACTGAGCAATAACACTACCAACCTCGGCAACATTACCTACGTGTTGATGAAAAGCCTGGGGGTGACGCTGGGCAACGCCATGGATCTCGCGCCGGAAACGTCGGCCACCCTGGGGATCTGGTTTGCGCGGATTACCGGTTTGTCGATGTTCCTCGCCTATACTGGCGCGTTCTTCACGCTGATCTACTCGCCGCTGAAAGCGATTATTCAGGGGACGCCAAAGGCGCTGTGGCCTGCACGTATGACTCAGCTGAACGCTGCCGGTATGCCTGCCAACGCGATGTGGATGCAGTGCATGCTGGTGTGCGTGTTCATTCTGCTGGTGTCCTTCGGCGGTGATACCGCGTCGGCGTTCTATAACAAGCTGACCCTGATGGCAAACGTATCGATGACGCTTCCGTATCTGTTCCTGACCCTGGCGTTCCCGTTCTTTAAGGCGAAGCAGGATCTGGAACGACCGTTTGTGATCTTCAAAACCCGTGCGGCGACGCTGCTGGCGACCACTGTTGTGGTGCTGGTCGTCGCGTTCGCCAACATTTTTACCGTCATTCAGCCCGTTGTTGAGGCAAATGACTGGAACAGCACGCTGTGGATGGTTGGCGGACCGATCTTCTTCTCGCTGCTGGCAATGGGGATTTATGAGCATTACCGTCGTCGCTCGACGGCCTGTGTAGCAGAAGTGGCATAAAGGATTGACCCCCTCCCGATGGGGAGGGGGAAAGGATTACAAACTTCCCGCCGGGCGCGTACGCGCCGCTGACGTCAACGTTCTTCCCGTCTTACGTCCGTCCAGCGTTTCCAGACGCATCTGGAACGGTGGGAACGGCATATCAATTCCGTGCTCGCGGAAGCCAGCCAGAATCAGCTGGTGGATCTCATGGCGCAGCGGCATACGGTGTCCCATCTCGGCGGCGTAGATACGCAGCTCGAAAATCTGGATCCCCTGCTGCAAATCAACCAGGAAGACTTCCGGCGGTGGGTTGTCGATTACCAGCGAACAGCGTTCAGCAGCCGTATACAGGATCTGCGTCACCTCTTCGCTGTTGGCATCCGACGGAGCGGGTACGGTCAGCACCACACGCGTGACGGAGTCGGACAGCGACCAGTTGATAAACTGCTCGGTGATAAATGCCTTGTTCGGGACGATGATCTCTTTACGGTCCCAGTCGCTGATGGTGGTGGCGCGGGTGTTGATCCTGGTGACGCTGCCGGTGAGATCGCGGATGGTCACCGTATCGCCAATTCGAATCGGCTTTTCAAACAGAATGATCAGACCAGAAACGAAGTTGGCAAAAATCTCCTGTAAACCAAAGCCCAGGCCTACGGTCAGGGCGGCAACCAGCCATTGCAGTTTTGACCATTCGATACCAATCATCGAGAAGCCAACCAGCCCACCAAACAGCATGATTAAATACTTGGTGATGGTGGTGATCGCATAGCCCGTGCCTGGGGTTAAATCCAGATGCTGCAACAGCGCCAGCTCCAGCAGGGCAGGGAAGTTACGGATCAGCTGGGTGGTGATGATCAGCACCAGAATCGCAATCAGCACGGCCCCTAAGGTGATGGGCTCCAGGCTTTCGACTCCCTGCACCGTGGACGTCACATCCCATAAAGAGATGTTCTCCAGGAAGCCAAACGCGGAGTGGATTTCTGACCACAGGTAGATCACCGACAGCAGGGCAACCAGCATCAGAATTGAGCGTACCAGCCGCAGGGACTGAGTACTTATCGCATCCAGATCCAGTTCGACGTCATCAGCGTCTGTAGTCCCTTCGGTGCTGTTGACGTGGTTTGGCTCTTCCTCACCCCGCGCGCGCTGGGCCAGAATTTCTGCGCGACGATGTTTAGCACGGTCAAACGCCAGACGACGACGCTGGATCAGCATGCCGCGGCGGATAACATGGTAGACCACCAGCAGCAGGAACCAGATGGCCACCGACGTTTCCAGTCGGGCGAGCAGCGCCTGCGACGTGGCGAGATAACCGACCGCTGCCGCCAGCATCGCCGCCAGCGGCGCGCTGAGCAGCAGGTTCCACAGCAGACGGTTTAACATGTTATCGCCGCTGCCGGTCTTGTCGAGATAGAGCGGGATCCCGGCGCGTTTCAGGCTGAGCGTCACTACCGCTAACGCCCCGCAGATCAGCATAAAGCACAGCCGTCCCAACGAGCCGGAGAACTCCCGGTCATTGAGATTATCGAACATGATCAACGCCATAATCAGCGGCACAATCAGCCCGATACTCATCAGGTAGTAACGCATCGCCCGCGCAACGCGATTACGCGGCCAGCCAAAGTGAGCGATGAACAGACCATTTGGCCGCGCAAACGTGGCGCAAATCATCACCACCCACAGCAGCGGGACGGTGGCGGTCACGCCATCGCCAATCGCGACGGCAAGCGGGTAGGGCCAGGCTTCACGCAGTCCGTATCCGAGCGTCATCCACAGCACCGGCAGCGGAGACGCGACCAGAATTGACCAGAACACCGTACGCAACGTCAGCCAGAAGTGATCCTGGGTTACTTTTCCCACTCGGGCGCTGGAGCGCTCAAGGAAACGGGTAAAGTGACGACGGGAATAAATACTGAAGCCCACCAGAATCAGCGCCCCCAGCAACGGGAAGATAGTCTCCTTACTGGTTATCATCATTACGCTGGCGAGGCCCAGCTGGCTAAAGGTGTCCAGCGAAATGAGGCGGCGCAGATCCTGCACGATCTCAATCGGCCAGGCGAAGGTCATCGGCCGCACGTCGGACGTCCAGAAAAGGTAACGGTGCGTGGCTTCGTTGACCTCTTTCAGCGCATCCTCCAGCTGGCTATTCGAGACTTTCAGCTTGGTCAGCTCAAGGATCAGCGTATCGCCCCCCTGCAACAGGGAATTGAGCAGTTCGCGTTGGGTGCGCAGCTGTGCTTCCAGAATACGACTTTGCTCGCCGGTGAGCGGCTGTCCGTCAGCCTGACGGATCTGGCGGATTTGCGGCTGCTTGTTGAGGAGATCTTCATAATGAAGACGCTGAACACGCAGCTGCGCCATCTCCGTATCAAGCTGCTGTGGTTTTGGCATCTCTGGCAGACGGGCCACCTGCGCGCGTAACGCTTCGCCCAACAGGTTAGACGAGCCAAGCCACTGGGACTGTTCACGCAGCGTGTTGAGTGCCTGACGAACCTGAAGGGTTTGATTGGTAGCCTGACGCTGCTGCGAGGCCACCAAATCCATGCGCTGCGCCTGCTGATTCAGCGCAGCAGAAAGCTCGCGGTTAACCTTAAACTGGGCGACGATGCTGTCGGGCAGGTTAGCGCTGTTTTCGGCCAGTAACTCTGTGCTTTCCAGAGCACGTTCAGCTTCACGCTGACGCTGGCTGTTGAGTTGATTTCTCAGCGCCTGGAGATACGCATCCAGCTGCTGGCTCTGCTTCTGCGCCAGCTCGGAACGCATCCGCGACAGCTCCTGGCGGTTGTTAGCGGAAAGCTGCGCCAGCTCCAGTTCATCAACCAGGGCTTTTAGTCTGGCGGATTCCGCCTGCAACCCAAGATTTTGCGCCTGATTCTGCGGTGTGCTGCCTGTCTGCGTCCCGATGCGGCGTTCCACCTCATTTAACTGACGGCGGGCATCGGTTTGCTGCTGTGGAAGCTGACTGAGGGAATCGGCAATTTCACGCGCCCGTTCCTGCTCCTGCTGCGCCAGACGGCTTTTTTCCAGCAGCTGGCTGCTGACTTGCAGGATCTCCTGATTCAGCGCCTCGGACGTCATCCCCGCGGGGACCTGGCGTGGTTCATCGCGCAGGTTGTTTAGCTGCGAGCGCAGGGTCTGAGAGAGTTTGGGGAAATTGTCGATAACCTGTTGATACTGCTGCGCGCGCTCAAGGGAACCCTTTCGTTCCTCAAGCGCGTTCAGTGCAGACTGGAGTGACTCAACGGTCTCCGGCTGAGCGGGTTTTGCCGCTTTTGCCTGCTCCAGCTCCTGGGTTATCTGTTTGGCGTCGGGGGCCGTCGCTGCGTACGCCCCCATGCTGAGGCACCAGGCCATCAGTAATAAGATAATCGGGCGCACGTCAGCGATCCTTCTGTTGTTAGCCTTCGTCTTTTTTGTCGTCAACCAGCGGGCTGGCGTCGTGCTCGGCTTTGATCTCATCTTCCGGCAACGGGGCTGGCGCAACGTCTGGTGTTGCAAAGACCTCCGTCGATACTGCCAGAGGCTGGCCGAGTTTGGTCACGGACAGGCTTTCCAGCTCGTCGACCAGGTTAACTTTGCCCGGAGCGAACAGGTTGATGACCGTTGAGCCCAGCTTGAAGCGGCCCATTTCCTGACCTTTCAGCAGGGCCACAGAACCTTCTTCTTCGCCGGCAGGCCAGGTCCAGCGCTTGATCACGCCTTCGCGTGGCGGAGTAATGGTGCCCGCCCAGACGGTTTCGATGCTGCCTACAATGGTAGCACCCACCAGAATCTGCGCCATTGGGCCAAATTCAGTATCAAACAGGCAGATGACGCGCTCGTTACGGGCAAACAGGTTAGGAACGTTTTGCGCCGTCAGGTGATTGACGGAGAACAGATCCCCCGGCACGTAGATCATCTCGCGCAGAATACCGTTACACGGCATATGCACGCGGTGGTAATCGCGCGGGGAGAGATAGGTGGTCGCGAAAGTCCCGTTACGGAACAGATCGGCCATTATGTAGTTACCGGCCAGCAGCGCTTCCAGGCTGTAGTTATGGCCTTTCGCCTGCAAAATTTTGTCGTCTTCAATTTTACCCAGCTGGCTGATCACGCCGTCCGCTGGCATCACCAGCACGTTCGGGTCGGTATTCAGCGGGCGCACTTCATCGCGCAGCGGACGCACAAAAAATTCGTTGAAGGTACGATAGCTTGCCGTATCCGGCTTCTGCGCTTCTTTCATGTCGACCTTGTAGTATTTCACGAACAGGTCGATGACCAGTTTGGTCAGCCAGCCCGCTCGTTTGCTCGCGCCCCAGCCCGCCAGGCGAGTGAGCCACAGTTTCGGCAGAATGTATTGAAGCGAAAGTTTAAATGAGTTTAACAAGGTAGCCTCCAGGCCATTGTTTTGTCGTTCCTGATCCGGCATTACGCTGCCGGAACCTGAAAAAAGGGGACGATTTTAGCGACGCTTAGCTTAGTTGTCAGTTATCAGAATCAGAAAAGTTTTTACGCGTTTTTACCTGGTCCATGCTTTCGAGAATACGGTGGTAATTTTCGAAACGGGTTTCCGCAATTTCTCCGTTCTCTACCGCTTCGCGGATGGCGCAGCCCGGATCGTTGTCATGTTTACAGTCGCGGTATTTGCAAGCGCCTAAATAGTCATGGAATTCGACAAATCCGTTAAAGATTTGTTCCGGCTCGAGATGCCAGAGACCAAATTCACGCACGCCCGGGGAGTCAATCACATCGCCGCCGTGCGGGAAGTGATAGAGACGTGAGGCGGTGGTGGTGTGCTGGCCCAGCCCGGAGACGTCCGACACATCGTTGGTCAGGATCTCCTGCTGAAGGCCGAGCAGATTGTTAAGCAGGCTGGATTTACCCACGCCGGACTGCCCTGCAAAGATGCTGATGCGGTCGGTTAGCGCATCTTCCAGCGGCTTCAGGCCGTCTTTGGTGCGGCTGGAAACCATCAACACGCGATAGCCAATGTTGCGGTAAATATCCATCTGCTCATTGACAAAGGCCATGGCCTCGTCATCCAGCAGATCGATTTTATTCAGCACGATAAGCGGCTCAACCTGTAGCGTTTCGCAGGCCACCAGATAACGGTCAATAATGTTGAGTGAAAGCTCAGGCAAAATCGCCGAAACGATCACGATCTGGTTAATGTTGGCGGCAATGGGCTTCACGCCGTCGTAGAAATCCGGACGGGTCAGAACCGACGTGCGTTCATGCACGGCTTCAACGATACCTTTAACCGTTACCCCTTCTGCCGCCTCTTTGCCTGGACGCCAGACCACGCGGTCACCGGTCACCAGGGAACGGATGGTGCGACGGATATTGCAACGGTGGATATCCCCGTCGGCAGATTCGACATCGGCGTGCATGCCGAAGCGGCTAATCACAACGCCTTCTGTCGCTTCGCCAAACAGGTTGTCGTCGTAATCGGGCTTCTCCGTAGTGGTTTTAAGACGGCGCTGGTGATTTGCATTCACGCGGCGCTGCTGCCCTTTGGAGAGTTTATTTTTACTCAATCGCGCTGGCTCCTGGTCGCCCGTAGCGGGCAAAACCTCTATGATACACTCTAATTAATACTAGTTAACCTGCTACTGCCGGTTATGCGAGAAGGGTGGAAAATAACATGAGCGCGGACGAAAACAACCTGATTTGGATCGATCTGGAGATGACCGGCCTTGATCCCGAGCGCGATCGCATTATTGAGATCGCCACACTGGTCACCGATGCCAACCTCAATATTCTGGCGGAAGGCCCAACGATTGCCGTGCACCAGTCCGATGACCAGCTTGCGCTGATGGATGAGTGGAACGTGCGTACCCATACCGGCAGCGGGCTGGTGGAACGCGTGAAGGCCAGCACCCTGGGCGACCGCGAAGCGGAGCTGGCGACGCTTGAATTTCTGAAGCAGTGGGTGCCGGCAGGAAAATCGCCTATCTGTGGCAACAGCATTGGTCAGGATCGTCGTTTCCTGTTTAAGTACATGCCGGAGCTGGAGTCCTACTTCCACTACCGCTATCTGGATGTGAGCACCCTGAAAGAGCTGGCCCGCCGCTGGAAACCGGAAATTCTCGACGGCTTCACAAAGCAGGGGACGCACCAGGCGATGGATGACATCCGTGAGTCTGTTGCGGAGCTGGCGTACTATCGCGAAAACTTTATTAAGCTCTGATTTTGCGATCCGGCGCCTTGCGTGGCCGGGTTTTTGTCGCTAAATTGTTCAGCTTGCCGATTAAATAAGCACTTGAACTGAATTTCAAAAAAATCGCTTTGAGGGGGGTTGCAGCTAAACGGATTTCTCGTATAATGCGCCTCCCGTAACGACAGAGAATTACACGTTACGACAGCAACAAAAGCAGTACAGATTTGCGGGAATAGCTCAGTTGGTAGAGCACGACCTTGCCAAGGTCGGGGTCGCGAGTTCGAGTCTCGTTTCCCGCTCCAAAATTTGAAAAGTATCGCAAGATACGCCAGCACCAGAACACCCAAGCGGGAATAGCTCAGTTGGTAGAGCACGACCTTGCCAAGGTCGGGGTCGCGAGTTCGAGTCTCGTTTCCCGCTCCAAAATTTGAAAGTATCGCAAGATACGCATAGCACCAGAACACCCAAGCGGGAATAGCTCAGTTGGTAGAGCACGACCTTGCCAAGGTCGGGGTCGCGAGTTCGAGTCTCGTTTCCCGCTCCAAATTCTTCTTCATCTCCAGATTATCCACAGCGAAGTGCTTCGTTGGGGACCTTTTCTATTATGTCTGAAATACTCTTGTGAACAGAGTTATCCACAGAAACCGTGATAAAACCAGTCTCTACGAAATGTTAGCAGGGTGAATAATATCTTCGTAATTACCTGTAATTTATGAAGAAAATTTGATTTCAAAATGTTATTGAGATCACTTGACCTGTTTGCCAGAGCTGATGGCGCCTGAATTCTTATTTTTATTCACAGCCTGTGAATATATCACACATCCCGCGGCAGTCCTTTTTCAATCACCCTGACCAGGCGCTGTTTCTTCGGTAACTGCACTTCAACCACGCCGGCATTTCGCTTCTCAATTTGCTGCGCAATCGCCCATTCTATGTGCTCATCAAGAAGTGGGTGCTCACCTCTACGGCTTTCGAGCGCCTGAAGATTTGCCTCATCCCACGGGGCATTCCCCAGCGCAACGGCCACATTACGCAGCCAGCGCAGGTGGCCGATACGACGTATGGCGGAACCCTCCGTCACCTTCAGGAACCAGGCTTCGCTCCAGGCGAACAGTTCGATCAACTGCGGGGCATGTAACGCCTTGCGCGGACTGAAGTCTTCTTCGTCCGTCAACTGTGAATAACGGTTCCACGGACAAATCAGCTGACAGTCATCACAGCCGTAGATGCGGTTGCCAATAAGCGGACGAAACTCCTCTGGAATAGCGCCTTCCAGCTCGATAGTGAGATAAGAGATACAGCGGCGCGCATCAACGGTATACGGTTCGACAATCGCGCCCGTCGGGCAGATGGTCATACAGGCCACACAGCGGCCACAACCTTCTTCCACCGGACTGTCTACCGGAAGAGGTAAATCAATCAGTAGTTCACCCAGGAAAAAGAATGAGCCCGCGTCGCGGCTTAAGATAAGTGAGTGCTTACCTGTCCAGCCGAGCCCGGCTTTTTCGGCGATCGGGCGCTCAAGAATAGGCGCAGAATCGACAAAGGGTCTAAAATTCAGCGAAACACAGTGCTGCTGAATGGTTTCCCCGAGCTTTTTTAGACGGTTGCGCAGAAGTTTGTGGTAATCACGCCCCAGCGCGTATCGGCTGACGTAACCCAGAGAGGGATTTTTTAGCGTGCGCGCAAAGGCCGCGTTAGCGGGCAGATAGTTCATGCGTACGCTAATAACGCGCAGCGTACCCGGCAACAGCTCGTGGGGGCGGGCACGCATCATACCGTGACGCGCCATCCACTCCATCTCGCCGTGGTATTGTTTATCCAGCCATGCCTGGAGCTTAGGCTCACTGGCAGAGAGGTCGGTGTCAGTAATACCGACCTTCTGGAAGCCCAGTTCAGCACCCCACTGTTTTATTTTTTGCGCTAATTCATTGAGATCGAGGGGCTGTGACATGACGGACCATACTGTGAAGAAAAACCCCGCAAGTATACCACATTCCATCTGGCATGCGGATGACCTCCTTCGGGCCGAGAAAGAGGCCGCAGATAGCCTCGGCATTACCCTTTACGAACTGATGCAGCGCGCGGGCGAGGCGGCGTTTAACGTGGCGCGCACGGCTTATCCTGATGCCTCGCACTATCTGATCCTGTGCGGGCACGGCAATAACGGTGGCGATGGCTATGTGGTGGCTCGTCTTGCGGTGGCGGCGGGGCTGCGCGTCACCCTGATGGCGCTGGAGAGCGACAAGCCGCTACCGGAAGAGGCTGGCATGGCGAGAGAGGCCTGGCTGAATGCGGGGGGCATTATTCATGCGCCTGATATTATCTGGCCCGAGGATGTCGACGTGATTGTTGATGGTCTGCTGGGGACGGGACTGATGCGCGCGCCTCGCGATGACGTCGCCGCGCTGATTACGCGCGCTAATGCGCACCCCGCCCCGGTGGTAGCGCTGGATATTCCCTCCGGCCTGATGGCACAAACCGGCGCGACGCCGGGCGTGTCGATTGAGGCGGCGCACACCGTGACCTTTATCGCCCTGAAGCCGGGGCTGCTTACCGGGAAAGCGCGGGATGTCGTGGGCACGTTACACCACAACGCCCTGGGGCTGGAAAACTGGCTGATCGGACAGGATACCCACATCACCCGCTTTGATGCCTCCCAGCTTGCACAGTGGCTACCGCCGCGTCGTCCCACCTCCCATAAGGGTGACCATGGCCGACTGCTGATTATTGGTGGCGATCATGGCACGGCAGGTGCGATTCGAATGACCGGAGAGGCCGCGTTGCGCAGCGGCGGCGGATTAATACGCGTGCTGACCCGCAGCGAAAACATTCCGCCCATTATTACCGCGCGGCCGGAGCTGATGGTCCACGAGCTTACCCCGCAGGCGATTGAAGAGGGTCTTGAGTGGGCGGACGTGGTGGTCATTGGTCCGGGCCTGGGTCAGCAGGAGTGGGGTAAACAGGCCCTGCAAAAGGCCGAGAATTTTCGTAAACCGATGCTCTGGGATGCCGACGCGCTTAACCTTCTGGCAATAAACCCGGATAAGCGTCACAATCGCATTCTGACGCCGCACCCCGGCGAAGCCGCACGGCTGCTTAACTGTAGCGTGGCAGAAATTGAAAGCGATCGCTTACTTTCAGCCCAACGTCTGGTAAAACGTTACGGAGGTGTTGCCGTTTTGAAAGGGGCGGGAACCGTTATCGCCAGCGATGATGCGATGGGCATCGTTGATGCCGGTAATGCAGGCATGGCGAGCGGCGGCATGGGCGATGTGCTCTCCGGCATCATTGGCGCATTGCTCGGACAGAAACTTCCCCCTTATGATGCAGCCTGTGCGGGCTGCGTGGCCCACGGTGCGGCGGCTGACAGGCTGGCTGCTCGTTACGGAACGCGCGGTATGCTGGCCACCGATCTTTTTTGCACGCTGCGGCGTGTTGTTAACCCGGATGTGATTGACGTAGAAAATGACTAATCGAGCGATTCCTTTACCTGATGAACAAGCCACTTTAGATCTCGGCAAGCGCGTGGCGCAGGCCTGTCAGGGGGCGACCGTCATTTATCTGTATGGTGATTTAGGCGCGGGTAAAACAACCTTCAGCCGTGGCTTTTTGCAGGCGTTAGGCCATAACGGGAACGTAAAAAGCCCGACCTACACGCTGGTGGAACCGTACACGCTTGAAAATATCATGGTGTACCACTTTGATTTATATCGTCTTGCGGACCCGGAGGAGCTGGAATTTATGGGGATCCGCGATTACTTTGCCAACGACGCCATCTGCCTGGTGGAGTGGCCGCAACAAGGTGCGGGTGTGCTGCCTGACCCGGATGTCGAAATTCACTTAGATTACCAGGCACAAGGGCGTGAGGCACGCATCAGTGCGGTTTCCTCATCAGGCTGTTCCTTACTGGCGCGTTTAGCCGGTTGAGCGTAGGGATAACGGGATGATTAATCGCGTTAAAGGTTGGGTGCTGGCTGCCACGGTCCTGCTGTGCGCGCAGGTCGGGGCGGCCAGCCTCTCGGATATTCAGGTGTCGAATGGCGATAGCCAGGCCCGCATTACGTTCAGCTTTATGGGCGATCCTGAATATGCTTTCTCACAAATCGACAGCCGCAGCGTGGCGCTCGATATTAAACAGACCGGGGTGATCCAGGGGCTGCCGCTCCAGTTCAGCGGCAACAATCTGGTGAAAAGCATCCGTTCGGGAACGCCGAAGGATACGCAGTCTCTGCGTCTGGTGGTCGATCTCACCGAAAAGGGCAAAACGAAGGCGGTTAAGCAGCAAAACGGCGCCAATTATACGGTGGTCTTTACCATTAATGCTGATGTTCCGCCGCCTCCACCGCCTGCACCTGTTGTAGCAAAACGCGTGGAAGCGCCGGTTTATACCCCAAGGCCGTCTGAGCCAGCCCGTAATCCGTTTAAATCACAAAATGACCGACTTACCGCCGTGACCAGCAGCAACACGGTGACGCGTCCGGCGGTCAGCGCGCGGCGAACACCGGTCAGTGGCGACAAAGTGATTATCGCCATCGACGCCGGACACGGCGGGCAAGATCCTGGCGCGATTGGCCCGGGCGGCACGCGGGAGAAAAACGTCACTATCGCCATTGCCCGTAAGCTGCGTGCGCTTCTGAATGACGATCCGATGTTTAAAGGGGTCATGACCCGCGACGGAGATTACTTTATTTCAGTGATGGGACGCTCGGATGTGGCGCGTAAGCAAAACGCCAACTTCCTGGTGTCGATTCACGCGGATGCTGCGCCGAACCGTAACGCCACCGGCGCGTCGGTATGGGTGCTGTCGAACCGTCGAGCCAACAGTGAAATGGCGAACTGGCTTGAAGAGCACGAGAAGCAATCTGAACTGTTAGGCGGGGCAGGCGATGTGCTGGCAAACAGCCAGGCCGATCCGTATCTCAGCCAGGCGGTACTGGATTTACAGTTCGGTCATTCTCAGCGCGTCGGGTATGATGTCGCCACTAACGTACTGAGCCAGCTGCAAAGCATTGGATCGCTGCATAAGCGTCGCCCGGAGCATGCAAGCCTTGGTGTCCTGCGTTCGCCGGATATCCCGTCGATTCTGGTAGAGACGGGCTTTATCAGTAACCATGGTGAAGAGCGTTTACTGGGAAGCGACAGCTATCAGCAGCAAATTGCCGAAGCGATTTATAACGGTCTGCGTAAATACTTTGACGCGCATCCGCTTCAGTCTGCGCCGCAGGGCGGGGCAGCCCAGACGGCAAGCGCCGCGCTGCCGGGTGAAATGACCGCGACTAATTAAGGAGAGTTCATGCCGATTCAGGTTCTACCGCCGCAGCTCGCGAACCAAATCGCCGCCGGTGAGGTGGTGGAACGCCCTGCGTCGGTGGTGAAGGAACTGGTGGAAAACAGCCTCGATGCAGGGGCGACCCGCATTGATATCGATATCGAACGCGGGGGCGCAAAGCTTATCCGCATTCGTGATAACGGCTGTGGCATCAAAAAGGACGAACTGGCGCTGGCGCTGGCGCGTCATGCCACCAGTAAAATTGCCTCACTTGACGATCTGGAAGCGATTATAAGCCTGGGTTTTCGCGGCGAAGCGCTGGCCAGTATCAGCTCCGTTTCCCGCTTAACGTTGACCTCCCGCACGGCCGACCAGCAGGAAGCCTGGCAGGCCTACGCCGAAGGGCGTGATATGGACGTCACGGTTAAACCTGCGGCGCACCCGGTAGGCACCACGCTTGAAGTGCTGGATCTCTTCTATAACACGCCCGCCCGGCGCAAGTTTATGCGAACCGAGAAGACCGAATTCGGACATATCGACGAGATCATCCGCCGCATCGCGCTGGCGCGCTTTGATGTCACGATCAACCTTAGCCATAACGGCAAAGTGATGCGCCAGTATCGCGCAGTGGCGGAAGGCGGGCAAAAAGAGCGTCGGTTGGGCGCCATCTGCGGCACACCGTTTCTGGAAAAGGCGCTGGCCATTGAGTGGCAGCATGGCGATCTGGCCCTGCGTGGCTGGGTTGCCGATCCGTACGCCAGCAGCGCCGCGTTCGCAGAAATTCAGTATTGCTACGTCAACGGCCGCATGATGCGCGACCGCCTGATTAACCACGCTATTCGACAGGCCTGCGAAGATAAGCTCGGCGCCGATCAACAGCCCGCCTTTGTGCTTTATCTGGAGATCGACCCGCACCAGGTTGACGTTAACGTGCACCCCGCCAAGCACGAGGTGCGTTTCCACCAGTCGCGCCTGGTGCATGATTTCATCTACCAGGGCGTTGCCGCTGTATTGCAGCAGCAGGCAGAGCCAGAGTTGCCGCTGGCAAAAGAAGAGCCCGCGCCGCGCCCACTGCCGGAAAACCGCGTGGCGGCCGGGCGTAACCATTTTGCCGAACCGGCGGTCGCGCGCGAGCCGGCTGCTCCACGTTTATCCCCGGCGGGCAACGCGCCGCGACCAACCGGTGCCAACTATCCCAACGCTCAGCCGGGCTACCACAAACAGCAGGGGGCGCTGTACCGCAAACTGCTGGATACGCCGGCGGTGGAGCATAAAGAGCACATCACGGTTTCAACCCCCTCTCTGGATGGGCATAGCCAGAGTTTTGGTCGGGTATTGACCATTATTGCTCCCGACATGGCGTTGCTTGAACGCGAAGGTAAACTGCTGTTGCTGGCGCTTTCCGTGGCGGAGCGCTGGCTCAAACAGGCGCAGTTAACCCCGGGGGTGAATGCCGCCTGCGCGCAGCCGCTGTTGATCCCCGTTCGCCTGAAAATATCCCCTGAAGAAACAGGGGTTTTGCGGCGCGTGCAGACGCAACTGGCCGAAATGGGGATTGAAATCGTACTGGACGCGCAGCATGTGACAATTCGCGCAGTGCCTTTACCCTTACGCCAACAAAATTTACAAAACTTGATTCCTGAACTGATAGGCTACCTGGCGCAGCAAACGACGTTTGATGCCGCCGATACCGCGCAGTGGATCGCCCGCCATCTGGCCAGCGAGCATGCACCGTGGAGTATGGCGCAGGCGATTACCGTTCTGGCGGAGGTGGAGCGCCTCTGTCCACAGCTGGTGAAAGCGCCTCCAGGTGGTTTGTTACAACCTGTTGATTTACAAACGGCGATGACCGCCCTGAAACATGACTGATGTAATTAAGGCGAGCCTGCCAAAGGCGATTTTTCTAATGGGGCCAACGGCCTCCGGCAAAACGGCGTTAGCCATTGAGTTACGTAAAGTTTTGCCAGTAGAGTTGATTAGCGTTGATTCAGCCCTCATCTACCGAGGGATGGACATCGGCACGGCGAAGCCCAACGCAGACGAACTGCGTGCGGCACCGCACCGTTTACTGGATATTCTCGACCCGGCACAGGCTTACTCCGCGGCAGATTTTTGCCGCGACGCCTTAGCCGAGATGGCCGAGATTACCGCCGCGGGACGCATACCGCTGTTAGTTGGCGGCACGATGCTCTACTTTAAGGCGCTGCTGGAGGGGTTATCGCCTCTGCCATCGGCCGATCCGGAAGTGAGAGCGAAGATTGAGCGGCAGGCGGCAGAGCAGGGGTGGGACGTTTTGCACAGGCAACTGGAAGAGATTGACCCGGTTGCCGCAGCGCGGATCCACCCAAACGATCCGCAAAGGCTTTCCCGGGCACTGGAAGTTTTTTTCATTTCGGGTAAAACTTTAACGGAACTGACGCAAACGTCAGGAGACGCTCTGCCGTATCAGGTGCATCAGTTCGCCATCGCCCCGGCGAGCCGTGAACTGCTCCATCAACGAATTGAGCAGCGTTTTCATCAGATGTTGGCTTCAGATTTTGAAGCAGAAGTGCGGGCGCTTTTTGCCCGTGGAGATTTGCATACGGACATGCCTTCCATTCGTTGTGTGGGGTACCGCCAGATGTGGTCGTATCTTGAAGGCGAGATTTCATACGATGAAATGGTTTATCGAGGTGTTTGCGCCACGAGACAGTTAGCGAAGCGCCAGATCACCTGGTTACGCGGTTGGGAGGGGGTTCACTGGTTAGACAGTGAAAAACCACAACAGGCGTTAAACGAAGTGATTGAGGTTATTGGTGATATCGCTGACTGAATGTGTACAATTAAGCCGTATCGTGCGCAATTTTTCAGAATCGCAAGGTTCTAAGTACAAAACAAGCATATAAGGAAAAGATAGAATGGCTAAGGGGCAATCTTTACAAGATCCGTTCCTGAACGCATTGCGTCGGGAGCGTGTTCCAGTTTCTATTTATTTGGTGAATGGTATTAAGCTGCAAGGTCAGATTGAGTCTTTCGATCAGTTCGTGATCCTGTTGAAAAACACGGTCAGCCAGATGGTCTATAAGCACGCGATTTCTACTGTTGTTCCGTCCCGTCCGGTATCTCATCACAGCAATAACGCTGGCGGCGGCACTGGCAGTAACTACCATCACGGCAGCAACGCGCAGGGTTCTTCAACACCAGCGCAGGACAGCGAAGAAACCGAATAAGGTTTTGGGCTGTTTTCCACACGGGGAGCCAGGGATCCTGCGTTCCCCGCTGATCTTTTTAGAGAGGTTTACGCTTGTTTGACCGTTATGACGCCGGTGAGCAGGCGGTGCTGGTACACATCTATTTTTCGCAAGACAAAGATATGGAAGACCTCCAGGAGTTTGAATCTCTGGTCTCTTCCGCCGGTGTCGAAGCAATGCAGGTGATTACCGGTAGCCGTAAAGCGCCGCACCCGAAGTATTTTGTAGGTGAAGGTAAAGCAGTAGAAATTGCGGATGCCGTAAAAGCAACCGGCGCATCTGTTGTGCTGTTTGATCATGCGCTGTCTCCGGCTCAGGAACGTAACCTGGAAGCTCTCTGCGAATGCCGTGTTATCGATCGCACGGGGTTGATCTTAGATATTTTTGCTCAGCGTGCGCGTACCCACGAGGGTAAGTTGCAGGTTGAGCTGGCGCAGTTGCGCCATCTGGCGACGCGTCTGGTGCGTGGCTGGACACACCTTGAAAGACAAAAAGGCGGGATTGGTTTGCGCGGCCCGGGTGAAACCCAGCTCGAAACCGACCGCCGTTTGCTGCGTGGGCGTATAACCCAGATCCTTTCACGTCTGGAACGTGTAGAGAAACAGCGCGAACAGGGGCGTCGGGCGCGAACGAAAGCTGACATCCCAACGGTGTCGCTGGTGGGCTATACCAACGCCGGTAAATCCACCCTGTTTAACCAGATAACCGAGGCCCAGGTGTATGCCGCAGACCAGCTGTTTGCGACCCTGGACCCAACCCTGCGCCGTATTGACGTCGCAGACGTGGGTGAAACTGTGCTGGCGGATACCGTAGGGTTTATTCGCCATCTGCCGCACGATCTGGTCGCGGCGTTTAAAGCGACCTTGCAGGAGACGCGTCAGGCGACCCTGCTACTGCATGTGATTGATGCGGCTGACGTACGCGTGCAGGAGAACATCGACGCGGTGAACGTGGTGCTCGAAGAGATCGACGCCCACGAAATTCCCACCCTGTTGGTGATGAACAAGATCGATATGCTGGACGATTTTGAACCGCGTATTGACCGAGACGAAGAGAACAAACCGATTCGGGTCTGGCTGTCTGCTCAGGCCGGGATTGGTGTGCCACTGCTTTTCCAGGCTTTGACAGAACGTCTTTCCGGTGAGGTAGCTCAGCACACGCTGCGACTGCCGCCACAGGAAGGCAGGCTGCGCAGCCGGTTTTATCAGCTTCAGGCGATAGAAAAAGAGTGGATGGAGGATGACGGCAGCGTGGGGATGCAGGTGCGTATGCCGATCGTTGACTGGCGTCGCCTCTGTAAACAAGAACCTGCGCTGGCGGACTATATCGTCTGATCAGAAAGGGGAAGCCTGAAAAATTCGCCCTTGCATAACAAATATGGAGCATATACATGGCGTGGAATCAGCCCGGTAATAACGGACAAGACCGCGACCCGTGGGGAAGCAGCAATAATCAAGGCGGCAACTCTGGGGGAAATGGCAACAAAGGTGGTCGCGAGCAGGGGCCGCCGGATCTGGATGATATCTTCCGCAAACTGAGCAAAAAGCTTGGTGGCCTTGGCGGAGGAAAAGGTTCTGGCTCGGGTGGCAATTCCACTCAGAGTCCGCGCCCGCCAATGGGTGGCCGCGTGGTGGGCATTGTCGCCGCTGCGGTAGTAATCATCTGGGCAGCCAGCGGGTTCTACACCATTAAAGAAGCAGAACGCGGCGTGGTCACCCGTTTCGGTAAGTTCAGCCATCTGGTTGAACCGGGCCTGAACTGGAAGCCGACCTTCATTGATGACGTGACCGCGGTTAACGTGGAGTCCGTCCGTGAACTGGCCGCCTCTGGCGTGATGTTGACCTCTGACGAGAACGTGGTGCGCGTTGAGATGAACGTACAGTACCGCGTGACCGATCCGGAACGTTATCTGTTTAGCGTGACCAGCGCCGATGACAGCCTGCGTCAGGCGACCGACAGCGCCCTGCGTGGCGTGATCGGTAAATACACCATGGACCGTATCCTGACCGAAGGTCGTACCGTTATTCGTAGCGATACCCAGCGTGAGCTGGAAGAGACCATCCGTCCGTACAACATGGGTATCACCCTGCTGGACGTCAACTTCCAGGCTGCACGTCCGCCGGAAGAGGTGAAAGCCGCCTTTGACGATGCGATTGCCGCGCGTGAAAACGAACAGCAGTACATCCGTGAAGCGGAAGCGTACACCAACGAAGTTCAGCCGCGTGCAAACGGTCAGGCGCAGCGTATTCTGGAAGAAGCGCGTGCGTATAAGACCCAGACCATCCTGGAAGCACAGGGTGAAGTGGCTCGCTTCGCGAAGATCCTGCCGGAATATAAAGCCGCGCCGGAAATTACCCGTGAGCGTCTCTATATCGAGACCATGGAAAAAGTGCTGAGCCATACGCGTAAAGTGCTGGTTAACGACAACAAAGGCGGAAACCTGATGGTCCTGCCGCTGGATCAGATGCTGAAAGGCGGTTCTGCACCGGCAGCAAAAGACAACAGCGGTGCGAACAACCTGCTGCGTCTGCCACCGGCCTCGTCTGGCAGCGCCAGCGCGAACACAACGCCTTCTTCGAACGATGGTGACATTATGGACCAACGCCGTGCCAACGCGCAGCGTAACGACTACCAGCGTCAGGGGGAATAAGGATGCGTAAGTCAGTTATTGCGATCATCATCATTGTACTGGTCGTGCTCTACACCTCCATCTTTGTGGTGAAAGAGGGCGAGCGTGGGATCAAGTTCCAGTTCAGCAGCGTCGTGCGTGACGGCGACAAGCGTCCGGTGATTTATGAGCCGGGTCTGCACTTTAAGATCCCGTTCATTCAGTCAGTGAAAACGCTCGATGCGCGTATCCAGACCATGGATAACCAGGCCGATCGTTTCGTGACCAAAGAGAAGAAAGACCTGATCGTTGATTCCTATATCAAATGGCGCATCAGCGATTTCAGCCGCTACTTCCTGGCAACCGGGGGTGGCGACGTTTCTCAGGCAGAAGTGCTGCTGAAACGTAAGTTCTCTGACCGTCTGCGTTCTGAAATTGGTCGTCTGGATGTGAAAGACATTGTGACCGACTCCCGTGGTCGTCTGACGCTGGAAGTGCGTGATGCGCTGAACTCCGGCTCTGCGGGCACCGAGGATGAAGTTGAAACCCCGGCGGCAGACGATGCGATTGCCAAAGCGGCTGAACGTGTTCAGGCTGAAACCAACGGTAAAGTGCCGGTGATCAACCCGAACAGTATGGCGGCGCTGGGCATCGAAGTGGTTGATGTGCGCATCAAGCAGATCAACCTGCCAGCGGAAGTGTCCGAGGCGATCTACAACCGTATGCGCGCCGAGCGTGAAGCGGTAGCCCGTCGTCACCGTTCACAGGGTCAGGAAGAAGCGGAAAAACTGCGCGCGGCAGCGGACTATGAAGTCACCAAGACGCTGGCGGAATCTGAGCGCCAGGGTCGTATCCTGCGCGGTGAAGGTGATGCGGAAGCCGCGAAACTGTTTGCTGATGCATTCAGCCAGGATCCGGACTTCTATGCCTTCATTCGTAGCCTGCGCGCTTACGAGAATAGCTTCAAGAGCAACCAGGATGTGATGGTGCTCAGCCCGGACAGCGATTTCTTCCGTTATATGAAGACGCCGACCAACGCAACGCGATAAACTCAGGCTCGTTTGAGTATTCAAACCACCGCTCTTCACGGAGCGGTGGTTTTCTTTTATAAGGATGAAAAATGAATTCAACGATCTGGCTCGCGCTGGCCCTGGTTTTGGTGCTGGAAGGCCTCGGCCCGATGCTTTATCCGCGCGCATGGCGCCGGATGATCGCCACCATGAGCCAACTGCCGGATAATATTTTGCGTCGTTTTGGCGGTGGTCTTGTGGTTGCTGGTATCGTTATCTACTACATGTTGAGGAAAACGATTGGCTGATCAAAAACTAACCGCAATTGGCATATTTTAGGGTCAAAAAGTGCTGTATATCTGAAAAAGCGATGGTAGAATCCATTTTTAAGCAAACGGTGATTTTGAAAAAAATGGGTAACAACGTCGTCGTACTGGGCACCCAATGGGGTGACGAAGGTAAAGGGAAGATTGTTGATCTTCTGACTGAACGGGCTAAATATGTTGTACGCTACCAGGGCGGTCACAACGCAGGCCATACTCTCGTAATCAACGGTGAAAAAACCGTCCTCCATCTTATTCCATCAGGCATTCTTCGCGAAAACGTCACCAGCATCATCGGTAACGGCGTTGTGCTGTCTCCTGCTGCGCTGATGAAAGAGATGAAAGGTCTGGAAGACCGTGGTATCCCTGTTCGTGAGCGTCTGCTGCTCTCCGAAGCCTGCCCGCTGATCCTGGACTATCACGTGGCGCTGGACGTGGCGCGTGAAAAAGCGCGTGGCGCGAAAGCGATCGGCACTACCGGTCGTGGCATCGGCCCGGCATACGAAGATAAAGTGGCTCGTCGCGGTCTGCGCGTCGGTGACCTCTTCGACAAAGCAACCTTCGCTGAAAAACTGAAAGAAGTGATGGAATATCACAACTTCCAGCTGGTGAACTTCTATAAAGCCGAAGCCGTTGACTACCAGAAAGTGCTGGATGACGTCATGGCGATTGCAGACATTCTGACCGGTATGGTTGTTGATGTGTCCGATCTGCTGGACCAGGCGCGCAAGCGTGGCGATTTCGTCATGTTCGAAGGTGCGCAGGGTACCCTGCTGGACATCGACCACGGAACCTATCCGTACGTTACGTCCTCTAACACCACCGCGGGTGGCGTGGCGACCGGCTCTGGCCTGGGTCCACGTTATGTGGATTACGTTCTGGGCATCATCAAAGCGTACTCCACTCGCGTGGGTGCAGGTCCATTCCCGACCGAACTGTTTGATGAGACCGGCGAGTTCCTCTGCAAGCAGGGTAACGAGTTTGGCGCGACCACCGGTCGTCGTCGTCGTACCGGCTGGCTGGACGCCGTTGCCGTACGTCGCGCAGTGCAGATCAACTCCCTGTCTGGCTTCTGCCTGACCAAGCTGGACGTACTGGACGGCCTGAAAGAAGTGAAAATCTGCGTTGGCTACCGCATGCCAGATGGCCGCGAAGTGACCACCACTCCGCTGGCTGCTGACGACTGGGAAGGCATTGAGCCAATCTACGAAACCATGCCGGGCTGGTCTGAGACCACCTTCGGTGTGAAAGAGCGTAGTGGCCTGCCAAAAGCCGCGCTGGACTACATCAAGCGCATTGAAGAACTGACCGAAGTGCCGATCGATATTATTTCTACCGGCCCGGATCGTACTGAAACGATGATCCTGCGCGACCCGTTCGACGCATAATCTTCGTGACTGCTGGCCTGCGGGGAAACCCGTAGGCCGGATAAGCGCAGCGCCATCCGGCGACCGCTCCTGGATCTCCGCTTTTTCGCCCCGTCTGTCAAATAAATTAGCCGCTAACTATCTGGCTGGTTTATCATCATTAATGAATATCTCTGCGGTTTAACCGCGTTTTCCCTTTTTCCTGAGGTTGATGTGCAGTTAACAAGTTTCACCGATTACGGCTTACGCGCGCTGATTTACATGGCGTCGTTACCCGATGGGAAGATGACCAGCATCTCTGAAGTCACAGAGGTGTACGGTGTGTCCCGTAATCATATGGTCAAAATAATCAATCAACTTAGTCGTGCCGGATACGTTGCTGCCGTCCGCGGGAAGAATGGAGGGATCCGTCTCGGTAAACCGGCACAGAGTATCCGTATTGGCGATGTGGTACGTGAACTGGAGCCGCTCTCTCTGGTGAACTGTAGCAGCGCGTTCTGCCACATTACGCCCGCTTGCCGCCTGAAACAGGCGCTTTCAAAGGCCGTGCAAAGTTTTCTCAAGGAACTGGATAACTACACGCTGGCCGATTTGGTTGAAGAGAATCAACCGCTTTATAAATTATTGCTGGTGGAATGAAGAAAATTTCCACCGGAGCTGACAACGGAGGAACCGACATGTCACAAGATCCTTTCCAGGAACGCGAAGCCGAAAAATACGCGAATCCTATCCCCAGCCGCGAGTTCATCATTGAACACTTAACAAAACGCGAAAAACCCGCCAATCGTGAAGAACTTGCCGTTGAATTAAACATTGAAGGTGAAGAGCAAATTGAAGCCCTTCGCCGCCGCCTGCGCGCCATGGAGCGTGACGGGCAGCTGGTCTTTACTCGTCGCCAGTGCTACGCGCTGCCAGAACGCCTCGACCTGCTGAAAGGCACCGTTATTGGTCACCGCGATGGCTTCGGCTTCCTGCGCGTGGAAGGCCGTAAAGACGATCTGTACCTCTCATCCGAACAGATGAAGATGTGTATTCACGGCGACCAGATCCTGGCGCAGCCGCTGGGTGCAGACCGTAAAGGCCGCCGCGAAGCGCGCGTGGTCCGCGTGCTGGTGCCGAAAACCAGCCAGATCGTTGGCCGTTACTTTACCGATGCGGGCGTAGGTTTTGTGGTGCCGGACGACAGCCGTCTGAGCTTCGACATTCTCATCCCGCCTGAAGAGGTGATGGGCGCACGCATGGGCTTTGTGGTGGTGGTTGAACTCACCCAGCGCCCAACTCGTCGCACAAAAGCGGTAGGTAAAATCGTCGAAGTGCTGGGCGATAACATGGGCACCGGCATGGCCGTTGATATGGCGCTGCGCACCCATGAAATTCCGTACGTCTGGCCGAAAGCGGTTGAAGACCAGATCGAAAACCTGCGTGAAGAAGTGCCGGAAGAGTCCAAAGCAGGCCGCGTGGATCTGCGCGATCTGCCGCTGGTCACCATTGATGGTGAAGACGCCCGTGACTTCGATGATGCCGTGTACTGTGAGAAAAAACGTGGTGGTGGCTGGCGTCTGTGGGTGGCTATCGCGGATGTGAGCTACTACGTACGTCCACACACGCCGCTGGATAACGAAGCGCGCAGCCGCGGTACATCGGTCTACTTCCCGTCGCAGGTTGTACCGATGCTGCCAGAAGTGCTCTCCAACGGCCTGTGTTCCCTCAACCCGCAGGTGGACCGCCTGTGTATGGTCTGCGAAATGACCATCTCCAGCAAGGGACGTCTGACGGGCTATAAGTTCTACGAAGCAGTGATGAGTTCCCATGCGCGCCTGACCTATACCAAGGTCTGGCATATGTTGCAGGGCGATCAGGATCTGCGCGAACAGTACGCGCCGCTGGTCAAACACATCGAAGAGCTGCACAACCTCTACAAAACGCTGGATCAGGCGCGCGAAGAGCGCGGCGGGATCTCCTTTGAGAGCGAAGAAGCGAAGTTTATCTTCAACGCCGAGCGCCGCATTGAGCGTATCGAACAGACCCAGCGTAACGATGCGCACAAGCTGATTGAAGAGTGTATGATCCTGGCAAACATCTCGGCGGCACGTTTCGTTGAGAAAGCCAAAGAGCCTGCGCTGTTCCGTATTCACGATAAGCCAACCACGGAAGCCGTAACCTCGTTCCGCTCCGTGCTGGCTGAACTCGGCCTGGAGCTGCCTGGCGGTAATAAGCCTGAGCCGCGAGATTACGCCGAGCTGCTGGAATCCATCAGCGATCGTCCTGACGCGGAAATGCTGCAAACCATGCTGCTGCGCTCCATGAAGCAGGCGATTTACGATCCGGAAAACCGGGGCCACTTTGGCCTGGCCTTACAGTCGTACGCGCACTTCACCTCGCCGATCCGCCGTTATCCGGATCTGTCCCTGCACCGTGCGATCAAGTATCTGCTGGCGCACGAGCAGGGTCATAAAGGCAACACGACCGAAACCGGAGGGTATCACTACTCTATGGAAGAGATGCTGCAACTGGGCCAGCACTGTTCCATGACCGAGCGTCGTGCGGATGAAGCAACGCGTGACGTGGCGGACTGGCTGAAGTGTGACTTTATGCTGGATCAGGTGGGTAACGTCTTTAAAGGCGTGATTGCCAGCGTCACCGGCTTTGGCTTCTTCGTGCGTCTGGATGAGCTGTTTATCGACGGTCTGGTGCACGTTTCCAGCCTCGATAACGATTACTACCGCTTCGACCAGGTCGGACAACGTCTGATCGGCGAATCCGGCGGCCAGACCTACCGTCTGGGAGATCGGGTGGAAGTGAAGGTTGAAGCCGTGAATATGGACGACCGTAAAATCGACTTCAGCCTGATCTCCAGCGAGCGCGCGCCGCGTAACGTCGGGAAAACCGAGCGTGAGAAAGCGAAAAAAGGTGGCAACGGTAAAGCGGGCGGCAAGCGACGTCAGGCAGGTAAAAGAGTAAACTTTGAGCCAGACAGCGCTTTCCGTGGCGAGAAGAAACAGAAGCCCAAGGCGGCGAAAAAAGACGCTCGTAAAGCGAAAAAACCGTCGACCAAGACCCAAAAAATAGCGGCCGCGACCAAAGCGAAGCGCGCGGCGAAGAAACAGCAGGCGGAGTAATTTCCCCTCACCCTGACCCTCTCCCCAACGGGAGAGGGAAAATATTTATTACGAGAACCATCAATGAGTGAAATGATTTACGGCATCCACGCGGTGCAGGCCCTGCTGGAGCGCGCGCCGGAGCGTTTTCAGGAAGTTTTTATTCTGAAAGGGCGAGAAGATAAACGTCTGATGCCGCTGATCCACGCGCTGGAAGCGCAGGGCGTAGTGATCCAACTGGCGAACCGCCAGTATCTGGATGAGAAAAGCGAAGGAGCTGTACACCAGGGCATTATCGCGCGCGTGAAGCCAGGCCGTCAGTATCAGGAGAACGATCTGCCGGATCTGATCGCTGAGCTGGATAACCCGTTCTTCCTGATCCTTGATGGCGTAACCGACCCGCATAACCTGGGCGCGTGCCTGCGTAGCGCCGATGCAGCAGGCGTGCATGCGGTGATTGTGCCAAGAGATCGTTCCGCGCAGCTTAACGCTACCGCTAAAAAAGTTGCCTGCGGCGCGGCGGAAAACGTTCCGCTGATCCGCGTGACTAACCTGGCGCGCACCATGCGTCTGTTGCAGGAAGAGAATATCTGGATCGTCGGCACAGCCGGTGAAGCGGATCACACCCTGTATCAGAGCAAAATGACCGGCCGCATGGCGCTGGTGATGGGGGCAGAAGGTGAAGGCATGCGTCGTCTGACGCGCGAGCACTGCGACGAGCTGATCAGCATCCCGATGGCAGGCAGCGTGTCGTCCCTGAACGTTTCTGTTGCGACGGGTATCTGCCTGTTCGAAGCGGTGCGTCAGCGCGGGTAGCCTGTTGTGCCGGGTGGCGGCTTCGCCTCACCCGGCCTACAAAAGCATGGTAACGTAGGCCCGCTAAGCGCAGCGCCACCGGGCAACAATCTCACTCCTCTAACGACCGTAAATGGTCATCCTTCCTCAGCGTCATCAGCGCGAAAATACTCACCACCGCCGTTGCCATCACGTAGTACGCCGGAATATCCAGATTGCCCGTCTCTTTAATCAGCCCGGTAATGATCAGCCCCGCACAGCCCGAGAAGATCGCATTCGACAGAGAATAGGCCAGCCCCAGCCCGGTATAACGCACGCGCGTCGGGAACATCTCAGACAGCATTGCCGGCCCCGGCCCTGCCAGCATCCCAACCAGACCCCCCGCAATCAGCACCACAACCGCTTTGATCGCCAGCGTACTGGTTTCCGCCTGCAAAATTTTCAGCAGCGGCAGGGCGAGGATCAGCAGGAGCACGGTGGAGATAATCATCACCGTCCGCCGCCCGATCCTGTCGCTCAGCATGCCCGACGGAATGATCGTGAGCGCAAACCCAATGTTAGAAATCACCGCAATCAGCAGCGCCTGGTTAAAACCGGTGTGCAGCGCAGATTGCAGATAGGTCGGCATAATCACCAGATAGGTATATCCCGCCGCAGACCAGACCATCACGCGGCCAATGCCCATCAGGATGGTTTTGAACGTGGCGGCGGTGGTGGCCTGAGTAACAACCGATTTTTCCCGTTGCTGCACAAAGCTCGGCGTCTCTTCCATGCTCACCCGCAGCCATAGCGCGACCGCACCCATCGGCAACGCCAGGAAGAACGGAATGCGCCAGCCCCAGTCGTGCAAGGCTTCAGGGGAGAGCAGGGCAGAGAGCAACGCGACAATGCCTGCGCCCGCTAACAGCCCGAGCGCCACGGTGAAGGACTGCCATGCCCCGTAAAGACCGCGCTTGTCGCGCGGGGCGAACTCCGTCATCAATGAGACCGCACCGCCATACTCACCGCCCGCGAACAGTCCTTGCAGAATACGCAGGAGTGTAACGATCAGCGGCGCGGCAATCCCGATACTGGCGTAGACCGGCACAATACCGATGGCAGCGGTGGCGAGCGTCATCAATACCAGCACGATAATCAGCGTCGGTTTGCGGCCAATCCTGTCGCCAATGCGGCCAAAGACCACCGCACCCAGCGGACGGAAGAAGAAAGCGATGGCGAACGAGGCCCAGGTAAGGATCAGGCTGGTGAGCTCCGCTTCCCCCTCAAGCTGGAAGAAGTTTCTGGCAATCACCGTTGCCAGAAAACCGTAGACCGCAAATTCATACCACTCGATGAAATTACCGATGGAGCCTGCAATTAATGCACGCTTGTGCGCATCCTGTTGCATAACGATCCTCACAAAAACGGGGTAAGAATAAATTATTCAGCATTAGTGAAGTAATGAAATAGTTTATTCTTATGTTCTGTGAGCTATTTCACGAATGATATCAACACGATCGTCATCGTGTGACCCCCCTCCCATGCAGCGTGCATGCCCTCTGTCCATACTTACCTTTATTGCCAATGAAAGGAGGGAGACAGCATGCACTGGCAGACACATACCGTTTTTAATCAACCTGCACCGCTATCGAACAGCAACCTTTTTCTCTCTGATTGCGCCCTGCGCGATGCGGTAGCGCGCGAAGGGGCTGAGTGGGATGTGGATCTTCTTGCCAGCATCGGACAGCAGTTGGGTACGGCGGAGTCGCTGGAGCTGGGCAGGCTGGCGAACGTTAATCCGCCGGAGCTGCTGCGTTATGACGCCACGGGAGTGCGGCTGGACGACGTCCGCTTTCATCCGGCATGGCATCTTCTGATGCAGGGGCTTTGCGCCAACCGGGTGCACAACCTGGCGTGGGAGGAGGAGGCGCGGAAAGGATCGTTCGTCGCCAGGGCCGCGCGTTTTGTGCTGCATGCTCAGGTGGAGGCGGGAACGCTATGCCCGGTGACCATGACCTTTGCGGCCACGCCGCTGTTGCTACAGTCGCTACCCAAACCGTTTCACGACTGGTTAACGCCGCTGATGAGCGATCGCTACGATCCCCATCTCGCACCGGGGGCGCAAAAGCGCGGCCTGCTGATCGGCATGGGGATGACGGAAAAGCAGGGCGGTTCGGACGTACTCAGTAATACCACCAAAGCAGAGAAATGCAGTGATGGCAGTTACCGGCTGGTGGGGCACAAATGGTTTTTCTCCGTGCCGCAGAGCGATGCGCATCTGGTGCTCGCGCAGGCGAAGGGCGGGTTGTCCTGCTTTTTTGTCCCGCGTTTCTTACCCGACGGGCAACGCAATGCCGTGCGCCTTGAGCGTCTGAAGGACAAGCTCGGTAACCGTTCAAATGCCAGCAGTGAGGCTGAGTTCCTTGATGCTTACGGCTGGCTGCTGGGCGAAGAGGGTGAAGGTGTCCGGCAAATTCTGAAGATGGGCGGGCTGACGCGCTTTGACTGCGCGCTTGGTAGCCACGGACTGATGCGCCGTGCGCTCTCGGTGGCGCTTTATCATGCCCATCAGCGGCAGACCTTCGGCAAAAATCTTATCGACCAGCCGTTAATGCGCGACGTGCTAAGCCGTATGGCGCTGGTGCTGGAGGGACACACGGCACTGCTGTTCCGACTCGCCCGGGCGTGGGATAACCGCACCGACCCGCAGGAAGCCGCATGGGCGCGGCTATTCACTCCGGCGGCAAAATACAGCGTCTGCAAAGCGGGCATACCGTTTGTGGCAGAGGCAATGGAGGTGCTGGGCGGCGCAGGCTATTGCGAAGAGAGTGAGCTTCCGCGGTTGTACCGTGAAATGCCCGTCAACAGCATCTGGGAAGGCTCTGGCAATATTATGTGCCTGGATGTACTGCGCGTACTGGCGAAGCAGTCGGGCATTCTCGACCTGCTCGCCGATGATTTCGCGCAGGTAAAAGGCCAGGACAGGCACTTCGATCGCAGCTGGCGGCAGCTACAGCAGAAGCTGCGTAAACCGCAGGAAGCGCAGGGCAGGGAGATCGCGCGGCAGCTCTTTTTACTCGGGGCCGGAAGCCAGATGCTGCGGCACGCAACGCCGCCCGTGGCGCAGGCGTGGTGCCGCATGATGCTGGATACCCGGGGCGGCACGCTGATGAGCGAACAGGTGCAAAACGACCTGCTGCTGCGCGCCACGGGCCGGGTCGGTTAAGCTTTAAGCTGGAACAGGCTCACCAGCCGGGTGAGATGTGAACCCTTCTCGCGCAGCGTCTGCGCCGTCTGCTCGCTGCGTGAGATACGATCGGCATTGATGTGCGATGCCTCACCGATGTGCGTCATCGCCAGATTCACCTGACCAATCCCCGCAGACTGCTCGCGGGAGGCGTGGTTGATCTCGGTAACAAGCTGGCTGATGTTATCGATATGAACAATGATGGCATCCATCGCCAGACGCGTCTGCTCAGAAAGCGCATGGCCTTCGCTCACCTTGTTCAGCGTGTCGCCAATCAGCTGCTCAATCTCTTTTACCGCGTTGGCGCTGCGTGCGGCCAGGGCGCGCACCTCTTGCGCCACCACTGCGAAACCTTTCCCGTGCTCGCCCGCCCGCGCCGCTTCAACCGCCGCATTGAGCGCCAGGATATTGGTCTGGAAAGCGATGGACTCAATCACGCGGGTGATGTCTTCAATGCGTTTCGATGCATCACGAATATCATCCATGGTGGAAACTGCGTGGGTCACCGTCTCTCCACCCTGATGCACCGCGCGCGAGGTTTCCCCCACCAGCTGCTGAGTTTGCTCCATGTTGGCGGCATTTTGCTGCACGGTGGCGGCTAATTGCTCCATGCTGGCGGAGGTCTCCTCAACGCTGCTGGCCTGTTTGTTGATTTGTTCAGAGATCTCGCCGGTATCTGAAGCCAGCGCGTTAGTCCCCAGATGGATTTCGCTTGCGGCCTCGCGGACCTGCAACACAATTTTTTGCAGGCCGCCCCCGATCCCGTTGATGGCATCAATCAGCTGGCCGACTTCATCCTGGCGGGTTACCGGCAGGCTGGCGCGAAGATCGCCTGCGGCATACTGCCGGGCAAGCGCGATCACTGCGCGCAGTGGGCGGGTTAGCATCCGGCGAATGAGGATAACGAACAGGCCCGCGAAGAGCGCGGATAGCACCACGCCCGCCATCAGGAAGCGATCGCGCAGCGTGGTGACGCTTGAAAGCAGTACGGCTTTATCCACTTCACCCACGATGGTCCAGTTCCAGCCCGGCAGCGGCGTGTAGGCGACTTTGAGCGTACGGCCATCCGCGCTCACGCGTTCCAGCGTGCCGGCTTTATCACTCAGAAGCTGCTGCTGTGTCGCCGTGTCCCAGTTGGGCAGTTTGCCCTCTTCGCTGGCATGGAACAGATACTGTCCGCGCGTTTTACCGCTGCTGCGATCCAGTACAAAGAAGTGACCGCTCTTGCCCAGACGACGGTTAAGGATTTTCTCGCGCATGACGTTCCAGGAATGGGTGATGTCGACGCCAACAAAGATAATCCCGATAACCTGGCCTTCCGCATTTTTAACAGGCTGGTACTGCGTGATATAGCGCTTGCCGAACAGCAGCGCGAGGCCGCGATAGACCTCCCCTTTGGTGACAGCCGCAAATGCCGGGCTGGTGCTATCAAGAACGGTTCCGATGGCGCGGTCGCCATTCTCTTTGCGCAGCGACGTGGCCACGCGGATAAAATCGTTACCGCTGCGGACAAACAGCGTCGAGATGGCCCCCGTTCGGCTCAGGAAGTCATCAGAAAGCGTATTGTTTTCATGCAACTCCGTTTCACCGCCCTTCAGCAGAGGAACGGTAAGGCCGTTAATGGTCCGGCTCTGGCTGCTGTCGCTGTTCAATGGCTGTGGCAAAAAGGTGGTGAACAGGCGGGTATAGCTCTCGACCTCTTCGCTCAGGCTGGTGTTGAACATCTCTACCATATCCACCATGCCGGTAGACTGGTTATGCAGGTCTTCAACCGCAAGATCTTCAAGCTGCTGGCTGGCGTTGTGGCTCAACAGAAAAGTGAACAGCAAAAAAAGCGTGGCGACACTGGCACCTGTTAGCAGCGATAGCTTCGTGCCCAGACCTGCCAGGCGGAAAAAGGTGATCATAAATTGCTCATTATTGAAAAGTGATGGCTGTTCAACGGCAGAGCAGAGATAACGTTTACCTCTTTAATGTAACTTAATGTTACATGTTTGTTTTCGTAAGGTTTTGGGAGAGATAAAAAATTTGCAAAAGTGAAAAGCCACTAAAATTAAGTGGCTTTTATCGGAAGGGACTAGGCATAAAGAATGGCCTGCACGCGCCAGTGATTAACATGGTGATCTTCCTGCATCTGAACGATGCGATACCAGGATGCGCCCTGTTCATCGGCCTTCAGAGCGACGACACGTTCAACGTCTTGCGGACTCCCCGTGATATTATTGACGGAGATCTGACCAATCTCGTTCAGGCCCGTGACGCAATCCGCGCTGGCAAATTCGGCCGACTGCGCCGTGGTGCTCAGCAGGCCCGCTGAAAGCAATAGCGTCGTTAAAGCAAGGGTTCGTTTCATCGTCAGCTCCTTTTCACGTGTCTCCGGTATCCGCCGGGCAATCCTTCGCGAATAAACTCATTTCCATTGTTGCTGGCATGGAGTTTATTGTGGACAGGAAAATGTCTACGGACGCAAAGCAGTGTAAAAGTCGTTCAAATGATGATGCTTACTTACGGTACAAAATGCCCTGGGCGTACCACTGTCCCGTAATAATGGTTTCATCAATCATCGTGATGACGTAATAATCTGCTTTTGCGGCAACGGCCTGCGCTTCAATTGCGTCTTCTGCATCATCCGGGGAACCACGAACCATCGCGGATACGGTACCCAGGCGTTGTAATCCTTCCGTCTGATTACGACGAATTTCCTGAGGATGATCGGTAACCGGCGGCGCCGGTTCTGGCGTACCCTGCAATACGGAACATCCGCTGAGCAGCGAGACCAGCAATAAAGCGGTAAGCCTGCGCATAAACCTGTCTCTTTTCCTGATAGCCATAGTGTAGTTGTCTGCGAATTTAGTTTTGGGGGAATGTTCCCGAAGTGTTATCTGGGACGTAGATTTCGAATGAAAATATCGTGAAACCGTAATCCAGCTCTCAACATTATGAATCATTCATCAGCACAGGATCGACAATGATTGAAATTGTAACTCGCCAGCTGAGTGAGCATGAAATCATCCATGCTTTTCCGGCTGGTAAAGGTGAACAGCCGCTGCCGACGGTAGTTTTCTATCATGGCTTTCTCTCCTCGAAGCTGGTCTACAGCTATTTTGCCGTCGCGCTGGCGCAGGCCGGTTTCCGGGTGGTCATGCCTGATGCGCCGAATCATGGGGCACGCTTTACGGGCGATGAGCAGGCGCGGCTGGGGCTGTTCTGGCAAACGCTGCACGGCAATCTGACCGAGTTCGCCGGGCTGCGTGACGCGCTCTTGCAGGCCGGGCTGGTGGAGGGGAAACGGCTGGCGGTCGCAGGCGCATCAATGGGCGGAATGACGGCGCTGGGGATCATGGCCAGGCATCCGGAGGTGACGTCCGTGGCTTGCCTGATGGGATCGGGCTACTTTACGTCACTGGCAAAGACGCTGTTCCCGCCGCAGGCCCCTCAGGAGATTGAGGCCCTGTTGTCAGAATGGGACGTCAGCCATGCGCTTTCGCAGCTGGCCGATCGTCCGCTGCTTCTGTGGCATGGGGACGCCGATGACGTCGTACCGCCCGGTGAAACGTTCCGCCTGCAACAGGCGCTACAGCGTGAAGGGCTGGACAGCAATCTGACCTGCCTGTGGGGAGCAGGTGTCCGGCACCGTATTACCCCGGCCGCGCTGGAAGCAACCGTGGAATTCTTCCGCCAGCACCTTTAAACGCGCAGCACCGTGACACCCTGATCCTCCAGCTTGCTGAGGATCTCGGGGTTGGCGTTTTTGCCGGTGATCACCATGCTGATTTGCTCGGCGCGGCTGAAAAGCATGCCGGCACGTTCACCGACCTTGCTGCTGTCGACCAGCACCACCAGCTTGCCCACCACGTTAAGCATGTTCTGCTCTGCCATTGCGGTGAGCATATCGGTTTTATACAGTCCATCCGCCGTCAGGCCTTTGCCGCTGGTAAACATCCAGTGCCCGGCGTAGAGGCTGTTTTCACTGTCCTGCGGGCTCAGGGTGATGGACTGGCTCTTGTTATACTGGCCGCCCATGATCACCACGCTTTCATGTTCCTGGTCAATGAGATAATTGGCCAGCGGCAGATAGTTGGTAATGATTTGCACCGGCTTGCCGCACATTTCACGGCCCAGCAGAAACGCCGTCGAACCGCAGTTGATCACCACGCTCTCCCCGGGATTCACCAGCTGTGACGCCGCTCTGGCAATCCGCACCTTTTCATCGTGATTCTGCGCCTGGTGGATGTTCATCGGCGTCCAGCGTGGCCGCTGCTGGCTGATGGCCTCTGCGCCATTGCGGACTTTTTTCAGCTTGCCGCTCTCATCCAGCTTGTTGATATCCCGTCGCGCGGTAGCGGGGGAGATCCCTAAACGTTCGATCACTTTCTCGACGGTGATAAACCCTGTTTGCGCCAGGAGTTCCAGTAAAATTTGATGCCGTTGCGCTTCCGTCATGAGCTATTCCGATAAGAATTGATTTGAAAAGATGATATTTGAAATAGCGTGAAATTACTAAAATAAAAATGACATCGCCAGACGCAGGGTCTGGCGATTGGGCCTCGGTATCAGAGGAAGGACTTGAACGGCAGATCGGGTTCAATCGTAAAGCAATCATCGAAACCACGCGGGTAGTGATACTCAAGATTGTCTTTATCCAGCGGCCAGGTGAACTTGCCGCCAACCTGCCAGATGAACGGCTTGAAGCCATACTTGAGGCGGTCTTTTTTCATCTCCCACAGGACGCGGATCTCTTGCGGATCGGCCTGGAAGTTTGACCAGATATCATGGTGGAACGGGATCACCACTTTGGTGTTCAGCGCTTCGGCCATACGCAGCATATCCGCGCTGGTCATTTTGTCGGTGATCCCGCGCGGGTTTTCACCGTAAGAGCCAAGCGCCACGTCAATCTGGTGCTCGTTACCGTGCTTCGCGTAGTAGTTGGAGTAGTGGGAGTCACCGCTGTGATATAGGGAACCGCCAGGCGTTTTGAACAGATAGTTCACTGCGCGCTCGTCCATCCCGTCTGGCAGTACGCCTGCGGCTTTCTGATCGGCAGGCAGGGTGATCAGCGCGGTGCGGTCAAAGGCATCCAGCGCGTGAATCTCAATATCTTTGATTTTCACCACGTCGCCCGGCTTCATCACGATGCAGCGCTCTTTTGGCACGCCCCAGCCAATCCACAAATCCACGCAGGTCTGCGGCCCGATAAACGGTACGTCGTCCGCGCAGTTTTGCATAACCGCTGCCGCCACGTTCACGTCGATATGATCGTTGTGATCGTGGGTAGAGAGAACGGCGTCGATCTGGCGAATGGCAAAAGGATCAAGCACAAAAGGCGTGGTGCGCAGGTTCGGCTGGAGCTTTTCAACGCCGGCCATACGCTGCATCTGGTGGCCTTTTTTCATCAGTGGATTGCCGTGGCTCTGTTTGCCGGTGCCGCACCAGAAATCAACGCAAATGTTGGCGCCGCCTTCTGATTTCAGCCAGATCCCGGTGCAGCCCAGCCACCACATCGCAAATGTGCCAGGAGCAACCTGTTCCTGCTCGATCTCTTCGTTCAGCCAGCTACCCCACTCCGGAAAGGTACTCAGAATCCATGATTCACGGGTGATGGTTTTCACTTTACTCATCGTTTGACTCCTGGTTTTAATCAAAAGTAATCATACTGTGACTTGTTGTGATTAATGCTGGCACTGTTTAAATCGATTTGCAATGGCTTATTTACGGAAAATTCCCCTCGACACATCACAGAAAAAACATCATGACGTTGATAAGATAACCGCTATAAATGATTAATGTACTGAAAATTAAGAATTTATTTATTGAATTAGTTCGGTAGTGAAAATCATTACTAACGCCATGGAAATAAATTGCGTGATCCGTCACAAATAATCAAATGCAATCTTGTGATGATTATTTGTGATTAATAGAGTGATGACACCAACCACACAGGGATTGCCCCTCGTGTTCTCATTTTCTGGAGAGAGTTATGGAGATCCTCTACAACGTCTTTACCGTTTTCTTTAATCAGGTAATGACCAACGCCCCGCTGTTGCTGGGTATCGTGACGTGCCTGGGGTACATCCTGCTGCGCAAAAGCGTCAGCGTGATTATCAAAGGCACCATCAAAACCATCATTGGTTTTATGCTGTTGCAGGCGGGGTCTGGCATTCTGACCAGCACGTTTAAGCCGGTTGTTGCCAAAATGTCAGAGGTGTACGGCATTAACGGCGCCATCTCTGACACTTACGCGTCCATGATGGCCACCATCGATCGCATGGGAGATGCATACAGCTGGGTTGGGTATGCGGTACTGCTCGCGCTGGCGCTGAACATCATTTACGTGCTCCTGCGCCGTATCACCGGTATTCGCACCATCATGCTCACCGGGCACATCATGTTCCAGCAGGCGGGTCTGATTGCCGTTTCTCTCTATATCTTCGGCTACCCAATGTGGACCACGGTCATCTGCACGGCAGTGCTGGTCTCACTTTACTGGGGCATCACCTCCAACATGATGTATAAGCCAACGCAGGACGTTACGGACGGCTGCGGTTTCTCCATCGGTCACCAGCAGCAGTTCGCCTCCTGGATTGCTTACAAAGTCGCGCCGTACCTGGGCAAAAAAGAGGAGAGTGTTGAAGATCTCAAATTGCCTGGCTGGCTGAATATCTTCCACGACAACATCGTCTCCACGGCAATTGTGATGACCATCTTCTTCGGCGCCATCCTGCTCTCCTTTGGCATTGACGTGGTGCAGGCGATGGCGGGTAAAACCCACTGGACGGTCTATATCCTGCAAACCGGTTTCTCCTTCGCTGTTGCTATTTTCATCATCACCCAGGGCGTGCGTATGTTCGTCGCCGAACTGTCGGAAGCGTTTAACGGCATCTCCCAGCGCCTGATCCCTGGCGCGGTGCTGGCGATTGACTGTGCGGCTATCTATAGCTTTGCGCCAAACGCCGTCGTCTGGGGCTTTATGTGGGGCACCATCGGCCAGCTGATTGCGGTCGGCATCCTGGTGGGCTGTGGCTCCTCAATCCTGATTATTCCTGGCTTTATCCCGATGTTCTTCTCCAACGCCACTATCGGCGTGTTTGCTAACCACTTCGGCGGATGGCGCGCAGCGCTCAAGATCTGCCTGGTGATGGGCATGGTTGAAATCTTCGGGTGCGTGTGGGCGGTCAAGCTCACCGGCATGAGCGCCTGGATGGGCATGGCGGACTGGTCAATTCTGGCGCCGCCGATGATGCAGGGCTTTGCGTCCGTCGGGCTGGTCTTTATGGCCGTCATCATCCTGATTGCCCTGGCTTATATGTTCTTCGCTGGCCGTTCGCTGCGGGCTGAAGAAGATGCGGAAAAACAAACAGCAGAAGTGTCTGCTCATTAAGGAGTTTCGATTATGACCGTACGTATCCTGGCTGTGTGTGGCAATGGGCAAGGTAGCTCCATGATCATGAAGATGAAAGTGGACCAGTTTTTAACCCAGTCAAACATTGACCACACGGTGAACAGCTGCGCAGTGGGTGAATACAAAAGTGAACTGAACGGCGCGGACATCATCATCGCCTCAACGCACATTGCCGGCGAGATTAGCGTGTCGGGCAACAAATACGTGGTAGGCGTACGCAACATGCTGTCGCCTGCGGATTTCGGACCAAAGCTGCTGGAAGTGATCAAAGAACACTTCCCACAAGACGTGAAGTAAGGATGCCACATGAAACTACGTGATTCGCTGGCAGAGAATAACTCCATCCTTTTACAGGCCGAAGCAAGCACCTGGCAGGAAGCGGTGAAGCTGAGCGTGGATCTGCTGGTTAAGGCTGACGTTGTCGAGCCGCGTTACTACCAGGCGATTCTGGATGGCGTGGCGCAGCATGGCCCTTACTTTGTGATTGCGCCAGGCCTGGCGATGCCGCATGGCCGCCCGGAAGAGGGCGTCAAGAAAACCGGCTTCGCGCTGGTGACGCTGAAAACCCCGCTGGTGTTCAACCACGAAGATAACGACCCGGTCGACATCCTTATCACTATGGCGGCTGTCGATGCCAATACCCACCAGGAGGTGGGCATCATGCAGATCGTCAATCTGTTTGATGATGAAGCTAATTTTGACCGTTTACGCGCCTGCCGTACCGCGCAGGACGTGCTGGATTTAATTGATAACGCCACTGCGGCGGCCGTTTAAGAGGAATTTAAAATGTCATTACCAATGTTGCAGGTCGCGCTGGATAACCAGACTCTGTCTCACGCTTACGAAACCACCCGTCTGATTGCGGAAGAAGTGGACATCATCGAAGTCGGCACCATTCTGTGCGTGGGCGAAGGCGTTCGTGCGGTTCGTGACCTGAAGGCGCTCTATCCGCATAAAATCGTGCTGGCGGATGCCAAAATCGCCGATGCGGGCAAAATTCTCTCTCGCATGTGCTTTGAAGCCAACGCCGACTGGGTCACCGTGATCTGCTGTGCGGATATCAACACTGCGAAAGGCGCGCTGGACGTGGCGAAGGAGTTCAATGGCGACGTGCAGATTGAACTGACCGGTTTCTGGACCTGGGAGCAGGCGCAGGAGTGGCGCGAAGCAGGTATCCAGCAGGTGGTTTATCACCGCAGCCGTGATGCGCAGGCCGCAGGCGTGGCGTGGGGTGAAGCCGATATCAGCGCGATCAAACGTCTGGCCGATATGGGCTTCAAAGTGACCGTAACCGGTGGCCTGGCGCTGGAAGATCTGCCGCTGTTCAAGGGGATTCCAATTCACGTCTTTATTGCCGGTCGTAGCATTCGCGATGCGGAATCTCCGGTGGAAGCTGCGCGTCAGTTTAAACGCTCAATCGCTCAGCTTTGGGGTTAAGGAGCGGGTATGTTGTCAAAACAGGTCCCGCTTGGCATCTATGAAAAGGCACTCCCTGCGGGGGAGTGCTGGCTGGAGCGGTTACAGCTGGCGAAGCAGCTGGGCTTCGATTTTGTCGAAATGTCGGTGGATGAGACGGACGAGCGTCTTTCTCGCCTCGACTGGAGCCGCGACCAGCGCCTGGCACTGGTAAGCGCCATCGCGGAAACGGGCGTGCGCGTGCCGTCCATGTGCCTGAGCGCTCATCGTCGTTTTCCGCTCGGCAGCGAAGATGATGCCGTGCGCGCGCAGGGGCTGGAGATCATGCGTAAAGCCATCCGCTTTGCGCAGGACGTGGGTATCCGCGTGATCCAGCTGGCGGGTTATGACGTTTACTATCAGGAAGCTAACGATGAAACGCGCCGTCGTTTCCGTGATGGTCTGAAAGAGAGCGTTGAGATGGCCAGCCGTGCGCAGGTGACGCTGGCGATGGAGATCATGGATTATCCGTTGATGAACTCCATCAGCAAGGCGCTGGGCTACGCGCACTATCTGAATAACCCGTGGTTCCAGCTTTATCCGGATATCGGCAACCTGTCGGCATGGGATAACGACGTACAGATGGAGCTTCAGGCGGGCATCGGGCATATCGTGGCGGTGCACGTTAAAGATACCCGTCCCGGCGTGTTTAAAAACGTACCGTTCGGCACCGGGGTGGTGGATTTCGAGCGGTGCTTCCAGACGCTCAAACAGACAGGTTATTGCGGGCCTTACCTGATTGAGATGTGGAGCGAAACCGCGGACGATCCGGCGGCAGAAGTGGCGAAAGCCCGGGACTGGGTGTGCGAGCGCATGGCGCGGGCAGGACTGATGGAGGCGGAACATGCTTAAGCTGAAACAGCAGGTCTTTGAAGCCAATATGGATCTCCCGCGCTATGGACTGGTGACGTTTACCTGGGGCAACGTAAGCGCCATCGATCGCGAGCAGGGGCTGGTGGTGATTAAGCCGAGCGGCGTGGCCTATGACGCCATGAAAGCGGACGATATGGTGGTGGTTGACCTGGAAGGTCAGGTCGTTGAAGGCAAATGGCGTCCCTCTTCTGATACGGCAACCCATCTGGCGCTGTACCAGCGTTACCCGTCCTTGGGGGGGATTGTACATACCCATTCCACGCACGCCACCGCCTGGGCACAGGCCGGGCTGGCGATCCCTACTTTGGGTACAACGCACGCGGACTACTTCTTCGGTGATATTCCCTGCACGCGGGCGTTAACGCAGACTGAGGTCGAAGGCGAGTACGAACTTAACACCGGCAGGGTCATTATCGAAACGCTGGGTGAGACGGAACCACTGCATACGCCGGGTATTGTGGTGTACCAGCATGGTCCATTCTCCTGGGGTAAAGATGCGCATGACGCCGTGCATAACGCGGTGGTGATGGAAGAGGTGGCCAGAATGGCGTGGATTGCGCGCGGCATTAACCCACAGCTTCAGGGCATTGATGATTATCTGATGAACAAGCATTTCATGCGTAAGCACGGCCCGAATGCTTATTACGGGCAGAAGTGAATAAGTGCTCTGGAATACCGAAACAGTTGTAACCGGTGGTATTCCGGAGCCATTCATAAAAAAGCCCCCGGGCAGGGGGCAAATTATATATGGCTTTGATTTTCTTTGGCTTTCCTGGTGCTAGCGATAAAGCGTTACTGGTAAATATCTGCACTGGCGTGCATATTACCGTTGCTGCCGGGCTCACGTGTCAGCATGACGTGATAGTATTTTGCGCCATGCGCATCGGTTTCTTCATTAAGCGCCTGATCTGCTTCACTTTCAGTGGCGAAGTTATGATTGATGTAAATAACGCCTAAGCTCTGCACATCATCCATGTTTCTGGCCTGTTGGCTGTCTATTCTGATGGCTGCCATCGCGTTTGCACTGAGCAAAAGCGCAGCCAAAATGGCGATTGCGATTCTTTTCATGATATGCGCTCCACGACTGCGTGCTGTGATACGGGGGAATGCTCTCCTTCTCTGTTCAGGGTTTCTGATTAAAGTGTAATCGCTACCCGGGTTGGGATGGGTGACCATTTCTGATGATGTTGTTCAAAAAAACAGCGCTTCTGATGAGTGCGATTTTAAATCACCCACTTAGAACAGCTTTACCCTTTGTGCGAATTATTTGTGCAATCAGCTTGAGTTTCCTGGGGGGCGCAAGTATTATGACGCGTCAATTTTTCAGCCGACCTTTAACACGTTCCTTGCCTCCCCGGGCCTCGGCTGACCCAGACAGGAGGCTGAATAATCCGTAAGGAGCAATTCGATGCGTCATTACGAAATCGTTTTTATGGTCCACCCTGACCAGAGCGAACAGGTTCCGGGCATGATCGAGCGTTACTCTGCTGCCATCACTGGTGCAGAAGGCACGATCCACCGTCTGGAAGACTGGGGCCGCCGTCAGCTGGCTTACCCGATCAACAAACTGCACAAAGCACACTACGTTCTGATGAACGTTGAAGCTCCGCAGGAAGTGATCGATGAGCTGGAAACTACCTTCCGCTTCAACGATGCCGTTATCCGCAGCATGGTTATGCGTACCAAACACGCAGTGACCGAAGCATCTCCGATGGTTAAAGCGAAAGACGAGCGCCGTGAGCGTCGCGATGATTTCGCAAACGAAACCGCAGATGATTCTGATGCTGGGGATTCTGAAGAGTAATTTCTGATGACCAACCGTCTGGTGTTGTCCGGCACCGTGTGCAGGACCCCCCTTCGAAAGGTCAGCCCATCAGGAATTCCGCATTGCCAGTTCGTGCTTGAGCATCGTTCTGTGCAAGAGGAAGCCGGGTTTCACCGGCAGGCGTGGTGCCAAATGCCCGTAATTATTAGCGGACACGAAAACCAGGCCATTACTCACAGTTTAACGGTCGGTAGCGCAGTAATCGTTCAGGGGTTCATTTCTTGCCACAAGGCAAAGAACGGCCTGAGCAAAATGGTTCTGCATGCCGAGCAGATTGATTTGATAGATTCTGGAGACTAGCCATATGGCACGTTATTTCCGTCGTCGCAAGTTCTGCCGTTTCACCGCGGAAGGCGTTCAAGAGATCGACTATAAAGATATCGCAACGCTGAAAAACTACATCACCGAAAGCGGTAAGATTGTCCCAAGCCGTATCACCGGTACTCGTGCAAAATATCAGCGTCAGCTGGCTCGCGCTATCAAACGCGCTCGCTACCTGTCTCTGCTGCCGTACACTGATCGTCATCAGTAATCGGGCACGGTCCATTAATACGACTTTAAGAGGATAAGGTAATGCAAGTTATTCTGCTTGATAAAGTAGCAAACCTGGGCAGCCTGGGTGATCAGGTAAACGTTAAAGCGGGTTACGCTCGTAACTTCCTGGTTCCACAGGGTAAAGCTGTTCCAGCTACTAAGAAAAACGTAGAGTTTTTCGAAGCACGTCGTGCTGAACTGGAAGCCAAACTGGCTGACGTTCTGGCGGCTGCTAACGCTCGCGCTGAAGCAATCAACGCACTGGGCACCGTTACCATCGCGTCCAAAGCTGGCGACGAAGGTAAACTGTTCGGTTCCATCGGTACCCGCGATATCGCTGATGCAGTTACTGCGGCAGGCGTTAAAGTGGCTAAGAGCGAAGTTCGTCTGCCGAACGGCGTTCTGCGTACCACTGGTGAGCACGAAGTTGACTTCCAGGTTCACAGCGAAGTGTTCGCTAAACTGGTTGTTAACGTAGTAGCTGAGTAATTTTTTACTCTGCTCGCGTCGAAGCGCCGGCCTTGTGCCGGCGTTTTGCTTTTTAGCGTGACCCTGCGTCATCTTTTGCTCTTGTAAGGTCGCTATTCCTGACGCATTCTCTGATAATAAATTGAAACGCAATTTTATTTATGAGATTTGTCATGGATACTGCTCTGCCCACGCCCGTCTTTGCCCGTCGAAATGTGGCCTATGCCTGCGCCACGCTCTGCTGTCTGCTTTGGGGAAGCTCGTACCCGGCCATTAAAAGTGGCTACGAACTCTTTCAGATCGCGACCGATGATATCCCCTCCAAAGTCGTCTTTGCCGGATACCGTTTTCTGTTTGCCGGCGCGTTGCTGCTGCTTTTTGCCCTGGCCCAGCGAAAACCGATTGGCAGGCTCACGCCCACGCAGTTTGGCCAGCTCACGATCCTCGGACTGACCCAGACCTCCCTCCAGTACACCTTCTTTTATATCGGCCTGGCCTACACGACCGGGGTGAACGGCTCCATCATGAATGCCACCGGGACCTTCTTCAGCGTGCTGCTGGCGCACTTTATCTACCACAACGACAAACTCAGCTATAACAAAACGCTGGGGTGTGTTCTGGGCTTTGCCGGGGTGATGCTGGTGAACTTCCACAGCGGGTTAAGTGAGTTCCAGTTTGTGTGGAAAGGTGACGGATTTGTGGTGCTGGCCGCCTTTATTCTCTCTGCGGCCACGCTTTACGGGAAACGCATTTCCCAGACCGTTGACCCGACGGTGATGACGGGATGGCAGCTGGGGATAGGCGGGGCGGCACTGGTTGCGGGAGGCTATGCCACGGGCGGGACGCTGGAGGTGCACAGCATGAAAGCCGTCGCCGTGCTGGGGTATCTGACGCTGCTCTCATCCGTGGCGTTCGCCCTGTGGAGCGCGCTGCTGAAAGTAAACCGCGTGAGTATGATTGCCCCGTTCAACTTTGTCATACCTGTAGCAGGGACGGTGCTCTCCGCCATCTTCCTCGGCGAAAACATTCTGGACATCAAATACGCGATTGCGCTGGTGCTGGTCTGCTCGGGGATCTGGTGGGTGAATAAACGGCGTGCCTGAGAACAAAAGTGCCGGGTGGCGGCATCGCCTTACCCGGCCTGGGCCATTAACGTGCTCTGATGAAACTGCCGTCCGGCTGGCGGGTAAACAGTACCTGCTGCCCGTTTCCGGTATCGATCGTTAACCCGGTCACCACGCCGCTGGCATTCTGACGGATCTGCACCATCTGACCATTTTGCAGGTTGCTGAGCGGCTTGCCTGCCCCCTCGACTTGCGCCATGGCATACACATCCGTTGCTGGCAAATTGTGGTCGCGGAACAGCTGGGCAAGAGTTTTCCCAGGCTCTACGCGATACGAACGCCACTGCTGCTCAATGCCGGTGGGCTGTTGCGCCTGTGGCTCTGAAGGGGTGGCGGCCTGCTCCTGATCTTCCTGAACCGGTTCAGGTTCAACCGGCGCAACCTGGCCCGGATCGTTAGACGGTGTGACCAGCTGCGTCTGCATCGGCTGTGAACCAGGCTGCGGCTGGCTTTGCGACTGGATATCCAGCTCAGCATTCCGGCTGACCGGCGCGGTATCAACGTTGTCACTGCCGGAAGGAAGCAGGAAGCCGATGACGATCAGCAACGCGCCGATGATAATGCCTCTGCGATGCAAAGGCGGCAGCGGGTCCATGATGCGAAAGTTATCCGGCGCATGCCAGATTTTCGCCAGGGTAGGTTTCAGTTCAAATCGCCCGGGCATGGCTCTCCTCCTGCTCCGCGTCTTTTTATCCTGTCCTGAGAAGTGTAGTTTGCTAACTGCCTGATGGGCGTAACAAAGCCAGCTTTCGTGACATATATTAGGGAAAATCCTGACGGCTACTATTGTTTCCGTTTCGTCGGAGTTTGTCACCTTTACTTAAGACAAAGTTTTACCCATAAGGGCATGGCTGATATGCTGCCCGCTACTTTAAATGTGATGGAAGGAAAACCCATGACCACCCCGACTTTTGACACTATCGAAGCGCAGGCAAGCTACGGCATCGGCTTGCAGGTAGGACAGCAGCTGAGCGAATCCGGCCTGGAAGGTCTGTTACCGGAAGCGCTGGTGGCGGGTATCGCTGACGCGCTGGAAGGCAAGCAGCCCGCTGTGCCGGTTGACGTTGTGCACCGTGCGCTGCGTGAAATCCACGAACGTGCTGACGCCGTACGTCGCGCGCGTTTCGAAGAGATGGCGGCAGAAGGCGTGAAATATCTGGAAGAGAACCGTGAGCGTGAAGGCGTGAACAGCACCGAGTCCGGCTTGCAGTTCCGCGTAATCAATCAGGGTGATGGCGCAATCCCGGCGCGTACCGACCACGTTCGCGTACACTACACCGGTAAGCTGATCGACGGTACCGTGTTCGACAGCTCCGTCGCGCGTGGCGAACCGGCTGAGTTCCCGGTCAACGGCGTTATCGCAGGCTGGATCGAAGCCCTGACCCTGATGCCAGTAGGTTCCAAATGGGAACTGACTATCCCGCACAACCTGGCTTACGGCGAGCGTGGCGCTGGCGCGTCCATTCCGCCATTCAGCACCCTGGTGTTTGAAGTCGAGCTGCTGGAAATCCTGTAATCGGTTTTTCTTATTTTCCTCTCTCCGATCGGGGAGAGGAAAATAGCGATAAAACCCGGAGTTACGACGGAATCAACATTTTGTATTGCAAACGAAACTGTTACGTGTATTTTTGTGAGCTGTTTCGCGCTGTATGAGTGATATGACACTCACTTTCAACATATTATTAACATAATATTCAAATCATAGTATTCATCCCGCCGATTCTTACCTACTATCGATTAGTCCTTACACAGGGGCCGTCATTTATTTGGCGTAAATAAAGGCCAGAAGAGCCTTAACAACACAGACAGGCATAAACAGGAAAATATCACATGGTAGATCAGGTCAAAGTCGCCGCCGCAGAAGAGGCGACGTCTGAACAGTCGCTACGGCGAAATCTCACGAACCGTCACATTCAGCTTATTGCCATTGGCGGAGCCATCGGCACAGGGCTGTTTATGGGCTCGGGCAAAACCATCAGTCTTGCCGGCCCGTCGATCATCTTCGTTTATATGATCATCGGTTTTATGCTCTTTTTCGTGATGCGTGCAATGGGTGAATTGCTGCTCTCGAATCTTGAATACAAATCCTTCAGCGACTTCGCGTCAGACCTGCTCGGCCCGTGGGCGGGCTATTTTACCGGCTGGACCTACTGGTTCTGCTGGGTGGTCACCGGCATGGCTGACGTTGTGGCCATCACGGCGTACGCGCAATTCTGGTTCCCAGGGCTATCGGACTGGGTGGCTTCGCTGGCGGTGATTGTCCTGCTGCTGAGCCTGAACCTCGCCACCGTTAAAATGTTCGGTGAGATGGAGTTCTGGTTCGCGATGATCAAAATCGTCGCCATCATCGCGCTGATTGTCGTCGGGCTGGTGATGGTGCTGACGCACTTCCAGTCGCCAACCGGCGTACAGGCGTCGTTTGCCCATCTGTGGAATGACGGCGGCTGGTTCCCGAAAGGGATCAGCGGCTTCTTTGCCGGCTTCCAGATTGCGGTGTTCGCGTTTGTCGGGATTGAGCTGGTCGGTACCACGGCGGCGGAAACCAAAGATCCGGAGAAATCCCTGCCGCGCGCGATCAACTCCATTCCGCTGCGTATCATCATGTTCTACGTATTCGCGCTGATCGTCATTATGTCCGTGACGCCATGGAGTTCGGTGGTGCCAACCAAGAGCCCGTTCGTCGAGCTGTTCGTGCTGGTGGGACTGCCTGCTGCCGCGAGCCTGATTAACTTCGTGGTGCTGACCTCTGCGGCCTCTTCCGCGAACAGCGGCGTCTTCTCCACCAGCCGTATGCTGTTCGGTCTGGCGCAGGAGGGCGTTGCTCCGAGCGCGTTTGCCAAACTGTCTAAACGCGCGGTACCGGCGAAAGGGCTGACCTTCTCCTGCATCTGTCTGCTGGGCGGTGTGGTGATGCTCTACGTCAACCCGAGCGTAATCGGCGCGTTCACCATGATCACTACGGTGTCGGCGATCCTGTTCATGTTCGTCTGGACCATTATCCTCTGCTCATACCTGGTGTACCGCAAACAGCGTCCACACCTGCATGAGAAGTCGATCTACAAGATGCCGCTGGGCAAGCTGATGTGCTGGGTGTGCATGGCGTTCTTCGTCTTCGTGCTGGTGCTGCTGACGCTGGAAGAAGATACCCGCCAGGCGCTGATCGTCACGCCGCTGTGGTTTATTGCGCTGGGGCTGGGCTGGCTGTTTATCGGTAAGAAACGTATGGCGAGCATGCGTTAAGCATGTTGCCGGGTGGCGCTGACGCTTACCCGGCCTACGTTCGCGGACGTTGTAGGCCCGGTAAGCGCTAGCGCCGCCGGGCTTTTTTATTCCCCCGCTAATGCACGCGGGAACAGAACGTTATTCTCAAGACTGATGTGTTCCATCAGATCGTCGATCATCTCGTTAATGCCGTTGTACATGGCTTTCCAGGTGGTGCACGCCTCTGGCGGCGGTGTGACGTTGTCGGTGGTGTGTTTAATCACTTCCAGCAGTTCGCCGGCGTCATCATGTTCGCTTTCCATCACGCTGATGGGCCCCATGGCCTGGCTGCCCATGCCCTGTTTGATCATCGGGAAGAGGATCTGCTCCTCTTTCATCATGTGGCTGGAAAGTTCTTCGTGCAGCATGGTCAGGTATTTCGCCAGGCCGCGCGGTACGGAAGGTTTATCGGCATGAACGCGTTCAACTTTGGTCGCCTGTAAAATCAGCTCCGGCAGCTGCTCGCGGTGACGATCGTGGTAACGCACAATGATATGGTCGATGATTTCAGCCAGCGGCGCAGTGCGCCAGTCTTTGTCGACGGGCTGTTCAGCCAGCTGAGCCAGCTCCGCTTCGATAGCCTCTACATCCAGCTCTTTACGCGACGCTGCGCGCGCCAGCGTTTGCTTACCACCGCAGCAGTAATCCATATCATATTTACGGAACAGCGTAGAAGCGCGAGGGATGGAGAGCGCCAGCTCGCCTAAGGGTTGGTCGCGGAAGGCCATAGCAGTTACCTCATCATCAGAAATATAAGATGCATTTTAAATGCATCTTTAAGTGGATACTATAACCCTTTAGAGGCAAGGGTGAAAACGAGAAAGGGATCACAAAAAAAGCATGCTTTTAACTTGCTGATTGAATGCAGAAAAGGGCTTTCGAAAGTTTTTAAAGGTGGAGAAACAGTAAACAACCTGCCGCGCGTGCCGATAGATACAGGTCAGACAATACCTGTATATAAATAAGGCAACGCATGTTTAAACGTATAAAAGTCATTACTCTTTTGATTTCGGTGCTGCTTGTGCTCGGCATCATGCAGCTGATCTCCGCTGGCATTTTCATTAACGCGCTCAATAACGATAAAGAGAACTTCACCGTTTCTCAGCTTTCCAGCCAGAACGTCGCGGAGTTTACCGACGCCTGGATCAGCCTGAACCAGGCGCGCGTCACCCTCAACCGCGGCATGCTGCGCCTGCAAAGCAGCATGGCGTCGCAGATTAACGGCGGGCAGCTGAACGAACTGGTCAATACCGCGAAAAACCTGCTGGCCGATGCCCAGACCCATTACGATAAATACTATGCGCTGCCGGAAACGCCGGGTATGGACGAGCACCTGGCCGATCGCCTGGAAGAGCAGTACCGCGTCTACTCCGCCACGCTGACGCAAATGAACGTTCTGCTGGGGCAGGGCAATCTGGAAGATATGTTCAAACAAAATGCCGAACAGAAACAGACCGCGATGCAAAAGGTTTATCGCGAGTGGCGTGAGGCGCAGGCCGCGCTGACCGCCAAAGGTATCCAGGACAATGAAAGCGACTACAAACGCATTCTGTGGATCCTTTCTGCGGTGATGCTGCTGGTGATCGCGGTGATTATTTCCAGCTGGATTGCGATGCGCCGCGTGCTGCTGCTGCCGCTGGAAGAGGTGATCAACCATATCCGCGCCATTGCCGCAGGGGATTTAACCCAGCCGATTCAGGCTGAGGGTAAAAATGAAATGGCGATCCTGGCGCGCAACGTTCAGGAGATGCAGACTGCGCTGGCCAACACGGTGGGCGTGGTGCGTGAAGGCGCAGATACCATCTACACTGGCGCGGGTGAAATCTCGGCGGGCAGCAACGATCTCTCCTCCCGTACCGAACAGCAGGCCGCTTCTCTGGAAGAGACGGCAGCCAGCATGGAACAGTTAACCGCTACCGTGAAGCAAAACGCCGATAACGCGCGTCAGGCGTCACGCCTGGCGCTGGACGCCTCCTCCACCGCGAAGAAGGGCGGTAACGTGGTGGAAGGCGTGGTGCGGACGATGGACGAAATCGCCACCAGTTCCAGCAAAATCGCGCAAATTACTAACGTGATCGACGGCATTGCTTTCCAGACCAATATTCTGGCGCTGAACGCGGCGGTAGAAGCGGCGCGCGCGGGCGAGCAGGGACGTGGCTTCGCGGTTGTCGCGGGCGAGGTGCGTACCCTTGCCCAGCGCAGTGCGCAGGCGGCGAAAGAGATCAAAGCGCTGATCGATGATTCCGGCGAACGCGTCAACGCGGGTTCTCAGCTGGTGAATGAGGCGGGCGCGACGATGGCGGAGATCGTCAATGCGGTTACGCGCGTGACGGACATCATGGGTGAGATTGCGTCGGCCTCCGACGAACAGAGCCGCGGTATCGACCAGGTGGGTCAGGCGGTGGCGGAGATGGATCGCGTCACCCAGCAGAATGCCTCGCTGGTGGAAGAGTCTGCGGCGGCAGCGGCGGCACTGGAAGATCAGGCTGCACGCCTGAACGACGCGGTGGCGGTGTTTAAGATCACCCGCAACCGGGCGGTGAAAGCCGCGCCGGTAAAGACCTATGCACCTAAAGCGCAGCCCGTCGCGGCGGCGTCTGAAGCGAACTGGGAAACGTTCTGATACTGTGCCGGGTGGCGCTGACGCTTACCCGGCCTACGGTTTTGTAGGCCCTGCAAGCGAAGCGCCGCCGGGCGAAAAGCTCACCCCTCCGACGCCGGAACGACCATCGGTTTTTCCGGCTTCGCTCTCACCGCAATCACCACCCCAACGACCAGCAGCGCGATCCCGCAGGCCGTTAGTAACGGCGGCACGCTCTGGCGCATCAGGAAGGTATAGAGCAGCCCGGCCAGTGTCTCAAAGACAATCAGCGGCCCTAATATCACCGTCGGCAGCTTCTGGCTGGCAATGTTCCAGCACAGCGCGCCCACCCACGAACAGAGCACGGCAATGGCGACCATTAGCCCGACGAATACCCACGGGCGCGGTCCGAGGGGCAGGGTAAATGCCGGTTGCTGGCTACCCAGCCAGACACACGCGCCCACATAGCCCAGCAACGAGACAGGGAGGGTGACCAGCGCCTGCGCCGTGGCCCACATCATCGGATGCTTATCCGGGTTTTCCCGCAGCCAGCGTGCGTTGCGCAGGGCATACCAGGCCCAACAGACAACCGAAATAAACGCCAGAAAGATCCCTGAACCGTAACGCCACAAGCTGAAGTTTTCGAGGCCGTGGCGAAGCTCGGCAATATTCACGCACACCAGCCCCACGGCAATGCAGACCAGCGCCGGCGCCATTTTTGACCACGCCAGTTTGCCGTCACGCTGGCTGTAAAGCAGGTTCGCGAAAACCGGGATGACCACCGGCAGCGTGCCGATAATCATGGTCGACACCGGCGCACCGGTGCGCTGAATGGCGCTCGCCAGACAGACGTAGTAGATCAGATTACCCATCATGGTCAGCGCCAGCGCGGTGAGCCAGTCCTGGCGGCCCAGCTGACGCAGACGCGTGCGCCCCAGCCACGCCAGCGGCACGGCAATCAGCCCCAGCGCCAGGTAACGTCCGGTCGACTGCAATATTGCCGGGTACTCCGGCACAATCAGCGGGCCGACAAAAATCAGCCCCCACATCAAACCCGCAAGCAGGGCATACAACACGCCGCTAATCATTTTTCCATCCATCTTGATTCACTTTGCGCTCAGTGTAGAAGGGCAAAACGGGCGCGTATTGTATGAGGTTGCGCATTAGCGCGGCATAACCTGTTTCTGGTAGCGCACGGGTGTGATGCCGTAGCGACGGGTGAAGGCGCGGGTCAGGTGCGACTGATCGGTCAGCCCGGTCGCGGCGGCCACCTCGGCGGCAGGCATGCCATGGGTGAGGAATGCTTTGGCGCGCCACAGCCGGATGGCCATCAGCATCTGGTGGGGCGTAACGTGGAAATGGGCTTTGAACTGGCGCTGAAAATGGTACGGGCTGAGCGAGACAACGTTAGCCAGCTCGTCCAGGGTCAGCGAGCGCATATAGTTGTCGTGCAGGTAGTCGCGAACGCGTTCGAAGCGGTGCGTGGCCTCCTGCACCACCGGCGCATGGTGGGCCAGCGGCTGAAAAGTCTGAATCAAATCCAGTAGCAGCCCCTTCTGCGCCAGCGGATCGTCCGTGTGCCACAGGCCATAAATCAACTGGCCTATCTGTTGCGAGCGCAGCGGATCGTGACGCGTGACGTCGCTAAACCACCAGTGACGCAGGCCAGTGACCTCTTCCAGCAGGTCGGGTTCGATGTAGACCATCCGGTAGCGCCAGCCGCCTTCAGTGGCGGATTCCCCGGTGTGGATCTCGTCCGGGTTCATGGTCACGACGGATTTTTCCGCGGCAAGATGCTGGGTACCGCGATAGCGGAAGCGTTCGGCACCGGTTTCGATGGTGCCGATACCGAAGGCTTCATGAGTGTGCGGCTCGAAGGCGTAGTCAGAGATATGGGCGTGATAAAGCTCCAGGCCCGGCAGCTGCGCCAGATGGCGAAAGCGCGCGCTGTCTCTCTCATCAGTGAACTGTTCCGGTACGCCTTGCACGGTGAGCCTCCTTGTGGGTCATCGCTTCATTATCAGAGATGACCCGAGGGGACGCCACAAAAAATAACCAATTTTTAACAACTACAGGATGGCTTTGACGCTTTCCGCCAGCGGTGTGGTTGGGCGGCCAATGAGCTTGCTCAGGGTATGGCTGTCGTCGAACAGGCCGCCTTTGGACGCGCCGGTGTCGGAGTCCGCCAGCATTTCCGCCAGCCCGGCAGGCAGACCAACGCCCTTCAGCGCAGCGGCGAAATCGGCTTCGCTGAGGTTCTGATACGTTACCGGCTTACCGCTCTGCTTGCTCAGTTCCGCAGCCAGTTCGCTCAGCGTCCAGGCATTATCACCCGCCAGTTCATACACCTTGCCGGCATGACCCTCTTCAGAAATCACTTTCGCTGCCGCCGCCGCGTAATCCGCACGGGTCGCAGAGGCAATTTTGCCTTCGCCTGCGGCCCCCATAAACACGCCGTGTTCCAGCGCTGGCGGCGCGCTTGCCAGGTAGTTTTCGGTGTACCAGCCGTTGCGCAGCAGGGCGTAAGGCACGCCGGAGGCCGCCAGGGCATTTTCGGTTTCGACGTGCTCAACGTGCAGACCCAGCGGGGATTTGTCAGCATGCAGCAGGCTGGTATAGGCGATGAATTTCACCCCGGCGGCTTTGGCGGCGTTTATCACGTTCTGGTGCTGTACGGCGCGCTGGCCCACTTCGCTGGAGGAGATGAGCAGCAGTTTATCCACGCCGTTCAGCGCGGTGGTAAATGCGGCTTCATCGGTGTAATCCGCCTGACGCACAACGACCCCTTGCTGACGCAACGCTTCGGCTTTCGCCAGGTTACGCACAATAGCCACGATCTGGCTGGCCGGAACGGTTTTCAGTAGTTCTTCAATAACGTGTTGGCCAAGCTGGCCGGTTGCGCCGGTAATCGCGATCATGATGAATCTCCTTCGTGTTTGTCTGGTGTTGTGGCACACTATCACCTTAACTAACTTTTAGTAAGTACGTACAAAAAGGTAAGTATGAAAACAACAATACCAACGCTCAGCGAGCAAATGCGCGATGGCAACCTCTTTGCGGAACAGTGCCCGTCACGGGAGGTGCTCAAACACGTAACCAGCCGCTGGGGCGTGCTGATCCTGGTGGCGTTACGTCAGGGGACGCATCGCTTCAGCGATCTGCGCCGCAAGATGGGCGGCGTCAGCGAGAAGATGCTGGCTCAGTCTTTACAGGCGCTGGAACATGACGGGTTTGTCGATCGCGTGTCGTATCCGGTCGTGCCGCCGCATGTGGAGTATAGCCTGACGCCGCTGGGGCGGGAGGTAAGCGAGAAGGTGGCCGCGCTGGCCGACTGGATTGAGGTCAATACGCCGCAGGTGATGGCGAATAGGGACGAGCGTGCGGCATGAAATGCCGGGTGGCGCTTGCGCTTACCCGGCCTACGGGATCGAGGATTGCGGGTAGGCCGGGTAAGGCGAAGCCGCCACCCGGCACAATCATCGCTACCTGCTCAAATCCACCTGATAAATCGCGAACCCAATATCATCCGTCGCGACCTTTTGCATCGGATACTGCGCCTTATCCTTGATAAACGCGGCTGCTTTATCGGACGGAGATGTCTCAAAGCGAATATCCAGCTTAGTGTCGCTGTGGATCGGCGCAAGTCGCCAGTTGTTATCCACCGCCGGATGAATTTCACCCGCCTTTTTCGACTCCGCGCTGATCCACGCCGCCAGCACCGAACGGTTCTCATCCGGTGAGGCAAAGGCGATATGGCTGTCACCCGTACCGGCAAACTTACCGCCATAGGCGCGGTAGTTGTTGGTCACCACCAGGAAAGTGGCATTCGGATCAATCGCTTTGCCGTTGAAGGTCAGGTTTTTGATGCGTTCTGCCTGCGGATTAATGGCCTGACATTCGCCGTCATATTTCGCGGGCTGGGTAACGTCAATCTGATAATCCACGCCGTCGATCACGTCGAAGTTGTAGGTGCGGAAACCGTCCCAGTTAATCAGCGACTGCGGTTTGCTGCTGTGCGGATCGATCTGGTTGAACTGTCCGGCAGAGCACTCCAGCCACTCCTTCACCTCTTTCCCGGTGGCTTTCACCACCACGAGTGTGTTGGGATAGAGGTAGAGATCGGCGGCATTACGGAAGGTCAGCTGGCCTTTTTCCACCTCAACGTAGCTGGCCGGATCGTTCTTACGTCCGCCCACTTTGAATGGCGCCGCGGCAGACAGTACCGGCAGATTTGCCAGATCCGGATCGCCCTGAATATAGTGCTCCGCATAGGCTTTCTGCGCCATGTTGACTACCTGCACGGTCGGGTCATCCTGTACCAGCGCGAGGAAGCTGTACATGTTATCAGCCGATTTACCGATCGGCTTGCTGACAAATTCACGCGTCGCGTCGTGGTCATGCTTCAGGACGTCGACCAGCTTTTTATCTTCCCCTGCCAGAGATTTTTTGGCCGCAGCGTCGTAGATCGGACGCGCTTCCGCTTTCGACTGCGTGACTTTCCAGCTTCCGCTGTCGTTATTCAGCACCAGATCCACCACGCCAAGGTGGTCACCCCACATGCCCGGCATCACCGATGGCACACCGTTGAGCGTCCCTTTTTCGATGTCCGCGCCTTTGATATCAGCGAAATCTTTGCCCGGGAAGACGGCATGGGCGTGACCAAACAGGATCGCATCCACGCCCGGCACCTGGCTGAGATAGTACACGGAGTTCTCAGCCATCACCTGATACGGGTCGGCCGAGAGGCCGGAGTGGGCCACGACGACCACCACATCCGCCCCTTTCGCCCGCATCTCCGGCACGTATTTGCGCGCGGTTTCGGTAATGTCGTTGACGGTTACTTTCCCGTCGAGGTTGGCTTTATCCCACGTCATGATCTGCGGCGGTACAAAACCGATATAGCCGATTTTCAGCGTCTGTTTTTTACCGTCCTGGTCGACAACCTCGGTCTCTTTAATCAGATAAGGGGTGAAGAGCGGCTTCTTCGTCTTAACGTCGATGATATTGGCGTTAACGTACGGGAATTTTGCCCCTGCCAGCGCGTCGTGCAGGTATTTCAGACCGTAGTTAAATTCGTGGTTGCCCAGGTTGCCAACCGCATAATCCAGGGTGTTCATCGCTTTATAGACAGGGTGGATCTCGCCTTTTTTCAGCCCCTTCGCCGCCATGTAGTCGCCGAGCGGGCTGCCCTGAATTAAGTCCCCGTTATCGACCAGCACGCTGTTTTTCACTTCACCGCGGGCGGCGTTGATCAAACTTGCCGTGCGTACCAGTCCGAATTTTTCCGTAGGGGTATCTTTGTAGTAATCGAAGTCCATCATATTGCTGTGCAGATCGGTGGTTTCCAGAATACGGAGATCCACCGTCGCTGCCTGAACGCTTGCCGCAATCAGCGTTGCCAGGAGCGTTGCGCTAAACTTAATCATCTGAGGAGTCCTTTTTTCGATCCAAGCCACAAAAGAATATGTATGTAGTATTTGTTGCTTACAGAAGTGTGAATGCTGCCAGAAAAAAGGGCGCTGAAACCAGAATTGCTTCACAGATAGCGGAATTGTTCACATTACGATATAACTAAAACAATAAGTTATGCCCACTGCGTTAACGAAGAGGTGGAGAATGTTAGATAAAATTTGTCAGCTCGCACGGGATGCGGGTGATGCCATTATGCAGGTGTACGACGGTGCGAAACCGATGGATGTTGTCAGCAAAGCGGATGACTCCCCGGTGACGGCGGCGGATATCGCGGCGCATGCGGTGATCTTGAAAGGTTTGCAGGCCCTGACGCCGGATATTCCGGTCCTTTCTGAAGAAGCGCCCCAGAGCTGGGATGAACGTCAGCACTGGCAGCGTTACTGGCTTGTCGACCCGCTGGACGGCACGAAAGAGTTTATCAAGCGTAACGGTGAATTCACCGTCAACATCGCTCTGATTGAAAACGGGAAAGCGGTACTGGGCGTGGTTTATGCCCCGGTGATGAAGGTGATGTACAGCGCGGCGGAAGGTAAAGCCTGGAAGGAAGAGTGCGGCGTGCGTAAGCAGATCCAGGTGCGTGATGCCCGTCCTCCGCTGGTGGTGATCAGCCGCTCGCACAGTGACAGCGAGCTGGAGGAGTATCTGCAACAGCTGGGTGAACACCAGACGACGTCGATTGGCTCGTCGCTGAAGTTCTGTCTGGTGGCGGAAGGGCAGGCGCAGCTGTACCCCCGTTTCGGGCCGACGAACGTCTGGGATACGGCGGCAGGGCATGCGGTGGCGGCGGCCGCTGGCGCGCATGTGCATGACTGGCAGGGTAAGCCACTGGACTACACCCCGCGCGAGTCATTCCTGAATCCGGGCTTCCGGGTGTCACTTTACTGAGTCAGCAGCTTATGCAGCAGGGCAACCACCTGCTGCACCTCATCCTGCGTCAGCGCGCCGTCTTTAACCCACTCTACGCGACCGTTTTTGTCCAGCACGACAATCGCTGAACTCTCCTCTTCCAGCTGCCACGCCTTACGCGTCACGCCGTTGCTGTCGACAATAAACTGCGACCAGGGATAGAGCTTCTTATTGCTCTCAAGGCTTGAGCGCACAAACATGCCGGAGCCGGGAATGGCGTCGTCGGTGTTCACGATGGTGGTGGTCTGGTAGCGATCGTGCGGGAGTTTTGCGGCCTTGATCGCCTCCACGAGGGTAGCGTTTTTCTCTTTAGCGGATGTACGTCCGGCAATATGTTGTACAACTCTCACTTTGCCCGCAAGCTGCGCGCTATTCCAGGCTTTATAGCTAAACTTATCATTGTCGAGAATCAATTCTCCCCGGTCAGCAATCCCGACCGGCGGGACACGTTGTCCTTTTTCAATGTTGTGTGCGGAAGCCATCAGCGGCAGCAACAGGCAAGCTGCTGCCAGGAGGTTACGTAGGGTCATGGTGTTTCCTTATTGTTAGCAGGTGATCCGACCACTTGGTCATGCGCTTTTAATCATAAGTGCGATCAATAGGCTTTTCCCGCAATCCCGATGCCAGTTTGCGGGCGAACGCACATATCTATGCAAAAACGACGGCATATACTGCGCTGTATCACGCTTTGCAAAGATTATTCTGAATAATTGTAATCAAACGGTAAATAAACTTATGCACACTGGGTAAGTACGAGGTTCTGGTCTATAGTCATTGGGCATCAAAATTTGCGCTCAGGACAGTCGGGCCGATTGTGGCACCGCAAGAGCGTATGATTCGCAGGAGATACAAGAATGAAAATTTTCCAACGCTACAACCCGCTTCAGGTGGCGAAGTACGTGAAGATCCTGTTCCGTGGACGGTTGTACATCAAGGATGTTGGCGCTTTTGAGTTCGATAAGGGAAAAATCCTTATTCCGAAAGTGAAGGACAAACAGCACTTGTCTGTGATGTCCGAAGTCAACCGTCAGGTTATGCGTCTGCAAACAGAGATGGCTTAACCAACGTGCTATGCAGTAGTTGTTAAAAAGACGGCTCCCGACGGGAGCCGTTGATGTTTGTGGGGCATACAAAGGATTACGCCGACACCTTCTCTTCCGCATCCGGCAGTTTCGGCACCAGCACGGTCGGTTTGCTATCAATACGCGTTACCAGCAGCTGATCGATGCGGTAGTTATCGATATCCACCACTTCAAACTTGAAGCCGGAGAACTTCACCGAGTCGGTACGTTTCGGGATTTTACGCAGCATAAACATCATAAAGCCGCCGATGGTCTCGTAGTTTCCGGACTGCGGGAACTCGTCGATGTCGAGCACGCGCATGACGTCTTCAATCGGCGTACCGCCATCGATGAGCCATGAATTTTCGTCACGCTGAACAATCTGCTCTTCCAGCCCCTGGCCGACCAGGTCGCCCATCAGGGTCGTCATAACGTCGTTGAGGGTGATAATGCCCACCACCAGCGCGTATTCGTTCATGATCACCGCGAAGTCTTCCCCGGCGGTTTTGAAACTTTCCAGCGCTTCGGAGAGCGTCAGGGTGTCCGGCACAATCAGGGTGTTGCGGATCTGCACGCCGCTGTTCAGCGCCAGGCTCTGGTTTGCCAGCACGCGGTTCAGCAGGTCTTTGGAGTCCACATAGCCGATGATATGGTCGATATCTTCGTTACAGACCAGGAACTTGGAATGTGGATGCTGCGCCACTTTGGTCTTCAGGCTCTGCTCGTCTTCATGCAGATCGAACCAGATGATGTTTTCACGGCCGGTCATGGAGGACGGCACGGTACGGGATTCCAGTTCGAAAACGTTCTCAATCAGCTCGTGCTCCTGCTTGCGCAGCACGCCTGCCAGCGCCCCGGCTTCCACCACGGCATAAATATCATCGGAGGTGATGTCGTCTTTACGCACCATCGGCAGCTTGAAGATGCGGAAAATGACGTTCGCCAGGCCGTTAAAGAACCACACCAGCGGACGGAAGACATAAAGGCAGAAGCGCATCGGGTTGATGATACGCAAAGCCACAGCTTCTGGCGCAATCATACCGATGCGTTTCGGGGTCAGGTCCGCGAATAAAATGAACAAGCCGGTCACCAGGGAGAAGGAGAGGATGAAGCTCAACTGCTCGGCCAGCTCTACGGACATGTACTTAACAAAGAGGCCATAAAACGCCGGAGAAAACGCTGCATCACCCACGATACCGCCAAGAATGGCGACCGCGTTCAGGCCAATCTGCACCACGGTAAAGAACATGCCGGGATTTTCCTGCATTTTCAGAATGCGTGATGCGTTGATGTTGCCCTCGTCGGCAAGCAGCTTCAGTTTGATTTTACGGGAGGCAGCCAGCGAGATCTCCGATATCGAGAAAAATGCACTGACGGCAATAAGACAAAGTATTACTAAAATACTGTTTAACATAGTTTATCCGGCTTCTCGCCAGATCCTCAGAAGGGGAGTTGATACCATTCGTGTGAAGACACATTGAAGTCAGCTCGTAGCGTTGAGCCGATTATTTCAGCGGTAGTATAGCGTAAAGACGTGTAAACCTGCCAGAGGTCACGTTTTCGGCAAAAAGTGGCCGGAGGGAGAGGCTGTGCGCCACGCGGCTCGCGTGGCGCTGAAGCCGTAATCAGTCCTGTTGTGGAGGCAGACAGACGCCGATGCCGCCAATGCCGCAGTAGCCGTACGGATTTTTATGCAGGTACTGCTGGTGGTCGTCTTCGGCATAGTAGAACGGTTTCGCGGTAGCGATTTCCGTCGTGACCTGACGTTTATCACCGGCCGCCTGCATCGCTTCCTGGAAACGCGTCAGGCTGGCGTGGGCCGCGGCCTCCTGCTCTGGGGTGAGCGGGTAGATGGCCGAACGGTATTGGGTGCCGTGATCGTTACCCTGACGCATGCCCTGCGCCGGGTCATGGTTTTCCCAGAACACCTGGAGCAGTTGTTCATAGCTAATGACGCTCGGGTCATACACCACACGCACCGCTTCAGCATGACCGGTCTCACCGGAACAGACTTCGCGGTAGGTTGGGTTAGGCGTATATCCTCCGGTGTAGCCCGCAGCGGTGCTGTACACGCCCGGCAGTTGCCAGAACAGGCGTTCTACGCCCCAGAAGCAGCCCATGGCAAACAGGGCGATCTCCATTCCATCAGGAACGTTTGTCATTGAATGGTTGTTTACGGCGTGTAATGTCGCCACTGGCATAGGGGTGTTGCGTCCCGGTAACGCATCGGCTTGTGATACCAGATGCTTTTTATCAAATAAACTCACGGTGGGGCCTCCGGGGTAGCGTTGTTTCGGTTAAGGTTGTCACGAAGCGTTTAATTGAACACAATAAATGCGATGAATGAGTCTAGATTTAATCATAAGAAATATTTGGGTGTTACACCCTTTTTCAACCCGTAATTTGGGTTTTTGGCTTTCAGGCCGTATTTTGCCGCGGAGCGGCACTGCATTTGCTTCCAGGGTGGAAACAGGGATATTCAGGAGAAAACGTGACAAAGATCCGCCAGTTATGTTTAGTCAGCTTACTGCTGACCAGCGGGATTGCCAGCGCGGCGAATGTCCGTTTGCAGGTTGAGGGGTTATCCGGGGCGCTGGAAAAAAACGTGCGTGCGCAGCTTTCTACTATCCAGAGCGATGAGGTCACGCCGGATCGGCGTTTTCGCGCGCGCGTGGATGATGCCATCCGCGAAGGCTTAAAGGCGTTGGGGTACTACGAACCCACCATCGATTTCGATTTACGCCCGCCGCCGGCAAAAGGACGTCAGGTGTTGATTGCCCGCGTCTCGCCGGGCGAACCCGTCCTGATTGGCGGCACGAACGTGGTGCTGCGCGGCGGCGCGCGCACGGATCGTGACTACCTGGATCTGCTCAGCACCCGTCCGAAAGTGGGCACTGTGCTCAATCACGGGGATTACGATCGTTTTAAAAAATCATTAACCAGCGTTTCGCTGCGCAAAGGCTACTTCGACAGCCAGTTCAACAAAAGCCAGCTAGGCGTTGCGCTTGAGCGACGTCAGGCATTCTGGGATATCGATTACGACAGCGGCGAGCGCTACCGGTTTGGCGATGTGACCTTCGAAGGATCGCAAATCCGTGACGAGTATCTGCAAAATCTGGTGCCGTTTAAAAAGGGCGACTACTACCAGTCCAGCGACCTGGGCGAGCTGAACCGTCGTTTGTCCGCGACGGGCTGGTTTAACTCCGTGGTGGTGGCGCCGGAATTTGATAAATCCCGTAAAACGAAAGTGTTACCGCTGCATGGCGTGGTCTCTCCGCGCACCGAGAACACCATTGAGACCGGCGTCGGCTACTCCACGGACGTCGGCCCGCGCGTGAAAGCCTCGTGGAAAAAACCGTGGATGAACTCCTACGGCCACAGCCTGACCACCAGCGTCAGCCTGTCTGCGCCTGAACAGCAGCTGGACTTCAGCTATAAAATGCCGCTGCTGAAAAATCCGCTTGAGCAATACTACCTCGTGCAGGGCGGCTTTAAACGTACCGATTTGAACGATACCGAGCAGGACTCGACGACGCTTGCGGTATCACGCTTCTGGGATCTCTCCAGCGGCTGGCAGCGCGCCATTAACCTGCGCTGGAGCCTCGACCACTTTACCCAGGCAAACGTTACCAACACCACCATGCTGCTTTATCCGGGCGTGATGATCAGCCGTACCCGCTCGCGCGGTGGCCTGATGCCGACCTGGGGCGACTCTCAGCGCTACTCCATCGATTACTCCAACACTGCGTGGGGCTCCGACGTAGACTTCTCCGTCTTTCAGGCGCAAAACGTCTGGATCCGCACGCTGTACGACAAACACCGCTTTGTGATGCGCGGTAATCTCGGCTGGATCGAAACCGGTGATTTCGAACGCGTCCCGCCGGATCTGCGCTTCTTCGCCGGGGGCGACCGCAGCATTCGCGGGTATAAGTACAAATCGATCTCACCTGAAAACGACAAAGGCCAGTTGACCGGGGCGTCAAAACTGGCGACCGGCTCGCTGGAGTACCAGTACAACGTCAGCGGCAAGTGGTGGGGGGCGATGTTCGTTGACGGCGGTGAAGCGGTGAACGATATCCGCCGCAGCGATTTCAAAACCGGCGCGGGCGTAGGCGTGCGCTGGCAGTCACCGGTCGGGCCCATCAAGCTCGATTTCGCCGTTCCGGTGGGCGACAAAGACGAACACGGTTTACAGTTTTACATCGGTCTGGGGCCTGAATTATGAGTTTATGGAAGAAGATAAGCCTCGGGGTGCTGATTTTTATCGTATTACTGCTCGGTACGGTGGCGTTTCTGGTGGGCACCACCACGGGCCTGCATCTGCTGTTTAACGCCGCGAACCGCTGGGTGCCGGGGCTGGAAATCGGCCAGGTGACGGGCGGCTGGCGCGATCTGCGCCTGAAAAATATCCGTTACGAACAGCCCGGCGTGGCGGTGAACGCGGGCGAGTTTCATCTGGCGGTCAAGCTCGGCTGCCTGCGTGACAGCCAGCTGTGCGTAAACGATCTGTCGCTAAAAGACGTTAACGTGGCGATAGATTCCAAAAAAATGCCGAAGTCTGAGCCTGTCGAAGAAGAGGACAGCGGCCCGCTGAATCTCTCCACGCCGTACCCGATTGCGCTCTACCGGGTTGCGCTGGATAACGTCAATATCAAAATCGACGATACGACGGTATCCGTGATGGATTTCACCTCCGGTCTGCGCTGGCAGGAGAAAAACCTCACCCTGACCCCAACCTCCCTGCAAGGGCTGCTGATTGCGCTGCCGAAGGTGGCCGACGTGGCGCAGGAAGAGATCGTCGAGCCGAAGATCCAGAACCCGCAGCCGGAAGAAAAACCGCTGGGTGAAACGCTGAAAGATCTCTTCTCGAAACCGGTTCTGCCGGAGATGACCGACGTGCATCTGCCGCTGAACCTCAATATCGAAGAGTTTAAGGGCGAGCAGTTGCGTCTGACCGGCGATACCGATCTGACGGTCTACAACATGCTGCTTAAAGTCAGCAGTATCGACGGCAACATGAAGCTCGACGCGCTGGATATCGACTCCAGTCAGGGCTCGGTGAACGCCTCAGGCAATGCGCTGCTGCGCGACAACTGGCCGGTTGATATTACGCTGAACAGCGCCCTGAACATCGATCCGCTGAAGGGCGAAAAGGTGAAGGTGAAGGTCGGCGGCGCGCTGCGTGAGAAGCTGGAGTTCGGCGTGAACCTTTCCGGACCGGTGGATATGGTGCTGCGCGGGCAAACCCAGCTGGCAGAGGCCGGTTTACCGCTCAACCTTGAGGTTGTCAGCAAGCAGCTTTACTGGCCGTTCACCGGCGAAAAACAGTTCCAGGCTGACGATCTGAAGCTGAAGCTGAGTGGCAAAATGACCGACTACACGCTGTCGTTCCGCACGGCAGTGAAGGGGCAGGGGGTACCGCCCGCCGATATCACCCTGGATGCGAAGGGTAACGAGTTGCAGGTTAACCTCGACAAGCTGACCGTGGCGGCGCTGGAAGGAAAAACCGAGCTGACCGCGCTGCTCGACTGGCAGCAGGCGATCAGCTGGCGCGGCGAGCTGAAGCTGACCGGGATCAACACCGCTAAAGAGGTCCCGGACTGGCCGTCAAAACTGGATGGCCTGATCAAAACCCGCGGTAGCCTGTACGGTGGCACCTGGCAGATGGACGTGCCGGAACTCAAGCTCACCGGCAACGTGAAGCAGAACAAAGTCAACGTAGAGGGCTCGCTTAAGGGCAACAGCTATCTCCAGTGGGTGATCCCGGGCCTGCACGTGGCGCTGGGCCGCAACACGGCAGATATCAAAGGCGAGCTGGGGGTGAAAGATCTCGATCTGGATGCCACCATCGACGCGCCAAATCTCGATAACGCCCTGCCGGGTCTTGGCGGCACGGCGAAGGGGTTAGTGAAGGTTCGCGGTACGGTGGAGGCGCCGCAGCTGCTGGCGGACATCACCGCTAATAACCTGCGCTGGCAGGAACTTTCCATTGCCCGCGTGCGCGTCGAAGGGGACGTGAAATCCACCGATCAGATCGGCGGAAACCTGGACCTGCGCGTGGAGCGTATCTCCCAGCCGGACGTGAACATCAGTCTGGTCACGCTGGCGGCAAAAGGTAACGAAAAGCAGCACGATCTCCAGCTGCGCGTGCAGGGCGAGCCGGTCTCCGGGCAGCTGCACCTGACGGGCAGTTTTGATCGCCAGGCAACGCGCTGGAAGGGCGTACTGGATAACACCCGCTTCAGCACGCCGGTCGGCCCGCTGGTGCTGTCCCGATCCATCGCGCTGGACTACCGCAATGCGGAGCAAAAGTTAAGCATTGGGCCACACTGCTGGACCAACCCGAATGCTGAGCTGTGCGTGCCGCAGACCATTGATGCGGGCGCGGAAGGACGCGCGCAGATCAACCTCAACCGTTTCGACCTGGCGATGCTGAAACCGTTTATGCCGGAAACCACCCAGGCCAGCGGGGTCTTCAGCGGTAAAGCGGACGTCGCGTGGGACACCACCAAAGAGGGGCTGCCGCAGGGCAGCGTTACGCTCTCCGGGCGTAACGTGAAGGTGACGCAGGAGGTCAATGACGCGCCGCTGCCGGTAGCGTTCGACACCCTGAATGTGAACGCTGACCTGCGTAACAATCGTGCTGAACTGGGATGGCTGATCCGCCTGACCAACAACGGTCAGTTTGACGGACAGGTGCAAATTACCGATCCGCAAGGGCGGCGCAATCTCGGCGGCAACGTCAATATTCGCAACTTCAACCTGGCGATGGTGAATCCGATCTTCTCGCGGGGAGAAAAGGCGGCGGGGATGCTCAGCGCCAACCTGCGTCTGGCGGGGGATGCGCAAAGCCCGCAGCTGTTTGGCCAGATGCGGTTAAACGGCGTGGACATTGACGGTAACTTTATGCCGTTCGATATGCAGCCAAGCCAGCTGACGATGAACTTTAACGGCCAAAGCTCAACCCTCAGTGGCTCAGTGCTGACGCAGCAGGGACAAATCAACCTGAGCGGTGACGCAGACTGGAGCCAGCTCGACAACTGGCGCGCCCGTATTGCGGCCAAGGGCAGCAGGGTGCGTATCACGGTACCGCCGATGGTGCGCCTGGACGTGTCGCCAGACGTGGTCTTTGAGGCAACGCCGAGTCTCTTCACCCTGGACGGCCGTGTTGACGTACCGTGGGCGCGCATCGTGGTTCACGAAGTGCCGGAAAGCGCGGTTGGCGTCTCCAGTGATGAAGTTATGCTCAATGAAAATCTGAAACCTGTTGAACAGAAGAGCGCGGGCATACCGATCAATAGTAATCTTATCGTGCACGTGGGGAATAACGTGCGTTTGGACGCGTTTGGGCTGAAGGCGAGACTCACAGGTGACCTGAAAGTGGCGCAGGATCAACAGGGGCTTGGCCTCAATGGACAAATCAATATTCCTGAAGGGCGCTTCCATGCCTACGGTCAGGATTTGATTGTGCGTAAAGGCGAGCTGCTGTTCTCCGGTCCACCGGATCAGCCGGTACTCAATATCGAAGCGATACGTAACCCGGAAGCCACCGAAGATGATGTGATTGCGGGCGTGCGCGTGACGGGCTCCGCCGATGAACCTAAGGCAGAGATCTTCTCTGACCCGGCCATGTCGCAACAGGAAGCGCTCTCTTACCTGCTGCGCGGCCAGGGTCTGGATAGCCAACAGGGCGATGGTGCGGCAATGACATCAATGTTAGTCGGTCTGGGGGTTGCACAAAGTGGTCAGGTTGTGGGTAAAATCGGCGAGACGTTTGGCGTAAGCAATCTGGCGCTGGACACTCAGGGCGTGGGTGACTCTTCGCAGGTAGTGGTCAGCGGCTATGTACTGCCGGGTCTACAGGTAAAATATGGCGTGGGGATCTTTGACTCACTGGCTACACTCACGTTACGTTATCGCCTGATGCCTAAGCTATATCTGGAAGCAGTGTCCGGCGTAGACCAGGCACTTGATCTGCTCTATCAGTTTGAGTTTTAGCAATGCGAATATTTGTTTACGGCAGTTTACGAACCAGGCAAGGCAACAGCCACTGGATGACCAACGCCCAGTTGCTGGGAAATTACACAATCGAAAACTACCAGTTGTACAGTCTGGGCCACTATCCAGGCGCAGTTCCGGGGAACGGAACGGTACAGGGTGAGGTTTATCGTATTGATAATGCCACGCTGGCCGAACTTGATGCCTTGCGCACCAGGGGCGGTGAATACGCTCGCCAGTTGATCCAGACGCCTTACGGCAGTGCATGGATGTACGTGTACCAACGTTCGGTCGACGGGTTAACGCTGATTGAAAGCGGTAACTGGTTAGACAGAGACCAGTTCTGAAAAACGACAACGCCACCGTAAGGTGGCGTTGTTTTTTTGCGCCCATTCGCACGGGTTACCGGGAGCGAAAGGCACAAAAAAGCCCCGACGCGCGGGGCTTAGTATCAGCAGTAAGAATTACTTCTTAGCAGCACGCTCGAAAGAGGCGATGATTTCTGCTTTCGCCGCTTCTGCGTTATCCCAGCCTTCAACTTTAACCCATTTGCCTTTTTCGAGATCTTTGTAGTGCTCGAAGAAGTGGGCGATCTGCGCTTTCAGCAGCTCTGGCAGGTCGTTCACATCTTTAATGTGATCGTACTCTTTGCTCAGCTTGGTGTGCGGTACAGCAACCAGTTTCGCATCTTCACCCGCTTCGTCAGTCATTTTCAGCACGCCAACAGGACGGCAGCGAATGACGGAGCCTGGCTGCAATGGGTATGGCGTCGGGACCAGTACGTCAACCGGGTCACCGTCCAGAGACAGAGTGTGGTTGATGTAGCCGTAGTTGCACGGATAGAACATGGCGGTAGACATGAAACGGTCAACGAACAGCGCACCGGTGTCTTTGTCGATTTCGTATTTGATTGGATCTGCGTTGGCCGGGATTTCGATCACAACGTAGATGTCTTCTGGCAGTTCTTTACCCGCAGGGACGTTGAGTAAGCTCATGTCGGTGTCCTTTAAAATGGATGGTAAACAAGTGGCAGGTATTATAGCCAACTGGCGCTGAAAGTCTCCGCCTGTTTTCGACTTCTCTCCCTCGCGCCTTCACTTTTCAGACCGTTTCCATGACAGGATAATCCATAAACTCAGCCGCATTTTAAATGTTGAAATGAAAGCGATTACAAACTTGTGATTAACGTTTTATTCACTTTTCTGAAGTGTGATGTAACGCAATCCGTAACATATTCCATTGGCTATAGTTCATCCGCGGAACATCTTTTAACCAACAATAACCTACCCTACGAGGACGTTCATATGTGGAAGCGCTTACTTCTTGTTACAGCAGTTTCGGCAGCCATGTCGTCTATGGCGATGGCCGCACCTTTAACCGTGGGATTTTCGCAGGTCGGATCTGAATCCGGCTGGCGCGCCGCTGAAACGAATGTGGCGAAAAGTGAGGCCGAAAAGCGCGGTATTACGCTGAAAATCGCCGATGGTCAGCAAAAGCAAGAGAACCAGATTAAAGCGGTGCGCTCGTTTATCGCTCAGGGCGTGGATGCCATCTTTATTGCCCCGGTTGTCGCTACGGGCTGGGAGCCGGTGCTGAAGGAAGCCAAAGATGCTGAAATTCCGGTCTTCCTGCTCGACCGTTCCATCGACGTAAAAGACAAATCTCTCTATATGACCACCGTCACCGCCGATAACGTGCTGGAAGGCAAACTGATTGGTGACTGGCTGGTGAAGCAGGTGGATGGCAAGCCGTGTAACGTGGTTGAGTTGCAGGGCACCGTCGGAGCGAGCGTGGCTATCGACCGTAAGAAAGGTTTCGCGGAGGCCATCGCCAAAGCACCAAACATCAAAATCATCCGTTCTCAGTCCGGCGACTTCACCCGCAGCAAGGGTAAAGAGGTCATGGAAAGCTTCATCAAGGCAGAAAATAACGGCAAAAATATTTGCATGGTTTACGCCCACAACGACGACATGGTGATCGGCGCCATCCAGGCCATCAAAGAAGCGGGCCTGAAGCCGGGCAAAGATATCCTCACCGGCTCGATCGACGGCGTACCGGACATCTACAAAGCAATGATTGACGGCGAAGCGAACGCCAGCGTGGAGCTGACGCCAAATATGGCGGGCCCGGCATTCGATGCGCTGGAGAAATTCAAGAAAGACGGCACCCAGCCTGAGAAGTTGACCATCACCAAATCCACGCTCTACCTGCCGGACACGGCGAAAGAAGAGTTAGAGAAGAAGAAAAATATGGGCTACTAAGCCCTCGCCCCCTCACCCTAGCCCTCTCCCCGGAGGGGAGAGGGAAAAGGGCGGGTTGGGCAGAAAATTAAAGATGGGCACGACATAGTCCCCTCTCCCCTCCGGGGAGAGGGTCAGGGTGAGGGGGAAACCATGACCACCGAACAACACCAGGAAATCCTTCGCACAGAGGGCCTGAGTAAATTTTTCCCTGGCGTTAAGGCGCTGGATAACGTTGATTTCAGCCTGCGGCGGGGGGAGATCATGGCGTTGCTCGGCGAAAACGGGGCGGGGAAGTCGACGCTGATTAAAACCCTGACCGGGGTCTATCACGCCGATCGCGGCGCTATCTGGCTGGAAGGTAACGCCATTTCGCCCAAAAACACCGCGCATGCGCAGCAACTGGGGATCGGCACGGTCTACCAGGAAGTGAACCTGCTGCCAAACATGTCGGTAGCGGACAACCTGTTTATTGGCCGCGAGCCCAGACGTTTTGGCCTGCTGCGCCGCAAAGAGATGGAAGCGCGCGCCGCGAAGCTGATGGAATCGTATGGCTTCTCTCTCGACGTGCGCGAACCGCTGAACCGTTTCTCCGTGGCGATGCAGCAGATCGTGGCGATCTGTCGCGCTATCGATCTCTCGGCGAAAGTGCTGATCCTCGATGAACCCACCGCCAGCCTCGATACCCAGGAAGTGGAGATGCTTTTTACCCTGATGCGCCAGCTGCGTAATCAGGGCGTTAGCCTGATTTTCGTGACGCATTTCCTCGATCAGGTTTACGAGGTGAGCGACCGTATTACGGTGCTGCGCAACGGCAGCTTTGTCGGCTGCCGGGAAACCCGCGAGCTGCCGCAGATAGAGCTGGTCAAAATGATGCTGGGCCGCGAGCTGGAGACCAACGCGCTTCAGCGCGCGGGCCGTACGCTGCTGAGCGAAAAACCGATCGCCGCGTTTCACGATTACGGCAGAAAAGGGACCATCGCGCCGTTTAACCTCGAGGTACGCCCCGGTGAAATTGTGGGACTGGCGGGTCTGTTAGGCTCCGGGCGCACCGAAACCGCCGAAGTCATCTTCGGGATCAAACCTGCCGACAGCGGAACGGCGCTGATCAAAGGCAAACCACAAACGCTACGTTCACCGCATCAGGCGTCGTGCCTCGGCGTGGGCTTCTGCCCGGAGGACAGGAAAACGGACGGTATTATTGCCGCCGCCTCGGTGCGGGAAAACATCATTCTGGCGCTACAGGCCCAGCGCGGCTGGCTGCGTCCGATCCCTAAGCGCGAGCAGAACGCGATTGCCGAGCGCTTCATCCGCCAGCTCGGTATACGTACCCCGAGCGCGGAACAGCCCATCGAGTTCCTCTCGGGCGGTAATCAGCAGAAGGTGTTGCTCTCGCGCTGGCTGCTCACCAAGCCGCAATTCCTGATCCTCGACGAGCCCACGCGCGGTATCGACGTGGGCGCGCACGCCGAAATCATCCGGCTTATCGAAACGCTCTGCGCCGACGGTCTGGCGCTGCTGGTGATCTCGTCTGAGCTGGAGGAGCTGGTCGGCTATGCCGATCGCGTCATCATCATGCGCGATCGCAGGCAGGTGGCAGAGATCCCGCTGGATAAACTGTCGGTTCCGGCGATCATGAATGCCATCGCGGCGTAAGGAGTCAAATGTGATGTCCCGTTCTCTTTCGCAAACTGGCGAAGCGAAGCGCCGCTTCAGCTGGCCGACCGGCACGCCGCAAATCGTGGCGCTGCTGCTGGTGCTGCTGGTGGATAGCCTGGTGGCTCCGCATTTTTTCCAGATCGTCGTGCAGGATGGCCGGCTGTTTGGTAGCCCGATCGACATCTTAAATCGTGCCGCGCCCGTGGCGCTGCTGGCGATTGGTATGACGCTGGTCATTGCCACTGGCGGGATCGACCTCTCCGTCGGTGCGGTAATGGCGATTGCGGGCGCCACCGCCGCCTCGATGACCGTCGCCGGGCACAGCCTGCCGGTGGTTCTGCTGGCCGCGCTGGGCTCCGGCGTGCTAGCCGGGCTATGGAACGGCATTCTGGTCGCGGTGCTCAAGATCCAGCCGTTTGTCGCGACGTTGATTTTGATGGTGGCCGGGCGCGGTGTGGCGCAGCTTATCACCTCCGGTCAAATCGTCACCTTTAACTCCCCGAGCCTGGCGTGGATCGGCAGCGGTAATTTTCTGTTCTTCCCGACGCCGGTGATCGTCGCGTTGGTGACGCTGGTGGTGTTCTGGCTTTTCACCCGCAAAACGGCGCTCGGGATGTTCATCGAAGCGGTGGGGATTAACATTCGGGCCGCGAAAAACGCCGGGGTAAATACGCGGCTGATGGTGATGCTGACTTACGTGCTGAGCGGCGTCTGTGCTGCGATTGCCGGGGTGATCGTGGCCGCCGATATTCGCGGAGCGGATGCCAATAACGCCGGACTCTGGCTCGAGCTGGATGCGATCCTTGCGGTGGTTATCGGCGGTGGATCGCTGATGGGCGGACGTTTTAATCTGCTGCTCTCGGTGGTGGGGGCGTTGATTATTCAGGGTATGAATACCGGTATTTTGCTCTCCGGGTTCCAGCCGGAGCTGAATCAGGTCGTCAAAGCGGTCGTGGTGCTTATCGTGCTTATCGTGCAGTCGCCGCGCTTTATCACTCTCATTAAGAGGTTCCGCGGTCATGATAAAACGTAATTTGCCGTTAATGATCACGCTGGGCGTGTTCGTGCTGGGATACCTTTACTGCCTGACCCAGTTCCCGGGCTTCGCCTCCACGCGGGTGATTTGCAACATCCTGACCGACAATGCCTTTTTAGGCATTATCGCCGTCGGCATGACGTTTGTGATCCTCTCCGGCGGGATCGATCTCTCCGTTGGGTCGGTGATCGCCTTTACCGGCGTGTTCCTTGCCAAGGCGATTGGCTTTTGGGGCATTTCGCCGCTGCTGGCTTTTCCGCTGGTGCTGGTCATGGGCTGCGCGTTCGGCGCCTTTATGGGGCTTTTGATCGATGCGCTGAAAATCCCGGCCTTTATTATCACCCTCGCCGGGATGTTCTTCCTGCGCGGCGTGAGCTATCTGGTGTCGGAGGAGTCAATTCCGATAAACCACCCGATCTACGACACGCTCTCCAGCCTGGCGTGGAAAATCCCCGGCGGGGGGCGCCTGAGCGCAATGGGGCTGCTGATGCTGGGCGTGGTGGTGATCGGGATCTTCCTCGCCCACCGTACCCGGTTTGGTAACCAGGTTTATGCCATTGGCGGCAGCGCCACGTCCGCGAACCTGATGGGAATTTCCACGCGCAGCACGACTATCCGCATCTACATGCTTTCGACCGGGCTGGCCACGCTCGCGGGGATTGTATTCTCGGTTTATACCCAGGCAGGCTATGCCCTGGCGGGGGTGGGCGTTGAGCTGGACGCCATTGCCTCGGTGGTGATTGGCGGTACGCTGCTCAGCGGCGGGGTGGGGACGGTGCTCGGCACGCTGTTTGGCGTGGCGATCCAGGGGTTGATTCAGACCTATATCAACTTCGACGGCACGCTCAGCTCCTGGTGGACCAAAATTGCCATCGGCATTCTGTTGTTTATTTTCATCGCGCTCCAGCGCGGCCTGACGGTGCTGTGGGAGAACCGCCAGAGCTCGCCTGTTACCCGGGTGAATACCTCTGTAACAGGGCGATAACATGCTGAAATTGCTTAAACTCTAAACATTTTCCGGTAGCGGCCGATACTCTTTTTTTATGCCCAGAAATATCTCGCTACCGGAAATAACATCATGCTTAAAACGCTATCGATTCGTACCGGCTTGCTCTCTTTACTGGCCGTTATGACCCTTCTGCTGCTGATTGTCAGCGGCATCGGCATTTATGCCCTTACACAAAGTTCCGCTTCTCTCCAGCGCATCAATCATCTTCAGGGTGAACAGATGGTGCAACTGAATGCCGGCTATACGCTGATCCTGCGCGCGCGTAACGAAGCGGGGCAGGCCGTCCGCATGATGGAGGTCGGCCTGCTGGACGATGCGGCCAGGGCGGTCAAAACCATTAACCAGGAAGTGGCGCTGGCACAGAAAATGCTGAAGGACGTGATCGGCAGCGGCGTGGCGGATGAGCAGGGGCAAAAGCTGCTGGATAACGTCGCCGCGAGCCTGGCGGTGTACAACCAGCAGGGTATCAGCCCGATGCTGAAAGCCCTGAACGAGCAAAGCGCGGACAGCTATTACGATCTGCTGGAAAACAAGCTGGTCCCGGTGGCGAAGCAGTTTGATAACGATATGCAGGCGTTCCAGGCATGGAGCGAGGCGCGCGGCAAAGCGGAGGTGAGCGCCGTGCAGGCGAGTAAAACCCGCGTGCTGATCCTGATTATCGTCGCGGCGCTGCTGACGGCTGGCATTATCGTGCTGGCCTGGCTGGTTCTGCGCCATATGCTGCTCAAGCCGCTTTCAGCCTCGATTGCCCAGCTGGAACATGTGGCGGCCGGGGATTTAACCCATACCCTGAACGCGCCGGCGAGCCAGGAATTTAATCGCCTTAACGCGGCGATCGAAGGGATGCGCCAGTCGCTGATGGACTCCGTTCTGCGGGTGCGTGACGCCAGCTCGCAGATTGATACCGGCAGCCGCGAGCTGACGGCCGGGAATATGAACCTGGCTCAGCGCACGGAATCCACCGCCACCTCGCTGGAGCAGACGGCCGCCAGCATGGAAGAGATCACCGCCACGGTGAAACTTAACGCCGATAACGCCGAGCAGGCGCACCAACTGGCGAAGTCGGTCTCCGATACCGCCGATCACGGCAGCGAAATGGTCTGCTATGTCATTGAGAAGATGCGCGACATCTCCGGCAGCTCGGCACGCATCGCCGATATCCTGAGCGTCATCGACGGCATTGCCTTCCAGACCAATATTCTGGCGCTGAACGCCTCCGTTGAAGCGGCGCGTGCGGGTGAGCAGGGGCGAGGTTTTGCGGTCGTGGCGGGTGAGGTGCGTAATCTCGCCAGCCGCAGTGCTGATGCGGCGAAAGAGATCCGCTCGCTTATCAGCGATTCGCAAACCCACGTGAACGAGGGCAGCGAGCTGGCGCAGCAGGCCGGTGAGACGATGGACGAGATCGCCACCGAAGTACTGCGTATGACCAAACTGATGCGTGAAATTGCGACGGCCTCTCAGGAGCAAAGCCGCGGTATTGAGCAGGTGAATATCGCTGTCAATCAGATGGATGAAACGGCGCAGCAAAATGCGGCGCTGGTCCAGCAATCATCTGCGGCAACACGTTCCCTGGAGGAGCAGTCTCGCGAGCTGATGGAAGCGATGGCCTCCTTCAAATTGACGACGCAAACGGCATGACGAAAAAAAGGGGAGCCTGACGGGCTCCCCTTTTCGTGCGTTACGCGTCCGGGAATTCGCGGATCATGCGTTCAACGTCATCCACCATATGGCGGTTGCCGACGAAGAAGGAACGGCGCTGGTGCAGGCTTTCTGGCACGATATCCAGAATACGCTCTTTACCGTCGCTCGCCTTGCCGCCTGCCTGTTCGGCCAGGAACGCCATTGGGTTGCACTCGTACAGCAGACGCAGTTTTCCGTCCGGGTGGCTGGCGGTGCTTGGGTAGAGGTAAATACCGCCCTTCAGCAGGTTACGGTGGAAATCCGCCACCAGCGAGCCGATATAGCGTGAGGTGTACGGGCGCTGGGTGGCTTTATCCTCTTCCTGGCAGAATTTGATGTACTTCTTCACGCCGTTCGGGAATTTGATGTAGTTGCCTTCGTTGATGGAGTAGGTGTTGCCCTTCTCCGGGAAGCGCATACGCTCCTGGCACAGGCAGAACACGCCCAGGGACGGATCGTAGGTAAAGGCGTGTACGCCGCAGCCGGTGGTGTACACCAGCATGGTGGACGAGCCATACACCACATAACCGGCAGCAACCTGTTTACTGCCCGGTTGCAGGAAGTCTTCTTCCGTCACCGGCGTGCCAACCGGCGTGACGCGACGGTAGATGGAGAAAATGGTACCGACAGAAACGTTAACGTCGATGTTGGAGGAGCCGTCCAGCGGATCCATCAGAACAACGTATTTCGCGTGTTCACACCCTTCGAATACGACGATCTCATCTTCTTCTTCAGAGGCGATACCCGCAACGATGTCGCGCGCGCGCAGTGCAGCTTTCAGTTTTTCATTGGCGAACAGGTCGAGTTTCTGCTGAACCTCACCCTGAACGTTCTCGGCACCGCTGGCACCCAGGATATCGACCAGACCGGCCTTGTTGATATCGCGGTGGATGATCTTAGCGCCCAGCTTTATTGCCGACAGCAAAGCAGTGAGCTCACCCGTAGCATGAGAGAACTCGTGCTGCTTCTCGACAATAAATTCACCTAACGTTTTCATAACACTTTCCCTGCATCTTATGTTGAGTAAAGCGGTTGATGTCCAACAATCTTAACAAACATTCAAATATTAGCGCAGAGGTGAATCGCGCCAGCAAAATACGGATTTACCTGAAATGCGTTTCACAGCCGCTGACATGTGAGTAAAATGTGCGCCACATTGAAGAAGGATAGTGACGTATGCGCATTCATATATTGGGGATTTGTGGCACTTTCATGGGCGGACTGGCAATGCTGGCGCGCTCGCTGGGCCATGAAGTGACAGGTTCGGACGCCAATGTGTATCCGCCGATGAGCACGCTGCTCGAGAAGCAGGGAATTTCTCTGATTCAGGGATACGACGCCAGCCAGCTGGAGCCGCAGCCGGATCTGGTGATCGTGGGTAACGCCATGACCCGTGGGAATCCATGCGTTGAAGCGGTGCTGGAACGCAATATCCCGTACATGTCTGGCCCGCAGTGGCTGCATGATTTTGTCCTGCGCGACCGCTGGGTTGTCGCCGTTGCCGGGACGCATGGCAAAACCACCACCGCCGGTATGGCGACCTGGATCCTCGAAGCCTGCGGCTACAAGCCGGGCTTCGTGATCGGCGGCGTACCGGGCAATTTCGACGTCTCCGCGCGTCTGGGCGACAGCCCGTTCTTTGTGATTGAAGCGGATGAATACGACTGCGCGTTCTTCGACAAGCGCTCCAAGTTCGTGCATTACTGCCCACGCACGCTGATCCTCAACAACCTTGAGTTCGATCACGCGGATATCTTTGACGACCTGAAAGCGATTCAGAAACAGTTCCACCATCTGGTGCGCATTGTTCCGGGTCAGGGCCGCATTATCCTGCCGGAGAACGACATCAACCTGAAGCAGACCCTGGCGATGGGGTGCTGGAGCGAGCAGGAGCTGGTGGGCGAGCAGGGGCACTGGCAGGCGAAAAAGCTCAACGCGGATGCCTCCGAATGGGAAGTGCTGCTCGACGGTGAGAAAGTGGGCGAGGTGAAGTGGGGCCTGGTGGGCGAGCACAACATGCACAACGGCCTGATGGCGATCGCCGCGGCGCGTCACGTTGGCGTACTGCCTGCGGATGCCGCCAATGCGCTGGGCACGTTTATCAACGCCCGTCGCCGTCTGGAGCTGCGTGGCGAAGCCCACGGTGTGACGGTGTATGACGATTTCGCGCACCACCCAACGGCCATTCTGGCGACGCTTGCCGCATTGCGTGGCAAAGTTGGCGGCACCGCGCGCATTCTGGCCGTACTGGAACCGCGTTCGAACACCATGAAAATGGGCATCTGCAAAGACGATCTCGCGCCGTCCTTAGGGCGTGCCGACGAAGTCTTCCTGCTGCAACCGCAGCATATTCCGTGGCAGGTGGCCGAAGTGGCCGACGCCTGCATTCAGCCAGCGCACTGGAGTGCGGACGTGGATGTCTTAGCGGATATGGTGGTGAAAGCCGCACAGCCTGGCGATCACATTCTGGTGATGAGCAACGGCGGGTTTGGCGGGATCCATCAGAAGCTGCTGGACGGTCTGGCGAAGAAAGCCGCGGCCGCAGAGTAAAAAAAGACCCGGTGGCGCTAGCGCTTACCGGGCCTACATTATCTCTTCTCCCTCTCCCCTTTGGAGAGAGGGCTGGGGTGAGGGGTTTACTCTTCGTTCTCAGACAGCTCGCGCAGATACTGGAAAATCAGACGCGCTGACTTCGGCGGCTTATTCCCTTCTTTCTCTTTCTTCGCGTTACGGATCAAAGAACGCAGCTGCTGGCGGTCGGCATTCGGCCACAGGTTCAGCACTTCAGGTACCGCGTCATCACCTTGCTCGATAAGACGGTCGCGGATCTGCTCCAGCTTATGGAACAGCGCAACCTGCTGGTTGTGGCGGTTCTTCAGTTTATCCAGCGCCTGACGGATCGGCTCAACATCGCGCTGACGCAGCAGTTTCCCGATAAGCTGAAGCTGGCGGCGACGCCCTTCTTTCTTGATTTTCTGTGCCAGTTCAATGGCATCACGCAGATCCTGGTCGAGCGGGATCTTATCCAGCGCGTTTTTACCCAGTTCTACCATTTCTGCGCCAAGCTGTTTTAACTCTTCGGCGTCACGTTTAATTTCACTTTTACTGACCCAGATGATCTCATCATCTTCGTCTTCGATGTCATCACCGGGAACGTCGTCGAGCCAGTCTTCGGGCTGCTTAGTCATGTCAGGCTCCTTAAAAAAAGAGGCTAATGTTACCAGTTAAGACGCGCACTGAAAAACGGTTCTCTGTTAGACTTCACTTAACTCTCTCTTACAGTATGGCATTTGCGATGAAAGTAACCTCACAAGTTGAAGCGCAGCGTAAGATTCTGGAAGAAGCCGTCTCCACCGCGCTGACGCTCGCTTCAGGTAAATCAGATGGCGCCGAAGTGGCGGTCAGCAAAACCACCGGCATTAGCGTGAGCACCCGCTATGGCGAAGTGGAGAATGTAGAATTTAATAGCGATGGCGCGCTGGGGATCACCGTGTATCACCAGAATCGCAAAGGCAGCGCGTCGTCTACCGATCTCAGCCCGGATGCCATCGCCCGTACGGTGCAGGCGGCGCTGGATATCGCGCGTTACACCTCCCCGGATCCTTACGCTGGCGTGGCCGATAAAGAGCTGCTGGCGTTTGACGCGCCGGATCTCGATCTGTTCCATCCCGCGGAAGTGACGCCGGACGAAGCCATTGAGCTGGCCGCGCGAGCCGAGCAGGCTTCTTTGCAGGCTGACAAACGCATCACCAATACCGAAGGCGGCAGCTTTAACAGCCACTACGGCATCAAAGTGTTTGGTAACTCCCATGGCATGTTGCAGGGGTACTGCTCAACCCGCCACTCGCTTTCCAGTTGCGTCATCGCCGAAGAAAACGGCGACATGGAGCGCGACTACGCCTATACCATTGGCCGCGCGCTGGGGGATTTGCAGTCTCCGGAGTGGGTGGGTAAAGCGTGCGCCGAACGCACGCTGTCTCGCCTGTCGCCGCGCAAGCTCTCCACCATGAAAGCCCCGGTGATTTTTGCCAACGAAGTGGCGACCGGTCTGTTTGGCCATCTGGTAGGCGCTATCGCGGGCGGTTCGGTGTACCGTAAATCGACCTTCCTGCTCGACTCGCTGGGCAAGCAGATCCTGCCGGAATGGCTGACCATCGAAGAGCACCCACACCTGCTGAAAGGGCTGGCCTCCACGCCGTTCGACAGCGAAGGCGTACGCACGGAACGCCGGGATATCGTGAAAGACGGCATTCTGACCCAGTGGCTGCTGACCAACTACTCTGCGCGTAAGCTGGGGCTGAAAAGCACCGGGCACGCGGGTGGCATCCACAACTGGCGCATTGCCGGACAGGGCCTGAATTTTGAACAGATGCTGAAAGAGATGGGCACCGGCCTGGTGGTCACCGAGCTGATGGGGCAGGGCGTGAGCGGTATCACCGGCGATTACTCTCGCGGTGCAGCGGGCTTCTGGGTCGAAAACGGTGAAATTCAGTATCCGGTGAGCGAAATCACCATCGCCGGCAACCTCAAGGACATGTGGCGCAATATTGTTACGGTCGGTAACGATATTGAAACACGCAGCAATATTCAGTGTGGTTCTGTATTACTGCCGGAGATGAAAATCGCCGGGCAATAATCCCCTTAAAAGCGTGATTAATAATAAAAAAGGAAGTGAGCAATGCGTAAACACCTGTTAGCGATCGTCGCGGCTTCAACGCTGGTTCTTGGCTCGTCTGCGTTTGCTGCCGATCTCGAAGACAACATGGACATCCTCAGTGAAAACCTGAAGGTGGTGCAGAAAACGGACAATGCGGCGGACATGAAAGACGCATTGACTAAAATGCGTGAAGCCGCGCTGGATGCGCAAAAAGCGACGCCGCCGAAGCTGGAAAGCAAAGCGGCAGACAGCGCCGAGATGAAAGACTACCGCCACGGTTTTGACGTGCTGCTCGGCCAGATTGACGGCGCGTTGAAGCTGGCGAACGAAGGCAAAGTGAAGGAAGCCCAGGCGGTAGCCGATCAGTTTGTCGCGACCCGCAACACGTACCACAAAAAGTATCGTTAATTGGGTGCCTGAGCTGTACGTCCTCTCCCCGTATGCGGAGGCGCATGATGCGCCCCCGCATCGTTGCTCCCTACTTGCCGGAGCGACAATCCATCCGCGCTGTCACTTCAAGCGAGCCGTTACGAAAACGGATCTCGCACAGTGTTTTCCTCGTCACCAGCGTTAAGATGATTATTGTCAAAGAAATAATCATCAAAACCCCGATACTTGGGTTTCTGCGTTTCATGGATGCCTCCTTGCTTTTAAGCGGGCGAGGTAGCGAACTCCACGGTGTGACGTGTCGTTTCGAGCCCCCGCCCTGATTTTTTATCAGGCGGGGCTTTCCACTTTCCGTCCCATGCCTGAGACGGTCAGTCTCAAGCACCCGCCGCCACTCTAGCGGATCCCCATAAGAAAACCTTATCCACGTCACATTTCTACGAGCCTGCTCGTAATCTTTTCCACTCCGCTTACCAGTCTAATGCCGCGTAATAGCGTGATATTCATCACGTAAATCCAGCGATTTATACAGATTCACCGCATTTATGTGGCACAGATCACTGCCGCTGCTCGCCTTTCCACTTCGAAGTGGAAAACAACTCGCTACAAACAATTCCCCCTCGACGTTAGTTTTATTCCAGAGCCATTAACGGGGTAAGACGAGTGATTAACGGAGCGGTAATGAACGACGTTGGGGAACAGGCGGTGCAAACAGAACAGCTCGCGAACACCATGCTTCAGCAGGTCTACGCCCTGCTGGCCCGGCACAACATCATTCCCAACGCGGTACAGGAGCAGATGCTGACCTCCCACGTTCGCGCAATGGCGCACCGGTCCGTGACCGGCGAGCCGCTGCCGGAGGTTGAAGCAGAGCTGTTCGACGAAATTTCACCAGATTCAATGCAACTCGCCCGTGAAGTGGTAGCGCAGTTCGGCAACCTTCCTGATGAAGAGGCCTGGCTGCTCTCCGTTCACTTCGAAGTCGCGAAAGACAACCTTTAAGGAGCAACACATGGAACAGATTACAGTCGTGATTGGCGATCGCCTGGGTAAAGGTCAGAAAGTGGCTGCGGGTGTGGAAAAAGCCGGCGGACGCGCGGTTGTCGTACCGGGCATGGCAGCGGATATGAAGCTCGGTGACGTGATGAAAGCAGAAAACGCCACCTTCGGGATCTCCTTCTGCGGCAGCGGCGGCGCGGGCGCCATCACCGCTCAGACCAAATATGGCTACAAGGCCAAATACGGCATGCGCTCCGTGGATGAGGGGGTGACCGCCATAAACGAAGGCTGCAACGTGCTGGGCTTTGGCTTTATGGATAAAGAAGAGCTGGGCGAGCGTCTGGTACAGGCGTGGCAGAAGAAATACGGCGCGTAAGCATGAAAGAACAGTTCACAACCACGGTGAGAGTGAAGGGGAAGGGCGACGCCAAAGCGCGCGCCTTTGCCGACGCCCTCAACCACGTTCAGGCTGCGGTGATGAAAGCCTCACCGCATATCTTACTGCGTATTGAGCCACAGGATGTGCAGGTTGTTCAGGCGCAAGAAGCGGTGCGAAAAGAAGCGTTTCTGTTCTTCTTTCTGCGCCGGGAAAGACGCACCTACAGCGTGGAGCTGGATGTGACCGTCAACGTGACCGCCATCAATCTCGACCAGGTGGATTTCGTCACGCAACGCTGATTATTCATAAAAGGGCAGACTGATGTTCTTAATTATATTAATAAAATCGCTCATCATTGGCGGCCTGGTTGGCGTCGGTGTTGGCGCCGGGGCTGCACGCATGTTTCATGCGCCTACCACTCAGGGTATGGGCGCGTTTCGTACGTTGGGGGAACTGAACTCCTGCGAAGGGGATCCGGCGTCCCACTTCTCCTTTGGGTTAGGTTTCTTCTTTAACGCCTGGGCCTCTTCCGTGGCCGCAGGTGCCTTCACACAGGACGTTGACCACCGCATCATCCCGAACTGGGGTGCTGCTGCACTGATGATTAAAAACCGTAACGTCGGTGAAACGCTGCATGACCCGCGCAAAATGGCGATTGCCTGCGGCATCATCGGCATGATTGTCGTGACCTTCCTTAACCTGACCGCCTCCTCCGTTCCGGCAGCGCTTCAGGTGACCGCCGTGAAGGTGCTGGTACCGGCGGCGAACCTGCTGGTCAACACCGTGATGCCGGTGATCTTCTGGCTGGCGGCCATCGACGCGGGTAAAAAATCGGGCTTCTGGGCCACCATCTTTGGCGGCGCGGCACAGCTGATCATGGGTAACGCCGTACCGGGTCTGGTACTGGGTATTCTGATTGGTAAAGGTGTTGAAGAGAGTGGCTGGAACCACGTCACCAAAGTGATGATGGCGGCGATCGTTCTGCTCTTCGTGCTGAGCGGCTTCTTCCGCGGCTTCGACATGAAGATGATCGAATCCTTCCATCTGACCGTGCCGAACTGGCTCGACATGATCCACAACTCGCTCAGCGGTAAATAACAGGAGCCTCTAAATGGAACAGAATAAAGGTTTTTGGTATGCCGACTGGTCGTTCCCGATCTTCGTTGGCCTGCTCTCCTCCGGCGTCTTCGCCGGGACGCACATGTACTACCTCTACGGCATCGGCGCGTTTAACGAAGTGGCCTTCGTGGCGATGCTGAAAGCGGGAATCGATACCGGCGTCTACGGCGCGGTGGCGGCGTTCGGTGCTAGCTTCCTGTTCGCCCGTATTATCGAAGGCTCGCTGGTGGGTATTCTCGATATCGGCGGCGCGATCCAGACCGGCGTGGGCCTCGGCGTTCCGGCGCTGCTGCTGGGCGCGGGCATCATGTTCCCGGTGACCAACTTCATTGCCGCGCTGATTACCGGCCTGGTGATTGGCCTGGCGATTGGCTACGTCATCATCCTTGCGCGTAAGTTCACCATCAACCAGAGCAACTCCACCTACGGCGCAGACGTGATGATGGGCGCGGGTAACGCCTCCGGCCGCTTCCTCGGGCCGTTGATTATCCTCAGCGCCATGACCGCTTCCATTCCAATCGGCGTCGGTTCCCTGGTAGGCGCGTTGCTGTTCTACATCTGGCAGAAGCCGATAACCGGTGGCGCCATCCTCGGCGCAATGATTTTGGGCTGGCTGTTCCCGGTCGCTCTTTAATACCCGCGGGCGCTTCGGTGCCCGCCTTATCAGGAGAACCCCATGTTTGATCTGCTCCTGCGCCGTGCGCGCCTCGCCGACGATACCCTGACCGATATCGCCATTCAGGACGGGAAGATCGCCGCGACAGGCGACATTAACGCTCCCGCCCGCAAAACGGTTGAGCTTAACGGTGATGTGTTCGTCAGCGCGGGCTGGATTGACTCCCACGTCCACTGCTACCCGAACTCCCCGATTTACCACGACGAGCCGGACAGCGTGGGCATTGCCACCGGCGTCACCACCGTGGTGGACGCGGGCAGCACCGGGGCCGACGACGTGGACGATTTCTACGCCATCACCCGCAAAGCCTCCACCGAGGTGTTTGCCCTGCTGAACATCTCCCGCGTGGGGCTGATCGCCCAGAACGAGCTGGCCAATATGGCCAATATTGACGCCGACGCGGTGAAAGAGGCGGTGAAACGCCATCCTGATTTTATCGTCGGCCTGAAGGCGCGCATGAGCAGCAGCGTGGTCGGTGAAAACGGCATCACCCCGCTGGCGCGCGCGAAAGCGATCCAGAAAGAGAACGGCGACCTGCCGCTGATGGTGCACATTGGCAACAACCCGCCGAACCTCGACGAAATCGCCGAGCTGCTGAGCTCCGGCGACATCATTACCCACTGCTACAACGGCAAGCCAAACCGCATCCTGACGCCCTCCGGCGAGCTGCGTGCCTCCATTACCTCCGCCCTGAAGCGCGGCGTGCGTCTGGACGTTGGCCACGGTACGGCGAGCTTCAGCTTTGAAGTGGCGAAGCGCGCTATTGCGATGGGCATTTTGCCGCACACCATCAGCTCGGATATTTACTGCCGCAACCGCATCAACGGTCCGGTCGGCTCGCTGGCAAGCGTGATGTCGAAATTCCTCGCCATCGGCATGTCATTGCCGCAGGTGATTGACTGCGTCACCGCCAACGCCGCCGACGGCCTGCGCCTGACGCGCAAAGGCCGCATTCAGCCTGGCCTCGACGCCGATCTGACGCTGTTTACCCTCAAGCGCCAGCCGACGGTGCTGACGGATGCCGAAAACGACAGCCTACAGGCTGAACACATTCTGGTGCCGCTTGCCGCGATCCGCGCGGGCAAGGGCTACATGACCGAACAAGGGAGCACGGAACATGCCTTCGATTTATGAGAAGTACAACTTAAAGCAGGTTATCAACACCTCTGGCCGCATGACGGCGCTGGGCGTCTCCACGCCGCGCCCGGAAGTGGTGCAGGCGGCGATGGACGGCATGAATCACTATTTCGAGATGAAGGATCTGGTCAATAAAACCGGGGAATACATCGCGAAGCTGCTGGAGGTGGAAGGGGCGACGGTGGTCTCCTGCGCGTCGGCGGGCATTGCCCAGTCCGTGGCGGCTGTGCTGGTGAAAGACAGCGACTGGCTGCTGGAAAACCTGCACGTCACACCGATTGAAAATAACGAGATCGTCCTGCCGAAAGGCCACAACGTGAATTTTGGCGCGCCGGTGGGCACCATGGTGGCGCTTGGCGGCGGCAAGCTGGTGGAAGCGGGCTACGCCAACGAATGTTCCGCCGATCAGCTGGCGGCGGCGATCACCCCGCGCACGGCGGCTATCCTCTACATTAAATCGCACCACTGCGTGCAGAAAAGCATGCTCAGCGTCGAGCAGGCGGCGGTTGTCGCGCGTAAACACGACTTGCCGCTGATCGTTGATGCCGCGGCGGAAGAAGATCTGCATACCTATTACCGATCCGGCGCCGATCTGGTGATCTACAGCGGCGCGAAGGCGATCGAAGGCCCAACCAGCGGCCTGGTGATTGGCAAAACCCAGTACGTTGAGTGGGTGAAGCGCCAGACGGCGGGCATTGGCCGCGCGATGAAGGTGGGCAAAGAGGGCATTCTTGGCCTGACCTGCGCCATCGAACACTACCTGACGGCCACCAAGGAGAGCGGCGCCGAGATGGTGGCGAAAATGACGCCGTTTATCGAGGCGCTCAACACCCTTAACGGTGTGACCGCGCGCGTGGTCTGGGACAGCGCCGGACGCGACATCGCCCGCACCGAAATTAAGTTCGACGAAGCCACCACCGGCGTCGGCACGGGTGACCTGGTGGCGAAGCTGAAGCAGGGCGAATACGCCATTTACTTCCGTGGCTATAAAGCCAACGAAGGGATTATCGAAGCGGACGTGCGCAGCGTAAACGCTGACCAGCTGAACATTGTGTACCGCCGCATTAGTGAAGTATTAGGACAGGAGAAAAACGCATGAAACTGACCCCCAACTTTTACCGTGACCGCGTCTGTCTGAACGTGCTGGCTGGCTCAAAGGCCAACGCCAGCGCCATCTATGAGGCGGCGGAAGGCCACGTGCTGGTGGGCGTGCTCTCCAAAAATTACCCGGACGTGGCGAGCGCGGTCGCGGATATGCGTGAATACGCGAAGCTGATTGATAACGCGCTCTCCGTTGGCCTGGGCGCGGGCGATCCGAACCAGTCGGCGATGGTGAGTGAAATCTCCCGCCAGGTGCAGCCGCAGCACGTTAACCAGGTCTTTACCGGCGTGGCCACCAGCCGCGCGCTGCTGGGGCAAAATGACTCCGTGGTCAACGGTCTGGTCTCTCCGACCGGTACCGTCGGGATGGTGAAAATCTCCACCGGCCCGCTGAGCAGTAACGCGCCGGATGGCATTGTGCCGGTTGAAACCGCCATCGCCCTGCTGAAAGATTTCGGCGGGAGCTCCATCAAGTACTTTCCGATGGGCGGCCTGAAATGCCGTGACGAATACCAGGCGGTGGCGGAAGCCTGCGCCCGTCACGACTTCTGGCTGGAGCCGACCGGGGGAATCGATCTGGAGAACTTCGAGGCGATCTTGCAGATCGCCCTCGACGCGGGCGTGAGCAAAATCATCCCGCATATCTACAGCTCGATTATCGATAAAGCCAGCGGTGATACGCGCCCAGAAGATGTGCGCACGCTGCTGGCGATGACGAAGAAGCTGGTGAAGTAAAACCTGCCCCTCACCCCAGCCCTCTCCCCAAAGGGGAGAGGGTGTAATCGTCCCCTCTCCCCTTTGGGGAGAGGGTTAGGGTGAGGGGAAACAAACCGCACACACCCGAAGGAGCCACCATGCACACCCGTACCCTGCTTGTTGCTTCACTCTCTTTACTTGCTACCTCTGCTATCGCTCAAAACCAGTACGCCTGGGTGGGCACCTACAACCCCAACGGCGAAGGGCTGTACCGCTTTACCGTCGACCCGCAAACCGGTGCGCTGAACGATAAAACGCTGGTGAGCAAGCTGCCGAACGCCGCGCAGTTAACCGTCTCACACGACGGCAAAACGCTCTATCTGGCAAGCGAAGTGGAGCAGGGCGTGGTGCAGGCGCTGCGCATCGGCGATAACGGCACGCTGAGCGAGCTGAATCAGGTGGCCTCCGGCGGCGCGGGGCCGGTATATCTTTCCCTGACGCCGAACGGTAAACATCTGCTGGTGGCAAACTACATCAGCGGAACTGTCGCGGTGCTGCCCGTTAACGCAGACGGCAGCCTGAGCGATGCTACGGACACCCATCAGGACAAAGGCGAACCGGGCGCGGCGAAGCCGGAAGCTGCCGTCGAGGGCAGTTTCGCCATCAGCGATCATAACGGCCCGCATGCGCACATGATCGCCGCCGATCCGAGCGGGAAATACGTTTTTTCCACCGATCTGGGGCTGGATCGCATCTATCAGTACCGTTTTGACGATCAAACCGGGAAGCTGACTCCGAACGATCCGCCGTTTATCAGCGCCTCCTCAAAAGGGGCCGGGCCGCGCCACTTCGTCTTTACGCCGAAAGGTGATGCCCTGTGGCTGATTAACGAAGAGGCGTCTACGCTCACCCATTATGCGCTGGACAGTAATGGCAGGCTGAAAGAGGGTAAAACGGTTTCAGCCCTGCCGGACGGTTATAAAGGCACCAGTTTTGCTGCCGGGCTGGCGCTAAGTGCCGACGGGAAACAGCTGTATGTCGCTAACCGTTTGCATAACAGCATCGGGCACTTTACCGTAACGGCAGAGGGTACGCTGACGCATCAGGATGATGTCTGGACGCGCGGCGACTATCCGCGCACCCTGACGCTCGATAAGCAGGGTCGCTGGCTGTACGTCATGAACCAGCGCAGCGACAACATTACCCGTTTCCGCGTGGCACCGGACGGCAAGCTGAGCGCCGAGCCAGACTATACCCCGGTCGGCAGCCCATCCCAGATGGTCATTTCACCTTAAGTCGTAAGAGGACAACGACGTGCGATTTCCGAACCAACGTTTAGCGCAACTTTTCGATCTGTTGCAAAACGAGACGCTGCCGCAGGACGAGCTGGCGCAGCGGCTGTCGGTTTCCACGCGAACCGTCCGGGCGGATATCACCGCCCTGAACGCGCTGCTGGCCAGCCACGGCGCGCAGTTCATTTTGAGCCGGGGCAACGGCTATCAGCTCAAAATTAATGATGTGGCGCGCTATCAGCAATTGCAGGCGTCCCACCCGCGCGCGCTGCGTATTCCGCGAACCGGACCTGAGCGCGTGCACTATCTGGTGGTGCGTTTTCTGACGTCAGCCTTTTCCATCAAGCTGGAGGATCTGGCCGATGAGTGGTTCGTCAGCCGGGCCACGTTGCAGAGCGACATGGTGGAAGTGCGCGAGTGGTTTCACCGTTACAACCTGACGCTGGAAACCCGCCCTCGCCACGGCATGAAGCTGTTTGGCAGCGAGATGGCGATCCGCGCCTGCCTGACCGACCTCCTGTGGGAGCTGGCGCAGCAGGACAGCCTGAACCCGCTGGTGACCGACGTGGCGCTGAACGCGGGCGTGGCGGAAAAGATGGTGCCGGTGCTGCACGATGCGCTGACGCGCCATCACATTCGCCTGACCGACGAAGGCGAGCTGTTCCTGCGCCTGTACTGCGCGGTGTCGGTGCGGCGCATCAGCGAAGGGTATCCGCTGCCGGAATTCCACGCGGAAGACGTGGAAGAGAACGTGCATGAGGCGGCGAAAGATATCGCGGTGGCTATCCAGGAGCTGGCGGGCAAAGCGCTGTCGCCGTCAGAAGAGAGCTGGCTGTGCGTGCACATTGCGGCGCGGCAGATCCAGGAGATCGCCCCGAGCGCCATTAATGCTGACGACGACGAAGCCCTGGTCAACTACATTCTGCGCTACATCAACACCCACTATAACTACAACCTGTTGAGCGACGAGCAACTGCATGCAGATCTGCTCACGCACATCAAAACCATGATTACCCGCGTGCGGTATCAAATCATGATCCCCAATCCGTTGCTGGATAACATCAAGCAGCACTACCCGATGGCGTGGGATATGACCCTCGCGGCGGTGTCTAGCTGGGGCAAATACACCCCGTATGTGATCAGCGAAAACGAAATTGGTTTTCTGGTGCTGCATATCGGCGTCGGGCTGGAGCGCCACTACAACATCGGCTATCAGCGCCAGCCGCGGGTGCTGCTGGTATGCGACGCAGGTAACGCGATGGTGCGCATGATCGAGGCGGTACTTCAGCGTAAATACCCGCAGATTGAGGTGACGCGCACGCTCACCCTTCGCGAGTACGAGCTTGCCGATGCCATTGGCGAAGACTTTGTGATCTCCACCGCCCGCGTGAGCGAAAAATCCAAACCGGTGGTGATGATCGCCCCGTTCCCGACCGATTATCAGTTAGAGCAGATCGGCAAGCTGGTGCTGGTGGACCGCACCCGGCCGTGGATGCTGGAAAAATACTTCGACGCGGCCCATTTCCGCATTATCGACAAGCCTGTCGACCAGCAAACGCTGTTCCGCGAGCTGTGTGAACAGCTTGAAGCAGAGGGCTTTGTCGGTGCGGAGTTTCTGGATTCGGTTATCGAGCGTGAAGCCATCGTCAGCACCATGCTCGGCGACGGCATTGCGCTGCCGCACTCCCTCGGCCTGCTGGCGCAAAAAACGGTGGTCTACACCGTGCTGGCGCCGCAGGGCATTCAGTGGGGAGATGAAACCGCCCATGTCATCTTCCTGCTCGCCATCAGCAAAAGCGAGTACGAAGAGGCAATGGCGATTTACGACATCTTTGTCACTTTCCTGCGTGAACGCGCGATGGCGCGCCTGTGCCAGTGCGAGAATTTTGCGGCGTTTAAGGCTGTGGCGATGGAGAGTTTGAGTCGGTTTTGACGTTCAGGCGGACAGAGGATATCCGCCTTCATTCAACGCAGATGATGCACAACCTGGTTGCTGCTGCCGCGCCAGATAAGCATAGGATCTTTTAGATCCTGCATGAACTTGCCGTCGACCAGGACGTTAATTAGATCCACCACTTCCATCTGCTGCGCATTCAGTTCATCCAGCTTATAGCCCGTCCAGACCCAGATGTCTTTTCCCGCGCACTCGTGGTGGATGCGTTTTACCAGCTTCAGGATCTCCGGCACGTTTTGCGGATGGAGCGGGTCGCCGCCGGAGAGCGAGATCCCCTGGCGTTTGATGCGCGTGTCGTTCAGGTCGTTGATGATGCGGTCTTCCATCTCAGCGGTAAACGGCATACCCGAGTTCAGGCGCCAGGTGCTTTTGTTGTAGCAGCCGGGGCACTCGTGAACGCAGCCTGATACAAACAGGGTACAGCGGGTGCCGGGGCCGTTGACGATGTCGACGGGGTAGTACTGGTGATAATTCATAGCGTTAACCTGATGCCCTCACCCCGGCCCTCTCCCACAGGGAGAGGGAGAAAACCGGTGGCCGGAATAACAATGTGCTCGATCGGTTCCCTCTCCCTTGAGGGAGAGGGGTAGGGTGGGGGGGACACCCTGCGCAGAACTTACCCGATCTGCCCATTCCCCAGATGTTTCACCCTGCGCTTCACCTCTTCCTGCTTACCGGCGTTAAACGGACGGGCATCCGGGCTGCCGAGGTAGCCGCACACGCGGCGGGTCACGGAGACGCGGGCTGCATCGTGGTTACCGCATTTCGGACAGGTGAAGCCTTTGCTGGTGCACTCGAACTCACCGGTAAAGCCGCACTCGTAGCACTCGTCAATTGGCGTGTTGGTTCCGTAGTACGGCACGTGCTGATAGCTGTAATCCCACACGTCTTCCAGCGCCTTCAGGTTGTGCTGAATGTTCGGGTACTCGCCATAGCAGATAAAACCGCCGTTCGCGATGGGCGGATAAGCCGCTTCGAAGTCGATCTTGTCGTACGGGTTCACCTTCTTCTCCACATCGAGGTGGAAGCTGTTGGTGTAGTAACCTTTGTCGGTCACGCCTTCCACGATGCCGAATTCGGCGGTGTCCAGACGGCAGAAGCGATCGCAGAGGTTTTCACTCGGCGTGCTGTACAGGCTGAAACCGTAACCAGTTTCCTCTTTCCACTGGTCTACCGCATCGCGCAGGCGCTGCACAATCGCGATACCCTTCTCACGCAGGGCGTCGTTGTCATAGATATGCTTGTCGCCAAACAGCGCGTTAATCGTTTCGTGAATGCCGATATAGCCAAGAGAGATCGACGCGCGACCGTTTTTGAAGATCTCCGACACATCATCGTCCGCTTTCAGGCGCACGCCGCAGGCCCCTTCCATATAGAGAATTGGCGCGACGCGGGCTTTCACCCCTTCAAGACGGGCGATGCGGGTCATCAGCGTCTTACGTGCCAGCTGTAAACGTTCATCCAGCAGCGTCCAGAAGGCCGCTTCATTCCCTTTGGCTTCCAGCGCGATGCGCGGCAGGTTCAGGCTAATGACGCCCAGGTTGTTGCGCCCGTCGTGGATCTGCTCGCCGTTCTCATCTTCGTACACGCCGAGGAAGCTGCGGCAGCCCATTGGCGTTTTAAACGAACCCGTGACTTTTACCACCTGGTCGTAGTTGAGGATATCCGGGTACATACGCTTGCTCGCGCACTCCAGCGCCAGCTGTTTGATGTCGTAGTTCGGATCGCCAAACTTGTGGTTCAGGCCGTCGCGAATGGCGAACACCAGTTTCGGGAACACCGCCGTTTTACGGTTTTTACCGAGGCCGGAGATACGGTTGCGCAGAATAGACTGCTGGATCAGGCGTGATTCCCAGCTGGTGCCGAGGCCAAACCCGAAGGTCACAAACGGCGTCTGGCCGTTGGCGGTGTGCAGCGTGTTTACCTCATATTCCAGCGACTGGAAGGCGTCGTAGCACTCTTTCTCGGTGCGGGAACGGGCGTAACCGTCAGCATTCGGGATCTGCCACTCTTCCGCCGTTTTACGGTGTTTGTTGAAGCTCTCGGTCACGAACGGGGCCAGCACTTCATCAATGCGGTTAATAGTGGTGCCGCCATAGATGTGGCTCGCCACCTGGGCGATGATCTGCGCCGTGACCGCCGTCGCGGTGGAGATGGATTTCGGCGGCTCAATCTCGGCGTTACCCATTTTAAAACCGTGGGTCAGCATGCCTTTCAGGTCGATCAGCATGCAGTTAAACATCGGGAAGAACGGCGAGTAGTCGAGATCGTGATAGTGGATCTCACCGCGCTCGTGCGCCGAGACTACATCGCGCGGCAGCAGATGCTGACGGGCATAGTGCTTGGCGACGATACCGGCCAGCAGGTCGCGCTGGGTCGGGATCACTTTGCTGTCTTTATTGGCATTTTCATTGAGCAGCGACGAGTTGGTTTGCTCTACCAGGCCGCGGATCTCCTGGTTAAGGCGACCCCGTTTCTCACGCTGGACGTCACGGTCGTGACGATACTCAATGTAGGCGCGCGCCAGCTGCTTGTACGGACCAGACATCAGCTGGTTTTCAACCGCAGTCTGGATCTCGTTGATATCCACCTGGCTGCGTTCATGCATCTGGCTGCTAACGACTTCTGCGACGGTGGCGCAGTAATCTGCGTCATCGACTCCCGCTGCTTTAGCTGCACGCAGAATGGCTTCTTTGATGCGCTCTGATTTAAACGGCACTTTACAGCCATCACGTTTCATCACATGCGGTGTCATGATCACTCCATTTTAAAAACAGGTTATCCACAGAGGTGGAGAAGTATTCACCGGGCGTATTCCTCGCCGCGGCAAAGACTTCCCGCGTGCCCAGCCCGTGTTATCCACAATTCCGGCCAGCGTAAGCGCCGTCTTGTTGTTGGAATAGTAGACGATAAATACAAGATGTTGGGTCGGCGTGCATTTTAAGTGCTACATATAGTGATTTGCATCAAACATGTTTGCGATTTTTTTGATGCAGGACAAAGTAAAAAGACGAGAGTACAAACGGCGGGCGCTGGGGCAATTGTAAAGACGCGAAGGAAAAATCTGATTAATTATTCAACAAAAACAGCAAAGTAAGCCGGACACGGCATCGTGCCCGGCGGAGGAATTACTGCTTTAGCCACCACACGGCTTCAAACGGACGAAGCATTGAGGTGTGAGGGGCGGGGTAGTTGCTTATCACCACCTGCGACTCGCCGCTGAGAGCGTCCGCTTGCCATTCCTGAGGCAAATGGCTCAGGTTCGCCACCACCATCAGCGTTTGCCCCTGCCACTGGCGGCGATAACACCACAGGGAAGGGTGGTCAGGCAGGAGATCCTCATAATCCCCCCACGTCAGTACCGGCAGGGTTTTGCGCAGGCGAATCAGCGACTGGTAGGTGTAGAACACCGAATCGGGGTCGTCCAGCGCCGCGCGGACATTCACGGTTTCGTAGTTGTCGCAAACGCCAATCCACGGCTCGGCCTCGGTAAAGCCCGCATTATGCGAGGCGTCCCACTGCATCGGCGTGCGGCCATTATCGCGTGACTTACTCGCCAGAATCGCCAGTAGTTCATCGGTATCGCGTCCGTTAGCCCGCTGTTCGGCGAACATGTTCAGACTTTCCACGTCGCGGTAGTCGGTGATACGGCTGAAATGCGGGTTGGTCATACCCAGCTCTTCACCCTGGTAGATATACGGCGTGCCCTGCATCCCGTGCAGCACCATGCCGAGCATTTTCGCCGCCGCCACGCGGTGTTCCCCTTCGTCACCAAAGCGCGACACGATGCGCGGCTGGTCATGGTTACACCAGAACAGCGCGTTCCAGGCTTTGTTGTGCATCCCCTGCTGCCAGTGGCGGAAAAGGGTTTTCAGCGCCACGAAGTCCGGCTTTGCCTTCGTCCATTTTTCGCCGCCGGGGTAGTCCACCTTGAGGTGGTGAAAGTTAAAGGTCATCGACAGCTCGCGGCCATCAAGAGACGCGTACTGCTGGCAGTTCTCCAGCGAGGTGGAGGACATCTCGCCCACCGTCATCAGGTTACGCGGGGTAAAGACGTCCCGGCTCATCTCCTGAAGATATTCGTGGATGCGCGGCCCGTCAGTGTAGAAGCGGCGACCGTCGCCGAGGGTATCGTCCGGGAAATCCTGATCTTTTGAAATCAGGTTAATCACGTCCAGACGCAAGCCGTCCACGCCGCGATCGGCCCAGAACTCGCACACTTTTTTCAGCTCGGCGCGCACCGCCGGGTTTTCCCAGTTGAGATCCGCCTGCTCCGGTGCGAACAGGTGCAGATAATACTGTTCGCTTTCGGCGTGCCAGCGCCAGGCGTTGCCGCCAAATTTGGAGCGCCAGTTGTTGGGAAGCGTATCCGGCGTACCGTCCCGCCAGATATAGAACTGGCGGTACGGACTCGCTTTATCCAGCGACTCGCGGAACCAGGCGTGCTGCGTGGACGTGTGGTTAAAGACCATATCCAGCACGATGCGGATACCGTGTTCATGCGCCCGGGCAACCAGTTCGTCAAAGTCGTCCAGCGTGCCGTAGGTCGGGTCAATGGCAGTGTAGTTCGCCACGTCGTAACCGTTATCCACCTGCGGCGAGATATAAAACGGCGTCAGCCAGATAGCGTCAATGCCGAGGGTTTTCAGGTAGTCCAGGCGCTGCGTTACGCCGCGTAGATCGCCCGTGCCGCTGCCGGTGGTATCCTGGAAACTCTTTGGGTAAATCTGATAGATGACGCCGTTCTGCCACCAGTGAGGAAGGGTATTCATAGTGCGTTCCTGCAAATGCGAAGTGGCGCAACTGCGCCCCGAAAGATGAAGTTAAACAATCTGCAGCGAGCCCTGACGGAACTTACGCTGGTAAACCACGGTGGTCAGCGCCATTGGGACGATGATGGCGATGGCCATTGCCAGGGCAAACACCTGCCAGTAAGCGGGCTGGATGGAGAGGATGCCCGGCAGGCCGCCGACGCCAATCCCGTTTGCCATCACGCCGTTCAGGCCGCACAGCAAGCCCGCCAGACCGGAGCCGATCATCGCGCAGAGCATCGGGAAGCGGTATTTCAGGTTGATACCGTACATCGCCGGTTCAGTGACGCCGAGGTAAGCGGAGATAGCAGCCGGAACGGAGATCTCACGCTCGTTGTGCTTACGGCTGACGATGATGATGCCGGTTACCGCTGAGGCCTGCGCAATGTTAGACAGGGCGATGATCGGCCAGACAGGCGTACCGCCGAGGCTCTGGATCATTTGCATATCGATCGCCAGCGTGGTCTGGTGCACGCCGGTGATCACCAGCGGAGCGTAGAGGAAGCCAAACAGCGCGGCACCGATTGGCGCGAAGCTGCCGGTCATCAGGTGACGGACCGCGAAGGCCACGCCGTCGCCAATCATGCGGCCAAACGGACCGATAAAGGCGTGCGCCAGGAACACCGCCAGGATCAGCGAGCAGACCGGGACCACCACCAGATACAGGTAATCCGGCACGATGCGCTTCAGGCGCGTCTCAATAAAGCCCAGCGCCAGACCCGCCAGCAATGCCGGGATTACCTGCGCCTGATAGCCCACTTTGGCGATGGTAAACAGGCCGAAGTTCCACACCTCTGGCGTTTGCTGACCAAGTAAGTAAGCGTTCATTAACTGCGGAGAGACCAGCGTCACGCCGAGCACGATACCGAGAATTGGCGTTCCGCCCATCTTGCGCACCGCGGACCAGCAGATCCCGACCGGCAGATAGAAGAAGATCGCTTCGCCAATCAGCCACAGGAAGTCATAGATACTTTGCAGCGCCGGGTACATCTGCGCCAGGGTTTTGCCGTCGCTCATTGGCACATCGCCGATGACGTTACGGAAGCCCAGAATTAAGCCCCCGCTGATCAGCGCTGGCAGCAGCGGGAAGAAGATCTCCGCAAAATGGGAAATCAGCTGCTCATGCCATTTCATATTCTGACGCGCGGCCTTCTTCGCCTGCTCTTTATCTGCGGAAGAGTGCCCGGTAGTCGCCAGCAGAGCCTGATAGTAATCGCCCACTTCGGTACCAATCACCACCTGGAACTGCCCGGCATTGGTGAAGCAGCCTTTAACCATGGAAAGCTCTTCAATGGCCTTCGGGTTGGCTTTGGCCGGATCGTTCAGCACGAAGCGCAGGCGGGTAATGCAATGGCTGACGGTGGCGATGTTGTCGCGTCCGCCGACCAGGACGATCAGCTGATCGATATCTGTTTGTTTGACTTTACTCATCATGAAACCTCATGACAGATGGTGATAGGGGTTATGACCTGTGCGCAAGCCTACTCCTTCAACGTGACGGCGAAAATGGGAACGTTCCCGAAATCGGGCGAAGATCACAATAATCCGCTGTGTGAGGGCACACTGGATTGCATTTCACTCGCAGTTTTTATGAATTTCTTCTCAAGAGTGTTTAAAAAATATCAGGTCAATATCTTAAAAATACAGGGAAGATCTTAAACATGATCTGGCCGGAACTTTACAGTCGGTTTCAGGCATAAGCTTGTCTTCATATACTGAAATAAACGTAGAGCAATAATGTACGGGAACAACGAGATCGTCAGTTATTTACAGGCCAATAAAATACTTGCGCTTAAACTCGACCATGCTGTTACTGCGGTCGGCCAGAACGTCAAAACACAGGTGAATATGATAGGGAAAGGCGCCACTCGGCTGTTGTATTACGCCTCATGTTTCACTGATGAATACAATGATGTTTGCCTGAGACAGAAGAGCGAAGACCTACGCTTCAGAGATGCCGTTTATAAATTAGTAAGCGGTGTGGATGTAGTCTATGAAATGCTTAGACTGTATTTTGAGGAAGTTTTCAAATACAAAAATCCTAAACAGTTAGAGTATATTAAACAGCGGCTAATGGCTGTAAATGTCCACATCGCTGCGGTTAGCCTTACCGGTGCCGGGTTTACATTAGCCGTTGCCGCCTGCGTTCGCCTTGGATTAAATATCAGCCTCGAATTAAGCGCCATTACCGGAAGATGGGCTTCCCGAGGTATTGCTTTTATTGGGCTGTATGGGGTAGTACAGCAAGCCGCCGATAGCGCGCATCGTCTGTACGTTGAATTTCCCGCCTGGTACTCGGCACTTTATGCTCAAGGGCTTGAAATGCTTTATTTTCTCATTGAGCCTGTGTTTCGCAGGACGGACGCGACACGTGCGCAATGGGCATCTGATGACGACATTGCGGATATCATCACCAGGTTGATCAGATAACAATGATGAATTACATCAAACGTTTTTTACGTTGGCAGGGGCGAATTATATTTTCGGTCTACGGCCCGGCCGCGTTAACAATCCTGTTTGCCCTGATACAGGCCCATTTCTTCCCCGGCAGTCCTGCCTGGCCAATTGGGCTTTTCTTCATTGTGGTCATGATTGTTTTTGGCTGCTATGTGAAATGGTAAAAGGCCAAACATTTCAATACAGATAACCACTAATAAGGTATTTCTATGTCTGCTCCCGCACATTTATGGCTTGAAGATGAGAATGGCTCGCCGATTGTCGGTTGTTGTGCAATGCCACTGCGTCTTGGATCTATTGAATTAAAATCCTTTTCCCATGGCGTAACTATTCCGGTTGACCCAAGCTGGGGAAAACTCACTGGTACACGCGTACATCGGCCTATAACAATAGTCAAAGAATTTGATCAGACAACGCCGCTTCTTTACCGGGCAGTTTGCGAAGGGCGAACCATGAAGAAGGCGACAATTAAAATGTACCGTATTCTTGAGTCTGGGATTGAGGCTGAGTATTTCAATATTATTCTGGAAAACGTCAAGTTCACAACGGTAGCGCCGTATCTCTCCCCCGGCAGTATGACCAGTACCCACCTGGAAACGCTGGAGCTGCGCTATGAGGCAATTACCTGGAAGTATACCGAAGGCAATATCCTGTACCGTGATTCATGGAACGATCGCTGTTGCGCATGAAAGCGAAAGGACTATGAGAGACGGGCAGGAATAACGATCTGACGCGGCTCAGCGCGCCCGTTGATCTGCTCTATCAGCTGCGCGGCAGCCTGCCGGCCAGATTCGGCGTAACCCGGATCAACGCTGATAATCTCCGGGTGTAAGAACTTCATCAGCGGCGTGCTTCCCACGCTCGCTAATTGCAGCTCCCCGATGCGCTGCTCCTGCAAATATTTGCTCGCACCCAATGCAAGGGTATCCGTGGCGCATACCAGGGCGGTGGTTTGTGGCGTCAGCACGCTGGCGACCTGTTCATATCCCTGTTTCATACCCAGACCAGGCAGCGCGGCCACGGCGGGGAGATTGTGTTTTTTACAAAACGCCAGGTACGCTTCATGGCGACGCTTGCCGGTGGTGATGTCGGCATGCGGCACGCCGAGATAGCTAATATGCCGATGGCCCTGTTCATACAGGCGCTGCATCAGGATCACGATCGCCCCTTCGTCATCGTAACAGACAGAGGCAAACCCGCTTGCGTCGCGCGCCAGCAGCACCAGTGACGGCTGCCAGGGTTTAAGCACGTCCTCTTTTAGGCCGGTAAATCCGAACAGCACCACCCCATCAATATTACGGCGCTGAAGCATACCGAGATGCTCCTCCACCATTTGCGCGGAGAACTTGCTCTCCATCATGATCGGATCGTAGCCCTGCTCGTAGAACGCGGGCAGCATCGTCTGTACGGCGAGGTTTTCGGAGAGGGAATCCAGACGCGAGACGATAATGGCGACCACTTTATCGCTCTGCCCGCGCATGGCGCGCGCGGAGCGGGAAGGGGAAAAACCGTGCTGATTCATCACCGCCTCGACGCGCTCGCGTGTGCGCTCGCTGACACCGCTTTCGTTGTTCAGCACGCGTGAGACAGTCGATTTCCCCACGCCGCTTAAACGCGCGATGTCTTTAATCGTAAGGCGGTTCTGCATGCTGTATTCCCTGTAACAACGATAAAATAATCAATTGAGCCTAATGCTATCCTGCGAATTCGCTATGGGCAAAGTCTGGTTTACGTTCGGTTTATTTGCAGGGCGTTATAATACCGCCCGATTAGTCACAAACGGTATGGATAAATCTCTATACTGCGCGCCGATACCCAACTTTTTACTTACCGGAGGCCACATGGATCCCGATCCCACACCTCTCCTGACCCGGAGAAAACCTTCTTACCGGTAAGCCAGCTTTTTGCTGTCTCACCGGCGTGAGGCAGCAACGTTCATACGTTCCTGCTTGATAAATTAAGTGCCTGACAGGTACGGCTTTGCCACGCCTGCGGGAAAGACTGCGTCCGCCTTTGCGGATGCGGGGGAATGACTATGCTGAAAAATATCACCCGGCAGCTGCAAGCGCTGCTGAGCCGTCACCTGCCACATCGCCTGATTGCGCGCGATCCGCTGCCAAATGCCAACACCATGGCGGGAGCGGCAATCCCCACCTCCCTGACCGAGCGCTGCCTGAACGTGGCGGCGATGGATGAAAACGAAGTCTGGCGCGCCTTTGGCGGCCACCCGGAAGGGCTGAACGCGCAAGAAGTGTCAAAAATCCGCGCGGAACATGGCGATAACCAGATCCCGGCGCAGAAACCCTCTCCCTGGTGGGTCCACCTGTGGCTCTGCTACCGCAATCCGTTCAACCTGCTGCTGACGGTGCTCGGGATTATCTCTTACGCCACTGAAGATCTGTTTGCCGCAGGCGTGATTGCCCTGATGGTAGGGATCTCCACGCTGCTGAACTTTATTCAGGAAGCGCGCTCCACCAAAGCGGCGGATGCGCTGAAAGCGATGGTCAGCAACACCGCCACCGTGTCGCGCGTGATTAACGACCTCGGCGAAAACGCCTGGATTGAGCTTCCCATTGACCAGCTGGTGCCGGGCGATCTGGTGAAGCTGGCGGCGGGGGACATGATCCCGGCGGATTTACGTATCATCCAGGCGCGGGATCTGTTTGTCGCGCAGGCGTCACTCACCGGTGAGTCCCTGCCCGTAGAGAAGGTAGCGCGGACCCGCGATCCGCAGCAGATGAACCCGCTGGAGTGCGACACCCTGTGCTTTATGGGCACCACGGTGGTTAGTGGCACCGCGCAGGCGATTGTCACCGCCACCGGCGGCAATACCTGGTTTGGACAGCTTGCCGGACGCGTCAGCGAGCAGGAGAGCGAGCCGAATGCGTTCCAGAAAGGCATTGGCCGCGTCAGCATGCTGCTGATCCGCTTTATGATGGTCATGACGCCGATTGTCCTGCTGATCAACGGCTACACCAAAGGCGACTGGTGGGAAGCGGCGCTGTTCGCGCTCTCCGTGGCTGTGGGCTTAACGCCGGAAATGCTGCCGATGATTGTCACCTCCACGCTGGCGCGCGGGGCGGTTAAACTCTCTAAACAAAAGGTGATTGTTAAACACCTCGACGCCATCCAGAACTTTGGCGCGATGGACATTCTTTGCACCGATAAAACCGGCACCCTGACCCAGGACAAAATCGTGCTGGAGAACCACACCGATATCGCCGGAAAGACCAGCGAACGGGTGCTGTACAGCGCGTGGCTGAACAGCCACTACCAGACCGGGCTGAAAAACCTGCTCGACGTGGCGGTGCTGGAAGGTGTGGATGAAGAGTCTGCCCGCATGCTCTCCGGGCGCTGGCAGAAGGTGGACGAAATTCCGTTCGACTTTGAACGACGCCGCATGTCGGTGGTGGTCAGCGAGCAGCCGGACGTGCATCAGCTGATCTGCAAAGGGGCATTGCAGGAGATCCTGAATGTTTCCACGCAGGTGCGCCATAACGGCGAGATCGTGCCGCTGGATGAGACCATGCTGCGCCGCATCAAACGCGTCACCGATAACCTGAACCGCCAGGGGCTGCGCGTGGTGGCGGTAGCCAGCAAGTTCCTGCCCGCGCGGGAAGGGGACTACCAGCGTATCGATGAATCTGATTTGATCCTCGAGGGGTACATCGCATTCCTCGATCCGCCGAAAGAGACCACCGCACCTGCGCTGAAAGCGCTGAAAGCGAGCGGTATCACCGTCAAAATTCTCACCGGCGACAGCGAGCTGGTGGCGGCAAAAGTGTGCGCCGAAGTGGGGCTGGACGCAGGCGACGTGGTGGTGGGGAGCGACATCGAAACGCTTTCTGACGACGAACTGGCGCAGCTTGCCCAGCGCACCACGCTGTTTGCCCGCCTGACGCCGATGCATAAAGAACGCATCGTCACTCTGCTGCGTCGCGAAGGGCATGTAGTGGGCTTTATGGGCGACGGCATCAACGATGCGCCGGCCCTGCGTGCGGCGGATATCGGTATCTCCGTAGACGGCGCGGTGGATATTGCCCGCGAAGCAGCGGATATCATTCTGCTGGAAAAGAGCCTGATGGTGCTGGAGGAGGGCGTCATCGAAGGGCGTCGCACCTTCGCCAATATGCTCAAATACATCAAAATGACCGCCAGCTCGAACTTCGGCAACGTCTTCAGCGTGCTGGTGGCGAGCGCGTTTCTGCCGTTTCTGCCGATGCTGCCGCTGCATCTGCTGATCCAGAACCTGATGTACGATGTCTCTCAGGTCGCCATCCCGTTTGATAACGTCGACGACGAGCAGATCCAGAAGCCGCAGCGCTGGAACCCCGCCGATCTGGGGCGCTTTATGCTGTTCTTTGGGCCGATCAGCTCCATCTTCGACATTCTGACCTTCTGCCTGATGTGGTTTGTGTTCCACGCCAACACCCCGGAACACCAGACGCTGTTCCAGTCCGGCTGGTTCGTGGTGGGGCTGCTGTCTCAGACGCTGATTGTGCACATGATCCGCACCCGCCGCATTCCGTTCATTCAGAGCCGTGCCGCGTGGCCGCTGATTGTGATGACGGGCATTGTGATGGCGCTCGGGATCGCGCTGCCGTTCTCGCCGCTGGCAAGCTACCTACAACTTCAGGCGCTACCGCTGAGCTACTTCCCATGGCTGGTGGCGATCCTCGCGGGTTACATGGTGCTGACGCAGATGGTGAAGGGGTTCTATAGCCGTCGGTATGGGTGGCAGTAACGGCAAGCCCGGTGGCGCTGCGCTTACCGGGCCTACGATCCGAACGTAGGCCGGGTAAGGCGAAGCCGCCACCCGGCAGCTGGCTTTCCTCCCAAATTCAACAACCTGTGATCTCCGTCGGCGCATTCGCTTGACGACAATTTGAGCGCATGTTAACAGAATGTTTTGCCTGTATTTGGCCCGTCAGATAAGGAACATTCATGTTACGGTACAGTCTCTTAACCGCCGGGCTCATGCTCGGCGCCTCCGCCTTTGCCGCACCGGCAGGCGACCTTCCCTTAATGCCCTGGCCTGCGAAGGTTGAACGCCCGACCACTCAGGGCGCGCTGGAGCTTAACAATCAACTCACCGTGAGCGTAAGTGGCGACGATCTGGGGGATGCGGTCAACCGCCTGCGCCAGCGCATCGCCCTTCAAACCGGCTGGACGCTACAGCCGCAGGCCGAAAAACCTGACAAGCCGACCATCCGCATCGCCATCGCCAAAAAGGTGAAGCCGCAGCCGCTGCCGGACAGCGATGAGAGCTATAAACTCACGGTGGACGCCAACGGCGTAAATATCTCCGCCAATACCCGCTTCGGCGCGCTGCGCGCCATGGAAACCTTGCTTCAGCTGATGCAGAACGGCGCCGAAAACACCTCGATCCCGTGGGTGACCATTGAAGATTCGCCGCGCTTCCCGTGGCGCGGGCTGCTGCTCGATTCGGCGCGCCACTTCCTCCCGATTCCGGATATTAAACGCCAGATCGACGGCATGGCCGCGGCGAAGCTCAACGTGCTGCACTGGCATTTGACCGACGATCAGGGCTGGCGCTTCAGCTCAAAGCGCTACCCTAAGCTGACCCAGCTTGCCAGCGACGGGCTGTTCTACACCCCTGAGCAGATGCGCGAGATTGTGCGTTACGCTGCCGAGCGCGGCATACGCGTGGTGCCGGAAATTGATATGCCGGGCCACGCCTCGGCGATTGCCGTCGCCTACCCGGAGCTGATGAGCGCGCCGGGGCCGTACGCCATGGAGCGCCACTGGGGCGTGCTGAAGCCAGTGCTGGATCCCACCAAAGAGGCAACTTATACCTTTGCCGACGCGATGGTCAGCGAACTGGCGGCGATCTTCCCGGATCCATATCTGCATATTGGCGGCGATGAGGTTGACGACAGCCAGTGGAAAGCGAACGCTGCGATCCAGAGATTCATGCGCGACAATAAACTGGCGGACAGCCACGCGTTGCAGGCGTATTTCAACCGCAAGCTGGAGACGATCCTTGAGAAGCACCACCGGCAGATGGTTGGCTGGGATGAGATCTACCATCCCGATCTGCCGAAAAGCATTCTAATCCAGTCCTGGCAGGGACAGGACGCGCTGGGGCAGGTGGCGCAGAACGGTTATAAGGGCATTCTCTCAACCGGTTTCTACCTCGATCAGCCGCAATCAACCGCCTACCACTACCGCAATGAAATTGTGCCGCAGGGGCTGAACGGCGTGGATGTGATAGCGGACACCGACAGCGTCCAGAGCTGGGCTTTCTCCATGCCGCGCCTGAAGGGCAAGCCGGTGGAGGGGAGCTTCACCCTAGTGAAAGGGGATGCCGGCTGGCGCGGGTTTATTGATTTTGCCGGGAAATCGCGTCGGGCGGTGGATAACATTCAATGGCGGGACGACAATCAGGTAACGTTTACCGTTGATACCTGGATGGGTGAAACGCGTCCGGTCGTTTCTGTTGAGAACGATAAGCTCAGCGGCTATTTCCTGGTGGGTAACGCCCGCTACCCGATTAGCGGCACGCGTCTGGACGCTGTGCCAAAAGGCATACCGCCGGTGGTGCCGGACCCGGCGAACGAGGCCAATCTGCTCGGCGGTGAAGCCGCGCTGTGGGCGGAAAACGTGGTCGCGTCGGTGCTGGATATCCGTCTGTGGCCGCGCGCCTTTGCGGTGGCGGAGCGGCTATGGTCGGCGAAGGACGTCAACGACATCGACAACATGTATACCCGGCTCCAGGCGATGGACAGCTGGTCGACGGTGTCGGCTGGACTACAGCAGCATACCCAGCAGCAGGTGCAGTTCACGCGCCTCGCCAACAATGCGGATACCCTGCCGCTGCAAATTCTCGCCCAGGCGCTTGAACCGGCGCAGTATTACACCCGCCAGCATCTTAAGTTCCAGGCTGGAAACTATCATCAGTTTGAGCCGCTCAACCGGCTCGCTGATGCGCTAAACGCGGAAAGTGCGACCGTGCGTCAGATGAATAAATGGGCGGACCGTCTGGTGAGCGACGCGGAAGACACGGAAAGCGCCGACGCGCTGCGCCACGTCTTTAACCGCTGGCAGAATAACACCAGCGACGCGCTGGCGCTAAGCGAAAACAGCTATCAGCTGAAGGCGATCAAGCCGGTGATTCAGGAAGTCGACAAGCTTTCGTCGATTGGCCTGCGGCTGACGGATCTGGTGGCGCGCCAGGGCACGCTGGATGATAAAGAGATTGCGTCGATCCAGAGCGAACTGGATAACGCGGCGAAGGTTCAGGACGAGGTGGTGATTGCGGCGGTGTACCCGCTGGAAACGCTGCTGCGCGCGACGCGGAATCAGTAGTAAAGAACCCTCACCCCAGCCCTCTCCCAAAGGGATAGGGTGTATAAATTCCCTCTCCCTTTGGGAGAGGGTTAGGGTGAGGGAATCAGATCACTCAGTTCTTCAGCACCCACGCCTCTCTCCAGTGCGCGCCCACGCCTGGTTCAAACTGGTTTGCGGTTGGGCTGTACTGCACGCAGTAGCCGCTGAACGGGACAGGCCTGCATTCGTAGGTCTTACCGTCTTTCGGCTGTAGCACTACGGTGCCCGCTTTGTAGGACGCGACGTTATCCGGGAAGATAAAGTCATGCGGGCCGTTGCTGTCCGCCGCGTCGCTTTCCAGCATCAGATCCAGCACGTCCTGCGCGAACAGGGTGCCGTCTTTGTTGGTGGCGTAGTATTTCAGCATATGGTGCCCCGCCGTGACGTCAGTCAGGGTCATGGTCACGTCCTGGCTGGCGTTATTCATCTCCTGCTTCAGATAGCCCTTTTCCGCACCGCTGTGGTTCATCACGTGCGCTTCAACGTTCACGTCGCCTTTGGTGTTCACGTGGAAGGTGACGGATGCCTTGCCATTCTCGATTTTGCTGTAGTGTAGGTTAGATACCGCGATGGTTTCATTCACTTCCGCCTTCTGCTCTTCGTACGAAATCGCAACGGACTGGAGGGCGCTGCCGTCTTTGACGAAGACGCTGTTCGCGCCGTGAACCGGGCTAATTTCGCCCGCTTCATCCTTTACCCCGACACGCACATCGCTGTACGCGGCGTTGATCTTCTGCGCCAGATCGTAGGACCACTGGTTCGCATCCCCCTGGGCAACGGAGCCGATGGTCAGCTCGGTACGCAGGGCGGCAACTTCCCCGTTGGCGTCGAAGAAGCGTGCAATCACTTTATCGCCCGTGTTCAGGTTATTCCCGGCAATCTGTCCGCTCAGGGTTTTACTCCACTGGGATATCACCGCTGGGGTGTCGTCCGGCGTGACGTTGCCGCCGTTACCGAAATCAACGTCAATGGCCTGATAGAAACTGTTTGCGGTATCCGCAATTTCCCACACGCCATAAATAACCTGGTAGCCCGTACGTTCCGGGACATTACAGGTCATGGATTTTGTCATCGCCGGTGCCTGACCATTTCCGTTAATAGTACAGAACGGCGTTAATTCGAACTGGTCACGGGTCAGCGGTTTATTGGGGTCCCAGTTTTGTTTGGTAATGTAATAACGCCAGTTGGTGGTTTTATGCGGCGCGGTATGGTGCCAGACAAATTCATGCGGGCCTGCCGTCATGGGATTTTTGGTCCAGGCGTTCAGGCTCTGCTTATCAAGCTGGGAGTAGCTGGCAATACCGGCGCTGGCAAGCTGGCCGTCAGGCGGCATCGCACCCGTCGGGAAGCCGGAGGTCTTTTCTACGCTCTGCGGTTCATATTGTACAGAGCCACAGTCAATATTCTGGCCGAGCTTACACATATAAGCGCGGCTGGCAGGGGATTCTATATATCCGTGTGCAAGTGCGGAAGACGCAACCGTTAATGTGGTTACCGCCAGCGCAATTTTAGAGAGTTTCATTCATCATCCATTAATTAGAATAGAGCAAGGCAGCGTCAGTTTATTAATGGAGTGGCGGATGCGTCATTTCCCGGAGAGAGTAAAAATGGTCGAAATAAAAAAAGGCAGCCAGAGCTGCCTTCTCTTTCTTGAAATAAATTAGCGACGTACGGCAATCGCTTCAATTTCAATTTTCACGTCTTTTGGCAGACGCGCCACTTCCACACAGGAGCGCGCCGGGAAGGTGGCGTTGTGCTCGGTGAAGAACGCTTCGTAAGTGGCGTTAACGGTCGCAAAATCATTCAGATCTTTCACGAACACGGTGGTTTTGACGATATCGCCCACTTTCAGACCGGCAGATTCGACGATCGCCTGCACGTTTTCCAGCGACTGACGCGCCTGCGCCGCTACGTCGGCAGGTACTTCACCGGTTTTTGGGTTCACCGGGATCTGGCCAGAAGTGATGATCATGCTGCCCAGATCAACGCCCTGAACGTATGGGCCGATAGCCGCTGGTGCATTTTCCGTCGCGAGTACTTTGCTCATTTTTTCTCCAGAATTACAGCGTTAAGAATGTTCCCGGCCATTATAACAGCCGGGATTTCATTACCAACCTCAATTAGTTGGCCAGCACCACATAATGAGAAAACTCTTTTTCGCAGTATTTGCATTTGAGTGCGATGTCATTGGCGCGCTTTTTCACTGCAAAGCTGGAGGAAACCGGCTCAGCATGACTGATGCAGTTGCTGTTCGGGCAGACCAGCACGCTTTCGATGCGATCCGGCAGGCTTGGGCGGGATTTGCCCACCACGTCGTAATCGTCGATGCGGTTAACCGTGGCGTCCGGCGCGTACAGCGACAGCTGGTTAACCTGCTCGTCGGTCAGGAAAGTGTTCTCGATCTTGATCAGGTCTTTGCGGCCCATCTCGCCGGACGGCAGGTTCAGGCCGATGGTGATGCGCTGGTCGGTTTCGGTCAGTTTGAACAGCGTCAGCAGCTTAAAGCCCACCTGCGCAGGGATGTGGTCAATCACGGTGCCACGCTTGATGGCTTCAACCTGGAGTTTGTTATCGTGTGTCATGGTCGTCTCCCCTTACAGAGCTAATTCGCGATTCAGAACCAGTGCCAGTAACGCCTGGCGGGCGAAGATGCCGTTCCCGGCCTGCTGGAAGTACCAGGCGTGCGGCGTTTTATCCACGTCTGTGGTGATCTCATCGATGCGCGGCAGCGGGTGCAGCACCTTCATGTTGTCGCGCGCGCCCTCGAGGTCGCTGGCGCGCAGTACGAACTGCGCCTTCACGTTGGCGTACTCGGATGGGTCAAGACGCTCTTTCTGCACGCGGGTCATGTAGAGAATATCCACGTTGCCCATCACCTCTTCGATGCTGGCATGCAGGCTCCACGCGATGCCTTTTTCGTCCAGCATATCGAGAATGTACTGCGGCATCGCCAGCGCGTCCGGCGCGATGAAGAAGAAGCGGTTGCCGTTAAATTTCGCCAGCGCCTGGGTCAGGGAGTGGACGGTGCGGCCATACTTCAGGTCGCCGACCATGGCGATGTTCAGGTTCTCAAGCGTGCCCTGCGTCTCCTGAATGGTGAACAGATCCAGCAGGGTCTGCGTCGGGTGCTGGTTGGCACCGTCACCGGCGTTCAGCACCGGAATGCCGCCGGAAAACTCGGTCGCCAGACGCGCCGCGCCCTCCTGCGGGTGGCGCATCACAATCGCGTCGACGTAGGTGCTGATAACCGAAATGGTATCCGCCAGGGTCTCGCCTTTTTTACCCAGCGACGTGTTGCTGCTGTCTGAGAAGCCCACCACGCTCGCGCCCAGACGGTGCATGGAGGTTTCGAAGGAGAGGCGCGTGCGGGTCGAGGCTTCAAAGAAGCAGCTCGCAATCACCTTGTGCTTCAGCAGCTCCGGTTGCGGATTGGCCTTCAGTTTTGCCGCGGTTTCCAGAACCAGTTCCAGCTCTTCGCGGCTGAGGTCGTTTATGGAAATGATGTGTTTTTGATAAAGCGGATTCATGTTTATCTCCTGACGCCGGGCAAAAAAAAGCCCCTCAAATGAGGGGCTCTGGGAATAGGTTTAGCAACGGGAAGAAAAACGGCAGGCCAGCGTCTGATTTCAGACGCGGTAAGACGTTGTGTCGTACACGCTTGACCATGCTTCCTCCCGGCAAATTGTCGGGCATTATACGCAGCTCGCTTTTGGGATCAAGCGATTTAATGCACGCTTTACTCAATGCAAACGGTTCTTTGTGAATATTAATGCGTTCTGAGTAAATAATTAATTTGCTTATGCACCAGCGCGGTGCGCTTCACTACGCGGGGCGCGACCCAGACAATACTGCTTCCGGCCACCACGCCTAAAATTTCCGGTAACTGGTGATAATCCAGAATACGCGCCACCGCGCGGCCATATCCGGCGACGGTATGGATAAGGATAAATTCGCTGTTGTGCTCCACGCTCACCACCATTTCAGAGACGGTACGCGCCGCATCGGGGGCCGGGCGCAGCTGGGGATTCAGCGAATAAATCTTTAGTCCTTTGGCATTGCGAATTTTTATGACACCAAGCAACTTGAGCAGACGTGAAACGGTGGACTGGCTGATGGTCTCAAAACCCCGCTCCTGTAAGTCGCGGCGGATCTCTTCCTGGGAGAGATAGCTCTTTTCCGCGATCAGACGCTGGCAGACCGTTAGCTGTAGTTGCTCTTTGGGAGAGTACTCTTCGTAATCCATCATAGTTCCCATATCAGTTCCCGAAATAACCGGTGGCACCGCACCGATCCGTAGGCCGGATAAGCGCAGCGCCATCCGGCAAATCACAACAAAGCGCCCAGGCTTAACGCCACCATAATCACCACCGTTAAAATCCCCAGCAGCGGCGCGACCCATTTCAGATAACGCACGTAGGGCACGCGGGCGATAGCCAGCCCGCCCATCACGACGGCAGAGGTGGGAGTGATCAGGTTAACGATGCCGGACGCCGACTGGTAAGCCGTAACCACCAGGTCGCGGTTGACGTTAGCGAAATCGGCAAGGGGCGCCATGATCGGCATCGTCAGAACGGCCAGGCCGGACGAAGAAGGCACAAGAAACGACAGCACCACTTCCAGCCAGTACATCACGTTGATGAACGCCACCGTCGACAATCCGGTGACCATTCCCTCGGCGCTGTGCAAAATGGTGTGGGTAATCATGCCCTTATCCATGATCACTACGATACCGCGCGCGATGCCGATAATCAGCGCGACGCCCAGCAAATCTCGCGCGCCGTTGATAAAGGTTGAGGTCAGCTCCTCTTCGCTCATGCGGGCGATCAGCCCGACGATAATCGCGCTGGCGAGGAACACCGCCGAGATCTCCGCCATCCACCAGCCCAGCACCGCCACGCCGTAGATCATCACCGCGAAGGCGAGGGCGAAGATCACCAGGATGAGTTTGCGCACCGGGGTAAACTCCAGCGACTGCTCGCCCTTGTTGCCGAGGAAGTGGGCGCGGTTCTCTTCCTGCTTATCCGCCACGATCGACAGCGACGGATCCTTGCGCACCTTACGGGCGTAACGCATTACCCACGCCACGCAGATGATCCAGCCGATCACCAGCAGCGCGATGCGCAACATGATGCCGTTGGTGAAGGGGATCCCGGCGGCGTTGGCGGCGATCACCGTGGCGAACGGGTTGATGGTGGAGCCGAGGGTGCCGATCCCCGCGCCGAGCAGCACGGTAGAGGCCGCAACCACCGGATCGAACCGCGCCGCCAGCATCACCGGCACCAGTAAGGTATAGAAGGGCAGCGACTCTTCTGCCATGCCGTAAATCGTGCCGCCCGCGGCAAACAGCGCCATCAGGATCGGGATCATCCACTCTTCGCGGCCGCGCAGCCGGGTGGTGACGCGCTCGATCCCGGCGTCTATCGCCCCGGTTTTGGTAACGATCCCGAGGAATCCGCCGATGATCAGAATAAACAGCGCCACGTCGATGGCTCCGGCCTGGCCGGATTCCGGATCGTACAGCCCGGCAATCGGCGCCATCAGCACGGAGACCAGACCTTGCGGGTGCGCTGCCACGTGCGCGTAGGTGCCAGCAACCGGCACTTCTTTACCGAGCGCCTCGTTCATTGCCATATGGTACTGCCCGGCCGGAACAATCCACGTCAGCACGGCAACCACGGCAATCAGAAAAAAGAGAATGGTGTAAGCGGAGGGAAACTTGAACTTGCCCATGATGTTCTCCTGAACCCGGCGCACCCCGCGGCGCGCCGGGCGGTGATTAGTCGCCGAGTGTCGCCACCATGACCGCTTTAATGGTGTGCATGCGGTTCTCTGCTTCGTCGAAAACGATGGAGTTCGGGGATTCAAAGACCTCCTCCGTCACTTCCAGCCCCTTCAGCCCGTACGCCATCTCGATTTCGCGGCCCACTTTGGTGTGCTCGTTGTGGAATGCCGGCAGGCAGTGCATGAACTTGACGTTCGGGTTACCGGTGGCCTTCATCACGTCCGCGTTAATCTGATATGGCTTCATCAGGCTGACGCGCTCGGCCCAGGCTTCCTTCGGCTCGCCCATGGAGACCCACACGTCGGTGTAGAGAAAATCGGTCCCCTGCACGCCTTCTTCCACGTCGTCGGTGAGGGTGACGCGCGCGCCCGTCTCTTTCGCAATGGCGCGGCACTGCTCAACCAGGCCTGCCTCCGGCCAGAAGGATTTCGGCGCCACGAGGCGGATATCCATCCCCATCTTGGCCGCACCGACCATCAGCGAGTTGCCCATGTTGTTGCGCGCGTCGCCGAGATAGGCAAAGCTCAGCTCCGGCAGGGTTTTGCCCGGGGAGTGCTCCAGCATAGTCATCAGATCGGCGAGAATTTGGGTCGGGTGGAACTCGTCGGTCAGGCCGTTCCACACCGGCACCCCCGCGTACTCGCCCAGCTCTTCAACGATGGCCTGGCCGTAGCCGCGATATTCGATGCCGTCATACATGCGGCCCAGCACGCGGGCGGTGTCTTTCATCGACTCTTTATGGCCAATCTGCGAGCCGCTTGGGCCGAGATAGGTGACCTGCGCGCCCTGGTCGAACGCGCCCACTTCGAAGGCGCAGCGGGTGCGGGTGGAGGTTTTTTCAAAGATCAGGGCGATGTTTTTCCCGACCAGGGTTTGCTTCTCGCGCCCGGCTTTTTTGGCGGCCTTGAGCTCGATGGCGAGGTCAATCAGGTACTGGATCTCCGCCGGGGTGTAGTCCAGTAGTTTCAGGAAGTTGCGGTTTTTCAGGTTAATGGTCATGGGGAAATCCTTTTTAAATTGTTAGCTGTCTGATGCCCTCACCCCGGCCCTCTCCCACGGGGAGAGGGGGGCTTACATTCCCTCTTCCTCCGGGAGAGGGTTAGGGTGAGGGGAGGGGTTTAGTTACGAATCAACGTGCCTTTCTCGCCCGCCAGGATCTCCGCGCCGTCATTCAGCGCGCCGATCCCGGCAATGCCGCCGCAGGCCTCAACAAACTCGCGGCAGGCGGCTACTTTCGGCCCCATCGATCCGGCGTCGAACTGCATGCCTCTGAGCAGCTCCGGCGTCACCTGCGCCAGCGGACGTTGGGTTGGCTTGCCCCAGTCGAGGTACACCGCGTCGGCATCGGTGAGGATCAGCAGGGCGTCGGCCTCGATCTGGCGCGCCAGCAGGGCGGCGGAGAGGTCTTTGTCGATCACCGCCTCAATGCCGCGATAGCCGTTGGCGTTTTCCACCACCGGCACGCCGCCGCCGCCGTTGCAGATCACCAGATGGTCGCGCTGGATAAGCGCCGTGATGGCGTCGCTCTCGACAATGCGCTTCGGCTGCGGAGAGGGCACCACGCGGCGGAAGTAGCTGCCGTCGGCCTTAAACACCCAGCCTTTCTCCGCGGCCAGCGTTTTTGCCTGGGCTTCGCTGTAGACCGGGCCGATGTACTTGGTCGGGTTACTGAAGGCCGGGTCGGCGGCGTCCACTTCCACCTGCGTGAGCAGGACGCTGACCTCGCGCTGGGGCAGATTGTTTTTCAGCGCCTGCTGGAGCATGTAGCCGATCATCCCCTGGCTTTCGGCGCCGAGAACGTCCAGCGGGTAGGGCGTGACTTTGTCGTAGGCGCTGTTTTGCAGCGCCAGCAGTCCGACCTGCGGGCCGTTGCCGTGCACCAGCACCACGCGCCACTGCTCCGTTAAGCCGGCGATGGTGCGGGCGGCCTGCTCGATGTTCTGGCGCTGGATGTCCGCTTCAAGCGGTTCGCCGCGCTTGAGCAGCGCGTTGCCGCCAAGGGCCACAACCAGAGTGGGTTTTCGTTCCATGATGGCTCCTTTAAATTCCGTCGCGTTCCAGTGGGCAGCTCATGCAGCGTGCGCCGCCGCGACCGCGTCCCAGCTCGTCGCCCGGGATCGGCAGCACGGTGATGCCCGCCTTGTCGTACTTCTCGTTGGTCCAGACGTTGCGCTCGTAGCCGATCACCACGCCCGGGCGGATGGTCAGGACGTTGTTAGCGTCGTTCCACTGCTCGCGTTCGGCTTCAAAGGCATCGCCGCCGGTGGTGATCAGACGTACCTGGTTAATGCCGAGCGCTTTCTCGATGGCGTGCAGCAGGTCGGTTTCCTGGGTGCGCAGCAGGCCGCCGCGGCCGTCCGGGGTGAGCGTCCAGCACTGGGCGTCTTTGCGCACCACTTCCGGGTAGACGGAGAAGGTATCCACGTCGATGTGGGTCATGACGGTGTCGAGGTGCATGCAGGAGCGGTGTTTTGGCAGCTCAACGGCAATCACGCGCTCGGCCTGGCGGTGTTTAAACAGGCTGTTAGCGAGGAACTCCACGCCCTGCGGGGTGGTGCGTTCGGACATGCCGATCAATACCGCCCCGCGACCAATGACTAATACGTCGCCGCCTTCTAAAGTGGCGTGGTCGTAATTAATATTCTCGTCGCCGAAATACTTAATAAACTCGCCGTCGGCAAATGCGGGATGCCAGCGATATATTGCCCGCAGGTTATTCGTTTCACGCTGGCGGGCGGGTTTCGCCATCGGATTAATGGAGACGCCGTTATATATCCAGCAGGAGGTATCGCGGGTAAATAAGTGGTTCGGCAGCGGCTTCATAATAAAATCATTCGCCGTGTGGGTATCGACCACCATATTTTTAATGGCCGCCGGAATTTCACCGTAGGTTAATCCGCCGCTTAACCTGCGCGCCAGTTCGCGGTGCGGCATATCCGCCAGCCAGCCGCGTACGTCGGCGGCGAAGGTTGGCCCCAGGCGATAGTCGGAGATTTGTGTTTCAAGAAGCCAGGCTTTTGCTTCCGAAATATCAAGCGTTTGCGTAAGAAGGTCGGTCAACAGGAGGACTTCCACACCCTGCTCGCGCAGCGTGTTTGCGAAGATATCATGCTCTTCACCCGCCCGTTCAACCGACAGCACGTCATCAAATAACAGCTCCTGACAGTTTGATGGCGTTAAGCGTTTCAGACTTAAATTTGGGCGGTGCAGCATAACGCTACGCAATTGACCAATTTCAGAACCGACGTAATGCTTTTCCATAATTATTCCTTTAACTGTTTTTCAGAATAAAAAGGGCATGCGCCATGTCATGTATTTAATTTCATGGCGGCTAAGCTCAATAGATTTCGTGAGTTATAGTAGGCGCTTAAATAATGGTTATTGTGACATTGCTCACGCGAAAACCGATATTGATGAGTTTGTTTTCAATTGCATGATTCGTATCAGATAATGATTAATTTCATATTATTACGGGATGAATAGCTAAGCAGGAACGGGTGGCAATATTTGAGTTTGTTATTATTTTGTAGAATTACACGTTTTGAAATATTTAGTTATATGGTTGATTTTAATGGATAAAATGTTGATTCGGGAATAGCTATGCAATAATGACAGTTAACTATTTTTCACTTAAGATAAATCAATAAATAATTATGGATTTTTAAAGGAAATAACCAAAGTGATAAAGTGTGATATGCCAACAGGTTTTGTGAGTTACGTTTTAAATTCAGTGAGTTAGACCCTATGTGCAAAGTGCATGAAATGAGGTTATGCATAACCACTGCATAAATGCCTGTGTGCAATTAACAGTGGATTAACACATTTCCCGATAAACATGCGCTGACGCAAATCTTGTCAAAAAAGGGCTGGTATGGAAGAAGCATTTCTCGTATAAAACATGAAAATGAAACAATGTTTTAATCTGAGGGTTGTATCATGATTATTGGCAATATTCATCATCTCCAGTCCTGGCTGCCAGAAGAGCTGCGTCAGGCCATTGAGCACGTTAAGGCCCACGTCACCGACGCGACGCCGACCGGCAAGCACGACATCAACGGCAACAGCCTGTTTTATCTGGTTTCGGAGGACATGACCCAGCCGTTCGCCGAGCGTCGTGCTGAATACCATGCACGCTATCTGGATATTCAGATTGTGCTGAAGGGTCAGGAAGGGATGACCTTCAGTACCCTGCCGCACGGTACGCCGGACACCGACTGGCTGGCGGACAAAGACATCGCGTTCCTGCCGGAAGGCGAGCAGGAGAAAACCGTGGTGCTGAGCGAAGGGGATTTTGTGGTGTTCTGGCCGGGCGAAGTGCATAAGCCGCTGTGCGCGGCGGGAGCGCCTGCTAAGGTCAGGAAAGTGGTTGTTAAAATGCTGGTGGAGTAATTTTCCCTCACCCTAACCCTCTCCCACGGGGAGAGGGAACTTTTACACCCTCTCCCCGTGGGAGAGGGCCGGGGTGAGGGCACCAGACCGCACCCACGCATAATGTGATCCAGCTTAAATTTCCCGCACTCCCTCTCCATCTCTCATTTACCTGCGCTTTTCCTGCGTCATAGTATGATCGTTAATTTAACGAACACTGTTCTACAATGTAGAACAAAATGATTCAATAAGGAGATCTCATGCCGCAGTCCGCGTTGTTTACGGGAATCATTCCCCCTGTCTCCACCATTTTTACCGCCGATGGCCAGTTCGATAAGCAGGGCACCGCCGCGCTGATCGACGATCTCATCAAAGCAGGCGTCGACGGCCTGTTTTTCCTGGGCAGCGGCGGCGAGTTCTCCCAGCTCGGCGCCGAAGAGCGTAAAACCATTGCCCAATTTGCGATCGATCATGTCGATCGTCGCGTACCGGTCCTGATCGGCACCGGCGGCACCAACGCCCGGGAAACCATTGCGCTGAGCCAGCACGCGCAGCAGGCAGGGGCGGACGGCATCGTGGTGATCAACCCTTACTACTGGAAAGTGTCGGAAGCGAACCTGATCCGCTATTTCGAACAGGTGGCGGACAGCGTTACGCTGCCGGTAATGCTCTATAACTTCCCGGCGCTGACCGGGCAGGATCTGACCCCGGCGCTGGTGAAAACCCTGGCCGATTCGCGCAGCAACATCGTCGGCATCAAAGACACCATCGACTCCGTTGCCCACCTGCGCAGCATGATCCACACCGTCAAAGCCGCCCATCCGCACTTCACCGTGCTGTGCGGCTACGACGATCATCTCTTTAATACCCTGCTGCTCGGCGGCGACGGGGCGATCTCGGCCAGCGGCAACTTTGCCCCGCAGGTGTCGGTGAATCTTCTGAAAGCCTGGCGGGATAAAGACGTGGCGAAAGCGGCTGAGTATCATCAGACCCTGCTGCAAATTCCGCAGATGTATCAGCTGGATACGCCGTTTGTGAACGTGATTAAAGAGGCGATTGTGCTCTGCGGTCGTCCGATTTCTACGCACGTCCTGCCGCCAGCCTCGCCGCTGGACGAGCCGCGCAAGGCGCAGCTGAAAACCCTGTTACAACAGCTCAAGCTCTGCTGAGCCGGACGATAACCATGACCATCGAGAAGATTTTCACCCCGCAGGACGAGGCGTTTTATGCCGTCATCACCCACGCGGCGGGGCCGCAGGGCGCGCTGCCGCTGACCCCGCAGATGCTGATGGAATCCCCCAGCGGCAACCTGTTCGGCATGACGCAGAACGCCGGGATGGGCTGGGATGCCAACAAGCTGACCGGCAAAGAGGTGCTGATCATCGGCACCCAGGGCGGCATCCGCGCCGGGGATGGACGCCCGGTTGCGCTGGGCTACCACACCGGCCACTGGGAGATCGGCATGCAGATGCAGGCGGCGGCGAAGGAGATCACCCGCAACGGCGGGATCCCGTTTGCGGCCTTCGTCAGCGATCCGTGCGACGGGCGCTCTCAGGGCACGCACGGCATGTTCGACTCCCTGCCGTACCGCAACGACGCGGCGATCGTGTTTCGCCGCCTGATCCGTTCCCTCCCGACGCGCCGGGCGGTGATTGGCGTGGCAACCTGCGATAAAGGGCTGCCCGCCACCATGATTGCCCTGGCCTCGATGCACGACCTGCCGACCATTCTGGTGCCGGGCGGGGCGACGCTGCCGCCGACCGTGGGGGAAGATGCGGGCAAAGTGCAGACCATCGGCGCGCGCTTTGCCAACCACGAACTCTCCCTGCAGGAGGCCGCCGAGCTGGGCTGTCGCGCCTGCGCCTCGCCGGGCGGCGGGTGTCAGTTCCTCGGCACGGCGGGCACCTCGCAGGTGGTGGCGGAAGCGCTGGGTCTGGCGCTGCCGCACTCCGCGCTGGCCCCGTCCGGGCAGGCGGTGTGGCTGGAAATTGCCCGCCAGTCGGCGCGTGCGGTGAGCGAGCTGGATAACCGGGGCATCACCACGCGCGACATCCTCACCGATAAAGCCATCGAAAACGCCATGGTGATCCACGCGGCGTTCGGCGGCTCCACCAATTTACTGCTGCACATCCCGGCCATCGCCCACGCGGCGGGCTGCACGATCCCAGACGTAGAGCACTGGACGCGCGTCAACCGTAAGGTGCCGCGCCTGGTCAGCGTGCTGCCCAACGGCCCGGACTATCACCCGACCGTGCGCGCGTTCCTGGCAGGCGGCGTGCCGGAGGTGATGCTTCACCTGCGCGATCTTGGCCTTCTGCATCTGGACGCCATGACCGTGACCGGCCAGACGGTGGGCGAAAACCTCGACTGGTGGCAGGCCTCCGAGCGCCGTGAGCGCTTCCGCCAGTGCCTGCGCGAGCAGGACGGCGTGGATCCGGATGACGTGATCCTGCCGCCGGAGAAGGCAAAAGCGAAAGGGCTGACCTCAACGGTTTGCTTCCCGACGGGCAACATCGCGCCGGAAGGATCGGTGATCAAGGCCACGGCGATCGACCCGTCGGTGGTGGGTGAAGATGGCGTTTACCGCCACACCGGCCGGGTGCGGGTGTTTGTCTCGGAGGCGCAGGCGATTAAGGCCATCAAGCGGGAAGAGATTAAGCAGGGCGATATCATGGTGGTGATCGGCGGTGGACCGTCCGGCACCGGCATGGAAGAGACCTACCAGCTCACCTCCGCGCTGAAGCACATCTCGTGGGGCAAGACGGTGTCGCTCATCACCGATGCGCGCTTCTCGGGCGTGTCGACGGGCGCCTGCTTCGGCCACGTGTCGCCGGAGGCGCTAGCGGGCGGGCCGATTGGCAAGCTGCGCGATAACGACATCATCGAGATAGCCGTCGACCGACTGACATTAACGGGCAGCGTGAACTTTATCGGCACCGCGGACAACCCGCTGACGCCGGAGGAGGGGGCACGCGAGCTGGCAATGCGGCAGACGCACCCGGACCTGCACGCCCACGACTTTTTGCCGGACGATACCCGGCTGTGGGCGGCATTGCAGTCCGTGAGCGGCGGCACCTGGAAAGGCTGTATTTATGACACCGATAAAATTATCGAGGTAATTAACGCCGGTAAAAAAGCGCTCGGCATTTAATTATTTTCTAAGATAAAACCGTCTGCGGGAAATATTCCGCGGACGGTTTTCGCATGTCTGTAATTTGCTAATTTAAACAATAAGTTGTGATATATCGTTGGCGTCACAAAAGCAAAATAACGTAATCCGGAAATAAGATATGACCATTGCTGGTTAATTGAACAGCTCATTACACTCCATTAACACGATGTTGTAATTCAGCACACTACATAAGGGTGTAATTCTGATGACGCAATTAACCATGAAAGACAAAATTGGCTACGGGCTGGGTGACACCGCCTGCGGCTTCGTCTGGCAGGCCACGATGTTCCTGCTGGCCTATTTCTACACCGACGTGTTCGGTCTCTCCGCGGGCATAATGGGGACGCTGTTTTTAGTCTCCCGCGTGCTCGACGCCGTGACCGACCCGCTGATGGGGCTGCTGGTAGACCGCACCCGCACGCGGCACGGCCAGTTCCGCCCGTTCCTGCTGTGGGGCGCCATCCCGTTTGGCATCGTATGCATGCTGACCTTCTACACGCCGGACTTCTCCGCGCAGGGCAAAATCATCTACGCCTGCGCGACCTACATTCTCCTGACCCTGGTTTACACCTTCGTTAACGTCCCGTACTGCGCCATGCCGGGGGTGATCACCGCCGACCCGAAAGAGCGCCACGCCCTTCAGTCCTGGCGTTTCTTCCTCGCCGCCGCGGGGTCGCTCGCCATCAGCGGCATTGCCCTGCCGCTGGTGAGCATCATCGGCAAGGGGAATGAGCAGGTGGGCTATTTCGGCGCCATGTGCGTGCTGGGACTGACCGGCGTGGTGCTGCTCTACGTCTGCTTCTTTACCACCAAAGAGCGTTACACCTTTGAGGTTCAGCCGGGCTCGTCAGTGGCGAAAGACCTTAAGCTGCTGCTGGGCAACGGACAATGGCGGATCATGTGCGCGTTCAAGATGATGGCGACCTGCTCCAACGTGGTGCGCGGCGGGGCGACGCTCTACTTCGTGAAATACGTGATGGATCACCCGGAGATGGCGACGCAGTTTTTACTCTACGGCAGCCTCGCCACCATGTTCGGCTCGCTCTGCTCGTCTCGTCTGCTGGGCCGCTTCGACCGCGTCACCGCCTTTAAGTGGATCATCGTCGCTTACTCTCTGATTAGCCTGCTGATCTTCTTCACGCCGGCGGAGCATATTGCCCTGATTTTCGCCCTCAACATCCTCTTCCTGTTCGTCTTTAACACCACCACGCCGCTACAGTGGCTGATGGCCTCTGACGTGGTGGATTACGAAGAAAGCCGCAGCGGACGTCGCCTCGACGGGCTGGTGTTCTCTACCTACCTGTTCAGCCTGAAGATTGGCCTGGCGATTGGCGGGGCGGTGGTGGGCTGGATCCTGGCCTGGGTGAACTACTCCGCCAGCAGCAGCGTGCAGCCGGTAGAGGTGCTGACCACCATCAAAATTCTGTTCTGCGTGGTGCCGGTGGTGCTCTACGCGGGCATGTTCATCATGCTGTCGTTCTATAAGCTCACCGATGCCCGCGTGGAGGCCATCAGCCAGCAGCTGATCAAGCACCGCGCGGCGCAGGGCGAGGCCGTTCCCGACGCTGCGACAGCCGCATCCCATTAACCGGAGGCACTATGGAAATCACTAACCCTATTCTGACCGGCTTCAACCCGGACCCGTCCCTGTGCCGTCAGGGCGAGGACTACTACATCGCCACCTCGACCTTCGAGTGGTTCCCCGGCGTGCGCATCTACCACTCCCGCGACCTGAAAAACTGGTCGCTGGTCAGCACCCCGCTGGACCGCGTGTCGATGCTGGACATGAAGGGCAACCCGGACTCCGGCGGCATCTGGGCGCCGTGCCTGAGCTACGCCGACGGCAAATTCTGGCTGCTCTACACCGACGTGAAGATTGTCGACTCGCCGTGGAAAAACGGCCGTAACTTCCTTGTCACTGCGCCCTCCATTGAGGGACCGTGGAGCGAGCCGATCCCGATGGGCAACGGCGGGTTTGACCCGTCCCTGTTCCACGACGACAATGGCCGCAAATATTACCTCTACCGCCCGTGGGGGCCGCGCCACCACAGCAACCCGCACAACACCATCGTGATGCAGGAGTTTGATCCGCAGACCGGGACGCTCTCGCCCGAGCGCAAAACCCTGTTTACCGGCACGCCGCTCTGCTACACCGAAGGGGCGCACCTTTATCGGCACGCGGGATGGTACTACCTGATGGTGGCCGAAGGGGGCACCAGCTACGAGCACGCCGTCGTGGTACTGCGTTCCAAAAATATCGACGGGCCGTACGAGCTGCACCCGGACGTAACGATGATGACCAGCTGGCACCTGCCGGAGAACCCGCTGCAAAAGAGCGGCCACGGCTCGCTGCTGCAGACCCACACCGGGGAATGGTATATGGCCTACCTCACCAGCCGCCCGCTCCGCCTGCCCGGCGTGCCGCTGCTGGCCACCAGCGGGCGCGGCTACTGTCCGCTGGGCCGCGAGACCGGTATCGCCCGCATTGAATGGCGCGACGGCTGGCCGTACGTGGAAGGCGGCAAGCACGCGCAACTGACCGTGAAAGGCCCGCAGGTGGCGGAGCAGCCCGCAGCCGTTCAGGGCAGCTGGCGGGACGATTTCGACGCCAGTTCGCTCGACCCGGAGCTGCAGACCCTGCGCATCCCATTCGACGACACCCTCGGCTCGCTCACTGCGCGGCCGGGCTACTTACGGCTCTACGGCAACGACTCGCTCAACTCCACCTTTACCCAGTCGACCGTGGCGCGCCGCTGGCAGCACTTCGCCTTCCGCTCAGAAACGCGGATGCAGTTCTCGCCGGTCCACTTCCAGCAGAGCGCGGGGCTGACCTGCTACTACAACAGCAAAAACTGGAGCTACTGCTTTGTGGACTACGAGGAGGGGCAGGGCAGAACCATCAAGGTGATCCAGCTCGACCACAACGTGCCGTCATGGCCGCTGCACGAGCAGCCGATTCCGGTGCCGGAGAGTGCGGAGAGCGTCTGGCTGCGCGTGGACGTGGATAAGCTGGTCTACCGCTACAGCTACTCGTTCGACGGCGAGACGTGGCACGCCGTGCCGGTCACGTATGAGGCGTGGAAGCTATCGGACGACTACATTGGCGGGCGCGGCTTCTTCACCGGCGCGTTTGTGGGGCTGCACTGCGAGGACATCAGCGGAGACGGCTGCCACGCGGACTTCGACTACTTCACCTACGAGCCGGTTTAACGGCTCAGGCCGGGTAGCCCAGCGCGCGTGAGAGCTGGAGCCCGGCCTGCTGAAGCTGCTCGCGGAAATCAGCCAGCTCTGCGTCGTCCACGCGGGAGGTCAGCGTCGACAGGCTCAGGGCGGCAATCACGCGGGATTCGTGGTTCCACACCGGCACCGCCACGCAGCGCACGCCCTGCTCGTTCTCTTCGCTATCCAGGGCGTAACCTTGCTCGCGGGTCTGCGCCAGGGCGCTTATTAAGGCTTCACGAGAGGCGAGGGTGGAAGGGGTATAGGTGGTGTACTGATAGCCCTCCAGCAGGGCGTTCAGCTCGGCCTCGCCCAGCCAGGCAATCAACACCTTGCCGATGGCGGTGGCGTGAACCGGCAGGCGGCGGCCAATGCGCGAATAGGCGATGGCGGCCAGCTTGCCTTCAATCTTCTCGATATAAACCCCTTCACGCCCGTCCAGGATCCCCAGATGGGTAGTCTGCCCGGTCCGCCGGGACAGCTCCGTCAGCCAGCCTTTCGCCTTCTGGCGAATATCGATGGAGCCCACGACAAAATGCCCGCGCTCGACCAGCTTCATGCCGAGGCGATATTTGCCGTTCTCCGGGTTCTGATCGATATAGCCGTGAAGCTGGAGTGTTTTCAGCAGCGAGTGGAGGGTACTCTTGCTCAGCCCCATCAGTTTGCTGATGTCGGTGATCTTAAGCTCGGTGGCCTGCTCGTTGAACAGGTCGAGGATCTGCAACGCACGTTCAACAGACTGAATAATCGGCATAATGCTGGCATGTCCACGCTGGAATGAAGGCGAAAACGTACCTTTTTCGGGGTGAAAAATCAATGAAATGGAGCCGGTGTTCTCCCTCTCCCCGTGGGAGAGGGCCGGGGTGAGGGCATCAGGCCGCAGCGCCATCCGGCAACAAAGGCGGCTACATTATTGTTAGCGGGGGACATCAATTATTATCCCGAGCGGCGACAGACTGGATTTTCCAGACCCCATCTTCTTTAACCATGCAATCAATGACTGTGTGCTGGGTCTTTTTGCCAAACGTGATATTCACGTTTACACAGACCGGGTCTGAATCATACGAATCAATAGCCACATTCTCAGCCCAGTCCTCGCCGATATATTGCGATTTCATAAAAAAATCAGCCTCGTAAAATTCAGCGTCGGCATAACGGGGATCGTCTGCATGACGTAATTTTTTCATGGTACTGGCCGTAACGAACTCATCGATTTCATTTCCCTGTTGGATGGGATAACGATCGTTGTTCACTTGTTTGACGTACCAGCGATTGAATTCAAGGGCGCGCTGCATCGGTATCTGAAAATCTTCGGCCCCCAATGCGGCTGTGCTGAATAACACAAGAAAAATGAGTTTATTCATTTTAATAATGCCTGTATAAGGTTATTGCTGGCTGGAGTTGGCGATAGGTTTGCCCCTTCGATTTTAAGCCCTCCGGCTCGAATGGTGGCGGCGATTGCTCGAGCGCAATCGTGTCCAGTATGGGTTAGTGCGTGGCTACGGGCGTATGACACAGCTTCATGCTTATTCCATGACATGAATAATCCTTATTAACGAAATGCAGCAATAAGGAAATATTACGCCGCTAATATACGGTGTTTTGTAATTGATAATGATCTGATATTAACCATTATCTACTCAGTAAATAATGGTCAATAAAAATATAAATATCTATTATGGTTAATGCCTATCTGAGAAAGTGTCAGTAAAATGAATTTTTCTGCCCGACGATAACGCTGTTGTCGTTTTTAGTGTTTTCTCCCTCTCCCCGTGGGAGAGGGCCGGGGTGAGGGCACCAGACCGCAGAGGAGTCAATCACTCCCAAGCGTCGCCACCATCACCGCCTTAATCGTATGCATCCGGTTTTCCGCCTGGTCGAACACGATGCTTGCCGCCGACTCGAACACCTCGTCCGTCACCTCCATCCCGCCGTGCAGATCGAACTCCTTCGCCATCTGCTTCCCAAGCGTGGTCTGGTCGTCATGGAACGCCGGCAGACAGTGCAGGAACTTCACGTTCGGGTTGCCGGTGAGCGCCATCATCTGCGCGTTCACCTGATACCCGCGCAGCAGCGCAATACGCTCCGCCCACTTCTCTTTGGCTTCGCCCATCGACACCCAGACGTCGGTATAGATAAAGTCCGCGCCCTTCACGCCCGCCGCCACGTCTTCCGTCAGGGTGATTTTCCCGCCGTGCTTTTCCGCCAGCGCGCTGCACTCCGCCACCAGGCTCTCTTCCGGCCAGCAGGCCTTCGGCGCCACCAGACGCAGATCCAGTCCGGTCAGCGCCGCCGCTTCCAGCATCGAGTTGCCCATGTTGTTGCGCGCGTCGCCCGCGTAGACCAGCGTCATCTCGTTAAACGCCTTGCCCGGCAGGTGCTCCTGCATGGTCAGCAGGTCCGCCAGCAGCTGCGTCGGGTGGAACTCGTTGGTCAGCCCGTTCCACACCGGCACGCCCGCATACTGCGCCAGCGTTTCGACCACTTCCTGGCCGTGGCCGCGATACTGAATGCCGTCATACATCCGCCCCAGCACGCGCGCGGTGTCCTTAATTGACTCTTTATGTCCAATCTGGCTGCCGCTCGGCCCTAAATACGTGACGCGCGCGCCCTGGTCAAATGCGGCAACTTCGAAAGAGCATCGTGTACGGGTTGAGTCTTTTTCGAAGATGAGCGCGATGTTTTTACCGGTAAGCTTTTGTACTTCCTTGCCATTTTTTTTATCGGCTTTGAGCTGTGCGGCAAGGGTCAGCAGTGAAGTGAACTGTGCAGGGGTAAAGTCGAGCAATTTCAGAAAGTGTTTCTTGTACAGATCAGACATTTTATCCTCACATGGCGAACGCCACTTATTGAATTAAAATTCACTTTATATGTGTAATTATTCATTTGCAACCCCGTTTCACAAATCTTTCCAACAAAGGTGGAGGCAAACCCGTCCGTGTGTGAAAATAGAAGTATCTGCCGCACTTTAAAGAGGATTGAGCCATGGCAAACCCGGAATTACTGGAAGAGCAACGCGAAGAGACGCGTCTGATTATTGAAGAGCTGCTGGAAGACGGTAGCGATCCGGACGCGCTGTACACCATCGAGCACCATTTCTCTGCGGATGATTTCGACGCGCTGGAAAAAATGGCCGTGGAAGCCTTCAAGCTGGGTTACGAAGTGACCGAGCCGGAAGAGCTGGAAGTGGAAGAGGGCGACACCGTCATCTGCTGCGACATCCTGAGCGAAGGCGCGCTGAAGGCGGAGCTGATCGACGCGCAGGTAGAACAGCTGATGAACCTGGCCGAGAAGTTTGACGTGGAATACGACGGCTGGGGAACCTACTTCGAAGATCCGAACGGTGAAGACGGCGAAGAAGGCGACGACGAAGATTACGTCGACGAAGACGACGACGGCGTGCGTCACTAAGCGTTTCAGGCGGTGGCGCGCGCCACCGCTTTTTCAAGGCAGAACCATGGATTACCCGCAGATACTCGCCCCCGTACTCAACTTCCTCCAGTGCCCGACCCCGCAAGCATGGATTGATAAAGCCCGCGACCCGGCGAACCTGCCGCTGCTGCTCACCGACCACATGGTGTGCGAGCTCAAGGCCGCCCAGACCGCGCTGTTACTCGTGCGTAAATACGTCGCCGACGAAAGCGGTGCCGACGCGCTGCTCGACTGGCTCAAACCCTACGAACAGTTCACCTTCCGCGACGGCCCGGAGCCGGACTTCATCGCCCTGCACAGGCAGATTGGCAAAAGCGTGATGCCCAAAACCGACGACCCGTGGGGCCAGGCGCTCATCGACAGCATGGTGCTGCTGATTAAAGAGGAGTTGCACCACTTCTGGCAGGTGCGCGAGGCGATGCTGGCCCGCGACATTCCGTACGTCAAAATCACCGCCAGCCGCTACGCCAAAGGGATGCTGAAAGAAGTGCGCACCCACGAACCGCTGACGCTGATCGACAAGCTTATCTGCGGCGCCTACATCGAGGCCCGCTCCTGCGAACGCTTCGCCGCGCTGGCCCCGTTCCTCGACGACGACCTGCAGAAGTTCTATCTCTCGCTGCTGCGCTCGGAAGCACGCCATTATCAGGACTACCTGACGCTAGCCCAGCAGGTGAGCGACGACGATATCTCACCGCGCATACAGCTTTTTGGCGAAATTGAAGCCACACTTATCTCGACACCGGACAACGAGTTTCGCTTCCACAGCGGCGTGCCGGTGTAAACCGGCATAACTCAAGGATAAGGATGCGAGATGAATAAAACGTGGACCCGTATTGTGATTGTCGTCATTGCGGCTGCCGCCGTGGCGTTCTGGGTGTTTTTCGACAGGCAGCGCGCCCCGGAACGGCAGATGGATAACGCCCTTAACGCGATGCCCGCCTGGCAGGTGATTAAGGAGCAGGAGCCCGCGCTGCATCAGCGCATCCTCGACCAGATGGCCGCCCTGCAAAAAGCGGGCGAGCCGGAGCAGCAGATTATCGACACCATCCAGCCGCAGATCCTGCATCTGCAGATGTCGCGCCTGCAAAACGCCCCGGACGCCAACGTGGTGAACTACATGACCATCAACATGGAGCAGACTGCCGCCATCCAGAAGGTGAGCGACGACGCCTGCTTCCGCTTCCTCTACCCGATGGTGAAGGGCGGCGTGAACCCGATGCGCATGCTGGATAAAGACCTGATGGCGCGGCGCATGCAGGCCGACGCCGACATGATGCGCGCGGCCTACGGCAAAAACCGCCACACCGTGACCCCGGCCGAACGCGAGGCGGCTGTCGAAGATGTCCGGCCGATTATGAAGGCACTTGCCGATAAGTACGGCGAGGACATCCAGCTGCTGCAGATGCCGGAGAAGGCGGCGGGCAAAGAGAAGCTCTCCTGCGATATGGTGCAGGAGATGTGGGCCAAGGTGCTGGCGCTGCCGGAGCAGAAGGCGGCGAGGGTGATTCGGCTTGCGGTGTCTGAGCTGGAATGACGGTAGCGCTGGTTTTTTGGGCACTTAGCGCGGGTTTAGCGCGTCGTCGCTTGCATGGCGGCGCGCGACAGGTATAATCCACAACGTTTCCGCATCCCCTTCAGTGCCGAAGTGGCGAAATCGGTAGACGCAGTTGATTCAAAATCAACCGTAGAAATACGTGCCGGTTCGAGTCCGGCCTTCGGCACCATCGGAACATCAATAGACGTCAATGGACGTCTTTTTTTGTGCCTGAAATCCAGTATCCGCAAGGCTTTCCTCGCTTTTTCACTCAACCTAAGTCAACCTGATTCAATCTACATCAACTTACTGATGCGGGTACAACTGCGGGTATATTCCGGTTCGATAATGTTTGTACCCACACAGAACCCTTGAAAGGATACTCATCATGGCTCTGAGTGATGTGAAAGTTCGTTCGGCTAAGCCTGAAGCAAAAGCCTATAAACTTACTGACGGCGACGGCATGGTTTTGCTGGTTCACCCTAACGGCTCCAAATACTGGCGGTTGCGTTATCGCTTTGGTGGTAAAGAGAAGATGCTGGCGCTGGGAAAATACCCCGAAGTTTCGCTGGCGGATGCCAGGGCTCGTCGGGATGAAGCCCGTAAGCTGTTAGCTAATGGTGTAGATCCCAGTGAGAACAAGAAAGCCGTGAAGGTAGAGCTGGAGCAAGAGGCTATAACGTTTGAAGTTGTTGCCAGAGACTGGCACGCCAGCAATCAGAAATGGTCTGCATCGCACAGTGCTCGTGTATTGAAAAGCCTGGAAGATAATCTCTTTACTGCTATCGGTAAGCGGAACATTGCGGAACTGAAGACTCGGGATCTTCTTGTACCCATCAAAGCTGTGGAATCATCCGGGCGACTCGAAGTCGCCGCCCGTTTACAGCAGCGTACTACCGCAATTATGCGCTTTGCCGTTCAGAGCGGCTTAATCGATTACAACCCCGCTCAAGAGATTGCCGGTGCGGTTGCTACGGCAAAAAGACAGCATCGTGCTGCCTTGGAACTTAATCGTATTCCTGAATTGCTTCATCGAATCGATCACTATTCCGGCAGGCCATTAACCCGACTGGCCGTCGAACTCACGTTGTTGGTTTTCATTCGTTCAAGCGAGCTGCGCTTTGCCCGCTGGTCAGAAGTGGATTTTGAAACGGCCATGTGGACGATTCCGGGAGAGCGTGAGCCGCTGGAAGGTGTTAAACATTCTCAGCGAGGTTCGAAGATGCGGACGCCCCATCTTGTTCCCTTATCGCGTCAGGCCTTAGCTATTCTGGAAAAGATCAAAAGCATGAATGGGAATCGAGAGCTGATTTTCGTAGGCGATCACGATCCCCGTAAGCCGATGAGTGAGAATACGGTGAACAAGTCTCTTCGAGTGATGGGCTACGACACAAAAACGGAAGTTTGTGGGCATGGTTTCAGGACTATGGCATGTAGCTCATTGATTGAGTCGGGTCTATGGTCGAGGGATGCCGTAGAGCGGCAGATGAGCCATCAGGAGCGTAGCTCTGTTCGGGCAGCTTACATCCATAAGGCGGAGCATCTGGGGGAGAGGAGGTTGATGTTGCAGTGGTGGGCGGATTATCTGGATGCAAACCGGGAGAAGGGGATGAGTCCGTTTGATTTTGGGAAAGTAGAGTCTACGCGGTAGTAACGGCTGTCTTTAGGATAAATTTCCGCTGAGGATTAAGTACTCTGAGCGAAGCCTGCCCCCTTGCGGTGGCAGGCATAGGGATTAAGTTTTCTATTTTTTTGATACAACCTAGGTAACGCATTGGAACTACTTGATAAAATTTTCTTCGGTTAGAATGAGTGCATCATCCTCTACGGGTACTGTATTTTTTAGGAATAACAATGGCTGTTAATCAGGCGAAAATTTTTGAACATCTCGAACAACTGGTTGAAAACCCTGAGCAAGACGAATTTATCTACGGCTTTTTAACTGCTTTTGAGTTCCCTAAATCTACCCTGAGTCAGATTCGGCAAGGTGGGGCGCGTAATGTTGCGAAAGAGCCAGGGCACGTTGCATTAAAGAATAAACTCTACTACCAGCCAGTGGCAGATACAGATGATCTCGAATCTGCTTTTGAGCAACGTATTGCAGATGTGGCTGTTACAAAAAATAAGATCCGCTTTGTTCTTGCTACAAATTTTGTTCGCTTTTTAGCCTGGGACACACTGACGAAGGAGCGTCTCGATATTGAGTTTGAAGAATTACCACGCAACTACGGTTTTTTCTTACCGCTGGTCGGGCTGGAGAAGGCCATTCTCAATAGCGAAAATCCGGCAGATGTGAAAGCCGCTGAGAAGATGGGAAAATTGTTTGATCTTATCAAGGCGCGTAATGATTTAAGCAAAGCAGAAGATATCCACGCGCTTAATGTCTTCCTCACTCGTTTGTTGTTTTGCTTTTTTGCCGAAGATACTGGCATCTTTGAAAAAGGTCAGTTTACTTCCGCAGTTAAGAGTTACACATCTGAGGATGGCAGTGATTTAGATCAGTTCTTAATGAACCTCTTTTCTGTGATGAATAGCAAACTTGATAGTCCATTACGGCGGTCACTTCCTATTCACTTCACTACATTCCCCTATGTTAATGGCGGTTTATTTGCCAGCGATGAACGAGTTCCGGAATTAGGTCTGAAAGGTCGTCGTCTCTTACTTGAATGTAGTGCAATGGACTGGAGTGCGATTAATCCTGATATTTTTGGGAGTATGTTTCAGGCTGTGATAGATGTTGGACAGCGTAGCCGTTTAGGCCAGCATTACACCTCCTACAGCAACATAATGAAGGTAATACAACCACTGTTCATTGAACCACTGCGTAGCGAGTTGGAAAAGCAGCGCACAAGTACCAATGGTCTTAATCGATTGCTGGTCCGTTTGGGGGAAATTAAGATTTTCGATCCTGCATGTGGTTCAGGTAATTTTCTGATTGTTGCTTATAAAGAATTGCGTCTACTGGAAATGGATGTTATCCGGGCTCTATTGCAGAATGATCCGCAATCGTTCTTTATGAGCAGGATTCATCTTGACCAATTTTATGGTATTGAGATCGATGACTTTGCCTGTGAGATAGCCCGTCTTTCTCTATGGCTTGCAGAACATCAATTAAATAAACAGTGGGAAGAGCATATTGGTTCAGCACCACCAGCGTTGCCGTTGCGATCATCAGGTAAAATTTGGAGCGGTAACAGCCTGCAAAAAGATTGGCAGGCAGTATGTCCAAAAGGGGCTGATGATGAAGTTTATGTGATTGGCAACCCGCCGTTTTTAGGGACGTTAGGTCGCTCTGATGAACAGCGTGTTGATATGCAGGCTGTATTTAGCGGTTTTAAGTCATTAGGTGGTTTGGATTTTGTTGCCTGTTGGTTTTGGAAGGGCGCGCAATATATCCAGAATAGCCGTGCTGAGCTGGCACTGGTGGCTACAAATTCGTTGTGTCAGGGAGAGCAAGTAGCAACACTATGGCCTTCTGTATTCAAGCTGGGTCTGTGCATTCATTTTGCTTACCCAACCTTTGCATGGGCAAATAATGCTCGTGATAAAGCAGCGGTGCATGTGGTTATTGTTGGTCTATCAGGACGAAGCAAAACGCGTCAACTTTTCCAGCAAGTGGACGGGCAGTGGCACAGCAAACTGGTGAGCAACATTAGCCCTTATCTGATTGAAGGCAGCAACATAGCCGTGTCGGCGAAAACAAAACCGATGGTAAAGAATGTCCCCCAGCTATTGTTTGGAAATAAACCTACCGATGGTGGTCATTTGCTAATGGATCGTCGTGAACGTGATATGTTGCTAAAACTGGAGCCTCAAGCTGCCCCTTGGATTAAAAGAGTTATGGGAGCGGATGAATTTCTCAATGGTAAAGAGCGCTGGTGTTTATGGTTGGCAGATATTACCAATAAAGAGCTTCAGTCTATGCCGCTCGTCTTAAATCGAGTACAAAAAGTAGCGGAAGCACGGCGTAAAAGCCCAGACAAAGGCGCTCAGAAAATGGCTGAGCGCCCTCATCAATTTAGAGATTTAAATAACCCAAATGATTATATTCTGATACCTAGTGTTTCATCAGAGCGACGAACCTATGTTCCTATTGGCTTTTATGATGCCAGCGTAATTTCAACTAATCTGAATTACATTCTCCCGAATGGCACTTTGTACGAGTTTGCTATCCTGACCTCACTAATGCACAACGACTGGATGCGACTGGTAGCAGGTCGTCTTGAAAGTCGCTACCGCTATTCAGCAACAGTCGTTTATAACTCTTTCCCTTGGCCTAGCGTGACTAATGAACAGCGTAATTCGCTAATTGCATTGGCAAAAACAGTATTACTGACGCGGGAAAACTACCCTGAAAATACTCTAGCTGAGTTGTATGATCCGTTAAAGATGCCCGCAGACCTTTTGGAAGCCCATCAAACTTTGGATAAGGCTGTAGATCGTCTTTACCGTGACAAACCATTCAGGGACTCCACTGAGCGTTTGAGCTGCCTGTTAGAACGCTATGAAGCGCTGACTAAAGCATAAGGTTTTGCTCTGCCAGTCAGAGCCAACAGAGGATTGCATTGTGGAAAATATTTTACAGGTTAAGTACGGGCAGACTGGGCAAAGTGCGCGTCTTAACGATTTTGGTATGCGGGAAATGCAGGCTCGAGCCTTTGAGCAGCGCAACAGCCCTTATCTACTTATCAAAGCTCCACCAGCATCTGGTAAATCAAGAGCATTAATGTTCCTTGCCCTGGATAAACTCGTCAATCAGGGGATACGCAAAGCCATTGTCGCGGTCCCTGAAATGTCTATTGGAGGTTCTTTTAAAGATACTGAACTTACGAAGCACGGTTTCTTTGCTGACTGGAAAGTAAAACCTGAAAATAATCTGTGCATTGGCGGTGGAGAGGCTGGAAAGGTTGAAGCCTTTAAACGATTTATGGCGAGTCCTGACGACATACTGGTCTGTACTCATGCCACCCTACGTTTTGCTTTCGATAAGCTGAACGTTGAATCGTTTAATGACTGCCTAGTTGCAATTGATGAGTTCCATCATGTCTCAGCGGATGAAAACAACCGTTTGGGCAATTTGATTGATGCCCTGATGAAAGGTTCTAATGCACATATTGTTGCAATGACAGGTTCTTACTTCCGAGGGGATACCGTACCCATTCTGCAACCCGAAGATGAAGCTCAGTTCACGAAAGTGACCTATACCTACTACGAACAGCTCAATGGATATCAGTATTTAAAATCTTTAGGCATTGGCTACCATTTTTATCAGGGGCCATACATCAAGGCACTACCTTCAGTGCTGGATGCCAGTAAGAAAACCATCATCCATATTCCCAATGTTAATTCCGGCGAATCAACGAAAGATAAACATGCCGAGGTTGATGCCATCCTGGATGCGTTGGGTGAGGTGCAACTGCAAGAGCCAGATACCGGAATCTATCGAGTGAAACGCAAAAGCGATGGCAAATTGTTGCGCGTAGCGAATCTGGTAGATGATAACCCGGCGGAAAGACCGAAAGTACAGGCGTATCTGCGGAATATCCACTCTGCTGAGGATATGGATATCATTATTGCGTTAGGTATGGCGAAAGAGGGGTTTGACTGGCCTTTCTGTGAACATGTACTGACCATTGGTTATCGTAGCTCGATGACGGAGATTGTGCAAATAATTGGGCGTGCGACACGGGATTGTGAAGGCAAAACTCACGCACAATTTACCAACCTTATTGCTCAGCCTGATGCTCAAGATGATGACGTTAAAGTATCAGTAAACAACATGCTTAAAGCCATCACCACCTCGTTGTTGATGGAGCAAATCATGGCTCCAAATATTCAATTTAAACCACGATCTCAATGGACTGGTGAACCGTTACCTGCCAATACGGTTCTGGTTGATGATCATGCATTACCGGTATCAGACAAGGTTCTAACAATCCTTAACGGCGGTAAAAACGAGATCCTGGCGGCGCTAATGGCGAATGAGCAGGTGGTTAAAGAGGCTATTACCGAGTCAACACCGCCTGAGATAATTACTCAGGTAGTGTTACCATCGGTGATACAAACGCTTCACCCTGACCTGACGGAATACGAACTAGAACAGGTTCGCAGCGGTATTTTGCAGAGTCTTTTTGTAGGCCAATGTGGTGGGTTAGTTGATGAAGCCGATTTACCGATGGATGCTATTATCGATAACACCCCAGGTCAGCGTACCGGCAATTCGAACGACTCATTAAATATCAACAATCAGTTCATAAAAATGGGTGATAAATTCATCAATATTGAGAATTTGAATATCGACCTGATTGATGTGGTGAATCCTTTTCACGGTGCTTACGAGATTTTATCAAAATCTGTCACCGCGACGATGCTAAAAACTATTCAGGAAGCAGTCAGAGCGAATCAGGCGCAGGTATCTGAGGAAGAAGCTGTGATGCTCTGGCCAAGAATTAAAGCGTTTGCCAGTGAGCATAATAGGGAGCCATCGCTGAATGCTAGTGACGCAATAGAGGTTCGTTATGCAGAGGCGTTAGCTTACATCCGAAAAATGAAACAACAGCGTACTGTGCGACAGGAACCGTAACTTATGCTCAGACTTTCACCTCTTCGAGCTCGTCAAAAAGTGACAATTGATGATATTTTTTCTGAACCAGACGCTCTTGGTTTACTCGTAGTTGAACCACTAAAAATATATTCCCCTACAGGTAATCTGCCTGTAAGCAGATTAGAAGAGATTAATGCATTTTATGTGGTTCATGGGCGTCCACCTCTACCCGATTCGGAGGAATTTAAGGAAACGTTGCTAGCACAGCGTTTGAGGGCTCTCAAGGATAACAAGCAATATCGCGAGATGTTGCAGCCATTTGATATTCATGGCTTACTAGCAGGTGAAAATAACGAGAATACTCTTGAATCATCTGTATCATTCTCAGTTCCTCCCGTCGAGGTTGATAGATCGGAGTTGGTCACCTCTTTGGACGATATCTTTGCTGATGACGATGATGGATTGCTCTCATTTGCTGAGCCCGATATTTTCACGTTAAAACATGTTCCGGTTGAAAAGAAAACACAGCCGGACGAAATTGCCAAACGACAGCCGTGCCCTGATTTTTATCGATTTACTCCACTGTTTGAGACAGTCCAAAATGGTCTGAAAACGGGGGCGTTTTCATTTGTTCGCTTCCGCCATGAGTTAAAAATTCATGAAGGTGATTTTTTTATTCTCAATGGGGTTATGGGCTATGTAGATAAAGTTGGTGAGCGATTGGAGGAATATGGACCTTGGAATGCCCGTTTGCATTTGGTGTTTGAAAACGGAACTGAGATGAATATGCTTTTCCTCTCGCTTACGCATGGTCTGGTACGAGATACAGAAGGTCGTAAAGTTGTTTTGAATGGACAGTCAATACGTCCTGATGAAGCTCCGGTTCCGACAGGATATGTCTATGTCCTCGCCACGCATAGCGACCAGCCAGCTCTTCAACGTTTTAAACCTGATTTGTATAAAATTGGCTTTACTGAAGGAACTATCGAAGAGCGCATCAAACACGCTGGAAAAGATAAAACATTCCTTGAAGCACCCGTTCGTATAGTCATGACTACACAATGCTTCAATATCAACACTCACAAATTTGAAACGCTTATTCACGGTTTTTTAGGTAAGCAACGGCTCAATATCACATTACGGGGTTTAGATGGACAAACTTATCATCCCCGCGAATGGTTTCATGCGCCTTTAGCGACTGTGCTCTCTGTGATCAAGTACATTCTTGACGGTACAATTTCGCAATATCGAATGGACAATACGACAGGGAAGATTGTGGCGAAGAGAGATACTGGTCATTCATGATGTGGACTGTCACTATAACCGTATACATTTCCTGTCCTCACGACGTGGCCTGTTCAAAGGCATCTGGGCTGACGTCATCGAGATGACTGTGAGGCTGGGCCCATTTGTACAACACTTCAATATAATCGAAGATATCTGCCCGGGCCAGATCCCCCGCATGTCACAATAGCGAATACGTTTACGGATGATTCGAGGGCCCAGAAAGTTAAAGCCGTCATTAGCATGGGTGATTATGGTCTTATCCATGTACAGCCTGAGTTTCAGGCTGTATTCGAGTACGCTACGACCATCCTCCCTGATGGTCTCCGTCTATGATTTAGTACCTTTAACGATGATGATGAAAGCATCGGAATAGCGGCAATACGCCACCGCGGCTTAACATTCTCAACTAACCCTCCCTGGTTAACTTGTCTGGACTCAAGCATGTTGAGGAGATCGCCCGTCATAATCTTTATCCTTACTTGCTGCAAGTTGGCAGGGAGCAGCAGTTCGAACTGTGAAAAAAACTGCTGTCCCGATATTCAGCTTGAGTACAGAACGAAGCATTCCAGTCATTCCACCCTACATCATTCATTCAGCTCAGGTGTACTGCGTAAATTAAGCCGTGTTGGATCAACGCCACTCCCACCAACCTAGTTAACTTGTCAAAAACACCAAACCGGATAGATTTCTCTTCTTTTTTTTGTTAATTTAATCGTAAATAAATCAATGTTAATTTATTGTTCATGAATCAAAAAATCGGCTATCTGAGAACATTAGCGGGGAAATTTAATACGGAAAATCAGCGCGAAAACCTGGAATCCGTAGGCTGTAATTTGATCGTCGAAGATAAAGAAAACGAACCTCAGCCCATCAGTTTATGCCTGGATCTTCTTAAGCCCGGAGATGTGCTGATTGTAACCAGCCTTGAAATGTTGGGACGTAACCTTGTCGATGTACTTAAGGCCATAACTTCCATCACCGAGCGGGATGCATCCCTGATCAGTCTCAGTGAAAGCCTTGACTCATCTAGTGAATCAGGGGAACCGCTGGTCAGAATGTGCCATTTACTTATGGGGTGTCAGCAAGCCTTCGTTCGAGAAAAAAACCAGAAAGGACTTACGGCCAGCAGGGTAAGAGGCCGCCTTGGTGGGCGAAAAAAGAAATTGAGTCAGAAAGATATTATTCAAATCAAAGAATTATTAAGCCGCCCTGAAAGTAGTGTGAGTGATGTTGCAAAAAAGTACGGCGTTTCCAGAACGACGATCTACAAATATGTTGGGGTTATCGTTCCAGAACATGCGCTTTAGACCACATTTCATCGTGCATTTAAGAACTAATATTTATACTATCAACGCACCAAAGGAGAGTTGATAATGGCAACTGCAGAACAGTTTAAAGCGCTTTTAAAGAGCCACGCTGAAGGTGATGAAGCGCGCTTTTACTCTATTGCTCTCCAGGTAGCAGCTAAAGAAGCACGTCAGGGTCACAGTAAACTCGCCAATGACATTAAGCAAATCGTTGAAAAGTCACAAAAAAACGATGAAAAAACGAGTCACTTGACGACAGCAAAAACACTTCAATTTGTACATCAGCCAAAAAGCGAACTTCAGGGCTTGCTGGAACTGACGCCCAGCGATGTGCATGTTGAGGAGCTGGTGTTATCTTCTGATGTCAAAGAGCGACTGGAGAAAGTCGTTACTGAGCAACGACAGTCAGATAAGTTGAAACGCTTCGGATTAGTGCCACGGCGTAAACTCCTCTTTACCGGACCACCCGGAACAGGTAAAACAATGTCAGCTCTCATGCTGGCTACTGAACTTCGTTTGCCGCTTTATACCATAGTCCTGGATAGCCTTATTACACGTTATATGGGAGAAACTGCGGCAAAATTACGTCTTATCTTTGATCATATAAGACAGACCCGGGCGGTATATCTGTTCGATGAATTTGACGCGATTGGCACACAACGTGGTGCATCAAATGATGTGGGCGAAATCAGAAGGGTATTGAATTCCTTTCTGATATTTGTAGAGCAGGATTATTCAGAAAGCGTAATCGTTGCAGCAACAAACCACCCGGAACTACTTGACCAGGCTCTTTATCGCCGTTTCGACGATATTATCCAGTTCGAGAGGCCACAAGAAGCACAGATTGTCATGTTGATGAAAAATCGACTTTCCTTGTTCGATATTAACCATCTTGACTGGGAAGCAATCACAACGGAGGCTTTGGGCCTGAGTTCTGCCGAAATTACGCGTTCCTGTGATGATGCTGCAAAAGATGCCGTTATATATTTTGACGGAAAACTTGAAACGTCGGTGATCGTCAAAGCCCTCGCCAGAAGACATAAAGGGGGTGGCGCAAACCGGGAATAACATAGCAGAGGACATAATGGCAAATGACAGGATGCATTTGAATGTCAGGCAGTTTGTTACGAGTGAAAGATTTAGGTCAAGAAATACAGCAAGAAGTACTCAAGTCGCTCCCCGGGACAGACAGACTCATGGCGAAGGACTGAGGCTGCAATATCAGGGTATATTAGACCGGTATGATGGTATAGCTGCCAATCGGGAGATACCTGTAACAGATGACATTGGTATTTATATTGAGGTCATTGGTCAGGAACGCATCAAGCTTCCCCTGGAAAAGCTGGATAATACTGATTTCAAACTTTGCCTTCTTAAGACAGAGGGGAACCGTGAAGTCGCAACCCTGTTTATCCCCGAAGCCAGGCGTTGGGCCTTTCTACGAAAAGTAAATCAGTATTTGGACCCTGACAAAGACCGCTATAAAGAAAGTGAAGATACATATTACCCTGCAAATCATGCTTTGATTGCTAGTATTGCTGAAGTAAGGTTTGCACGGATTCGTTCTTTCTGGACCGATGAACCTGGCCTTTTCCCTGATGATCCTCAGAGACAGGTTTGGTGGGAGCTTTGGCTCAAGAAGGAGCGAAACAGCGATCCTCTTCTGATTGGCAGACAGTTAGCAGAAAGACTTGATGCTGAGCTGGGAAGCTCTTCTCTAAATTTCTTTAAATCTGTTGTTCTATTAATCAAATGTTCCCTTAACCAGCTTGAACGTGCCCCTGAACTAATAGCGAATCTCGAAGAGCTCAGGAGAGCAAAAGATACCCCGTTCCCTATTGTCTACTCTTCCCCTTTCGATCAAGCTCAGTGGGTCGATGATATTTCCCAACGTTTCGTGCCTAATACCGATGCTAATTGCGCGGTTACAATACTTGATACTGGGATCAATTATCATCATCGGCTTCTGCAGCATGTCACCGCTGGCAGCTACTCAGAATGCTGGCACCCTGAGTGGCCGCATTACTCTATTCAAGGCGGCATTGAAGTCCAGCATGGTTCTATGCAGGCAGGTCTGATTGCCTTTGGCAATCTGCTTGATGTCAGCCAGAGTCGCTCATCTGTACATACGCCATTCGTTATCGAATCAGGGAGAATCATCCCTCCTACAGGAGTAAATCCTCCTGAGCTCTACGGCGATATTACTGTGAGCACAGCTTACAAACATGAAACTGAACGGCCAGAGTATAACCGGGTTTTTAGCCTAGCGATTACTTCACCTGAAAGTTCTGTCAGCGGGATGCCATCTTCTTGGTCTGCAGAAATCGATCGTTTTACATGTGGTGTTGACGAAGATATCAGTAGGTTATTCGTTATCTCCGCAGGTAACAACCGTGATGTCAGACATGACTCAGATTACTGGGATCAGGTTGCCCTTTCGCCCATCGAAGATCCTGCGCAATCCTGGAATGCGCTTACCGTTGGTGCTTATACAGAGTTGTCTACAATTGATGACCCAGCTTTTGATGGCTGGACAGCATTTGCAATGCCTGGAGATGTTTCTCCATCAAGCCGATCTTCTGTGAACTGGTCATGGCGAAAACAGGCTCCTCATAAACCTGATGTCGTTGCCGAGGGTGGAAATCATGTTATTTCTCCCGACAGGACTGCGGTTGATAACTGCTCTGATGTATCTTTGCTTACAACATCGGGTAAAACGGCAGGTTCTGCTTTTGAAAGTCATGGGGACACAAGTTCTGCATGTGCGCTGATAACCAGAGATGCAGCTCTTCTGCGCACACAATACCCGGAGCTATGGCCTGAGACTATTCGAGGCTTGATTGTTCATTCAGCAGAATGGACACCCCGGATGATGATGCGTTTTGGACAGCTATGCAGTCAGCATTCTCCGAGTGTGGCAAAAGATTGCCTTCTGCGTACTGTAGGCCACGGTGTTCCTGATATTAATCGGGCAAGATATAGCGCTGATCACGCTCTGACATTGATAGCTGAAAGCGAGCTACAGCCGTTCATCAAAGAAAGCAATGCGGCTGCATCGGCTGATCCAAAAAACAACATGATGAATCTGCATCAATTGCCATGGCCTGTAACTGCTTTACAATTACTTTCACCGGAAACTCCGGTGAAAATGCGAGTTACGCTTTCATACTTCATCGAACCTAATCCAGGCCGTCGTGGGTATCGGTCAAGATACAGCTACCAATCTCATGGGCTGCGATTTACCACCATACGTCCAGGGCAGACCTTGGAAAACTTTCGATCTATGGTTAATGGATTAGCGATAACAGACGATTATACTGGTCCGGAGGGTGATAATGAGGGATGGTTCCTTGGCCCACAATTAAGAACAAGAGGTTCCGTGCACTCAGACCGGTGGAATGGTTCGGTAGCTGAACTTCTCGACATGCATACCATTGCTGTATTCCCGGTAAGTGGGTGGTGGAAGTATCGCTCAGGTGAAGATCGCTGGCAAAATACCGTAAAGTACTCATTGTTGATTAGCATTGAAGTACCAGACGAGTCTGTAAATATCTATACTGAAGTTGAGAATATAGTCGATATCTCTGTCTCTATTTAAAGTTATTCAAGACTGCGGATAAATCTGCAGTCTTGAAGAGATAGCGTTTTGAGTGGTTCTAGGTGACAATGTTGCAATCCATCAGAACAGCTTACCCACCAGCTTGATAAAGAAAAACACATCGCTAAAACTACTGATGCCCCTGACTAAACTGGCGAACGAGATGTGAGCTTTGAAGCAAGTTTTTACTCCAGATTTATTTCCGACGCGATTGCGATATAATCCCAAAAAATGACGTGCTTCCACCAGCGCATGTCTGAGCAAAAACACCTTTATTTTTTTGTTTTTCTCTTGTATCGCTAACCGGATGATTTCCGCGATCACGTCGATATAGCTCATTACACGAACATCGTAATAATCTGACCGGTGTGTGATAGAGGCTGTATTGCTGATGTAGATATAATCCTTAATGTCCGACACGCAGAAAAAACCGTTGCAAGCGGCGAGGTGTACCGTCCACAGAATGTCTTTATGGCTCTTGCCGGGCTGGAAGTGCAGTGAATGCTGTTTGATATAGGATGATCTTACCATTTGCAGCCACAGGTAATGCGGCCATTCACGGCGGGTAACGCAGTATCTGATCCACTCATGGCCTGATAGAGTTGTCGCATAGGGCTGCTTTCGGTGGACTGCTCTTCGTTGTTGATCAGCGTCAGAATGCCAGCCATTAAAGATCACGACGTCGGCTTGCGACGTAATAGCTACTTTCCATCGTTTTTCAATGATTCCGTCGGCAATATCATCATCTGCATCGAGGAAAATCACCCACTCTCCCCGATGAATGTCTAGTGCCGCATTGCGGGCCGCGTAGACACCCTGATTGGCCTGTTCGATGAGAATGAGTCGGTCATCGTGGATTTGACGAAGAACATTGCCTGTTTCATCAGTAGAACCATCATCGATAACGATAAGCTCAATAGCCACGCGGGTTTCACTGAGGATTTTATTGATCAGACAACCAATAGTCGTTGCGGCGTTGTAAGCAGGGATGATGACGCTGACATCGATTTTATTCTTCATATCGAGTTACGACTTCTCTTCGTTGCTATCTTTGAGTTGTCTGATTGGGATAATCCGCCTTTCCCTGATTTCTTGGGCGATATCAAATAAGCACTCGTCGCAGAATTCTTTATCGAGTGAGAGCCACCGCTCAAGGACGCTTCTTTTTTTGTTGCAACGTGCACATTTCTTCATCTTTCCGCGCCTTTGTGACCTCATGATTTGGGTTACCAGGAAAATGGACGCAGCAAGCCTCGGCTAGATAACTAACCGTAATAAAAGGTTTTTCTGCGTGCAATGTAAGACAAGGGTAACCAGGCAGGGGGCATGAAAGATAATCGTTTTGATAGATCAGTTTTCAGATATTGATCGTTGGTGCCGATCGATAAAAGGTGTAGTTATGCGACACTGTGCGATTACAGTATTGTAAAGCTGAGTTCTGCCAGTCGTGGATAATGCGCCATCGCCTGTTGTAGAAATGCCCGTATGTCAGGCTTTCTCTCAGCATAACCTACGGCGAGAACACCCCCCTTATTTCGCAAATTTAACTGGTATCGTCAGGGTATCCAGGTCTTTCATTTCCGTGCTGTAGATATGCTGCCCGCACGCCGGGCAGCAGCGGATACCATAATATTCACGCTGGCAGAGTATGCAGAAGTAATCTCTGTCTGAAGGTGCTGTTATTGACACATCATCACGTTCCATCAGTGCATTCACGGCCTGGTCAAAAGCGGATACCGGTTTATCCCGGGCAATGATCCGGTACGCACAATGCCTTAATCAGCGTTCGTCAGCGTCTTCCAGGTCATGTTCGAAATAACCGCCGTTGTCATGCGTCCAGTGCAGATGCAGGGGATTGTTGCAGGAACGGCAGAACCAGAGCCCCCTTGAACGTGGAGTCAGGTCCCGGATGTAAGTGACTTCGCCCTCGTGGTCAAGGGCGGTACGAATGGTTCTAAATTGCATGGTGTAAATCCTGTCATGGGATCCTGATAGCAAGTGGCAGATAACGCAGGCTCATTCTGCGTAACGTTCGGTACTGTGGTCACCGGTACGGCAGGTCAGACAATAGCGCTCACCGTGATAATCGCAGTCGCAGCCAGAACAGTGCCATTCGGCCTCGCGCACAAGCGGTAAGACATCCGGCACATAGCGACGCAGCATGCGTATCCGCCGCGCTTCTTTCGGCTCCGGGTTCACATACGGGCAGTGGTGACGTCCGTTCTCGGTCAGGTCTTCCCATGTGTGTTCAAACCACGGACGGTTATTACCCCATTCCGGGTGGAATATCAGAGCGCTGCCGCAAAGGTGGCAGGAGTAGCGGTTGTAAGGGTTAAGCTGTGCAGTGACCGCGCCCGTGAGGCGCTGATTACCATCAGTGGCGATAAAAGATTTTGCGTACATAGTATTGGTCCTTTGCCGGATGACGCTCAGGGCTAAGCCGTCCCGGGAAGGGCAGCAGCGGAGGCCATACGACTGGTGGAGTTAAATTAGGTGGGAGATGTGATTGCGTTCGATAGATTACTGACGCGACTGCGCGATGCGTTGCTGTAGCCAGGCTTCCACTTCGCTTTCAAGCCAGCGGGAGCTTCTGCCCAGCTTAATGGGTTTAGGGAATTCACCGTCCTGTATGAGCTTATAGAACCATTTGTCGGTTAAGCCGGTGAGCTGGGTGATAAACGCCATCGTTACCAGTTGGTCTTTAAGAACACTGTAATCTGTAGTCATCGTTTTTTCTCCGTTGGTGGTAAGGGAGAAGAAGTCAGGGATTCGAATGGTGCAGACTTCTTCAAACGATGTGCCCGTGGCGTATTTTTTTATCGGCGGGTTCAGCTGTACTTACGTCGCCTGCCACTCACTGCCGGTGCCGGGACAGTACTAACTCTGTAAATCCGGTGTACTGTTCGCTGCGACTGCTTACCCAGGTAGCTCAGGATGTACTGCATGCCCTCCCGTCCTCTGCTGTCGGAAAAGCTAACTACGCGCTCTCCCCGAATCCTGTAATGTCCTTTAGGCTCACAGCGGTGCGCATAGCCTTCTCCATCCGTGATGTCCCCCCACAGCGACTGAATGGCTTCCCAGAAGCACCAGACCTTCCTGTGACGCTGACCATTGAGATAAAAAGCAGCATGGATGTGGTAACGGTGGTCTTCTCCGTATTCCAGTACCCAGGCATATCCCACCAACCCTGATAATGCCGAACTCTGTACCGTCAGCCAGGTCATATCGGCGACCAGTTGATTCACGTCAGCGGCGTTAAATGAATCACTATTCTGGCGATAGGCAAAATCCACCCGCAGCATTAAGAGTTTTGAGTAGCATTCAAAGAGCTGGTTCTGATGACTGAATAAAACGTTTTGTAGAGAATTATCTGGTTGGTGATTTCTGTTGGTATGGTGAAGCATGATTTTATCCCGTGATGAATAGTGGTCATGGGATTACAGCGGCGTGTTATTTTTTACTGTATGGTTATGAGCGGGTAGTCGGGCAGGCTAATGCTGAACAAAGTAACTGGTACCGTTAGCCGAGAATTGTCAGCGCGAGGGGATATTTTTTCATATCATCCTCAGGCTAATATTCGGGATCTGTGTTTAGGATGAGTGCATCAGGCTCAGGCGGGAGATGAGATAAATCACGCTGAGTGTATACGGATAGCGGATAAAATTTAAAGATAGATGTGTCGTTGGAGGTGTCTAATGGGTGGGGGATCGTAAGCTTCTTTATAAAATAACACTAATAACCTAAATGAATTTACTCCGAAGGTTTTAGACTGCCTATTATCATATTTCTTTGTTGTAATATTTTTATGAAAATATACGATATTTTTCGACTTTTCATTTTAATCCAGATACATCTGGCTAAAATCGCCTCGCATTCCCGTAGGCTGCCGTACAGACGCTCTGGCAGGAACATCTTCCCGCTATGTAGTGGATGTCACCACTGTGTGAGCTCATCTTAACCTCAGCAGAGAGTTACCCTCATCATTCATACTCCCTGGTGGCTGGTTTTCACACTGGTCACATTTTATGTGTACAGTGCTGGCCTCAGAAAAACGTTTATACAGTGACAGCGTTCTGTTTCGCACATGTCTGCGTTGATATCCTGTCGATCCATTCAGTCATGTCATCAGAGCATTGCTCAGGCCGGATATTGTCGCCAGAATAAGGCATCATTCAACTGAATTTATTATGTTTTTAACTATTTTTATCATGTAAAACTCAAAGAGTAATCACAGAAACTCACCGAAGATACTGCAAAAATACTTGGAAAATTCACTGGATAAAATGATGCTGGGACCCTTTATGGATACGTTTTCTCTTCCCCGACTACAGGCCCGCTCGCGGCGTGAGGCCCTTTTTCACCTCCACGGATACCGTCAGCGTGTTGCTGTATCCGGTGCCACGCTGACTGAGCTTAATGACAAAATCCATGCCTTCCTCTACGAGTCAGCCCTGCACGATGACGACAGTCCGGTCATGAAAGGGCAGACTGGCCCCTTATCTGCTGGTGAGATACAGACCGTTATCCTGCAACAAAAAGATGCCTGGGCCCGTAATGCCATTGATGACGACTATTTCAACTGGATAGCGGAAGACCCTTTAGCGGGGATGTTTGTCTGGTTTCATTTTCTTGAGGAGGGTGAGAATAATCATGATGATGATACGGACATTAACCGGTGGACTTCCGTGTATGAGCTGAATATACCTTTTCCGGACACACCTGAAGATCGTCTTCTGGCCCTGCAGAATCTTTTTGACACCTCCGACGTTTCTCTGAAACAAAAAATACGCTTATGTAATAAGTTGCGTCGGGAATGGATGAGGGAAAAAACACAGTTACGCCAGCTGTTTCGGTTTCTGTTCAGGGAACAGGATATCAATGACGCCGGTATTCGTGCTGTGACAGAATATGCAGGTGATATGTTACGTACATCGTTTGATTATAACGTTTATTCCGCTACCGCCTGCCAGCTGGCAATCCCCTGTATGTATTATTTTTCTGATAAAGAAAACCGGGAACTGGTACTCCATAAAATGCGCCGTATTTATGCGATAAAAAAATATCAGTGTAAAAATCAGCATAAAAAAACGGTCACGTTACTCCTCGAACCGGAGATCAGGACCCGACTGGAGGAAATTGCCATGATCAGAGGAGTCAGTGTACACAAACTAATCAGTCACTGGGTGTTACTGCATTACGGGCAGCTGAAAAAATAACGACAGGATGTACAAAATACCCGTTTAATCGTTTTTGAATTATATATCACCTTACTGAATTCCCTCCCGTTTAACTCCAGCAGGCCATCCTCACCGGATGGCTTTTTTTCATTCAGAGGCCGATATGAAACATCCTTCAGGCTATGCCCTTATCCGCCGCCATCTTCGGCGTTATCCGCACGCGCTGCGCGAGCATCTAATCCAGGAACTTAACCGTCTGGTCACTTATGAACCGGTGATTGGCATCATGGGTAAAACTGGTGTCGGTAAATCCTCGCTGTGTAACGCGCTGTTCCGCAGTGAAGTCTGTGCAGTCAATGCAGTGGAGGCCTGTACCCGCCAGCCACAGCGCGTACGGCTACGTTTCGGTAATCACTTCCTGACGCTGGTTGATTTACCCGGTGTGGGCGAGAGTATTACCCGTGATGGTGAATACCGTGAACTGTATCGTGACCTCATGCCACAACTCGATATGGTGCTGTGGGTACTCAAGGCCGATGACCGCGCCTATGCGGTGGAAGAGCAGTTTTATCAGGACGTATTCGCGCAGTACAGCGGACCGCAGCCGCCGGTGTTATGGGTGCTCAACCAGGTGGACAAAACCGACCCCGCCGAGCAGTGGAACTGGCCGTCTGCCCAGCCCTCGGCGTTACAGGCTGAGCGTATTGCGCAGAAACAGCAGGCGGTGGCCCGGCAGTTAGGTATCGCTGAGCAGGATATTCTGCCGGTTTCGGTCCGGGGGCGCTATCGTCTGTCGCGTCTGGTGGAGGCCATGATTACCCTGCTCCCAAAGCAGGCCCGCAGTCCACTTGTGCCGCACCTGCAGAACGGGTATCGCACTACCAGTATCATCAGCACCGCCAGCAGCAGCTTTGGCGATGCCGTGGTGGACGTTATCGATAAGGTTATTGACCTGGCCCCGCTACCACAGGTGGCTCGCATTGCACTGCAGGCTGCAACACACGCTGTCGCCCGCGCGGCACGCTCCCTGTGGGGATTTTTCTTCGGCTAGTCACTTCGCTTTCAATGAGCGGCCTTGCCGTTTTCGATAAGTTTCTTTGTTTCATCACGATCGATTTTCTCGATCGAGCCGATCGATATTCATCGTTGTACATGATTAATCCGGTAGCCACATAATCCACAGGGCATTATGTGATTTGTTAATTTTAACCATCAAAATCAATGCGATGTATCGCAGGGATTGTCACGCATTAAGGAAAGTATATGCCGTTAATTCTGTTATGGGGCGCTCTGGCCCTGTTGCTGGGTATCGTGGCTTCCGCTAACGGACGCTCGTTCTGGGGCTGGTTCATTCTCGGTCTGATAATCGACCCGATACTGGCGGGGCTGCTGTACTGGCTTATTGCAAAGGACCGCACATGAAAACATTTCTGCGTCTGTTCGGTAAGTTCACCCGCTGGTACATCACCCTCATTATCTTTATGGCCTGCCTGCTGTTCATTATCACCACCCTGGGCAATATGGCTGGCTTCTGAAAGGACACTCCAATGAAAAATAAACTGATTATTTCATTTTTACTGGCTTCAGTGCTGACGCCTTCTGTCTCGCATGCGTTTGGCAACCGTGATAGCTGGGTAAGTGGCTATGCGCAGGGAACTTCTGAGTAAACCATCCTCGGTAAAGGGCAATCACAACTTTACCTGGCCTGCGACAGTTCCGGCTCACAGCCAGCGACCATTATCTTCACTGACGTGAATGGCCATCGGGTCAGGATGGACAGTGGTCAGACGCTTACCATGAGAATTGATAACGCTGAAGAAGTGAATATCAGCGAAAGCGAGTCTCATGTGGGATCTGACAATGTGATGTGGGCATGGAACAAATTACGCACCGGCAAACGTGTTGTGGTTGCAGGTAGCGGGGTAAAACCTGCCACTTTCACTTTAGCGGGGGCTGCTGCAGTTCTTCCTGCGTTCGGTGACAACGGCTGCGTGCCCAGATTTGCACTGTAGTTGTGCCTCACTCTTACAGGTTAAAGGAAATTTAATGAAGGAAATCATCACAGTCGCAGCACTCTGTCTGCTGTCATTTTCTTCGCTGGCCGCTTCTTCACCGGTCAGCGTCAGTGTTAGTCCCGGAAGCTACAGCCACTACTCATCGATTCGGATTACATCAAAAGTCGATTCGATTGTGATTAAACAACTCATTGTCAACCGGGGAAACTGCCAAGATGCAGAATTCGCCAGCCCGTGGAAACCGGTACGTCTGGGATTTGGCGGTGCTGTATCCCATGAATTTACCGGCAAGGGGCTGATGGTTCCCTGCAATGTACTGGAAGTGGTGGTCCAGACAAGCGAAGGCGCATGGCAGTTTGATTTTGACAGCTGACACCTCGAGCTTTTCCACCTTTCTTTTCTATCTGAACGCCCTGCTCAAACGAGCAGGGCGTTTTCTTTTGCCTCTTTTAAAGGAATTACTCATGAGATTAGCCAGCCGATTTGGCCGTATAAACCAGATACGCCGTGACCGTCCTCTGACCCATGAAGAGCTGATGAGTCATGTTCCCAGTGTATTCGGGAGTGACAAACATGAATCGCGTTCAGACCGTTACACCTACATTCCGACCATCACCATCCTCGAAAGCCTGCAGCGCGAGGGTTTTCAGCCGTTCTTTGCCTGCCAGACAAAAGTTCGGGACCAGAGCAAACGGGAGCACACCAAACACATGCTTCGCCTGCGTCGCGCCGGGCAGCTAAACGGTCATCAGGTACCGGAAATCATTTTACTCAACAGCCATGACGGCTCATCAAGCTACCATATGCTGCCGGGGCTGTTTCGTGGCGTCTGTACTAACGGTCTGGTCTGCGGTCAGTCATTCGGAGAGGTGCGGGTACCACATAAAGGTAATGTCGTTGAGAAGGTAATTGAAGGGGCTTACGAAGTTCTCGGGGTATTTGACCGGGTGGATGAAAAGCGTGATGCCATGGCGTCACTTTTACTTCCGCCACCAGCACAGCACGCTCTGGCGAATGCCGCGCTGAAATATCGCTTTGGTGAGGACCACCAGCCGGTCACGGTATCGCAGTTGCTGACCTCACGTCGCCGGGAGGATTGCAGCGATGACCTGTGGACCGTCTACCAGCGCGTGCAGGAGAATCTGATGAAAGGGGGATTGTCAGGACGAACCGCACAGGGGAAAAGCAGTCGCACCCGTGCCGTTACCGGTATTGATGGCGACGTGAAGCTCAATCGTGCCCTGTGGGTAATGGCAGAGAATATGCTTGAGTTTTTTGGGCGTTAAACAACGGTAGCAGCATAAGGAGATAGTTTAATGGATACACAAAACCTTCAGTTCGATGAGCAGACAGCAATTACTGCCTCAGTGGTACCTGATGAGTTACGCATCGGCTTCTGGCCACAGCACTTTGGCTCCATCCCGCAATGGATAACCCTTGAGCCTAGGATTTTTGCCTGGATGGACCGCCTGTGTACCGATTATCACGGTGGTATCTGGCGCTTTTCGACGCTCAGCAACGGCGGCGCTTTTATGGCCCCTGAGTCAGAGCAGGATGAGAAGTGGACATTGTTCAACAGTATGAATGGCAACGGCGCGGAACTTACTGGTGAAGCTGCAGGGATAGTCACCTGCCTGATGGCATACAGCCACCACGCTTGCCGTACCGAATGTGACGCGATGACTGAGCACTATTATCGCTTACGTGACTTCGCGCTGAACCATCCAGAGTGCACAGCCATTATACATCTCATTGACTGAGGAAAGCCGAGCATGAGTACCGCAATACCCCCACTGTTATCGCAGCCTGAACTCTTTCCTGTGTCGGTCATGGCTCAGCATGGCTGTTTACTCCCTACGACTTCCGGACTGACACCCTACGCCCAACGGACTATTCGCCGCGCTATCAACCTACTGGATAAATATCTGCGCCAGCCCGGCATAGCCTTTACTTCAAGCACTGGTGCCCGTGACTGGCTTCGGCTACAGCTGGCAGGACAAGAACGGGAAGTGTTTATTGTGCTGTATCTCGATAACCAACACTGTTTACTGGAAAGCGAAATACTGTTTGCCGGTTCAGTTAATCATGTGCAGGTCCATCCCCGTGAGGTAGTGAAGTCAGCGCTTCGCTTCAATGCCGGAGCTGTCGTGCTCGCACATAACCATCCATCCGGCGATCCGGAGCCTAGCAAAGCAGATCGCCAGATGACTGACAAGCTGAAGGAGGTGCTGGGACTGGTTGATGTAAAAACGCTCGATCACCTGGTTGTCGGTCAGGATGACATTGTGTCGTTTGCAGAACGAGGCTGGATATGAAAATCATCAGTAAGCGCCAGGCCATGGCTCTGTACCGGCAACATCCGAGCTCCCGACTGTTTCGCTTCTGTACCGGCAAATATAAATGGTCTGGCAGTATCTGCCATTATGCTGGCCGGGAAGTTCAGGACATACGCGGCGTTTTGGCCGTGTTTGCTGAGCACCGTCAGGATCGCAATGGTCCCTATGTCATTCTTCGCAGCGTCACTCTCAATTAATCCTTCCCTTTAATCAGGAACAATAATGAACAATCACTCAGAATCCGGTAGCAAGCCGGAGAATCCCGTCTGCCCGCAGTGGGGACTTAAACGCTCTATTACACCTTGTTTTGGTGCCCGTCTGGTACAGGAGGGGAACCGGCTGCATTTTCTCGCTGACCGGGCCGGGTTTAACGGTGCTTTCAGTAACAACGATGCATTGCGCCTTAACCAGGCATTTCCGTTGATGCTCAAACAACTGGAGTTGATGCTTTTTAGCGGCAAGCCCAATCCCCGCTATCAGCAGTGCGTCACGCTTTATCACAACGGACTCACCTGCGAAGCCGATACGCTTGGTAGTTGTAGCTACATATACATTGCTGTTTATCCCACTCAACTTTAATTTCTTTCAAGAGAGCCATAATGAAGTTTCTACCTGCAACAATTCTGCGTGCAGCGAAGTCATGCCCGACACCTGTCGCAATCTGGCAAATGTTACTTACTCATTTGCTATCGGCATAGTCTTTATCAAAATGAATTTAAACGGTGACTTAGAGTCCGCTTTGTGCCAGATATAGTCATTCGAACCCTGAGGGTTACACTTTTAAGTGATTCAGGGTATGCGCTTACTGGTTACGAATATTGTGCCAGAATCATGTGATTTGATGATTGCCGCTTTGCTTTCGAGCCAGTAAGTGCTCCACGTTCGCTAACGAATACTCAGGGCATGCAGATAAACTGCTGACTATGTTTCTTCGAAGAGCGTGGAATGCATACCAATCCCCGGTTAAAAGGAGTTGGTGATGACTGCTATAGATCAGTTTGCTGCTCATGTTGGTCTGGACTGGGCGGATAAAAAGCACGATGTCTGCGTTCAGTTTAAAAACGGTGAGCGCGCATTCCATGTGATTAACCATACGCCGGAAGCGCTTGATACCTAGCTCAATGACTTGCATCAAAAGGTCAAAGGCAGGATCGCTATCGCCCTTGAACTGAAGAAAAGCCCGTTAGTGTACGCTCTCCAGAAGTCCCCCTTTATTACTGTCTTTCCTGTACACGCGTTATCATTGGCCCGCTATCGGCAGACCTTCTGGCCAAGTGGTGCGAAGGACGATCCGCAGGATGCCGGGTTGGCATTAGATCTGATGCTTCGCTATCCCCAAAAGATAAAACCCATCGACCCCGACAATGCTGATATCCGTTTACTTCTTCAACTAGTCGAGCAGCGTAGACTGCTGGTAGAAGACAAACGCCTCTTTGTTAATCGGCTCATTAACACGCTTAAGCAGTATTATCCTCAACCCCTGGAATGGTTCTCGCATCGGGACAGTTTATTGTTCTGTGAGCTCATAATCCGCTGGCCAAGCCTGCAACAGCTCAAACGTGCCAGGAGTGATACCGTCCGTCATTTTATGAAGGCAATAGGTGGTCCCGCTGTAGCGTATACAGAACAGCGAGTTACAAGCATTGCGAACGCTATTCCCCTAACCACTGATAAAAGTGTCATCAAGGCGAATGCGCTAATGGCAACAGCTCTTGAATCGCAAATCAAACTTGTAGGTGAATCTATCAGAACCTACGACGAACGAATCGAATCGCTATTCGATACGCTTACGGATGCAGATCTGTTCAAATCACTGCCGGGCATGAGGCCGTGTATGGGCCCACGTATGCTTGCCGCACTGGGTGATAACCGCGACCGCTTCAACAGCACTGAGGAAATTCAAAACTACGCAGGTATTGCACCGGTGACTGAACGAAGTGGCCAGAAATCCTGGGTTCACTGGCGATGGCAGTGTGCCAAGTTCGTCAGGCAAACCTTTGTCGAATGGGCTGCCAAGACGGTTAACTCATCATACTGGGCCAAGTTGTATTATCAGGGCTGCGAGAAAAAGGAAAACCTCATCAATCAGCGATCCGGGCTCTGGCATTCAAATGGATAAGGATTATTTACCGCTGCTGGAAGACCAGAACCCGTTATGACGAAGCAAAATATTTGCTGGCACTGGAAGCGCGAAATTCGCCCTTATTGATGTCATAAAAAGCTTGTCGAATGTCTCAGGACGTGAAGCGGACATGTTTAACAACGGAATGCATTCAGTATAGTTAGTGGATTTTCACGGGGAGATTAGGTTTTGAGAAATCTTGATCTAATTGTAAAGCTTGTTAATATAAAAACAAGAAATTAAACTAACAGTCAAATAAACAAGCTCAAACACCCTCCTGCTTAATTGAAAAGGATCATTAGCTATGATTGACCCACTTATTAGAAACTTACAGAGTGACATTGCACTACTTCAGCTTTATATCGCGCAACGCAAACAGGCTGGATTTCATGACATGGAAAGAATGATTGAGTCATTGACCATCTTCATGTTTCGTGCGCTGAAAATGGGAGAGCTGGAAAATATGAATCAGATTAAAGTCAACTTTCCCGCCATTGATTTAGCTGACAATCAAAAAATGGTAGCGGTTCAAGTTACTACGAATGCAAGTCCGGCAAAAATTAAAAAAACCATCGCAGCCTTTGAAAAGACAAATGAATTAGGAGTGAGTCTAAAAGACAAATACTCTCTTTTATATATTTTTGGTTTTTGTAAAACCTCAAAATATTCAGCTCCAAATTATTGTAAAATAATCGATCCCGGCTATTTCGTAAATGAACTTTGCGATAAAGCAGATGAAAATATGATCCATGATATGCTTGATGCCATTCGTCGTCATCAGGATTATGCGTCATTACACCCATGGAGTGATAAAGATTCACTCGAAATAATACTCAATGTTATTAATCGCAATGCAATTAAACACCGCATGAGTTGCGAAGGCAGCATATCTGATATGCTTATCGGTTTAAAGGAAATTAATGAATTAATTACAAAAGGAACAATCCAACGTAAGCAACGTTCAAAATCGATATCTGACTTCAATGATCAAAGTATGGTTAAATTCCTGAGAGGTGTAATGGATGATCTGTCTGTCATTCAAGCTATAGTGAATAAATCAAAAGTTAACCAAGGTGATATGGTTTGTATCAGCTATGAAGATATGATTGCCATTGATAAATTAAAAGCTAAAATAGCAAACGATTCATCAGAGATTGCAAGTCTAAATAACATTGACATAGCACTAAATATTGTTGATTTATAAGTGGCGACTTAGTAATTACAGATATTGATTAGCAGGCTTCATTGAATAATATTTATTTGGAGCCTTTTTATTGTTTATCGACATTATCTCTTCGCTCATAGCAGCCCTGTTGGAGAAGGCATCTATGTACAAGGAGCTGTTAACATAAGCGAGTCTCACTATTTAGAATAGGAAAAGCTCAGGAAAAATTCGTACTAAACTCCGCCAAAGCTTTGACCAAAATCTGTAAATATGCAAAACTGAGGGGCGGGTCATATTGACTCGCCCCAGCGAACTAATAAGTAAAAAGCACCTTCTAAGATTTTTTTGAAATAGACTAAATATGCTTATTTTTTACCAACAACCACATATGAACTGCCTGCTTTACTCCATGACTTTATTATTGCCAATTTGTTATCTAAGCAAATTTCACTTACAGTATTCTCATCCAGCAAACCATAATAGGAAGCATTGCGAGAGTTTTGGTATATATACCCATGCAAATGCTTAATTCCACTCTCATACTTCTTGAAATAAGAGCTTTTGTATTGATTGACAATCATTGCTTCACCATCACTCTTTAATAATTCTCTAATCGCACTAATGATTTTGTAAATTGTGGATTTACATGGAATAGCGGAAAGCACGTTTGCGCAAAGTATGAAATCATAAAGATTCGTTATTTTATCTATACTTTCAAAAGAAACAACATTAGCATTTCTATAGTTATTAGCCACATAATCTGGAATTGTGGTTTGTACACCTCTGATAATTTGCACTCTTTCTAGCTGTTTTCTGGAATCTAAAAATGTCACAGTTTCAAATTTATTTACTAATTGTCCTGAATATCTAAGCTTTCCACATCCAAAATCAAGTGCGCTACCTTTTTTAATAGAGTTTTTAATATGATCGCAGAGATAGCTAGATGGCATGGTATGCGGTTTGGCTGCATTTTCTGAACGTATGATTATTCCATTTATCTTGTAATTCAAAACTAACTCCATTTAACAAATGTTGTTATTATTAAAGAATTCCTTTATTTTATCATCAGGTATTTGTCTTACTTGACTTTCAGTTCTTGGTTTAACAGAGGCTATAAAAATCAGAAAATTGAAGACAACAAGAGAAATAATCCACAACCAAAGGTTATTTAAAGAACCAGTAACGGAGAATAGATTAGTTAATTTAGCTAAACTTATTACTAAAACAGTAATAAATGCAATTACTGTATGTTCAAAGAAAACCCAAAAGTAATAAACCTTGTTCCAGAAAAGCTCAACGTAATGTTTATCTTTTAACTCTTTAACTTCTGGGTAATACAGTTTACTCATTACCTTGTAAGATTCATCACTGGTTAGCTTTCTCGTAACGCCTGCGATTTTCGCTAGTGGTTTAATAATTAAGAAGTTATCCCATGCCTTTCTTACCCCAATGATTTTTGCCACGTTATTATGTAGATCTAAAGCTCCGCTAATAACTGACCAGAAAATTGAAAATGCAATTGGTAATATACCAAATGTTAATATCCACTTAATAAACTCTTCGTAGTCTTTAATTGGGGGGATGTACTTGGCATTAATGCCAACTAATGGCATGTAGCCATAAACAACTAATGATAGATAAAATATAAATGTAGTAATAAAAGTTGCCTTATGGAGCATAGGCAACATTTCATTATAATTCTTTGGTGGTTCTAACATTTCACTCTCCAAGCATTCAAAAAGCGCTAATTTTCTATAATCACACAACGCAACTAACGCATTTAAAGCTTAATCGTCCTTGGTTTCTTAATTTAACACTGCAATTTTATCTAAATCTTTTTGATTGATCTAGTCCTCAAAGAAACCTACTGTGCAAATATCTATTCTGACTGCATCCACTTTTATGTATGTCACTTCCACACTGGCACCTGTAATGCTTTAAGCAACCAAAATCCATCATCAGTACCGAAGCTTCGATGTCCGTTCATCGCTCATAGCAGACAACAAGCGCCTAGATTCTGTCCATCTTGTGCCAGAAGCAGTCAATGCTAGTATTGTGATATATCGAACAACGAGTGAAGGCTAGGGTATATGACGGTAACTAGGGAAAGCATGAAACAATGGATCATCGAGTGTCTTCAGAAACGGGGCGGTAGTGCTTGGCCACGTGAAGTCTCAAAGTATGTATGGGACAGCTACGAGGCTGAGCTTAGGGATTCCGGCGATATATTGTATACGTGGCAATATGACATTCGTTGGGCCGCTCAACAATTGAGAAACGGGGGCACTCTGAAACCTGTTAATAGACGCAGAGATTTGCCATGGGAACTAGCATAGTAACAGTGAGTGTTCGTTTTACACCGACAGCTGACTTTGCCCTGAGGGAGGTGTTGCCTCTGAAGAAAACGTTCCTGCCTGCCTGAATCTTGCTTCGACAGCCATATTGGTGGTCTACTGATATGGCTTTATACCCACTTTCAATGTCTACTTTTTGTACGGATTTAATTTGTGGGTACAAGTGCGGGTATAATTACTTATTCCTAATTATAAACTACATTGATATCAGTCTATTGGGTGTGAAATTCGAGTCCGGCCTTCGCACTCATCATCTAAACACCTCCCTACGATGCCACTCTACATATCCCTCCTTTGGATAGTTCCCTTTCACCATCGGCAACGCAATCTGCTTCCCGGCAAAATCCCAGAACAGCCGCCCAACAATCCCGCCCCCATTCACCGCCTCGGAAACCAGCACCCGCATACTCTCATCCAGCCCAATCGATCCCTTATCAAACGCCTTATGATGAATCGCACACAGTGCCAGTCCGTTCTGGATCTCACACGGTCCGCCAAACTGCTTCCACTTGATATGCGCGGCTTCAAGTCCAACAGAGGCGTTATCATGCCGCATGTTAAACCCGCAGATTGCGCACTCATAGTTATAGGCACGCAGCACCTGCTGGCGGAACAGCGGATCGCGAACCTTACGGATCTGCTGAATATCAAAACCCATCTCATCCGCGATCTCTTCCTGAATGCTTTCGGGAAAATGCGCTTCAAGGATCTGCTGCGCCAGCGAGCCTATCAGGTTTTTGTTCTTATTCAGCAGCGCAAAGTGTTCTTCATCAAACCCGCCTGCGACGTTATGTTCCACAAGTTCTTTAACGGGCGGCTGCTTACTGCCAGTGGTCAAACAAAACTCAGTATTCTTCAGATCCCAAAAGCCGTCCCCTTTGAGCCTCCAGAAGGGCATATTTGGGTAATGCGCCTTCCTCTGTGGGCCAAAGCGTTCTAGCAGGCTAAGCAACTGTTCGTGGACCTCAGTACCGTAATCAAACAGTCGTGCATGCCCCTGCTGATAGCTCGCCAGCACGTACAGAAGCAATAAAGGCTTATGCGGCGCACGCTGTTCGCCTTTGCGCCAGATGGTGATGTCGGCAATTGCCTGTTCGAGAGTTTTGCTGGAAGCCATCGCGTTACGGAAGAGGGTAAATAATTGCGATGATGCTCGCAAAACTCAGACCAATCAACCTGTAACCAACAAAAACATGACCTTACCCCACAGAACCTTATTTCCTGAATCCCCCTCGCAAATTCTAAATTTACCCCACACCAAACCGCTGTATTTATATTCAGCCCTGTATAATGGGCACCAGAGATTACGCCGAACGGCAAAAGTAGTATCGAGGAATATTTAACGAAGAATTCGCGATATGAAGGTGCTGCAACACCCCCATACCGCTAACCACAACCAACTAGACAGGAGTTGAAAATGGCTGCGACGAATTTTAAGCCAGAGTTTACTATTTGCAAAACAGAATCAGACGCTTTCACCGGCGTGATTGAAAACCGCGAGCTGGTACGCAAAAACAGCGCCCGCCGTCTTCACGGCAACCAACCCAACGCGGCACCCATTCATCTCCGCGCGGAAACGCCGCAGGACAGTGCCGCCTGCTGCGAACTCTATGCACGCATCGATATGAAATACCTTCTTTTGGGCGGCGACTGGTTAAAACGTGCGGGCTTTATCGACGGCATGCCGGTGAAAATCCGCGCCATGAAAGACTGCATTGTGATTACGCCACAACATACAAGAGAATTATGGGGATGCCTGAAAGGTATGAGTGTGGTGAATATAAATAAGCAAAAAGTCGCGCAGTGGTTGAAGACGTTTCCGGGAGCGCTGAATGATACTGGAGATATCCCGGTAGTTAAGCGCAATATAGGACAGGCAAAATAATATCGAATTGGAACACCCTTGATCCTAAATCGAGGGTGTTTAAATTAGTGGAAGGCGTAGTCTATTTTTTCAATAATATAATTGAACTGAATGTTATAGCTGTGTTTTGATCATTGTGATTATATTAGAAGGTTTTACAGAAGTATGCTGGAGATCTCAATTTAGTTATTGTCCAGCATTTATGATTCTTACTGGAGCAACTCAATGGAATGAACTATGGACACAACAGAAGAACTAAATGAAACGTATTTTTATGCTGGCAGAACCAATCTTACCGCGGCAGGACTTTTTTTTATGATCTACTGTGAATCAATTGCCGATCATTTTGGTATTGACGATGTGGCAGGAATTGCTGCGTTATACAGTGGTGCTAATAATCAAACGACTAGAAAGAAACCCGCGGGAGCTACGGAAGGAACGTCCCGAGCCTCGAAAGCCATGAGGAACTATTTCAAACAGGCGAAATTTCCTTATGGCATTAAGCTGCCTACCTGGGTTGGTGGGTACACTCCGTGGACAGTAAAGTGTCGAATGGTATCGAAAGTGAGTGCGTTTGTTGGCAGGACAATACCGTTAATAGGCATAGTGATATTAGTCGCTGATGTATCACTAATCACCTATGCTGCAATACGTGATTATAATCGAATTGCGCGGGGCAGCGACAAACTATGGTAGAGAATATTGAGCAGCGCATCTACGCCTTAGTCAGACGCTATAACGGCGTTTATCTAATGAATAACGAAGAGAAGCAAAAATTACTGAATGCAAAAACTGATTTGGATACTGACATGCAGCTTGATGTCACTGAAGCAGAAGATTTGATGGACGAGTTTTTTAAAGAATTTAATGTTGATAGAGGGAATTTTAACATAAACACCTACTATCCTGATGAGCCTTTTTCATGGAATCCATTCAAAAAATTCCCAGTGGTGATGGTTCCAGATTTCACTATTGGAATGCTTATCGAATCCGCAAAAGCGGGTAAATGGTTATACGACTAAAATGCAAGGAGCAATAGAATGGCCGTACCTGTACATCTTTTTTTAACTAATGACGGCGGCACAATGATTTGTGGTTCTTGTGACGTTGCACAAAGGGAAGGAAGTATTGAGCTAAGAGGATTACAACATAACCTTAGCCTACCAACAGACTCGGCAACGGGCAAGGTCACCGGCACTCGCCAACATTCGCCGTTTCAGTTTACCAAGGAACTGGATAGCTCTTCGCCCTATCTGTTCAAAGCGGCAGCAACGGGTCAGACCCTTAAAACGGCAGAATTCAGGTTTTACCATATTAACTATTCCGGGCAAGAGGAGGAGTATTACCGAATCACGCTCGAGAACGTTAAGGTCATTTCTGTGAGTCCAGTAATGTACGACACCCGAGGCTGTCCGGGGACGGGGCATATGGAGGAAGTGGCGTTTAATTATGAGAAGATTACCCATTTGTACAAGGACGGTAACTTGTTAGCGCACGACGCGTGGAACGAACGTCCAACATCAGGTTCCGCTGCTTGATTCTATCTTGAACTTGCCCGCCAGCGTTTCGTTTGTGCGGGCAGAGAATATCATTCTTTATTCCTTTTCGTAAATGATGGCCGAAACATCATAAAAATAACCCACGCAAACATGCCAATAATCTTCATAGGCCAGGGTTCAAACACATCCAGACACACAATTGCGCCAATCACTAATAGCGGACCTTCTATCAGTTCAGCTATCCTCCCTAAAATATGTAACTTATGAGGCAGTGCCCGATTAAGTAATGTCGCAATAAGTTGTGCACTTCCTAATATGATTGTTATTGCGATTGTACGGTCCTCCCAGTTATCAAAACTAACCAAAGAAATGAGGCATGTAGCCAGTACATAACCACAGAATAATATATTCAGCATGTAAATAATAAACTTGCCCATAGCATTTGCCGAGACGGTTAAAAAATAAAAAGTCTATGAATATAGCGCTCTTAACAGAATGACAAACAACAATGGCTAATAATGTATTTAAGAATTTTTGCGCCTTGCTTATTTCCGCAATAATCAAGTTAGCGGCTTCATGCTAATCCCCCGCACTCCACCGCTAAACCTGCTTTAACTAAACACCGGCACCCCCAGCCCAACCTTCACCTCCCTCAGCGTCTCCAGCGTCACCCCTTGCGCCCGTTCGGTCCCGCGCTTCAGCATCGCCATCAGCTCCCCCTTATCCCGCATATACATCGCCCTCCGCTCCCGCATCGGCGCAATCAGCTCCTGCAAACAACCCTCCAGTTCGTTCTTACACGCCCGGTCTCCCAGCCCACCCGCCTGATAGTGCGCCTTCATTGCCGCCACTTTGGCCTTGTCCGGATGAAACGCATCGAGATACGTAAACACCACGTTCCCCTCAATCTCCCCCGGGTCGCTCACCTTCAGGTGGTTCGGGTCGGTGTACATGGCGCTTACCGCGCGATGAATGGTCTCTTCGCTGGCCGAAAGGTGCAGCGTGTTGCCCAGCGATTTCGACATCTTGGCGCTGCCGTCGATGCCGGGCAGGCGGCTGGTGTCGCTCAGCATCGCCTTGCAGTGGCGCAGTACCGGGGCGGGCAGCAGGTTGTTCATCTTGTGCACAATCTCGTTGGTCTGCTCAATCATAGGCAGCTGGTCGTCGCCGACCGGCACGCACTCGGCCTTGAACGCGGTGATGTCCGCCGCCTGGCTGATGGGGTAGGCCATAAACCCGACCGGCAGCGAGCGGGCAAAGCCCTTCTGCGCAATCTCGTTTTTCACCGTCGGGTTACGCTCCACGCGGGCGACGGTGACGATGTTCATGTACAGCATCGTCAGCTCGGCGAGGGCGGGCAGGGCGGACTGCAGGCAGATGGTAGTCAGGTTCGGGTCGATGCCGGCGGCGAGGTAGTCGGCCAGCACTTCGGGGATGTTGTCGCGAATTTTTTGCGGGTTGCTGCCGTTGTCGGTCAGGCCCTGCAGGTCGGCAATCAGCACAAACTGGTTGTGCGTGTGCTGGAGCGCCACGCGCTGGCGCAGCGATCCGACGAAATGGCCAAGGTGCAGCGGGCCGGTTGGACGATCGCCGGTGAGGATGGTGGGTGCGTTCATAAAGACTCCTTAATGTGCAATTGCCGAAAGGGGTCTTAGATGTGTGAAAGCCGCCTTTCGGCGGCTATCTGAAAATGGGGAAAACTACTCCGTGCCGCCTTTAAGAAGGCAGCCACCAGCGGTTTACGGTGAGCACGGCGTGGTTTATGTTCATCTCTTTACCGTATCACGTCCGGCGCGAAAAACAAAAGGGCACGTCATGCTGCAATCACTCAACCATCTGACCCTCGCGGTCAGCGACCTGCAAAAAAGCGTCACCTTCTGGCACGAACTGCTGGGGCTAGAGCTGCACGCCCGCTGGAATACCGGGGCCTATCTCACCTGCGGCGAACTGTGGGTCTGCCTGTCGTACGACGAGGCGCGCCGGTACGTGCCGCCGCAGGAGAGCGACTACACCCACTACGCATTTACCGTGGCGGAAGAAGATTTTGAACCGTTCTCGCACAGGCTGGAGCAGGCGGGCGTCACCGTCTGGAAGCAGAACAAAAGCGAGGGGGCGTCGTTCTATTTTCTCGACCCGGACGGGCACAAGCTGGAGCTGCACGTGGGCAGCCTCGCCGCGCGGCTGGCGGCGTGTCGCGAGAAGCCCTATTCGGGCATGGTGTTTGCCTCAGACGAGGCTTGAGGCGCGTACCTTCAGCCTGCCCGCCAGCGTCACGTGCGTGGCGGCATCTTCCTGATTGCACAGGTACTCCACCGCCAGCCGTCCCAGCTCGCTGTAGGGCAGCTGGATACTGGTCAGCGGCGGGGTGAGCTGCTCGGAAATCTTCTGGTCGTCGTAGCCCGCCAGCAGCATGTCCTGCGGGATGCGCACGCCGTTCACCGCCAGCGCCTGATAGCAGCCAATCGCCAGCCAGTCGCTGGCGCAGAAGATGGCGTCCGGGCGCTCGGCCAGTTCCAGCAGGGAGGTGGTGGCGGTAAAGGACTCGCTGAACTGCCAGTTGGTCTGGCGCACCAGACCGTCGTCGCACGCGAGTCCGGCCTGCTGCAGCGCGGCCTGGTAGCCCGCCAGACGCTGGCGCGAGGCTTCCATCCAGCTCTCGCCGGTGATGTGGGCGATGCGCGTGGCCCCGCAGGCGATGAGGTGTTTCGTCACCTGGAAGGCGTTGGCGTAGTCGTCCGGGATAAACGACGGCAGCAGCGGCGAGCCGGGGTCGCGCTGGTTGAGCAGCACCAGCGGGATGCGGGTGCAGTCCTGGAAGGCCGTCATGTCGACCAGCGTGGTGACCGGTGAGGCGAGGACAATCCCGATGCAGTTGCGCTTCTCCAGCTGGCGGATGATGTTCAGCGCCAGCTCGATGTCGTCGCCGTAGTCGTAGACGGTGAGCAGAGTCTCGTTGCGCCACGCCGCTTCCCGCGCCTGGCTGATGGCGTCGATAAACGGGTCAAAGCTCTGCATGGAACTGACCAGCAGGGCGATCTCTTCCTGGTTGCGCGGGGCGTGAACGGCGGGGAGGCGGTCGTAGCCGAGCTCGGTAGCGACGCCGATGACCCGCTGGCGGGTGTCGTCGCTGAGCTTGATGTTGCGGGACTGGTTAAGCACCAGCGATACCGTCGCCTGCGACACCCCTGCCGCCCGCGCAATATCGTTCATCGTCACTTTCGTTTTTCGCTTCATCCGTCCTCTCCCTTTCGCGAATTCGCATCATACCCTAACCGCACGCTTCCGCGCCGTCGATCACGTTTCTCAATCATCGAAGCGTGAACTTTGTGAGGGACATCGCTTTTCTAAACGCCGTGATTTGCGCATTTATCCTGCAACTAATATTTATTAGCTAAATATTATCAGTAAGAGGACGCGTAATGAAAGAGCAGTGGAGCAGGGAGCAGGCACAGGCGTGGTATCAGCAGAAGGGCTGGCTGTGCGGGTTTAACTATCTGCCGTCGACGGCGGTGAACTGGACCGATATCTGGCAGGAAGAGACCTTCGATGCCGCAACCATCGAGCGTGAGCTGGGCTGGGCGGCGGAGGCGGGCTATAACACCCTGCGCATTAATCTGCCGTTTATCGTCTGGGAGCACGACCGCGACGGGCTGATGGCGCGCATCGACAGCTTTTTGACGATTGCCGACGGTCGCGGCTTCAGCACCATGCTGACCCTGATGGACGACTGCGGCTTCTCCGGCGACGAGCCGTACCTCGGCCCGCAAAAGCCGCCGGTACCGGGCAAGCACAACAGTCAGGCGGCGGCGAGCCCGGGGCGCGGCAAGGTGTGCGATCCCGACTGCTGGCCGCAGATTGAGCGCTATATCCGCGACGTCGTCCGCCAGTTCCGCGACGATAAGCGCGTGCTGCTGTGGGATCTCTACAACGAGCCGGGCAACCGCGGCATTTTCGCGACGGGCACGCAGGAGGTGCAGTACGACGCGAAGCTGGAGACCTGCGCGCACGAGTTGATGAAGCTGGCGTTCCAGTGGGTGCGTGAAGAAGACCCAACCCAGCCGCTCACCGTCTGCGCGTGGCGTCTGCCACCGGAAGAGGAGGGCGAGACGTTCTTCCGGCATCCGCTGGACCAGACCGCACTGGCACTCTCGGACGTGGTGAGCTTCCACGCTTACACCCATACTGGCCGCATGACGGCGATTATTCAGCAGCTGCAACAGCTCGGTCGCCCGCTGTTCTGCACCGAATGGCTGGCGCGCCACGTGGGCAGCACCATCGAAGAGCAGCTTCCGCTGATGTACGCGGCGAAGGTCGCGCCATACCAGTGGGGGCTGGTGCGTGGCAAAACCCAGACGTGGCTGCCGTGGCCGGTGGTGATGAAGGAGTCCACGGACTACTGCCGCCTCTGGTTCCACGACGTGTTCGAGGAGAACGGCATTCCGTTCTCGCGCCGTGAAATCGCCCTGATGCAGCAGCTGCGCAAGATCGCCCCGCAGGCGCAGGACTAATAATATCGACCCGGCGGCCGACCGCCGGGCAACCAGGCAGGCATATAACAATGGCAATGACAATGAAAATACCGTCTCGCGAGCTGTGGTCTTATTTTGGCTATGGTTTAGGTCAGTGTTTTAGCTTTGGTTTAGTGGGTTCGTTTATTAACTATTTTTACACCGACGTGCTGGGGATCTCGGCGCTGGCGGCCAGTACCATCTTCCTGATTGCCCGCGCGTGGGACGCGGTTCACGATCCGCTGTTTGCCAGCATTATGGATACCATTAACAGCCGGTTCGGCAAGTTTCGCCACTTTTTGCTGATCGCCCCGCTGCTGATTACCGGCGTCACGCTGCTGTCGTTCTATAAAATCGAAGCGGATATGACCACCAAAATCCTCTACGCCGGTGTGACGTATATCCTGTGGGGAACGCTGTACGCCATCTCCGATATCCCGTTCTGGTCGATGTCGTCTGTGATGACCAACGACTCCGCCCAGCGCACCCGCGCGGTGACGGCGGCGATGCTCGGGGTGAACGCGGGGATTGCCTGCGCCAACATCTTCTTCCCGAAGCTGGCGGCGTTCTTCGCCCAGTACAGCAGCGATAAAGGCTACTTTATGGCGGCGCTGGTGATGATGCTGGTGGGCCTGCCGCTGATGCTCAACGGCTTTATGCAGATCAAAGAGCGCGTGCCGCCGAGCCCGGAAAAGGTGACCATTCGCGACACCTTCCACAACCTGCGCCAGAACAAGCCGCTGTTTATCGTCCTGCTGTCGTTCTTCTTCTGCGTGTTCCACAACGTGGCGGGCGGTCTGTACATCTACTTCTTTATCAACAATCTGGGCGACGGCAGCCTGCAGATGGCGATTGGCGTGATGGGGATCGTGGCGGCGGTGCTGTGCCTGGTCGCGCCGATGCTGACGCGCCGAATCCAGAAGCGGAAGCTGTTTATGATCCTCTGCGGGCTGGACGTGGCGGTGCGCGTGGTGATGTGGTTTGTCGGGTATCAGCAAGTGACGATGCTGTTTATTCTGCTCGGCCTGAGCACGCTGTTCGTGATGATGACCAACATCCTCACCTCGTCGATGATTGCCGACACCATCGAGTACGCGGAGTACCACACTAACAAGCGCTGCGCGGCGATCACTTTCTCCGGGCAGACCTTCACCGGCAAGATGTCGGTGGCGGTAGGCGGCGGGTTAATCGGCGTGTTTCTGACGATGATCGACTATGTGCCGCAGGCGCAGGCCCAGAGCGATAGCGTGCTGGCGGGGCTGTTCTTCGGCATTTGTTTGTTACCGGCGATAGGCTCGCTGATCCGCATGGGCTTTATGTCGCGCTTTACCTTTACCGAGGAGAAGCATGCGGAAGTGTGTCGGCTGCTGGCGGAGCGCAGGCGGGGGAGCGAGCAGAATGGCATCGTGGATGAGGCGTTGACCCGCCCGGTATCGGTCAATTAATCGCTTCAGACGCCTGCTTTGCAGGCGTCTGCTTCTAATTCCGCAGCTTCAGGGACTCGGGGAGGTGGAGTATTGAGCTCTGAATACTGGTTCCGATGGTAAAAGGGACGATCCACAAACGTAGCGCATGGCTGTCCGGCTTATGAAGTTCGAAGGGATGGGGAAGCGCATCGCTAAAACCGTCATGCTGCGGGTAGATCAGGATCATATCGCCGCGGCTATCGAGATATTTCGTTCCGTAGGCCAGCATCTGGTAAAGATCGCTTTGCGAAATGTTAAAGCCAGGTTTATGAGGCTTAATCTTTTTCCATTTCGTATCGCAAATAATTGAAGAATGTTTCGACGTGTCATACGGGCGAAGCCAGATATCCGGCTTGAGTCTAAACATATACCTGGTGTGATATCGAGCCAGAGTGTGTGTTTTTGCTTGGGTATCAATTTGGTAACGTTGATGATGATGATGCCTCATCCACGCCGCAACAAAGGATTCAAATACCGCTTCCATTGGAAAGAGCAGCGATATGGCATCAGCATGACCCTGCATACAAAGTGGTGACTCCCCGTGTAGGATCAATTTGGCCCACTCCAGCGCCTGTTCATAGTGATGCATATGCCTGTCGAGGCGAACCAGATCGAACGCGTGTGCGGTATCAACAACGGGAGGAATACCTTCGAAGGCCGACTGCAAGGGGCGAAGCTGCTGGATGAGCTGAGGGTTGCGGGTCAGGCGCGAAACCGTATCGATGGCCGTTTTGAGAATGCGGTTCTCCGGTCGGTCAACACTGTACTCGTCATACTCCACCTGAAAGCGATCCCGGCGAACGCTATTTGTCGACAGTTGTGCTGAAACCCGCAGTTTTCCCTTCATCCACGGTAGATTCTCCTGCTGGCGAAGGTAGTCACGCTTAAGACCCTGCTGCAGGACCGCCTGGACGCTCTGGATAAATTGATGAATAAAGATATCCATCAGCGGCATGCGCGAGGTTTTGATACTGGCGGAGGTTGTGGCGATGTGCCGGAAGGTTTTCAGCGTGCGCAGCATCATCATCAGCTGTTCGCGGGCGTTATCATGGCCGGTCTTTGGCAACACCTCGATGAACGCTCCTCCCGGCAGCGCAATGACGCCGACATAGTTTTTCACCTGCAGCACCTTCACGCGCCCGACCGTTTTCAGCGTCAGCAGGCGCGCGTCGTATTCCGCATCGTCGTTCAGGCAGCATTGCTCCAGCCACGCAAAACAGGCCGGAGGAAGCTCCACTGCGTCCTTAACCCGGCCGCTGTCCTCTTTACTGACCAGATAACCGTATTCAAAGGTGGACCATTGCCGCCGCCCGGTCATTCGTCGTTCTCCGCGCCTCGCGCACCTGCATCGTAAATCTGACGCCAGGCGATGGCATTATTCCAGACAGGATCGTCTTCGCCTGCAAGGTGATAGCGCTCTCCCTCTTCCTGCAGATCGTCCGATGCATCCGTTCCAAACAGCCGCTGAATATTTCCCTCGTTTTTGATCGAACGGATGAAGCACAGGGCGGGATCCTGCTTCTGGTTATCTCCAAGGACCAGACGAATTTTCTGCCAGTCGTTGTAAAAGTACTCCTCCAGCAGCGGCAGCACTTTATTTTTAATCACCCGCTGCAGACGGGCGAAAGCAACGTCATCGTCCTCCGTCTCAATTACCGGTATGAAAAAAGCGTGCCCGAGCGTGTGCTCGCTATCGTACAGTGCCTCAATGCGTTCATTGAGCATCTGCAGTAGCCGTTTGAGATCGATACCTTTGATGACGTGGCCTTCCAGAATGGAGGCTTTCGGCAGCATGGCCTTAAACTCGAAGCGGCGGCGCAGGGCGGTGTCCAGAGCGGTCAGGGAACGGTCCGCGGTATTCATGGTGCCGACCAGGAACAGGTTGTTTGGCACGCTGAATTTTTCGCCCGAATAGGGTAGCGTCACGCTCAGGGCCTCGGGTTCACCCATGCGCTTGGATTTCTCAATTAAGGTGATGAGCTCTCCGAAAATTTTGGAGATATTGCCACGGTTAATCTCGTCAACAATCAGCACGTAGTTCTGGCGTTTTGCCGGTGCATTTTTTTTCGGTGTGACGGGAAGATTATAATTATCATGAAGATAGTTGAGGATACCCCGGACATACGACTCGTTGTGGATATCAATCCCGTTGTTCTGATACCAAGCTTTGATGTCCTTCACGTAGGCGTTGTATCCATTCCCCAGATCCCCTTTTTTGCTGTTTAAAGGGAAGATGCCGAAGTTCGTTTCACTTTTATAGGTGACGCCGAACGGTTTACCTGATGTCGTTTTGAGCGTGGCGGCTTCGCCATTCAGCAGTTCTTTTTGAAACTTTGATAGCGCCTCGTTCAGCGCCAGCTGTTCACCTGCGTAACCAAACGCCGCATCCTCACAGATTTGCTTAAAGACGCCGGATTTAATGTCATAGCGAACGTTACCGTCACGGGTGGTATCGGCGCGTAGCCCTTCAATAAACTCTTCATAACCAAAGCTTTGGTGGAAAGTGACAAAGCGGATGCGCTGTTCGGAGACCAGCCGGTCATAAAGCGCTTTAAGTGCGTTTCGGTAATCACTGCCCTGAAGGCCATCCAGCAGGCGGGAATACTCAGCGGGTTCACAGGCACGGACGGCATGCTCAACGGTGGAATAGGTTTTACCCGTCCCCGGAGGGCCATAGAGAATGACGTTCAGTGGAACATCCGCCACGCTCTCATCCGTATCCTGATCGTCGTCTTCGGCCCAGGACTCGCTACCTACCAGGCCGATATCGCTCTTATCTTTGATGAAATGCGTGTAGAGATGCCACAGCGACATATTGAGTTCGACAGGGTCTACATGGCCGCCCAGCTCGCGGTTCAGAGCCGCCTTCAGCTCCAGGTTTTTTTCAAACCACGTCCCTTTCCCGGCGAGCCCAAGCCCGAAGCGGTTATTACAGTAGTTATAAATGCGGGAAAACATTTTGGTATTTACCACGTTCGAAACCCGCTCAGGGTACAGCGTGGCAAAAGCCCGGTGACACAACGCCCAGTACTGTTTCTTGAGAATGGATTTGGCCTTAAGCGCCTGTAGCTTGTTGACCACCTTTTCATATACGGCCGGGGTGCAGCCCTGTGCCATCAGGGTTGTGATTTCCCGCAGGTGAATCTGGGCCGCATTGTATTCGTTCTGCGACATTCCACCCTGTTTAATGCTGGCGACGCCGTTGGAGCGTTCATACCAAAGTGCCTTGATAAGGCTTTGATCACGAAACTCGGGTCGCTCTGTCGCTACGCGTTTGACCATCTGGTGATAGGCTGGCCCCCATTTAGGGCTGTATCGGCTGTTGTTATTGATATGCTCATTAAAGAAGGGGGCTAACGCGGTGCGATCCTGAACCATCATAAACTCCGGAAGTCGGGTAAAGGCGGTAAAGGTCAGTATTTTATAGGATTAATCTGAATAGTGTCACTGCTTGTTCAGGTGGGTTGAGGTGAAAAGGGGGCTGTCGCCGTTGGCATCAGCCCTCAGACTTACAGCGACTTCACAAACGCCAGCAGATCTTCGTTGAGCTGATCCTGGTGGGTCAGCGCGAAGCCGTGCGGCGCGTTGTCGTACACCTTCAGCGTGGCGTTTTTGATCATCTCCGCCGCCAGCTTGCCGGTCGTTTCAAACGGCACGATCTGGTCGTTGCTGCCGTGGATCACCAGCGTCGGCACGTCGATTTTCGCCATATCCGGGCGGAAGTCGGTTTCGGCGAAGGCGGTCACGCAGTCGATGGTGCCCTTCAGGGACGCCAGCAGGGCGATGTTCAGCGTCTGGGTCAGCGCGCCGGCAGAGACGGTCTGCCCGGCATTGATACCGTAGAACGGGGTGGCGAAGTCGCTGATGAACTGGGCGCGATCTTTACGCAGCCCGTCGCGAATGCCGTCGAACACGCTCTGATCCACACCCTGCGGGAAGGTCTCAGATTTACCAAAGATCGGAGTGACCGCGCCCAGCAGCGCCAGACCGGCCACGCGCGCGCTGCCGTAGTTGTTGATGTAGCGGGTCACGTCGCCGCCCCCCATGGAGAAGCCCACCAGCGTCACGTCCTGGAGGTCCAGGGTGGTGATCAGGTCGTTAATGTCGGACGCAAAGGTGTCGTAGTCGTAGCCGTTCCACGGCTGATCCGAGCGGCCAAAGCCGCGACGGTCAAAGGCGATGGCGCGGAAGCCGCGCTCGGCCAGGTAGTTCAGCTGGCTGTCCCACATGTCGCCGTCCAGCGGCCAGCCGTGGCTGAAGAGAACCGGTTTGCCCGCGCCGCAATCTTTGTAGTAAATCTGCGTGCCGTCTTGTGCCTTAAACGTTGCCATAGTGTGTTCCTGTACAGGTGATGGTTAGGGTTATACCGGCGCGACCAGGTAGCGAATAGCCGGTGATGTTGTGCCCTGATGAAAAGCCAGAACGCGGCTCTGCAGCAGGAGGTCATTCATGGTGTGGCGCTCCTGCTGGCGCAGATGCTCAATCCAGGAGCCCATCAGGAAGGTCTCGATAAACAGGCCGGGGCGCTCAATATCTTCGTATACCGCCCAGCTCATCGCCCCGGCGCGGCGTCGCACCCGGCGCAGCTCGTGCACCGCCTGCAAAAACGCTTTCGCGTTCTGCGGGTCGATGATGTACTCGTGCGACACCAGCACCGGGCCGCGCTCGTTCGGCAGTTCGATCTCCACGCCGTCCAGCGGCTGGCCGCTCAGGTCGAGGTTTAAATCAGGATCTTTCTCCAGCTTCCAGCGGAACGCCGTCGCGCTTGCAAGCACCATCCCCAGCGTGGCGACCACCAGCGAGGTCGGGGTGCCGAACTGAGAGGCAATCTGCCCCCAGATGGCGCTGCCTGCGGTCATCGAGCCGAAGAACACCGTCAGGTACACCGCCAGTGCGCGGGCCTTAACCCAGCGGGCGGCGCTGCGCTGCGCGCCGAGGTTCAGCGTCGAGAGCACCGCAATCCACGCGAAGCCGGTGAAGAACTCAAACAGGTTGAGCAGCCAGACGTGGCGCACGAACGCCAGCGCCAGCATGGTGAGGGCAAAGGTCAGGCTCGCGGCCACCATCAGGCGATCGGCGTTCAGCCGCTGGCGCAGGCGCGGCAGCAGGATGGCCCCGGCAATGGCCCCCAGGCCAATGCACGCCAGCATCACGCCGTAGCCCGCCGGGCCCAGGCCCAGCTCGCGGCGCGCCACCAGCGGCAGCAGTGCCCAGCCCGCGCTGCCGAAAACGAAGAACGCCACGGTGCGCACCAGCACGTTGCGCAGCACCGGGGCGGCGTGCACGTAGCGAATGCCGGAGCGCACCGCGGAGAAGAAGTGCTCTGGTGGCAAACGCTGCACGGACGGCGCCGGACGCCAGCGCCACAGCACCCACGCCACGCCGACCACGGAGAGCGCGTTCAGGGCAAACACCATCCACGGTCCGGCAAGCGACAGCAGAAAACCGCCCAGCGCGGGGCCAATCGCCCGGCTGATATTGACCCCGAGCGAGTTAAGCGCCACGGCGGAACCCAGCTCGGGCTTGCTCACCAGATCGGGCACAATCGCCTGGAACGGCGGCGAGCTCATCGCCGCGCCCACGCTCAGCAGGAACGTCGCCAACAGCAGAACGGTAGGGGTGACGTGTCCGGTGAAGGAGAGCACCGTCAGCCCGGCGGCGGCGATGAACACCCATAGCTGGGAGAAGAGCAGGTATTTACGTCGGTCAACGATGTCCGCCATCACCCCGGACGGCAGGGCGAAGAGGAACATCGGCAGGCTGCTCGCCGCCTGTACCAGCGCGATATCCAGCGGGTCGGCGCTCAGGGTCAGCATGCTCCAGTTGATGCCGACGTCGCTCATCCATGAGCCGACGTTAGAGACCACCGTGGCGATCCACAGCATGCGGAACACCGGCTGGCTCAGCGGCTGCCACGGCGAAACCGTCGGTGCGGGCGTCGTCTCGACGTGTGCGTCGCGAACGTCGTTAACCTGGGTCATGCGAACCTCTCCGCTGCCTTACGCTGCAGCCGCCACTGGCCCGGCCCGGTGAGGGCAAGGGTGGTGAAGATAATCAGCAGCAGCCAGCCAAACTGCCCTTCGGCAATCGACCAGTTCGGGTGGACCGCCAGCATCGCCACCAGCAGCACGGCGATAATCGGCAGGCACGCCAGGCGGGTGTACACGCCCGCAATGATAAACAGCGGGCAGATCACCTCGGCGACAATCGCCGGGATCAGGCTGGCGTAAGGTCCGAAGCCGAACGGATCTTCAATGCGCGTCAGCTCTTCGCTGAAGTGCAGCACCTTCGGCAGGCCGTGCACGTAAAGCAGCAGCAGGCTGCCGGTCAGGCGCAGAAAGAACAGCCCCGGATCGATCCGGGGCGAAGCGTCATTTTGTTTCATCAGAATGCAAAGCAGCTGCAACCCAGCGCCCCCCAGAAAGCGTTATCGTCGGATACCGGCATCGCTGACGTGCGGGCGAAGTCATGCTGGTGGCTGTGAACCCCGCACGGGCCGCTACAGTGGTGAGCCACACTCATGCCCACGCGGGCGGCCTGCGGCGGCGCGCTGCGGTAGTGACCCGGCACCTTCACCACCGGGGACCACTCGGGCAGGACCGGAATGGCCGGCGGCGCGAGCGGGCCAAAGCTGCCCGCGGCGTAGACGATATCGCCGTTGACCACCGTCAGGACGGATTCGATGCCCTTGATCTCCTCTTCCGGCACGCGGAAGTAGTCTTTGCTCAGCACCGCCAGGTCGGCGAGCTGGCCGACCTTGATCTGCCCCTTCTGGTTTTGTTCGCTGGAGAACCACGCGCTGCCTTGGGTCCAGAGCATCAGGGCGGTATCGCGATCCAGACGGGCGCTGTGATCGTACATCTGCATCCCGCCGACGGTACGACCGGAGACCAGCCAGTAGAGCGCGGTCCACGGGTTGTAGCTCGCCACGCGGGTGGCGTCCGTCCCTAAGCCCACCGGCACGCCGGTCTCGAGCATTTTTGCCACCGGCGGCGTGTGGCGGGTGGCTTCGATGCCGTAGCGCTCGGCAAAATACTCGCCCTGGAAGGCCATGCGGTGCTGGACGGCAATGCCGCCGCCCAGCGCTTTGATGCGGTCGATGTTGGCCTGGGTGACGGTTTCCGCATGGTCGAAGAACCAGTGCAGGCCGTTGAACGGAATGTCGCGGTTCACCTTCTCGAAGACGTCCAGCATGCGGCTGATGGATTCGTTATAGGTGGCGTGCAGGCGGAACGGCCAGCGGTGCTCCACCAGATGGCGCACCACGCGCTCCAGCTCGTCCTCCATGCCCGGCGCAAGGTCCGGGCGCGGCTCGAGGAAGTCTTCAAAATCGGCGGCGGAGAAGACCAGCATCTCGCCCGCGCCGTTGTGGCGTAAGAAGTCGCTGCCCTGGCCCGGCGTGAGCATGTCGGTCCATTTTTCAAAGTCTTCCAGCTCGTGGCCCGGACGCTGGGTAAACAGGTTGTAGGCGATGCGGATGGTCATCTGCTTTTTCTCGTGCAGCTCGGCGATCACCTCGTAATCTTCCGGGTAGTTCTGGAAGCCGCCGCCCGCGTCGATGGCGCTGGTCAGCCCCAGACGGTTCAGCTCGCGCATGAACTGGCGGGTGGAGTTCACCTGCTGCTCCAGCGGCAGCTTCGGCCCTTTGGCCAGCGTGGCGTAGAGGATCATGGCGTTCGGACGGGCAATCAGCATCCCGGTCGGGTTACCGTTGGCGTCGCGCTGGATCTCGCCGCCCGGCGGGTTTGGCGTCTCTTTGGTGTAGCCGACCACCTTCAGCGCGGCGCGGTTGAGCAGGGCGCGGTCGTACAGGTGCAGGATGAAGACCGGGGTGTCCGGCGCGGCGTCGTTAATTTCGTCCAGGGTTGGCATGCGGCGCTCGGCAAACTGGAACTCGCTCCAGCCGCCCACCACGCGCACCCACTGGGGCGACGGCGTGCGCAGCGCCTGCTCTTTCAGCATCCGCAGGGCGTCGGCGAGCGACGGCACGCCTTCCCAGCGCAGCTCAAGGTTGTAGTTCAGCCCGCCGCGGATCAGGTGCAGGTGCGAGTCGTTCAGGCCGGGGATGGCGGTATGGCCTTTCAGATCGATCACTTTGGTGCCGTCGCCGTGGTGCTGCATCACCTCGGCGACGGTACCCACTTCCAGAAATTTTCCGTCGCGCACGGCAACGGCTTCTGCGAGAGGATTCTCGCGATCGACGGTGTGAAACTGGCCGTTAACCAGAATGAGATCGGCTTTACCGAGGGTAACCATAAGAGCTCCAGACTAAGAGGGGAATGGTCAGGATTATGGGAACCGGTTTCGGCAAAGATCCAGTTATACAATAGGATAGGTATACCAAAGTATAACTATACCTAAGGTTAACTATACGAAGAGATAATTACACCACAGCGCTGTGGGTCATAGGATGAACGCGATTTTATCGGCGTGCTGTTCGCGGCGATTTTAACCTTTAACCTCACTGGATAATCTTATGACCACTTCTAAGCTCGAAGTCTTAACCCCTGCCAACTGTCAGATCATTTTCATCGACCACCAGCCGCAGATGGCGTTCGGCGTGCAGTCTATTGACCGCCAGGTGCTGAAAAACAACACCGTGGCGCTGGCGAAAGCGGCTAAGGTGTTCAACATCCCAACCATCATCACCACCGTTGAGACTGAAAGCTTCTCCGGCAATACCTATCCGGAACTGCTGGACGTGTTCCCGGGCCAGGACATTCTGGAGCGTACCTCCATGAACTCCTGGGACGACCAGAAAGTGCGTGACGCGCTGAAGGCCAACGGCAAGAAGAAAGTGGTTGTCGCCGGTCTGTGGACCGAAGTGTGCAACAACAGCTTTGCCCTGTGCGCGATGCTGGAAGGCGACTACGAAATTTATATGGTGGCGGACGCCTCCGGCGGCACCTCCAAAGAAGCCCACGACTTCGCGATGCAGCGCATGATCCAGGCGGGCGTGATCCCGGTGACCTGGCAGCAGGTGATGCTGGAGTGGCAGCGTGACTGGGCGCGCAAAGAGACCTACACCGCGGTGATGGATATCGTGCGCGAGCACTCCGGCGCCTACGGCATGGGCGTGGATTACGCCTACACCATGGTGCACAAAGCGCCGTCTCGCCAGAAGAGCGAGCACCGCACCTTAGCGCCGGTTCCGGCTCGCTAAGTCCCGTCGGCGGGCTGGTCCCTCATCCGGCTCGCCGCTGCCTCTTTCTCTGGAGTTCACAATGAGTACTGGGCTGATATCCCTTGCGGCAGGCGTGTTGATTGGCCTGATGTATGCCGTGCTGAAGGTGCGCTCCCCCGCGCCGCCCGCGCTGGCGCTGATTGGCCTGCTGGGGATGCTGGCGGGTGAACAGGCGATGCGTCATCTTTTATCCCGCGATAATCCGGCTGCCGTGCAGGTGACGGTTCCCCACGTTCAACACCCGACCGGAGCGTCATCATGAAGGCCTGGATTATTTCGCTGGTGTGCGGGGTCGCGGCTGGGGTACTTTACGCCCTGCTCGACGTACATTCCCCGGCGCCGCCGGTCGTCGCGCTGCTTGGCCTGTTCGGCATGCTGGTGGGTGAACAGCTGATCCCCATCGGACGGCGTCTGGTGAGCCGCGAACCGCTGACCCTGGCCTGGTTTCGTCATGAATGCGTACCGAAGATCAGTGGTACCGCGCCCCCAGCGCCCGCGAAGGAAAGCCGCGACGCGTAACGATTTGTTTGAGGAAAGACAGCATGACGCTGCCGTGGCGCATTGCCATCATTGATGACGAACGCTCTGTTCGCAGCGGGCTCAGTAACCTGCTGCAATCGGAAGGGTATGCTACCGATACCTTCGATTCGGCAGAGGTGTTCTTGAGCCACCCTCTCGCCCTGTCCGGCGCGTCGCTGGTGATCGCCGACATCAAGCTGCGCGGCATGAACGGCATCGAGCTGTTTGAGAAGCTGCGGTTGCTGGCCATGCCGCCACCGCCAATACTCTTTATCTCCGGCCATGCTGATGAAAATATGCAGCGGTATGCACTCAGTCTGGGCGCCGCTGCATTTTTGCGTAAGCCGATTAACATCGATATTCTGCTGGATCATATTCAGCGGGAGCTGACCCGCCGACAATAAGGATCGCGGATGAACGAACATACGTCGCCTGCATTTTGGCCCGCCCGGGGAAGTCTCCATGAAGGGCGGGCTTTTGTTCTGAAAGAGGATGTCATTTTTACCGTGCTGGCGCAGGAGGGCGGCATCTCCTGGATGAACGGGCGGCATCCCCAGTCCGGCGGTTCGTTTATTATTGCCACCGCGGTCAGCGATGAAGAAGAGGAGCGGGCAACGCGGCTGCTGAAAAACGAGTTTGCCCTGCGCGATCGCCTTCATGACGGCTGGGCTATCCGGCCCGTCGCTACAACCCAGTACCGCGGACGTTTTGCGCTGGTCTACGCGCCGTTCTGCTTTGAACTGCTGGCGTGCCGGGCAGGTAAGGCGATTTCCGGGATCGCCCGCTTTATCGAGATGGCGATCCGCATCTGCGGTCCCCTGCGCCAGATGCATCAGCACAACCTGATCCACGGCGATATCAAACCCGGGGCGATCTTCGTTCATCACGACGCCACCTGCCGTCTGTGCAGCTTCGGTCTTTCCTGCGGCACCTCCGACGCCTTCTCCCAGTCCCGGCTTGCCGCGTCTGGCGGCACGCCCGCCTACATGTCACCGGAACACACCACGCGTACCCGGCGCGCCGTTGACAGCCGGAGCGATCTCTACAGTCTGGGGATCGTGCTTTATGAACTTCTGACCGGGCGATTGCCGTTTGAACTGAGCGCTGATGACCAGACCAACTGGGCGCATTATCACATTGCCTCTGAACCGCTTGCGCCGGGTCGGGTGCGCCCGGACGTACCCGGCATGTTGTCGACCATTATCCTTAAGCTGCTGGAGAAGAATCCGGAGAATCGCTATCAGACCGTCGACGGGCTGATTGCCGACCTCAGGCGCTGCCAGGCGACGCTGACCGTTGAAGGCGAAATTGTCGACTTTATTCCCGGCCAGCAGGATCGCTCTCCGGCGATCCATCTGGCCGATTCGCTTTTCTCTGCGCATCCGCAGGCCAGCGACGTCATCGCCGCGTTTGAGCGGGTCAGCCAGAGCGGTGCGCCGGAACTGGTGACGATTGGGGGACCTTCGGGGATCGGCAAATCTTCCGTGATCGCCACCACGCTGAAATCGCTGCAACAGCGCAAGGTGCTGCTGGCGGTGGGCAAGGTCGATCAATATTCTCCCACGCTGCCCTACGGCGTGCTGAGTTCGGCGTTTCGGACGCTCACGCTGCACCTGCTCGGGCTGCCAGCCGGGGAGGTGGCGACGTGGAAAATCCGTCTGTCGCGCGCGCTGGAAGGCTATGAAGAGCTGGCCGTCAGCCTGGTGCCGGAGCTGAATTTACTCCTTGAGAACAAACCGCGTTTCTCCGCGGATACCTTTTCCATCGACGCGCGGGCGCGCTTCAGCCATATGGTGCTGGCGCTGGTGAAAACCTTCGCCACCCAGGGCGCGCCGCTGGTGCTGCTGCTGGATGATGTGCAGTGGATCGACGCCGCCAGCCTGCAAACGCTCGATCACCTGCTGCGCGCCTGCGGCGCCATCCCGCTGCTGGTGGTGGTGGCGCACCGCGACCTCAGTTCGCTTTCTGATCCCACCTTGCAGACCGCGCTGGCGAGCCTGCCGGAGGCGGCGCAATACGCCACGACGATTGTGCCGCAGCCGCTGTCGGTGAAGGCCGTGGCGCGCTGGCTCGGGGGGATTTTTCATGCCCGCAGTACGGGCACCGCCGATCTTGCCACGCTGATCCATGAAAAAACCGGCGGCAACCCGCTGTTCGTGCAGGAGTTTTTCCGCCGCATCGTCGATGACGGACTGGTGGTGCACAACAAATATCAGGGGAAATGGCATTACGATCTCCAGGCCATCCGCGCCCGGCACTACACCGAAAACGTGGTGACGCTGGTACTTGAACAGCTCAAGGAGATGCCCGACGAGACGCGCCGCCTGCTGGGCAGCATCGCCTGCCTCGGCTGCACCGGCGAGCTGGAGATGCTGTGCCGCGTGGTGGGGCGGTCGGCGGCGGAAATCCGCTACGCGCTTCATCCGGCGGTTACCGCTCAGCTGATTGTGCTGACGGAGAAAGAGTACGCTTTTACCCACGATCGGGTGCAGGAAGCCGCCTTTGCCCTGCTGGATGAGGGCGAGAAAAGCCATCTGCATCTGACCACCGCCAGCCTGCTGGCGGATGCCGCACGGCAGACGGCGGGCAACGAACTGCTGTTCCGCGCGGTTCACCACGTCAGCGCCGCGCTGGACTGCATCCAGCCTGCACCCCAGCGGCAGCGATTCCGGGAGCTGAGCCTTCAGGCCGCGCGGCGTGCGAAGCGTACCGGCGATTACCTTTCCGCCTTAAGCTATATCCAGACCGCCAGAGCGCTGGGGAATGCGGGCCCGGTCTCGGACTTTATGCTGGATATCGAAGAGGCGGGCTGTGAGTTTGCGCTCGGGCACCTGGAGCGTACGCGTGCGCTGTGCGATGCGATCCTCGGTTCACCGGGCGGGCTGACGGAGAAAGCGCTGGCCGCCAACCTGCTGGCGGAAGTGTATATGCGCCAGTCGGAGATCCGACTGGCGCTGGAGGCGTCGTTATGCTGGCTGGGCGTGTTCGGGATCCAGATCAGCCGCTACCCGGAAAATGCCGAATGTGACGAGGCCTGGCAGCAGTTCTGTCAACGCACCGCCGACGCGCCGCTGAACCCGTTTTCTCAGCTTAAGCTGATGGAGAACGCAGAGACCGAAGCGGTGATGAACCTGCTTTACAGCGCCAGTATTTTCGCCAGCTTTACCTGCCCGCGCCTGCACTTTTTACTCCTGTGCCGGATGATGCACCTCACGCTCGATCACGGCATCACCGGCGCCTCCACCACGGCGATGGCCTGGTTTGGCGTGCTGATTGGTCACCGCTACGCCGAATACCTTCTCGGATTTGAGTACGGCACGCTGGCTCGTGAGCTGGTGAACCGCCACGGCTATGATGCCTATGAAGCCAAAACTCTGCTGCCGCTCGACCAGCTCAGCGTCTGGACCCAGCCGCTGTCGTACACTATCGAGTGCGCAAAGGCCTGCTTTACCTCGGCGGTGACCCACGGCGACATGACGATGGCCTGTTTCGCGGCCTGTCATCAGATCATTAACTTCCTCTCCCGGGGCGATCATCTGGATGGCGTGCTGACCAGCATCGATCGCGGTCTGGCCTTTGTACGCAAAACGGATTATCAGGACATTGAAACCGTTCTGCACATTCAGCGCCGCTACGTGGAGTTTTTACGCACGCCGGTGACGGGCCCATGGAGCGCCGCCCAGGCGCTGCCTGACGATCTGCTGCCCGCGCCGCCGGAGCAGGCGCCCGAGCAGACCTCGACTATGCTGTTCTGGTGCTGGCTCTATCGCGGGATGGCGCACTTTTCCTGCGGCGAATACGCCGACGCACAGGCGGATTTAGAGAGGGCGGGCTGGTATGCGTGGTCCGCGCCGGGGCATATTCATCTGCTGGATTACCATTTTTACAGCGCGCTGGCGCTCTCCCGTCAGCTCACGCCGGAGACCTTCTCGGCGGATTATCGCCGCAGTATTCATCACCATTACGACAAAATTGCCCTCTGGGCGCGGATCAATTCGGGCACGTTTGCCGATAAAGAAGCGCTGATTTACGCCGAAATCGTCCGTCTGGACGGCATGAACAGCATCGCGCTGGAGCAGTATGAAAAAGCGGTGCGGCTCTCGCGGGAGGGCGGCTTTAACCCGATCAATGCCCTGGCGCACGAGCTGGCAGGGCGTTTCTCGCTGGCCTGCGGCTACCCGACCGCCTCCGACGCCCATTTCCGCGGCGCGATTGCCGCCTGGGGGCGCGCCGGGGCGCAGGCCAAGGTGCGCCAGCTGGAGCAGGATTTCCCGCATCTGCTGGCCTCCGGGCAGAGCCGCGCGTATGACACGGCGGCCTTCGCCCAGAACGAGGTGATCCGCGATTTACAGAGCGTCATCAAAGCCTCACGCGCCTTGTCCGAAGAAATTAACCTCGAGCGTTTAATTGAAAACCTGATGACGCTGCTGCTTGAACGGGCCGGGGCGCAGCGTGGCCTGCTGCTGCGCGTTAGCGATAATCACATCCCGGAGATCGAGGCCAGTGCCTGGACCAGTACCGACGGGGTGCGGGTGCGCATCCTGAAGGCGTCACCGATGGCGACGGACATGCCGCTGTCGGTGCTGGCCGCAGTGATCCGCACCGGGCAGGAGATCCGCACCGGCAAACCGGAGGAGTTCCACCCGTTCAGCCAGGATCCGTATCTGGTGACGTCCGGCGCCGCCGTGATGTGTGTCCCGATGTTCAAACAGGCGCGGCTGGTGGGGGTGCTGTATCTGGAAAACCGCCTGATGCCGGAAGTGTTTACCGCCGAACATTCGCGCGTGGTCAGCCTGCTGGGCGCGCAGGCGGCGGTTTCGCTGGAGACGGCGCGGCTTTACGCCGAGCTGCTGGCGGAAAACATCCAGCGCCGACGGGTGGAGAAAGAGCTGCGCGCCAGCCAGACCTCACTGATGCTGGGCGAGCAGATCAGCCATACCGGCAGCTGGCGCTGGGAGCTGGTGCAGGATCTGATGTTTATGTCTGAAGAGTACGCCCGTATCCTTGGCCTGCCGGAGCAGCAAAAGATGATCTCAATGGCGGAGTTTTTAACCTTCGTGCATGAGGACGATTATGGCCGGATCAGCACCCTCGTTAACCAGAGCGTGCGCGACGGGCTGTCGATGCGCGCGGAGTTTCGCATTATCCGCACCGACGGCTCCGTTCGCTACATCCTCGGGATTGGCGATCCGGTCGGCGTCGGCAGCGAAGTGAATGAGTATTACGGCATCATTACCGACATCACCAGCCAGCGGGCGGCGGAAGATGCGATGCGGGTGGCGCAGGCGGATCTGGCGCGAGTCTCACGGGCCACCACCGTCGGGCAACTGACCTCCTCGATCGCGCACGAGATCAACCAGCCGCTGATGTCGATTGTCTCGAACGCCGGCGCGAGCCTGCGCTGGCTCAACCGCGATCCGGCGCGGCTGGACAAAGTGCGCGAGGGGCTGGAGGAGATCGCCGCCGAAGGCGAGCGGGCAGGGGAGATCATTCGCAGCATTCAGTCTCTGACGCGCAAACAGGACCCCACGTTTACGCGTATTGATCTGCACTTCCTGATCCACCACATCATTATGCTTTCACGCAGCGAACTTGAGCTGCGACACATAAGCGTTGATTATCTTCTGAACGCTGACGACAGCTTTATCATCGGCGACAGCGTGCAGATCCAGCAGGTGCTGCTTAACCTGGTGATGAATGCGATGGAAGCGATGGCGGAAGTGACGGATCGCCCGTGCAGCATCACGATCTCCACCGCGAACTGCGGCGAGGGGAAGGTGATCTTTGAGATCGCCGATACCGGCAGCGGCATTGAGCCGGAGCTCACCGAGCGGATCTTTGACTCGTTCTATTCGACCAAAGCGCAGGGAATGGGGATGGGGCTGACCATCAGCGCCAGCATCATTGAACGGCACCGGGGGAAACTGAGCGCGCGCCGCAGAGAGCCGTACGGCACGGTATTTACCTTCGCGTTGCCGCTTGCCGGACAGGAGGAGTAACGGTTATTCCACTGGTTGATGTTTGGTCAGGCGCTCGACGGCCCTGACCAGTTCGGCCACGGAGCGGACCTGCATTTTCTCCATTACCCGGCGGCGGTGCACTTTCACCGTGATCTCACTGACGCCCAGCTCGGCGGCAATCTGCTTGTTGAGCTTGCCGCTGATGGCCAGCTCAAGCACCTCATGCTCGCGCGGCGTGAGGGACATGTGGCGCTGCTTCAGGGCGTAGTGCTCTTTGACGCGGGCGGCGTTGTGCTGTGCCAGTCTGAGCGCGGATTCGATGGAGCCGATGAGCGCGCTGGATTCAACGGGCTTAGTGAGAAATTCATAGGCTCCGCCTTTGATCGCCCGGACGGACATAGGGATGGTGCCGTGACCGGTGAGAAAGATGATCGGTATTTCCCGCCCGCTGGCTTTCAGCGCATCTGCGACATCAAATCCGGTTATCGTGGGCATCTGCATATCGAGGATCACGCAGGAGGGCAGATCCTCAAAGGGATGGCTGAGAAAGGCTTCTGCTGAGGAAAAGCCAAGGGCGTGCATATCCGCGGATTCCAGCAGCCTGACAACGGACTGTCTGACTGTGTCATCGTCATCAACCACATAAACAATGTGTTCCATTCACCGCCCCGGTGTGTGATCAGTAAATCATCGACAATAAAATAGCGCCTTTTTGAACGTAAGCGACTGTTTGCTATCCTCATTCATACTAACACATTAATTATTATTATCATTTACCAATATGAAGATGATATGAAATTGTAATAAAAATGTGGCGAATTAGTTAGGAGTGGAGCGCTGTTTTTAGAGACCTTTCCGGGGGCGGAGCCAGCGCACGACACGCGATGTTTTGTGTGAGGACGCCGACGGGTAAAACAGGCTACACTCTGATTTTGAGCGCGACAAGCTGAGGACATAACGATGCACTACACACTGAAAAGCAGTGACGATAAAGAAAAAGCGGAAGGAACAAACGGCGCGGGCGCTCTACAGCAAAAACTGCTGGAATCCCGTTCGATTGTCATCTCCGGTGAAATCAACCAGGAGCTGGCCCAGAAAGTCATCACTCAGATGATCCTGCTGCAAAGCGTCAGTAACGATCCGATCAAGCTGTACATCAACAGCCAGGGCGGCCATGTAGAAGCGGGCGATACCATCCACGACTTCATTAAGTTTATCCGTCCGGAAGTACACGTTATTGGCACCGGCTGGGTGGCAAGCGCCGGGATCACCATCTTCCTGGCGGCGAAAAAAGAGCACCGCTACTCGCTGCCAAATACCCGCTTTATGATCCACCAGCCGCTGGGCGGCGTGCGCGGTCAGGCAACGGATATTGAGATCGAAGCGCGGGAGATCATCCGCATGCTGGAACGCGTGAACAAGCTGATTGCCGACGCCACCGGCCAGCCGCTGGAGAAAGTGAAGAAAGACACCGACCGTAACTTCTGGATGTCACCGGCGGAAGCGCTGGACTACGGCATCGTGGGCAAACTGATCACCCATTATGACGAGCTGAACCTGGATTAAGTTTTAGCCCGCGTGTGCGTCGGGTGACGGCTTCGCCTTACCCGACCTACACGCGCTCGATTGACCCATGACAAGTTCCCCCTCTGCTTTCTTACCTATAATCGCGCCTGTTTACCCTCTCACTGGTGCTAACCATGGCGTATCAACTGAACCTGAACTGGCCGGAATTTCTTGAAAAATACTGGCAAAAACAACCCGTTGTACTGAAAAATGCCTTCCCGAATTTTGTCGACCCCATTACCCCTGATGAACTGGCGGGTCTGGCGATGGAGCCGGAAGTCGATAGCCGCCTGGTAAGCCACGCTAACGGCAAGTGGCAGGCGAGCAATGGCCCGTTTGAGCATTTCGATAACCTCGGTGAAACCGGCTGGTCCCTGCTGGCGCAGGCGGTGAACCACTGGCATATGCCCGCCGCAGAGCTGGTGCGTCCGTTCCGCGTCCTGCCGGACTGGCGTCTCGATGACCTGATGATCTCCTTTTCTGTCCCGGGCGGCGGCGTTGGGCCGCATATCGATCAGTACGATGTGTTTATCATCCAGGGGATGGGCAGCCGCCGCTGGCGCGTGGGTGACAAGCTGCCGATGCGTCAGTTCTGCCCGCATCCGGCTCTGCTACATGTCGATCCGTTTGAGCCGATCATCGACGAAGATCTGGCGCCGGGCGATATCCTCTACATTCCGCCTGGATTCCCGCATGACGGCTTCACCCATGAAACCGCGCTCAACTACTCTGTCGGTTTTCGCGGGCCGAACGGTCGCGATCTGATCAGCAGCTTTGCCGACTATGCGCTGGAGAACGATCTGGGCGGCGAACACTACAGCGATCCGGATCTGACCTGCCGCGAACACCCGGGCCGCGTGGAGCAGTACGAGCTTGATCGCATTCGCGAGATGATGATCGACATGATTAGCAAGCCGGATGATTTCACGAAATGGTTTGGCAGCTTCGTCTCCACGCCACGTCACGAGCTGGATATTGCCGCCGCCGAGCCGCCGTATTCCGCAGAAGAGGTGCTGGACGCGCTTCAGGGCGGCGAAACGCTGTCGCGCCTGAGCGGCCTGCGCGTGCTGAACGTTAACGGCAGCTTCTTTATCAACAGTGAACAGCTGGAAACGGCGGATGTGAACGGGGCAGACGCGCTGTGCCGCTACACCGAGCTCGGCCAGGCCGAGCTGGGTGACGCACTGAATAATCCGGCGTTTGTGGACGAACTCACCGGGCTGATTAACCAGGGGTACTGGTACTTCGACGAGTAACATGAGGCGGCGTTTAGTCAGCCTAAACGCCGCTACGTTCAAACCAGCATATTACACGCCTTCCAGTAGTTAAGAAGCCGCTCATCGTCGCGCTCTTTCTCCGCTTTGATTTTCATCGCCTGGGCGAGATTTTCTCGCGATACTTCATGGCCTTTTTGCACGATGTCTAAAACCGCTTCACCAAGAGCCAGCGAAATTTCTGTCCGATTGTTGCGAATCGTCATAAATACCTCCTCGTTGGTTGCGATAAGTTAATTATGAACGGGAAATAATCAGTCGGTAATAATTCATCTCATTCTTATTTTTTCATTTCGGCGTTAAGTAGAATGAATATTCGGTTCTGTCAATGATGTTTCAAAATGCTAATAGGGCGTTTAAGCCTTAATTTATGCGCTACAGTTAATTTCGTGCAACAGGCAAATAACCGAAACAGGAGAATAATTATGGTAGATAAAAGCGCAATTAAGGATCACACTCAGGTTGTCGCCAGCTGCGGAACGCACGTCGGGGTTGTGGACCATCTTGATGGTGAGCGTATCAAGCTTGCGAAGAGCGATCCGGAATCGGGCGGCAAGCACCATTTTATTCCTCTCGGCTGGGTTGATAAAGTCGAAGATAATAAAGTTGTCCTGACCAAAAACCATAAAGAGGTTTTTGCTGAGTGGCAGGAAGCATAAATATATCTCTCGCAAGGAAATATATGCCTTCGCTCCGGCTTCGTCCGGAGCGTAATAGTGTCTGCGCCCGGTGATTGCTGCCATTGCAAATGGATGGTACTGTTTTGCCTGTCCTTTCCCGATGCAGGCCCCGAATGATGCTCTAGAGTGAAAATAGATCAGCGAAACGCATATTTTTTGTTGAAGATTTTCAGGTATTCGGCGAGCGCTATGGCATCGACTACCGTTTCCCCCAGTTAAAAGAGGCGCAGGTCAGCGGTAGCCCCGTGTTGCAGGGGAATGTTGAAGAGATGATGCTCTCGTCCGGCATTTCGCTGACCCATTCCGACGTACGTGTATTACAGCCCTATGAAACCACCTCTCGCCACAGCAGCCCGCTCTATATGCTGGTGGTGCTGGAAGGATGCGTGACGCTCACGCTCAATGGTATCAATTATCCCGTCCGCCCGGGCATGGCGTTCAGCTCACGTCTGAGTGAAGATCAGGTAATGAGCGCGCGTCACGATGCCGATAGCACGCTGAAAACGCTCTCGTTTGGCGTGTACCCGCACGATGCCGGACGTGAAGCCTTGCTTGAGTCATTGCTTCTGGAATGGCAAAGCCTGAATGCACCCGCGTTTGTCTGGCAGGTTCCCGAGTTTGTGATGTCAGGTATTCTGCATGCGCAGCGGCAGGGGGTAAGCGTGCTTTCACGCAAGCTTTTGCTTGAGGGGCTGATGTATCAGCTGCTCGGCCATGGCCTCAACCAGCGCCAGCAGCCTTGCCCAAGCCGCCCTGAGCATGCGCGTCTTGAACGCGTGCGGAGCCTGCTGGAACAGTCTCCTGAACGGGATCATACTCTCGCGCAGCTGGCAGCCCTGGCTGCAATGAGCCCAAGCAGCCTGCGTAGCAAGTTCCGTCAGCGCTATGGCTGCACCCTCTTCGACTATCTCCGCAACTGTCGCCTTGCGCTGGCGCGCCGCTATCTGCTGGAAGGCCACAGCGTGCAGCAGGCGGCGTGGATGTGCGGGTATCAGCATGCCACCAACTTCGCCACCGCGTTTCGTCGTCATTACGGGATTTCACCGGGTGACGTGCGCAAACTCCGCTAACGTAATTTCTCCTGTCGCGCGAATGCATCCCGTGCGGTTTAGCATCGCGCATACGTAACCTGGCTGTACGCATAGCCGTTTGCACTCTCAAAAAGGTAATAATTCTTATTAACAATAAGAAATATCTCTGGAGAGGGTTATGTTTGCTAAATCGCGTCTGGCACTGCTGGTGGGATGGGTTACCGGTAGCGTCGCTTTTCCTTTACTGGCGCAGGATGCCCAAAAAACTGACACCGTGGTGGTGACCTCGCAGATGCAGTCTGCGGCCACCAAGCTTGAAACACCGGATATTGAAACCCCGCAGTCGGTCTCTATCGTCACGCGCGAGCAGTTCGAAGAGCAGGGCGCAACCAGCGTGCGTCAGGCCGTGAGCTACACGCCGGGGGTCTACAGCAACCAGATCGGGGCGTCAAACCGCTTTGACTACATGGTGCTGCGCGGCTTCTCGGACGGCAGTCTGGACAACGTCTACCTCGACGGCCTGAAGATGATGGGCGACACCAATTCCCACAGCTCGCTGGTGGTTGACCCGTGGTTCCTGGACAGTATCGAAGTCGTGCGCGGTCCGGCCTCCGTGCTCTATGGCCGCTCATCGCCGGGCGGGATTGTGGCGCTCACCTCCCGTAAGCCATCGTTCGATCCTGGCGGGGAGATTAAGCTCTTCGCCGGTAACAATAACCAGCGTGGGGCGATGTTCGACGTGACCGGCCCGGTTGATGATAACGACCGCGTGGCGGTGCGCCTCAGCGGGATGACCCGCTATGCTGATTCCCAGTTCGATCCGCTCAAAGAAGAGCGTTACGCCCTGATGCCGAGCCTGACCTGGCGTATCACCGACAACACCCGTCTGGATCTGATGGCCTACCTGCACCGCGATCCGGAAGGCGGTAGCCACTCCGGCCTGCCATATGAGGGCACCGTTGTACCGCACAGCGGTAAGAAAATCTCCAACACCTTCTTCGAGGGCGAGGACGATTACGACAAGTACGATCGTCGGGAAAACATGGTCGGCTATAACATCGAGCACCTGTTTGACAGCGGCTGGTCTGTGCGCCAGAAGCTGCGCTACCTGCACACCAAAGTCGAGCTGAACCAGGTGTATGCCGCAGGCTGGCTGAATGACACCGAGCTGAATCGCGGCTATTCCGGCTCTGACGAGAAGATGAACGCCATCACCCTGGATAACCAGGTCGACGGCAGCTTCGACACCGGGGAGGTGAACCACCGCGTGCTGATCGGCATGGACTATCAGGACCGCACCAACAACGTCACCGGCTACTACGGCGGCTTCCCGCCGATTGACGCTTTCCATCCTGTTTACGGTGCGAAGCCGGACTACATCACCCAGTACAGCAGGGAAAAGCATAAGCTTCGCCAGACCGGTTACTACCTACAGGATCAGATGTCCGTTGACCGCTGGCGCCTGACGCTCGGCGGGCGTTACGACCAGGTGAGCGTGTCGAACGTCGACAACTTTAACCACACCCGCAGCGATCTGGATAAAAACAACTTCAGCAGCCGCGCGGCGCTGCTGTATCTGTTTGATAACGGCGTTGCGCCGTACGTCAGCTACTCCACCGCCTTTACGCCGACCAGCTTTGCCGACGAGCAGGGCAATATCCTGGATCCGATGAAGGGCAAGCAGTGGGAAGCGGGCGTGAAGTATGAGCCAGAGGGGATGAACAGCCAGTTCAGCGCCTCGGTGTTCCGCATCAACCAGAAGAACATTGCCACCAAAGAGGAGCCGACCGATCCGTACCGTTCCATTGGTGAAATCGAATCCGAAGGCGTTGAGCTGGAGGCGATTGGTCAGCTGACCGACAGCCTGCGTATGCAGGCGGCGTACACCTACACGGATATTCGCTACAAGAAGAGCAGCCCGGAAGAGGAGGGCAAGCGCGCCGTTTATGCCCCGCGTAACATGGCCAGCGCCTGGCTGAGCTACGACGTCAAAACCGGCCCGCTGGACGGCCTGACCGTCGGCTCCGGCGTGCGCTATGTCAACGGGATCGCCAGCGATCGCCAGAACACCCATACGCTTCCGTCGTACACGCTGGTGGATATGACCGTGGGGTATGACCTGTCAAAAGTGGGGCTCACGGGCGTGAGCGCGCAGTTGAACGTCAATAACCTGACGGACAGAAGCTACGTCGCGGCGTGTAACTCGCTCTCTTACTGCTACTTCGGTGCAGAACGCAGCATTGTGGGCAGCGTTTCGTGGAAGTTCTGAGTTGTTGATTTTGCCGGGTGGCGGGAGCGGTTTTCTCCCTCTCCCTGTGGGAGAGGGGCGGGGTGAGGGCAAAATGCCGCACTACTCCTCCATCGCAATCACAATCGCTTCACCCATCTTTTTCACTGCCTCGCGATTTTTGTCTGTCGGCGGCAGCGCTACGTTGATCCGCAGGCAGTTGCGGTACTTCCCGGAGGCGGAAAACAGCGACCCGGCCGCGGCCTGGATCTTCAGCCGGCACAGCTGCTTGCTGACGCACACCATATCGACCGTCTCCGGCAGCTCAACCCACAGCAGGAAGCTGCCCTGCGGGCGGGTGACGCATATCTCTGCCGGAAAATACTGCCGCACCCAGCAGGTGTAGGTCTCCATATTCTGCTGATAAATCTGGCGCATACGCCGCACGTGGCGATGGTAATGGCCGTCGCGGATAAACGCCGCCACCGCCATCTGCGTGCCCGGCACGTTAAACCCGCCCGCGGCGTACTTCATGTGCATCACCCGATCGTAATAGCGCCCCGGCACAATCCAGCCGACGCGCAGGCCCGGCGCCACGGTCTTGGTAAACGAACTGCATAACAGCACGCGACCATCAATGTCCATAGAATGAATGGTGCGCGGACGCGGATACTCCGCCGCCAGCTCGCCGTAGATATCATCCTCAACAATCACGATATCGTGCCGCTGTGCCAGGGCTAAGACCTGCTTCTTCCGCGCCTCCGGCATGATAAACCCGAGCGGGTTATTGCAGTTTGGCACCAGGATCACCGCCTTGATCGGCCACTGCTCCAGCGCCAGCTCCAACGCTTCGATGCTGATCCCGGTTTCAGGATCGGTGGGAATTTCAATGGCCTTGATGTCAAAGCCGCGCAGCATCTGCATGGTGCCGTGAAACGACGGCGATTCCACCGCCACGATATCCCCCGGTTTGCACACCGAGAGCAGGGCGATCGACAGCGCGCCGTGGCAGCCGTTGGTAATGACAATTTCGTTTGCCGCGACGGTGGAGCCGCCGTCCAGCATCAGGCGGGCGATTTGCTCGCGCAGCTCCAGGCGCCCGTCGAGCACGTCATAGCTCAGCATCTCGCCGGGGTTATGCTGCGCGATGCGGCTCATCTCGCGCCACAGGGGCTTCAGGCTCGGCTGGTTAATGTCCGGCGAGCCGCCGCCAAAGGAGATCATCTCTTTGTCGGCGCGGGCGTCCAGCAGCATCATCACCTCATCCCACTGGGTAACGTCCACCGGGCGCTGTACCGGACGGGTCATCGCCGGGACGGGCGGCTGGGCTTTGCGTTTCGAGACGAAATAGCCGGAGCGCGGCTGAGGCGTGATCAGCTGGAGGTTTTCGAGGATCTGGTAGGCCTGCTGTATGGTGCTGATGCTCACGCCGTGCTCCTGGCTCAGCGTGCGTACCGACGGCAGACGTTCGCCGCTGCGATACAGCCCTTGTTCAATGCGTTCCGCCAGGAGGTTGGCCAGATGTTGATAGCGCGTCATGCTGTATCCTTTATTTTCACCATACAGATTATTAAACCAGTACAGATTGCCGCAAAAAACGGCATGCAGATACCGTTTTAGCGGATCTGTATGTTAAACAAAAGTTGTTTTTGCATCTGTATTGCGCAGGTCGATTTCCAGGATGATAACCCCACTGGCACAGCGAGGAGAGCATCATGGAATTCTACGAGAATCGTTCAAAACGTCCGTTTATCGCGTTTGTCTGGGTAGCGAAAACGCTGCGTAACTGGTATCGCATCAACCGTACCCGCCGTATCCTGAGCCAGATGAGCGACGAGCAGCTCAAGGACGTCGGGTTATCGCGATATGATGTGTGAGCATAGGGTTGCCCGGTGGCGCTACGCTTACCGGGCCTACAGGAGACCGTAGGCCGGGTAAGGCGCAGCCGCCACCCGGCGGTTTTCAGCTCAACAGTTCCAGCGTCTGCCGTTTCGGCCTTTCCAGCAAATCCAGCGCCTCCTGATACGACCGCACGTTGTTATAGCCCATCACCAGCCCGTAGCGTTTTCCTGATCCGTGATACCACGCCGAAAGCGCATTGACCTGCAATTGCTGTTCCTGCCAGCAGCGGGCGATCTCCCGGTCAGCGCTTCCCTTTGCGAGGAACGCGACAATATGCATCCCGCCGTCGTTTTGCTCGGTGAAAAACAGATCGCCATATACCTCCTGCAGGGCGGCAATCATCCAGTCGCGGCGGGTCTGATAGAGCGCGCGCATCTTTTTCAGATGACGGAAAAAATGCCCTTCGTTGAGAAACGCGGTGAGGATCTTTTGCGTCAGCACCGGCTGGCCGCTGGTGAGGATGTCCGCGCTGTCGGTAAAGGCCCCGACGGTGCTGGCGGGCATCACCACGTAGCCCATGCGCAGCGATGGCATGATGGTTTTGCTGAAGGTGCCCATAAAGATCACCCTGTCGTGCTGGTCGAGGCTTTTCAGCGACGGCAGCACTTTGCGGGTGTAGTGAAATTCGCCGTCATAATCATCTTCGATAATCCACGCCTCGTTTTGTGACGCCCAGTCGAGCAACTGCTGCTTGCGCGGCAGGGAGAGCGTCACCGCCAGCGGGCTCTGGTGCGACGGAGTAACGATGGCGAAGCGGGCATCGTGGTGATTACGCAGCAGGTAGTCCGTATCCATCCCTGCGCGATCGACCGGCACGGTGTGCAGGCGGGGCACAATGCGCTTGAGCAACTGCTGGCCCATAAAGTAGCCTGGATCCTCAAATACCACCTTATCGCTGCGGCTGGCGAGCGTGTCGAGGATCAGGCGCAGGCTGCCGCTGTAGCCGCTGGTGATCATTACCTGTTCCGCAGTGCAGGATAACCCGCGCGAGATATTGAGATAGCGGGCTATCGCCTCGCGCAGCGGATACCAGCCCAGAACGGGCGGGTTGAGCATTTCATCCTGACGCATGGCGCGCGTCGCCTGGCCCGCCAGCAGCAGCCATTTTTTATAGGGGAAGCTGTCGAGCGCGGGAATGCCGGGGCGCAGAAAACCGGCCCGTTCGCGCTGGCTAATCAACGACGCCGGCAGCGTGCCGGTCGCTTGTTCTGTGGGGGCGTTTTGCGCGGGCAGCAGAAGATCCGGATTCACCCGCGTCCCGCGCGCGCCCTGGCTCACCAGATACCCTTCGCCCGTCAGAATGGCATACGCCGTCTCGACGGTTTTGCGCGCCACCTTCAGCTCTTCCGCCAGCACGCGGATGGCAGGTACCCTGTCGCCCGGCTTCAGCACGCCGCGCATGATGTTGTCGCGGTAGCGGGAATAAATCTCGTGATAGCCCGGCTTCATGTCCTACCTCATTTCACGATTTTTGTATCTTTTTACTATGTCATGAACGGCGTAGATTTGCTTCATCGCATGACAAATGCCGCACAAAAAAGAGGAAAGACAATGAGCACTCGCGTAAACCACCACAAAGCCACACCTGCACTCACCAACGCGCTTTCCGCCCTGAGCATGGAAGTGGCGAAAACCTCTATTGATCCGGCGCTGAAGCACCTGATCGACATTCGCGTGTCGCAGCTGAACGGCTGTACGTTCTGTCTCGATATGCACTCAAAAGAGGCAAAAATCGCCGGCGAGCGCGAGCTGCGCCTGTACCATCTGGCGGCCTGGCGCGAGTCCCCGCTGTTCAGCGCCCGTGAAAAAGCGGCGCTGGCCTTCACCGAAGCGCTGACCCAAATCGGCGTTCACGGCGTGAGCGATGCGCTGTACCGCAGCGTGGCGGAGCACTTCTCGGACGTGGAGATTTCAGAGCTGAACTTCGCCATCGTGGCGATCAACGCCTGGAACCGCCTGGGCATTACCTCCCGCATGGAGCCGGGCTCGCTGGATGCGGCGTACGGGCTGAACAAGGCTAACCTGGAATAATCCCGCGCTCGCGGATCATCGCCACCAGCGCCCGCAACCCCGGCGGGACGTGGCGATGGCCGGGGTAGTACAGGCGCAGCCCGGCAAACGGCTGCGCCCAGTCGTTTAAGACGCTCACCAGCTCCCCGCTTTTCAGCTCGTCCTGAATATACAGTTCCGGCAAAAATCCTACCCCTAATCCCGCCTTTACGGCGCGGATCGAGGCAAAAAGATCGGACGTCGCAAAGCGCGGTGGTACGGCAAGGGCGTACGTTTCCCCCCGACGCGCCAGCTCCCAGCGGTAGATCCCGCCGTGGGCCATGCGCATGCCGATCCCCTGATGTGAAAGCAGATCGTCCGGCGTCTCGGGTATGCCGTGACGGGCGAAATAGTCCGGCGTGGCGGTCACCAGCTGGCGGATCTCACCGGTCAGCGGCACGGCGATCATGTCCTGCGGAACGGACTCTTCGAGGCGGATCCCCGCGTCATAGCCTTCGGCGACGATGTCGATCATCCTCGCTTCGCTCACCGTTTCCACGCGCATTTTCGGGTAGCGGATCATGAAGTCGATCAGCAGCTGGTCCAGAAACAGGGTGCCGATATGGTTCGGCACGTTGAGGCGCAGCGTTCCGGCGGGTTCCCCGGTGTCGCTGTGGATCTCCTCCCCGGCGAGGCGGATCTCCTGTAGCGCCGGGCCGATACGCGCCACGTAGCGCTGTCCGGCGTCGGTGAGCGCCACGCTGCGGGTGGTGCGGTTGAAAAGCCGCGTCTCAAGGCGGCTCTCCAGCCCGGCGATGGCGTTGCTGACCGCCGTGGCGGACATCCCCAGTTCCTGCGCCGCGCCGCGAAAGCTGCCGCGCCGCACCACCGCCATCACCACTTCCAGCTCTGTCAGACCTGAACGATGCATAGATTATCCTGAAAATCGAAACAACCCTTGCAGCATAGCGTGGATTATCGCAACGGAGAAGCCGTGACAGACTGGGCTCACACAGCCTGAGGAGGTTTATATGCACACCATCGAACAGATCTTTATTAACGGCGAGTTTGTTACCCCGCACGGTACCGAACGGTTTGATTTGTACAATCCGGCGACGGCGCAGGTCATCGGCCAGGTTCGCCTGGCGGATGAGGTTGACGCTGAACGCGCTATCGCGGCGGCGAAAGCGGCGTTTCCGGCGTGGTCGCAGACCACAAAGCAGGAACGCATCGCCGCGCTGAAGCGCATGCACGCCGCCGTGGCCGCTCGTCACGACGCTCTGCTGGAAGCGGTCATTGAAGAGTACGGCGCGCCCGCCTCGCGCTCGGCGTGGATGGCAAGCTATCCGGCAGAGGTGATTGCTCAGGCCATCGAGGCGCTGGAGGCATTTGAGTTTGTCACCTCCGCAGGTGCCGCAACGGTGCAGATGACGCCGCTCGGCGTGGCCGGGCTGATTACGCCGTGGAACAGCGATGCGGGGTTTATCTGCGGCAAACTGGCGGCCGCGCTGGCGGCGGGCTGCACGGCGGTCATCAAGCCGAGCGAAATGAGCGCCCTGCAAACGCAGATTGTCACCGAAGCGCTGCGCGACGCCGCGCTGCCGCCGGGCGTGTTTAACATCGTCACCGGACGCGGCGAGACGGTGGGCGAAACCCTCAGCCGCCATCCGGACGTCGCGAAAATCTCGTTCACCGGTTCCACGAATACCGGCAAGGCGATCCTGCGCAACGCGGCGGAAAGCTTTAAGCGCGTAACGCTGGAGTTGGGCGGTAAATCGCCGACGATCCTGCTGGATGATGTGGATCTCGAGCAGGCGATCCCGCTGGTGATCCAGGCCGGGTTTATGAACAGCGGGCAGGCGTGCGTGGCCGGGACGCGCATTCTGGTGCCTTACTTGCGCAAGGCGGAGATCGAAACCGCGCTGGCGCAGGCCGTGGCGGCGGTGAAATCCGGCGACCCGCGCAACAGCACGACAGACGTCGGCCCGATGGTCAGCGAAAAGCAGTGGCTGCGGGTGCAGGGCTATATCCGCAAAGGAATCGAAGAAGGGGCGCGCCTGCTGGCGGGCGGCGAAGGGCGACCGGAAGGCACGCGGGACGGCTGGTTTGTGCGTCCGACGCTGTTTGCCGGCGTGAACAATCGGATGACCATTGCCCGCGACGAGATTTTCGGCCCGGTGCTGTGCGTAATCCCTTATCAGGACGAGGCGGAGGCGATTGCCATTGCCAACGATACCGAGTACGGCCTGAGCGCGATGGTGCTGGGCGGCGATGTGGACCGCGCGCGACGCGTGGCACAGCAGATTGTTTCCGGTCGCGTGCTGGTGAACACCCTGGCTCATGAACCGAAAGCGCCGTTTGGCGGGTTTAAGCACTCCGGCGTGGGGCGCGAGATGGGCGAGTGGGGGATCCGCGCGTTTATGGAGCCGAGGTCGGTTCTGGGCTAAAGCTTCGCTCTTTACCGAAGCATTGTGCTTTTCCATCCTGCATTCTCTCCTCAACATCACAGCGGAGAGACCATCATGATCGCAGTCCTTTTCGAAGCCAAAGCCGCGCCTGCCCATCAGGCGCGCTACCTCCAACTTGCCGCAGAGCTTAAGCCTTTGCTGGCCGACATCGACGGCTTTATCGATATCGAACGGTTCCAGAGCCTGACGACCGACGGCAAAATCCTCTCCCTTTCCTGGTGGCGGGATGAAGAGGCCGTCCGCCGCTGGAAGCAGAACGTCTTTCATCAGGCGGCGCAGGCCGAAGGACGGGCGTTGATTTTCTCTTTCTACCGTATTCGCGTGGCGCAGCTGGTGCGGGAATACAGTTCCGAAACCGGAGGGCACGCGGATGTATGACGTTCACGTGATTTTCCGCGACGGGCCCGGCGAGCTGGCGCGCTTTGGACAGCTGTTGGGGCGCAACGGCGTGGGGCTTGAGGGTGGCGGCGTATTCGGTACCGATGCCCATTTCCTGGTGGAGGACGGGGAAAAAGCCCGCCGTGTGCTGCTCGACGCCGGGTTTACCGTGCAGGCGCTGCGAAAGCCGGTGATCAGAAAGCTTAAGCAGGAGCGTCCTGGCGAGCTGGGCGAGATAGCGGCGGCGCTGGCGGCACGCGGCGTGTCTATCCTGACTCAGTACAGTGACCATGCGAATCACCTTATTCTGCTGACGGATGATGATAAGCTGGCCGCTGAGATCACCACACCCTGGGCGACGAATGTTAAAGACGAGCTTACCCTCTGATAACAGCGCGATGCTGGAAAAGGCGATTGCCGCGGTGGCGGCTGCAATGGCCGATCCGTCGCGCGTGAAGATGCTTTGTGCGCTAATGGACGGGCGTGCGTGGACGGCCACTGAACTGAGTGCGGCGGCAGACGTTGCGCCGTCGACCGCCAGCGGGCATCTTGCCCGGCTGGTTGAAGGGCAGCTAATTACCTGCCTGTCGCAAGGGCGGCATCGTTATTATCGTCTTGCCGGGCACGACGTGGCGGCGCTGGTGGAACAGATGATGGGGCTTTCGTGGAGCCGCATTACCCCGCCGGAAACCAGCGCGCCGAAAGCCATGCGTGAAGCCCGGACCTGCTACGACCATCTCGCAGGCGCGGTGGCGGTGCAGATCTATGATTTCATGCAGGCGGAAGGATGGCTGGAGGCTGACGGTTCCGCATTGACCCTGTATGGTCGGGAGCAGTTCCTGGCGCTCGGTATTCCGTTAAGCGCTCATCCGCGTCGGAAGGCCTGCTGCGCCTGCCTGGACTGGAGCGAGCGGCGGTTTCATCTTGGCGGTGAGGCGGGCGCTGCGCTGCTTATCCACATGGAAAGCAAAGGCTGGATCCAGCGGGTGGCGGGTTATCGGGAGGTGGTGGTGACGGCTTCGGGGAAAAGTGCCGTCAGGAAGCATTTTAGCCGCTAAACGCCGCTGCGGGCTGATGCCCTCACCCCGACCCTCTCCCACAGGGAGAGGGAGAACATCGTTTCGCAATTCCTGCGCTTTAACTTCTCGTTTCTTGATACTTATCCTGATAACTATTATTGTGATGGCGTACTACGAGAGGGCTCCCCATGAGTGAAGAAGATCTGTTTAGCCGCAGGCCGATGGGCATGCGGATGGCGATGATCGTGCGTCAGTGGCGCGCAGTCATCGACGACGCCATTCTCGACACCGGGTTAACCCAGTCGAGCTGGACGGTGATGATGCAGCTTCATCAACTCGGGGATAACGTCTCGGTCAGCGAGCTGGCGGAAGTGCAGGGCATTGAACTGCCTCCCCTAATGCGCACGCTGACACAGCTGGAAAAGCAGGGCTACCTGCTGCGCACCGTCTCGCCGTATGACAAGCGTATCCGGCTGCTGACGCTGACGCCTGAGGGAAAAGCCATTCTTGAAAGGCTCTCTCAGGTGATTGAGACGTTCCAGGCGCGCGTATCGCAAAACATCGCGCCGGAACATATCGATATTTTCAGCGCCACTCTCAATCAAATCGCCTGCAATTTGCGGACAATCCGCGAAGAAGATAATAAGACCGAAAAATAATGACTCCTGAACAAAAGTTTGCCCGCTGGGTAAGGGTGAGTATTGCCTCTTTCCTGCTGATGTTTGTTTACTTTATCGTCGCGGATATCTGGATCCCGCTGACGCCGGACTCCACCGTGATGCGCGTGGTGACCCCGGTGTCTGCCCGCGTCTCCGGGTATGTGGCGGCGGTACATGTCCATAACAATAGCCAGGTTAAGAAAGGCGATCTGCTGTTTGAGCTCGACGCCACGCCGTTTCGCAATAAGGTCGAGGCGGCGCAGATCGCGCTGGAACAGGCGCGTCTGTCTAACGATCAGCTGGATGCGCAGATTGCCGCAGCGCAGGCCAGCCTGAAAACCGCCGTGCTGACCGCGCGTAACGACAAAGTGACATTCGACCGCTACCAGAAACTGAGCACCTTGCAGAACGTATCGCAGGCGGATCTGGATAAGGTCCGTACCACCTGGCAGAGCAGCGAGCAGTCCGTCAGCTCGATCCAGGCGAATATTCATAACCTGCGCATTCAGCGCGGCGAGCGGGATGAGCACCGTAACGTGACGCTGCAAAAATACCGTAACGCGCTGGATGAAGCGGAGCTGAATCTTGGCTGGACGAAGGTCTACGCCGAGGCGGACGGCACGGTCAGTAACCTGCAATTAAGCCCCGGTTTTTACGCCTCATCCGGTTCGGCTGCGCTGGCGCTGGTGAACACCCGGATCGATATCGTGGCGGATTTCCGCGAGAAGAGCCTGCGTCATACCCATCAGGGGACCGACGCTGCCGTGGTGTTTGACGCCTTCCCGGGGCACGTTTTCCGTGCCCACGTTACCAGCAGCGACGCGGGGATCCTCGCCGGACAGGAGGCCGTAAACGGTCAACTTTCTGAACCGGAAACCTCCAACCGCTGGGTGCGTGATGCCCAGCGTATGCGCATTCACGTAGCGCTGGACGAAGCCTTACCGAAGCCGCTGCCGACCGGCGCGCGCGCCACCGTGCAGCTCTACAACAGCGAAGGGCCGTTTGCGCGATTCTTCTCCGGGATGCAAATCCATCTGGTGAGCCTGCTTCACTATGTCTATTAGCACCCTGGCACGGGTATTTACCCCGCACGGCAACATCGTCTATACGGCAAACGACTTTCGCCAGACCCTGCGTATCGTCTTTGCCGGGATGATTGCGCTCAGTATTTCGAGTTTCTACAACACCAGCTACGGCGTGTTTTTTGTGGTCTACCCGATCATGCTTCTCTCGCTGGTACCGGTGTTTAATCGCCACGTGGCGAAGCAGTTTATCTTCAGCGCCTCGCTGAACTGCGTCGAAATGGTGTTGATTATCGGCTATCTGTCGCAGTGGCCGGTCATCATGACGCTGGTGGTGTTTGCCCTGTATGTGATGCGTTTTCGCTTTATGAGTAAGGGGCCGCTGTTCCTGTTCGGCTCGATGGGCGTGGTTTGCCAGAGCGTGATGCTCAACTTTATGAGCTACCCCACCACCAACTGGCACACGCTTTTATTCTCTAACATCGAAGCGAGCGTGATGGCGGTGTGCCTGAGCGCGCTGATGAACTACCTGCTGCCGGACGTGGAGCCGCGTAAGCCGCCGCCGCTGATTGAGAAAGACGACGCCCGCGTGCGCCACGAGTCGCTGCTATCCGGCACCGTGGCGACGCTGATTTTCGTCGTGTTCCAGATTAGCGACTTAAGCGATTCGCTTTCGGCGCTGATGGCGGGGATTTTGATCCTGTTCCCGATGCACTATCGCGGCTCGGTTATCAGCTCCATCTGGCGCGTGGTTGGCGTGGTGCTGGGGTGCCTCTATATCCTTGTCGTCCAGCTTATCCTCTACGATCACAGCAGCCATATGCTGCTGATGATGCCGCTGATTGGCCTTGGTCTGGCGTTTGGCGCGCGTCTGCACGTAATGGAGAAGGTCGGCGCCGGGGTAGGCTTCGCCAGTATCACCACCATCGGCATTATGTTCGGGCAGAACATGCACCCGGACAGCGACCTGGTGTTCAGCGATCTATACCGCATCACCTCCGTTACCTTCGCGCTGGTGGTCACGCTGACGATGGTCTTTCTGGTGCACCTGATCCTGAATCGCTTCGAGGCGACGCGCTACGTTATCGCGCCGCCAGAAGCGGATTAATGCCCCAGCACGGCGGGTAGCTGCGAGAGCAGAAACAGGATCAGGCCAATCGTACCGCCCACCAGGGTACCGTTAACGCGAATGAACTGAAGATCTTTACCGATATTGAGTTCTATCTGACGTGACATGTCTTTGGCATCCCAGCTTTTCACCGTGTCGCTGATATGGCGCGTCAGGAACGCGGCGAAATCCGGCGCCACGCGGTGTGCGGCCTGCTCCAGATGCTCATTCAGCGACGCCCGCAGGCTGGCGTCGTTGGTCAGCGTTTCGCCAAACCACAGCCCGGCGTTGGCGATACGCTGCTTCACGCGGGAATCATCGCTCTGCATGTCATTTTTCAGCCACTGGCGCAGGTCAGCCCACATTTCCCCCAGATAGCGGTTAAAGGCCTCATCATTCTTGAGGTAGTGTTTGATATTCTCGGCTTTCGCCGTCATCTCCGGATCGTTTTTCAGATTGTCGATGAACTTGATCGTGGCGCGGTCAAACGCCTGACGGATCTGGTGCGTACGGTCGTGGCTGATATCGTCCAGCAGCGTGTTCACCGCGTTCGACACCATCTCCGCGCTTTGATCGCCCAGCCACTCGGTGGGCAGCACCATGGCCTTGCGCGGATGCTCGGTCTTAAGCCAGTGAACGATCTGGTCAGCAATAAATTCCCGCGTGCTTTCCCGCTGAATCAGGGTAATCAGGCGGTTTATGATGGCGTCCAGCAGCACCTGGTGACGGTTGTTTTTGGTCATGCTTTCCAGCATGACGGCGCTGGTCTCGGTTAAATCGACCTTGTCGATAGCCTTATGCACCGCGCGTTTGAGCAGGCGCTGGATGCGCCCATCGTCGGTAAGTTCCAGAAAACCGCCCATCACCTGCACCAGATGCTGCCCCACGCGCCGGGCGTTATCGGGCTGGCTGAACCAGGTCCCAATCATCTGTGCGGGCTCGTAGCGACGGATAAGATCGACAAGGGATTGCGTATCGAGAAACTTTTCCTGCACGAACTGGCCGAGATTGTCGCCGATGCGGTCTTTATTGCGCGGGATAATCGCCGTATGGCGCGAGATAAAGGGAATGGGCACCCGGCGGAACAGCGCGACAACGGCAAACCAGTCCGCCAGCGCGCCAACCATCGCCGCCTCGGCAATGGCCTTTACGCCGCGCACCCAGAAGGTTTGCGGCATGAACAGGGTGGTGATAAACGCTGCGACGGCAATCAGCAGCAGCGACAGCGCGAGAAGCTTGGCGCGTTTGAGTTCGGTATGCTTTTCCATGGGTTAAGGATAGAGGGTGATGGAGGTAAAATGCAAAATGTGCTATCTGGTGAAGAATTAAAATTCCTCTTTTAACTGACAGATCAGAAGATTTGTTGCATTCTCTTTCTGGTTCGGAGTATTCGTTTCTCATAGCTAATAATAATCTATTTTCTGGGGTATATAAAATGAATTTACTGTATCGTTTTATAAATGGAATAAAAAATAAATCCTTGGATTTATATTTGTTCCTTTTCTTTGCAGGTTGTTTTGTTTTGTTGAAAATAAAAGATCCAGTTCGGGTTTATTTGTCATATGCATTATTTATTGGCCTTTTAGTCATGCTGTATTTAAAAAGGCAGCGTGCCCGGGAAATTATTATTCATTTTATTCGGTTCGAAAGTGGCGATGTTGTAAATAAGTTGGCTGGATGGGCGTCGCTCCTTGCCTGGGGTGCGTTTCTTCTTTTTCCTTTTGCAATAAATATACAGTTTGGTTTTCTTGCAAAAGTACTATTGGTGATGTTCTCCATTTTTATTGTTATTAGCAGCGTTTTAACAATCTTTGTTCTCGAGAAAGATGGCCATGAGAAAGTAAAAAATATACGGGTTATGTTGTTTTCATTTATATCAATCTGTTATGTTTTATCTAGTGCGTTCTCGGCAAGTTTATTTCTTCAGTTGAGTAATATAGATTTATCATCCAGTCCATGGCTGGAGTTTACATGGAAGCTCAGTTCATTTTTTGTATTGATATTTTTTATATTGCAGTTGACTACTTACGTAATATTCATCGTGACTGCTGATCATGCAAAAGGATATAGACTTTTTACTATTTTTGGTGCTTTGATTCTAACGAGTTTAATCGTATTATTTGTCTCAAGCAGGCCGGATGTAGTAGCATATTATGTTTTAAAATATTCTACTGGCAGTGAATGGCGGAGTGATTTTACATGTGAGAATGAAAAAATATCACGCCCTAACGAGAGATATTTCGGTTATAATACCGATAAGTACACAGCTTACTTTTTCAATCGTAACGGAAAGTGGGGGTTCGATGAGATAACTTGTGTTAAAAACTCGCAAGAGGGGAAAGGATATACTGTAAAAAATGTATCGACAGAAAATATCCCTCATTGGGTGAAATAATTAAAATCACAGTTCCCCCTGTCGGTAAACGAAAGGGGGAAAACGTATAAGAACCCTCCGTATATACCCAACTTTACCTTCATAGTCAGACAGATTGACTACCCTTAATACCCTAAGCGGTAAAACAAGGAGATTCGATATGGCTTACCAGACAGTAAATCCTGCCACGAACCAGCTCATCAAAGAATATCCCTCTCACACTGACGCAGACGTTGAAGCGGCGCTGAAGGCAGCCGATGCGCTCTATCACTCCGACTGGGCGAAAGGTGACATAAGCCAGCGCCTGCCGGTGCTGCATAAGCTGGCGGACCTGATCGACGAACGCGTGGAGGATCTGGCGAAAATCGCCAGTCAGGAGATGGGTAAGCTCATCGAACAAAGCCGCGGTGAAGTGAAGCTATGCGCGCAAATCGCCCGCTACTATGCTGACAACGCGAAGCAGTTCCTGGCCCCGGTGAAGTATGACTCTGAACTCGGGGAAGCATGGGTTGAACATCACCCCATCGGCGTGCTGATGGCCGTCGAACCATGGAACTTCCCATACTATCAGCTGATGCGCGTTCTGGCGCCAAACCTGGCAGCGGGCAACCCGGTGATCGCCAAGCATGCCAGTATCGTGCCGCACTGTGCAGAAACCTTTGCACAGCTGGTACGTGAAGCGGGCGCGCCGGAAGGGGCGTGGACCAACCTGTTTATCTCGTCCGAACAGGTGGCGAACATCATCGCCGACGATCGCGTACAGGGGGCGGCGCTGACCGGTTCAGAAAAAGCGGGTAGCGTGGTTGCGGCACAGGCTGCGAAACACATCAAAAAATCGACCCTTGAACTGGGCGGGAACGACGTCTTCGTGGTGCTGGACGATGCGGATCTGGAGAAAGCCGTGAAGATCGGCGTTAACGCGCGGCTTAATAACGCCGGGCAGGTCTGTACCGCGGCGAAGCGCTTTATCCTGCATGAAAAGATTGCAGACGCCTTCCTGAACAAATTCACCGAGGCGTTTAAGCAGGTGAAGATTGGCGATCCGCTGGACGAAAGTACCACGCTGGGGCCTTTGTCATCCAAAGACGCGCTGGAGACGCTAACTAAGCAGGTTAACGAGGCGGTGAAAAACGGCGCGAAGCTGCACCATGGCGGCAAGCCGGTGCAGCGTGACGGGAGCTTCTTTGAGCCGACCATCCTGACCAATATCTCGCGCGATAACCCGGCGTATTTCGAAGAGTTCTTTGGTCCGGTAGCGCAGATTTATGTGGTGAAAAACGACGACGAGGCGGTTGCCCTGGCGAACGACTCCCACTACGGTCTGGGCGGAGCGGTGTTCAGCCAGAACATCGAGCGCGCGAAGAAAATGGCGTCGCGCATTGAGACCGGGATGGTGTACATCAACTGGCTCACCGATACGGCGGCAGAACTGCCGTTCGGCGGCGTAAAACGTTCGGGTTACGGACGCGAGCTGTCGGATCTGGGGATCAAAGAGTTTGTGAACCAGAAGCTGGTGGTGGTGCGTAAGTGACGTAGTAATAAAAAACCTGCCGAAGGGCAGGTTTTTTTATCTATCAGGTGGCTTAGAAGCTCACGCCGCCGCCGAAGTAAGCGCCGTCTACCAGCGTGTGGTTTGGACGACCGTCTTTGCCATCAACGCTCACGTGGCGGTAGCCCACTTTCAGCGTAACCGGTTTGACCGGGGTCCAGCTTACGCCGCCGTTAGCTTCAACGTAGTTCTTCACGCTGTTGTTCAGTCCGTCTGGCGCAACGTAGCCTTCACCGAATACCCTGATGCTGTCGGTCAGGGCAACGTTCACACCGCCGCCGACCGGGAACGCCACGCCGTTATCGCCTTTCTTCGGGCCAACGTAGAGGGCCTTAGCGCCTGCGTTCAGCATTACCGGGCCGACTTCGAAATTGTAGCCTGCGCCCACGCCACCGGTCGTGGTGCCGTCGTCGGTGTTTTTCAGCCAATTACCTTCGGTGTAAAGACCGGAGGTTGATTTGCCCATTTCCACATTCAGATTGGTAAAGTTTTTACCCTGCTCAATGCTGCCGCCCATTGCCAGTGCGGAGCCCGATACGGCGGTGAGAGCAGAAAGGATGAGAACGTTAAGCTTTTTCATGCGTGTTTCCTCGTCATCAAATTAATCTGAGGGCACCTTAACAAGGGATGTTTATGACTGCAAATGTGATGGGTATCGCAGTTTTATGCTGTTTTTGTTGGTTTTTTTAATCTTAAATGTTGATGAGATGTTTTTATGGCAGATCGTCAATCCTCAATCCATTCGTGTTTAGGGAAAGTTTATATTTTTGGCTAAACGTTTAATGAACGAGGCGAAGAAAGCCGTTTGAGGTGAATTAATTAAGTTTCTAATAATTTCCAAAAGTATTTCGGCTGTCACAGATCAAGACAGAGGTTTACATTTCTGGTGATTGCTATACGTATTTCTTTGCCGATCCGCTGTCTTTTCATGTCATTTTTCTGACACGTTTCTTCATTACGTTGTTGGCTTCACTTACTGGATGCTAACAATATGAAAAGAAAAATTATTCCTGTGCTTATCGGTTGTGCGCTCTCTTTCTCTGGCCTGGCTGCGCAGCCTACCGCTGAGCGCTATATCGTCAGCTTCCCTGACGGCTCCCATGTGAAATACAGCGGCGCGTTTGCCGATGCGTTCCCGAACGGGCTCCCGGTGGGGATGGGTTCTGGTCTGCTGTTTACGGGCAAGCAGGGCGATGCGCTGACGTTTGCGACCGTGACCGATCGCGGTCCTAACGCGGATTCGCCAAAAATGGGGAAAAACGATGCCAAAATCTTTGTTACCCCGGATTTCGCCCCGCTGCTGATGACGATCCGCGTGCAAAACGGTAAAGCGGAGGCCGTGGACGCGCGACCGCTGCATGACGATAAAGGCGAGATCAACGGCCTGCCACTGCAAAGCGGTGTGATTGGTTCCACCAATGAAGTCGCGCTAAGCGACACCTTAAAAGTACTGAAAGGCGATAACCGCGGGCTAGATACGGAAGGCATCACGTCGGACGGGAAGGGCGGCTACTGGCTGTGCGATGAGTATGGCCCGTTCCTGATTAACGTCGACAGTAAAGGGAAAATCCTCGCGATCCACGGTCCGCAGGCGACGCAAGGGGAGAAGTCCATCGCGGGCGGTCTGCCAAACGTTATCAAATGGCGTCAGGCAAACCGGGGCTTCGAAGGGCTGACCCGCATGCCGGACGGACGTATTATTGCCGCCGTGCAAAGCACGCTGGATATCGACGGGAAGAGCAAAAAACAGGCGCTGTTTACCCGTCTGGTGAGCTTCGACCCGGCGACCGGGAAAACCGCGATATACGGCTACCCTGTCGACAGCGCGGCCTACAGCAAAAACAGCGACGCCAAAATCGGCGACATAGTGGGGCTGGATAACCACACCATCCTGCTGATTGAACAGGGTGAGGATAAAAATGACGCAATGCGTAACCTCATCTACAGGGTGGATCTGAGCAAGGCGAGCGATCTGGCCGCCTTCGACAAGCCGGGCGAATACCCGGAGTTTGATGATGAGAAAACGCTGGCGCAGCGCGGCATCACCCTTGCGGAAAAAACGCAGGTGGTCGATCTGCGTGCGCTGGGCTGGCAGCAGGAAAAGGCCGAAGGGCTGGCGCTGATTGACAGCAAAACGCTGGCGGTAGCGAACGATAACGATTTTGGCGTGAAGGTAGCGATGCAAAACCCGGTCGAGGGCAAGAAGCTCAAGGATTATCGGGTGAACGCGGAAGGCAAGCTGACGCTGGATGATAAACCGGTGGAAACCACGCTCAGCGTGAAGCCGCTGAAGAAGCCGGAGTCCGACAGCGAGCTGTGGATTGTGACGCTGCCGGAGGCGTTGAAATAAGTTTCCCCCTCACCCTAACCCTCTCCCCGCGGGGGAGAGGGGATGATCGGTGCGATTTACTTTTTCAGCCCCGCAAACGCTGCCCGAATTTCTTCTTCCGGCAGCTGTATTCCAATAAACACCATCACGCTGTGCGGCGTTTCATCGCCCCACGGGCGATCCCAGTCGGCGCTGTACAGGCGCTGCACCCCCTGGAACAGCAGGCGGTTCGGCTCGCCGTCGATCCACAGCATCCCTTTATAGCGCAGCAACTTGTCGGCAAACGACAGCAGCAGGTTTTCCATCACGCGGGAGACCTCGCTGATGTCTACCGGGTAGTCCAGCTCCACCACAATCGACGCCACGTCGTTTTGCTTGTCGGACATAAAGTGAAAGCGCGGTTTCGCGGTAACGTTCTCTTCCAGCATAAAGCCGTTGGTGTTGAACAGCTGAGCGAGATCGATATCGCCGTGCGTCACCGTGTAAATGGGCGCACGCGAGTTGATGCGCGTCAGGCGCTCGCGCAGTTTTTCGCTTTCACCTGCCACGTCGGTTTTGGTCAGCAGGATGCGGTCGGCGTAGCCCACCTGAGACTGGGCGATGGTGAACTGGTTCATCTGCTCGTCGGCGTGTACCGCATCCACCAGAGCGATAACACCGTCCAGCAGGTAGCGCTGGCAGAGGATCTCGTGGGAGAAAAAGGTCTGAATAATCGGGCCGGGGTCGGCCATGCCGGTGCACTCGATCACCAGACGGTCGAAGACGATGTCACCGCGATCGCGGCTGTCGAGCAGGTCCAGCAGGGCGTCTTCTAATTCGTTAGAGCGGGTGCAGCAGATGCAGCCGTTGGTCAGGGTTTTGATCTGGGTGGCGCGGTCGCCAATCAGCTGATCGTCAACGGAGACTTCGCCAAATTCGTTTTCGATGACGGCGATTTTGAAGCCGTGCTGCTCGTTCAGAATGTGGCGCAGCAGGGTGGTTTTACCGGCGCCGAGAAAACCGGTCAGCAGGGTAACGGCAATCGGGGTCATGGTTTCTCCTTTAGCAGCAGCGGACGCCGCCTTCTCCACTTCCGCCGTAGCGCGCTTCCTGACGCTCGCGGAAGAATTCAGTGTAGGTCATGTACGGCTTATCCGGATGGTTGGTCTTCATATGCTCAACGTAGTTGTCATAGTCCGGAATGCCAATCAGCATTTTCGCCGCCTGACCGAGGTATTTTTTTGCTTCGCCTAAGTTACCAAACATTGAGGGTTCCAGATAGAAGAAGCCCGGAGGCGCGCAGCGATCCGGGCCTACAGTAACATGCTTAATTAATGGTGTGATGAGGTCTTCACGCCGCCTTCCGGCACCGGCACGTACGGGGTTTCTTTGTCCGTACGGCCCTCAACGTTACGCACTTTCATCCAGGTTTTGATGCCATAGAAGATAATGCTGTACACCACCACCAGGAACAGAATGCTCAGACCCGCGTTGGTGTAGTTGTTCACCACGATATGGTTCATGTTGGCAATCTGCTGCGCGGTCAGATCCGCGCCGCCTGCGGCAATCTTCTCTTTGTACTGGTTAGCCATGAAGAAGAAGCCTTCCAGCTGCGGGTTGGTGCTGAACAGTTTCAGACCCAGCGCCCAGGTAGTGCAGAGCAGCAGCCACAGCGCAGGCACCACGGTGACCCAGATGTATTTGGTGCGTTTCATCTTCACCAGGACAACGGTACCCAGCACCAGGGCCACAGCCGCCAGCATCTGGTTAGATATGCCGAACAGCGGCCACAGGCTCTTAACGCCGCCCAGCGGGTCAACAACGCCCTGATACAGCAGATAACCCCACAGGCCTACGCAGCCCGCGGTACCCAGAACACCGGCCACCAGAGAGTCGGTTTTCTTCAGGAATGGCACGAAGTTACCCAGCAGATCCTGCAACATGAAGCGGCCTGCACGCGTACCGGCATCCAGCGCGGTGAGGATGAACAGCGCTTCGAACAGAATACCGAAGTGGTACCAGAAGCCCATGTCCGCCCACGGCAGCACTTTGTGGAACACGTGTGCGATACCTACCGCCAGCGTCGGTGCACCACCTGCGCGGTTCAGCACGGACGGTTCGCCGATGTCTTTCGCGGTCTGCATGATCTGCTCAGGCGAAATTACAAAGCCCCAGGAGCTGACGGTCGCCGCCGCGTGTGCGCTGGCGTCTTTCAGCTGCGCCATGATCAGCGCGGTATTTTCGCCGCCCATCTCATGCAGGTTAGGCATGGTGATGCCCAGACCCGCTGGTGGCGTGTTCATCGCGAAGTACAGGCCAGGCTCGATAATCGACGCCGCAACCAGCGCCATGATCGCCACGAAGGACTCCATGAGCATTGCGCCGTAACCGATGAAGCGCGCGTCGGTTTCATTGGCCATCAGCTTCGGCGTGGTGCCGGAGGAGATCAGCGCGTGGAAGCCAGACACGGCACCGCAGGCGATAGTGATAAACAGGAACGGGAACAGGGCGCCTTTCCACAGCGGACCGGTACCGTCAATGTACTGGGTTACCGCTGGCATTTTCAGCTCAGGATTGATGATCACAATCCCGATTGCCAGCCCGACGATCACGCCGATTTTCAGGAAGGTCGCCAGGTAGTCGCGCGGAGCCAGAATCAGCCACACCGGCAACAGCGCTGAGATGAACGCGTAACCGATCAGCGCGAAGGTGATGGTGGTGTCTTTAAAGGTCAGCGCCGGGCCCCAGTACGGGTCGTGCGCAATCACGCCGCCGAAGTAGATGGAGGCGACCAGCAGCACGATACCGATGACCGACACCTCGCCAACGCGGCCAGGGCGCAGGAAGCGCATGTAGATGCCCATGAACAGCGCAATCGGTACGGTAGAGCAGACGGTGAAGACGCCCCACGGACTTTCGGCCAGCGCTTTCACCACGATCAGCGCCAGCACCGCGAGGATGATGATCATGATCAGGAAGCAGCCAAAGAGGGCGATGGTGCCCGGCACGCGGCCCATCTCTTCTTTGATCATCTCACCCAGCGACGAACCGTTACGGCGCGAGGAGATAAACAGCACCATAAAGTCCTGCACCGCTCCCGCCAGCACCACGCCCGCCAGCAGCCAGAGCGTACCCGGCAGGTAGCCCATCTGCGCGGCCAGTACCGGGCCGACCAGCGGACCCGCGCCTGCAATGGCGGCGAAGTGGTGACCAAACAGCACGTAACGGTTGGTTGGCACGTAGTTCAGGCCGTCATTGTTAATGACCGCCGGGGTGGCACGCGTCGGGTCGAGCTTCATGACCTTCTGCGCGATGTATAAGCTGTAGTAGCGATAAGCCACAAGGTAGACGGAAACCGACGCGACCACGATCCACAGGGCGCTGACGTGTTCGCCCCGGCGTAATGCGACAACCGCCAGATAGAAAGCACCGAGGATCCCGAGTAAGGCCCAGGGCACGTGCTTCAGTAGTTTTTTAGTATCCATAGTAAGACCTGGTTTTTTATGTAAAGAAAAAAGGGTCAGGGTTTGTTGTGAGGAGGTATTGATTAATGCTGGAGCGATCGTGCCAGATCCTCGCGCGTATAAAGCACGGTAAATAGGTGAGTGGTTGAAAGCGATGCGTGAGCGGTCAAAAGCGAGGGTGAGTGGTTAAGGCTCACCCACGGTGGAAGAAAATATGTGATTGAGATCACTGAGAATAATCTACCTCTGCGGGGTTTCGTCGTTCGCTTCAGGGCAGTGCACGCAGCGGCAGGTCTGATACGCAGGCAGCAGCTGATAGCGCCCTTTGCCGTCGTGTTCAATAATCGGGGAAAGCGCCTGCAAATCGCGGTACACCGTGCGTTCGGTAATGCCAAATTTTTGCATCAGATCGCGGCGATTAACGCTTCCGTTGCGGTGCAGGGCAATAATGATGTCAACCAGACGTTCAGCCGAGCGGCTTCGGGGTGAAGGGGCCATAAGACTTTCCAGCGTTAAGGGGGCGCCTGACGACGTCGCCAGCCGCCCCGGAAAATTTATCTTATGGATAGTTAACGGCGCACCTTTGCGGAAACCTTAGCGTTTTTTTGTGCAACGGGATCAAACCGCGGCTTCCATCTCCATCATCACCGGGTGGAAACGGCGTTTGAAGTAGATCAGGCCGTGCCCCTCGCTGCTGAGGATGATGTTCTTAATCTCCACAAGGTAGACCAGATGGGTACCGATGGTTTGCACCTGGGTTATCTCGCCTTCCAGGCTTGCCAGAGCGCCTTTCAGCACCGGCTGCGCCAGCGGTCCTTTCTGCCAGCAGGAGAGAGCAAAGCGCTCCTCCATTGCCATGCCGGTCATCCCGGCAAAGTGGCGGGCCATGATCTCCTGCTCGTGGTTCAGCACGTTGACACACAGTTTGCCGTTGCCCTGGAAGACCGGGTTCATGGCGCTGTTGGCATTGATGCAGACCATGACCGAAGGCGGGGTGTCCGTGACCGAACAGACGGCGGTGGCGGTAATGCCGCAGCGACCCGCATCGCCCTCGGTGGTGACCACATTCACCGCCGCCGACAGGCTGGCCATCGCGTCGCGAAAACGCAGGCGTTCTTCAGATTGCATTGAAACCTCCCGCTGCGTTATTTCAGCAGCTTATCCAGCATGTTGATATCAGTGTTGTTGTGCAGGTGCGGTACGGTCCAGCCGTGCTGGTCGTACTCGGACATGCAGCGGTCAACCATCGCCATCATCTTGTCCATGTTGCCGGAGCTTTGCGCCTGACGCAGGCATTGCAGGCGGATCTCATCCTGGCTACCGGAGTAGTTGATTTCGTACAGCTCGTGACGTCCGCCAAACTCGCTGCCGATGGCATCCCACATCAGTTTCAGAATCTTGATGCGTTCGACATGATCCATCCCGTTGGAGCCGCGCACGTACTTCGCCAGATACTGGTCGATCTGCGGGTTGTTCAGGTCCCGCGCGCTGGACGGCAGGTAGATCAGCCCGGAGGTCACGTTACGTTCGATGATGTTCTTGATCTTCGCATAGGCCATTGGCGCCATCACGCGGTAGGTCTGTAACGCCGCGTGGTCAGGCAGATACGCGCCGTTTACCCACGGCGTGGCTTCGGAGCACATGGAGTCGCTCAGCGCCCAGAACATGTTGCGCCACGCCACCACTTCGCCGAGATCCGCCTGCACGCCGCGGAACTCGAGGGTGCCGGTACACTCCAGCGACTTCTTCAGCAGAGCGGTGATGAAGTCGAGCTTCACTGCCAGACGCACGCAGGCCTGAAGCGGGTACATGCGGGCGAAGCCACCTTCCATCGTCCAGCGACGGCAGCGGTCGAAATCGCGGTAGATCAGCACGTTTTCCCACGGGATCAACACATGATCCATCACCAGAATGGCGTCGTTCTCGTCAAAACGGCTGGAGAGCGGGTAGTCGTACGGGGAACCGGTCACCCCTGCCACCATCTCGTAAGAGGCGCGGGAGATCAGCTTCACCCCTTCGGCATCCATCGGCGCGACGAACATCAGCGCGAAGTCCGGGTTTTCGCCCATCACCTGCGCAGAGCCGAAGCCGATCATGTTGTAATGGGTCAGGGCGGAGTTGGTGGCCACCACTTTCGCGCCGCTGACGATGATCCCGGCGTCGGTCTCTTTCTCCAGCTTGATGTAAACGTCTTTCACCTCGTCTGCCGGTTTATGGCGGTCGATCGGCGGGTTGACGATGGCGTGGTTAAAGTACAGGCCGGTTTCCTGAATACGTGTGTACCAGTTGCGGGCGTTCTGCTCGAACTGACCGTAGAAGGCAGGGTTCGCCCCCAGCGCGCAGCCGAACGCGGCTTTGTAGTCCGGCGTACGCCCCATCCAGCCGTAGCTCAGGCGCGACCACTCGGCGATGGCGTCACGCTGCTGGCGCAGATCGTCGGCGCTTTTTGCCACGCGGAAGAATTTATGGGTGTAGCCGCCGCTGCCGGTGTCCGTGCCCCAGCAGAGGGTATCCTGCATGTCTGGCTTGTGCAGGGCATCGTACATCTGGGCGATGGACGCCGCCGCATTGCGAAATGCCGGGTGGGTAGTGACGTCCTTAACGCGCTCGCCGTAGATATAAATCTCACGGCCATCTTGCAGGCTTTTTAAATACTCTTCACCGGTTAACGGACGTTTGGCATCAGCGCGGAAATCTTCAGGCTTCATAGGGACCTCGTATCGGAAGATGGTTGTTAAATTTATGTTTTGTTTTTGTTGTTTAATTGAAGCGTGAGAGGGGCGGAACGTGAAGGGACGATTGGGACAACGGCAGGTACTTTTCGCGAGAGATCACAGAGTGTGATTTCCCTCACCCTAACCCTCTCCCAGAGGGAGAGGGGACGGTTACTCTCTCTCCATCTGGGAGAGGGCAGGGGTGAGGGGAACAGGCGACACCGGTACTTTCTGCGCCCGGTACGCGCTGGGTGAGCACCCCGTCAGTCGGTTAAAAAAACGGGCGAAATAGGCCGGATCTTTAAAACCCAGCTGCCAGGCAATTTCGCTCACTGTGCTGTCGGAAAACAGCAGCAGGCGTCTGGCTTCCCGCAGCTGGCGGTCGAAGATCAGCCGTTTCGGCGAGCGGTTGGCGAAGCGGCGACAGATATCGGTCAGGCGGGATTCGGTGAGATGCAGTTCGCTGGCGTATTCCGGCACCGTCCAGTGCTCGTGGTAATGAGCATCTGTCAGCTGGTTAAAGCGCTGAAACAGCTTCAGCTCACCGCGCATGCCGCCTGACGCGTGGTCGTCGAGCTTCGCGTTGCGCAGCAGCAGGGTAAAAACGGCCTGCGCCAGCAGGACCAGCGTATGCTCGCGACCGGGCAGCTGTTCCGTGGATTCCCGGGCAATCAGCTGCCAGTAGTGCTTCAGCGCCGTCAGCTCATCAGGCTTGTCGGCAAGCGACAGGCAGATCCCCGGCAGGCCGAACGCTTCCCGCGTGCCCGGGTAGAGCACTTCTAACAGCGGCCAGATGAGATCCTCGCGCACCGTCAGCACGTGGCCGTCGCTGTCGGATTCGGTGATAAACGCATGCGGCACCGACGGCGGCGTCAGCACGAACAGCGGTGCCTGCACCGAGTAACGGTGGTCGTCGAGCTGGAGCTCAATCTGCCCGGTGTCGAGAAAATGCATCTGAAAATACTGGTCGTGGCGGTGCGCCTGCATGTCGCGGCCAAAAAAGGCCGCCATGCGGGCGAACGACTGGTAGTGCACATCGTCGGTGCCCAGACTTTCGTCGTACTCCTTGCTGATATCGATGTTTGTGATGGGGCTCTGACACATAGCGGCTCCTCAGTGGATCTTTTGCGCCGCGATGTCCGGCTCACGCTCAAGGCTTTCCCGGCGCGTCATCGGAATGCGCGTCAGCACCAGCGCGCCCACCACCAGCAGACCTGCCACGAACCACAGTCCCGAGCTGAAGCTGCCGGTCGCGTCGCGCAAAAGACCTATCAGCAATGGGCTGACGGCAGACCCGACGTTGCCGATGGCGTTGATCACCGCCAGCGCCACCGCGCGGGATTGCAGGCTAATAACCTGATCCGGCGTGGTCCAGAATATCGCCATGGCGGTAAACGATCCGGTTGAGGCCATGATGATGCCAAGCAGCTGGATCAGGCTGTGATCGGTCGCCGAGGCCAGCATCCATCCCGCCGCTGCAAACAGATACGGCAGGATGGTGTGCTTTTTTCGCTCTTTCAGCCTGTCGGAGCGGCGGCTCCACCAGATCATCCCGAGGATGGTGCAAAACTGCGGGATCGCCGCCAGCAGGCCAATCACGATATTGCTGCTGCCGGTGTTGAAGCTTTGCAGGATCTGCGGCGTCCAGATGTTGATCGCGCTCAGCGTATTCGTCAGGCAGAAGTAGGCCAGCGTGTAGAGCAGCACGGCGGGCGTCAGCACCTCGCGCAGCGTCGATCGCGGCGTGGCGGCATGCGCAATGGCCAGCTCCTGCTCGCGGGCGATCATCGTTTTGAGTGCCTGCTTTTCGTCATCATCCAGCCAGGTGGCCTGATCCGGGGTGTCGTTAAGGTAGAACCAGGTCACCACGCCGAGCACCACCGACGGCAGCCCCTCCAGCAGGAACAGCCACTGCCAGCCCTTAAGGTTCCACAGTCCGTCCATCGCCAGAATGTACCCGGAGAGGATCGAACCGAGCATCATGGTCACCGGCATGGCGATCATAAACAGCGCGTTGGCGCGGGCGCGGTGATACGCCGGGAACCACCAGGTGAGATAGACCAGAATGCCCGGCAGGAAACCGGCTTCGGCAATGCCCACCAGCATGCGCAGGACGTAGAGCGTTTCGGGGCTGGTGGCGAACATGGTGCAGGTAGAGGCGATGCCCCACACCACCATGATCCCGGCGATCCAGCGGCGGGCGCCGATCTTCGCCAGCATGATGTTGCTGGGGATCCCGCACAGCACGTAGGTCACGTAAAACAGCGTCGCGGCCAGGCCAAACATGGTCGACGTGAGGCCCAGATCTTTGCCCATCGTCAGCCCGGCAAAGCCGATGTTGATGCGATCGAGAAACGAGAAGACAAACAGGATAAAAAGAAACACGATCAAACGACGGAACAGCTTATTAATAACGCGATGTTCAACAGCTTTATTGTGCAGGGTTGAGGTCGTCATGTTGCGCTCCACATCGTACGTTTAGTAGACGGATTTATTGTTATCAACTGCTGTGGTGACATCGGTAAAGCGGGCCGCCAGCGCTTCGGCGCTGCGGGCGAGCAGGGTGGTATCCACGCCGACCGCGACAAACAGCGCGCCGAGTTCAAGATAACGTTTTGCCAGTTGCTCGTTCGCCATCAGGATGCCGGGGGCTTTACCCGCGCTGAGGATTTGGGCGATCGCCTGCTCTATGGCGGCCTGCACCTCCGGGTGCTGCGGATTACCGGCGAAGCCCATGTCGGCGCTCAGATCCGCAGGGCCGATAAACACGCCGTCCACCCCTTCCACGTCCAGGATCTGCGGCAGGTTTTTCAGCGCCTCGCGAGTTTCGATTTGCACCAGCACGCACATGGCGTCGTTAGCCTGATGCAGATACTCCGGGATGCGGTTCCAGCGCGACGCCCGCGCCAGCGCGCTGCCGACGCCGCGAATGCCGGCAGGCGGATAGCGGGTGCCGCTGACCGCCAGACGGGCTTCGTCGGCGTTTTGCACCATCGGCACCAGCAGGGTTTGCGCCCCCACGTCCAGCAGCTGCTTGATCTGCACCGGATCGTTCCACGACGGGCGCACCACCGGCTGGCTGGGATAAGGGGCGATGGCCTGTAGCTGAGTCAGGATGGTTTGCACGCTGTTCGGCGCGTGCTCTCCGTCGATCAGCAGCCAGTCAAAACCGGCCCCGGCCAGTAGCTCAGCGCTGTAGCTGCTGGTCAGCCCCAGCCATAACCCGATTTGCGGACGGCCCGCCTTCAGCGCCGCTTTGAATGCGTTTTGCATGGTCATCTCCTTACACAAAGCGGCAGCTAATCGAGCCCATGTTGCCGTAGTCGACGTGGAAGGTGTCGCCTCTGCTGGCGGCAACCGGGCGGGTAAACGAGCCGCCGAGGATGATTTGCCCTGGCTCAAGCTGCACGTCGTATGGCGCGAGTTTGTTCGCCAGCCACGCCACGCCGTTCGCCGGGTGGTTAAGCACGCCTGCGGCGACCCCGGTCTCTTCGATCACGCCGTTGCGGTAAAGCAGGGCGGAGATCCAGCGCAGATCCAGCTCGTCGGGTTTAATCGGGCGGCCGCCGAGGATCACGCCCGCGTTGGCGGCGTTATCGGAGATGGTGTCGAACACCTTGCGCGGGCGCTGGGTTTCCGGGTCAACGTTATGGCAGCGGGCGTCGATCAGCTCCAGGGCGGGGATGATGTAATCCGTGGCGTTGTAGACGTCGAAGATCGTGCAGTTCGGGCCGCGCAGCGGTTTTGCCAGCACGAAGGCCAGCTCCACTTCGATGCGCGGGACGATAAAGCGATCCACGGGGATGTCGCTGCCGTCGTGGAAGAACATATCGTCCAGCAGCGCGCCGTAGTCCGGCTCGCTGATCTGCGAGCTGGCCTGCATCGCTTTGGAGGTAAGGCCGATCTTGTGGCCTTTCAGCACGCGGCCTTCGGCAATTTTCAGGCTCACCCATTCGCGCTGGACGGCGTAGGCGTCTTCAATGGTGATCTCCGGATACTCCAGCGAGATCGCGCGGATCTGCTCCCGGGATTGTTCCGCCTGATGCAGACGGTGGGCGATCAGGGTATGGGTGTGTTTGTCGAGCATGGCGATATCCTGTTTTTATTTGTTTTCTCCCTCTCCCTGTGGGAGAGGGGACAGACCGTGCGGTGTTATTTAAACAACGCGTGCACGTTGTTTTGCTTGTAATTAAGCGTCGGGTGCAGCTCGTCCAGCTCGAACGAGAGCGCCAGATATCGGCCCGCCATTAGCTCTGCGAAGTGCGTTTTGATCAGCGCAAACAGCATTTCACCGACCTCTTCCCGGCTTTCCAGGCTGCGCCCCGCGCCGATCTTCAGCGTCATATGCACAAAGGCGTAATCGTGCTTACCGTCGGCCATCTGCCAGGTATCCAGCCAGTGGGCGCGGCTGCGGATACCGCCGAGCGGGAAGATCCCCGTGGCGGCGAGCGCCTCGTTCACTTTGGCGAACAGACCCGGCAGGTCGGCTTGCTCGCGGATGTTGTTGGTACATTCAGCAATAAAGTGCGGCATAACGACTCCTTAGGCGGGCAGCGGGAAAACGGCGTTGACCTGGCCGGTGCCGGAGCTGGCGAACAGCTCGGTGAGAAACTCCACCTTACCGTCGTATTTGTCCCAGCCGAGCATCCCCAGCAGCATCACCGTGTCGTGCATGTTGCCCTCGCCGTAGCAGTAGTCGGCGTACTCCGGCAGCATGCTGCAAAACTCCTTGAACTGCCCCTCGCGCCACAGCTTCACCACGCGCTCGTCCATCTGGCGATCAAACTCGCGGGTGTAGCTGTTCATCCCTTCCTCCGCGCGCTGGTCGTCGATAAAGCGGTGCGACAGCGAGCCGCTGGCGAGCACCGCCACGGTGCCGTCGTATTTTTCGATGGCGCTGATGATGGCCTCGCCCAGCCTGCGGCTGTCGGCGAAGTCGTGAACCGTGCAGAACGCCGAGATGGAGACCACTTTGAAGTGCTTATCCGCGTTCATGTAGCGCATCGGCACCAGCGTGCCGTACTCCAGCTTGAGGCTCGGGATGTTGTGCGCCTTGGCGCGAACGCCAAGCTTCACCGCTTCGTCGGCAATCAGCTGGCCGAGTTCCGGGTTGCCGTCGTAGTCGTAGGTCATGTCGCGAATAAAATGCGGCAGCTCGTTGCTGGTGTAGACGCCTGAGAAATGGTCCGCGCAGTTGATGTGATACGCGCTGTTCACCAGCCAGTGGGTGTCGAAGACGATAATGGTATCCACGCCCAGCTCGCGGCAGCGCTTGCTGATCTCTTTATGCCCATCGATGGCGCCCTGGCGGCAGCCGTGGTTTTTGCCCGGCAGTTCAGAGAGATACATTGACGGCACGTGGGTGATTTTTGCCGCTAACGCTAATTTTCCCATGATCAGATCCCCCACTTTGGAATCGGATGGTCGCCCATGGAGATGCACACGTTCTTCATCTCCGCGAAGACCTCGAAGCTGTACTCGCCGCCTTCGCGCCCGGTGCCGGAGGCCTTCACGCCGCCAAACGGCTGGCGCAGGTCGCGCACGTTCTGGGTGTTGACGAACACCATGCCCGCTTCGATGTTGCGCGCCAGACGCAGCACCTTGCTGACGTCCTGGGTCCAGATGTACGACGCCAGGCCATACTCCACGTCGTTCGCCAGGCGCAGGCCTTCCGCTTCGTCCTTAAACGGCAGCAGGCAGGCCACCGGCCCGAAGATCTCTTCCTGCGCCACGCGCATGCGGTTATCGACATCCGCCAGCACGGTCGGGCGCAGGAAGTTGCCGCCTTTCAGGTGCGCAGGCAGATCGGTCGGTTTGTCCGGGCCGCCCGCCAGCAGGGTTGCCCCCTCTTCAATGCCGAGGCGGATATAGCCGGAGACTTTTTCCCAGTGCTGCTGGCTGATGAGCGCGCCAATCTGGGTGTTCGGATTGGTCGGGTCGCCCACGCGCAGGCGGTTGGCGCGCTCGGCAAAGCGTTTGACGAACTCCGGGTAGATGCTCTGCTGTATGAAGATGCGCGAGCCGGCGGTGCAGCGTTCGCCGTTGATGGAGAAGATGGTGAACAGGGCGGCGTCCAGCGCGCGCTCGATGTCCGCGTCTTCAAAAATCAGCACCGGAGATTTGCCGCCCAGTTCCATAGAATACTTCTTCAGCCCGGCGTTTTTCATGATGTTACGCCCGGTGGCGGTGCCGCCGGTGAAGGAGACGGCGCGCACGTCATGATGACGCACCAGCGCGTCGCCAGCCGTGGCGCCATAGCCCTGCACCACGTTGAGCACGCCCGCCGGAATGCCCGCTTCGAGGGCCAGCTCGCCCAGACGGTCGGCGGTCAGCGGGGAGAGTTCAGACATCTTCAGCACCGCGGTGTTACCCAGCGCGAGACAGGGCGCGACCTTCCAGGTGGCGGTCATAAACGGCACGTTCCACGGCGACACCAGCGCGCAGACACCCACCGGCTGCACCAGGGTGTAGTTGAGCATCTTGTCGTCGACCGGGTAGGTTTTGCCGTTCATCTGCTGGCACACCTCGGCGAAGAACTCGAAGTTGTGCGAGGCGCGCGGAATGAGCACGTTTTTGGTCTGGTGGATCGGCAGGCCGGTGTCGGCGGTCTCCATCGCGGCAATGTCCGGCACGTTCTGGTCAATCAGATCCCCCAGGCGACGCATCAGGCGCGCACGCTCCTTCATCGGCAGGTTGGCCCATTTCGGGAACGCCTCTTTGGCGGCGGCAACGGCCTGATGGATTTCGGCTTCGCCCCCGGAGGCTACTTCAGCCAGCACCTCGCCGGAGGCCGGGTTAGTGGTTTGGAAGTACTCACTTCCGGCGACGTTTTTCCCGTTGATCCAGTGGTTAATCTTTTTCATTTTGCAGTCTCCTCACTGACAATTCGGTTTACCAGACGGCCTACGCCCTCCACTTCCACCACCACTTCATCGCCCGGTACCACGTCGGACAGCCCCTTCGGCGTGCCGGTGGCAATCATGTCGCCCGGTTGCAGGGTCATGAAATCGCTCAGATACGCAATCAGGAATGGGATGCTGAAAATGAGATCGGCGGTGGTGCCTTCCTGACGCAGTTCACCGTTAACGTAGGTGCGAAGACGAAGGTTGTGCGGGTCAGGGATGGCTTCTTTTGGCACCACGTTCGGGCTGATGGGGGTCAGCCCGTCGCGGCTTTTCACCCGCAGGTTTGGGCGATAGTAGTTTTCGAGATAATCGCGGATGGCGTAGTCGTTGCACACCGTGTAGCCCGCAACATAGTCCATCGCCTCGGCTTCGCTGACCTTACGCGCGGTTTTACCGATGACCACCACCAGCTCGGCTTCGTAATGCATGTATTCAATGTTGTTTGGGCGCACCGAGGTCTGGTTGTCGCCATTAAAGGTGTTCGGCGCTTTGATAAACACCAGCGGCTCGGTAGGCGGTTTGAAGTCCAGCTCGCTGGCGTGATCGGCGTAGTTCAGGCCGAGTGCGAACAGCGTGGCGTGCGGCGGCGTGCGCGAAGCAATGGTAACGTCGCGTTCCACTACCACCGGGTTTTCCAGCGGCGGAAATCCCTCTGCCAGAATGCGTACCCGATCGCCCGGGCGAATTTCGACACGGCTTTGTGGGGTACCGAGCAATATCGCATCGCCGGGGTTCAGGGTGGCAAATTCGCTCAGCGCGCTCAGCAGTTCGGCGGCGTTGCGGTGCAGATCGGCCGTGTTCCAGTGGTCCGCTTCGCGACCGTTGATCTCGGTGATGATGGTCAGGTTGTCCACGTTATCAACGGCGACAGGTTCGCCGAGCGGGCAAAATCCATCCCGACATTTGGCCTTGATCGCCGGACGGTAGAAGCTCTCTTCCGGCAGGCTGATTTCGTTGGCCAGCGCGTAGCTAGCGATGTACGCCGCCGCCTCTTCAACGCGGACTTTGCTGGCGGTTTTGCCCACCACCAGCGCCACCGTTGCGCCGCTTAACACGGTTTCTCCCTGTGGGAAGGGAATCGGCTCGCCTGCGCGAATAACGGTGTTATGTGGCTTGATAAACCACACCGCCGTTTTTGGCGGCGCGTTATAGGGGGCTTTTTCAAACGCCTCAGCCCAGGCTGCACGCTGGCTTTGGTGGTTTAGCGCTACGGCAAAAACAGTACCTTTCATTCCCATACTCCTCAAACCGGCTGTCCGGTTTTGATTTCATTAATATGTTAATGATCTGGTTTTATGCTTTTGCTGTTCGTTTCGCAATCAGAAGTGAATAATTTGTGATATGAATAACAATAAATTTACATAAATGAGTTAATTATCTTTTAATTCAATGGATTAAAAAAATTTCGTTGTTTCTGTTAGACTTTTTGGGTTACAACGTGTTGTCTATAAAAGCATCTGTTTTAAATTGTTTACTTGTTAATGATGTAAGGGGAAGGTGATGCATGACTCATTAACCATCGCGCTGTTGCAGGCGCGTGAAGCGGCGATGGGCTACTTCCGCCCGATAGTGAAGCGGCATAATCTGACCGAGCAGCAGTGGCGTATCGTCCGCGTGCTGGCCGAGCATCCCTCCATGGATTTTCACGATCTGGCGTTCCGCACCTGCATTTTGCGCCCAAGCCTGACCGGCATTCTGACGCGGATGGAGCGCGACGGTCTGGTGCTGCGCTTAAAGCCGGTGAATGACCAGCGCAAGCTGTACGTATCGCTGACGAAAGAAGGCAACGCGCTGTACCAGCGTGCTCAGGCTCAGGTGGAAGAGGCGTACCAGCAGATTGAGGCGGAATATACCCCGGAGAAGATGACGCAGCTCACGGCGCTGCTGGAAGAATTTATTGAACTTGGAAACCGACATATTGCCGCGCGGGACGAAGAGTAAAAACCCTAAATTCCAGGATGATTTTCGTAAAGTTTTCCCTTTCCAGGCCGAAAATTCTGTATCTGTCTGAGGAAAGAGAAAACATGTTAAATCGTATCAAGATTGTCACCAGCTTACTGCTGGTTTTAGCGATATTTGGCCTTTTACAACTCACATCCGGTGGTCTTTTCTTCAATGCCCTGAAGCATGACAAAGAGAATTTCACCATCCTGCAAACCATTCGCCAGCAACAATCCACCCTGAACGGTAGCTGGGTGGCGCTGCTGCAAACCCGTAACACTCTGAACCGCGCGGGTATCCGCTATATGATGGATCAGAACAATATCGGTAGCGGCTCAACCGTCGCCGAGCTGATGCAAATTGCCTCTGCGTCTCTGAAACAGGCGGAAAAAAACTGGGCGGATTACGAAGCGCTGCCGCGCGACCCGCGTCAGAGCGACGCTGCGGCACTGGAAATCAAACGTAATTACGATATCTACCACGGCGCGCTGGCCGAGCTGATCCAGCTGCTGGGGGCGGGCAAGATCAATGAGTTCTTCGACCAGCCGACCCAGAGCTATCAGGATGGCTTTGAGAAGCAGTACGTCACCTATCTGCAACAGAACGACGCGCTGTATCAGACCGCGGTTGAAGACAGCAACAGTTCTTACCGCCAGGCTATCTGGGTGCTGATTAGCGTGCTGGCTGCGGTGCTGGTGGTGATTGTTGCCGTCTGGCTGGGTATTCGTCAGGCGCTGATTTCGCCGCTGAACCGTCTGATTGACAGCATTCGTCATATCGCCAGCGGCGACCTGGTGAAGCGCATCGATGTGGAAGGCTCCAACGAGATGGGGGAACTGGCTGACTCCCTGCGCCACATGCAGGGCGAGCTGGTGCGTACCGTGGGTGACGTGCGTAACGGCGCAAACGCCATTTACAGCGGTGCGAGCGAAATCTCGATGGGCAATAACGATCTCTCATCCCGTACCGAACAGCAGGCTGCCTCTCTGGAAGAGACCGCCGCCAGCATGGAACAGCTGACTGCCACCGTGAAGCAGAACGCCGAGAACGCCCGTCAGGCGAGCAACCTGGCCCTGAGCGCGTCTGAAACCGCGCAGAAAGGCGGCAAGGTGGTGGATAACGTGGTGCAGACCATGCGCGATATCGCCGGCAGTTCGCAGAAAATCGCCGATATCATCAGCGTGATCGACGGGATTGCCTTCCAGACCAATATTCTGGCGCTGAACGCGGCGGTAGAAGCGGCGCGTGCGGGCGAGCAGGGCCGCGGCTTTGCGGTGGTTGCAGGTGAAGTCCGAAACCTGGCGCAGCGCAGCGCCCAGGCGGCCCGTGAGATCAAGAGTCTGATTGAAGACTCCGTGGGGCGCGTGGAAATTGGTTCAACGCTGGTGGAAAGCGCGGGTGAAACCATGGGTGAGATCGTGAATGCGGTAACGCGCGTGACGGACATCATGGGCGAAATCGCGTCTGCGTCTGACGAGCAGAGCCGCGGTATCGACCAGGTTGGGCTGGCGGTGGCTGAGATGGATCGCGTGACCCAGCAGAACGCCTCGCTGGTGGAAGAGTCTGCGGCGGCGGCCGCGGCACTGGAAGAGCAGGCGAGCCGTCTGACGCAGGCTGTTGCGGTGTTCCGTATTCAGCAGGAACAGATGAAGGCGCGCGAGTTCGCCTCCGCGAAAAGCGTTGCCGCTCCGGTAGTGGCGCGTAAACCGGCGACCGCAGATGCGGGCGATAACTGGGAAACGTTCTGACGCTGTGCGTTTTGCCGGGTGGCGGCTGCGCCTTACCCGGCCTGCGGAAATGGGTTTTGTAGGCCCGGTAAGCGCAACGCCACCGGGCGATCTTACAGAGGCAGGCGCATGGCGCAGCGGGAACCATACGCTAAACCGTGCGCCGTCTCTTCCTCGCGTTTCTGGCGCAGTTCCGGCGTCAGCGTCGTCAGCATTTCAAACCCTAATCGCCTGTAGAAGGGCGCATTCCACGGGACATCACGAAACGTCGTTAACGTCAGCGAGTTCAGCCCCAGACTGCGGGCATGCGCGGCGGCACGGGCGATTAACTGGCGTCCGAGACCTCGTCCCTGCCGGTCCAGGTGAACCGACAGTTCCACAATAAACAGTGACGATGGATGAGCTTCGGCGAGAATAAAGCCCACAGGCCTGTCGTCAGCCAGCGCCAGCCAGCTCAATCCGCGTCCGGCGTAACCGAGGTGATCTTCAACACAAATAACCTCATTGTCTGCCAGCCAGGCCAGCGCAGGAACGTCGCGAAACCGCTGCCCCGCCGCACGTTCGATGGCGGGCAGGGCAGCGACGTCGTCGATGCGCGTCGGGCGAAGGGTGAACGCCGTCATCAGCCAGCGCTGCTCACAATTTTAATCTCCACCATGCCGATCCCCAGCTTGCGCGGAGCGTGACCGAGAATATTCCCTTCGTTAGTGGACTGCGGATCGGGCGGCACAATGACCAGCGTATTGCTGCGCGTTGGGTTATCGAAGTGCAGCGTGCTGGTGGTGACATCATTGCTCAGCGTCAGCGTCTGTTCTTTATCGCCGACGCGCACCGGTATAGGGCGATTCGCGTTGGGACCAAATGCCCTGGCGGTGATCACCAGATCGAATTTCTCCGGCAGCGGATGGGTATATTCAATTTTCACCTCATCGCCTAACTGGGCGTTAGACCAGCGCCCCCATGATTCCGGCCGCGAAATACCGCTGAACTGCTTCACCTCTTCCGGCGCGCCGGCAACATTAAAGATGAAGCTGTCTGCTTTATAACGAATGTCGTTGTCGACGATTTTCAGCAGGTCAACGTTGCGCTGATAGCGTGCGGTATCAATAACCGTATCTTTAAACGCGGTTTTTCCCTGCCACTGCGGTTTGTCAACGTGTTGCACGGTCTGCTCGCCGCCGAGTTGCCCCTGAGAGACGCACCAGTCGGTGGACAGCGACAGCTGTTGCGACCAGAGCTGGCCCATTTTGTAGCATTTGTCGACCCAGACGAAATTATCGCGCGGGGCGAATTCCGCCAGCTGGAAGCGCAGTGGCGCGGAGTATTCGCTTTCCGGCAGCGGCTCGACGCGGTTATCCGACACGCGCAGCAGCAGTGGCAGGCGGAAATGGCTGCCGGAGAACGCGATCATTTTTTTATCTTGATCGATGGTGAAGTCTTTTATCTCTTTCGGGAAGTTCCACAGACGAATGATATCCGGCTTCCAGGCGAGGATTTTTTCCTTCATGTTGAGGAAGATTTCCGACAGGGACTGGCCCGACAGCGTACTGCGGCCCAGTCCAATGAAGTTATCGCCACCCAGAATATCCAGCACGGTAGCGCCGTTATCCATCGAGTTACGTTTAGCGGCAATGATCTCCTGCTGCGGTTTATCGCCGCGCAGCACAAAGAACAGGTTGCTGCGATCCAGCTTATTCAGCTCATCCCAGGCGCTGTTTTTCATCGCCAGATGGTCAGATGAGACGACGATGACCGTATTTTTGAAATACGGCGACGCTTTGATTTTTTCGATTAACGCCGCGATATGCTCCTGGCTACAGGTCACGGCGCTGAACGACTTGTTGTTTTTACCGTCAATGTCGTAGCCCTGACGTTTACAGGTGCGTGAGACAAAACCATCCGGATGATGCGTGTCGACGGTCAACGCAAACAGCGAGAAGCGTTTACCGGCGCGGGAAAGCTCCTCGAATTTCTTCCAGGTTTCATCCAGAACGGTATCGTCGTAAAAGCCCCAGTCGTTGCGGTAGGCCGGATCGGCCACCGTGGTTTTCAGCTCTTCGGAACCATACAAGTGATCGAAACCGTGGGATTTCAGGAACACATCTTTCCCGGCAAAGCGCAGGTTAGCGCCCTGCATAAAGTAGTTTTCATAGCCCGAGTTTTTCAGGATATCGCCGAGGCAAATGTTCTGCGGGAAGAAGCTCGACATCGAGGCGGAGGCGTTGCCTTCAAACGGAGCGAACAGCGGAATGCCGCACTGGGAGGCCACCATCCCGGCGATGGTGTAATCCGTGCCAGGGAGCTGCATGGTGTGGCTGAAGTCGAGGCCCTGGTTTTTCAGCGCGCCAAGCTCTGGCGTCAGGTTCGGGAAAGCATCGTTATCAAAATAGGTGCGCTCCAGACTTTCGCCGTAGATATAGACCAGGTTGAGTCTGGGATTGTCGATCTTCTTCGAGGGTTCTTTGTAATAGGCCGGAAAGTCCGGGTCGCCATCGCGCGACTGGGATTTTACCAGCTCGGTAATTTGATGGAATGCGGGGCTGGCATCCACGGAGGCCAGCGCCAGGCACAGCGCCAGCAGGCTGTAGCCATGATGATGCGGACGGTGACGGCGACGGCGCAGAACCCAGGCCAGCGCGGCGAAGATGCCCACCAGGGCGACCACCAGCCCCAGACCCGGAAGGATATACTTACCTACACCAGCGCCGGTCAGGCTGTTGGTCAACGTGTAGAGCACCGCGTCGTTAATACCGTCGCCGGTAAAATAATCGCTGGCATATAACGTAATGTTTAAAACAATAAAAATGCCGAGCACCACCAGGGTGGCCACAAACCACCAGGTGTGACGACCGGCTTTCCAGGCATAAACGCCGATGGAAGCCAGGAAAAGGACAAGGGACATTAACTCTGACAACAGCAGATCCTCATCATGCCGGACGCTTAGCCGGCTAATTGCTTATTTTTTGGGTAATACAATGTAATTGCGATGTCGCTTAGCTGCAATTTTAGTGTCACGAAAGTGTGCTGTTGTTAGGATTTGGTTTATAAAATCGGATTTTTGAATACAGTCGCATCGTGGTATACGGAGGCTGAGGTGGTGGCAGGGGATAAAAAAACGCACTTCACGCCGCGGTGTAAGACTAACGTAATAAACCCGGCGTGTTGTGGCAGAAAATGGGAGACGATCAGGAGAGGAAATTAACGCCTTGTTTCAGCACCAGATCGCAGGCTTTCGTTTTCACCTGTTTCGCCAGAGATGAATTTCCAAGGGTGCTGAGGTTCAGCTGCTGGCCATTTTGCGCGTTCAGCAGGCCCTGAATACCGTCCATATAGTTGGTGTCCGCTTTCTGCTCCTGGGTGTCCAGACCCAGTTTACCCAGCACCTGGTTTTTAATGTTTTCGGTATCGGTGACGGAAGCCAGTTTCTGCTTCGCGCAGTATTCCAGAATGCCCGCCGCATTGTTCATCGTGCCGGCGCTCAGGCTTTGGGAGCTGTTACTCAGCAGGCCGGTGAGGGACGAGGCTGACAGCCCGCCCTGGGAAGTGCCGCTCTCTTTGGTTAACTCACTTGCTGCGCTGGAGAGCGACTCCTGCCATGATGCGGCCTGCGCTGCGCCAGTCACCAGCAGGGTGCCAGTAAGGATGCTGATAAGAAACTGTTTTTTCATAATGATTTACTCAACAAGGTCCGTTTTGGGCCAGAAGTGGGTTCAGTATATACCTCTGCTCTTCCGGCGCTCCCTGGAAATATCTTAATACTCTTTGCCGGTGACGCGGCTGCGGTAGCTGTCCCAGTCGAAGATGACGTACAGGCTGTTACCCAGCTTCATGCGATCCATTACCCGCTCGCCAAGAAGTCGGGTCATCTCGTCGATATTGTGGTTCGTCAGCATACCTGTTGGGCGTTTTGACGACGAACGGCGATCGACAATCTGGTTGATGATCACTTTTTCGTAGCGGGACTCCGTCTGGACGCCGATCTCGTCGATGACCAGCAAATCCACGTTACTTAAATCATTCAGCAGCTGTTCTTCGCTGGTTTCGCGGTTGCTGAAGGTGTCCTTCATGGCGGACATAATATCGGCCACGGTGATAATCAGCACTGACTTCCCGCGCAGCAGCAGCTCGTTGCAGATAGCGGCCGCAAGGTGATTTTTCCCCGTGCCGGGTTTTCCGCTAAAGATGAAGCTGGCAATGTTGCCGTCAAATTCATCCACATACTGGCGCGCCTGGTTGAGGGCGTTCATCTGCCCCTGCGACTCGACCTTATAATTCTCGAAGGAGCAGTTCTGGTGCAGAGGGCGAATGCCAGAGCGGTTAAAGGTGCGCTGCATTTTCATCGCGCGGTTTTCGCGGGCGAGGGCAGCCGCGCGAATTTTACCCTGCTCTTTTTGCCACGCCAGCAGCTCTTCACCGGTGGTGAAGGCGGGCTTCACGTTGGCGGGCATCATCTTCTGCAAACGTTTCATCAGGTCGCCGACGTTTTTCATTTCGCACCTCGGAATCCATCAGGGATTTTTTTGTCCGGTTCTGAAAAGGCATTGATATCACGTTTTGGCTGGCCATTGTTGCTGGCGCGGTTGATTTGCAGACTGCGCGCGAACTTTTGCTGCCACTGAACATGGTGGAAGACTTTTCCTTCAGCCTGCCAGTAAGCGGTAAAGGCCGCCAGCTCTTCTGGCGTCGCGGGCTGCGCGAGGGCTATTCCCCATAAGGCCGCCTGCCGCTGAAAATCGGCGTCCGGCTGCCAACCGGCGTACATGGGAAATTTCCCCATTGGAACGGCCACCGGAGCGCTGGCGGGTTCGTCAAAAAACTGATTATCCAGCATGACATCGCTCGCCGGGCGCGACAGCTTCGCTTCAATTTCCAGAAGCTGCGCCAGACGTTCCGGCGTGACCGCATAAAACGCCGGGGCGTTGTCGGCAAATACCGCGAGCGTGCCGCCTTCGGCGTGCGTCAACACACCGCGAGGATCGCGCATAAAGGCATCAATGCCAGCAATGCTGGTGGTCAGGATTCTGGAGGACATAACACTTTCTCAACTGATTACTACGGGCGTGATTGAGGGTTATGGTAGCACAGAGAGAGGAGAGGAAAGGAGAGGATTTCCCCGGCGGCGTTACGCTTACCGGGGCTAAAATCACAGGAGCTAATTACGCGATGATGTTCAGCGTCACGTCGATATTGCCGCGCGTCGCGTTAGAGTACGGACAGACGATATGCGCCGCATCCACCAGTTTTTTGGCTTCCGCTGCGTCCATCCCTTCAATGTGGATGTTCAGCTTCGCTTCGATACCAAAACCGGTTGGCAGCGGGCCAATCCCCACTTCGCCTTCAATAAAGGCATCTTTTGGCAGAGCGAATTTGTCGCGTGCCGCAACGAACTTCATTGCGCCCAGGAAGCAGGCGGAGTAGCCCGCAGCGAACAGCTGTTCAGGGTTGGTTACTTCACCCCCCATGCCACCCATCTCTTTGGGGACACCCAGTTTGACATCCAGAACGCCATCGGAAGACGTTGCGCGGCCATCACGGCCTCCGGTTGCTTTGGCTTTGGCAGTGTAAACAACTTTTTCTAAAGACATGGCAGGTTCCTCATCTTACGTTTATATGCACTATTAAATAGCGCACGATGTATTAAGTTAAAATCAGGCTCGTAAAGTATAGCCTTACGCGCGATGAAGCTGTTGGCGCAAAAGTTCGAGCTGGTGCTTGAGCGCCAGCATGGTGTCGGTATCACACTGCGCTGCACAGCCCACGGCGTGGGGTATCGTCACGGCCTGCTGTTGCAGCGCCCGACCCGCGTCGCTCAGGGTGACGGCGACCTGACGCTCATCCTGACGGGAACGCTGGCGGAAGATTAATCCTGCACTTTCCAGGCGTTTCAGCAGGGGCGTCAGCGTGGCGGAATCCAGGAACAGCCGCTCGCCAATGTCTGATACCGTAATATCATCCTGCTCCCACAGCACCAGCATCACCAGGTATTGCGGGTAGGTCAGGTTAAGCGGCGCCAGCAGTTGCCGGTAGAGCTTGTTAAGCGCCAGATTTGCCGAATAGAGGGCAAAACAGAGCTGGTTATCCAGCAGAAGCGCGTTAGTGGTGTCGTTCATTTTTGCATCCATGAAATGAATATAAATAGTGCGCGATACAATTGCAAGCTATTTTATTATACGCGTGGACGTTTGCGGTAAAGCCATAAGCCGGGGATCGACAGGCCGATGGAGAGCGCGCCCACAATCGACGAGGCTTTAAGGAAGTTGCTCAGAAGCAGGATCATCTGCGGTTCGCTGTAGCCAAAGTGGCTGATTTTGACGGCGGAAATCATCGCCGTATAGGCTGAAATACCCGGGAACATAGGAATGACTGCCGCCACGGTGAACACCTTCGGATGCGCCAGATACCAGCGGGACCACTGAATACCGATGCTGCCGACCAGCATGGAGGCGATAAACGTCGACCATTCGATATTAAAGCCCGCGGTCATCATGATCATACGTGAGCCGTGGCCAATGGCACCCAGCAGCGCACACCAGGGTAATGCACGCTGCGGGACGTTAAACACCATCGCAAAGCCAACGGCGGGAAGGGCTGCCAGGAGCATGTCCTGCGCCAGTGCGAGCAGAAAATCGATCACGCCCATCCGCGTAACCCCCAGAGTGTCATGGCCATTACCACCCCGATACAGGTCGCTAGCGTCAGCAGGCTGGCTATCGCCCAGCGCGCCAGACCGGTGTTGATGTGGCCTTTGAACATATCAGCGACGGCATTGATTAAGGGAAAACCCGGCACCAGCAGCAATACGCTGGCGGCCATCGCAACAGTAGGCGTGCTGGCGAAGTAAGGCTGGCGCAAAAGCAGGCCGGATACGGTTGTCGCCACAAATGCCGTGATGCAGAAGTTAATTTGCGGATGCAGTTGCCTGTGCGTCAACAACTGGCGGACATACATCGCGATGCTGCTGGCAAAGAAGGTCACGACAGCGCCGTCCCAGCCGCCCGCGTTGAGCTTGCAGAAGCAGGCGCAGGAGAGTCCCACCATCAGCACAACCAGCCAGCGTGGATACCGGAGAGGTTTGATCTGGTTGAAGCGTTTCTCTATTTCCCGCAGATCGAGCAGCCTGTGTTCAGCAAGGATCACAATGTGCTGCACTTCCGTCACGACGTGCATGTTAATGCCGCGGTCATGATTTTTACGAGTGGAGGTGAGGCACTGTCCGTCTTTAATGGTGGTCAGTACAATGGCATTTGATGAGATGGAGCTCTCAACGCTGTCCATCCCCAGCGCCAGACCAAGGCGTGTGGAAAGTTCTTCGACGAGGGCGCTTTCTGCCCCGTGTTGTAAGAGAAAAAGTCCGCACTGAATACATAGCCGCGTGGTAGCACGTTGCGTAGACCGATCTGCCTGCATGAAACGCCCTGAAGAGAAGAGAGATTGCTTACTTTTAACACAAAGGGCAGGGCCCTTTGCGCTGGGCCAGATCAACATTTGTGCGATCAGTTGCGTGTCCAGCATGGCGAAGAGGTCGTATCTTTATTTATTTAATGAATATGTGACGAGAATTAATAAAAAAAATATATTAAGTATTTCTAATTTCATATTTTCGATCTTTTCACACAACCAGAATCAAATTCTTGTAGTCTTTATGCGATATTAAGACTGTATTGGGCGTTTCATAACCCATGTGACATTTCTTCTGGTTTACGAATATTAAGCCGTTTTGTACTAAGGAATACAAACGTGTTTAACCTCGTAGGGTTAGTTCGTTCTTAAATAATGAATTCATGACATGGAGGGTCTATGTTGCCATTGAATGGTAAACACGGAGTTGTGATTAGCAGAGTGCCGGTTATGCAAAATGGGTTAGGTGGCGTCATGTCGCGTCATTTTCCCGATTTTGAGATAACGTACTGCCGTTCGATGCAGGAGTTGACGCTACTTCAGTTGCGTCGCGCCGGGGTCGTTATTGCCGATATTTCGGGTGAGTATCGTAATCCTCGCGGCACGCTTGAGCAGTATTATGGATTAATGAATCAGTATCGGGATATTCACTGGATATTCCTTGTCTCGCGTCCTCTTTATCCGCTTGCAGTAGAGCTTCTTATGCGTCCGGAAAGCACGCTGCTTTCAGATATGGAGCCTATTGAAGGCGTCATTAACGCTATTCGCGCGGGCAGTGAACGTGCCGAGCGAATAAGCCAGACGTTATTAATACCGGAAACGCCCGATATTGAAGAGGAGAGTGAGCAAATGATTGCACTCACTCACTCTGAACGCAAGGTGTTGCGTTTACTCGGTAAAGGTTGGGGAATCAACCAAATTGCCACACTACTGAATAAAAGTAATAAAACGATCAGCGCACAGAAAAACAGTGCAATGCGTCGCTTATCACTTCGCAGTAATGCCGATATGTACGCGTGGATAAGCAGTACCCAGGGAATGCGAGAACTCAGTTTAATGTCGGCTTATGGAGAGTTTGAGGAATGGAAAAGACCACTGCAACAAGACATATCGCCGTCATCGAAAGCTGCTCAATGAGCGCTGTGGGGTTGAAGCATCTCTTTGCGATGCCCAGCCTGAGCCATTACCAGGTGCACCTGTTTAGCAGATTCGCCAGCTTTAAAGCGGCGCTCTCGGATATCTCATTCTATGCGGTTATCTATTCACTGTCTGATGAGCGTGAGGAGCGGAGAAACTGTCTTGCCTGTTTACGGGATCTCACCTTCACCCACAGCGACGTCCAGCGTATTGTGCTGGCCTCTGACGAAATGGAGGCGAGGCTGGTCAGCCATCTTTCGCCTTCTCGCTTGCATGGAATCATCAGTAAATCGGTTCCGCTAAAGCAGCTAATGGAGGGCCTGAAGACATTACTCAGCGAAACGCATCAGGTGAACGACAACATGTACAATCACTGGTGTGTTAGCAATCGTATGTTAAGCCCAACCGAGAGGGCGATTCTGCGTTATATGTCATCGGGTTTTTCGATCCCTGAAATTGCAGCACAGCTTGAACGCAATATTAAAACTATCCGGGCGCATAAGTTTAACGCCATGGTAAAGCTGGGCGTCAATTCTGACGTGGGATTACTGGATGCGGCGGATATCCTGGCGCATCTCCCTGCCCGGGAAGTTCGTCGTTCCGCTCTCACCGTTCCTTCATTCTCTTAGCGTTAAATGATGCGCCAGAGTGCTTCTGGCGCATCGTTCAAATGCACACATCTACCCATTTTGCTGCGGTCAGTTCCGCCATTCTGTCGGGCGATATACGCACCGCACTGTGGATGGCGCCCGCTGCGGGTAACACTTCCGCGTATTGTTTTAATGTGATGTCACAGTAAACAGAAAGCGGGTTTTCCAGTCCGAAAGGGCAGACGCCGCCAACAGGATGACCTGTCAGGGTGACTACCTCATCGCTGCTGAGCATGCGGGCTTTTGCGCCGAATGTCTCTTTAAGCTTTTTGTTATCCAGACGCGCATCGCCTTTTGCAACCACCAGAATCACGTCATTTTTAATTTTTAGTGACAGCGTTTTGGCAATTTGGCCGGGTTCAACGTTGTGCGCGGCAGCAGCAAGGGCAACAGTCGCTGTGCTTTGGTTAAGCTCAATGATCTCTATATCCGGAGCGTGTTCGGCAAAAAACTGTTGTACAGACTGCAAACTCATTGATTCCTCCTGACAAATATCCTGCGTAATCTGTCATAAGAATTTAGTCGCTGTAAATATCCCTTAAGTAACAAATATCCGTCTGGGGCGATTTCTGGATCGCCTTCACATTCACAGAAACCGGTTACAGTAACCGGTTGCAGAGCGTGATGCAGAGATTAATACTGAGTGTGTAACTTCCCCTGTATCTAATAATAAGAGCTAATTATGAAACCATTCCGTTTGAGCAGTACCGCAGGTACACGATCCGGCAAGGTTGTGACGCTGATGTATGGAACAACGTGTGACGTGAGAACGTCCGAAACGAACGTATGACAGGAGATCTGCTATGTCTGCCAACCATGCTGCATTTAATCTGATTTTCCGCTTCGTTGAAAATTATGTTAGCCCTATTGCCGGGCGCATCTCTTCCCAGCGTCACGTTATGGCTATTCGTGACGGGTTTATCTCAGCGATGCCGTTTATGATTGTGGGCTCGTTTCTGTTAGTGTTCGCTTACCCACCTTTTTCGCCTGATACCACCTGGGGTTTTGCTCGCGCCTGGCTGGATATGGCGAAGCAGTTTGAAGGCCAAATTCTGACGCCGTTTGATATGACAATGGGGGTGATGTCCCTTTATATCTGTGCGGCTATTGCCTACAACCTGGGCAAACATTACGTTAAAACCCATCAGCTGGATCCGTTCATGTGCGCGATGCTGTCGCTGATGGCGTTCCTGCTGGTCGCCGCCCCTAAAACCAAAGGCGCTTTGCCGGTCGATAGCCTGGGAGGGACCGGTATTTTCACCGCGATTCTGGTGGCGATCTATTGCGTTGAGATGATGCGTTTCCTGAAAGCACACAATATCGGGATCCGCCTGCCAGACCAGGTTCCGCCGATGATCAAAAACTCGTTTGATCTGCTGATCCCGGTGCTGGTGGTGGTGCTGACGCTCTATCCGCTGAGTCTGCTGATCCAGTCGCAGTTCGGTATGCTGATCCCACAGGCCATCATGTCGATATTCAAACCGCTGGTCTCTGCGGCTGACTCGCTGCCTGCGATCCTGCTGGCGGTGCTGATTGGCCACCTGCTGTGGTTTGCCGGGATCCACGGCGCGGCGATTGTCTCCGGGATGCTGCAAATGTTCTGGCTGACGAACCTGGGGGCGAACCAGACCGCGCTGGCGGCAAGCCAGCCTTTGCCACACATCTTTATGGAAGCCTTCTGGACGTTCTTTATCGTTATCGGCGGATCGGGGGCGACGATGGGTCTGGTGTTCTGCTATCTGCGTAGCCGCTCCGCGCACCTGCGCTCTATTGGACGTCTGAGCGTGGTGCCAAGCATTTTCAATATCAATGAGCCGGTGATTTTCGGTACGCCGATTGTGATGAACCCGGTGTTCTTTATTCCTTTCCTGCTGGCGCCGATGGTTAATGCCGTGCTGGCATGGGCAGCGATGAAGTTTGATCTGATTGGCCGCGTGATTTCCGTCGTGCCGTGGACGGCACCGGCTCCGGTTGGTGCCGCCTGGGCGCTGGGCTGGGATTTCCGTGCAGCCATTCTGGTGCTGGTTTTGGCCTGCGTTTCCGCGATTATCTATTTCCCGTTCTTCAAGGTGTACGAGAAACAGTTGCTTCAGCAGGAAGCGGAAGAAGCACAGCGTAATGGAGAAGAGGAAAATGAGCAGGTCGCTTAGGTAAAAGCAAAACGGCAACGCAGGTTGCCGTTTTTAGTGTTTGTTCTCTCTCACTGCGGGTATCAGGCCGGGCCAGACTACTTAAGCGTGCAATCGCCGCACTGCTGGACGTCCGGCAGACGGTAGCGCTGACAGCAGGTACGACGTACCAGAAGTCCCTCACGCGGAACCACGGTGCGGTAAAGAGGGTTATCCCGTCCATCCGATAGCTGTCTGGCAAAGAAACAGCTCTGACGCAGTGCATCCACTTTCTCGTCGCAGAGCAGCGGCTTCATTTCCGTTAAATACCAGTGGATAAGATACCCGGTATTACTCCAGATCAGTTTGCCGTTAATCTCTCCCGTCGCTTCCAGCGCATCAATGACCGGAACCAGCGCTCTTGTAATCAGCCGTTCCATACGCGCCTGCGCTGACAGGTGTCTCGCGCTCGGATCTTCATGTACATCAATCCAGAAACAGGCAGCGCGCCCGGTTTCATGAAATTCAACATGGAAATGTTCCGACGAGAGATCGAGCATCGTTTCCTGGGTAAGCAGGGCTAGCATGACGGGCGGCACCATCAGCCCGATATACCACTGTGCCCAGAGGGATAACAGCGGTTTATTTTCCCGCGTCAGGGTAGGTTGGTTACGATAAATATGGTCGGAATAGGTTGCCAGCAGCGACCGCAGCTCGGCAGGACGTTGCCACTCAGTCAGCGTCAGCGCATGATGCGGCGGTGCTTCATCCAGTTTGATGAAATCCAGCAGATGGGCGCGCGTTACGGCAATTTTTTCCCGAATGGCATCCGCAAGCGTCGTTTCCCCGGCGGAGAGTGGAGCTCGCCAGAGCAGGGGCTCAACGATGTGTGCGGTACGAGTCGCCATAGTGTGGATTACAAATCTAAATGATAATGATTGCCAATCCTAACTATAGATAAAACCAAGCGCAAGCGTTTTATCCTGGCGCTGTGAAGGCGGTTTCAGGCAGTATGAAGCTCTTCGCTCAGCAGAATGCTGTTACGTCCCATATGCTTGGCTTCATAGAGGGCTTTATCCGCTTTCGCCAGCGCGCCCTCAACGTCTTCACCTTCGAACATGGCGATGCCGATGCTGATGGTCACGTTAGTGGCGACGCTTTCGTTAAACATATGGGGGATTTTAAGATCGTAAACCTTCTGACGTATGCGTTCAGCCGTCTGGCGCGCTTGCTCCAGCGGGATGTTACTCAACAGCACCATAAATTCTTCCCCGCCAAACCGGGCGACAACATCGCGTGAGCGCACGGCGTCGCGTATCGCAGCCGAGACCCTGATCAAGGCCTGATCGCCCATCATATGGCCGTAATGGTCGTTGTAGGCTTTGAAGTGGTCGATATCCATCAGCAGCACGAAGTGCTCGCCAGCGTCAGGCCTGGGAAGGTTCTCCAGCCGGCTTTGCAGCCCGCGACGGTTATACAGGCCGGTGAGCGGGTCCATCATGCTAAGATCGGTCAGGGTTTCGCGCTCCTCCAGCAGTTCGGAAAGCAGCTCCTGGGCGAAACGGTCATTGCGCCGCTGAAGAACATGATGGATACCAATGGCGACCACCGGCAGCGCGAAAAAATAGGCCATTCTCAGCCAGTTTTCGGACGGGCTAAGCCACAGGCAGGATATAAAGGCGGGAAATGAATGTAACGTAAAGGCTTTAATATTACTCGCGAACGCCAGAGACCCTATAAAAAGCACTGTTAATAGCGCCATCATTAAATAGGTCGCGTGATCGTGCGTGATTAACAGAAATTTAGAGACGATCTGCCAGGCCCATAAAAGACCAAAAATAGCTGAAACAACAGGGATATTTATTTTTCGCGTGCTGTTTTTCCAGTGCCAGATAAGTAAGCCTGTGCTGATAGTCAGTACGGCAAAGAGCGGGACTGATAACACACGCACGGAATAGAGAGGATTTGTTACCGAGAACAATGCTGATGCGGCGTTCAGAAATAAAAACAAACGTAAAGATAGCTGATATTTCTTGTTGACTAAAGACAGCCAGGATTGTGATGTCATATGCGTGCGTTTTTATTAAAACTCAATTAAAACAATGAGCAAGGTGTTGTTGTGTAATATTGGTCGCTACAAAATTGAATTTTTATTATCAGAAAAACTTTATCGGAAGTTAACAGGTGGGCAATTTATCACCTTACACATTCTCTGTCATTATGGGAAAGCAATTGCTGGCGCAATTTCTTACGTCGCCTGCTGACAAGTGATAATTACTATCATATGATACTGGTTATCATTATCAGTGCGAGAGGTGAAACCATGTTGAGCAAAGCGCTGGGAAGTGGGTGGGGAATATTACTGCCTGGTTCCATTATCGGTGGGCTGATGTTTACCGATCTCCCCATTGATGTCTGGAAAGCAATGATTGTTTCAGGCTTGCTGGTGACATCCGCGATGATCTGGCACAAACAGTTACGGCATTATGTCCTGCTGCCTTCATGCGTGGCGCTAATCAGTGGACTGCTTGTGATTCTGATGCGTTTGAAATAAAAGAGAAAAATAAGAGGGACTTCTGAGAAGATGTAAGATAATTGGTGCGAGGGGGGGGACTTGAACCCCCACGTCCGTAAGGACACTAACACCTGAAGCTAGCGCGTCTACCAATTCCGCCACCTTCGCACAGTCATCTTACTGGTTTGATATCGCCTCGTTGGTGCGAGGGGGGGGACTCGAACCCCCACATCCTAAGGACACTAACACCTGAAGCTAGCGCGTCTACCAATTCCGCCACCTTCGCCCAGTGCGAGCAATATCAACGTGATTTATGGTGCGAGGGGGGGGACTTGAACCCCCACGTCCGTAAGGACACTAACACCTGAAGCTAGCGCGTCTACCAATTCCGCCACCTTCGCATACCATCGACACTGTAAAAGTATCGTAACCACGGAGGCGCATTCTAGATGTTTTCAGCTTTACGTCAACAGAAAATTGCGCACGTTGTTTTGATTGCTGCAAAATTGGGCGATGGCAGCGTCAGCCATCGCCGGACCGGGGGGTTACTTTTTCGCCTGGCGCGTCATCACGGTGCGATAGACCTTAAAGCGGCCCGTCTGGGCGATCACTTCGTGGAAGCCAAAGGTTTCATCCAGCACTTTCGGGTATGCGAGGAAGGCGTTCGCCACAATACGCAGCTCACCGCCGCTGTTGAGGTGACGGGTTGCGCCACGGATCAGCGTTTGCGCCGCTTCAAGGCTGGTCTCCATTCCGTCGTGGAACGGCGGGTTAGAGATGATCATGTCAAAGCGACCGGTCACATCGGAGAAGACGTTGCTGGCAATCACGTCACCTTCAATGCCATTCGCAGCAAGCGTGGCGCGGCTGGCTTCTACCGCCGGAGCGCTCACGTCACACAGGGTTAAACGCACTTTTGGTGAGTGACTGGCGAGAACCGATGACAGCACGCCCGCGCCACAGCCGACGTCCAGCACTTTGCCCTTGGTATGAGGCGTCAGGGTGGACAGCAGCAGCTTACTGCCCGTATCGAGCGCATCACGGCTGAACACGCCCGGCAGGGTTTTAATGGTCAGGCCTTCAAGCTGGTACTCGTCCCAGAAGGCGTCGGCATCGAAGGTGGTCTGTTTTTCCAGACGACCATGGTACAGGCCGCAGCGACGGGCGCTGTCGATTTTCGTCAGCGGCGCCCAGGCTTCGAGCATCTGTTCTGCGCTACGCACCCCGCTGCGGTTTTCACCGACAACAAAAATATCGCAGCCGACCGGTAGCAGAGAAAGCAGGTTCATCAGCTGGAACTGGGCTTCCGGCTTGTTTTTTGGCCAGTAGTAAATGAGCGTATCGCAGTCAGCAATATCGCTCTGCTCCGCCGCCAGGCTAAAGCGCGCGCGCTCGCCCATCTGACGGCTCAGCACCTGCCAGTGGTGATAGTACTGGGTGTGGGCACGGCTTTCAGCACAGTCGAAACGTGCGGGCAGGTCATCCTGCATATCTCCGGCAAACAGAATACGGCTCTCTTCGAAATCATCACTGTGACGCAGCAAGACTTCACTTGCCGGGGTAAATGCAGACATGAATTGTTCCTCAATAAACTCAGGCGGGGATTATAGTAGGTAGATGGCGCAGTTTCGACACATTTGCTATATTTGCGCGCCTGAGAGACAGGAGTTTTCGCTATGACATCCCGACGAGACTGGCAGTTGCAGCAACTGGGCATCACCCAGTGGGCTTTGCGTCGCCCGACGGCGTTGCGGGGCGAAATAGCCATCTCCATCCCTGCGCATGTCCGCCTGGTGATGGTGGCAGAAGCGCCGCCTGCCCTGAACGAGCCCCTGATTGAGGATGTCCTTCGCAGCCTGAAGGTGACCCACGATCAGGTATTACAGCTGGCGCCCGAAAGCGTCGCGATGCTTCCCCCTGACAGCCGCTGTAACAGCTGGCGAATCGGGGCGGTGGATGAGCTACCCCTTGAAGGAAGCCAGATCAGTTCTCCAGCGCTGGACGAACTGAAAGCCAACCCAAAAGCGCGTAGCGCGCTATGGCAACAAATTTGCGAATATGAACACGATTTCTTCCCTCACGACGGCTGACCTGACCACCGCGTTCGCGATTGAAACCCGCGCCCATGCCTTTCCGTGGAGCGAAAAGACGTTTGCCAGCAATCAGGGCGAACGCTATTTAAATCTCCGCCTGGACGTTGACGGTGCGATGGCTGCGTTCGCCATCACGCAGGTCGTTCTGGACGAGGCGACGCTGTTTAATATCGCGGTCGATCCCGCATACCAGCGCCGCGGGCTGGGCAGGGAACTGCTTGAGCACCTCATTCGTGAGCTGGAAACCCGTGACGTTTTCACCCTGTGGCTGGAGGTGCGCGCGTCCAATGTCGCCGCCATCGCGCTCTATGAAAGCTTAGGCTTCAACGAGGCGACTATCCGCCGTAACTACTACCCCACCGCAGAGGGACGTGAAGACGCCATTATCATGGCTCTGCCGATTGGATAACGAAAATAAGGTTGTAACGATGAAATGGGACTGGATTTTCTTTGATGCCGACGAAACGCTGTTTACGTTTGACTCGTTCGGCGGCCTACAGCGGATGTTTCTCGACTATAGCGTGACGTTCACCGCGGAAGATTTTCAGGACTATCAGGCGGTGAACAAACCGCTGTGGGTGGATTACCAGAACGGAGCCATCACCGCGTTACAGCTTCAGCATCAGCGTTTTGACGTGTGGGCTGAACGGTTAAACGTGAGTCCTGGGGTGCTGAACGAGGCCTTCCTGAATGCGATGGCGGATATCTGCGCGCCGCTGCCCGGCGCCGTTTCTTTGCTGGATTCGCTGAAAGGGAAGGTGAAGCTTGGGATCATTACCAACGGCTTTACCGCGCTTCAGCAGATTCGCCTTGAACGCACCGGCCTGCGCGATCATTTCGACGCGCTGGTGATCTCCGAAGAGGTGGGCGTACCGAAGCCGGATCCGCGTATTTTCGATTATGCGCTGGCGCAAGCGGGCAATCCTGACCGCAATCGCGTGCTGATGGTGGGGGATACGGCAGAATCTGATATTCTGGGAGGTATGAGATCGGGCCTGTCGACCGTCTGGCTGAATGCGCATGACCGCATGCTGCCGGAAGGCATCGAGCCGACCTGGACCGTTACGTCATTGAACGAACTGGAGCAGCTCCTGTGTAAACAATGATTGCCTGCCCCCTGTTGATGGGTAAAATAGCCGCATTTTTCGTATTCCATGATGCGCGGCCTGCTGCCGCGCTTACCTAAGAAGAATTGATTATGACGTTGTCTCCTTATCTGCAAGAGGTGGCCAAACGCCGCACTTTTGCCATTATCTCGCACCCGGATGCCGGTAAAACGACCATCACCGAGAAGGTGTTGCTGTTCGGACAGGCGATCCAGACCGCGGGTACCGTTAAAGGCCGTGGCTCCAGCCAGCATGCTAAATCCGACTGGATGGAGATGGAAAAGCAGCGTGGTATTTCGATTACCACCTCCGTGATGCAGTTCCCGTATCACGACTGCCTGGTGAACCTGCTGGACACCCCGGGGCACGAAGACTTCTCCGAAGATACCTACCGTACCCTGACGGCGGTGGACTGCTGCCTGATGGTGATCGACGCCGCGAAAGGTGTTGAAGATCGTACCCGCAAGCTGATGGAAGTCACCCGTCTGCGCGATACGCCGATCCTCACCTTTATGAACAAACTCGACCGTGACATCCGTGATCCGATGGAGCTGATGGATGAAGTGGAAAACGAGCTGAAGATTGCCTGCGCGCCAATCACCTGGCCGATTGGCTGCGGCAAGCTGTTCAAAGGGGTTTACCACCTCTATAAAGACGAAACCTACCTGTACCAGACCGGTAAGGGTCACACCATTCAGGAAGTGCGCATCGTGAAAGGTCTGGACAACCCGGATCTGGACGCAGCGGTCGGTGAAGAGCTGGCCGCGCAGCTGCGCGATGAGCTGGAGCTGGTTAAAGGCGCGTCGCACGAGTTCGATCGAGAGCTGTTCCTGAGCGGTGAAATTACCCCGGTCTTCTTCGGTACCGCCCTCGGCAACTTCGGCGTTGACCATATGCTTGACGGTCTGGTGGAGTGGGCCCCGCAGCCAATGCCGCGTAAAACCGACACCCGCGAAGTAGAAGCAAAGGAAGAGAAGTTCTCCGGCTTCGTCTTTAAAATTCAGGCCAACATGGACCCGAAACACCGCGACCGCGTTGCCTTTATGCGCGTGGTCTCCGGTAAGTACGAGAAGGGCATGAAGCTGCGTCAGGTCCGTATCGGTAAAGACGTGGTGATCTCCGACGCGCTGACCTTCATGGCAGGCGACCGTTCGCATGTAGAAGAAGCCTATCCGGGTGACATCATTGGTTTACACAACCACGGTACCATTCAGATTGGCGATACCTTCACGCAGGGCGAGATGATGAAGTTCACCGGTATCCCGAACTTCGCGCCGGAACTGTTCCGCCGCATTCGCCTGCGCGATCCGCTGAAGCAGAAGCAACTGCTGAAAGGCCTGGTCCAGCTTTCCGAAGAGGGGGCTGTACAGGTGTTCCGCCCTATTGCTAACAACGATCTGATCGTGGGCGCGGTGGGTGTGCTCCAGTTTGACGTGGTGGTTGCCCGTCTTAAGAGCGAGTACAACGTGGAAGCGATTTACGAATCGGTGAACGTGGCGACCGCCCGCTGGGTTGAATGTTCAGACGTGAAGAAATTCGAAGAATTTAAACGTAAGAACGAAGTTCAGCTGGCGCTGGACGGTGGCGATAACCTGACCTATATCGCCCCGACCATGGTTAACCTGAACCTGACGCAGGAACGTTATCCTGATGTTCAGTTCCGCAAAACGCGCGAGCATTAATTCCCTCTCAGAGCACGGCAGCCGCCGTGCTCTTCTTTAATTCCTGTGTTATTAAACCCTTGCGGAATGTTCTTAATTCACCGCAATTTTTCGCTATTCGTTCGTTTTTTCCCCAATTCTGAATGCACCCCTCTGATTGTGATCTATATTTAACTCAGTGTTTAGCACCGGGCGTGGATGAATTAACTGTTCAATGCATGTCCATTGGTTCTCCATTTTGCCCCGGTGTTAATTCGCAATATATAAAACCAAGATTTAGGGAAGTATGTCGCCCAAATAATGGGCAAAACACAGGAATAAATCGATGAATATGACAAGACTGAAGATTTCTAAAACTCTGCTGGCTGTAACGTTGGGTAGTGTCCTGGTAAGCGGTTCTGCTCTGGCGGAATCCAGCACCATGGATAAAGCGCAAAGTTCCGCCAATACCGCAGGGGAAAAAATCGATAGCTCTATGAATAAAGTCGGTAATTTCATGGATGACAGCTCAATCACAGCAAAAGTGAAAGCCGCACTGGTGGATCACGCCTCCATTAAGAGCACCGATATTTCTGTTAAAACCGACAACAAGGTTGTCACCCTGAGCGGTTTCGTTGAAAGCCAGACCCAGGCTGAAGAAGCCGTTAAAGTGGCGAAAGGTGTTGAGGGCGTAAGCTCCGTCAGCGACAAACTGCATGTACGTGACAGCAAAGAATCGTCCGTGAAGGGCTATGCCGGAGATGCAGCAACTACCAGCGAAATCAAAGCTAAACTGTTAGCCGACGACATCGTGCCATCCCGTATGGTGAAAGTTGAAACCACCGATGGTGTGGTCCAGCTGTCCGGTACGGTTGAGAATCAGGCACAAAGCGATCGTGCCGAGTCAATTGCGAAAGCTATTGATGGTGTGAAAAGCGTCAAAAACGATCTGAAAACGAAGTAAAGCAGTACCATTCGCCCGTAAGGCTTAAAACCGCGGGCGAAATAAAAACGATTCTGGAAAAGCCGGTGAGTGACCTGAGCGCTCACGTTTAGCGGCCGACATTAACTATGGTAAAGGAGAGGCTTATGTTTCGTTGGGGCATTATATTTCTGGTTATCGCGTTAATTGCCGCCGCATTGGGCTTTGGTGGACTGGCGGGTACCGCGGCATGGGCAGCGAAAATTGTCTTCGTCGTCGGTATTATTCTGTTCCTGGTCAGCCTGTTTACGGGTCGACGTCGCCCGTAGCAAACGCAATATTTACTAAACAAACTCAAGCCAGTCCTCGTGACTGGCTTTTTCTCGTTTGAGAACCACCGGGGAAGTGCGTTACTGTGTCTCATCACAATAATGAAAACAGGAAGGCAGAGGTGGGGCAACGAATTCCCGTTACGCTCGGCAATATTGCGCCGCTGACGTTAAAACCGTTTCATGCAGGCCAGCTTGCGCTGGTCTGTGAAGGGGGCGGGCAGCGCGGTATTTTCACTGCCGGCGTGCTCGACGAATTTATGCGCGCGCAATTCAACCCGTTCGATCTCTATTTCGGCACCTCTGCCGGGGCGCAGAACCTCTCCGCCTATGTCTGCAACCAGCCCGGCTATGCGCGCAAAGTGATTATGCGCTATACCACCTCGAAAGAATTCTTCAATCCGGTACGCTTCGTGCGCGGCGGGAACCTGATCGATCTCGACTGGTTACTGGATGCCACCTCCAGCCAGATGCCGCTGGCCATGGATACCGCGTCACGACTGTTCGATACCGGCAAAGAGTTCTGGATGTGCGCCAGCCGTGGCGATGACTATTCGCCGGGTTACTTTTCGCCGCAGAAAGAGAACTGGCTGGATATCATCCGCGCATCCAGCGCGATCCCGGGATTCTACCGCACCGGCGCGTTGCTGGAGGGGATAAGCTATCTTGACGGTGGTATCAGCGACGCGGTGCCGGTACAGGAGGCGGCGCGGCGCGGGGCAAAAACCATTGTGGTGATCCGCACGGTGCCTTCGCAGATGTATTACACCCCACAGTGGTTTAAGCGGATGGAACGCTGGCTGGGCGACAGCAGCCTGCAACCGCTGGTGAATATCGCGAAGCAGCATGAAACCACCTACGGCGCGATGCAGCGTTTTATTGAAAAACCACCGGGCAAGCTGCGCATCTTTGAAATTTATCCGCCGAAGCCGCTGTTGAGCATGGCGCTGGGCAGTCGGCTGCCTGCGTTGCGTATGGATTACAAAACGGGGCGGCTGTGCGGGCGTTACTTCCTGGCGACCGTCGGGAAAATGCTGGCCGAGCAACCGCCTCTTCATCGGCATAAAAGCATCATTTTGCCGCCTGCCGTTGTGGCCAATGACGCGGTGGCGATGCCGCTGGTGGACGCGCCGCAGGCCAACGATGGCTTACTCGATAACGAGGATCTGGCATGACGCACTGCTTTATCGATACCCATTGCCACTTTGATTTCCCGCCGTTTAGCGGGGAGGAAACATCCAGTCTTGCGCGTGCGGCTGAGGCCGGTGTGAGAGCCATTATTGTGCCCGCTATTGAAGCGGCGAGATTCGACAAAGTTCTGGCGCTTGCCCGGGGGCACGATGCGCTGTATGCCGCGTTGGGTCTGCATCCGATCGTTATTGAGCACCATCTTGATGACCATCTCGACAGGCTGGATGCCACGCTGCAAAACGCGGATACGAAGCTGGTTGCCATCGGTGAGATCGGCCTCGATCTCTATCGTGAAGATCCGCAGTTTGAACGCCAGCAGACGATTCTGGACGCGCAGCTCCGGTTGGCAAAGCGCCACGATCTGCCGGTGATCCTCCACTCCAGACGTACCCATGACAAACTGGCGATGCACCTGAAGCGCATCGACGTGCCGCGCAGGGGCGTGGTCCATGGTTTCGCTGGAAGCCTTCAGCAGGCGCAGCGTTTTATCGAGCTGGGCTATAAAATTGGCGTCGGTGGCACCATTACCTATCCGCGTGCCAGCAAAACCCGTGATGTGATGGCACAGCTCCCGCTGACCTCGCTCCTGCTGGAAACGGATGCGCCTGACATGCCGCTGAATGGTTTTCAGGGCCAGCCTAACCGCCCGGAGCAGGCGGCGCGCGTTTTTGATGTGCTGTGTGAGTTGCGTCAGGAGCCTGAAGATGTGATTGCCAGCGCGCTGCTGGAAAATACCCGAGCGGTCTTCGGCATCACGCTATAGATAAAGGGCCGGGCGGATCACCGTGATCTGCTGCCGTTCCAGGGCCTGCGCCAGCGGCTCGATGTCCTCCGGCGTGGCGCTCCGCCATCGCGCCGCCTCCCCGTAAACCCCATGGGCATGAAACGCGTTGATCCGCACCGGAACGTTCTCCAACGTGTGGATAAAAGCGGTCAGCGATGGCAGATGTTGCAGATAATCACACCGATCGGGGATCACCAGCAGGCGCAGCTCCGTCAGGCGATGACGATCGGCCAGCCAGCGGATGCTCTGCTTGATCAGCGTGTTTTCGCGCCCGGTCAGAAAACGGTGATGTTCATTGCCCCAGGCTTTCAGATCCACCATCGCGCCGTCAAACGCCGGTAACAGCTTTTGCCAGCCGGTTTCGCTTAACAGGCCGTTGCTGTCCACCAGGCACGTCAGATGGCGCAGGGACGGATCGGCTTTGATCGCGGTGAAAAGCGCAACCAAAAACGGCAGCTGCGTGGTGGCCTCACCCCCGCTGACGGTCACGCCCTCAATAAACGGCGCGCACGTGAGCACCCGGGAGAGGATCTCCTCGACGCTATAGCGCTGCGCCATCGGCGTCGCCTGCTGCTGACACAGGTGCAGACAGGTGTCGCACTGCTGACAGTGACTCTCCTGCCACCAGACGCGCCCGGCCTGAATCGTCAGCGCATCATGCGGACAGTGGGGAACACAGTCGCCGCAGTCGTTGCAGCGCCCTATCGTCCACGGGTTGTGGCAGGTTTTGCAGCGCAGGTTACAGCCCTGGAGGAACAACGCCAGGCGGCTGCCCGGCCCGTCCACGCAGGAGAAGGGTATGACCTGACTAACTAAAGCGCATCTGCTGTTCATGGCTTATCACGCGCGGCTGACGTTCCAGAATACGGGTATTGCGCGCGGCCTCCTCGCCGAGCCAGGTGGTGTTGGTGCGCGATCCGGCTTCCCGGTACTTCTCCAGATCGGAGAGCCGCACCATATAGCCGGTAACGCGCACGAGATCGTTACCCGCAACGTTGGCGGTAAACTCGCGCATACCGGCGTTGAACGCCCCCAGGCACAGCTGCACCACAGCCTGAGGATTGCGTTTAACCGTTTCCTCCAGGGTGAGAATATCGCTGATCCCGGAAGCGTAGTGTTTATGGTGCGGTGCCACGGTCAGCAGGTGGCTGACTGGGTCCGGTTCGTCGCCGTAGGGCAGGCGCGCGCCCGGCGTGGTGCCCGAGTCAGAGCTGATCCCCGACTGCGCATGAAGCATCGCGCGCTGCTTCCAGCCGTATTTCACCGGCGTGTTTTCGACAAACGCCGCAAGCTGTTCACTGATGCGGTAGCCCAGCGCATTGGCCTGTTCGTTCTTACCGTAACGTCCCGTAATGCCTGCTTTCTCGCACAGCACGTTCACCGCTTCGGCCAGACCGTACATGCCAAACATCGGCACAAAACGATCGGCATCAATCAGCCCCTCTTTCACCAGGAAGCTATTCTCAAAGAAGCCGGATTGTTCATATAAAAAATCGCAGCGCGCATTAATGATCGCGATTTGTTGCTGGCAGTAGTGAGGAAGGGTACGGGTGAAAAAGTCTTCCGGTGAGCGGCTGTGTTCCGCAATCGCTTTCAGGTTTAGGCGCACCAGCGTGCTGCCGCCGCCCGCCAGCGGCAGGGAGTTGTAACAGCTCACCACGCCATAGCGACCTTTTGTGAAAATTTTATCATTCACCGGGCCATTAGAAATATGCGGCTTACTACATTCACAAATGTTTTTCGCCACGCTCAGCAGCAGATCGCTGGGGGTTACATCCGGATCGTAGATAAAGGTCAGGTTCGGCGCAACCTGCTTTAGTTCTGCATCCGCGCGAAGGATGGCTCGGGTGACAGGCGTATCCGCCGGGCCGATATTGGCATGCATAAACGCATCGGGCAGGGTTCTGTCCAGGTAACGCCAGAAACGTTTTATTCGGCTATCGATTTCATCCTGTGTTAGAATTTTAACATAGGGGCTGAGTATTTCATCGAGCTGGCCCAGATAGACCGGCATCGATGTGACGGACGGAACATGGTGATAAAGGATAGTGAGCAGCGAGAGGGCATCATCCAGATCTTTCGCCCCTTCCAGCTCCAGCCATTCTGAGCCGTTAGCCAGAAATTTAGCGTAGTCCGGCAGCACGTAGCGCGGTTTGTAAGGCGCATGGCCTTCGAACATGTCGCAGATGAATCCCTCGTCCAGCGCGGCGCGGGCCGCCTCTGGCAGAGCGGGATAGGGCAGATTGTTCTCCGCTTCCAGCGCCAGAAAATGACGTTTTTGTTCTGGGGTTAACACCGGGCTGGTCACAATGTGCTGGCAACGTTGTTGCAGGGCGTCGGGCATGTTCACTTCCTTGGTTGTTCTGCGGATAGTGAACGAATTGTAGGAAGCCAGCCTGGTGGCGCTTTTGATCAGAAAGGGGATATCGCCGATTTAGTCAGCAATTAACGCACTAAAATTTGAAGCAGATCTCATTACAGTAATGCAAATTTGCACACAGTTTTCATTAACTGTGATGAATGTCGAAGTGTGGATGCGGGTGAATGTTAGAATACTCACAGACCCGCAAGGTAAAATTTATACGGCACTGCCGTTGGAGAATGTTATGACCGATTTAACTGCAAGCAGCCTGCGCGCGTTGAAACTGATGGACCTGACCACCCTGAACGATGACGACACCAATGAAAAAGTCATCGCCCTGTGCCATCAGGCGAAAACGCCAGTGGGTAACACCGCCGCCGTTTGTATCTATCCGCGCTTCATCCCGATTGCCCGCAAAACGCTGAAAGAGCAGGGCACGCCGGACGTGCGCATTGCCACCGTAACTAACTTCCCGCACGGCAATGACGATATCGAGATCGCGCTGGCAGAAACCCGCGCAGCGATTGCGTACGGCGCAGACGAAGTTGATGTGGTATTCCCGTACCGCGCGCTGATCGCCGGCAACGAGCAGGTCGGTTTTGACCTGGTGAAAGCCTGTAAAGACGCGTGTGCGGCGGCAAACGTGCTGCTTAAAGTGATCATTGAAACCGGCGAGCTGAAAGAAGAGGCGCTGATTCGTAAGGCGTCTGAAATCTCCATCAAAGCGGGCGCGGATTTCATTAAAACCTCTACCGGTAAAGTGCCGGTCAACGCTACCCCGGAAAGCGCACGCATCATGATGGAAGTCATCCGTGATATGGGCGTGTCCAAAACCGTTGGCTTCAAACCGGCAGGCGGCGTGCGTACCGCAGAAGACGCGCAGCAGTTCCTGGCGATTGCCGACGAGCTGTTCGGCGCCGACTGGGCGGACTCCCGCCACTACCGCTTCGGCGCGTCCAGCCTGCTGGCCAGCCTGCTGAAAGCGCTGGGTCACGGCGACGGTAAGAGCGCAAGCAGCTACTAAGTTGAATTGCCGGATGGCGCTACGCTAACCCGGCCTAAAGGATCGTGGGGCGGGTCAACATACCCGCCGCCATTCACCCGATTCCGCATGGAGGTTACCGTGTTTCTCGCACAAGAAATTATTCGTAAAAAACGTGATGGTCATGCATTAAGCGACGAAGAAATCCGCTTCTTTATCAATGGCATTCGTGATAACACCATCTCTGAAGGGCAGATTGCGGCTCTGGCGATGACCATTTTCTTCCACGATATGTCGATGCCTGAGCGCGTGTCGCTGACCATGGCGATGCGAGATTCAGGAACCGTTCTGGACTGGAAAAGCCTCAACCTCAACGGCCCGATTGTGGACAAACACTCCACCGGCGGCGTGGGCGACGTGACCTCCCTGATGCTTGGCCCGATGGTGGCAGCCTGCGGGGGTTACATCCCGATGATTTCCGGGCGCGGCCTGGGCCACACCGGCGGTACGCTCGACAAACTGGAAGCCATTCCGGGCTTCGATATCTTCCCGGATGACAACCGCTTCCGCGACATTATTAAAGACGTTGGCGTGGCGATTATCGGCCAGACCAGCTCTCTTGCTCCGGCTGACAAGCGTTTCTACGCGACGCGTGACATTACCGCGACCGTAGACTCCATCCCGCTGATCACCGCCTCTATCCTTGCCAAAAAACTGGCGGAAGGTCTGGATGCGCTGGTGATGGATGTGAAAGTGGGCAGCGGCGCGTTTATGCCAACCTATGAACTCTCTGAGGCGCTGGCCGAAGCGATCGTTGGCGTTTCCAACGGCGCGGGCGTGCGCACCACCGCACTGCTGACGGACATGAACCAGGTGCTGGCCTCCAGCGCCGGTAACGCGGTTGAAGTCCGCGAGGCTGTGCAGTTCCTCACAGGCGAATACCGTAACCCGCGCCTGTTCGATGTCACCATGGCGCTGTGCGTTGAGATGTTAATCTCCGGCAAGCTGGCCAAAGACGACGCTGACGCGCGCGCGAAGCTTCAGGCGGTGCTGGACAACGGCAAAGCGGCGGAGATCTTTGGTCGGATGGTGGCGGCGCAGAAAGGCCCGACCGACTTCGTGGAAAACTACGCGAAATACCTGCCCACCGCGATGCTCAGCAAAGCGGTCTATGCGGATAGCGAAGGCTTTGTCTCGGCTATGGATACCCGCGCGCTCGGCATGGCTGTCGTGTCTATGGGCGGCGGTCGTCGTCAGGCATCGGACACCATTGATTACAGCGTCGGCTTTACCGATATGGCCCGTCTGGGCGACAGCGTTGACGGCCAACGTCCGCTGGCGGTGATCCACGCGAAAGATGAAGCCAGCTGGCAGGACGCGGCGAAAGCGGTGAAGGCGGCAATATCTCTTGACGATAAAGCACCGGAAACCACACCGACGGTCTATCGTCGTATCACTGAATAGCGGTATACTGATCTGATCGCATTTTTATGAAGCACTAAGTACGGAGAACAATTATGAAACGTGCATTTATTATGGTGCTGGACTCATTCGGCATCGGCGCAACCGAAGATGCAGAACGATTTGGTGACGTGGGTTCCGATACCCTGGGTCACATCGCGGAAGCCTGTGCAAAAGGCGAAGCGGACAACGGTCGTAAAGGCCCTCTGAACCTGCCAAACCTGACCCGTCTGGGGCTGGTAAAAGCGCATGAAGGCTCTACCGGTAAGATCGCAGCCGGTATGGACGGTAACGCGGAAGTGGTGGGCGCCTACGCGTGGGCGCACGAGCTCTCTTCCGGTAAAGATACTCCGTCCGGCCACTGGGAAATCGCCGGCGTGCCGGTGCTGTTCGACTGGGGTTACTTCTCCGATCACGAGAACAGCTTTCCGCAAGAGCTGCTTGATAAGCTGGTGAAGCGCGCCAACCTGCCGGGCTACCTCGGTAACTGCCACTCTTCCGGTACCGTGATTCTGGACCAGCTCGGCGAAGAGCACATGAAAACCGGCAAGCCGATTTTCTATACCTCTGCTGACTCCGTGTTCCAGATCGCCTGCCATGAAGAGACGTTTGGCCTGGATAAACTGTACGAGTTGTGCGAAATCGCCCGTGAAGAGCTGACCGAAGGCGGCTACAACATTGGCCGCGTTATCGCGCGTCCGTTTATCGGCGACAAAGCGGGTAACTTCCAGCGTACCGGCAACCGTCACGATCTGGCTGTGGAGCCACCGGCGCCGACCGTGCTGCAAAAACTCGTCGACGAGAAAGACGGTCACGTGGTTTCCGTGGGTAAAATCGCGGACATTTACGCCAACTGCGGCATTACCAAAAAGGTCAAAGCGACCGGTCTGGATGCGCTGTTCGACGCCACCATCAAAGAGATGAAAGAAGCGGGCGATAAGACCATTGTCTTCACCAACTTCGTGGACTTCGACTCCTCCTGGGGCCACCGTCGCGACGTCGCCGGTTATGCTGCGGGTCTGGAGCTGTTTGACCGCCGTCTGCCAGAGCTGATGGAGCTGGTGGGAGAAGATGACATTCTGATCCTGACCGCTGACCATGGCTGTGACCCGACCTGGACCGGTACCGACCACACCCGTGAGCACATTCCGGTGCTGGTGTACGGCCCGAAAGTCAAACCGGGCTCGCTGGGTCACCGTGAAACCTTCGCGGACATCGGCCAGACGATTGCGAAATACTTTGGTACGTCTGACATGGAATATGGCAAGGCTATGTTCTAAACGGATTGGGTGAGGCCTGATGCCCTCACCCCGACCCTCTCCCACAGGGAGAGGGAAAACAGAATGTAGGCCGGGTAAGGCGCAGCCGCCACCCGGAAAAAACAACAATGTAAAAGGAACTGAAGATGGCAACTCCTCACATTAATGCAGAAATGGGTGATTTCGCTGACGTCGTATTGATGCCGGGCGACCCGCTGCGCGCGAAGCACATTGCAGAAACCTTCCTCGAAGACGTGCGTGAAGTGAACAACGTGCGCGGCATGCTGGGCTTCACCGGTACCTATAAAGGCCGCAAAATCTCCGTGATGGGTCACGGCATGGGTATCCCATCCTGCTCCATCTACACCAAAGAGCTGATCACCGATTTCGGCGTGAAGAAAATCATCCGTGTCGGCTCCTGCGGCGCGGTTCGCATGGACGTTAAGCTGCGTGACGTGGTGATCGGCATGGGCGCGTGCACCGACTCTAAAGTCAACCGCATTCGCTTTAAAGATCATGACTTTGCGGCCATTGCTGACTTTGACATGGTGCGTAACGCGGTTGACGCGGCAAAAGCGCTGGGCGTTGACGCGCGCGTGGGCAACCTGTTCTCTGCCGATCTGTTCTACTCGCCAGAAGGCGACATGTTCGACGTGATGGAAAAATACGGCATTCTGGGTGTGGAAATGGAAGCGGCCGGTATCTACGGCGTGGCGGCTGAATTCGGTGCGAAAGCGCTGACCATTTGCACCGTGTCTGACCATATCCGTACTCACGAGCAGACCACCGCTGCCGAGCGTCAGACCACCTTCAACGACATGATCAAAATCGCGCTGGAATCCGTTCTGCTGGGCGATCAAGAGTAATTTCGTTTTCTTCAGGGGGGCAGGTTTGCCCCCTATGGTGCTTACTTCGTCAACACTTCCCACATCAAATTGCTTTCCAGCGTCACCGTATCACCTACGTGATTAAACTGGCGGTCATTCAGCACCGGGGTGAGGGTGAGCTGGCACTCATCGGCGGACCACGAGGCAGGCGTAAAAAGCGTAGCCATTAGCGAAAAAGTCATCAGTAAATGTTTACCCAGGTGTTTCATTTACAGACTCCTTTAGCAGTTTCATAAAACGATTCTTTGTCCTGAGTCTCACTCAGGGATTAATCGATGCGGCAGATGCGCTGCATATTATCGTCAACGGCATAAAGTGCCGGGCTATTGGACATATCAGTGACAAAAACGCGCCCGCTGTCCACCGCGCTGACCAGGTAGTTGTTTTTCTCATCCACGATACTGGTCCCTTTTGACAGTCACGAGCCGTCTGCACGTTTCACTTCGAGCATTACGCGACGGGTATTCAGTACTTTGAAATCCAGCTCCCTGAAGGCTGTATGGGCGACAGAAATGTTCTTGATGCCGTTGGGCAGATCCTGACTCAGGTTAAAGCCGATCCACATATGTTTATCGGTGTTTTTCGGCGGGATAGCCTCAAGGGTCACGCGTTTAACGTCACGCCTGTATCGTCAGGAAGATCGACAATGATGGTATAGATCAGGGCCGGGAAGGTGTCGGTATTTTTTACGTTCATGGTGCCGCTGTGAGTCGACTCTTCAATAACCAGCAGCGTGGTTTCTGGCACCATTCCGGCGGCATACGCCTGAGCAAAGAGAGCAGAGAATAATAACGGTGCGGCAATGGCGCACTGAGCGATCGTGGATTCAACTGACATCAAGATTAATCCTTTAACCTGACAAAATACCTCCTCTGTTAAGAGGAGGCATAGTTCACACTTTATCGGGTTGATAATCAGAGATATTTAACGGTAATCGTGGCCTGACCATCCAGGTTGGTATCATCGGTAATCGCGAGGGCCGCGGTATTCTGAATCGCCAGGGAGGTTTTCAGCGGAAATACTGCGGTCGTGAAAGGCAGCGGCGCAGTGGTGCCGGAAGCGGCCACGGTCATCATTTCCATGTTGGCGTTTTTGATGATACCGGTAGCGGTTTTCTGCCAGGACGGGCTGTCCACGGTACCGGAGATAACGTCTGATTTCACGCCGTCGGCGGTGACGTTCGCCACATCAGCAAAGATGGAGTAAGCGCCAATTTTCACGCCGCCCGCGGTTTTGCCCACGCCGTAGGACTGGGTGGTGTCGGAAACGTTGCCGCCCGCCGCGTCTGCGGTGTTAATGGTGATCACAGAAGCACCCGGATGGGTGTCTGCGCGGTCATCGCTGATGGTCCAGCCAGCTTTAGTGGCTACCGGGCAGGTGATGGTCAGGGAGATATCTTTCTGACCCAACTGGTTAACGCTGGTCGCGGAGAGATCCGCCAGGTGGATAAGACCATAATCCACCTCGCCGCCGCCGCTTAACTGCGGGGTGCAGGCGGCAACGGAGAGTAAACCGGTCACTTTCAGTACGGCGGTAGAGGCGGCGTTAGCGGCAGTCGCGGAGAGGGCCAGCGCAACGGCAGTGGCAACTAAAATCTTTTTCATTGTTGTTCCTTAACAAATGCAGGCCATCACGCTCAGTTCACAAGCGAAATGAGCCAGTTACAGATAATGCAAAGTGATGGTGGCCTGGCCGTCGATCGGGGTATCGTCGGTAATTGCCAGGGTGTCAGTTTTCTGCACCGCCAGCGCAACGCGCAGCGGGAATACGGCATTCATAAAGGGAACCAACGTCCGATCACTGCTATTTAGTGCGCTATACTGGATAGAACCGTCACTATGAGTGACGAGCTGCGAACCCGTATTCGCAAGTAACCACATTGGATCATCTGCTATCGCAGAATAACCTAATGCTTTGACGTTTCCATCTACGGTTACATTCGAATTCATACCCACGGAGTAAGCGCCGATATTGACGCCGCCAGCCGTTTTACCTACGCCGTACTGGTTAGTTGAACTCCATGCCTGATCGCCCGCGAAAGTGGCGTTATCGATGGTCATTTTCTTCATTGAATCTGCGTGATCATCGGTAATGGACCACGCTACTTTCGTTGCGGCAGAGCAGTTGATAGTCAGAGAAATATCTTTATAACCCAGCTGGTTATCTGCCGTTGCGGAGAGCGAGCTGATATATTTAGTGCCGAAATCAACGACAGCGCCATCGCTCAGCGTTGGGGTACAGGCGTTGTTGGTTAATACGCCTTTTAATTTTAATACCGCAGTAGAGTCGGCATGTGCAGTCGCAGAGAGGGTCATTGCAACAGCGGTTGCAATAATGATTTTTTTCATCGTTAATCCTTAACGTTCGAAACAGACGTGTGGAGAAGAAATAGAAAAACTATTTCTTGCTGTCTATTATTCTAGAGGAAAAGCTAACTTTACATTAAGGAGTGTTAATTTTTGAATGTAATTCCCCTTAATATATAAGCTATAAATATATATTTTGTGTATGTTCCCTGTTTATTTATATACGTGTGTTAATTTTCAGGAATAAGGGAAGCGTATTCACTTCCCTTATGTGTTTTTATTAACGCACCGCGCCAGCGATCCATTGGGAGAGATCCCGTAGCTCCCGCTCGTGGTCCGGGAAATCCACCCAAAGCGCTTCGCACGCCTGTTGCAGACTGTCTGCATGGTACAGACAGCCCTGTAAACGTGCGGCCAGCGCCTCCAGCGGTGCAGGATTGAGACTATCCGTAAAGACCTGCGTGCGGGTAATATGGCCCTTCTCCACGTCAAAGTGCAGTTCCACGCCGCCCCAGGTAAACCGTTCGTCCAGCAGGTGTGAAAAGGCCGGTGCCTGGCCGAAGTTCCACTCCCAGCTGCTCTGGCGCGCAAAGGTTTCCGCGAAGTTGGGCAGGTCCGGTGTTTTGTCAGGGGAGATCACTTCAGCTTCTACCCGCTCACCGTAATGTTCGAAGAAGGCTTCACGGATCGCATCGCAAATCTGCTCATGAGTAATCCCGGGCAGCAGTTCCACCAGATTCGCCACGCGCCCGCGCACGGAGGTAATACCCTTAGCCTGTAGCTTTTTCTTATCTGGATTAAGGTAGTTAGCCAGACGGCTCAGATCGGCATTCAGCAATAATGTGCCGTGGTGGAATCCCCGATCCATCGTTTCGCGATAGGCAGAGCCGGATACCTTGCGGTCGCCATCGGGCGTTTTGACCACCAGATCGTTACGTCCCGAGGCTTCAGCCGTCACGCCGAGCGAATTGAGCGCATTAAGCACAATGGAGGTCGAGATGGTTTTGTCGTATTCCGGCTTGCCCGCCATAAAGGTAAAGCAGGTATTGCCCAGATCGTGGAATACCGCACCGCCGCCGCTGCTGCGGCGCGCCAGGCGGACGTTGTCCTCTTCCATACGGCGGGTGTTACACTCTTTCCACGGATTTTGCGCGCGGCCAATAACGACCGTATCAGCGTTGCGCCAGAGAAACAGGACGCGCTGGGTGGCAGGCATCTGGCGGAAGATGCACTCTTCTACCGCCAGGTTAAACCAGGGATCGTAAGAGTCAGAGATTAGCAGGCGTAACGTCGACATGGCAGAGTTCCTTTTCCGAATCATCCGCCTACTTTATCACTATTCTTTCTTCTCGCTCTCTTCCTCTTCGGGAACCGACTTGCTGGCGGTTAACAGGAACGGTGACTGCTGCCAGCGGGTGCGCTTGCCCTGGAGCAACGTACGTGCCAGTACCACGCCAATCGCCAGCGAGAGCAGCAGCATCAGGCGCAAAATATTGGTGGTGTTATCTACCTGTTTGGCTTCGGTTGGCAGGGTGTGGGTGTCGAGTGTCAGACGTAAATAGCCGAGCGGACCATTTTTGCCCTGAATGGGTTCGACGATTTGTTGGTTGAAATAACCACCGGCTTTTTTGCCGTCCAGCGCCAGCCTGTCGCGCACGTCGACATGCTCACCCGCGCGGGCAATCAGGTCGCCCTGTTCATCGTACACGCCCGCATCCAGAATGCGGCTGTTTTCCGTAAGCTGGCGCAATACCTGGGCTATTCGCTTATCATCCGGCGTTTCGGTGCGCATAGACGGCGCAACGTTGAGCGTCACCTGGCGCGCCAGCGTCCGGGCCAGCTCCTCAAACTGCGGGTTACGCTGTCGTTGGTGATTCTGGCTAAACCAGGATGCCCCCTGCATCAGCGCCACTAATAGTGCGAGACAGATCAGGACAATCACGGCGCGATGAAGCCGGAATTTTAGTTTTGCGCGAGCCATATTCCACCTGCTTAAAATTTACGGCTTAATGTTGCCAGAAGTGATGGTTACAGGGTAGCCTCATGCGTTATTTTCCCTCTGGAACCTTCCGGCGCGAACGAAATTACAGGAGCTTCAATGCCGAACATTACCTGGTGCGACCTGCCAACGGATGTCTCTTTATGGCCAGGATTGCCGCTCTCTTTAAGTGGCGATGAGGTGATGCCTCTCGATTACCACGCTGGCCGTAGCGGCTGGCTGCTGTACGGACGCGGCCTGGATAAGCAACGCCTCACCCAGTATCAAACCAAACTGGGCGCAGCGATGGTCATCGTTGCGGCCTGGTGTGTGGAAGATTATCAGGTCATTCGCCTGGCGGGTTCCCTGACGCAGCGCGCCACGCGTCTGGCGCACGACGCCGGGCTGGACGTTGCTCCCCTCGGCAAAATTCCGCACCTGAAAACGCCCGGCCTGCTGGTAATGGACATGGACTCCACCGCCATTCAGATCGAGTGTATTGACGAGATTGCTAAACTGGCGGGCAGCGGAGAGCTGGTGGCGGAAGTCACCGAGCGCGCGATGCGCGGCGAGCTGGATTTCACCGCCAGCCTGAGACAGCGCGTGGCGACCCTGAAGGGGGCCGATGCTAACATTTTGCGTCAGGTGCGCGATGAACTGCCCCTGATGCCTGGGCTTACGCAGCTGGTACTCAAGCTGGAGACGCTCGGCTGGAAAGTGGCGATTGCCTCCGGCGGGTTCACCTTCTTTGCCGACTACCTGCGTGACAAGCTGCGTCTGACCACCGTGGTGGCAAACGAGCTGGAGATCATGGACGGCAAACTCACCGGACAGGTCATCGGCGACATCGTGGATGCGCAGTACAAAGCCAATACGCTGACGCGTCTGGCAGAGAAATATGCCATCCCGGTCGAGCAGACCGTCGCCATCGGCGATGGCGCGAACGATCTGCCGATGATTAAAGTTGCCGGGCTGGGTATTGCCTACCATGCCAAACCGAAAGTGAATGAAAAGACGGAAGTCACTATCCGTCATGCTGATCTGATGGGGGTGTTCTGTATTCTCTCCGGCAGCATTAATCAAAAATAACGAGGTAAACCGTGGCGAAAGCTCCAAAACGCGCATTTGTCTGTAATGAATGTGGTGCGGATTATCCGCGCTGGCAGGGGCAATGCAGCGCCTGTCATGCCTGGAACACCATCACCGAAGTGCGTGGTGTGGCGGCTTCGCCGAGCGTGGCCCGCAATGAACGACTGAGCGGCTATGCGGGCAATGCAGGCGTGTCGAAGGTACAAAAACTTTCGGATATCAGCCTTGAGGCGCTGCCGCGCTTCTCAACCGGATTCAAAGAATTTGACCGCGTGCTCGGCGGTGGCGTAGTGCCGGGCAGCGCTATACTCATCGGCGGTAACCCGGGCGCGGGTAAATCGACCCTGCTGCTGCAAACGCTCTGCAAGCTCGCCGAACAGATGAAAACCCTGTACGTCACGGGGGAAGAATCACTCCAGCAGGTGGCGATGCGCGCGCACCGCCTCGGCCTGCCGACCGGCAATCTGAATATGCTGTCGGAAACCAGCATCGAGCAAATCTGCATGATCGCCGAAGAAGAGCAGCCGAAGCTGATGGTGATCGACTCCATTCAGGTGATGCATATGGCTGACATTCAGTCGTCACCGGGAAGCGTGGCGCAGGTGCGTGAAACCGCGGCCTACCTGACGCGCTTTGCCAAAACGCGCGGCGTGGCGATTGTGATGGTTGGTCATGTGACCAAAGACGGCTCGCTGGCGGGACCGAAAGTGCTTGAACACTGTATCGACTGCTCGGTGATGCTCGATGGCGATGCGGATTCCCGTTTTCGTACCCTGCGCAGCCATAAAAACCGCTTTGGCGCGGTGAATGAGCTGGGCGTGTTTGCCATGACCGAGCAGGGGCTTCGCGAAGTCAGCAACCCGTCGGCCATCTTCCTGAGCCGTGGCGACGAGATCACGTCCGGGAGTTCGGTGATGGTGCTGTGGGAAGGAACGCGTCCGCTGCTGGTTGAAATTCAGGCGCTGGTGGATCACTCGATGATGGGCAATCCGCGGCGCGTGGCGGTCGGTCTGGAACAGAACCGCCTGGCGATCCTGCTGGCGGTGCTGCACCGTCACGGCGGTCTGCAAATGGCGGATCAGGATGTGTTCGTCAACGTGGTTGGTGGGGTGAAGGTTACGGAAACCAGCGCGGACCTGGCGCTGCTGCTGGCAATGGTCTCCAGCCTGCGCGACAGACCGTTGCCGCAGGATCTGGTGGTATTTGGTGAGGTAGGGCTGGCCGGCGAGATCCGCCCGGTGCCGAGCGGTCAGGAGCGTATCTCCGAAGCGGCAAAACATGGCTTCCGCCGCGCGATTGTTCCGGCCGCCAACGTGCCGAAAAAAATTCCGGAAGGGATGCAGGTTTTCGGCGTTAAAAAACTCGCAGATGCGTTAAATGTCTTTGACGACTTATAATTACGTATTCGATTTTGCAGGAGGCACCGTAATTTATGTCATCATTTGACTACATCAAGACCGCTATCCGCCAGAAGGGCTGCACGTTGCAGCAGGTGGCGGACGCCAGCGGCATGACCAAGGGCTACCTGAGCCAACTGCTGAACGCCAAAATCAAAAGCCCCAGCGCGCAGAAGCTGGAAGCGCTGCACCGTTTTCTGGGGCTTGAATTTCCGCGGATGCAAAAGAACATTGGCGTGGTGTTCGGTAAGTTCTACCCGCTGCATACCGGGCATATCTATCTGATCCAGCGCGCCTGTAGCCAGGTCGACGAGCTGCATATCATCATGGGTTATGATGAAACCCGCGATCGCCAGCTGTTTGAAGACAGCGCCATGTCGCAGCAGCCCACCGTGCCGGACCGCCTGCGCTGGCTGCTTCAGACCTTTAAATATCAGAAAAATATTCGTATTCATGCCTTTAACGAAGAGGGCATGGAGCCGTATCCGCACGGCTGGGACGTGTGGAGCAACGGCATCAAAGCGTTTATGGAAGAGAAGGGCATTGCGCCTAACTGGATCTACACCTCTGAAGAGTCCGACGCGCCGCAGTTCCGCGAGCATCTGGGTATCGAGACGGTGCTGATCGATCCTAAACGCACCTTCATGAACATCAGCGGGGCGCAGATTCGCGAGAACCCGTTCCGTTACTGGGACTACATCCCGACCGAGGTGAAGCCGTTCTTCGTGCGTACGGTGGCGATCCTCGGCGGCGAGTCGAGCGGGAAATCGACGCTGGTCAATAAGCTGGCGAACATCTTCAACACCACCAGCGCGTGGGAGTATGGCCGCGATTATGTCTTTTCACACCTTGGCGGCGACGAGATGGCGTTGCAGTATTCCGACTACGATAAAATCGCGCTCGGTCATGCCCAGTACATTGATTTCGCGGTGAAATACGCCAATAAAGTCGCCTTTATTGATACCGATTTCGTCACCACGCAGGCGTTCTGCAAAAAGTACGAGGGGCGCGAGCACCCGTTTGTGCAGGCGCTGATTGACGAATACCGCTTTGACCTGGTGATCCTGCTGGAAAACAACACCCCATGGGTGGCCGACGGCATGCGCAGCCTGGGCAGCTCCGTGGACAGGCGTGAGTTCCAGACCATGCTGGTAGAGATGCTTAACGAGAACAACGTTGAGTTTGTCCATGTGGAAGAGTCGGACTACGACACCCGTTTCCTGCGCTGCGTCGAGCTGGTGAAGGAGATGATGGGGGAGCAGGGGTAAAAGATTTACCCCTCACCCTAACCCTCTCCCAAAGGGAGAGGGGACTTTAATCACCCTCTCCCTTTAGGAGAGGGCCAGGGTAAGGGAATCAGTCCAATCAATACTCAACCACCACCTTCCCACGCATATGCCCCTCCAGCACCTTGCGGTGCGCTTCGGTAATGCTTTCCACGCTTAGCCCGTGCAGCGTTTCGCTGAGCGAACTTTCCACTACGCCGTTATCCACCAGCTTCGCGACTTCGTCCAGGATCTCTCCCTGACGCGCCATATCCGCCGTCTGATACATGCTGCGGGTGTACATGAATTCCCAGTGCAGCGCGGCGGATTTGGACTTCAGCTTGTCCTGGTTCAGCGGATGTTCATTCTCAACGATGGAACAGATATGCCCCTGCGGTGCAATCAGGTCGCTGACCGCATCCCAGTGCCCGTCGGTGTCGTTGAGGATGAAAATGTAATCCACAAAGGTCAGCCCGTGCTTCGCCAGTTCGCCTTTCAGATCGCGGTAGTTCACCACCACATCTGCACCGCGATCGCGGCACCACCGGGCGGAATCTTCACGGGACGCCGTTGCGATCACCTTTACCTTGCTGTTGTGCTTCGCAAACGGGATCGCCAGCGATCCCACCCCGCCCGCGCCGCCAATAATCAGCAGCGTTTTATCTGCGTCGGCATCCTGAATCTTCAGCCGTTCAAACAGGCCTTCCCACGCGGTGAGCGCCGTCAGCGGCAGTGCAGCCGCGGCGGCCCAGTCAAGGCTTGCAGGCTTGTGCCCGACAATGCGCGCATCGATCAGCTGATGTGTGGTATTGCTGCCCGGTCGGGTGATATCCCCCGCGTACCACACTTCGTCACCCGGTTTGAATCCGGTGACGCCAGCCCCAACGGCTTTTACGATCCCGCTGGCATCCCACCCGAGAATGCGCGGCTCCTTCAGCCCGCTTTTAGCAATGCCTGCATGTACCTTGGTGTCCACCGGGTTTACGGAGACGGCTTTCACCTCCACCAGCAGATCGTGTTCGCCGGGCTGCGGCATCGGCGGGGTGATTTCAACGAAGGTGGAGGGATTTTCTGGGTTAACGGCAATGGCTTTCACTGACATGGTGTGCTCCTCAATGGCATTCGTTTTGTTGAGGCTAGTCTATTAAGTGGTCAGCCGCATGATAAGATGGACAATCCAGAACTCAGCGTTCGTACAGAGTGAACAATCATGTTTAAACAGCTTCAGGATATGGCACTGTTTGCGCTGGTGGCCGAGATGGGCAGCTTTACCGCGGCGGCGCAGAAGGCGGAACTGCCAAAATCCAGCGTCAGCCAGCGTATTAGCCAGCTGGAGCAGCAGGTGGGGATCCGTCTGTTGAATCGCACGACGCGCAGAATAAGCCTGACGTTTGCGGGCGAGCACTATCTGGTGCACTGTCGCGAGATGCTGGCGGCCAGCGAGCGCGCGGAGTATGCCATTCAGCGGCTGCGAGAAAACCCCAGCGGGCGGCTGCGGATCACCTGTCCGGCAGGAATTGGCGCGACGCTGCTGGCGCATATGAATGCCGAGTTCCAGCTTCGCTATCCGGACGTGTCACTGGATGTGTCGATCTCAGACGACGTGGTGGATCTGGTCGAGTCTGGCTTTGACGTGGCGCTGCGCACCGGCAAACCGCAGGATTCTTCCCTGATTGGCCGCATGATTGGGCACTGTCCGCGCTACATGCTGGCCTCGCCCGACTACCTGGCACGCCGGGAGCCGTTAATTCATCCCCGACAGCTGGTGGAGCATCGCTGCATTACGCACCGGGCATGGTCGGAGTGGCTTCTGCGAAGCGAGAATGAGGATTACCGCTACCTGCCGGATAACGCTCATATGACGGATAATCTGGTGTACGCCAGGGAATGCGCCATTGCCGGGGCGGGGATCACGCTGTTACCCGCATTCCTGCTGGAAGATAAGATCGAAAAGGGCGCGCTGGTGAAGGTGTTGTCGGCGTGGAGCGTTGAGGGAAACGATCTCTGGCTGGCCTACCCGAGTCGTAAGCTCAATTCGCCTGCGCTGATGAGCTATATCGACTTTGCGATGCAGTTTGATGAGGTGAAGCGGTATTACGTGGGCGGGTGATTTTGTGCGGCCTGATGCCCTCACCCTGGCCCTCTCCCACGGGGAGAGGGAACAAACATAAAAAACGGCAACCGAAGTTGCCGTTTTGCTTTTATTTCGCAATACGCTTGTACTTAATACGCTTCGGCTCCAGCGCGTCTGCGCCCAGCGTGCGTTTCTTGTACTCTTCGTATTCGGTGAAGTTACCTTCGAAGAACTCCACCTTACCTTCGTCCTGGTAGTCCAGGATGTGGGTCGCGATACGGTCCAGGAACCAGCGGTCGTGCGAGATAACCATCGCGCAGCCCGGGAACTCCAGCAGGGCGTTTTCCAGCGCGCGCAGGGTTTCGATGTCCAGGTCGTTGGTGGGTTCATCGAGCAGCAGAACGTTGCCGCCAACCTGGAGCAGTTTTGCCAGGTGCAGACGACCGCGCTCACCGCCGGACAGCTCGCCCACGCGTTTGCCCTGGTCGGTGCCCTTGAAGTTAAAGCGGCCAACATAGGCGCGGCTTGGCATCTCGGTATTGCCGATACGCATGATATCCAGACCGCCGGAGACTTCTTCCCACACGGTTTTGCTGTTGTCCATCGCGTCGCGGAACTGGTCAACGGAGGCCAGCTTCACGGTCTCACCCAGGGTGATAGAGCCGCTGTCAGGCTGTTCCTGACCAGACATCATGCGGAACAGGGTGGATTTACCCGCGCCGTTCGGACCGATGATGCCAACGATAGCGCCTTTCGGAACGGAGAAGGTCAGATCGTCGATCAGCACGCGGTCGCCGTAGGACTTACGCAGGTTAGTCACTTCAACCACTTTATCCCCCAGACGAGCTCCAGGTGGAATAAACAGTTCGTTGGTTTCGTTACGTTTCTGGTATTCGGTGTTGTTCAGCTCTTCGAAGCGTGCCAGACGGGCTTTGCCCTTAGACTGACGGCCTTTCGCGCCCTGACGCACCCACTCCAGCTCTTTCTCAATAGACTTACGGCGGGCGGCTTCCTGAGACGCTTCCTGCGCCAGACGCTGGTCTTTCTGCTCCAGCCAGGAGGAGTAGTTGCCTTCCCACGGAATACCTTCGCCGCGGTCCAGCTCCAGGATCCAGCCCGCAACGTTGTCGAGGAAGTAACGGTCGTGGGTAATCGCTACCACGGTGCCTTCGAAGTCATGCAGGAAGCGCTCCAGCCACGCCACGGATTCGGCATCCAGGTGGTTGGTCGGTTCGTCGAGCAGCAGCATGTCTGGTTTTTCCAGCAGCAGGCGGCACAGCGCCACGCGGCGGCGTTCACCACCGGACAGGTTTGCGATTTTCGCATCCCAGTCTGGCAGACGCAGGGCATCAGCCGCGCGCTCCAGCTGCACGTTCAGGTTGTGACCATCGTGCGCCTGGATAATTTCCTCATATTTGCCCTGCTGAGCGGCCAGTTTGTCGAAGTCCGCATCCGGCTCGGCGTATTTGGCATACACTTCATCCAGACCTTTCAGGGCGTTAACCACCTCGGATACCGCTTCTTCAACGGATTCACGCACGGTGTGCTCCGGGTTCAGCTGAGGTTCCTGCGGCAGGTAGCCGATCTTAATGCCAGGCTGCGGACGGGCTTCACCTTCGATGTCTGTATCGATGCCGGCCATGATGCGCAGCAGGGTGGACTTACCGGCACCGTTGAGACCCAGAACACCGATTTTTGCGCCCGGGAAGAAGCTCAGCGAGATATTTTTAAGAATATGACGTTTCGGCGGGACAACTTTGCCGACACGATGCATGGTATAAACGAATTGAGCCACGTTGGACTTCGCCTCTTTTATCGTGATGAGAATGAATTTCAGCCTCGAAGTGTAGCCTTTTTCACGCCCTAATCCCAGCCAGGAACGTCGGGAGTGTTAAAACGCGCAAGAAAGGTAAAAAAGTGTCCATGACGTGGCGCGTTGTGGGATGCCTGGTTAGCATAAGTTGATGTAACTTTGACGTGGCAAGACGCTGCAACTGACGAAAAACAATGAGGAAGAGCTTGTGGAAAAAGCCAAACGGGTGGTCTGGCGTCTGCTGGCTGCCAGCGTATGCGTAATGGCGGTAAGCCAGGCGGTGCATGCCGATTCACTGGACGAACAACGTAGCCGCTATGCCCAGATTAAGCAGGCATGGGACAACAGGCAGATGGATACCGTGCAGGCGCTGATGCCGACGCTGAAGGATTATCCGCTGTATCCGTATCTGGAGTATCGCCAGATTACTGACGATCTGATGAATCAACCAACCGTCACCGTGAACAACTTCATTCAGGCGAACCCGACCCTGCCGCCTGCGCGCACCCTGAAGTCCCGGTTCGTGAACGAGCTTGCCCGTCGCGAAGACTGGCGCGGCCTGCTGGCCTTCAGCCCGGACAAGCCGGGCGCGACGGAAGCGCAGTGTAATTACTATTACGCGAAATGGGCTACCGGCCAGCAGGAAGAAGCGTGGGCCGGCGCAAAAGAGCTGTGGCTGACGGGCAAAAGTCAGCCCAACGCCTGCGATCCGCTTTTCAGCGCCTGGCGCGCGTCGGGGCAGCAGGATCCGCTCTCCTACCTCGAACGCATCCGCCTGGCTATGAAGGCCGGGAACACGCGGCTGGTCACCGTGCTGGCGGGGCAAATGCCGGCGGATTATCAGACAATTGCTTCTGCCGTTATCGGCCTGGCAAACGATCCGAACACCGTCCTGACGTTTGCGCGTACCACCGGCGCGACCGATTTTACCCGCCAGATGGCGGCGGTGGCCTTTGCCAGCGTGGCGCGTGATGATGTGGAAAACGCCAGGCTGATGATCCCGCAGCTGGTGCAGGCCCAGCAGCTTAATGACGATCAAACTCAGGAGCTGCGCGATATCGTGGCATGGCGACTGATGGGAACAGATGTCACCGACGAACAGGCGCGCTGGCGTGATGATGCGGTGATGCGTTCAAACTCTGTCTCGCTGGTGGAGCGTCGCGTGCGCATGGCGCTGGGAACGGGCGATCGTCGTGGCCTCAATACCTGGCTGGCGCGTCTGCCGATGGATGCCAAAGAGAAAGATGAATGGCGTTACTGGCAGGCAGACCTGCTGCTGGAACGTGGTCGTGACGATGAAGCCAAAGAGATCCTCCACTCCCTGATGCAGCAGCGCGGATTCTACCCGATGGCGGCGGCGCAGCGTCTGGGCGAGGAGTACACCCTGAAGATCGACAAAGCGCCAGCCAACGCGAACCCGGCGCTGACGCAGGGGCCGGAAATGGCGCGCGTGCGCGAGCTGATGTACTGGAATCTGGATAATACCGCGCGCAGCGAATGGGCGAATCTGGTCACCAGCCGTACCACTGAAGAGAAAGCGCAGCTTGCCCGCTATGCGTTTGATAATCGCTGGTGGGATCTGAGCGTGCAGGCGACGATCGCCGGCAAACTGTGGGATCATCTCGAAGAGCGTTTCCCGCTGGCTTATAAGGATCTGTTCGATCGCTACACCAGCGGCAAAGATATTCCGCAAAGCTACGCGATGGCCATTGCCCGTCAGGAGAGCGCCTGGAACCCGAAAGTGCGTTCACCAGTGGGTGCCAGCGGCCTGATGCAGATTATGCCGGGCACCGCGACGCACACGGTGAAGATGTTTAATATTCCAGGCTACAGCAGCCCGTCCCAGCTGCTGGATCCGGAGACCAACATCAACATCGGTACCAGCTACTTGCAGTACGTCTATCAGCAGTTCGGTAATAACCGTATCTTCGCGTCAGCGGCGTACAACGCCGGGCCAGGCCGCGTGCGGACATGGCTTGGTAACAGCGCAGGGCGTATCGACGCCGTGGCGTTTGTCGAGAGCATTCCGTTCTCGGAAACGCGCGGCTATGTGAAGAACGTGCTGGCCTATGACGCCTACTATCGCTACTTCATGGGGCAGAAAGATACCCTGATGAGCGATGCCGAGTGGCAGAGACGTTACTGATCGGCGCGGGTTGTGTTATGCTGTACTCGCTAATGAGTACAAGAGGCAGCATAACATGACCCAGCATTCCCCGTATTCCTCGGCCATGGCCGAACAGCGTCATCAGGAGTGGCTTCGTTTTGTGGAGTTGCTCCGCCAGTCTTACGACAAAGATCTGCATTTACCGTTGCTACAGCTGATGCTGACGCCCGATGAACGTGAAGCGCTGGGCACGCGGGTACGCATTATTGAGGAACTGCTGCGCGGCGAAATGAGCCAGCGCGAGCTGAAAAACGAGCTGGGCGCGGGCATCGCGACCATTACCCGTGGTTCAAACAGCCTGAAGTCGGCGCCGGTTGAACTGCGTCAGTGGCTGGAAGCGGTATTGCTGAAAAACGCCGGATGACGGCTTCGCCTTATCCGGCCTACAGACTTAACGATAAATCGCGTTATGGAACGGACTTAACGCCAGAATAACGGCCTGGTGGTAAACGCTCGAACGGGTGAGCTTGCCCGCGGTAAAGACGCCAATCGCCCCCTCTTTACGACCAATCTCATCAATGCCGGTATAGTGCGACATTACCGGCCCCAGCGCCTCACCCGCGCGGACTTTCTCCAGTATGACCTCCGGCAGCGGCAGCGTGGCAGAACGCGCTTCGCCGCGCTGCTCGCGGCTTTCGATGACAACCCAGCTGAAGGTCGCTCCTTCGTCGATACCAGCTTCAATCGCGACCCAGAAGTCAGCGTCTGGCGCGGCGGCTTTTGCATTCGCCACGCGATTTCGTGCGCCAGCGCGTGTTTCCTCGCTGCCAAACGGCTGTTCCGGCACACCGCTCTCGACGCCGACGGCGTCAATATGGCAGGATCCTTCGCCAAAGATCTCTTCAAATGCCCTTAGAATTGCCTGAATTTTGGCAGGATTGGTGGTAGCAGAGACAACATGGTGCATAATTAAGCTCGATTTAAAAAATTCATCGCAGTATAACGGAAAAAAAGCATGTTACAGGTATACCTTGTTCGCCACGGTGAAACGCAGTGGAACGCCGAGCGACGTATTCAAGGCCAGTCAGACAGTCCTCTCACCGACAAAGGTGTGCAGCAAGCGTGGCAGGTGGCGGAGCGCGCCAGAACGCTGGGCATCACTCACGTCATCTCCAGTGATTTAGGCCGCACACAGCAGACAGCACGCATCATCGCCGATGCCTGTGGCTGCGACGTGACCCTCGAACCGCGTCTGCGCGAGCTGGATATGGGCGTGCTGGAAAAACGTCCTATCGATACGCTGACGGAAACCGAAGAAGGCTGGCGCCGCACGCTGGTGAACGGCACTGAAGATGGTCGCATCCCTGAGGGTGAATCCATGCAGGAGCTGAGCGTGCGCATGCATGCCGCGCTGGCCGAGTGCCTGAAACTCCCGGCAGGTAGCCGACCGCTGCTGGTGAGCCACGGTATCGCGCTGGGTTGTCTGGTGAGCACCATTCTGGGACTGCCGGCTTACGCCGAACGCCGTTTGCGTCTGCGCAACTGTTCCATTTCCCGTATCGACTATCAGGAAAGTGCCTGGCTGGCATCGGGGTGGGTGGTTGAGATGGCAGGGGACATTTCGCATCTTGATGCCCCTGCACTGGACGAATTGCAGCGTTAACGACGTACCGGAATCAGGAATTCCATACGCAGATTGATAGGGCCTTCTTCCGGTTTAGCATCTTGCGCCGGATAGTAGCGCTCAATGTCCTGACCTTTACGGCGATTCAGATTCAGCATCGGCATGCAGGTCCCGTAAACGGTCAGGATGAACTCCTGAACGCCCGTTCCTAAACCTTCGTATGAGAACATCACATACTCGCCGCCTTCCAGCACGACAGGCTTCGAGCCATGAATGTAACCGTTCGCCATATCAGGCGTCAGCGCCGTGGTATAGAACACCTCCTGCTCGTCATCTTTTTCCTGGCTTGGATGCGTTTCGTTCAAACCATACAGAATCGGCGGGATCGCCGGAGCATGGCTTAAAAATTCGCGCCAGAACTGAACGCGCATCTGATGGCGGAACTCGGAGATCTGCTCAAGGGAACAGGAGTAGCTCTGCGTGGTGCCGACCAGGTGCGTTTCTGGCAGGGTGATGATTTCATATTTTGGCATCGCAAACTCGCCCAGACGCAGCGGCGGACGCATACCAAAGGAGCTCCAGTCCGGCGAGCGGCGATAAAGCGCTGGCGTTAACGAGAACTGCTTTTTAAAGGCGCGGGTGAAAGTTTGCTGTGAATCGAAACGATATTGCAGGGCAATATCAAGGATTGGTCGCGCGGTCAGGCGCAACGCAACAGCAGACTTTGATAAACGACGTGCGCGAATATAGGCACCGATAGCATGACCGGTGACATCCTTGAACATCCTTTGCAGATGCCACTTGGAATAGCCTGCTTTTGCCGCCACATTATCCAGTGACAATGGCTGGTCGAGATGACCTTCCAGCCAGGTGAGCAGGTCGCGAATAATTCCAGCCTGATCCATATACTATCCTCATCCTTAAAACTGCCGCAGGTGCCTGTTTACAGGTTAGCGGATAATAGCATTTTTTGACGTTTTAGCATTCAGTGTTTTTTTTGCGCATAAATGCTTTTTATGGTGATTTATGTGCGGATATATTCTAATCCTGTGATCTTGCTACATTTTTATCTAACCTGTTGAATAATCGCTCAGCGTAATTTTTTATGAATGGTAACAATATGAAATACAAGGTTTTAGTCTTTGCAGCACTGGCGCTGATGGCAGGGCGCGTGGCGCAGGCGGAGCAAATTGGCTCCGTGGATACCGTGTTTAAAATGTTTGGGCCGGACCACAAAATTGTGGTGGAGGCGTTTGACGATCCGGACGTTAAAAACGTCACCTGCTATGTCAGCCGGGCGAAGACCGGCGGGATTAAAGGCGGCCTGGGGCTGGCTGAAGACACGTCTGACGCGGCCATCTCCTGCCAGCAGGTTGGACCGGTGGAATTGAGTGACAAAATTAAAAACGGCAAAGCGCAGGGCGACGTTGTATTCCAGAAACGGACCTCGCTGGTGTTCAAAAAGCTACAGGTGGTCCGTTTTTATGATGCGAAGCGTAACACCCTGGCTTATCTGGCCTACTCGGACAAAGTCGTGGAAGGCTCACCGAAAAACGCGATTAGCGCGGTGCCGATTATGCCGTGGCATTAATAAAAAAAAACGGCGCAAATGCGCCGTTCTTTACTGCGTGATGTGAGGATTACTCCTGGAGGTCACCGCAGAAACGATAGCCTTCACCATGGATCGTGGCGATGATTTCCGGCGTATCAGGCGTAGATTCGAAATGTTTACGAATACGACGGATGGTTACGTCAACGGTACGATCGTGTGGCTTCAACTCACGACCGGTCATTTTCTTCAGCAGTTCTGCACGAGACTGAATCTTGCCCGGGTTCTCGCAGAAGTGCAGCATCGCGCGGAATTCACTGCGCGGCAGTTTGTACTGCTCACCGTTCGGGCTAATCAGCGAACGGCTGTTGATATCAAGTTCCCAGCCGTTGAATTTGTAGCTGTCGACGCTACGACGCTCTTCACTGACCGTACCCAGATTCATGGTGCGGGACAGCAGGTTGCGTGCACGAATGGTTAACTCGCGAGGGTTGAACGGCTTGGTGATGTAGTCATCCGCGCCGATTTCCAGACCAAGAATTTTATCAACCTCGTTGTCACGGCCTGTCAGGAACATCAACGCGACGTTCGCCTGTTCACGCAGTTCGCGCGCCAGAAGAAGCCCGTTTTTGCCCGGCAGGTTGATATCCATAATCACCAGGTTGATATCATTTTCAGAAAGGATCTGATGCATCTCTGCGCCATCGGTCGCTTCAAAGACATCGTAGCCTTCTGCTTCGAAAATGCTCTTTAACGTGTTGCGTGTTACCAACTCGTCTTCAACGATAAGAATGTGCGGGGTCTGCATGTTTGCTACCTAAATTGCCAACTAAATCGAAACAGGAAGTACAAAAGTCCCTGACCTGCCTGATGCATGTCGCAAATTAACATGATCGGCTTAACGTGACTAAAGTACGTAATTGCGTTCTTGATGCACTTTCCATCAACGTCAACAACATCATTAGCTTGGTCGTGGGTACTTTCCCTTTGGACCCGACAGTGTCAAAAACGGCTGTCATCCTAACCATTTTAACAGCAACATAACAGGCTAAGTGACACCGGACACCCAATAAAACTACGCTTCGTTGACATATATCAAGTTCAATTGTAGCACGTTAACAGTTTGATGAAATCATCGTAGCTGAATGCTAGCCTTTGTCACAATTTTTCAATAAACCAACTAGTTGCGGACATTGATTGATAAACGGTACGAATCCAATCAGAAAAGAGTATTCATATGGTCATTATCATTACAAAACATAAGGATAATGGTCTTCTGTTAACATTCTAACTGATTGTTCAGCCACAAAATAGTTTAGCTTTTTTTAATTGTTATGAAACGCTATTTCGGTGATTTGTGTTGCAAAAATGTAAATTCGTGCTGCGTAATATGTTGAACTGAATCACATTTTTACCTGCTAACTGATTAAAAAGAGAGCGTAAATGCATCTGTCGATTGTGCTGGTGGCACCAGCAAGAGCTGAAAATATTGGCGCTGCGGCGCGTGCCATGAAGACTATGGGTTTTACCGATTTGCGTATTGTGGACAGCACGGCGCATCTGGAGCCTGCTGCGCGCTGGGTGGCGCACGGTTCGGGTGATATTCTCGATAATATAACCACTTACGCTACGCTCGCCGACGCACTCCACGATATTTCATTTACCGTCGCGACGACCGCGCGCAGCCGGGCGAAGTTTCACTATTACGCCACGCCTGCTGAACTGGTGCCGATGCTGGAAGAGAAAAGCCAGTGGCTGGAGAAAGCCGCGCTGGTGTTTGGGCGAGAAGATTCCGGGCTGACTAACGAAGAGCTGGCGCTGGCTGACGTGCTGACGGGCGCGCCGATGGTGGCGGATTATCCGTCACTCAATCTGGGGCAGGCGGTGATGGTCTATTGCTATCAATTAGCATCCTTAATACAAATTTCTCAGCCACCGGTGACAGTTTCGGATGAAAACCAGCTGGCGGCACTGCGTGTTCGTGCAGATAAGCTTCTTGCGCAGTTGGGCGTCGCTGACGACCAAAAAATGGTGGACTGGTTACAGCAGCGCCTGGGGCGTCTTGAACAGCGCGACACGGCAATGCTGCACCGATTGCTTCATGATATTGAAAAAAAATTAGCGGAGTAAAATAGTGCCATAGGTTTTTATTATGGCCGATCCTGCTGATGTCTGGGGTTGCAACTGGGGTATTCCGATGAAAATAAATCTGCGCGCAGCGGGACGTGAGAATGTCCCGAATTGTGATCGAATTAAAAATTCATTGACTTAAGGGGCTCGATCCTTTAACCCTAAAAGAATAGAGCACAGACAGATAATAATGACAGAGTACACAACATCCATGAAACGCATCAGCATCACCACCATTACTACAACCATCATCATTACCACAGGTAACGATGCGGGCTGACGCGTACAGGAAAAACAGAAAAAAGCCCGCACCTGAACAGTGCGGGCTTTTTTTTCGGCTAAAGGAAATGAGGTAGAACCATGCGAGTGTTGAAGTTCGGCGGTACGTCAGTGGCAAATGCAGAACGTTTTCTGCGTGTTGCCGATATCCTGGAAAGCAACGCCAGGCAGGGGCAGGTTGCCACCGTGCTCTCTGCCCCGGCCAAAATCACGAACCACCTGGTGGCGATGATTGAAAAAACCATCGGTGGTCAGGATGCACTACCGAACATCAGCGACGCCGAGCGTATCTTCGCCGATCTGCTTCAGGGGCTGGCCGACGCCCAGCCTGGTTTCCCGCTGGCGCAGCTGAAAAGCACCGTTGAACTTGAATTTGCCCAGATTAAACACGTTCTTCACGGTATCAGCCTGCTTGGCCAGTGCCCGGACAGCATCAACGCGGCGCTGATTTGCCGGGGTGAAAAACTCTCCATCGCCATCATGGCAGGCGTGCTGGAAGCGCGCGGTCACCACGTGACGGTCATCGATCCGGTTGAAAAACTGCTGGCTGTGGGCCACTACCTCGAATCCACCGTCGACATTGCCGAGTCGACACGCCGTATTGCGGCGAGCAAAATCCCGTCTGACCATATGATCCTGATGGCAGGCTTTACCGCCGGTAACGAGAAGGGCGAACTGGTGGTGCTGGGGCGTAACGGATCCGATTACTCTGCCGCCGTGCTGGCCGCCTGTTTACGCGCAGACTGCTGTGAGATCTGGACTGATGTCGACGGCGTTTATACCTGCGATCCGCGCCAGGTGCCGGACGCCAGGCTGCTGAAGTCGATGTCGTACCAGGAAGCGATGGAGCTTTCCTACTTCGGCGCTAAAGTTCTTCACCCGCGTACCATCTCCCCGATTGCCCAGTTCCAGATCCCTTGCCTGATTAAGAATACCGGTAATCCGCAGGCGCCGGGTACGCTGATTGGCGCCAGCGCGGATGAAGATGACCTGCCGGTGAAAGGCATTTCTAACCTCAATAACATGGCGATGTTCAGCGTCTCCGGCCCGGGGATGAAGGGCATGGTCGGCATGGCGGCACGCGTCTTTGCCGCTATGTCCCGCAACGGGATCTCCGTGGTGCTGATCACACAGTCTTCTTCCGAATACAGCATCAGCTTCTGCGTTCCGCAGGGCGATTGCCTGCGCGCCCGTCGCGCGCTGGAAGAAGAGTTCTATCTGGAGCTGAAAGAAGAGCTGCTGGAGCCGCTCTCGATTCAGGAGCGTCTGGCGATTATCTCGGTGGTCGGCGACGGTATGCGCACCCTGCGCGGTATCTCCGCCAAATTCTTTGCCGCGCTGGCGCGGGCCAATATCAATATCGTGGCGATTGCCCAGGGCTCATCCGAGCGTTCCATTTCCGTTGTCGTGGATAACGATGACGCCACTACCGGCGTGCGCGTGGTGCATCAGATGCTGTTCAACACCGACCAGGTGATTGAGCTGTTCCTGGTGGGCGTCGGCGGCGTCGGCGGCGCGCTGCTGGAGCAGGTAAAGCGTCAGCAGGAGTGGCTTAAGAAGAAACATATCGATCTGCGCGTCTGCGGCATTGCGAACTCGAAAGCGTTGCTGACTAACGTCCACGGTCTGAACCTGGAAAACTGGCAGGCGGAGCTGGAAGAGGCGAAAGAGCCGTTTAACCTGGGCCGCCTGATCCGCCTGGTGAAAGAATATCACCTGCTTAACCCGGTGATCGTTGACTGTACCTCCAGCCAGGCGGTGGCCGATCAGTACGCGGATTTCCTGCGCGAAGGTTTCCACGTGGTGACGCCGAACAAAAAGGCCAACACCTCGTCAATGGATTACTATCACCAGCTGCGTCTGGCGGCGAGTAAGTCGCGCCGCAAGTTTCTGTATGACACCAACGTGGGCGCGGGCCTGCCGGTCATCGAGAACCTGCAAAACCTGCTGAACGCGGGCGACGAACTACAGCGTTTCTCCGGCATCCTCTCCGGCTCCCTGTCGTTTATCTTCGGCAAGCTGGACGAAGGGATGAGCCTGTCGGAAGCCACCCGCGCCGCGCGCGAGCTGGGTTACACCGAGCCGGATCCGCGGGACGACCTCTCCGGTATGGACGTGGCGCGTAAGCTGCTGATCCTGGTGCGCGAGACCGGCCGCGAGCTGGAGCTTTCTGATATCGTGATTGAGCCAGTGCTGCCAGCAGAATTTGATGACAGCGGTGACGTCAGCGCCTTTATGGCGAATTTACCTCAGCTTGACGATGCCTTTGCCGCACGCGTTGCGAAAGCCCGTGATGAAGGTAAGGTATTGCGCTATGTTGGCAACATTGAAGAAGACGGCGTCTGCCGGGTGAAGATTGCCGAAGTGGATGGCAACGATCCGCTGTACAAGGTGAAAAACGGCGAGAACGCTCTGGCGTTCTACAGCCATTATTATCAGCCACTGCCGCTGGTGCTTCGCGGCTATGGCGCAGGGAATGATGTGACGGCGGCAGGCGTGTTTGCCGATCTGCTGCGTACCCTGTCATGGAAGTTAGGAGTTTAAGATGGTTAAAGTATATGCCCCGGCTTCCAGCGCTAATATGAGTGTCGGATTTGACGTGCTGGGCGCGGCGGTAACGCCGGTGGACGGTTCGCTGCTGGGCGATACGGTTACGGTTGAGGCGGCAGAGCGCTTCAGCCTGAATAACATCGGCCGTTTCGCCAGTAAGCTGCCGTCTGAACCGCGCGAGAATATTGTTTATCAGTGCTGGGAACGCTTCTGTCAGGAGATTGGCAAAAACGTGCCGGTCGCCATGACGCTGGAAAAGAGCATGCCGATTGGTTCGGGGCTGGGCTCGAGCGCCTGCTCGGTGGTCGCCGCGCTGGTGGCGATGAATGAGCACTGCGGCAAGCCGCTGAACAACAGCCGTCTGCTGGCGCTGATGGGCGAGCTGGAAGGGCGCATCTCCGGCAGCATTCATTATGATAACGTGGCGCCGTGCTTCCTTGGCGGCATGCAGCTGATGATTGAAGAAAATGGCATCATCAGCCAGCAGGTGCCAGGGTTTGATGAGTGGCTGTGGGTGCTGGCCTATCCGGGCATTAAAGTGTCTACCGCCGAAGCGCGTGCGATCCTGCCGGCGCAGTATCGTCGTCAGGACTGTATCGCCCACGGGCGTCATCTGGCGGGCTTTATTCATGCCTGCTACACCCGACAGCCGCAGCTGGCGGCGAAACTGATGAAAGACGTTATTGCCGAGCCGTATCGCACGAAGCTGCTGCCGGGCTTTAACGAAGCGCGACAGGCATCCATGGATATCGGCGCACAGGCGTGCGGCATCTCCGGCTCCGGCCCGACGCTGTTCGCCTTATGCGACAAGCCAGACACCGCGCAGCGCGTGGCGGACTGGCTCTCTAAACACTACCTGCAAAATCAGGAAGGCTTTGTTCATATTTGCCGTCTGGACACGGCTGGCGCACGAGTACTGGGATAACGAATGAAACTCTACAACCTTAAAGATCATAACGAGCAGGTCAGCTTTGCGCAGGCGGTAACGCAGGGGCTGGGCAAAAATCAGGGGCTGTTCTTCCCCCACGACCTGCCGGAATTTCAGCTGACCGAAATCGATGAACTGCTGAAGCAGGACTTTGTCACCCGCAGCACCAAAATTCTGTCTGCGTTTATCGGCGACGAAATCCCACAGGAGCTGCTGGAAGAGCGCGTGCGTGCGGCGTTTGCTTTCCCGGCGCCGGTGAAGCAGGTGGAGCCTGACGTTGGCTGTCTGGAGCTGTTCCACGGCCCGACGCTGGCGTTCAAAGATTTCGGCGGTCGTTTTATGGCGCAGATGCTGACCCACATCAGCGGCGACAAACCGGTGACCATTCTGACCGCGACTTCAGGCGATACCGGTGCGGCGGTGGCCCATGCGTTCTACGGCCTGAAAAACGTCCGCGTGGTGATCCTCTATCCGAAAGGCAAAATCAGCCCGCTTCAGGAAAAACTGTTCTGCACCCTTGGGGGCAACATTGAAACCGTGGCGATCGACGGCGATTTCGATGCCTGTCAGGCGCTGGTGAAGCAAGCCTTCGATGACGAAGAGCTGAAGGCGGCGCTGGGGCTGAACTCTGCCAACTCCATCAACATCAGCCGTCTGCTGGCGCAGATCTGCTACTACTTCGAAGCGGTGGCGCAGTTGCCGCAGGACGCGCGCAATCAGCTGGTGGTTTCCGTGCCAAGCGGGAACTTCGGCGACCTGACGGCAGGCCTGCTGGCGAAATCACTCGGCCTGCCGGTGAAGCGCTTTATCGCCGCCACCAACGCCAACGACACCGTGCCGCGTTTCCTGAAGGACGGAAAATGGGCGCCGAACGCGACTCAGGCCACGCTCTCCAATGCGATGGATGTGTCACAGCCTAACAACTGGCCGCGTGTGGAAGAGCTGTTCCGCCGTAAGGTCTGGCGTCTGGGCGATCTGGGTTACGCAGCGGTGACGGACGAAACCACGAAAGCCACCATGCGCGAGCTGAAAGCGGTGGGCTATACCTCTGAGCCGCATGCGGCGATTGCCTATCGTGCCCTGCGCGATCAGCTTCAACCGGGTGAGTATGGCCTGTTCCTCGGCACCGCCCATCCGGCCAAGTTCAAAGAGAGTGTGGAAGCGATCCTGGGGGAAACGCTGCCGCTGCCAAAAGAGCTGGCCGAGCGTGCCGACCTGCCGCTGCTGTCTCATGAGCTGCCCGCAGACTTTGCCGCGCTGCGTAAGCTGATGATGACCCGAGCGTGATTTTTGTCGGGTGGCGGCTACGCCTTACCCGACCTACAACGGCTCAGAACGTAGGCCGGGTAAGGCGAAGCCGCCACCCGGCTTTTTTATGGAGAAATTAAGGAGAAAAACAGCAGGAAAAAAGCAGAATTTCCCAATAAATGCGGTCACTTAGCGTTTAGGATTGCAGAGAATAACATCCCCCGTTCCCATCATGTACTCTCCTTACATCGGCCCACGTTGGGCAAGAAGAATAAGGAGTCACCTATGTCTACACTGAAACCTGCACTTATCGCGCTTTCACTGATGCTGGTCGCTCCGATGGCGGTGCAGGCAGCTGAAATCACCCTCGTGCCCGCGGTAAAACTGCAAATTGGCGATCGGGATAATAACGGGCACTACTGGGATGGCGGCCGCTGGCGCGACCATGACTGGTGGAAAGCGCACTATGACTGGCGCGATAACCACTGGCGTCCGCACGATGAACATCGCGATCGTGACGATCAACACCGTCATGACGATCGTCGCCCGGACCGGAAGCACCATTAACATAAACCCCGCCAGCTGGCGGGGTTGTCTTTTATTGCTCGTGACGCTTAAACACCAGCTCGTTTTTTCCTGACGATGCCTCGTCGAAGAAATACCCTTCACTGTTAAAGCCGGTGAGCTGCTCTGGCTTCGTCAGGCGGTTTTGAATGATGAAGCGGCTCATCAGACCGCGCGCTTTTTTGGCGTAGAAGCTGATTACTTTAAATTTGCCGTTTTTCTCGTCGAGGAATACCGGCTTGATAATGTCCGCATCCAGCTTTTTCGGTTTCACCGATTTGAAGTACTCATCGGAGGCCAGGTTGATCACCACGTTGTCCCCCTGGGCTTGCAGCGCCGCGTTAAGCTTGTCGGTAATGACATCGCCCCAGAACTGGTACAGATCTTTACCTTTAGCGTTTTCCAGGCGGATACCCATCTCCAGACGATACGGCTGCATCAGATCCAGCGGGCGCAGCACCCCGTACAGGCCGGATAACATGCGCAGATGCTGCTGGGCAAAATCGAAATCGGCTTCGCTAAACGTTTCTGCTTGCAGGCCAGTGTAGACGTCACCTTTGAAGGCCAACAGCGCCTGGCGGGCGTTGGCGGGCGTGAAGTCAGGCTGCCACTCATGAAAACGGGTGGCGTTCAGGTCGGCAAGTTTATCGCTGATGCTCATCAGCGAAGCGATTTGCGGAGCCGAAAGCTTACGCGCTTCGTGGATCAACTGTTGCGAGTAGTCCAGCAATTCCGGCTGGGTATAACGCTCAGTGGCGAGCGGGCTCTGGTAGTCGAGCGTTTTGGCAGGTGAAATCAGAATCAGCATATCCAGTCCTTGCAGGAAATTTAGAGCGACTTTAACAAAAAATCGCCCTGAATTGATCGATAGCTGTTATTGCCGCGGCAAATCATCCCAGGTGCCAGGGGCAATTTGTGACTCGATTTCGGGATAGCGTGAGGCGTCAAAGACGGGCTGTACGCCGAGCTTGCGCTGACGCAGATAATCGCGCGCGATCAGCGCCACAACCGGTGAAAGCAGCAAAATGGCCGTCAGGTTCGTGATGGCCATCAGCGCCATGATGACGTCCGCTATTTGCCAGACCAACGGCATACTGAGCAGGGAGCCGACGAAAACCATTCCCAGCACACCCGCGCGAAGGACGTTGCGGGTCAGACGCGAATTGACTTTCAGGAAGATAAGGTTGTTTTCGGCATAGATATAGTTCACCGCAATGGAACTAAAGGCAAAAAGTCCCACGACAAGTGCGACAAGGCCCGCGCCCCAGCCGCCGACGAGGGAGACCAGCGCCTGTTGTACCCAATGAATGCCTGCCGTACTACCGGACGGTTGCTCAGCGGCACCGGCCAGCAGCATGATCATCGCGCTGGCGGAGCAGATAACAATGGTGTCTGTGAAGACGCCAATCATCTGTACAATGCCCTGCGCGGCGGGATGCGGGGGCCAGGATGCGGCCGCTGCGGCGGCATTCGGCGTGGAGCCCATTCCCGCTTCGTTGGAGAACATACCCCGCTGAAAACCCGCAGTGAGAGCCTGGCTAAGGGTGTAACCCAACGCGCCTGAAGCCGCTTCGCGCCAGCCGAACGCGCTTTGGAAAATGGTGACGATGACGTTCGGCACCTCGTCAATATGTATCGCGCATACCATCAGGCTGGTTGACACCCACAGCAGCGCCATCAGCGGAACCAGCCACTGCATCAGGCGGGCAACCCCTTTTAGCCCGGTCACAATGGTCAGCAGGGTGAGAAGGGCAAGCGCGCCGCCCGTCAGCCACTCCGGACAATTAAAGGCAAAGCGCAGCGCGTGGGCGACGGAATTTGCCTGAACGGTATTGAAAATAAGGCCATAGGCAATCAGCAAAAAGATCGAGAACAGAACGCCCATCCAGCGCATTCCCAACCCGCGAGCCATATACCAGGCGGGACCGCCGCGAAACTGACCTTTGCCGTCTTTTTCTTTGTAGAGTTGCGCAAGCGAGCATTCAGCAAAGGAGGTGGCCATACCGATAATCGCCGTCACCCACATCCAGAATACCGCGCCCGGACCGCCCGCGCCGATCGCCAGCGCGACACCGGCCAGGTTACCGCTGCCGACGCGCGCGGCAAGGCTAGTACAGAGCGCCTGAAACGATGTCAGGCCGCCCGGCTGTGGGGTGACGCTGTTTTTCAGACTTCTGCCAAATTTGCGGATATAGCGAAACTGAATCAGCCCGCTGCGCCACGTAAACCAGATACCTGCTCCAGAAAGCAGGTATATCATGATCGAACCCCAGAGGACTTCGTTAATAAAGAAAAAGAAATCAGGCACTAACGTCCCTCTTGTTGATGCCAAAGTGAATATGTAAGCGCTACCACTGAGTGTGCATGCTGTTACTTAGCAGCCTGTTAATATTCTGAGTTTATCATACTCTGCCTAAGCGCACTGTCTGCGGTTGCGCTGCCTCTCACTCGTGTTATCATCAGGGCAGACCGGTTACATCCCCCTAACAAGTAAACCTGTCATTTTTCCGCTGCTGGCAAGCTGTCGGTAGTGTGAATTATCCAGGGCACGTTAAAAGAGAAACACTATCATGACGGATAAATTGACCTCCCTTCGTCAGTTCACCACTGTCGTCGCTGACACCGGAGATATTGCGGCAATGAAGCTGTACCAGCCGCAGGATGCCACAACCAACCCTTCTCTGATCCTTAACGCCGCGCAGATCCCTGAGTATCGCAAACTGATCGACGAGGCGGTGACCTGGGCAAAAGCACAGAGCAATGACCGCGCGCAGCAGGTTGTGGATGCCACTGACAAACTGGCAGTGAACATCGGTCTGGAAATCCTGAAGCTCGTTCCTGGCCGTATCTCTACCGAAGTTGATGCTCGCCTGTCCTACGACACCGAAGCCTCTATCGCCAAAGCAAAACGCCTGATCAAACTGTACAACGATGCGGGCATCAGCAACGACCGTATCCTGATCAAACTGGCCTCTACCTGGCAGGGCATCCGCGCTGCTGAGCAGCTGGAAAAAGAAGGGATCAACTGTAACCTGACTCTGCTGTTCTCCTTCGCGCAGGCGCGTGCATGTGCCGAAGCTGGCGTATACCTGATTTCTCCGTTCGTGGGCCGTATTCTGGACTGGTACAAAGCCAACACCGACAAGAAAGAGTACGCGGCGTCTGAAGATCCAGGCGTGATTTCTGTGACTGAAATCTACGAATACTACAAACAGCACGGCTATGAGACCGTTGTTATGGGCGCAAGCTTCCGTAACGTCGGCGAAATCATCGAGCTGGCTGGCTGTGACCGCCTGACCATCGCCCCTGCGCTGCTGAAAGAGCTGGCAGAAAGCGAAGGTGCTATCGAGCGTAAACTGTCTTACACTGGCGAAGTGAAAGCGCGTCCTGAGCGCATCACCGAGTCCGAGTTCCTGTGGCAGCACAACCAGGATCCAATGGCCGTAGATAAACTGGCGGACGGTATCCGTAAGTTTGCTATCGACCAGGAAAAACTGGAAAAAATGATCGGCGACCTGCTGTAATCATTCTGCGTGACCGGGTTCCCGGTCACGCGTCTTTCCCCCGCCTCTGTCTGAATTTTCTCTCTGCGTGTATCATTCCCTTTAATCAGTACTTTTTGAATGGAATGGATATGAATACCTTACGCATCGGCTTAGTGTCGATTTCTGACCGCGCCTCCAGCGGTGTTTATCAGGATAAAGGCATCCCTGCTCTGGAAGCGTGGCTGGGCAGCGCGCTCACTACCCCGTTTGAGATCCAGACTCGCCTGATCCCGGACGAGCAGCCGATCATCGAGCAAACCCTGTGTGAGCTGGTGGATGAAATGAGCTGCCACCTTGTGCTGACGACGGGCGGCACCGGCCCCGCGCGCCGCGATGTAACGCCGGACGCGACGCTGGCTATCGCCGATCGTGAAATGCCGGGCTTCGGTGAACAGATGCGCCAGATCAGTCTACACTTTGTCCCGACGGCCATTCTTTCCCGTCAGGTCGGGGTGATCCGCAAACAGGCGCTGATCCTGAACCTGCCGGGGCAGCCGAAGTCGATAAAAGAGACGCTGGAAGGGGTAAAAGCCGAGGACGGAAGCGTTATCGTTCACGGTATCTTTGCAAGTGTACCGTATTGTATACAACTGCTTGACGGTCCGTACGTGGAAACTGACGGCAACGTGGTAGCAGCATTTCGCCCTAAAAGCGCTCGCCGCGAAACAATCTCCTGAAAATGATTAAAATGTGACATAAGCGCCAGCCGCAGTAGCGTGTAAATGGATTTACGATATAGTAATTTTTTCTTTACGATTGCTGTAAAAAATAATCCACAACACATGCACAATGGTTCGCTATGTCACATAATACCCGACCTCTGAATCGACAGGACTACAAAACCCTCACGCTCGCTGCCCTGGGCGGCGCGCTGGAGTTTTACGATTTCATCATCTTTGTCTTCTTCGCCGCCGTTGTGGGGGCGCTGTTTTTCCCGGCGGATATTCCTGAATGGCTGCGTCAGGTACAAACTTTCGGCATTTTCGCTGCCGGCTATCTGGCGCGTCCGCTGGGCGGCATTGTCATGGCGCACTTTGGCGATCTGGTTGGGCGCAAGAAGATGTTTACCCTCAGCATCCTGCTTATGGCCGTGCCGACGCTGGCGATTGGCCTTTTGCCTACCTATGAGTCGATGGGCATTATCGCCCCGTTATTGCTGCTGCTGATGCGTATTCTCCAGGGCGCGGCCATCGGCGGGGAAGTGCCTGGCGCGTGGGTGTTTGTCGCTGAGCACGTCCCGGTGCGCCGCATCGGCATTGCGTGCGGAACGTTGACCGCAGGGCTGACGATCGGGATCCTGCTTGGCTCCGTAGTTGCAACCATCATCAATACCAGCATGACGCAACAGGCCGTTCACGACTGGGGCTGGCGTATACCGTTCCTGCTGGGCGGGGCGTTTGGGCTGGTGGCAATGTGCCTGCGACGCTGGTTGCAGGAGACGCCAATATTTCTGGAAATGCAGCAGCGGAAGGCGCTGGCGCAAGAACTGCCGGTGAAAACCGTAGTAGTGCGGCATAAAAAAGCGGTAGTCGTGTCGATGCTTCTGACCTGGCTGCTGTCTGCGGGTATCGTGGTGGTCATTTTGATGTCGCCGGTCTGGCTGCAAAAACAGTACGGTTTTGCGCCTGCCGTGACGTTACAGGCGAACAGTATCGCGACAATTATGCTCTGCTTTGGCTGTCTGGCCGCCGGGCTGGCGGCGGATCGTTTCGGCGCCAGCGTGACCTTTATTGTCGGCAGCCTGCTGCTGGCCGCGTCGAGCTGGGCATTCTATCATCTTGCGGGCACCCATCCTGAACAGCTGTTCCTGCTGTACGGTGTCGTCGGGCTGTGTGTGGGCGTCGTTGGCGCCGTACCGTACGTGATGGTCCGCGCCTTTCCGCCGGAGGTTCGCTTCACCGGAATCTCTTTCTCTTATAACGTCTCGTATGCCATTTTCGGCGGGCTGACCCCGATTGTGGTGACGGTGTTGATGGGGCTGTCGCCCCTTGCACCTGCGTGGTACGTGCTGGCGTTATCGCTGATGGGGCTGGTATTGGGGATGTGGCTTCGCCAGTCAGAGGGACGTCGTGCCCGCGACGCGGGCACGACAGAGGGATCAGTGTTTTTCACCAATCGGTAGAATGGTGCGGTCGAACTGCTCGTTCAGCACTTCACCCATGGCCAGGTAGATTGCGCTTGCGCCGCAAACCAGACCGACCCAGCCGGCAACGTGAACGATGCCTTCGTTATCCGCCAGGTGACCGATGGCCAGCAGGGCGAACAGGACGGTCAGGCTCAGGAAGACGAATTGCAGCGCGCGGTTCGCCTTGAGGGTGCCAAAGAACATGAACAGGGTGAACACGCCCCACAGTCCCAGGTACACGCCCAGGAAATGGGCGTTTGCCGCCTCCGCCAGGCCCATTTTAGGCATCAGCAGAATCGCGACCAGAGTCAGCCAGAAAGAACCGTAAGAGGTAAAGGCGGTTAAGCCGAAGGTGTTGCCTTTCTTATATTCCAGCAGGCCCGCAAAGATTTGTGCGATACCGCCGTAAAAAATGCCCATCGCCAGGATAATGCCGTCCATCGGGAACATCCCGATATTGTGCAGGTTCAGCAGAATGGTGGTCATGCCAAAACCCATCAGGCCCAGCGGAGCCGGATTAGCCAACTTAGTGTTGCCCATAAGTCCTCAAAAAATCATCATTAATATGGTGAAATGGTTAAACCCGCGCCAGTTCTCCCTGACGGGGCGCGGCATCATAATGGGCGGCATCGACGCCGTCTATGATCTCATCGGGGTGAAATTAAAAAATTTTTTATCCTTCCCCCTTGATGGATGCCGTTGTGACCCCATCTTGTAAGCAACCGCAGTGTGTGGACCTGAAAAAAATCAAATCTGGGCAGTTGAAAAAGCACGTTCTGCCCTTATTACAGGTACACAACCACATGTTGACTGAATTTTTAGTGGAGACGTTTAGATGGGTAAAATTATTGGTATCGACCTGGGTACTACCAACTCTTGTGTAGCGATTATGGATGGCACTACTGCACGTGTGCTGGAGAACGCCGAGGGCGATCGCACCACGCCTTCTATCATTGCTTATACCCAGGATGGTGAAACTCTGGTTGGTCAGCCGGCTAAACGTCAGGCAGTGACAAACCCGCAAAACACCCTGTTTGCGATCAAACGCCTGATTGGCCGCCGCTTCCAGGACGAAGAAGTTCAGCGTGACGTTTCCATCATGCCTTACAAAATCATCGCAGCCGATAACGGCGATGCATGGCTTGATGTGAAAGGCACCAAAACTGCACCTCCGCAGATCTCTGCTGAAGTGCTGAAGAAAATGAAGAAAACTGCGGAAGATTACCTGGGTGAACCGGTAACTGAAGCTGTTATCACCGTACCTGCTTACTTCAACGATGCTCAGCGTCAGGCAACCAAAGATGCTGGCCGTATCGCAGGCCTGGAAGTAAAACGTATCATCAACGAACCAACCGCAGCAGCACTGGCTTACGGTCTGGATAAAGAAGTTGGCAACCGTACTATCGCGGTTTACGACCTGGGTGGTGGTACCTTCGATATTTCTATTATCGAAATCGACGATGTTGACGGCGAAAAAACCTTCGAAGTTCTGGCAACCAACGGTGATACCCACCTGGGTGGTGAAGACTTCGATACCCGTCTGATCAACTACCTCGTTGACGAGTTCAAGAAAGATCAGGGCATTGACCTGCGTAACGACCCGCTGGCTATGCAGCGCCTGAAAGAAGCCGCTGAGAAAGCGAAGATCGAGCTGTCTTCCGCTCAGCAGACCGACGTGAACCTGCCGTACATCACCGCAGACGCGACCGGTCCAAAACACATGAACATCAAAGTGACCCGTGCGAAACTGGAAAGCCTGGTAGAAGACCTGGTGAACCGTTCTATCGAGCCACTGAAAGTTGCATTGCAGGACGCTGGCCTGTCCGTGTCTGACATTCAGGACGTTATCCTGGTAGGTGGTCAGACTCGTATGCCAATGGTTCAGAAGAAAGTTGCTGAATTCTTTGGTAAAGAGCCACGTAAAGACGTGAACCCGGACGAAGCGGTTGCTATCGGTGCTGCGGTTCAGGGTGGTGTACTGACCGGTGAAGTGAAAGATGTACTGCTGCTGGACGTTACCCCGCTGTCTCTGGGTATCGAAACCATGGGTGGCGTGATGACCCCGCTCATCAACAAAAACACCACTATCCCGACGAAACACAGCCAGGTGTTCTCTACCGCTGAAGACAACCAGTCTGCGGTAACCATCCATGTGATTCAGGGTGAGCGTAAGCGCGCGGCGGATAACAAATCTCTGGGTCAGTTCAACCTGGACGGTATTAACCCGGCACCACGCGGCATGCCACAGATCGAAGTCACCTTCGACATCGATGCTGACGGTATCCTGCACGTGTCTGCGAAAGACAAAAACAGCGGTAAAGAGCAGAAGATTACCATCAAGGCATCTTCTGGCCTGAACGAAGCGGAAATCGAAAAAATGGTTCGTGATGCCGAAGCTAACGCGGAATCCGACCGTAAGTTTGAAGAGCTGGTTCAGACCCGTAACCAGGGTGACCATCTGCTGCACAGCACCCGTAAGCAGGTTGAAGAAGCGGGCGATAAACTGCCAGCGGAAGACAAAACTGCAATCGAAACTGCACTGAGCGCGCTGGAAACGTCTCTGAAAGGCGAAGACAAAGCGGACATCGAAGCGAAGATGCAGGAGCTGGCACAGGTTTCTCAGAAGCTGATGGAAATCGCTCAGCAGCAGCACGCACAGCAGCAGGCGGGCGCTGATGCTTCGGCGAACAACGCGAAAGACGACGATGTTGTCGACGCTGAGTTCGAAGAAGTGAAAGACAAAAAATAATCGCCCTGATGCAGGGTAAGTAATCGGCACGGGCGTAGGAGAATTCTCCACGCCCGTGCTCGCATGTTAAGGGGCTTAAAAAAACCAATGGCAAAGCAAGACTATTACGAGATTTTAGGCGTTCCGAAAACTGCGGAAGAGCGTGAAATCAAAAAGGCGTATAAGCGCCTGGCCATGAAATTCCACCCTGACCGTAATCAGGGTGACAAAGAGGCTGAAGCCAAATTTAAAGAGATTAAAGAAGCCTACGAAGTCCTGACCGATGCACAAAAACGTGCGGCCTATGATCAATATGGTCACGCGGCCTTTGAACAGGGCGGCATGGGCGGCGGTGGATTTGGTGGCGGCGGCTTCGGCGGCGGCGCTGATTTCAGCGATATCTTTGGTGATGTATTTGGCGATATCTTCGGTGGCGGGCGTGGCCGTCAGCGCGCGGCGCGCGGCGCAGACCTGCGCTACAACATGGACCTGACGCTGGAAGAAGCGGTTCGCGGCGTCACCAAAGAGATCCGTATTCCGACGCTGGAAGAGTGTGACGTTTGCCACGGCAGCGGTGCGAAAGCGGGGACTCAGCCACAGACCTGCCCAACCTGTCACGGTTCCGGTCAGGTGCAGATGCGCCAGGGCTTCTTCGCGGTGCAGCAGGCCTGTCCGCACTGTCATGGTCGCGGTACGCTGATTAAAGATCCGTGCACCAAATGTCATGGTCACGGTCGCGTGGAGAAAACCAAAACGCTGTCCGTTAAGATCCCGGCAGGCGTCGATACGGGCGACCGCATCCGTCTGGCAGGTGAGGGTGAAGCCGGCGAGCACGGCGCACCGGCAGGCGATCTGTACGTTCAGGTTCAGGTGAAGCAGCACGCCATCTTCGAGCGTGAAGGTAACAACCTGTACTGTGAAGTGCCGATCAACTTTGCGATGGCGGCGCTGGGCGGCGAAATCGAAGTGCCGACGCTGGACGGTCGCGTTAACCTGAAAATCCCTGGCGAAACCCAGACCGGGAAACTGTTCCGCATGCGCGGCAAAGGCGTTAAATCCGTTCGCGGTGGCGCGCAGGGTGACCTGTTATGCCGCGTGGTCGTGGAAACGCCGGTCGGCCTGAACGATAAGCAGAAACAGCTGCTGAAAGAGCTTCAGGAAAGCTTTGGTGGCCCGACAGGTGAGAAAAACAGCCCGCGCTCCAAAAGCTTCTTCGATGGCGTCAAAAAATTCTTCGACGATTTAACCCGCTAACCCGCCAGCTGGTTACTATCATTTAAAGCCCGGAAGCGATTCCGGGCTTTTTGCTTTATAGCGTTATACCTCGGTTAAACTGAATCTATAACCAATATTAATCTGTTTTTACCGATCTGTTTGCGCTGATATTATGGTTTTACCGAGGTATTGTTGTAAAAGAGAGTTTAAACGTGAAATTACTACACCGTTTCTTTAGCAGTGAGGCATCCGGCGGCGTCATCCTGATTATTGCTGCTGCGGCCGCCATGCTGCTCGCCAATATGGGCATGACACGCGATCTCTATCACGCATTTCTGGAAACGCCCGTCGAGCTGAAGGTCGGGGCGCTGGAAATTAACAAGAACATGCTGCTGTGGATCAACGATGCGCTGATGGCGGTGTTCTTCCTGCTGGTGGGCCTGGAGGTTAAACGTGAGCTGGTGAGCGGTTCGCTTGCCAGCCGTCAGCGTGCGGCGTTTCCGGTGATCGCGGCGATTGGCGGGATGATCGTTCCGGCGTTGCTCTTTCTCGCATTTGCGTGGCAGGATCCGGTTGTTCGTGACGGCTGGGCGATCCCGGCCGCAACGGATATCGCGTTTGCGCTCGGGGTCTTAGCCTTGCTCGGTAGCCGCGTCCCGGTAGCACTGAAAATTTTCCTGATGGCGCTGGCGATTATCGATGATCTGGGCGCTATCGTGATTATCGCGCTGTTCTACACCAGCGATCTGTCCGTTCTGTCGCTGAGCGTGGCGGCCGTGGCTATTGCGGTGCTGGCGTTGCTGAACGTCTTCAACGTCCGACGCACGGGGATTTATATTCTGGTGGGGATGGTGCTGTGGACGGCGGTGCTGAAGTCTGGCGTGCATGCCACGCTGGCGGGCGTCATCGTTGGCTTCTTTATTCCGCTGAAGGAACAGGACGGCAAATCGCCTGCCAGACAGCTGGAGCATGTGCTTCATCCGTGGGTGGGTTTTATGATCCTGCCGCTGTTTGCGTTTGCCAACGCGGGTGTTTCCCTGGCCGGGGTTACCCTGGACGGACTCACCTCTGTGCTGCCGCTGGGTATCATCGCCGGTCTGTTTATTGGTAAGCCGCTGGGCATCAGCCTGTTCTGCTGGCTGGCGCTGAAGCTGAAGCTGGCGTCATTGCCAAACGGAACCACCTTTAGCCAGATTATGGCCGTTGGCGTGCTGTGCGGTATTGGATTCACCATGTCGATCTTTATCTCGACGCTGGCGTTTGGCGCAAGCGCGCCTGAGCTTATCGTCTGGGCGAAACTCGGCATTCTTATCGGGTCGTTCCTGGCCGCGGTTATGGGTTACACCTTGTTGAAGGTGAAGTTGTCCGGACAGGCTGTCCAGGCATAACAGGAAACCGGGAGAAGGGAAGCCTTCTCCCGATAAACTATCAGGGAGTGAAAACGTGATGTCTCATTTGAACTATAACCATCTCTATTACTTCTGGCATGTCTACAAGCAGGGCTCGGTCGTGGGTGCCGCAGAGGCGCTCTACCTGACGCCACAGACTATCACCGGGCAAATCAAAGCCCTGGAAGAGCGCTTGCAGGGAAAGCTTTTTAAGCGGAAAGGGCGTGGCATTGAGCCGAGCGAGCTGGGTGAACTGGTATTCCGCTATGCGGACAAGATGTTCACCCTGAGCCAGGAGATGCTGGATATCGTTAACTATCGCAAAGAGTCGAACCTGCTCTTTGACGTGGGCGTGGCGGATGCGTTGTCCAAACGGCTGGTAAGCGGTGTGCTGGATGCGGCGGTGGTGGAAGATGAACAGATACATTTACGCTGCTTTGAGTCCACTCACGAGATGCTGCTGGAACAGCTGAGCCAGCATAAGCTGGATATGATTATTTCGGATTGTCCTATCGATTCCACGCAGCAGGAAGGCTTGTTCTCGGTGAAAATTGGCGAATGCGGTGTCAGTTTCTGGTGCATCAATCCACCGCCGGAAAAACCGTTTCCGGCTTGCCTGGAAGAGCGCCGCTTGCTGGTTCCGGGGAGGCGGTCCATGCTCGGACGTAAGCTGCTGAACTGGTTTAACTCGCAGGGGCTAAACGTAGAAATTCTCGGTGAGTTCGACGATGCGGCGCTGATGAAAGCCTTTGGCGAGGCGCACAACGCTATCTTCGTTGCCCCGACGCTGTATGCGCACGATCTCTATTCAGACGACAAGATTACCGAGATTGGCAGGGTGGATAACGTGATGGAAGAGTATCACGCCATATTCGCCGAAAGGATGATTCAGCATCCGGCGGTGCAGCGAATCTGCAACCGGGACTACTCGGCGCTGTTTACGCCGCCGGCAATCTGAAGGCATAAAAAAACCCGCGTTAAGCGGGTTCTTTCAAACAAGCAACAACAAGTGGCGATTAAGCCAGTTTGTTGATCTGCGCGGTCAGGTTTGCTTTATGACGCGCTGCTTTGTTTTTGTGGATCAGACCTTTAGCAGCCTGACGATCCACGATTGGTTGCATTTCGTTAAATGCGTTCTGCGCTGCAGCTTTGTCGCCAGCTTCGATTGCTGCGTATACTTTCTTGATGAAAGTACGCATCATAGAGCGACGGCTTGCATTGTGCTTACGAGCCTTTTCAGACTGAACGGCACGTTTCTTAGCTGATTTGATATTAGCCAAGGTCCAACTCCCAAATATGATCTATGTGGACAATTCAAAGGCCGAGGAATATGCCCTCTATACCTTCTTTTGTCAATGGATTTGTGCAAATAAGCGCCGTTAATGTGGCGACGCTACGTTACGTAGTGATGGCGCAGGATTCTACCAGCTTGTCGTTCGTGAATACAGCTTTTCGGCGTAAAAATCGCAGTTCGCGGGCAGATTTTTTTGCTGTGAAAGGTCAGCGTGATGAAATCATACGGCTTTCTGTTTAGCGTGAACAATCGCCGGTTAACCTTAACCGCTGTACAAGGTATACTTTGGCGATTTTCACTGTTTTGAGCCAGTCATGAAGCTGATACGCGGCATACATAATCTCAGTCAAGCCCCGCACGGGTGCGTGCTGACCATTGGTAATTTCGACGGCGTGCATCGTGGGCATCAGGCGCTGTTGCAGGGATTGCGTAAAGAAGGCGAGGCGCGAGGCCTGCCCGTCGTGGTGATGATTTTCGAGCCTCAGCCGCTGGAGCTGTTTGCAGGCGAGAAATCCCCCGCGCGGCTGACGCGTCTGCGTGAGAAGTTACGCTACCTGGCGGAGTCAGGGGTGGACTACGTCCTGTGTGTACGGTTCGACCGTCGTTTTGCCGCGCTGACCGCACAAAATTTTGTCAGCGACCTGTTGGTCAGGCAGCTTGGCGTGCAGTTTCTCGCCGTGGGCGATGATTTCCGCTTTGGCGCTGGTCGTCAGGGCGATTTCTTGTTATTACAGAAGGCTGGCCTGGAGTACGGGTTTGACGTCACCAGTACAATGACCTTCTGCGAGGGCGGCGTGCGCGTCAGCAGCACGGCGGTACGTCAGGCGCTGGCGAACGATGAACTGGACACGGCAGAAACGCTGCTGGGTCACCCGTTCACGATTTCAGGTCGCGTGGTCCATGGCGATGCGCTGGGCCGCACGATAGGTTTCCCGACGGCGAATATACCGCTGCGTCGTCAGGTCTCCCCGGTTAAAGGGGTCTATGCGGTGGAAGTGGCAGGACTGGGCGAGAAGCCTTTCTACGGCGTCGCCAACATTGGCACACGTCCAACGGTTGCCGGTGTGCGTCAACAGTTAGAAGTACACCTGCTGGACGTTGTAATGGACCTGTATGGTCGCCATATAGATGTGATACTGCGTAAAAAAATACGCAATGAACAGCGATTCGCTTCGCTGGATGAACTTAAGGCGCAAATCGCGCGAGATGAATTAACGGCCCGCGAGTTTTTTGGGCTTTAGAACCGGCTTAACTGCCTACGTGATAAATACGGAACCGAGAATCTGATGAGTGACTATAAATCAACCCTGAATTTGCCGGAAACAGGGTTCCCGATGCGCGGCGATCTCGCCAAGCGTGAACCGGGAATGCTGGCGCGTTGGACCGATGATGACCTGTACGGCATCATTCGTGCAGCCAAAAAAGGCAAAAAAACCTTCATTCTGCATGATGGCCCTCCATATGCGAATGGCAGCATTCATATTGGTCACTCTGTAAACAAGATTCTGAAAGACATTATCGTGAAGTCCAAAGGACTCGCGGGATATGACTCGCCTTACGTTCCGGGCTGGGACTGCCATGGTCTGCCAATTGAGCTGAAAGTGGAGCAAGAGTACGGTAAGCCGGGTGAGAAGTTCACCGCCGCAGAATTCCGCGCGAAATGCCGCGAATACGCTGCCACCCAGGTTGACGGTCAGCGCGCTGACTTTATCCGTCTGGGCGTGCTGGGCGACTGGTCGCATCCGTACCTGACCATGGATTTCAAAACCGAAGCCAACATCATCCGTGCGCTGGGTAAAATCATCGGCAACGGTCACCTGCACAAAGGCGCGAAGCCGGTGCACTGGTGTGTGGACTGCCGTTCTGCGCTGGCAGAAGCGGAAGTAGAGTATTACGACAAAACCTCGCCTTCTATCGACGTGGCGTTCGAAGCGGTCGATCAGGATGCGATCAAAGCTAAATTTGGTCTGCCTGGGGTAAGCGGTCCAGTCTCGCTGGTTATCTGGACAACCACCCCGTGGACGCTGCCTGCTAACCGCGCGATCTCCCTCTCTGGCGAGTTTGAGTATGCGCTGGTGCAGATTGATGGCCGTGCGGTTATCCTGGCGAAAGACCTGGTCGAAAGCGTACTGAAACGCGCGAACATCACCGATTACACCGTGCTGGGCACCGTAAAAGGCGACGCGCTGGAACTGATGCGCTTCAAACACCCATTCCTGGACTTCGACGTTCCGGCGATTCTGGGCGACCACGTAACGCTGGACGCGGGTACCGGTGCGGTACATACCGCCGGTGGTCACGGCCCTGACGACTACAACATCAGCCTGAAGTACGGTCTGGAAATCGCCAACCCGGTTGGGCCGGACGGCTCCTACCTGCCTGGCACCTACCCGGTGCTGGACGGCGTCAACGTCTTCAAAGCGAACGACATTATTGTCGACATGCTGCGCACCAGCGGCGCGCTGCTGCACGTTGAAAAAATGCAGCACAGCTATCCGTGCTGCTGGCGCCACAAGTCGCCAATCATCTTCCGTGCGACCCCGCAGTGGTTCGTCAGCATGGATCAGAAGGGCCTGCGCGAGCAGTCTCTGAAAGAGATCAAAGGCGTGCAGTGGATCCCGGACTGGGGCCAGGCGCGTATCGAATCCATGGTGGCTAACCGTCCTGACTGGTGTATCTCCCGTCAGCGCACCTGGGGCGTGCCGATGTCGCTGTTCGTGCACAAAGAGACGCAGGAACTGCATCCGAACACCCTGGAACTGATGGAAGAAGTGGCGAAACGCGTTGAAGTTGACGGCATTCAGGCGTGGTGGGATCTCGACGCCCGCGACATCCTGGGCGCGGACGCGGACAACTACGAGAAAGTGCCGGATACCCTGGACGTGTGGTTCGACTCCGGTTCAACCCATGCCTCTGTGGTTGACGTGCGCCCTGAGTTCGCCGGTCACGCTGCCGACATGTATCTCGAAGGCTCCGACCAACACCGCGGCTGGTTCATGTCATCCCTGATGATCTCCACCGCCATGAAGGGCAAAGCACCTTACCGTCAGGTACTGACTCACGGCTTCACCGTGGATGGTCAGGGCCGTAAGATGTCCAAGTCCATCGGTAACACCGTTTCGCCGCAGGACGTAATGAACAAGCTGGGCGCGGACATCCTGCGTCTGTGGGTAGCCTCTACCGACTACACCGGCGAAATGGCGGTGTCTGACGAGATCCTGAAGCGTGCTGCCGACAGCTATCGTCGTATCCGTAACACCGCGCGCTTCCTGCTGGCGAACCTGAACGGGTTCGATCCGGTAAAAGATATGGTGAAGCCGGAAGAGATGGTCGTGCTCGATCGCTGGGCGGTAGGCTGCGCGAAAGCGGCGCAGGAAGATATCCTGAAAGCGTATGAGTCTTACGATTTCCACGAAGTGGTGCAGCGCCTGATGCGCTTCTGCTCCATCGAGATGGGCTCGTTCTACCTCGACATCATTAAAGACCGTCAGTACACCGCGAAAGCGGACAGCGTGGCGCGCCGCAGCTGTCAGTCTGCGCTGTACCACATCGCAGAAGCGCTGGTGCGCTGGATGGCGCCGATCATGTCCTTCACCGCGGATGAAATCTGGGGTTACCTGCCGGGCGACCGTGAGAAGTATGTCTTCACCGGCGAGTGGTATGAAGGTCTGTTCGATCTCTCCAGCACCGAAGCGATGAACGATGCCTATTGGGACGAGCTGCTGAAAGTGCGTGGCGAAGTGAACAAGGTTATCGAGCAGGCGCGCGCTGACAAGAAAGTCGGTGGCTCTCTGGAAGCGACGGTGACCCTGTACGCAGAGCCTGAGCTGGCCGCGAAGCTGACCGCGCTGGGCGATGAATTACGATTTGTCCTGTTGACCTCTGGTGCGAAAGTTGCGGATTATGCCGAGGCGTCTGCTGATGCTCAGCAGAGCGAACTGCTCAAAGGACTGAAGGTCGCGCTGAGCAAAGCCGACGGTGAAAAATGCCCGCGTTGCTGGCATTACACCACTGATGTCGGTCAGGTGGCGGAACACGCAGACATCTGCGGACGCTGTGTAAGCAACGTCGCCGGTGACGGCGAAAAACGTAAGTTTGCCTGATGAGTAAAACTCTCTGTTCAACAGGACTGCGCTGGCTGTGGCTGGTGGTGGTGGTGCTGATTATTGATTTGGGCAGCAAGTTCCTGATCCTCCAGAATTTCGCTCTGGGGGATACGGTCCCGCTGTTCCCGTCGCTTAACCTGCACTACGCCCGCAACTACGGTGCGGCGTTTAGTTTCCTTGCCGACAGCGGTGGCTGGCAGCGCTGGTTCTTCGCGGGTATCGCTATCGGTATCTGCGTCGTGCTGGCGGTGCTGATGTACCGCTCGAAGGCCACGCAAAAGCTGAATAACATCGCCTACGCGCTGATCATTGGCGGCGCGCTGGGTAACCTGTTTGACCGCCTGTGGCACGGCTTTGTGGTCGATATGATCGACTTCTACGTCGGCGACTGGCACTTCGCGACCTTTAACCTCGCCGATAGCGCAATATGCGTTGGTGCGGCGTTAATCGTGCTGGAAGGCTTCTTGCCTAAACCGGCTGCGAAAGAGCAGGCGTAACAAAACCAGCCGGGTGACGCGTAGCGATCCCGGCCTACAGAATTTGTGGCCCCCGTAGGCCCGGTAAGCGTAGCGCCACCGGGCAACAGGTGACCCAAAACAAGCGAGCAATTTGCATGTCTAAATCCGTACAGAGCAACAGCGCGGTTCTCGTTCACTTTACGCTGAAGCTGGATGACGGCTCTACGGCCGAATCCACCCGCAACAACGGCAAACCAGCCCTGTTTCGTCTTGGCGATACCTCCCTGTCTGAAGGTCTTGAGCAGCAGCTTCTCGGTCTGAAAGAGGGTGAGAAAAAAGCCTTTTCGCTGGAGCCGGATGCCGCGTTTGGCGTGCCAAGCCCGGATCTGATCCAGTACTTCTCCCGTCGTGAGTTTATGGACGCGGGTGAACCGGAGATCGGGGCAATTATGCTCTTTACCGCTATGGACGGCAGCGAAATGCCTGGCGTGATCCGCGAAATCAACGGCGACTCGATTACCGTTGACTTTAACCATCCGCTTGCCGGGCGCACTGTCCATTTTGATGTAGAAGTGCTGGAGATCGATCCGGCACTGGAGGCCTGAAATGCAGATCCTGTTGGCTAACCCGCGCGGTTTTTGCGCCGGTGTAGACCGCGCTATCAGCATTGTTGAAAACGCGCTGGAGATTTACGGCGCGCCGATTTACGTGCGTCACGAAGTGGTGCACAACCGCTACGTGGTCGACAGCCTGCGCGAGCGCGGTGCGATTTTTATCGAGCAGATTAGCGAAGTGCCGGACGGCGCAATTCTCATCTTCTCCGCGCACGGCGTCTCGCAGGCGGTACGCAACGAGGCGAAAAACCGCGATCTGACCGTTTTCGATGCCACCTGTCCGCTGGTGACCAAAGTGCATATGGAAGTGGCGCGCGCCAGCCGTCGCGGTGAAGAGTCAATTCTGATTGGTCACGCCGGTCACCCGGAAGTGGAAGGCACCATGGGCCAGTACAGCAACCCGGAAGGGGGCATGTATCTGGTTGAGTCACCGGAAGACGTCTTTACGCTGAATGTGAAAAACGAAGCCCGACTGTCGTTTATGACCCAGACGACGCTTTCCGTGGACGACACCTCAGACGTGATTGACGCCCTGCGCCAGCGCTTCCCGAAAATCGTCGGGCCGCGCAAAGATGATATCTGCTACGCAACCACCAACCGTCAGGAAGCCGTGCGCGCGCTGGCTGAACAGGCGGACGTGGTGCTGGTGGTCGGCTCGAAAAACTCCTCTAACTCTAACCGTCTGGCCGAACTGGCGCAGCGTATGGGGAAAGCGGCGTTTTTAATCGACGACGCAACGGACATTCAGGAAGCGTGGGTGAAAAACGCGGTCTGCGTCGGTGTTACCGCAGGCGCTTCAGCGCCGGATATTCTGGTGCAGAACGTCATTGCCCGCTTGCAAGAGCTGGGCGGTGGCGAAGCGGTGCCGCTGGAAGGCCGCGAAGAGAACATTGTCTTTGAAGTGCCGAAAGAGTTGCGTATTGACGCGCGAGAAGTGGAATAGTTCTTTATCTGATGAAAGGCCAGCACCTCCTGTGCTGGCTTTTTTTTTGCCCCAAACTTTATCGTGACGACAAAATCATGTCTTTTACTGATATTTAAGTCGGTTTCACGTTAAATTCTAATTATCGGTGTTTTCAGTTGGCAGGCTTTGCCAAGGCTGGTTAATCTGAAAACGGTTTACATCATTTTAACGTAAGAGAATAACTATGCATAATGCACAGATCCGCGTTGCTATTGCGGGCGCGGGTGGACGTATGGGTCGCCAGCTGATTCAGGCGGCACTACAGATGGATGGCGTGGCACTCGGCGCGGCGCTGGAGCGTGAGGGTTCATCCCTGCTGGGAGCCGATGCAGGCGAACTGGCGGGCGCGGGCAAGACAGGCGTAACCGTACAGAGCAGCCTTGAGGCAGTGAAAGAAGACTTTGATGTGTTCATCGACTTTACCCGTCCGGAAGGCACGCTGGCTCATCTGGCGTTTTGCCGTCAGCACGGTAAAGGGATGGTGATTGGTACCACTGGTTTCGATGATGCCGGTAAACAGGCCATTCAGGACGCAGCCACCGACATTGCGATTGTCTTCGCTGCGAACTTTAGCGTCGGCGTTAACGTCATGCTGAAACTGCTGGAAAAGGCAGCGAAGGTGATGGGCAATTATACCGACATTGAGATTGTTGAAGCACACCACCGCTATAAAGTTGATGCTCCATCAGGCACGGCGCTGGCGATGGGCGAAGCGATTGCTCATGCACTTGATAGGGATTTAAAAGAGTGCGCGGTCTATACCCGTGAAGGACATACCGGCGAACGCGTGCCCGGGACAATTGGTTTCGCAACCGTTCGTGCAGGCGATATCGTCGGTGAACATACGGCGATGTTCGCCGATATTGGCGAACGTGTTGAGATTACCCACAAAGCGTCAAGCCGCATGACGTTTGCGAATGGTGCAGTTCGCGCCGCTTTGTGGCTTAACGCGAAGGAAAAGGGTCTTTTTGATATGCGAGATGTGCTTGATCTCAATAATTTGTAAGCGATATTACCCATCGTGATGTGGTTATTGCAGTCGTAATTACTTGATTGCATGGGGCAATAATTTATTGCCCTCTTATTTTATCAGTTTTAGATAAAAAATAATGCTTAGGCGGTATAAAGCTTATTGATGTGCCATTTTTCTGTGAAATATATGTAAATTTTGACCATCTGGTCCACTTTTTGTCACCCGCCTCCCTAAAATTCTAACAAACCTGCCGCGCAAGCGTTTTCCGGGATGATTTACCTGATCTTTTTGCCCATTAAATCCCATTCCAGATGCCAGGCTTGCAAAAGAATAAACAAAACTCCCGTTTTAAGTTGACTTTTACATGGCAAATCCCCAGAATGCCGCCGTTTGCCAAAAATCCGCTGGCAACACATTTGCATTGATCCATGACATGTTTATGAATTAATATGCAAATAAAGTGAGTGAATATTCTCTGGAGGGTGTTTTGATTAAGTCAGCGCTATTGGTTCTGGAAGACGGAACCCAGTTTATCGGTCGGGCCATAGGGGCAACGGGTTCGGCGGTTGGGGAAGTCGTTTTCAATACTTCAATGACCGGTTATCAAGAAATCCTCACTGATCCTTCCTATTCTCGCCAAATCGTTACTCTTACTTATCCTCATATCGGCAATGTCGGCACCAATGCGGCTGACGAAGAATCCTCTCAGGTACATGCGCAAGGCCTGGTCATTCGCGACCTGCCGCTGATTGCCAGCAACTTCCGCAACACCGAAGACCTCTCTTCTTACCTGAAGCGCCATAACATTGTGGCGATTGCCGATATCGATACCCGTAAGCTGACGCGTCTGCTGCGCGAGAAGGGCGCACAAAACGGTTGTATCATCGCAGGGGATAACCTCGATGCGACGCTGGCGCTGGAAAAAGCGAAAGCCTTCCCGGGTCTGAACGGTATGGACCTGGCGAAAGAAGTGACCACGGCGGAAGCCTACAGCTGGACGCAGGGTAGCTGGACGCTGGAAGGCGACCTGCCGGAAGCGAAACCGGAAAGCGAGCTGCCGTTCCACGTGGTGGCCTACGATTTTGGCGCCAAGCGCAACATCCTGCGTATGCTGGTTGACCGTGGCTGCCGCCTGACGGTCGTCCCGGCACAAACGTCTGCGGAAGATGTTCTGAAGATGAACCCGGACGGCATCTTCCTCTCTAACGGTCCTGGCGACCCGGCGCCGTGCGACTACGCTATCGACGCCATCAAGTCCTTCCTTGAAACCGATATCCCGGTATTCGGCATCTGTCTCGGCCATCAGCTGCTGGCGCTGGCGAGCGGAGCGAACACCGTCAAGATGAAGTTCGGCCACCACGGTGGTAACCACCCGGTGAAAGATATCGACAACAACACGGTGATGATCACCGCGCAGAACCACGGCTTCGCTGTGGATGAAGCGACGATGCCGGCTAACCTGCGCGTGACGCACAAATCACTGTTCGATGGTACCTTGCAGGGTATCCATCGTACCGATAAGCCTGCGTTCAGCTTCCAGGGCCACCCTGAAGCCAGCCCGGGCCCACACGATGCCGCACCGCTGTTCGATCACTTCATCGAACTTATTGAGCAATACCGTAAGATCGCTAAATAATCAGGAGCTGAGAAGACCATGCCAAAACGTACAGACATAAAAAGCATCCTGATCCTTGGCGCTGGCCCGATTGTCATCGGCCAGGCCTGTGAATTTGACTACTCTGGCGCGCAGGCGTGTAAAGCCCTGCGTGAAGAGGGTTACCGCGTCATTCTGGTGAACTCTAACCCGGCCACCATCATGACCGACCCGGAAATGGCGGATGCGACCTACATCGAGCCAATTCACTGGGAAGTGGTACGCAAAATTATCGAGAAAGAGCGTCCGGACGCGGTGCTGCCGACCATGGGCGGCCAGACGGCGCTGAACTGTGCGCTGGAGCTGGAGCGTCAGGGCGTGCTGGAAGAGTTCGGCGTGACCATGATCGGTGCGACCGCCGACGCGATTGATAAAGCAGAAGACCGTCGCCGCTTCGACGTGGCAATGAAAAAAATTGGCCTTGATACCGCGCGTTCCGGTATCGCGCACAATATGGAAGAAGCGCTGGCCGTTGCGGCTGAAGTGGGCTATCCGTGCATCATCCGTCCATCGTTCACCATGGGCGGCACCGGCGGCGGCATTGCCTACAACCGCGAAGAGTTTGAAGAGATTTGTGAGCGCGGCCTGGATCTCTCCCCAACCAAAGAGCTGCTGATTGATGAATCGCTGATTGGCTGGAAAGAGTACGAGATGGAAGTGGTGCGTGATAAAAACGACAACTGCATCATCGTCTGCTCCATCGAAAACTTTGACGCGATGGGGATCCACACCGGCGACTCTATCACCGTTGCGCCAGCTCAGACGCTGACCGACAAAGAGTACCAAATCATGCGTAACGCCTCGATGGCGGTACTGCGTGAAATCGGCGTGGAAACCGGCGGCTCTAACGTGCAGTTCTCGGTGAACCCGAAAACCGGCCGTCTGATTGTTATCGAAATGAACCCGCGCGTGTCCCGTTCCTCCGCGCTGGCCTCCAAAGCCACCGGCTTCCCGATTGCGAAGGTGGCGGCGAAACTGGCGGTGGGTTACACCCTTGACGAGCTGATGAACGACATCACCGGTGGCCGCACCCCTGCGTCCTTCGAACCGTCCATCGACTACGTTGTGACTAAAATTCCTCGCTTTAACTTCGAGAAATTCGCCGGCGCCAACGACCGTCTGACCACCCAGATGAAATCTGTTGGTGAAGTCATGGCGATTGGCCGCACGCAGCAGGAATCCCTGCAAAAAGCGCTGCGTGGCCTGGAAGTGGGCGCGACCGGCTTTGACCCGAAAGTCAGCCTGGACGACCCGGAAGCGCTGACCAAAATCCGCCGTGAGCTGAAAGACGCGGGCGCAGAGCGTATCTGGTACATCGCCGATGCCTTCCGCGCGGGCCTGTCCGTCGACGGTGTATTTAACCTGACTAACATTGACCGCTGGTTCCTGGTGCAGATTGAAGAGCTGGTGCGTCTGGAAGAGAAAGTGGCGGAGCTGGGCATCAACGGCCTGGACGCTGACTTCCTGCGTATGCTGAAGCGTAAAGGCTTCGCCGATGCGCGTCTGGCTAAACTGGCGGGCGTGCGCGAAGCGGAGATCCGCAAGCTGCGCGACCAGTATGACCTGCATCCGGTTTACAAGCGCGTGGACACCTGTGCGGCAGAGTTCTCGACCGATACCGCGTACATGTACTCCACCTATGAAGACGAGTGCGAAGCGAACCCGTCCGTCGACCGCGACAAGATTATGGTGCTGGGCGGCGGCCCAAACCGTATCGGCCAGGGCATCGAGTTTGACTACTGCTGCGTACACGCCTCTCTGGCGCTGCGCGAAGACGGTTACGAGACCATCATGGTCAACTGTAACCCGGAAACCGTCTCGACCGACTACGATACCTCCGACCGCCTCTACTTCGAGCCGGTTACCCTGGAAGACGTGCTGGAAATCGTGCGCATCGAGAAGCCAAAAGGCGTGATCGTGCAGTACGGCGGCCAGACTCCGCTGAAGCTGGCGCGCGCGCTGGAAGCAGCAGGTGTACCGGTTATCGGCACCAGCCCGGATGCGATTGACCGTGCGGAAGACCGCGAGCGTTTCCAGCAGGCGGTTGACCGTCTCAAGCTGAAACAGCCGGCGAACGCCACCGTGACCGCGATTGAAATGGCCGTTGAGAAAGCGAAAGAGATCGGCTACCCGCTGGTGGTGCGTCCATCCTACGTACTGGGCGGCCGCGCGATGGAAATCGTCTACGACGAAGCGGACCTGCGTCGCTACTTCCAGACGGCGGTGAGCGTTTCCAACGATGCGCCAGTGCTGCTCGACCGCTTCCTCGACGACGCGGTTGAAGTCGACGTGGATGCCATCTGCGACGGCGAAATGGTGCTGATTGGCGGCATCATGGAGCACATCGAGCAGGCGGGCGTGCACTCGGGTGACTCCGCCTGTTCTCTGCCAGCGTACACCCTGAGCCAGGAGATTCAGGACGTGATGCGCCAGCAGGTGCAGAAGCTGGCCTTCGAGCTTCAGGTTCGCGGCCTGATGAACGTTCAGTTCGCGGTAAAAGACAACGAAGTCTATCTGATTGAAGTCAACCCGCGTGCGGCGCGTACCGTACCGTTTGTCTCTAAAGCGACCGGTATTCCGCTGGCGAAAGTGGCGGCGCGCGTGATGGCAGGCCAGACGCTGGCTCAGCAGGGCGTCACGAAAGAAATCATCCCGCCGTACTACTCGGTGAAAGAGGTGGTGCTGCCGTTCAACAAATTCCCGGGCGTTGACCCGCTGTTAGGGCCAGAGATGCGCTCTACCGGGGAAGTAATGGGCGTGGGCCGCACCTTCGCAGAAGCGTTTGCGAAAGCGCAGCTGGGCAGTAGCTCCACCATGAGAAAATCTGGCCGTGCGCTGCTCTCCGTTCGCGAAGGCGATAAAGAGCGCGTGGTTGACCTGGCCGCCAAGCTGCTGAAACAGGGCTTCGAGCTGGACGCCACTCACGGTACGGCGATTGTGTTGGGTGAAGCGGGTATCAACCCGCGTCTGGTGAACAAAGTGCATGAAGGTCGTCCGCACATTCAGGATCGTATCAAGAATGGCGAATATACCTACATCATCAACACCACCGCAGGACGCCAGGCGATTGAAGACTCCAAGCTGATTCGCCGCAGCGCGCTGCAATACAAAGTGCACTACGACACTACCCTGAACGGCGGTTTCGCAACAGCGATGGCGCTGAATGCGGATGCCACCGAGAAGGTGATTTCGGTGCAGGAAATGCACGCGCAGATTAGCAATTAACCCCCATTGCCCGGTACCGTTCGGTTACCGGGCAATTTTCCCATCTTAAGAACCTTCTGGTTTTTCATCCGCTTTCAGTCAGTTAGCCTAAAATAGTTAGGTCGATAACGAAAATTCAACTGAGAGCAGGGGAAAACACCATGCAAAATAAACTACTGATCGCTTCCGTTCTGGCTGCCACCGCAATGTTCACCGTGGCGGGCTGTTCGTCCAATCAGGCCGTAAAAACCACCGATGGCAAAACGATTGTTACTGACGGGAAACCGCAGGTGGATGACGATACCGGTCTGGTATCGTACAAAAACGCCGAAACCGGTCAAACTGAACAGATTAACCGTGACCAGGTTAAATCAATGGGTGAGCTGGATAACTAAAAAAAAAAGCAGTGGCACATGCCACTGCTTTTTTGCTTCAGAATGATCGATTACCACCGATGGTTTAACAAAATATGACCGCCGTATGCGGCATAGCTGTTTTCACCCCATTCGCCGCTGGCTCGCAGGGAGATTGTCGTGGTTTCGTTCAGGTTGCCGGTTACGCCCAGCTCTAACTGACCACGATCTTCCGGCGTATCGTTGCTGACGGTCTCGTCGTTGAATGCCAGATCGTTTTGACCAGCACCTTTCAACCAGTTAACCGCGACGTACGGCTGCCAGGCCTTGACGTCCTTCTGCTGGAAGTAGCTTGCTTTAACGCCGAGACGACCAAAGACGCTGTCGTTGTCCAGGGTAGTGACGCGTACGCCGTCGCGATCGGTATGATTTTCCTGATCGAGATAGCTGTAGATCACCTGCGCCTGCGGCTCGATCTTCCAGGTACGTTCATTTTCAGACTGGATAACCCACGCGTGGCCGACTTCAACAGACGCGGCGAAACCTTCGCTATCGTAGTCTTCGTCGTTGCGGTTGCTGGTGACTTTGTTGTTATACCAGCTGTATGCGGCCCAGGTATCAACGTAGCTGCCCAGACGTAATTTCTGATCTTCCTGCCAGGTGGCGTAAAGCCCAACATTGAAACCATCAACCTTACCCTGAGCGTCACGCACGTTGTGCTTCGCATCAGAGTGGGTCTTCGCCTGGCCTGCACCGAACATCCCGCCAGCACGCAGGATACCGTTATCCATTGGCTTGCTCATGAAATCGCTGCCGACTTGCAGTACGGTCGTGGTGGTGTCATAGCTGACTTTATCGCCACCCGCATCGTTCTCGTGATAGCGACCCTTAACGTACATCCAGGTGTTCAGGTCGTCTTCATTGCGGAAGGTGATCTGGTCGCGATCGTCACGTTTATGCAGGAACATGCCCTGTGCGGCAAGGTAGTTGCCTAAGTAAGCACCCACTTCAGGCGCCATGACTTCCGGCGCATTGTTACCGCCGTTGTCAGTGCTACCGCCGTTGTCGGTGTTGCCGCCGTTGTCAGTGTTACCGCCGTTGTCGGTGTTACCGCCGTTGTCGGTGTTGCCGCCGTTGTCAGTGTTACCGCCGTTATCGGTGTTGCCGCCGTTGTCAGTGTTACCGCCGTTGTCGGTGTTACCGCCGTTATCGGTGTTACCGCCGTTATCGGTGTTGCCGCCGTTATCGGTGTTGCCGCCATCATCGGTATTTCCATCGTCATCGGTGTCGTCAGAAGGATCATCAGAAGGCGTCGCCTTTGATTCCAGATACCAGTTGCCGTCACTGTGCTGGTAGAGGTTATATTCCCAGGCGCCTGCGACGACCGGTTTTGCCAGCGTCAGTTGGGCTTCGGAACTGCCGCCGATGCTGACAATTTCCATACCGTTAATGGTTTGCGCGCCTGCGCCGCCAATGTTGGTAATGCTGACGCCGGACTGACCGAAGCTGCTGCCCGTAATAGTGAGGTGGTCAGTTGGTGAATTATCTTCACCCAGGGTGCTGTTCATCACAATCTGGCTACCGTCAGAGCCGGTGTAGTCGCCATTAATCGTAAAATTATTGCCAACGCTATTATCAGCCGCACTGAGTAACAGCGTACCACCATTAGTCACGTTGCCGTTGATGGTATCGACGCCGGAAGCGCTGAGCGTGGAGTTACCCTGGACGGCATTCCATGCCGCCAGCGTACCGCTGCTAAGAACCGCGATGTTGTTGTTCACTTCGCCTGCGGTGGCAAAGGTCGCGCCATTTTCAACGGTAACAGTGGCGTTACTGCCCTTGACGCCGAGCGTTGCGCCGGTGGAGACCAGCGTGGTGCCGCCGTGCAGAACCGTATCCCCTGTGTAGCTATTTTTGCCCGTCAGGGTCAGGGTGTTGGAGTCTACTTTTTCGACGTTACCGCTACCGGTCATGTCGGTGGCGAAAGTGAAATCGCTACCCTGATTGAAAATGACGGTACCGTTGTTGGTGATCCCACCGCTGAGCGTCGCAGTTTTTTCGCCATCGCCCAGTTGCAGCGAGGCGTGTTTGGCCACCCGCGTATTACCGGTGTTGGATACTTCGCCCGCCAGGGTTAACGCGCCCTTGTCTATCATCAAGGAGTCGCCAGAGCCAATAATGTCAATATCGCCCGACAGCGCCCAGTTTTCGCCGTTCATTGTGACGCTGGCAAAACCGTCCCCTTCATTCAGACCCACAAAATTGCTGTCTTCTGTACCGGTGCCGATCAGAGTGAGGGTGTTTCCCGTGGAATTGGTGGAAATAACGTCACCGACAAGGACGGAACCCGTATCAAGCACCAGCGTGTTATTTTTATTGCTGGCAAAAATAATAGCGGCTGTATTACCACTAATCGTTCCGCTATTCTTGATATCCAATTTTGCAGTATCTTTTACATTGATACCGTTCTCGGTTCCCTGCACAAGGGCACTGTTAGTAAGCTTGGTGTTGCCATTAGTTGCCGTAATAGCATCACCATTTGTACCGATAATTGCGCCACTGTTATTAATGCCAATACCATACCGAGTACTTAGACCCGTTTTTCCTTTTATCATTCCGGTGCTGGTATTGATAATGTTTACTGCGGAAGAGTTTTCGCCGACAAACATGCCATTTTCCGCACCGATAATATTTCCACTGTTATTAAAATCACCGAGCATTGACTGAATATTAACAGCATTCGCGGTGGTGGAGGAAATGGTTGCACCGATGTCGTTATTAATTAAAATGCGCTGTTCACCAGTATTAATATCCAGGCCATTTCCCGTGCCAGAAATATTGCCATAATTAGTGGTAGTAGTGGTAGTAAACCCAGTGACAGACACCGCCGCTTCACTACCCGCGGAGGATATCGTCACGTCTTTATTAATAACATATTCAGCATCGGCTGAAAAATCTTGAGGGACTGAGGTTGATTGATCAATGATTGCAGAAAATGCAACCGCGGGGGTGCATATCAACAAAGCAGGAAATATCTTCCCTAGAGTTTTGGTTGTATTATTTAATTTGAAGAATTTTTTGCTCATGTACACATCCATTTGAGTGAGAAGGAACATCAGATAACGTGTGTAAAACGTATATTGACTATCTTTAAGGTTGAGCTCAAAACAAAAAAGCATAAAATTATTATTTTTTCAATGAGTTATGTACAGGTTGATTTATTAAAATATGACTTAAGATAATCTAAAAATATTCGTTAAAAATATGAGTCTGCATAATCATTTTGCAGGGTTAATTCGTCGCTAGCGTGGTGCTCCTTCTTTCGCGTCAGTCGCGTTTGTATGGCGACAAAGGTTGCCAATCCTTGCGATTTGCTTTGAAGCGGTCGTTAGCCTCTTTCAGTTGGGGGGGGAACTGTCTACACTCATTGCTACAAGAAAAGCAGAAGACAGGCATATTCATGGTTCTGATAATTTATGCGCACCCCTATCCGCAGCATTCGCATGCGAATAAGCGGATGCTTGAGCAGGCAAGGACGCTCGAAAACGTAGAGATACGTTCCCTCTATCAACTCTATCCTGATTTTAATATCGATGTCGCCGCCGAACAGGAGGCGCTCTCTCGTGCCGATTTGATCGTCTGGCAGCATCCGATGCAGTGGTACAGCACCCCTCCGCTGCTGAAATTGTGGATCGACAAAGTTTTCTCCCACGGTTGGGCATACGGACACAACGGCAACGCGCTTCATGGCAAAAGCCTGATGTGGGCTGTTACCACCGGCGGGGGGGAAAGCCATTTTGAGATTGGCGCCTTCCCCGGATTTGACGTGCTGGCGCAGCCGCTCCAGGCTACTGCCCTTTACTGCGGTCTGAACTGGCTTCCGCCTTTTGCGATGCACTGTACCTTTGTCTGCGACGATGAAACCTTGCAGGCGCAGGCTCGTCACTACAAACAACGCTTACTTGAGTGGCAGGAGACGCACAATGGATAGCCATACGCTGATACAGGCGCTGATTTATCTTGGCGCGGCGGCATTAATTGTGCCCGTGGCGGTTCGTCTGGGGCTGGGCTCGGTGCTCGGCTATCTGATTGCCGGGTGTGTAATTGGCCCCTGGGGTTTTCGGCTGGTGACGGATGCCGAGTCGATCCTGCATTTTGCGGAGATCGGCGTGGTGCTTATGCTGTTCGTGATTGGCCTGGAGCTGGATCCGCAGCGGCTGTGGAAACTGCGCGCCTCGGTGTTTGGCGGAGGCGCTCTGCAAATGCTGGCCTGCGGTCTGCTGTTGGGCGGGTTCTGCATTCTGCTCGGGATGGAGTGGAAAGTCGCGGAGTTGATCGGCATGACGCTGGCGCTCTCCTCGACGGCTATTGCCATGCAGGCTATGAACGAGCGTAACCTGACGGTGTCGCAAATGGGGCGCAGTACCTTCTCCGTACTGTTGTTCCAGGATATTGCTGCCATCCCGCTGGTGGCGATGATCCCGCTGCTGGCAACCAGCGGCGCATCAACGACGCTGGGGGCATTTGCCTTATCAGCGCTGAAGGTTGTTGGTGCGCTGGCGCTGGTTGTTCTGCTTGGTCGCTACGTAACGCGTCCGCTGCTGCGCTTTGTTGCTCGCTCTGGCCTGCGCGAAGTATTCAGCGCCGTTGCGTTATTCCTGGTGTTTGGTTTTGGATTGCTGCTTGAAGAGGCCGGGCTGTCGATGGCAATGGGCGCCTTCCTCGCGGGGGTCTTACTGGCTAGCTCCGAATACCGTCACGCGCTGGAAAGCGATATCGAGCCGTTTAAAGGATTGCTGCTGGGGCTGTTTTTCATCGGCGTCGGGATGTCTATCGACTTCGGGACGCTGGTGACCCATCCGCTGCGCATCATCATTCTGCTGGTAGGTTTCCTGGTCATTAAAATGGCGATGCTGTGGCTGATCGCCCGCCCGTTAAACGTGCCAAAACCGCAGCGCCGCTGGTTTGCCGTGCTGCTGGGGCAGGGGAGTGAGTTTGCTTTCGTGGTCTTTGGCGCAGCGCAGATGGCAAATGTACTCGATCCGGAATGGGCAAAAGCGCTGACGCTGGCGGTTGCGCTGTCGATGGCCGCAACGCCGATCCTGCTGGTGTTGCTGACGCGTCTGGAAAAAACGGGAAGCGAACAGGAGCGAGAAGCCGATGAGATCGACGAGGAGCAGCCGCGGGTGATCATCGCCGGATTTGGCCGCTTCGGGCAGATTACCGGCCGTTTACTGCTCTCCAGCGGAGTCAAAATGGTTATCCTCGATCACGATCCTGACCATGTGGATACGCTGCGTAAATTCGATATGAAAGTATTTTACGGTGATGCGACCCGGGTTGATCTGCTGGAATCCGCCGGCGCGGCGAAGGCCGAGGTGCTGATTAACGCCATCGACGATCCAGAGACCAGTATGCAGATGGTTGAGCTGGTCAAAGAGCATTTTCCGCATCTGACCATTATCTCTCGTGCGCGCGATGTGGATCATTACATCCAGCTCCGTCAGGCGGGTGTGGCAGCCCCTGAACGTGAAACCTTCGAAGGGGCGCTCAAATCTGGCCGCATGGCGCTTGAAAGCCTGGGACTTGGCGCGTATGAAGCGCGTGAGCGTGCCGATTTATTCCGCCGTTTTAACCATGAGATGGTGGAAGAGATGGTGGCGATGGCGAGCAGTACGGCAACCGAACGCGCTGCGGTGTTTAAACGCACCAGCACCATGCTGACGGAGATCATCAACGAGGATCGTAATCACCTGTCGCTGGTTCAGCGCCACGGCTGGCAAGGAACGGAAGAGGGCAAGCATACCGGTGATCCTGAGGATGAACCGGAGAGTAAACCCTCTGCGTGAAGTGGAGTTGCCAGCAATATTAAAAAATTTCTAATTCTTTACCCTGCCGCCAGTCGACGAAAGATTAAGCTTTCCGTATAGTGGCGGCAATTTTTTGCATCCGGGAAATTTTCAATGATCAGTCTGATTGCAGCGCTGGCGGTAGACCGCGTTATCGGCATGGAAAACGCCATGCCGTGGAACCTGCCTGCCGATCTCGCATGGTTTAAACGTACTACGTTAAACAAGCCGGTAGTGATGGGCCGCCTGACCTGGGAGTCGATTGGTCGTCCATTGCCGGGTCGTAAGAATATTGTGATCAGTAGCCAGCCGGGCACTGACGATCGCGTGCAGTGGGTTAAGTCCGTTGATGAAGCCATTGCCGCCTGCGGCGATGCCGAAGAGATCATGGTGATCGGCGGCGGGCGTGTGTATGAGCAGTTCCTGCCAAAAGCGCAGAAACTGTATCTGACGCACATTGATGCGGAAGTGGAAGGGGATACCCATTTCCCGGATTACGATCCGGACGAGTGGGAGTCTGTATTCAGTGAGTTTCACGATGCGGATGCGCAAAACTCGCACAGCTACTGCTTCGAAATTCTGGAACGTCGTTAACGGTTTTATCCTCTCCTCGAAGGGAGAGGATAAACATCTTCAGGAGGCGACCGCCTCACCTTCGCCTAAGTCCAGCTGTCGGTTGGATGGCTGCACAAAGTAGGTCTTATCTTCCCAGCGTAAGCAGGTTAAATCCCCGCCCCAGCAGCATCCGGTATCCAGCGCGTAGATATTTTCCGGGGTGCCTTTTCCTTCCAGCGATGCCCAGTGCCCAAATACCACGCTATATTCGTTTGTCACGGGGCCCGGAATGGCAAACCACGGCTTAAGCGGCGCAGGCGCATTTTCCGGCGTATCTTTGCAATACATATCCAGCTGTCCGTTCGGGAAGCAGTAGCGCATGCGCGTAAAGGCATTGGTGATAAAACGCAGTCGCGCCAGGCCGCTGAGATCATCACTCCAGTTATTTGGCATGTCGCCGTACATCGCATCGAGGAAGAACGGGTAGGAGTCGCTCGCCAGCACCGCTTCGGTGTCGCGCGCGCAGGTTTTTGCCGTCTCAAGATCCCACTGAGGCGTGATGCCGGCATGCGCCATCACCAGTTTTTTCTCTTCGTCAATCTGTAGCAGCGGCTGGCGACGCAGCCAGTTGAGCAACTCATCGGCATCCGGCGCTTCCAGCAGGGGGGTAATGCGATCTTTCGGCTTATTACGGCTGATCCCGGCGTATACGGCCAGCAGATGCAGATCGTGGTTGCCCAGCACCATGCGCACGCTGTCGCCCAGCGATTTGACATAGCGGAGGACGTCCAGGGAACCGGGACCGCGCGCCACTAAGTCGCCCGTCAGCCAGAGCGTATCCTGCCCGGGGGTGAAGTCGACCTGTTTTAATAATGCGATCAGTTCATCGTAGCAACCGTGAACGTCGCCAATCAGATATGTAGACATTAGATTAATGAATAAGTGTAGGTACGGCGAGACGGAATACGGGAATAGCAATGCGGAAAGCATTACCGTCGGCATCGACCATTTCGTAATGGCCCTGCATGGTACCCAGCGGCGTTTCAATGACCGCGCCGCTGGTGTACTGATACTCTTCGCCAGGGGCGATATGGGGTTGTTCACCGACCACACCTTCGCCCTGGACTTCAATTTCACGGCCATTGCCGTTGGTGATAAGCCAGTAGCGCCCGAGCAGTTGCACAGGCATCCGCCCCAGATTGCGAATGGTTACGGTATAAGCAAAGACAAAACGTTCTTCATCCGGTGTGGATTGGGACTCAATGTAGACGCTTTGAACCTGAACACAGACGCGGGGCGAATCAATCATGGCTTAGCTCTCCTTCGGCGGCGCATTGTCGCTGATGTAATTAGCCAGCTTGCAGTACTGCTCTACGGAAATATTTTCCGCACGCATTGCCGGGTCGATGCCCAACTCAGCTAATACGTCAACGGTAAACAGATTGCCAAGGCTGTTACGAATCGTTTTACGGCGCTGGTTAAAGGCTTCTGTCGTGATACGGCTCAGCACGCGCAGGTCTTTGACCGGGTACGGCATCGTTTTGTGCGGCACCAGGCGCACAACCGCAGAATCTACTTTTGGCGGTGGCGTGAACGCGGAAGGCGGTACTTCTAATACCGGGATCACGTTGCAGTAATATTGCGCCATCACGCTTAAACGACCATACGCTTTACTGTTCGGCCCTGCAACCAGACGGTTAACGACCTCTTTTTGCAACATGAAGTGCATGTCGGCAATGGCATCAGTATAGCTAAACAGATGGAACATCAGCGGGGTGGAGATGTTGTACGGCAGGTTACCGAACACGCGCAGCGGCTGTCCCATTTTTTCTGACAGTTCGCCAAAGTTCATGGTCATCGCATCCTGCTGATAAATCGTCAGCTTCGGCCCGAGGAACGGGTGCGTTTGCAGACGCGCGGCCAGATCGCGGTCGAGTTCGATAACGGTCAGTTCGTCGAGGCGTTCGCCTACCGGCTCGGTCAGCGCGGCAAGTCCCGGGCCGATTTCGACCATGGCCTGACCTTTCTGCGGATTAATGGCAGAAACGATACTGTCGATCACAAACTGATCGTTGAGGAAGTTTTGCCCGAAGCGTTTACGGGCTAAGTGGCCCTGATGGACTCGATTAGTCATTGAGTATTAACAATCATTTTGATGGCGAGATTAAGCGCCGTAATAAAACTGCCGACATCCGCTTTTCCCTGGCCTGCCAGATCCAGCGCAGTACCGTGGTCAACGGACGTTCGAATAAAGGGTAAACCGAGGGTGATATTCACCCCGCGGCCAAAGCCCTGGTATTTTAGCACGGGCAGACCCTGATCGTGGTACATCGCGAGTACGGCGTCGGCATTATCCAGGTATTTGGGCTGGAAAAGGGTGTCGGCAGGCAGAGGCCCGCTGAGGTTCATCCCCTTCGCCCGCATCTCCTCAAGCACCGGAATGATGGTGTCGATCTCTTCGGTGCCCATATGTCCGCCCTCACCCGCGTGCGGATTCAGGCCGCAAACCAGCACATGCGGCTGCGGAATGCCGAATTTGGTTTGCAGATCGTGATGCAAAATGCCAATGATCTCACGCAGGAGTTCAGGCGTAATGGCATCCGGAATGGCTTTGATCGGCAGGTGCGTTGTTACCAGCGCAACGCGCATTGCTTCGGTTGCCAGCATCATCACCACTTTCGGGCTGTGCGAACGCTCTTCGAAAAATTCGGTATGCCCGGTAAACGGAATGCCCGCGTCATTGATCACGCCTTTATGCACCGGACCGGTGATCAGGGCGGCAAATTCGCCCTGAAGGCAACCGTCACAGGCGCGCGCCAGCGTCTCGACAACGTAGTGGCCGTTTTCGGTGTGTAACTCGCCGGGGACAACAGGCGCACGGAGCGGAACAGAAAGCAGGGTGAGAGTACCAGACTGCTGCGGTGCGGGCTGTTGGCCTTCAACGTAAGGGAGGAGCGTTAAAGGCAGACCGAGCAAAGCTGCCCGGTCTTGTAACAGTGTTGCATCTGCACAGACAACCAACTCTACCGGCCAGCTGCGCTGGGCGAGCTGAACCACCAGGTCAGGCCCAATCCCGGCGGGTTCGCCGGGGGTGATCACAACACGATGCGGTTTCATCAGTTGCTCAACACTTTCACGTAAGCGCTGGCGCGTTGTTCCTGCATCCAGGTTGCGGCTTCTTCAGAGAACTTACGGTTAAACAGCATGCGATACGCGCGGTCTTTCTGCGCCGCGTCGGTTTTATCCACGTTGCGCGTGTCCATCAGCTGGATCAGATGCCAGCCGAAGGAGGAGTGTACCGGCGCGCTCATCTGGCCTTTATTCAGCTTCATTAACGCATCGCGGAAAGCCGGATCGTAAATATCAGCGGCCGCCCAACCCAGGTCACCGCCCTGGTTTGCAGAGCCAGGATCCTGAGAGAACTCTTTTGCTGCTTTATCGAAGGTGGTTTTACCGCTCTTGATGTCTGCGGCGATCTGTTCCAGCTTCGCACGGGCCTGATCGTCAGTCATGATCGGAGACGGCTTAAGCAGGATATGACGCGCATGCACTTCAGTAACCGAAATGTTCTGGCTCTGGCCGCGCAGGTCGTTCACTTTCAGAATGTGGAAGCCCACACCGGAACGGATTGGACCGACGATATCGCCTTTCTTCGCGGTGCTCAGCGCCTGGGCAAACAGGGATGGCAGCTCCTGAATACGCCCCCAGCCCATCTGGCCGCCTTTCAGCGCCTGCTGGTCAGCGGAATACGTGATCGCCAGCTTGCCGAAGTCATCGCCATTACGCGCCTGCTCAACGATAGCGCGCGCCTGGCTTTCCGCCTCTGCCGCCTGATCGGAGGTTGGGTTTTCCGGCAGTGGGATCAGGATGTGGCTCAGGTTAAGCTCTGTGCTGGCATCATTCTGATTCCCCACCTGTTTTGCCAGGGCATCCACTTCCTGCGGCAGGATGGTGACGCGGCGACGGACTTCATTATTACGCACTTCTGAAATCAGCATCTCTTTACGGATCTGATTGCGGTAGGTGGCGTAGCTGATGCCGTCATAGGCGAGGCGGCTACGCATCTGGTCCGGGGTAATGTTGTTCTGCTTTGCAATGTTGGCGATCGCCTGATCGAGCTGCTCGTCAGAGATCTTCACACCCATTTTCTGGCCCATTTGCAGGACAATCTGATCCATGATCAGACGTTCCAGGATCTGGTGGCGCAGCGTAGCGTCATCCGGAAGTTGTTGACCTGCCTGGCCCGAGTTGAGCTTTACAGATTTCATCAAACCGTCAACGTCACTTTCAAGCACGACGCCGTTGTTAACCACAGCCGCGACTTTATCGACAACCTGTGGGGCCGCGAAGCTGGTATTCGCAACCATAGCGACACCGAGTAGCAGCGTTTTCCAGTTCTTCATACTTTTTCCATTTCAATTAACCGCAAAGCGGATTACGTTGTAAATCAAGCATATTACAATGAACTACGATACGGCAGAATGTTCGAGCGCAGCATCTGCTGCGTGCCCAGACCGTAGTTAGAACTCAGGCCGCGCAACTCGATATTAAAGCCAATCACGTTATCGTATTTACCCTGACTGTTTTGCGTATCCCAACCGTTAAGTTTGCGTTCGTAACCGACACGTATTGCGTAACAGCAGGAGTTATATTGCAGACCCAGCATCTGGTCAGCAGGTTTTTGGGCATTCGTGTCATAGTAGTAGGCCCCGACGACTGACCAACGATCGGCAATCGGCCAGCTCGCGGCGGTACCCACCTGTGAAATACCGTCTTTGTATGGGTCGGAAGTGGAATAATTAGGCAGTGTCGCCTGAATGTATTCCGGGCTGGCGTATCGGTATGTCAACTGCAACATACGGTCTTCATCACGACGATACTCGATGGCAGCGCTGCCCGTCGCGATATTGTCCAGTCGAGTATCGTACTGAACACCACCGCGCAGACCCCAACGATTCGTCATGCGCCAGTAAGTGTCGCCCGCCCATACCAGTGAGCCCGTTTTGTTGTCTTTCTCCCACTGAATTTTATCATCGCCAGTGCGTGATTCTGTGAAATAGTAGATTTGACCAACAGAAACGTTAAAACGTTCAACGGCAGCATCATCATATATGCGCGTTGTGACGCCGGTCGTTAACTGGTTAGCAGACGCAATACGGTCAAGGCCGCCGTAGGTACGGTCGCGGAACAGGCCGCTATAGTCAGATTGCAGTAAAGACGAGTCGTAGTTTTGAATCTTGCTCTGATCGCGATAAGGCACGTACAGATACTGCATACGTGGCTCAAGCGTCTGGGTATATCCATCCGCGAGCATGCCCATATCGCGTTCGAAAATGAGCTTGCCGTCCATTTTAAACTGAGGGAGGACACGGTTTACTGAATCTGCAAGATCGTTCGCGTTGTTCGGATTCGCATTGTATTTATCAATATTTTTCTGCTGGTAGTGGGTAGCCATCACTTTGGCTTCGGTATTCAGGCTAGCCCAGTCGTTTGACCACGGCAGGTTGATCGTCGGCTCGATATGCAGACGCGTAGCTTCCGGCATATCTGAGTTGGTGTTGACGAAATGGACCGCCTGAGCGTAAACGCGCGTGTCGAAAGGACCCACATCGTTCTGGTACCAGTTCACGTCCAGCTGCGGCTCTGCACCGTAGGTGCTGTTTGTTTGCGTATCAAATACCTGGAACTGTTTGGTCGACACCGTCGCGTCAAAGTTCTCAATGGCGTAGCCCACGCTGAATTTCTGCGTGGCGTAACCGTCGGTACTGGAGCCGTATTTAGAATCAAAGTCGTTGAAGTAATACGGATCGCTGACTTTGGTGTAGTCGATGTTGAAGCGCCACACCTGATCCAATACCCCGGCGTGCTTCCAGTAGTACATCCAGCGGTGCTTATCACCTTCGCTTGGATGTTCGTCCTGGAAGACCTTATCTGATGGCAGATAATCAAATTCCATCAGACCCGCGCCCGCCTTGGTCAGATAGCGGAATTCGTTCTCCCACATGATGTTGCCGCGCTTATGGATATAGTGCGGCGTGATCGTGGCGTCCATGTTGGGCGCAATGTTCCAGTAGTACGGCAGGTAGAACTCAAAGTAGTTCGATGTGCTGTACTTGGCGTTCGGGATCAGGAAACCTGAACGACGTTTGTCACCCACGGGCAGTTGCAGGTAAGGACTATAGAAAATGGGCACCGGGCCGAGTTTAAAACGAGCGTTCCAGATCTCTGCAACCTGTTCTTCACGGTCGTGGATCACTTCACTGCCCACAACGCTCCAGGTATTTGACCCTGGCAAACAGGAGGTAAACGTGCCGTTTTCGAGAATGGTGTAGCGGTTTTCGCCGCGCTGCTTCATCAGGTCCGCGGTACCGCGCCCCTGACGACCGACCATCTGGTAATCACCTTCCCAGACGTTGGTGTCTTTGGTATTCAGATTCGACCAGGCTTTCGGACCTTTCAGGATGACCTGATTGTCGTCATAGTGCACATTACCCAGCGCATCCACCGTACGGACAGGCGCCTGAGCACCTTCCGGTTGCTTCTGGTGCAATTGCACTTCGTCAGCAAGCAGGCGACTATTGCCCTGGTTAATATCGACATTGCCCGTAAAGGTTGCATTGTCAGGATAATTACCTTTTGCGCTGTCGGCATTAATGGTGACGGGTAAGTCATTCGTATCGCCTTTCACCAGTGGGCGATTGTAACTTGGGACGCCAAGCATACACTGCGAGGCGAGATCGGCTGCGAGCCCCTGTTGGCTATACAGGGCGGTGCCAATCATTGTGGCCAGAAGGGTGGGGATACGTTTTTTCATACGTTGTATTTTATTGTTCCGTCATCAGTGGCTACGGCTTACAAACGCTCAGAGACTATCTTACTCATCAGCGCAGTACCAGCGTTAATCCTGCCCGTTTGCGCGCCAGAGTGTTAGGCTCGCTATCGAATGACGAGTATGATAATGCAAATTATAGGCGATGTCCCTCAATTGACCGTGGCGCGACCACTGTAATGATGGCGTTGCGTCGGCCAGGAACATGACCATTCGGGGAGTATATGCAGTATTGGGGTAAAATAATCGGCGTTGCGTTCGCAATTATTATGGGTGCCGGATTCTGGGGTGTCGTTCTTGGCCTCATTATCGGCCATATGTTTGATAAAGCACGCAGCCGCAAAATGGCCTGGTTTGCCAACCAGCGCGAGCGCCAGTCACTCTTTTTCTCCACCACCTTCGAGGTGATGGGGCACTTAACCAAATCAAAAGGGCGCGTAACGGAAGCCGATATTCAGGTGGCCAGCGTCTTTATGGATCGCATGAATCTGCACGGCGAATCCCGCATCGCGGCGCAGAATGCGTTCCGGATTGGTAAATCAGATAACTACCCGCTGCGTGAAAAAATGCGGCAGTTCCGTAGCATCTGTTTCGGGCGTTTTGATTTAATTCGGATGTTTCTGGAAATTCAAATCCAGGCCGCCTTCGCGGATGGTTCTCTGCATCCGAATGAACGGGACGTTTTATATGTGATTGCCGAAGAGCTGGGCATTTCCCGCATGCAGTTCGACCAGTTCCTGCGTATGATGCAGGGCGGCGCGCAGTTTGGCGGTGGTTATCAGCAACAGCACTCCTCCGGCGGCTGGCAGCAGGCGCAGCGTGGCCCTACGCTTGAAGATGCCTGCAACGTCCTCGGCGTGAAGTCGTCTGACGATGTCACGACCATCAAACGCGCCTATCGTAAGCTGATGAGCGAGCACCATCCGGATAAGCTGGTGGCGAAAGGCCTGCCGCCAGAGATGATGGAGATGGCGAAGCAAAAAGCGCAGGAAATTCAGAAAGCCTACGAGCTGATTAAAGAGCAGAAAGGTTTTAAATAAAAAATGGCCCGACAGTGTCGGGCCATTTTTTCAGAAGTCCACCGGGGCTTTGAACGTCATGGCGTTGCCGAAAGCAGGGTGGGTAATGGTGAGCGTCTGCGCATGCAGTTGCAGGCGCGGCGCTAAGGCCAGCGCTTCCGGCGGCGCATAGAATCTGTCCCCCAGAATCGGGTGACCCATCGCAAGCATATGCACACGCAGCTGGTGGGAGCGCCCGGTAATCGGCTTTAGCAGGACGCGCGCGGTGTTATCCGGCGCGTACTCCAGCACTTCATACTCGGTTTGCGCGGCCTTGCCGGTTTCATAACACACCTTCTGCTTTGGCCGGTTCGGCCAGTCGCAAATCAGCGGTAAATCCACCAGCCCTTCCGCCTGCGCCGGATGACCCCAGACGCGCGCGACATACTGCTTCTTCGGCTCGCGCTCGCGGAACTGACGCTTCAGCTCGCGTTCTGCCGCTTTATTCAGAGCCACCACAATCACGCCGCTGGTCGCCATATCCAGACGATGGACAGACTCGGCCTGGGGATAATCACGCTGGATACGCGTCATCACGCTGTCTTTATGCTCTTCCAGACGCCCCGGCACGGATAACAAGCCGCTCGGCTTGTTAACCACCATAATGTGCTCATCCTGATACAGAATGACCAGCCACGGATCCATCGGGGGATTGTAGGGCTCCATTACCATCTTGCGCTCCGCTTACTGATGCGTCACAACGATAAGACGCAGGGCGTCGAGACGCCACCCCGCCTGATTCAGGCTTTCCAGCACCTGCTGGCGGTTGCTCTCAATGGCGGCCAGCTCATCGTCACGAATGTTCGGGTTCACCGCTTTCAACGCTTCCAGGCGCGACAGCTCGGCAGAAAGCTTCTCATCGGCTTCGCTACGCGCCGCATCGATCAGTTCTCTGGCCGCTTTTTCGGCCTGGGCTTCACCCAGTTGCAGAATGGCATGCACGTCCTGCTGCACCGCATTCACCAGCTTGCTGCCGGTATGGCGGTTCACCGCGCTCAGCTGACGGTTGAAGCTTTCAAACTCTACCTGACCGGCCAGATTCGTACCGTTTTTATCCAGCAGCAGACGCACCGGGGTTGGCGGCAGGAAGCGGTTAAGCTGAAGCTGTTTCGGCGCCTGCGCTTCCACAACGTAGATCAGCTCCACCAGCAGCGTGCCCACAGGTAAGGCTTTGTTCTTCAACAGGGAGATGGTGCTGCTGCCGGTATCGCCTGAGAGGATCAGATCCAGGCCATTGCGGATCAGCGGGTGCTCCCAGGTGATGAACTGTGCGTCTTCGCGGGACAGCGCCACATCACGCTCAAAGGTGATGGTGCAGCCGTCTTCCGGCAGGCCCGGGAAATCCGGCACCAGCATATGATCGGACGGGGTCAGCACGATCATGTTCTCGCCGCGATCGTCCTGGTTAATGCCGACGATGTCGAACAGGTTCATGGAGAAGCTAATCAGGCTGGTGTCATCGTCCTGTTCTTCAATACTTTCGGCCAGCTGCTGCGCTTTTTCACCGCCGTTGGAGTGGATCTCCAGCAGGCGATCGCGCCCCTGCTCCAGCTGGGCTTTCAGCGCGTCGTGCTTCTCTCGACAGGATTTGATCAGCTCATCAAAGCCCTCGGTGTTTTCCGGCGCCGCAAGGTAACCGATCAGGTCTGCATGCACCTGATCGTAAATGGTGCGGCCGGTCGGGCAGGTATGTTCAAACGCATCCAGGCCTTCGTGGTACCAGCGAACCAGAACGGACTGGGCGGTTTTCTCCAGATACGGAACGTGGATCTGAATATCGTGCGCCTGACCGATACGATCCAGACGGCCGATACGCTGCTCAAGCAGATCCGGATTAAACGGCAGATCGAACATCACCAGATTGCTGGCGAACTGGAAGTTACGGCCTTCAGAACCGATTTCGGAGCACAGCAGAACCTGCGCGCCGCTGTCCTCTTCACTAAACCACGCCGCAGCGCGGTCGCGCTCGATAATAGACATGCCTTCATGGAACACGGCGGCGCGAATACCTTCGCGCTCGCGCAGCACTTGTTCAAGTTGCAGGGCGGTGGCTGCCTTGGCGCAGATCACCAGCACCTTCCGGGAACGGTGCGCGGTCAGATAACCCATCAACCACTCCACGCGCGGATCGAAGTTCCACCAGGTGCCAGTGTCGCCTTCAAATTCCTGATAAATCTGCTCCGGATAGAGCATGTCGCGCGCGCGATCTTCCGCAGATTTACGGGTGCCCATAATGCCGGAGACTTTGATCGCCGTCTGGTACTGGGTCGGCAGCGGCAGTTTGATGGTGTGCAGTTCGCGTTTCGGGAAGCCTTTTACACCGTTACGGGTGTTACGGAACAGCACGCGGCTGGTGCCGTGGCGGTCCATCAGCATGTCGATCAGCTCTTTACGCGCAGATCCCGCATTATCGCTGTCGCTGTTCGCGGCCTGAAGCAGCGGCTCAATATCCTGCTCGCCGATAAGATCGCTGAGGGTGTTAAGTTCATCATTAGAGAGACGATTACCGGCCAGCAGCAGCGCGACGGCGTCCGCCACCGGACGATAGTTTTTCTGCTCTTCCACAAACTGCTCAAAATCGTGGAAACGGTTCGGATCGAGCAGGCGCAGACGGGCGAAGTGGCTCTCAAGACCCAGCTGCTCCGGGGTGGCGGTCAGAAGCAGAACACCCGGTACGCGCTCGGCAAGCTGCTCAATCGCCATGTATTCGCGGCTTGGCGCGTCCTCGCTCCAGACGAGGTGGTGTGCTTCGTCGACGACCATCAGATCCCATTCAGCGTCGCACAGATGCTCCAGGCGTTGCTTGCTGCGGCGCACGAAGTCCAGGGAGCAGATCACCAGCTGTTCGGTTTCAAACGGGTTGTCCGCGTCGTGCTGGGCTTCGGCGTAGCGTTCGTCATCGAACAGAGAGAAGCGCAGGTTAAAGCGGCGCAGCATCTCGACCAGCCACTGGTGTTGCAGCGTTTCCGGCACCACAATCAGCACGCGCTCGGCAGCGCCAGAGAGCAGCTGCTGGTGCAGGATCATGCCTGCTTCGATGGTTTTACCCAGGCCCACTTCGTCAGCCAGCAGCACGCGAGGCGCATGGCGACGGCCCACGTCATGGGCGATATTCAGCTGATGGGGAATAAGGCTGGTACGCTGACCGCGCAGGCCGCTCCACGGCATGCGGTACTGTTCACTCTGGAACTTACGCGCGCGGTAGCGCAGAGAGAAGCGATCCATTCGGTCGATTTGCCCGGCAAACAGACGGTCCTGCGGCTTGCTGAAAACCAGTTTGCTGTCGAGCAGCACTTCACGCAGGATAACATTCGTCTCGTCGGTATCAAGACGCGTACCGATGTAGGCGAGCAGTCCATTCTCTTCTTTTACGTCTTCAACCTTCAGCTGCCAGCCTTCGTGGCTGGTCACGGTGTCGCCCGGATTGAACATTACGCGGGTAACAGGGGAGTCATTGCGAGCGTACAGGCGGTTTTCACCGGTAGCAGGGAAAAGGAGGGTAACCATGCGCGCATCGACGGCAACGACGGTTCCTAATCCAAGTTCGCTTTCTGTATCGCTGATCCAGCGTTGACCAAGTGTAAAAGGCATAGTTGTTCGGCTCTAATCTTTAATTGCAGGCAATAGTTCGACCCCGTCAAAAAAGACGGTCATCGAAAAATGGGTCCGGGAATGGAAAGGGCGCTATGGTACTGGATGGCAACGGTTTCGTCACGCGTCAAAATAGCCCAAGTTGTCCTGTCACTAGTGTAGCAAAGTCGTCATTGATGAACGGTAAAATTCCCTCCGCAACCGGCTGAAGCTGGCGGGTCAGGTAGTGATCGTAATCAAGCGGAGACTGCTGGTAATCAACGGGTTCCGGGCCGTTAGTGGTCCAGACGTATTTGATCGTTCCCCGGTTCTGATACTGCGGCGCACGGCCCCGGCGAACGTTCTCTTCATCCGCCAGCCGCGCGGCGCGTACGTGGGGAGGAACGTTACGTTGATATTCGGCCAGGGGGCGGCGCAGGCGCTTGCGATACACCAGTTGGTCATCCAGTTCACCCGCCATCAGGCTGGCGATGGTGTCGCGCACATAATCCTGATAAGGCTCATTGCGGAACACCCGCAGGTAGAGCGTCTGCTGGAACTGCTGTGCCAGCGGCGTCCAGTCGGTGCGCACTGTCTCCAGCCCTTTAAACACCATCCGCTGCGTGTCACCTTCCTGAATCAGCCCGGCGTAGCGCTTCTTGCTGCCCTGGTCGGTTCCGCGAATGGTCGGCATTAAAAAGCGGGCAAAATGGGTTTCAAACTCCAGCTCTAACGCGCTGGTTAACCGCTCTTTTTGCAAACTTTCGCGCCACCAGTCGTTCACAAAGGCGACCAGATCTTTGCCGATTTGTGCGGCGTCGTCTTCCGAATGGGCGGCTTTCAGCCAGACAAAGGTGGAGTCTGTATCGCCATAAATCACATCATAGCCCCGGGATTCAATCAGCGCTTTGGTCTGGCGCATAATCTCGTGCCCGCGCATGGTGATGGACGACGCCAGACGGGGATCAAAGAAGCGGCAGGCACTGGTACCCAGCACGCCGTAAAAGGCGTTCATAATGATTTTCAGCGCCTGTGAGAGCGGCTTGTTGCCGTGGCGCTTGGCCTCATCGCGGCCGTGCCAGATGTTTCCCACAATTTCGGGCAGGCAGTGTTTTTCCCGCGAGAAGCGTGCTCCAAGAAAACCTTCGGTGCTGTGCGCATCGTCTGGCTGCGCCATCCCCTCCACCAGCCCCACCGGATCAATCAGAAACGTGCGGATAATGGACGGATACAGGCTTTTATAATCCAGCACCAGCACCGAGTCATACAGCCCGGGCCGTGAATCCATCACGTAACCGCCGGGGCTGGCCTGCGGCGGCACGTCGCCGAGGTTAGGGGCGACATAGCCCGCCCGGTGCATCCGCGGGAAATAGAGGTGGCTGAAGGCCGCTACCGAGCCGCCGTGCCTGTCGACCGCAAGGCCGTTCACCGTCGCCCGCTCCAGCAGGAAGGGCATGATCTCGGTTTTGTGGAAGATCTGCGTCACCAGCTCGCAATCTTTCAGGTTATAGGTGGCGAGCGCGGGTTTGTCTTCATTAAAGCGCCGGTCGATCTCGTCCATTCGGTCCCAGGGATTGTCGATGGATTTACCTTCGCCGAGCAGTTCCTGGGCGACCGCTTCCAGCGAGAAGGAAGAGAAGTTCCAGAAGGCGGATTTCAGCGCCTCGATGCCGTCGATAATCAGGCGACCGTTAGCCTGCGCGAAGAAAACACCGTTCTTAAAACCATGCTCACGCCACTCCAGCTCGCTGTTTCCGCGCCCCAGCATCAGCGGGATACGGTAACGCTCGGCATGTTTTTGCAGCACGCGCAGGTCAAACTGCACTACGTTCCAGCCGATCAGAACATCCGGATCGTGCTCGGCAAACCACTGGTTAAGCTTCTCCAGCAGTTGCGGGCGGCTGTTGACGTACTCCAGATTAAAATCCAGCGCGGACGCATCGCCGTTTGGCGGCCCGAGCATATAGACAACCCGCTGCCCACAGCCTTCCAGACCAATGCAGTACAGTTCGCCGTGGCGGGTGGTTTCGATATCCAGCGAGACCCACTTGAGCGGGGGGCGATAATTCGGGCTAGGCTTGAGGCGCGCGTTAACGATCCTGCCATTTTGCGCGGTGCCATCTACCCAGACGGGGGCGGTGATAAACCGCTCCATCAGAAAGCGTTCAGGCGGGCGAATGTCGGCCTCGTAAAGCGTCACGCCCGCTTCACGGAGCAGTTTTTCATAGCGCATTAACTGGCGATGGGCGCGGCAATAGAGGCCGTAAACCGGCTGGCGGTGGAAATCTTTCAGTTCAAGCGGGGTTATGCGCCAGCCGTTTTCGCCGCGCAGCATTTGTTTCACTTTCTCGACGTGAGCTTCAGGAATAAAGGCCACGGACTCCTGCGGCGGGAGCGTAACGTTTAGCGGGCCGTTGTCCGTTGCCAGCCAGAATTCAACCTCAGTACCCTGAGGGGTATCCCGCCAGTGTCTGGTCAGTAAAAAGCCTTCTTGCGCCTGCGTCACGGCGTTATCCCATAAAACAAAACCAGGCCTGATTATAGCCTGGTTGAGGGGTGTTTGCTGGGGTTTTATACAGTGCCTGTTCAGTCGGATGGCGCTGCGCTTATCCGGCCTAGAGGTTCCGCAGTCACGGTAAGCGCAGCGCCACCGGGCAAAGGTTTACTGCCCGTAGTAGGCTTTCGCACCGTGCTTACGCAGGTAATGCTTATCCAGCAGGGTTTGCTGCATGTCCGGCAGCTGCGGTGCCATCTGGCGGCAGAAGATCCCCATATAGGCGACTTCCTCCATCACGATCGCGTTGTGCACAGCGTCCTCCGCGTTTTTACCCCAGGCAAACGGGCCGTGGGAGTGCACCAGCACGCCGGGCATTTGCGCCGCGTCGATTCCCTGTTTTTCGAAGGTTTCGACGATCACGTTCCCGGTTTCCCATTCGTACTCACCGTTGATCTCCGCATCGGTCATCAGACGCGTGCAGGGAATGGTGCCGTAAAAGTAGTCCGCGTGGGTGGTGCCGGTCGCCGGAATAGGCTGGCCCGCCTGCGCCCAGATGGTCGCGTGACGCGAATGGGTATGCACAATCCCACCGATGGTCGGGAAGGCCTGATACAGCAGGCGGTGAGTGGGCGTATCGGAGGAGGGCTTTTTATTGCCTTCAACCACTTCACCCGTTTCGATGCTGACCACCACCATGTCTTCTGCGGTCATTACCGTGTAATCCACGCCGGAAGGCTTGATCACGAACACCCCTTTTTCCCGGTCAACGGCGCTGACGTTGCCCCAGGTCAGGGTCACCAGGTTATGTTTTGGCAGCGCCAGGTTGGCTTCGAGTACCTGACGTTTGAGATCTTCTAACATTGTCGTCTCCTGCCAGATGGCGCTTCGCTTATCCGGCCTACAGAACCGTAGGCCCGGTAAACGAAGTGCCACCGGGCATTCAGGGCTTAGCGTTTTGAACCGTAATAGACTTCGTTCCAGCGCAGCGCGTCTTTAAAGGCTGGCAGACGGGTATCGTTATCAATCACGGTCAGTTCGATGTCGTGCAGCTCGGCAAACTGACGCATATCGTTCAGGTCAAGCGCGTGGCTGAATACGGTGTGGTGCGCGCCGCCGGCCAGGATCCAGGCTTCCGACGCGGTTGGCAGGTCAGGCTGCGCTTTCCACAAGGCGTTGGCGACCGGCAGTTTCGGCAGAGAATGCGGAGTTTCCACCGCATCGACGCAGTTCACCAGCAGGCGGAAACGGTCGCCGAGGTCGATCAGGCTGGCGTTAATGGCCGGGCCGGTACGGGTGTTGAAGATCAGACGGGCCGGATCCGCTTTGCCGCCAATGCCGAGGTACTGCACGTCGAGGATCGGTTTCTCTTCAACCGCGATGGATGGACACACTTCCAGCATGTGCGAGCCGAGCACCAGATCGTTGCCGTTCTCGAAGTGGTAGGTGTAGTCCTCCATAAAAGAGGTGCCGCCCTGTAGACCGGTTGACATCACCTTCATGATGCGAAGCAGAGCGGCAGTTTTCCAGTCGCCTTCGCCCGCAAAGCCGTAGCCCTGCTGCATCAGACGTTGTACCGCCAGACCCGGGAGCTGTTTCAGGCCGTGGAGATCTTCAAAGGTGGTGGTAAAAGCGTGGAAGCCGCCCTGTTCCAGGAAGCGCTTCATGCCCAGCTCAATGCGCGCCGCGTCCAGCACATTCTGGCGCTTGTCGCCGTTGATTTGTGCCGCAGGCGTCAGACGGTAGCTGCTTTCGTACTCGTCCACCAGCGCGTTAACGTCGCCATCGCTGATGTCATTCACCACCTGCACCAGGTCGCCCACCGCCCAGGTGTTGACGGAAAAGCCAAATTTAATCTGCGCGGCCACTTTATCACCGTCGGTGACCGCCACTTCGCGCATGTTGTCGCCGAAACGCACCACTTTCAGGTGACGGGTATCCTGCTTAGATACCGCCTGACGCATCCAGGAGCCAATGCGTTTTTGTGCCTGGCCATCCTGCCAGTGGCCGGTCACCACGGCATGCTGTTGACGCATGCGCGCGCCGATGAAGCCGAACTCGCGGCCGCCGTGCGCGGTCTGGTTCAGGTTCATGAAGTCCATGTCGATGCTGTCCCACGGCAGGGAGGCGTTGAACTGCGTGTGGAATTGCAACAGCGGTTTGTTGAGGATAGCCAGGCCGTTGATCCACATTTTGGCTGGTGAGAAGGTGTGCAGCCACACCACCAGGCCAGCGCATTTGTCATCGTAATTGGCATCGCGGCAAATGTTGGTGATTTCGTCCGGGGTAGTCCCCAGCGGCTTCAGCACCAGTTTGCACGGCAGTTTGGCTTCCGCGTTCAGCGCATTCACAACGTGCTCCGCGTGTTTCGTCACCTGCTGCAACGCTTCCGGTCCGTACAAATGCTGGCTGCCAATCACAAACCACACTTCATAATTATTAAAAATGGTCATTATCGTGTCCTTAATGTGTCAGGGTTGCCGTAGTGTCCGCGGTGCTTTTGGCCGGGGCGGCGACAGGGAGATAGTGAAGTTCGGCGCTTTTTGCCCATTGCTGGTAGCGCTGATAAAGCTGTTCAAAGCGTTGTGCCTGCTGAGTCTGCGGATGGAGCGTATTTTCGACGGCGCTCGCCATATGCTGTTGCGCGGTCGGGATATCCGCATGGACGCCTGCGGCCACGGCAGCGAAAATCGCGGCACCCAGCGCACAGCACTGATCGGAGGCCACAATTTGCAGCGGCCGGTTCAGCACGTCGCAGCAGGCCTGCATAATCACCGGATTTTTACGGGCGATCCCGCCCAGCGCCATCACGTTGTTCACGTCAATGCCCTGGTCGATGAAGCACTCCATGATGGCGCGCGCGCCGAACGCGGTGGCGGCGATCAGGCCGCCAAACAGCGCGGGCGCGTCGGTCGCGAGGTTGAGATCGGTAATCACTCCTTTCAGACGCTGGTTGGCAAACGGCGTACGACGGCCGTTGAACCAGTCCAGCACCACCGGCAGGTGGTCGAGAGACGGATTTTTTGCCCAGGCGTCCGTGAGCTGCGGCAGGAGCTGTTTTTTGCTCGCCGTAATCTGCGTTTTCAGTTCAGGATGCGCGGCAGCCAGCTGATCCAGCGGCCAGCCGAGCACGCGGCCAAACCAGGCATAGATATCACCGAAGGCGGACTGGCCCGCTTCAAGGCCGATAAAATCAGGCACCACGCTGCCGTCAACCTGGCCGCAGATGCCTTTCACCGCGCGGTCGCCGACGCTGGCTTTATCTGCCGTCAGAATGTCACAGGTGGAGGTGCCGATAACTTTCACCAGCGTGTTGGGCTGCGCACCCGCGCCCACGGCCCCCATATGGCAGTCGAACGCGCCGCCGGAAATGGTCACGTTTTGCGGCAGACCGAGGCGTTTCGCCCACTCTTCGCAGAGCGTGCCGACCGGGATATCGGCGGTGAAGGTGTCGGTGAACAGCGGGTATGTCAGGTTTTTGTTGATGATCGGGTCGAGTTCATCGAAGAACGCTGCCGGAGGCAGACCACCCCAGCTTTCATGCCACAGCGATTTATGCCCGGCGCTGCAACGGCCGCGGCGAATATCCTGCGGACGCGTGGTGCCGGAGAGCAGGGCGGGAACCCAGTCGCACAGCTCAATCCATGACGCCGCTGCCTGTGCGACCGACGCGTCCGCGCGGGTAACGTGCAGGATCTTGGCCCAGAACCACTCGCTGGAGTAAATCCCGCCGATGTAGCGGGAGTAGTCAGTTTTGCCCGGCTGATGGCATAAGCGGGTGATGGCTTCCGCCTCTTCCACGGCGGTATGGTCTTTCCACAGCACAAACATGGCGTTCGGATTGTCGGCAAACTCCGGTCGCAGCGCCAGTACGCGGCCTTCGGCATCGACAGGGGCAGGCGTTGAGCCGGTGCTGTCGACGCCAATCCCCACGACATCGGCCCGCTGGGCGTCGGTCAACTCCGCCAGAACGGTTTTGATCGCCGCTTCCATCGACTCGATGTAGTCCCGCGGGTGGTGACGGAACTGGTTGTTTGGCGCATCGCAGTAGCGCCCCTCTTGCCAGCGCGGATACCACTCAACGCTGGTTGCTATCTCCTGGCCAGTCGTACAGTCCACTGCCAGCGCGCGAACTGAGTCGCTGCCAAAATCGAGGCCAATTGCAATTGCCATGGTGTTGCTCCATCCAAAAAACAGGTATGGAAGAACATTAGAGACTAGGGACAAAAATCGTCAGGCAGGATCCGCTAATCTTATGGACTAAATTGCTGTAGCCACGCAAAGTGTGACGCCGTGCAAATATTCTATGTGGACATTTCTGCCGCACTTATAGACACTTTTGTTACTGCTTATCCGCCCGTGCTGGCGGAGAAATCAGGGGGAAAGGCTGAAACATGGCGGACGTAAAAGAGGCGTGATGCTTTTTGGATCTTTTCGCGGGCCATTTTTATACTGCTTTTATCGATATGGACAATTGGTTTCCTTCAGGACCCTTGGGAGAACTGAATCTATGGCCGAACCGCAAAACGATCCCTTACTGCCGGGCTACTCATTTAACGCCCATCTGGTGGCGGGACTGACGCCAATTGAGGCCGAGGGATATCTCGATTTTTACGTCGATCGCCCTCTTGGCATGAAGGGATATATCCTGAACCTGACCGTACGCGGAGAAGGGGTCGTCAAAAATGGGGATCAACAGTTTATCTGCCGCCCCGGTGATATGCTGCTGTTCCCGCCGGGGGAGATCCATCACTACGGGCGCCACCCGGATGCCAAAGAGTGGTATCACCAGTGGGTCTATTTCCGTCCGCGCGCCTACTGGCAGGAGTGGCTCTCGTGGCCGGCCATTTTCGCCCATACCGGTTTATATCGCCCGGATGAGGCGCATCTGGCGCAGTTCCGTGAGCTGTTCGCACAGATTATTGAGGCAGGGCAGGCGGGCGGGCGCTACGCCGAACTGCTGGCCATCAACCTGCTTGAACAGGTGCTGCTGCGCCGCATGGAGGCCATCAACGAGTCGCTTAATCCGCCGCTGGACAACCGCGTCCGCGACGCCTGCCAGTACATCAGCGACCACCTTGCCGACAGCCAGTTTGATATTGCCAGCGTCGCCCAGCATGTGTGCCTGTCGCCGTCACGGCTGTCGCATCTGTTCCGCCAGCAGCTTGGCGTGAGCGTACTCAGCTGGCGCGAGGATCAGCGCATCAGCCAGGCGAAACTGCTGCTCAGCACCACCCGAATGCCTATCGCCACCGTCGGGCGTAACGTCGGCTTTGAAGATCAGCTCTATTTCTCTCGCGTGTTTAAGAAGTGCACCGGTGCCAGCCCGAGCGAATTCCGTGCGGGATGTGAATAATCGGTAAACATTCAGGTGAACTTCAGGCGCATCTTGTAAACTATTCAGACAATTGATGCCTTGACGCGGTGCAGGGCGCTAAGCAGAATCGCTGATTCGTTTTCTGACCGGAATAGTTATGCAGGCATTGCTGGAACATTTTATTACCCAGTCCGTTATGTATTCGCTCATCGCCGTGGCGCTGGTGGCGTTTCTGGAGTCGCTGGCGCTGGTCGGGCTGATCCTGCCCGGCACCGTGATGATGGCGGGGCTTGGGGCGCTTATCGGCAGCGGCGAGGTCAATTTCTGGCAGGCGTGGATGGCCGGTATTATCGGCTGTTTGCTGGGGGACTGGATCTCCTTCTGGCTGGGCTGGCGCTTTAAGAAGCCGCTGCACCGCTGGTCGTTCATGAAAAAAAACAAAGCGCTGCTGGATAAAACCGAGCATGCGCTGCACCAGCACAGCATGTTCACCATCCTCGTGGGGCGCTTCGTTGGCCCAACGCGTCCGCTGGTGCCGATGGTGGCCGGGATGCTGGATCTGCCCGTCGCGAAGTTTGTGGTGCCGAATATCATCGGCTGCGTCTTCTGGCCGCCGTTCTACTTCCTGCCGGGTATCCTGGCGGGCGCGGCGATTGATATTCCTGACGGTATGCAAAGCGGTGAGTTTAAATGGCTGCTGCTGGGCACGGCGGTGCTGCTGTGGCTGGCGGTCTGGCTCTGCTGGCGCCTGTGGCGCAGCGCGAAAGCCAGTGTTGATCGTCTGACGCGCTATCTTCCGCGCACTCGCCTGCTCTGGCTGGCCCCGCTGACGTTGGGGGTGGCCGTGGTGGCGCTGATCGCGCTGATCCGCCACCCGCTGATGCCGGTGTACGGCGAGATCCTGTTGAAGGTGGTGAGCCGTTAAGGTGTTTTCCCTCTCCCTGTGGGAGAGGGCAAGGGTGAGGGCATCAGACCTCACGAATACCTAAAAGTGAAGATGCCCCCGCCTTACCACTCAGAAGTTCTTCTGTTTCCCCATCCCACAAAATACGTCCCTCCGCGATCACCACCGATCGCGGCGCGATGCGTGCGGCATCTTCGATGCTATGCGAAACCATCAGCATCGTCAGTTGTTCGCGCTCGCAAACCTCCTCAACCAGCGAGAGCATTTCCTGACGCAGAGCGGGGTCGAGCGCCGAAAAGGGTTCATCGAGCAGCAGTAGCGGCTGCTTGCGCACCAGGCAGCGCGCCAGCGCCACGCGCTGGCGCTGGCCGCCGGAAAGCTCACCCGGTAGTCTGTTGATAAACGCAGCCAGGCCCATTTGTTCGGCGATCGCCTCCAGCGTCTGACGCTGCGCAACATTGAGCTTCAACCCCGGATCCATACCCAGCGCGATGTTCTGCCACACCGTAAGATGATTGAACAGATTGTTTTCCTGGAACAGCATCGACACCGGGCGCTTAGCCGGCGGAGCGTAGGTATACTCGCCATTATCAATGACGATCGACCCGCTGGCAGGCTGTAAAAAACCGGCAATCAGATTGAGCAGGGTACTTTTTCCGGCCCCGCTGGGGCCAAGCACTGCGATTCGCTCTCCCTGACGAACGGAGAGGGTAAAACGCATTGGCAGGTGCTCATAAAGCCAGGTTACATCAGTCAGTTTTAACATCACGCCCCGGAAGTTTTTCGATAACGGTAAATAACGCAAAGCACAGCAGCAACAGGAGTAGCGCCGTGACGGCGCCGTCCTGGCTACGATAGGAGCCAATTTGCTGATAAAGCCAGAACGGCAGCGTGCGGAAATCCTCGTTGCCGAAGAGGGCCACAACGCCAAAATCGCCAATCGACAGCACGCAGGCAAACGCCAGCGCCTGGGCCAGCGGACGCTTTAGCGCGCGCAGTTCGACCACCTTCAGACGCTGCCAGCCCTGCATGCCCAGCGACTGACACAGCAAACTGTAGCGGCTATTGACGTCGCGCATCGGGTTTTCCAGCACCTTGAGCGCGTAAGGGATGGCCATCAGTGCGTTGGTAAAAATGACGATGCCGTCGGCGCTTTCCGGCAGGCCGATGGTGCTGTTGAACAGTAAAAAGAATCCGGTCGCCAGCACAATGCCCGGCATCGCCAGGATCAGCATACCCGTCAGTTCCAGCGCGTGTCCGGCTTTACGGGCATGACGCGCGTGCAGTTCGCGGCTGCTCCAGAGCAGCATCATGGTCAGGATCACGCACAGTAGCCCGGCAGCCAGCGCGATGCGCAATGAGGTCCACGTTGCTTGCCACAGGACAGGCTGTTGCAGTACCGACAACACATTGCGATTCAGGCCATCAACAATAACGGCCAGCAGCGGGGGCAGCAGAAGCAGGAGTGCCAATGCGATTAGCATAAAATCCGCGACGCGGCTGTGCAGGCTGTCCTGCGGATCGCGCCAGCCTGTCAGGTTATTGCTACCTGTGGGGATCGCTTTACTTAGCCGCTGGCTGAGTAACACCAGCGCCAGGCAGCAGACCATCTGCACGATCGCCAGCAGCGCGGCGCGGCCCGGATCGTAGTCGTAACTTAAGGCCTGATAGATCGCCAGCTCAATGGTGGTGGCCTGCGGCCCGCCGCCGAGAGAAAGTACGGTCGCGAAGCTGGCGAAGCAGAGCATAAAGATTAGCGCGGCAACCGGAGCAATCTGGCGTCGCAGCCACGGCCATTCGACAAAGCGGAAGAACGACCAGCCGCGCATGCCAAGCTGGGCGGCAATCTGACGCTGCTCACCGGGAATGTTTTCCAGCGCCTGTAAAAAGAGGCGCGTCGCCATCGGCATATTGAAAAAAATATGCGCCAGCAGAATGCCTTTCAGGCCGTAAGGGGAGAAGGTCCATTCCAGACCAAGCAGGTTGAAGAGGGATGCCAGCCAGCCCTGCCGACCGTAGACGCTCAGAATGCCGAACACCGCCACCAGCACGGGCAGGATCAGCGTCATCGCGCACAGCCGCAGCAGGGCAAGCCTGCCGGGGAAACGTCTGCGATAGAGGGCGCGTGCAAGGAAAATGGCCGGGATCGCCGACAGCAGCGCGGAGAGAAACGCCTGCCAGAAGGAGAAGCGGATGACGTGCCAGAGATAGCTGTCGTGCCAGAGGGCGAGCAGATCGCTCTCTGGCGCGTTAAACCACAGCGCAAGGAATGCACCCAGGCTGACGACGACCATCAGTACGGCGGCGAGCAGCCCGGGAACTAACCAGCCGGGGATCAGCGGCTGACGGCGCGTTGCCATTCACTAATCCATGCGGCGCGCTGGGCGGCAACCTGCTGCGGCGTAAATTCCAGTGAGGTTTGCGGCTTGTTTAGCTGCTCAAAGCCTGCCGGCAGCGCAACGTCAGTGACCGGGTACATCCAGTTGCCGGTCGGAATAGCGTTCTGAAATGCCGGGGAGATCATAAATTCCAGGAATTTTTCGGCAAGCTCCGGCTGTTTGCTCGCGGCGGTGCGGGCGGCCACTTCCACCTGCAAATAATGCCCTTCAGCAAAGTTCGCGGCGGCGTAGTTGTCTTTCTTCTCGGCGATAATGTGGTAGGCCGGAGAGGTAGTGTAGCTCAGCACCAGGTCGCTTTCGCCTTTCAGGAACAGGCCATAGGCTTCGCTCCAGCCTTTGGTGACGGTAACGGTTTTCGCGGCCAGCTTCTGCCACGCTTCCGGCGTTTTATCCCCGTAAACTTTTTGCATCCACAGCAGCAGCCCCAGACCCGGCGTGCTGGTACGCGGATCTTCGTAAATCACGCGCCATTTCTGGTCACTTTCGACCAGCTCTTTCAGGCTTTTGGGCGGATTCTTCAGCTTGTTTTTATCGTAGACAAACGCAAAGTAACCGTAATCAAAGGGAACGAAGGTGTCGTTTTTCCAGCCGCCCGGTACGTTAACGGCATCTGCCGCCACGCCGCTTTTGGCGAACAGTCTGGTTTGGGTGGCGGCTTCCAGCAGGTTGTTATCCAGCCCGAGCACCACGTCGGCTTTGCTGTTTTTGCCTTCCATGCGCAGCCGGTTAAGCAGCGAGACGCCATCTTCCAGCGCCACGAATTTCAGCTCGCAGTTGCAGTCCGCTTCAAAGGCTTTTTTTACCACCGGGCCAGGGCCCCAGTCGGCGGAGAAGGAGTCGTAGGTGTAGACCGTCAGAACAGGCTTAGCAAAAACAGGCAGCGCAAACAGCGCCAGCAGAGGAAGAACGTTTTTTAACACTTTGCACCTCAGGGTTGAGTGGCAAAGGATTTTGAGAGACAGCCTCAAATCCCTTCGCCGGCGTTATCCGGATCAGGTTCGACGGGTATTATCTCAGCGCACATCTGTGATGCAGCACCCCGTTGAGAACGGCGCTATTGTAATGATTTGGTGAATATTACGAAAGCGTTATGGCTCCGGCGGCGCAAACCAGGCGGATTTAAAATCAAACCAGCCCAGGGTGTTCATCCGCAGGCCGCGCATGCTGCGCTGGCCCTGGATCAGCAGCCAGTGGTGAATCAACGGTACGATCGTCTGCCCGGCCAGTAATTCCTGACACCAGGCGGCCAGATCCATTTCTCCTGCCCGCCACCGTGCGGCGTCCTGCTGCCAGTCCCGGTTGATACAGTGCTGAATCAGGGGCACTTCGTACAGGTGAGAAAAGAGCGAGAAATCAAGCGGCAGCGTAAAGTTTGCGCTGTTGAGCCAGATATCGCTGATGACGTCTCCGCGATGCCATTCATCATAATCGACTTCCTGTATCGCCAGCGTCACGCCTTCGGCTGCCAGCAGCGTGCTCATGATCCTTGCGATAAACCTGTGCTCAATGTGATCGCGATAGTAGCTGAGGGTGATGGTCTCCAGTCCGGCAGGTTTTTCACTGCGCACTGGCTGCGCATGGTGCCAGCGCGGAAGCAGGCCATAGGCCGGGAACCACCAGGTCTGGTATTGCTCCTCTGCGTGATAAATCAGGTTAGCAGGGGCAAGAATATGGCTTATCCACCTGCGTACGTCGTGGTTTGCCCCGCGATGGCTGCGGCTATCAAAGAGCAGGTAGTAGCAGCCCTCCTCCAGGCGGCTTTCGAACGCCTTTTCACCGGCTGTTGGCCCTTCCAGGGTCAGGCCTGCGCTCAGCTCTTCGTTGAGATCCGGTAACACCCAGACGTTCACTTCGTCGATCAACGCCCTGTAGCCAAAGTAATCATCAAAGGCGCGGATCTTCAGCTGATTACTGTTGTTTCGTGTAACGGAGTAGGGGCCCGTACCAATCGGCTGGCTGGAAAAATTGTTCAGGGAGCGCCACTCGGCAGGCAGGATCATTGAGGGGACGTAGCCCAGAAGCCACGGAAGCCATTTGTCCGGCTGCGATAGCTCAATATCCAGCGTCCAGGCCGTTGGGGAGTGGATCCGCGAGATATGCGAATAGAGCGGCAGCGTGCGGGCTCGCTCTAAGGAATCGATAACGTCGCGCATCTCCAGCTCGCGTCCATGGTGGAAATGAATGCCGGGGCGTAAGAAAAAGCGCCAGTGGCGCGGGGAAAGCTGTTGCCAGTGGTGCGCGATATCCGCCTCCAGTTCCCCGTTTTCCTCATTTATTCGCGTCAGGCCGCTGAAGATTTGTCGGGCCATGTGGGTTTCAGAACGCCGTAACGCCGTGCCGGGCAACAGATTTTTCATCGGACGGTAGTAGAGCACCCGCAGAATGTGTCGGCCCTGACGAAAACTGCGTCCGAGATGGGAGACCAGCATTTGGCGCACGGCGGCCTTGTCGCCCACCAGCTGGACCAGCTGATCGATACGGTCCTGCTCGAGCAGGTCTTCTGCACGCTGCTGCTGCAATGCCAGCCCGGTGTAGAGAAAGGTCAGCCGCGAGCGTTTCCCGCGTCCCGCCTCCGCTTCCCAGCTTAACCACCCCTGCTGCTGCATGGTATTGAGCAGCGTGCGCATATGGCGGCGGGAACAGCTAAGCAGGTCAGCCAACTCGTTGAGCGTGGTTTCCTGCGATTGCCCCTCACAGCACTGCCAGAGGCGGATAAATTGTTGTTGCAGACGACCAGAAGGCATAAAAGGGGAACTCCTGACAAAAAATCAGCAATTTATTAATCCCTATATTAAGCCAATAATCCTTATCGATGAAGCGAGGAGGTAAATTATGAAGAGGTCTACCGCACGTCAGTTTTATCAGCACTATTTTTCAGCGACAAAGGGAGTGTCCTGGCTGGCCCGCCAGTGCGCAGAGCAGCGGCTGAGAATACTGGAAGATCTGATGCAGTGGGACGTTACGAAACCGACCTCTTCTCGCTAACTCGCCTCGATCATGTGTGACTGAGTATTGGTGCTAATCACCCGCCAGCAAAATGTTTTTTGCTGGCTTTTTTCGTTTACTATTTCACCCAATTTCGATTCGCTTTCATAAGGACTTGCGCATGCTCTGGTTGATGACGATGGGGCGACGCCTGAATGGCGTGTACGCCGCTTTTATGCTGGTGGCCTTCATGATGGGCGTAGCCGGCGCGCTACAGGCGCCGACGCTGAGCCTGTTTCTCAGCCGCGAGGTGGGGGCGCAGCCGTTTTGGGTGGGCCTGTTCTACACCGTCAACGCCATTGCCGGGATCCTCGTCAGCCTGTGGCTGGCGAAACGATCCGACAGCCAGGGCGATCGCCGCAAGCTGATCCTCTTTTGTTGCGCAATGGCCGTGGGCAACGCGCTGCTGTTTGCCTTCAACCGCCATTACCTGACGCTCATTACCTGCGGCGTGCTGCTGGCCTCTCTGGCGAACACCGCCATGCCGCAGCTCTTCGCCCTGGCACGGGAGTACGCCGACAACTCGGCGAGGGAAGTGGTGATGTTCAGCTCGGTGATGCGTGCGCAGCTCTCGCTGGCGTGGGTCATTGGTCCCCCGCTGGCGTTCATGCTGGCGCTGAACTACGGCTTCACCACCATGTTTTCCATCGCGGCGGGGATTTTTGTCATCAGCCTGGCGCTGATAGCCTTTGCGCTGCCATCGGTGGCGCGCGTAGAGCAGGTGACGGACAAGCCCATCACGCAGGTGAGCGGCTGGCAGGATAAAAACGTCCGCATGTTGTTTATCGCCTCCACGCTGATGTGGACCTGCAACACCATGTACATTATCGATATGCCGCTGTGGATCAGCAGCGATCTGGGACTGCCCGACAAGCTCGCGGGGATCCTGATGGGCACCGCTGCCGGGCTGGAGATCCCGGCGATGATTCTGGCGGGTTACTACGTCAAACGTTTCGGAAAGCGTCGGATGATGGTCGTCGCCGTGGCGGCTGGGGTGGTGTTCTACGCGGGGCTGATCCTGTTCCATTCGCGTGAAGCTTTGCTGACGTTACAGCTGTTTAACGCGGTATTTATCGGCATCGTTGCCGGGATCGGCATGCTCTGGTTCCAGGATCTTATGCCCGGACGCGCAGGCTCTGCGACCACGCTTTTTACCAACAGCATTTCGACCGGAGTGATCCTGGCGGGGGTGATTCAGGGGGCGCTGGCGCAAAGTTACGGGCATGGCTCAGTTTACTGGGTGATTGCCGCGATTTCGGTGGTTACGCTTGGGCTGACTTGCCGGGTTAAGGATGTCTGATTTTGGAAGGCGGCTTTACGAAACAAATCAATGGCCCGCTTTTTGCGGGCCATTGTCTTTAGCCCATAAACGCAGGCTGTTTTTTCTCGTACGCGGAGATGGCGTCTTCGTGCTGGAGAGTTAAACCAATGCTGTCCAGACCGTTCAGCATGCAGTGGCGACGGAACGCATCAATGCTGAAGCTGTAGGTTTTATCCCCGGCTTTCACCACTTCCCCTTCCAGATCCACTTCAAACGAAATCCCCGGGTTTGCCTGCACCAGCGCAAACAGTTCATCGACCTGTTCGTCACTCAGCGTCACCGGCAGCAGCTGGTTGTTAAAGCTGTTGCCGTAGAAGATATCCGCGAAGCTTGGGGCGATAACCACCTTAAAGCCGTAGTCGGTCAATGCCCATGGCGCATGTTCACGCGACGATCCACAGCCAAAGTTTTCCCGCGCCAGCAAAATGGAGGCGCCTTTGTATTCCGGAAAGTTCAGGACGAATTCCGGGTTTGGCACTTCGCCTTTATCGTCGAGGAAGCGCCAGTCGTTGAACAGATGCGCACCAAAACCCGTGCGCGTCACTTTCTGCAAAAACTGCTTAGGAATGATAGCGTCAGTATCGACGTTAGCGGCATCCAGCGGGACAACACGGCCCGTATGTTGGGTAAATTTCTCTGCCATGATTGTCTCCTTATTTCAGGCTGCGAATATCGGCGAAATGACCGGTGACTGCCGCAGCGGCGGCCATTGCCGGGCTGACCAGGTGGGTGCGCCCACCGCGGCCCTGACGGCCTTCAAAGTTACGGTTGCTGGTGGAGGCACATCGCTCGCCCGGATTCAGGCGGTCGTTGTTCATCGCCAGACACATGGAGCAGCCGGGCAGGCGCCATTCGAAGCCTGCTTCGATAAAGATCTTATCCAGACCCTCCGCTTCCGCCTGGGCTTTCACCGGACCGGAGCCCGGCACAACCAGCGCCTGCACGCCCGGCGCCACTTTGCGGCCTTTAGCAATTTCTGCCGCAGCGCGTAAATCTTCAATACGGGAGTTGGTACAGGAGCCGATGAACACTTTATCAATGCTCACGTCGGTCAGCGGTACGCCGGGTTTCAGCCCCATATAGGCCAGCGCCTTTTCCGCACTGGCGCGCTCGACCGGATCGGCGAAGGAAGCCGGGTCAGGAATGCTGTCGTTGACAGAAATCACCTGGCCCGGGTTGGTGCCCCAGGTGACCTGCGGGGCGATCTCTTCCGCCTGTAACGTCACAACGGTATCAAAAATTGCCCCCTCGTCCGTTTTCAGGGTTTTCCAGTACGCTACCGCGTCGTCAAAATTCTGACCTTTCGGCGCATGCAGACGCCCCTTCACATAGTTGAAGGTGGTTTCGTCTGGGGCCACCAGTCCTGCTTTGGCGCCCATCTCAATGGCCATGTTGCAGAGGGTCATACGACCTTCCATGCTCAGCGCCTGGATAGCATCTCCGCAGAACTCAACGACGTGACCGGTGCCGCCTGCACTGCCGGTTTTGCCGATAATCGCCAGCACGATATCTTTCGCGGTGATACCCGGCGCGGCTTTCCCCTTCACTTCAATCTTCATGGTTTTGGCGCGGCCCTGCTTCAGGGTCTGCGTCGCCAGAACGTGTTCAACTTCAGAGGTCCCAATCCCGAACGCCAGCGCGCCAAATGCGCCGTGGGTTGCGGTATGGGAGTCGCCGCAGACGATGGTCATGCCTGGCAGGGTAATCCCCTGCTCAGGCCCCATTACGTGGACGATACCCTGATAGGGGTGGTTCAGATCGTACAGCTCCACGCCAAACTCGTTACAGTTCTTGATCAGCTCCTGCATCTGAATACGCGCCATCTCGCCAGATGCATTGATGTCTTTGGTCTGGGTGGAAACGTTGTGATCCATCGTGGCAAAGGTTTTACCCGGCTGACGCACCGGGCGCTTGTGCGCGCGCAGGCCGTCAAATGCCTGAGGAGAGGTCACTTCATGTACCAGATGACGGTCGATGTACAACAGTGGGGTTTCGTTTGGTGCTTCGTAGACCACGTGCGCATCAAACAACTTCTCATATAACGTCTTAGCCATGATTACACCCCTTCAGCGACATAGTGGGCAATGATGTCGCCCATTTCATCGGTACTGACTGCCGCCGTGCCGCGTGCTAAATCGCCGGTACGGACGCCTTCTTCTAACGCCCGGTTAATGGCGTTTTCAATTGCGGTTGCTGCATCGCCTGCATCCAGGCTATAGCGCAGCAGCAGAGCCAGGGAGAGGATCTGCGCAATCGGGTTGGCGATGTTTTTGCCTGCGATATCCGGCGCGGAGCCGCCCGCCGGTTCGTACAGGCCAAAGCCTTCTTCGTTCAGGCTGGCCGAGGGCAGCATACCCATGGAGCCGGTGATCATGGCGCATTCATCCGAGAGAATATCGCCGAACAGGTTGGAGCACAGCAGCACGTCAAACTGAGACGGATCTTTGATCAGCTGCATCGTTGCGTTGTCGATATACATATGCGACAGCGCAACGTCCGGGTACTGCTTAGCGACTTCAGTGACGATTTCGCGCCACAAAATAGACGACTGGAGCACGTTTGCTTTATCAATAGAGGTCACTTTACGGCGGCGTTTGCGCGCTGACTCAAACGCGATATGGGCGATACGTTCGATTTCAAAACGGTGATAGACCTCGGTATCAAACGCTTTCTCATGCTGACCGCTGCCTTCGCGACCTTTTGGCTGACCGAAGTAGATGCCGCCGGTCAACTCACGCACGCACAGGATGTCGAAACCGTTGGCCGCGATATCCGCGCGCAGCGGGCAAAACTCTTCCAGCCCCGGGTACAGTTTCGCCGGACGCAGGTTGCTGAACAGTTTGAAGTGCTTACGCAACGGCAGCAGCGCACCGCGCTCTGGCTGCTCTGCTGGCGGCAGGTGTTCCCATTTTGGGCCGCCCACGGAGCCAAAAAGAACGGCATCGGCATTTTCGCAGCCTTCTACAGTCCCTTTCGGCAGGGGAGTACCGTGATTATCAATCGCAATACCGCCCACGTCGTAGTGGCTGGTGGTAATTTTCATCGCAAAACGCGAACGAACAGCTTCCAGTACTTTCAGCGCCTGTGCCATCACTTCCGGGCCAATACCGTCACCCGGCAACACAGCAATATGGTAATTCTTCGACATCACACGGTTTCCTTGTTGTTCTCTTTATTCTGAGCTTTGCGTTGCAACTCTTTTTCGACTTCGGCGGCGCGCCAGATGTTGTTCAGGACATGCACCATCGCTTTCGCGGAGGATTCGACGATATCTGTCGCCAGACCCACACCGTGGAAGCGGCGACCGTTGTAGTTGACGACGATATCAACCTGGCCCAGGGCGTCTTTACCGTGCCCTTTTGCCGTCAGGTCGTATTTCACCAGCTCTACGTCGTACTCAGTGACGCGGTTAATCGCCTGGTAAATGGCATCCACAGGGCCGTTACCGTTGGCGGCTTCCGCTTTAATTTCATCGCCGCAGGCCAGCTTGACGGAGGCGGTAGCGATATCGCTTGAGCCTGACTGAACGGTGAAGTAGTCCAGACGGAAGTGTTCTGGCTCTTCCTGCTGTTTATTGATGAATGCCAGTGCTTCCAGGTCGTAATCGAAGACCTGGCCTTTCTTGTCAGCCAGCTTCAGGAATGCGTCGTACAGCTGATCCATGTTGTAATCGCTGTCCTTATAACCCATCTCTTCCATACGGTGTTTTACCGCCGCGCGGCCAGAGCGCGAGGTCAGGTTCAACTGAACCTGGTTCAGACCGATGGATTCCGGAGTCATGATTTCGTAGTTTTCACGGTTCTTTAGCACGCCATCCTGGTGAATACCGGAGGAGTGGGCGAACGCGCCAGCCCCAACAATCGCCTTGTTCGCCGGGATCGGCATGTTGCAAATCTGGCTCACGGTCTGGCTGGTGCGCCAGATTTCGTTGTGATTGATGCGAGTGTGCACGTTCATAATGTCTTTGCGCACCTTGATCGCCATGATCACTTCTTCCAGCGAGCAGTTGCCGGCACGTTCACCAATGCCGTTCATTGCCCCTTCTACCTGACGCGCGCCGGCGTGAACGGCGGCGATGGCATTGCCCACAGCCAGGCCCAAATCGTCATGGGTATGCACGGAGATGATGGCTTTATCAATATTTGGCACGCGATCGTACAGGCCGGTGATGATGTTGGAGAACTCAAACGGCATGGTGTAGCCGACGGTATCCGGGATGTTGATAGTTCTGGCTCCGGCATTAATCGCGGCTTCCACTACCCGGGCCAAATCGTCAATCGGCGTGCGGCCTGCATCTTCACAGGAGAATTCGACGTCATCAGTGTAGTTACGCGCGCGTTTGACCATATACACCGCACGTTCAATCACTTCATCCAGCGTACTGCGCAGCTTGGTCGCAATGTGCATGGGGGAGGTGGCAATGAATGTATGGATACGGAAGGCTTCTGCAACTTTCAGGGATTCCGCGGCCACATCAATATCTTTCTCTACGCAGCGAGCCAGACCGCACACGCGGCTGTTTTTGATGGTGCGGGCGATGGTCTGCACTGACTCGAAATCACCTGGCGAGGAGACGGGAAAGCCGACTTCCATTACGTCTACACCCATGCGTTCGAGGGCCAGAGCAATTTGCAGTTTTTCTTTAACACTCAGGCTCGCCTGTAATGCCTGTTCACCGTCACGTAAAGTAGTATCGAAAATAACGACTTGCTGGCTCATGGGTTAGGTCCTTGTCAGTCTTAGGGCGCCTTGCTACGAGCATAAAAAAACCCGCGCAGTGGCGCGGGTTTTTAGTTTTACTGAAGACGATTCAACGCTGAATTTCGCCCGCCAGTCTACCGCGCACAGTGGATGCGTTTAGTAGTAGTAGACCGGTGAAACGAAGGGTGCGAATCATGAATCGTGCTCCAGGTGAATGCGATATGCTTTTAGTGGTACTGGATACGCCAACTCATGTCAACCCCTCTCAGGCAAAACGGCCACTCAGTACAGGATAAACACATTAGCTAATTGTGCTGGTTTTTGCATGTCTAACCGATTTTATTGTCTATTATTGGACTGGCGATTCATCTCTGGAATAATTTGAATATAATTGGTAGCAATTGAACATACTATTTTTACCAATGTGCTGTGAAATGGAATCTGTTTCATATCATTGATTTATAAATTACATGAATGATTTGCGGGTGAGTAAGTTATCAAAATTGATATCATTTTGTTAATGAAAATGCGATGTATGCCATTAATAGTTTAATAACACTTAAGTCATTATTAATGAGTGCGTTGATTGTGCATTTGTCTGATTTATGGTTTCATGCCCACATTAAAGTTTGAGATATCTTTTGAACGATCTTTAGCTCTTCATTTATGGGATGCGTAAAGTCGCTCGTGGAATGGGGTCTCTTTATATATTCCGAATTTTAAATAATTTCCTTTCGCTTGTTGTATATGCATGGTAAATCATATTTTTCGAAGTTATTACTGTACCTTGGCAAAGGGAATTTAGCGTGACGGTGGAGTCAGAAATGCCAGAAAATAATATTAACCAACCACAGACTTATGATGGGGTTAAGCCTCAGTTGCGCACAGTGGATCTCAATCTGTTAACTGTATTTGATGCAGTTATGCAGGAGCAGAATATTACGCGAGCAGCGCAATCTCTGGGAATGTCTCAACCTGCCGTGAGTAATGCCGTAGCCAGACTTAAGGTGATGTTTAACGACGAGTTATTCGTCCGCTATGGAAGAGGTATCCAGCCCACGGCGCGTGCATTCCAGCTATTCGGTTCGATTCGTCAGGCGCTACAGCTGGTACAAAATGAGCTTCCCGGCTCGGGTTTTGAACCCTTAAGCAGTGAACGGGTTTTCCATCTCTGTGTTTGCAGTCCGTTAGACAATTATTTGACGTCTGTTATATATAATAAAGTTGAACAGATTGCTCCTAATATTCATCTCGTTTTTAAATCATCATTAAATCAAAATACTGAGCACCAGCTTCGTTATCAGGAAACGGAGTTCGTTCTGGGCTATGAAGAGTTTCGCCGTCCAGAGTTTGCCTGTGTTCCGTTGTTTAAAGATGAAATGGTGTTAGTCGCCAGCAAAAAACATCCCCGTATGAATTCTCCGCTGCGTGAAAGCGATGTTTACAGCGAGCAGCATGCCGTGGTTGCTCTGGACAGATATGCCTCATTTAGTCTGCCGTGGTATGACACTGCCGATAAACAAGCCAGCGTGGCCTATCAGGGAATGGCGATGGTCAGCGTATTGAATGTCGTTTCTCAGACGCAGCTAGTCGCTATTGCACCGCGCTGGCTTGCTGAAGAGTTCTCCGATTCGCTGAGCCTGCAAATTTTACCTCTGCCGCTCAAGCTGAATAGCCGTACCTGTTATCTTTCCTGGCATGAAGCGGCGGGGCGGGATAAAGGGCATCAATGGATGGAAGAGCTGCTGGTCAATATTTGTCGTCGATAAGACAGGATGAATAAACCGCATGGTGCCATGCGGTTTATTCTGTGGTTTTTTATGCAAGCAATATTTTGTTCTGTGCGCATTTTTTCAGACACTCAGGGAGGCTTAAAAATAGATGATTTCCTGATCCATCCTCTTTTTAAGAGATGAATTATTAGCGTCTCCCCTCATAGCAGATGAATTCACCATATTCGTGTCTGACAGCTGTTTTTTCTGCTTTTATTGCCCATTCCCGCATTCCGTTTGCTAATTGCCTGGCTCATAACGAGCGGTTAAGGTATCCATCACTCTGCACATTATAAGATGGGTTTACCCTGTCAGAAGACGGCGCGGAAATGAATTCTGTTGACCGTCTATAACAAAAGCCTGGAGGCAAAGCATGGAGATGTTGTCTGGCGCGGAAATGGTCGTCCGATCGCTTATCGATCAGGGCGTGAAGCAAGTGTTCGGCTATCCTGGAGGTGCGGTTCTTGATATTTATGACGCGCTGCACACGGTAGGCGGTATTGATCATGTTCTGGTTCGTCATGAACAGGCTGCTGTGCATATGGCAGACGGCCTGGCCCGCGCCACGGGCGAGGTGGGTGTTGTGCTCGTCACTTCCGGACCGGGGGCGACCAATGCCATTACCGGCATTGCGACTGCGTATATGGACTCCATTCCCCTGGTCATTCTCTCCGGACAGGTGGCGACGTCACTGATTGGCTATGATGCGTTTCAGGAATGCGACATGGTGGGGATCTCACGCCCCGTGGTGAAGCACAGCTTTCTGGTTAAGCAAACGGAAGACATCCCGGGCGTACTGAAAAAAGCCTTCTGGCTGGCCGCCAGCGGTCGTCCTGGGCCAGTGGTTGTCGATCTGCCAAAAGATATTCTCAATCCCGCGAATAAACTGCCTTACCTGTGGCCTGAGTCGGTGAGCATGCGTTCATATAATCCGACGACGCAGGGGCACAAAGGCCAGATTAAGCGTGCGCTGCAAACGCTGCTGGCTGCGAAAAAGCCCGTAGTCTATGTGGGGGGCGGCGCCGTCAATGCAGCCTGTGAAACGCAACTACGCGAACTGATTGAGAAGCTGAATCTTCCTGTCGCGTCATCGCTGATGGGGCTGGGGGCATTCCCGGCTACCCACCGTCAGGCGCTGGGCATGCTGGGTATGCACGGCACCTATGAAGCCAATATGACGATGCACCATTCTGATGTGATTTTTGCCGTCGGCGTGCGTTTTGACGATCGCACCACCAATAATCTGGCGAAATACTGTCCGCATGCGACGGTGCTGCACATTGATATCGATCCGACTTCAATCTCTAAAACGGTGCCGGCGGATGTGCCGATCGTGGGGGACGCACGACAGGTGCTGGATCAAATGTTGGATCTGCTGGCGCAGGAGACCGCGTCTCAACCGCTGGACGAGATCCGCGACTGGTGGCAGCAAATCGAACAGTGGCGTGGCCGTCAGTGCCTTAAGTACGACACACAAAGTGAGAACATCAAGCCGCAGGCGGTGATCGAGACGATCTGGCGTCTGACCAATGGCGATGCGTATGTCACATCTGACGTGGGCCAACATCAGATGTTCGCTGCGCTGTATTACCCGTTTGATAAACCGCGTCGCTGGATCAACTCTGGCGGGCTCGGCACGATGGGCTTTGGTCTGCCCGCCGCGCTGGGGGTGAAGCTGGCGTTGCCAAACGAAACGGTGATCTGCGTGACGGGTGATGGCAGCATACAGATGAATATTCAGGAGCTTTCTACTGCGCTGCAATATGAGTTGCCAGTGCTGGTGCTGAACCTGAATAACGGTTACCTCGGTATGGTAAAGCAGTGGCAGGATATGATTTATTCTGGCCGTCACTCTCAGTCTTATATGAAGTCACTTCCGGACTTTGTCCGCCTGGCTGAAGCCTATGGTCATATTGGCATGCGGGTAACCGATCCGTCAGAGCTGGAAGCGAAGCTCGGCGAAGCGCTTGAGCACGTTAAAAACAATCGCCTCGTCTTCATGGACGTCATCGTCGACGGCACAGAGCATGTTTATCCGATGCATATCCGTGGCGGCGGTATGGATGAAATGTGGTTAAGCAAAACGGAGAGAACCTGATATGCGCCGGATATTATCTGTATTACTGGAAAATGAGTCGGGCGCACTGTCACGCGTCATTGGGCTTTTTGCGCAGCGCGGCTATAACATTGAAAGCCTGACCGTTGCGCCGACCGATGACCCGACGCTCTCCCGCATGACGATCCAGACTGTCGGCGATGCGAAAGTGCTTGAGCAGATCGAAAAACAGTTGCACAAACTGGTGGACGTGTTGCGCGTCAGCGAGCTGGGGCAGGGGGCTTACGTCGAACGTGAAGTGATGCTGGTGAAAATTCAGGCCAGCGGTTACGGTCGTGAAGAGGTCAAGCGCAACACGGATATCTTCCGTGGGCAGATCATCGACGTCACGCCTTCTATATATACTGTGCAGCTTGCCGGAACGAGCGATAAGCTGGATGCGTTCCTGGCCTCCGTCAGGGATGTAGCAAAAATTGTTGAAGTTGCGCGCTCTGGCGTTGTTGGCCTCTCGCGCGGCGATAAAATCATGCGTTAGTTGCGCAAAAGGTTCGCCTCTTTCAGCCCGGTAGCCAAAGCCGGGCTTTTTTTTGCGTAATCCACCGACAACGCGGACAAAAGCGGTTGCCGTGAAAGCTATTCTGCGTTTAGATGTTAAAATATTTAACCATAACCTTGACAGGGCCATGGACTTTTTTCTTTTTTTGAGGGGCAATTGTGAAACTGGATGAAATCGCCCGGCTCGCCGGCGTGTCGAGAACCACGGCCAGCTATGTGATTAACGGTAAAGCAAAGCAGTATCGTGTCAGCGATAAGACCGTTGAGAAAGTGATGGCAGTCGTTCGTGAGCATAATTACCATCCGAATGCTGTCGCCGCAGGTTTACGTGCCGGGCGCACCCGCTCGATTGGCCTGGTTATCCCGGACCTGGAAAATACCAGCTATACCCGCATCGCCAACTATCTGGAACGTCAGGCTCGTCAGCGGGGCTATCAGCTGTTGATTGCCTGCTCCGAGGATCAGCCTGACAACGAGATGCGCTGCATTGAGCATCTGCTGCAACGTCAGGTTGACGCCATCATCGTGTCGACCTCTTTACCACCAGAGCATCCTTTCTATCAGCGCTGGGCAAACGATCCGTTCCCGATTGTGGCGCTGGATCGTGCGCTGGATCGTGAACATTTCACCAGTGTCGTAGGTGCCGATCAGGACGATGCAGAAATGCTGGCTGCCGAACTGCGTACCTTCCCGGCTGAAACGGTGCTGTATCTTGGCGCTTTGCCTGAACTTTCCGTAAGCTTCCTGCGTGAACAAGGGTTCCGTACGGCATGGAAAGACGATCCGCGTGACGTTCATTATCTGTATGCCAACAGCTATGAGCGTGAAGCGGCTGCCCAGCTGTTCGAGAAATGGCTGGAAACGCACCCGATGCCGCAGGCGTTGTTTACCACCTCGTTTGCCCTGTTGCAGGGGGTGATGGATGTGACGTTACGTCGCGATGGCAAACTGCCATCCGATCTGGCGATTGCGACCTTCGGCGATAACGAACTGCTCGACTTCCTGCAATGTCCGGTGCTGGCCGTGGCCCAGCGTCACCGCGACGTCGCCGAGCGCGTGCTTGAGATTGTTCTGGCAAGCCTGGATGAACCCCGCAAACCGAAACCCGGGCTTACGCGTATCAAACGTAATCTCTATCGGCGCGGAATTTTGAGCCGCCATTAATATTTCCACAGGGGCGGTAAAACTGCCCCTTTTGAAGCGCATTTATTGCGGGAAATAATTCCCGGATAAAAATTAGGATTTATCTCTAAGATTCATAGCCTGCTATTATTCTGAATCCATTTTGACGTTAAAAAGTGCAATTATAATTTCTAACGGGCATTTCTTTGTATTGTTTTGTTACAAACAGGTGCCAGCCGATGAATATTCAGCCATTTTTTACTCCCCCCTTCAGACCTCAACGCACACGAACGAATCCATCTGGCTTTGAGGTTAATCTGGCGCTGTTATCCCCCGGCGATATGCCTTAAAATGCTGCCCGCGTCGCAAACTGACACTTTATATTTCCCTGCGATGATATTGAGTGAGTCTTAACGCTCGTGTGCATATTCTGTTTTTTTCTTACAAATATTCATAACGTTAATTTTGCCTCGCCAGTTGTGTAGTAATTAGCCAGGTCACGCTTGCTCTGTAAATACGGTGCTTTCGCGCCGGTATAGAGAGAGTCCTGGCTTGACAAGCTTTTCCCTCGCTCCGTAAACTCCTTCAGGTGGGAATTTGTGGGTTAAAGTGGTGAGGAGGGGTGAGACTGGCATGTTCCGTGGAGCAACGTTAGTCAATCTCGACAGCAAAGGGCGTTTATCGGTACCAACCCGATACCGCGACCAGCTGATTGAGAACGCTTCGGGTCAACTGGTTTGCACCATTGACATCAACTCCCCATGCCTGCTGCTTTACCCTTTGCCTGAATGGGAAATCATTGAGCAAAAGCTGTCGCGACTGTCGAGCATGAACCCGCAGGAACGCCGCGTACAGCGGCTGTTATTGGGACATGCCAGTGAATGTCAGATGGATAGCGCCGGGCGATTATTGATTGCGCCTGTGTTGCGGCAACATGCCGGTCTGACTAAAGAAGTGATGCTGGTCGGACAGTTCAACAAGTTTGAACTGTGGGACGAAACGACCTGGTATCAACAGGTCAAGGAAGATATCGACGCTGAGCAGTCTGATTCCGAAACATTATCGGAACGGCTGCGGGACTTGTCTCTATAAATATGATGGAAAATTATAAACATACAACGGTGCTGCTGGATGAGGCCGTTAACGGCCTGAATATTCGTCCAGACGGCATCTATATTGATGGCACTTTTGGTCGCGGTGGTCACTCGCGTTTGATCCTCTCTCAGCTTGGAGCGGAAGGACGCCTGCTGGCAATTGACCGCGATCCGCAGGCGATTGCCGTTGCGCAAACCATCGATGATCCTCGCTTTTCCATCGTGCATGGACCTTTCTCTGCGCTTGCGGATTATGTCGCTGAGCGCGGCCTGACCGGCAAGATCGACGGGATTCTCCTCGATCTTGGCGTCTCTTCACCACAGCTTGATGATGCAGAACGCGGTTTTTCCTTTATGCGTGATGGACCGCTGGATATGCGTATGGACCCTACTCGCGGCCAATCTGCCGCTGAATGGTTACAAACTGCTGACGAAGCGGATATTGCCTGGGTAATCAAAACCTTCGGCGAAGAACGCTTTGGCAAACGTATTGCCCGCGCCATCGTGGAGCGCAACCGCGTTGAGCCAATGACCCGTACCAAAGAACTGGCAGAAGTCATCGCGGCGGCAACGCCGGTGAAGGACAAGCACAAACATCCTGCGACCCGTACCTTCCAGGCGGTTCGTATCTGGGTAAACAGTGAACTGGAGGAAATAGAGCTGGCGCTAAAAAGCTCGCTCGACGTGCTGGCCCCGGGTGGGCGGTTATCCATCATCAGTTTCCATTCGCTGGAAGATCGCATCGTAAAACGCTTCATGCGTGAACAGAGCCGCGGTCCTCAGGTTCCGGCGGGGCTGCCGATGACGGAAGAACAACTCAGAAAGCTGGGCGGCCGTCAGTTGCGAGCATTAGGCAAGTTGATGCCGGGCGAAGAAGAGGTGGCAGAGAATCCACGTGCCCGTAGTTCAGTGCTGCGTATTGCAGAGAGGACGAACGCATGATCAGCAGAGTGACAGAGACCCTAAGCAAAGTTAAGGGATCGTTAGGAAGCAACGAGCGCCATGCCTTGCCTGGCGTGATCGGCGACGATCTTTTGCGGTTTGGGAAGCTGCCACTCTGCTTGTTCATTTGCATCATTGTGACGGCAGTCATGGTGGTCACCACCGCTCACCATACCCGTTTATTAACTGCGCAGCGCGAACAGATGGTACTGGAACGCGATGCGCTGGATATTGAATGGCGAAATCTGATCCTTGAAGAAAACGCGCTCGGCGATCACAGCCGGGTTGAACGGATCGCAACGGAAAAACTGCAATTACAGCATGTTGATCCTTCGCAGGAAAATATCGTAGTACAAAAATAAGGGAAAACGCGACGCATGAAAGCAGCGGCAAAAACGCTAAAACCAAAACGCCAGGAAGAACAGGCCAACTTTGTCAGTTGGCGTTTTGCGTTGCTTTGCGGCTGCATTTTACTGGCGCTGGGTTTCCTGCTGGGACGCGTGGCGTGGCTACAAATCATCGCGCCTGACATGCTGGTGCGCCAGGGTGATATGCGTTCTCTGCGCGTGCAGGAAGTTTCTACCTCTCGTGGGATGATCACCGACCGCTCCGGCCGCCCGCTGGCGGTGAGCGTGCCGGTGAAGGCGATCTGGGCCGATCCGAAAGAGCTGCACGACGCAGGCGGGATCACCCTTGATAACCGCTGGAAGGCGCTCTCAGACGCGTTGAAAATGCCGCTGGATCAGCTGGCGTCACGCGTTAACGCCAACCCGAAAGGGCGCTTCATCTATCTTGCTCGTCAGGTGAACCCTGACATGGCTGACTACATTAAGAAACTGAAGCTGCCGGGCATTCATCTGCGGGAAGAATCCCGCCGTTACTATCCTTCCGGCGAAGTCACCGCGCACCTGATTGGCTTTACCAACGTGGATAGCCAGGGGATTGAGGGCGTTGAAAAAAGCTTCGACAAGTGGCTTACCGGCCAGCCTGGCGAGCGAATCGTGCGTAAAGACCGCTATGGTCGCGTCATTGAAGACATTTCCTCGACAGACAGCCAGGCCGCGCACAACCTGGCCCTGAGTATTGATGAACGCTTGCAGGCGCTGGTCTATCGTGAGCTGAACAACGCCGTCGCGTTTAACAAGGCGGAATCGGGCAGCGCCGTGCTGGTGGATGTGGCGACAGGTGAAGTGCTGGCGATGGCCAGTAGCCCCTCATACAACCCGAATAGTTTTTCCGGTACAGCAAAAGATGCAATGCGTAACCGCTCCATCACCGATGTGTTTGAACCCGGTTCGACCGTAAAACCCATGGTGGTGATGACGGCTCTACAGCGAGGCATCGTCAACGAAAATACCGTTCTGAATACGATCCCTTATCGAATTAACGGTCACGAAATCAAAGACGTGGCACGTTACAGCGAACTGACCCTGACCGGGGTCTTACAGAAGTCGAGTAACGTCGGTGTGTCAAAACTGGCGTTAGCGATGCCGTCCTCAGCGTTAGTAGATACTTACTCACGTTTTGGGCTGGGAAAGGCGACCAATTTGGGGTTGGTCGGAGAACGCAGTGGCTTATATCCTCAAAAACAACGGTGGTCTGACATAGAGAGGGCCACCTTCTCTTTCGGCTACGGGCTAATGGTAACTCCCTTACAGTTAGCGCGAGTCTACGCAACGATTGGCAGCTATGGCATTTATCGTCCGCTGTCGATCACCAAAGTTGATCCACCGGTTCCGGGGGAACGTGTTTTCCCGGAATCTATCGTTCGTACCGTCGTGCATATGATGGAAAGCGTCGCGTTACCTGGCGGTGGCGGCGTGAAGGCCGCAATTAAGGGCTATCGTATCGCCATTAAAACCGGTACAGCGAAAAAAGTGGGGCCGGACGGCCGCTATATCAACAAATACATTGCCTATACCGCAGGCGTAGCGCCTGCAAGCAATCCGCGTTTTGCACTGGTGGTCGTCATCAACGATCCGCAGGCGGGTAAATACTACGGCGGCGCCGTCTCCGCGCCTGTGTTCGGGGCTATTATGGGCGGCGTGTTGCGCACCATGAACATTGAACCGGATGCGCTGGCGACGGGCGAAAAAAGTGAATTTGTAATTAATCAAGGCGAGGGAACAGGTGGCAGATCGTAATTTGCGCGACCTTCTTGCTCCGTGGGTGCCTATGCTACCTGCGCGAGCACTGCGAGAGATGGTACTGGACAGCCGCGTAGCGGCTTCTGGCGATCTTTTTGTGGCAGTGGTGGGTCATCAGGCGGACGGGCGTCGTTATATCCCGCAGGCGATTGCGCAAGGTGTTGCTGCCATTATTGCTGAGGCCAAAGATGAGGCAACAGACGGTGAGATCCGTGAAATGCACGGCGTGCCGGTCATCTATCTCAGCCAGCTGAATGAGCGTCTCTCCGCGCTGGCAGGACGTTTTTACAACGAACCTTCCGACCAGTTACAGCTGGTTGGCGTGACAGGAACCAACGGAAAAACCACCACCACTCAGCTGATGGCGCAGTGGGCGCAGCTGCTGGGCGAAACCGGTGCCGTCATGGGCACGGTGGGGAACGGTCTTCTGGGCAAAGTAAGCCCGACGGAAAACACTACAGGCTCGGCGGTTGACGTGCAGCGTGTGCTGGCGGGCCTCGCTGAGCAGGGGGCGACCTTCGCTGCGATGGAAGTCTCTTCCCATGGTCTGGTACAACATCGCGTGGCGGCCCTGAAATTTGCTGCCTCTGTCTTTACTAACCTGAGCCGCGATCACCTTGATTATCATGGTGATATGGAGCACTACGAAGCGGCGAAATGGCTGCTTTATTCCACTCACCACCACGGGCAGGCGATCATTAACGCCGACGACGAAGTCGGTCGCCGCTGGCTGGAAAAACTGCCAGATGCGGTGGCGGTGTCGATGGAAGATCGCATTAATCCGAACTGCCGCGGCCGCTGGCTGAAGGCGGTCGAGGTGAACTACCACGATAGTGGGGCGACGATCCGCTTCGCTTCCATCTGGGGCGAAGGTGAAATTGAAAGCCGCCTGATGGGGGCTTTTAACGTCAGTAACCTGCTGCTGGCGCTGGCGACGCTGCTGGCGCTGGGTTACCCGATGGCGGATCTGCTGAAAACGGCTGAGCGTTTGCAACCGGTCTGTGGCCGCATGGAAGTGTTTAGCGCGCCGGGCAAGCCGACGGTGGTTGTGGATTACGCCCACACGCCGGATGCGCTGGAAAAAGCGCTGGAAGCGGCGCGTCTGCACTGCGCTGGCAAGCTCTGGTGCGTGTTTGGCTGCGGTGGCGATCGCGACAAGGGCAAACGTCCGCTGATGGGCGCCATCGCTGAGCAGTTCGCGGATATTCCCGTGGTAACCGATGACAACCCGCGTACCGAAGAGCCGCGGGCCATTATCAACGACATTCTGGCGGGCATGCTGGATGCGGGACGTGCGCGCGTGGTCGAAGGCCGTGCGGAGGCCGTGACTAACGCCATTATGCAGGCGCAGGAGAACGATGTGGTTCTGCTGGCCGGTAAAGGTCATGAAGATTATCAGATTGTCGGCAATCGTCGTCTGGATTACTCCGACCGCGTGACGGCAGCGCGTCTGCTGGGAGTGGTGGCATGATTAGCATTACGTTAAGCCAGGCCGCTGCGGTATTGCAGGGGATGCTGCATGGTCAGGATCTGACCATCGAGGCTGTAACCACCGACACCCGTAAGGTGACGGCGGGCTGCCTGTTTGTGGCGCTGAAGGGTGAACGTTTTGACGCCCACGATTTTGCGCAACAGGCTAAAGATAACGGCGCGGGCGCGCTGCTGGTCAGTCGTAAGCTCGATATCGATTTGCCGCAGATTGTGGTGAAAGATACGCGCCTGGCGTTTGGCGAGCTGGCGGCATGGGTTCGCCAGCAGGTGCCAACACGCGTCGTGGCACTGACGGGCTCGTCGGGCAAAACCTCCGTTAAAGAGATGACGGCGGCGATCCTTAGCCAGTGCGGTAACACGCTTTATACGGCGGGCAACCTTAATAATGACATCGGTGTGCCGATGACGCTGCTGCGCCTGACCCACGAGCATGAATATGCGGTGATTGAGTTAGGGGCTAACCATCAGGGCGAAATCGCCTGGACCGTGAGCCTGACCCGTCCGGAAGCGGCGCTGGTGAATAACCTGGCGGCGGCACATCTTGAAGGTTTTGGTTCTCTGGCCGGTGTGGCGAAAGCGAAAGGTGAAATTTATACCGGCCTGCCGGATGACGGCATCGCCATTATGAATGCCGATAACAACGACTGGCTGAACTGGCAGAGCATCATTGGTTCACGTAAAACCTGGCGCTTCTCACCGAATGCGGCAAACAGTGATTTTTCGGCGACCAACATTCATGTGACGTCACACGGTACCGAGTTCACCCTCACAACCCCAACGGGCGACATCGACGTGCTGCTGCCCCTGCCGGGTCGTCATAACATCGCCAATGCGCTTGCTGCGGCAGCGCTCTCAATGGCGGTAGGTGCCTCACACGCGGCGATTAAAGCAGGTCTGGCAAATTTAAAAGCCGTGCCGGGGCGTCTGTTCCCGATCCAGCTGGCTGAAAACAAGCTCCTGCTGGATGACTCCTACAACGCTAACGTTGGCTCAATGACGGCGGCCGTGCAGGTCTTGTCTGAAATGCCGGGCTATCGCGTGATGGTTGTGGGCGATATGGCCGAGCTGGGTGATGAAAGCGAAGCCTGCCATATTCAGGTGGGTGAAGCGGCGAAAGCCGCCGGGCTTGACCGCGTATTGAGCGCAGGCCCGCTGAGCAAGGCCATTTCCGATGCCAGTGAAGTTGGCGAACATTTTGCCGATAAATCTGCACTGATCGAACGCCTGAAGGCATTGATTACAGAAAAACAGATTGTGACTGTTTTAGTTAAAGGTTCACGTAGTGCCGCCATGGAAGAGGTTGTGCACGCATTACAGGAGAACGGGACATGTTAGTTTGGCTGGCCGAACATTTGGTCAAATATTACTCAGGCTTTAACGTCTTTTCCTATCTGACGTTTCGTGCCATCGTCAGCCTGCTGACTGCGCTGTTCATCTCGCTGTGGATGGGCCCGCGCATGATTGCCCGTCTGCAAAAACTCTCTTTCGGCCAGGTTGTGCGCAACGACGGTCCGGAATCGCACTTCAGCAAGCGGGGTACGCCGACCATGGGCGGGATCATGATCCTGACCGCGATTGTGGTGTCCGTGCTGCTGTGGGCGTATCCGTCTAACCCCTACGTCTGGTGCGTGCTGACCGTTCTGGTTGGCTACGGGATCATCGGTTTTGTTGATGACTACCGCAAAGTCGTACGCAAAGACACCAAAGGTTTGATCGCCCGCTGGAAGTATTTCTGGATGTCGGTGATTGCGCTGGGCGTGGCCTTTGCCCTTTACCTGGCAGGAAAAGACACCCCGGCTACCGAGCTGGTGGTGCCGTTCTTCAAAGACGTGATGCCGCAGCTGGGGCTGTTCTACATTTTGCTGGCTTACTTTGTGATCGTCGGTACCGGCAACGCCGTCAACCTGACCGATGGTCTGGATGGCCTGGCCATCATGCCAACCGTGTTTGTCGCGGGCGGTTTCGCGCTGGTAGCCTGGGCGACCGGTAACATGAACTTTGCAAATTACCTGCACATTCCGTACCTGCGACACGCGGGGGAACTGGTTATCGTCTGTACGGCGATTGTCGGGGCGGGGCTGGGCTTCCTGTGGTTCAACACCTATCCGGCGCAGGTCTTTATGGGCGACGTCGGTTCACTGGCGCTGGGCGGCGCACTGGGTATTATCGCCGTGCTGCTGCGTCAGGAGTTCCTGCTGGTAATCATGGGCGGTGTGTTTGTGGTTGAGACGCTGTCGGTGATTTTGCAGGTCGGTTCCTTCAAGCTGCGCGGTCAGCGCATCTTCCGTATGGCACCGATTCACCACCACTATGAACTGAAAGGCTGGCCGGAGCCGCGCGTCATTGTGCGCTTCTGGATTATTTCGCTGATGCTGGTGCTGATTGGCCTGGCAACGCTGAAGGTACGTTAATCATGGCAGATTACCAGGGCAAAAAAGTCGTTATCATCGGGTTGGGCCTCACCGGCCTCTCCTGCGTGGACTTTTTCCTTGCGCGTGGCGTGACGCCGCGCGTGATGGATACGCGCGTCTCTCCGCCGGGTCTGGACAAGCTGCCGGAGCAGGTTGAACGCCACCTGGGTGGTCTGAATGATGAGTGGCTGCTGGCCGCCGATCTGATTGTTGCCAGCCCCGGTATGGCGCTGGCGCATCCTTCCCTGAGCGCCGCCGCGGATGCAGGCGTTGAGATTGTCGGCGATATCGAACTGTTCTGCCGGGAGGCGCAGACGCCGATCGTCGCCATTACCGGTTCAAACGGTAAAAGCACCGTCACCACGCTGGTGGGGGAAATGGCGAAGGCGGCGGGCAAAAATGTCGGCGTGGGCGGTAACATTGGTCTGCCCGCTCTGATGCTGCTTGATAAAGGGTGCGAGCTGTTCGTCCTTGAGCTTTCCAGCTTCCAGCTGGAAACTACTTCAAGCCTGCATGCGGCGGCGGCGACGATCTTAAACGTCACCGAAGATCATATGGACAGATACCCGTTCGGCTTGCAGCAATACCGTGCGGCCAAACTGCGCGTTTATGAAAATGCCAAAGTTTGCGTGGTGAATGCCGATGATGCACTCACCATGCCGGTGCGCGGCGCAGACGATCGCTGCATTAGCTTTGGTATTAATATGGGTGACTATCACCTTAACCGTCAGCAGGGCGAAACCTGGCTGCGGGTGAAAGGTGAGAAAGTGCTGAACGTGAAAGAGATGATGCTCTCCGGCCAGCATAACTACACCAATGCCCTGGCGGCGCTGGCGCTGGCGGATGCCGTTGGCCTGCCGCGATCTTCAAGCCTGAAGGCGCTGACCACCTTTACCGGCCTGGCGCACCGGTTCCAGCTTGCGCTGGAGCACAACGGCGTACGCTGGATTAACGATTCCAAAGCGACCAACGTGGGTAGCACCGAGGCGGCACTGAACGGTCTGCACGTTGATGGCACGCTGCACCTGCTGCTGGGCGGCGACGGTAAATCGGCTGACTTCTCCTCGCTGAAGCAGTACCTCAACGGTGATAACGTGCGCCTGTATTGCTTTGGCCGCGATGGTAGCGAGCTGGCGGCGTTGCGTCCTGAGGTCGCCGAGCAAACCGAGACCATGGAGCAGGCGATGCGTCTTATCGCCCCACGCGTGAAGCCCGGCGATATGGTGCTGCTCTCACCAGCCTGTGCCAGCCTCGATCAATTCAAGAATTTCGAACAGCGGGGTGATGTCTTTACCCGCCTGGCGAAGGAGTTAGGCTGATGCGTTTATCTCTCCCTCGCCTGAAAATGCCGCGCCTGCCAGGATTTGGTATCCTGGTATGGCTGTTTACGGCGCTGAAAGGCTGGGTGATGGCTTCACGGGATAAAGATTCCGACAGCCTGATCATGTACGACCGCACGCTGTTCTGGCTCACGCTGGGGCTGGCGGCGATCGGCTTTATTATGGTCACCTCGGCGTCAATGCCTGTCGGACAGCGTCTGGCAAACGACCCCTTCCTGTTTGCCAAGCGTGACGGGCTGTACATCATTCTCGCGTTCTGCCTGGCAATGATCACCTTACGCCTGCCGATGTCGTTCTGGCAGCGGCACAGTACGGCCATGCTCATCGCCTCAATCATTATGCTGTTGATCGTGCTGGTTGTCGGGAGCTCCGTTAACGGGGCATCACGCTGGATTGCCTTTGGCCCACTGCGTATTCAGCCGGCGGAGTTCACCAAACTGTCGTTGTTCTGCTACCTGGCTAACTACCTGGTGCGTAAAGTTGACGAAGTTCGTAACAACCTTCGCGGCTTCTTAAAACCGATGGGCGTGATTCTGGTCCTCGCGATCCTGCTGCTGGCGCAGCCCGACCTCGGTACGGTAGTCGTACTGTTTGTCACTACGCTGGCGATGCTGTTCCTGGCGGGCGCAAAACTGTGGCAGTTCATTGCCATCATCGGGATGGGGATTTCGGCGGTGGTGCTGCTGATCCTCGCCGAACCCTACCGTATCCGCCGTGTGACCTCGTTCTGGAACCCATGGGAAGATCCGTTCGGCAGCGGTTACCAGCTGACGCAGTCGCTGATGGCGTTTGGCCGCGGCGAAGTCTGGGGCCAAGGCCTGGGCAACTCGGTGCAAAAACTGGAGTATTTACCGGAGGCGCACACCGACTTCATCTTCTCCATTATTGGGGAAGAACTGGGTTATATCGGTGTGGTATTGGCGCTATTAATGGTATTCTTCGTCGCTTTCCGCGCCATGTCGATTGGCCGGAAAGCGCTGGAGATCGATCACCGCTTCTCCGGTTTCCTGGCCTGCTCAATTGGTATCTGGTTTAGCTTCCAGGCACTGGTAAACGTTGGGGCGGCAGCGGGTATGTTGCCGACTAAAGGTCTGACGTTACCGTTGATCAGTTATGGTGGTTCGAGTCTGTTGATCATGTCGACGGCCATCATGTTTTTGTTACGCATAGATTATGAAACGCGTCTGGAGAAAGCTCAGGCGTTTACACGAGGTTCACGATGAATCAACCTAAGCGGTTAATGGTGATGGCAGGCGGTACCGGTGGACACGTGTTCCCGGGGCTGGCGGTTGCGCACCATTTAATGGAACAGGGCTGGCAGGTACGCTGGCTGGGAACCGCAGACCGCATGGAAGCCGACCTGGTACCTAAGCACGGTATCGAGATCGACTTTATTCGTATTTCCGGCCTTCGTGGCAAAGGGATCAAGGCGCTGCTGCTGGCGCCGGTGCGCATTTTCAATGCCTGGCGTCAGGCGCGCGCCATCATGAAGCGCTTTAAGCCTGACGTCGTTCTGGGCATGGGCGGTTACGTTTCCGGCCCTGGCGGACTGGCGGCGTGGTCATTAGGGATCCCCGTTGTTCTGCATGAGCAGAACGGTATTGCCGGTTTGACCAACAAATGGCTGGCAAAAATCGCCACCAAAGTTATGCAGGCCTTCCCCGGGGCATTCCCGAAAGCGGATGTCGTAGGGAATCCGGTACGTGTGGACGTGCTGGCGCTGCCGCTGCCAGATACGCGTCTGGCGGGTCGTGAAGGGCCGGTGCGGGTGCTGGTCGTCGGCGGTTCCCAGGGCGCGCGTATTTTAAACCAGACGATGCCGCAGGTTGCGGCAAAACTGGGTGATGCAGTGACCATCTGGCACCAGAGCGGGAAGGGCGCTCAGCAGACCGTTGAGCAGGCCTACGCGCAGGAAGGTCAGCCGCAGCATAAAGTAACTGAATTTATTGATGATATGGCCGCAGCCTATGCATGGGCCGATGTCGTGGTCTGTCGCTCGGGCGCGCTGACGGTGAGCGAAATCGCCGCCGCCGGTTTACCGGCGCTGTTTGTGCCGTTCCAGCACAAAGACCGACAGCAGTACTGGAATGCACTGCCGCTTGAAAAAGCGGGTGCCGCGAAGATTTTTGAGCAGCCACAATTTACCGCTGATGCGGTCGCCACTACCCTGGCGGGCTGGAACCGGGATGTATTACTGGAGATGGCGCAACGCGCACGCGCGACCGCTATCCCGGATGCAACGGAACGGGTGGCAAAAGAAGTGAGCCTGGCAGCCCAGGCATAATTCTCGCAGCGCGTGTTGCGCTGCACGATTTTTTTGAAGTAGTCGATGGCGTTTAGAGAATGAATACACAACAACTGGCAAAACTGCGTTCTATCGTGCCCGAGATGCGTCGCGTCCGGCACATTCACTTTGTCGGCATCGGTGGTGCTGGCATGGGCGGTATTGCCGAAGTGTTAGCTAACGAAGGCTATCAGATCAGCGGGTCTGACCTGGCGCCAAACCCTGTTACGCAGCAGCTGGCGTCGCTGGGGGCGACTATCTATTTCAATCATCGCCCGGAAAACGTGAGCGATGCGAGCGTGGTTGTGGTGTCCAGCGCTATCTCCGCGGATAACCCGGAAATCGTTGCGGCGCATGAGGCGCGCATTCCGGTGATCCGTCGCGCGGAAATGCTGGCGGAACTGATGCGTTTCCGTCACGGCATTGCGGTGGCCGGCACGCACGGTAAAACCACCACAACAGCGATGGTCTCCAGCATTTATGCGGAAGCGGGTCTCGACCCGACGTTCGTTAACGGTGGTCTGGTGAAAGCCGCTGGCGTGCATGCGCGTCTGGGCCATAGCCGTTATCTGATTGCGGAAGCGGATGAGAGCGACGCGTCGTTCCTGCATCTACAGCCGATGGTGGCGATCGTCACCAACATCGAAGCTGACCATATGGACACTTACCAGGGTGACTTCGAGAACTTAAAGCAGACCTTTATTAACTTCCTGCACAACCTGCCGTTCTATGGCCGTGCGGTGATGTGCGTGGACGATCCGGTTATTCGCGAACTGCTGCCGCGCGTCGGGCGTCAAATTACGACCTACGGCTTCAGCGAAGACGCGGATGTACGCGTAGAAGATTACAAGCAGATCGGTGCGCAGGGGCATTTCACCCTCGCGCGTCAGGATAAAGACCTGCTGCATGTCACCCTGAACGCTCCGGGACGTCACAACGCCCTGAATGCGGCAGCGGCGGTGGCTGTTGCGACAGAAGAAGGCATTGACGATGAGGCGATCCTGCGCGCACTGGAGAGCTTCCAGGGGACGGGCCGTCGTTTCGACTTCCTCGGTGAATTCCCGCTGGAGCCGGTAAACGGTAAGCCAGGTTCTGCGATGCTGGTAGACGACTACGGTCACCATCCGACGGAAGTGGACGCAACCATCAAAGCGGCACGCGCGGGTTGGCCGGAAAAGAATCTGGTCATGATCTTCCAGCCGCACCGTTACACGCGTACCCGCGATCTGTATGACGATTTTGCCAACGTCCTTTCGCAGGTTGATACCCTGCTGATGCTGGATGTTTATGCTGCGGGTGAAACGCCGATTCCGGGCGCGGACAGTCGTTCTTTATGTCGTACCATCCGTGGACGCGGTAAAGTGGATCCTATTCTGGTTCCCGACCCGGCGCAGGTGGCTGAAATGCTTGCCCCGGTCCTGACGGGTAACGATCTGATCCTGATTCAGGGCGCGGGAAATATCGGCAAAATCGCCCGTACCTTAGCTGAAATCAAACTGAAGCCGCAAACTCAGGAGGACGAGCGTCATGGCTGATAAGATTGCTGTCCTGTTTGGCGGCACTTCCGCCGAACGCGAGGTTTCTCTGAATTCGGGCGCTGCCGTGCTGGCGGGCCTGCGTGAAGGTGGCGTGGACGCGCATCCGGTTGATCCGAAAGAGGTGGACGTTACGCAGCTGAAAGCGATGGGCTTCGATAAAGCCTTCATCGCGTTGCACGGTCGCGGCGGTGAAGACGGCACGTTGCAGGGGCTGCTGGAGCTGATCGGTATACCGTACACCGGCAGCGGCGTGATGGCATCCGCCATCTCCATGGATAAACTGCGCAGCAAACTGCTGTGGCAGGGCGCGGGCCTGCCCGTTGCGCCATGGGTTGCACTGACGCGTCGTGAATATGAATTGGGTCTGTCGGACAGCGTTAATACACGCATTGCGGCACTGGGCTTACCGGTTATTGTTAAGCCGAGCCGTGAAGGGTCGAGCGTGGGAATGTCCAAAGTTGATAAAGCTGTAGATTTGGCTGACGCTTTAGCACTGGCATTTCAACATGATGAAGAAGTTCTGATTGAAAAATGGCTTAGCGGGCCGGAATTTACCGTCGCGATGCTTGGCGAAGAAATTTTACCGTCAATTCGCATCCAACCCGCCGGAGTCTTCTATGATTATGAGGCGAAGTATCTCTCTGATGAGACGCAATATTTCTGCCCAGCGGGTCTTGAAGCAGAGCGTGAAGCCGAATTACAGTCTCTGGTGCTTAAAGCGTGGAATGTTCTGGGATGTCGTGGCTGGGGACGCATTGACGTAATGCTTGACGGTGACGGGCAATTTTATCTGCTGGAAGCAAACACGTCTCCGGGTATGACCAGCCATAGCCTTGTGCCGATGGCGGCGCGTCAGGCGGGAATGAGCTTCTCGCAATTAGTTGTACGTATTTTGGACCAGGCGGGCTGATATGTCTCAGGCTGCATTGAACACGCGCAACCGCGATGACGAAGAAGAATATTCCTCTTCGCGCCGGAGTAATGGAACGCGTCTTGCAGGGATCATCTTCCTGCTCGGGGTGCTGTGCACCGTGTTTATCAGCGGCTGGATGGTGCTGGGCTGGATGGAAGATGCGCAGCGGTTGCCGCTTTCAAAGCTGGTGGTGACCGGGGAGCGACACTACACGCGTAACGATGATATTCGCCAGTCGATTCTGGCGCTTGGGTCGCCTGGCACCTTTATGACGCAGGACGTCAACATTATTCAGAGTCAGATTGAACGTCTGCCGTGGATAAAACAGGCAAGTGTCAGAAAGCAATGGCCTGATGAATTGAAGATTCATCTGGTTGAATATGTGCCGATTGCGCGTTGGAATGATCAGCATATGGTTGATGTAGACGGAAATTCGTTCAGCGTCCCGAGCGATCGTGTCAACAAGCAGAATTTACCGATGTTGTATGGGCCGGAAGGCAGCGAAAACGAAGTATTGCAGGGTTTTCGTGAGATGGGGCAGGTGCTGGCTAAGGATCGCTTTACGTTAAAAGATGCTGCGATGACGGCGCGCCGTTCCTGGCAGTTGACCTTAACGAATGGCATCAAGCTCAACCTTGGCCGCGGCGATACAATGAAACGTCTGGCGCGTTTTGTAGAACTTTACCCGGTTTTACAGCAGCAGGCGCAGACGGATGGCAAACGGATAAGCTACGTTGATTTGCGCTATGACTCAGGCGCAGCAGTCGGTTGGGAGCCGGCTCCGGTCGAGGAACCTAATCAGCAACAAAATCAGGCACAGGTACAGGCAGAACAACAATGATCAAGTCGACGGACAGAAAATTGGTAGTAGGACTGGAGATTGGCACCGCGAAGGTTGCCGCTTTGGTAGGGGAAGTTCTGCCCGACGGTATGGTCAATATCATTGGCGTGGGCAGCTGCCCCTCCCGTGGTATGGATAAAGGTGGGGTAAACGACCTTGAGTCGGTGGTGAAATGCGTTCAGCGCGCCATCGACCAGGCTGAATTGATGGCAGATTGCCAAATTTCCTCTGTCTATCTGGCCCTTTCTGGTAAGCATATCAGCTGCCAGAATGAAATCGGTATGGTGCCGATTTCCGAAGAAGAAGTGACGCAGGAAGACGTTGAGAACGTTGTCCACACGGCGAAATCCGTGCGTGTTCGCGACGAGCACCGTGTGCTGCATGTGATCCCGCAGGAATACGCGATCGACTACCAGGAAGGCATCAAGAATCCGGTCGGTCTGTCGGGCGTGCGTATGCAGGCAAAAGTGCACCTGATCACATGTCACAACGATATGGCGAAGAACATTGTAAAAGCCGTTGAACGTTGTGGCCTGAAAGTTGACCAACTCATTTTCGCCGGACTTGCCGCGAGCTATTCCGTGCTGACCGAAGACGAACGTGAACTGGGCGTCTGTGTGGTCGATATTGGTGGTGGTACAATGGACATGGCTGTCTATACCGGCGGTGCGTTACGCCACACTAAAGTGATCCCGTACGCCGGGAATGTGGTTACCAGCGATATCGCTTACGCCTTTGGTACGCCACCGAGCGATGCAGAGGCGATTAAAGTGCGCCATGGTTGCGCGCTGGGCTCTATCGTCGGCAAAGACGAGAGCGTTGAAGTGCCGAGCGTAGGCGGTCGACCGCCGCGCAGCCTGCAACGCCAGACGCTGGCAGAGGTAATTGAGCCGCGTTATACCGAGCTGCTCAACCTGGTCAACGAAGAGATTTTGCAGTTACAGGAACAGCTTCGCCAGCAGGGTGTGAAACATCATCTCGCGGCGGGGATTGTATTAACCGGCGGGGCAGCGCAAATTGAAGGTCTTGCGGCCTGCGCTCAGCGCGTGTTCCATACGCAGGTGCGTATTGGTGCGCCGCTGAATATCACCGGTTTAACGGATTATGCCCAGGAGCCGTACTATTCAACGGCGGTGGGCCTGCTGCACTACGGGAAAGAGTCCCATTTAAGTGGTGAGGCAGAGGTGGAAAAACGCGTCTCGGTGGGGTCGTGGGTCAAACGACTTAACACCTGGCTGCGAAAAGAATTTTAATTTTTTTAAGAGACCGGAGAGAATTAGCGGTCTCGGGCGACAGGCACAACGGAGAGAGAGATTATGTTTGAACCTATGGAATTAACCAACGACGCGGTGATTAAAGTCATCGGCGTCGGTGGCGGCGGCGGTAACGCCGTAGAGCACATGGTGCGCGAGCGCATCGAAGGTGTTGAATTCTTCGCGGTGAACACCGATGCGCAGGCGCTGCGTAAAACGGCTGTTGGCCAGACGATTCAGATCGGTGGTGGCATCACCAAAGGTCTGGGAGCAGGGGCTAACCCGGAAGTGGGCCGCAACGCGGCTGAAGAAGATCGTGAAGCGCTGCGCGCTGCACTGGACGGTGCAGACATGGTCTTCATCGCAGCGGGTATGGGCGGCGGTACAGGTACCGGTGCAGCACCCGTTGTGGCGGAAGTCGCTAAAGATTTAGGTATTCTGACCGTTGCTGTCGTGACCAAGCCTTTCAACTTTGAAGGTAAGAAGCGTATGGCTTTCGCGGAGCAGGGTATCACCGAGCTGTCCAAGCACGTGGACTCTCTGATTACCATTCCGAACGACAAGCTGCTGAAAGTGCTGGGTCGCGGTATCTCTCTGCTGGACGCCTTTGGCGCGGCAAACGACGTGCTGAAAGGCGCGGTTCAGGGTATTGCTGAACTGATTACCCGTCCTGGCCTGATGAACGTCGACTTTGCAGACGTTCGTACCGTGATGTCCGAGATGGGCTACGCGATGATGGGCTCTGGCGTGGCGAGCGGCGAAGACCGTGCGGAAGAAGCTGCTGAAATGGCGATCTCCTCTCCACTGCTGGAAGATATCGATCTGTCTGGCGCGCGCGGCGTGCTGGTCAACATTACCGCTGGCTTTGACCTGCGTCTGGATGAGTTCGAAACTGTGGGTAACACCATCCGTGCATTCGCCTCTGACAACGCGACCGTCGTTATCGGTACCTCCCTTGATCCGGAAATGAACGACGAACTGCGTGTGACCGTTGTGGCCACCGGTATCGGTATGGACAAGCGTCCTGAGATCACCCTGGTGACTAACAAACAGACTCAGCAGCCGGTTATGGATCGTTACCAGCAGCACGGTATGGCGCCTCTGACTCAGGAGCAAAAACCCGCTGCGAAAGTGGTGAACGACCCGACTCCACAAACGGCAAAAGAGCCAGATTATCTGGATATCCCGGCGTTCCTGCGTAAGCAAGCTGACTAAGAATTGGCTGGAATTTGGGGATTTGCGCTCTTTGTGCTAAACTGGCCCACCGTTAGTGATATACACTCTCGGTTGGATAGTTAATTTGGCGAGATTATACGATGATCAAACAAAGGACACTTAAACGTATCGTTCAGGCGACGGGTGTCGGTTTACATACCGGCAAGAAAGTCACACTGACGTTACGCCCTGCGCCGGCCAATACCGGGGTCATCTATCGTCGCACCGACTTGAATCCACCGGTAGATTTTCCGGCCGATGCCAAATCTGTGCGTGATACTATGCTCTGTACTTGTCTGGTGAACGAGCATGACGTGCGGATTTCTACCGTAGAGCACCTGAACGCCGCCCTGGCGGGTCTGGGTATCGACAACATTATGGTTGAAGTCGATGCGCCAGAAATCCCGATCATGGACGGGAGTGCTGCTCCGTTCGTTTATTTGTTGCTGGATGCCGGCATCGAAGAACTGAACTGCGCGAAGAAATTTGTTCGCATTAAAGAGACCGTTCGCGTCGAAGATGGCGACAAATGGGCTGAATTCAAACCGTACAATGGTTTTTCGTTGGACTTCACCATCGATTTTAACCATCCGGCGATTGACTCCAGCACCCAGCGCTATGCGATGAACTTCTCTGCGGATGCGTTCATGCGCCAGATCAGCCGAGCACGTACCTTCGGCTTTATGCGTGATATCGAATATCTGCAATCCCGCGGCCTGTGCCTGGGCGGCAGCTTCGATTGTGCCATCGTTGTTGACGATTATCGCGTACTGAACGAAGACGGCCTGCGTTTTGAAGATGAATTTGTTCGTCACAAAATGCTGGACGCGATCGGCGACCTCTTCATGTGTGGTCACAATATCATTGGTGCATTTACCGCGTTTAAATCCGGTCATGCACTGAACAACAAACTGTTGCAGGCAGTCCTGGCAAAACAGGAAGCCTGGGAATATGTGACCTTCGAAGACGAAGCTGAACTGCCGCTGGCGTTCAAAGCACCGACTATGGTCCTGGCGTAACGGTTAAACCCGTTTCGTAAGAAAAGCGACTGGTTCACCTGGTACTCTCTCCGACCAGGGAAGCCAGTCGTTTTTATTTCTGCCCTTCTTTAATTTGTCCCTTTCACCCCTGGCCTGTGTCGGGTGCCGAATAACGGTGTGTTCGCTGCATTATTGACCGTTTTTACCTGCTGCAAGGTGTCATTCCTGCTGCCGTGTATTGGCTTTAGTGGTAATATCTGGGCGCTAAAAAAGAATAACTAAACTCAGCCTGCACTGGCGGGCGAACGTGGTGGAGCAAGTGAGCGGAATACTGACGCGCTGGCGACAATTTGGCAGACGTTACTTCTGGCCGCATCTCTTATTGGGGATGGTCGCGGCGAGTCTCGGCTTGCCTGTGCTCAGCAACAGCGCAGACGCGGCGACGCCAGCACGTTCCACGACGACTAAACACGATCTCACCACACGGGTTAACTTCACTAATCTCGCATGGCTTGAAGCCAGCCGTCGTCCCAATTTCTCCGTTGATTACTGGCAGCAGCACGCGATTCGCACGGTTATCCGCCATCTGTCGTTCGCGATGGCGCCGCAGACGATGCCTGTTGCGGAAGAAACGCTGCCGGTCCAGGCTCAGCATCTTGCCCTGCTCGATACGCTTAATGCGCTTCTGACGCAGGACAACCAGCCGCCAGTGACCGTGAATCAGACGGCGAAAACGGATTTTGTTTCCCCTGCATCCTTCTCTGTTTCGACATGGATTAGCCAGGTTCACGGCATCCGTGCCGGGCCTCAACGCCTCAGCTAAATTAACCTTTTTCAATACCTTAATTTATCTGCCCGACTGGGGCGTTTGAGAATTTATTATGCTAATCAAATTGTTAACCAAAGTTTTTGGTAGTCGTAACGATCGTACCCTGCGCCGCATGCGCAAAGCTGTGAACGTCATCAACGGTATGGAACCGGCGATGGAGAAGCTCTCTGATGATGAACTGAAAGCAAAAACCGCGGAGTTCCGTGCGCGTCTGGAGAAAGGCGAAACCTTAGAAAGCCTGATCCCGGAAGCCTTTGCCGTAGTACGTGAGGCCAGTAAACGCGTGTTCGGCATGCGTCACTTCGACGTGCAGCTGCTGGGCGGGATGGTGCTCAACGAGCGCTGCATCGCGGAAATGCGTACCGGTGAAGGTAAAACCCTGACTGCAACGCTGCCGGCTTACCTGAATGCGCTGACGGGTAAGGGTGTTCACGTTGTTACCGTCAACGACTATCTGGCGCAGCGCGACGCCGAAAACAACCGTCCACTGTTCGAATTCCTCGGCATGACCGTGGGCATTAACATGTCCGGCCTGCCGGCACCTGCCAAGCGTGAAGCCTACAACGCGGACATCACTTACGGCACCAACAACGAATACGGCTTCGACTACCTGCGTGACAACATGGCGTTCAGCCCGGAAGAGCGCGTCCAGCGTAAACTGCACTATGCGCTGGTGGATGAGGTTGACTCCATTCTGATCGATGAAGCGCGTACCCCGCTGATCATCTCCGGCCCTGCCGAAGACAGCTCCGAGATGTACCGTAAAGTCGACAAAATCATTCCTCACCTGCTGCGTCAGGAGAAAGAAGACTCCGATACCTTCCAGGGTGAAGGTCACTTCTCCGTTGATGAAAAAGCGCGTCAGGTCAACCTGACCGAACGCGGCCTGGTGAAAATCGAAGAGCTGCTGGTTGCTGAAGGCATTATGGAAGAGGGCGAGTCTCTGTACTCCCCGAGCAACATCATGCTGATGCACCACGTAACGGCTGCACTGCGCGCGCACGCGCTGTTCACCCGCGACGTTGACTACATCGTTAAAGACGGGGAAGTCATCATCGTCGATGAACACACCGGCCGTACTATGCAGGGACGTCGCTGGTCCGATGGCCTGCACCAGGCCGTGGAAGCCAAAGAAGGCGTGGATATTCAGAACGAAAACCAGACGCTGGCATCCATCACCTTCCAGAACTACTTCCGTCTGTACGAGAAGCTGGCGGGGATGACCGGTACCGCAGATACCGAAGCGTTTGAGTTTAGCTCCATCTATAAGCTGGATACCGTGGTAGTACCTACCAACCGTCCGATGATCCGTAAGGATATGCCGGACCTGGTATACATGACTGAAGCGGAAAAAATTCAGGCGATCATCGAAGATATTCGCGAACGTACCGCGAAGGGCCAGCCGGTACTGGTGGGGACCATCTCCATCGAGAAGTCCGAAGTGGTGTCTAACGAGCTGACTAAAGCAGGCATCAAACACAACGTTCTGAACGCCAAGTTCCACGCTAAAGAAGCAGATATCGTTGCGCAGGCGGGTTACCCGGCAGCCGTAACCATCGCCACCAACATGGCGGGTCGTGGTACCGATATTATGCTCGGCGGTAGCTGGCAGGCCGAAGTGGCGGAGCTGGAAAACCCAACCCCAGAGCAAATCGCGCAGATCAAAGCCGACTGGCAAGTGCGTCACGACGCGGTGCTGGCATCCGGTGGTCTGCACATCATTGGTACCGAGCGTCACGAATCTCGTCGTATCGATAACCAGCTGCGCGGTCGTGCGGGTCGTCAGGGTGATGCCGGTTCTTCCCGCTTCTATCTGTCTATGGAAGATGCGCTGATGCGTATTTTCGCCTCTGACCGTGTGTCCGGCATGATGCGTAAACTGGGCATGAAACCTGGCGAAGCGATCGAGCACCCGTGGGTTACCAAAGCGATTGCCAACGCCCAGCGTAAAGTGGAAAGCCGCAACTTCGATATTCGTAAGCAGCTGCTGGAATATGATGACGTTGCCAACGACCAGCGTCGTGCGATCTACACCCAGCGTAACGAACTGCTGGACGTGTCCGACGTGAGCGAAACCATCAACAGCATTCGCGAAGATGTGTTTAAAGCCACTATCGACGCCCATATTCCACCGCAGTCTCTGGAAGAAATGTGGGATATCGAAGGCTTGCAGGAACGTCTGAAAAACGACTTCGATCTCGAACTGCCAATCAAAGAGTGGCTGGACAAAGAGCCTGAGCTGCACGAAGAGACCCTGCGCGAGCGTATCTACGAAACCGCGCTGGACGTCTACAAGCGTAAGGAAGAAGTGGTTGGCGCAGAGATGATGCGTCATTTCGAGAAAGGCGTAATGTTGCAGACCCTGGACTCCCTGTGGAAAGAGCACCTGGCGGCAATGGACTACCTGCGTCAGGGTATCCACCTGCGAGGTTATGCGCAGAAAGATCCGAAGCAGGAGTACAAGCGTGAATCCTTCTCCATGTTTGCTGCCATGCTGGAGTCGCTGAAGTATGAAGTTATCAGCACTCTGAGCAAAGTTCAGGTGCGTATGCCGGAAGAAGTGGAAGCGATGGAGCAGCAGCGTCGTGAAGAAGCTGAGCGTCTGGCACAGATGCAGCAGTTGAGCCATCAGACCGATGAGAGCGAAGCCGCAGCAGCAATCGCAGCGCAGACGGGCGATCGTAAAGTTGGTCGTAACGATCCGTGCCCATGCGGTTCCGGCAAAAAATACAAGGCGTGCCACGGCCGTCTGAGCTAAGAACATAACAAACTGAAAAGGCGCAGATATCTGCGCCTTTTTTATGGAAGTGACATGATGAAAACACTGCAAATTGCTGTCGGGATCATTCGCAACCCGCAAAACCAGATCTTCATTACCCAACGTGCCGCCGATGCGCACATGGCCAACAAATGGGAATTCCCCGGCGGGAAAATCGAATCAGGTGAAACGCCGGAGCAGGCGCTGGTGCGTGAGCTTCAGGAAGAGGTGGGGATCACCCCGCATGGCGCAACGCTGTTCGATAAGCTGGAGTACCAGTTTCCGGATCGTCACATCACGCTGTGGTTCTGGCTGGTGGAAAGCTGGGAAGGTGAACCGTGGGGTAAAGAGGGGCAGCCGGGTAACTGGATTGAGCTTCAGGCCAGCGATGCGGAAAAATTTCCGCCCGCCAATGAGCCTGTGATCCTTCGGCTGGTTGCACAACCGTAGGCCTGCTACGCGAAGCGCCAGCAGGCTTTGAACGTTACTGCTGGTTTTCGCTCCAGTCATCGCTATCCGAGAGATCGCCTTCGCTCGGAATGCGTTTCTCTTCCGCCGCCCATTCGCCCAGGTCTATAAGCTGACAGCGCTTGCAGCAGAATGGGCGAAATGGACTCACTTCTCCCCAGACGACAGTTTTCCCACAGGTTGGGCAGTTTACGGTGGTTACGTCAGACATCGGCACTCCTTAACAACAGGCCAGTTCAAAATCGAGGCGTTCCGGCACGGTGCCATGTTCACTGTCCAGCGGCATAAAGCGGATCGCGAAACGGCTTTTATGTCCGGAAATTTGCGGGTAAAGCTGCTCGCTAAGAGACAGATTCAGGCGCAGAAGATCGGCGTCGTCGCCGTTATCCTGATAGAAACCGTTGAGACTGGTTTGTTTGCGGAACGGGGCAGAGTTACGCACAAGATCGAGGATCAAGGATAACGTCTGATTCATCGGCTCCAGGCTGCCCAGCCAGCTGTTCACCTGGCGATCGCGCTGTTCCTGCGGCATGTGCAACCACATATGCAGCGTTGGCAGGTCAAAGCTACAGCAACCGCCCGGTATGCTCAGGCGCTGGCGCACCAGCGCAATCAGACGATCCTCTCGTAAAAACTGGCCAACGCGCGGCGCGGCCATCAGCGTCGTGCTGCTGTTTTTCAGCTGCTGGCGTAAAGCGTCAATTCGACTTTGATCCACGCCCGGTACTTCGGCCCAGGCCTGTAATTTACGCTGCTGGCGCTCCAGCTCTTTCAACAGCTCAGTGCGGACGTCACCGCGTTCAATCACATCCAGCAGATCGCCCACGTTGCGGAAAAAATGCAGCGCGGTGGCGTGATCGTTGACAGGCAGATGTTGTGAAAGCTGTTGAATAAGAAATTCTATGCGTAGCCAGGTACGCATTTTTTCGTTAAGCGGGTGCTCAAAAAGGATATGAGTCGACATTATGGTTTTTCCTGTGCAACGGCCTGCGCGGCGAAGGTCAGATACTGCGCGTGCAGACGAGCAACATCCGATGCAATGGCATCTGGTGCGCCGTTATTATCAATAACATCATCCGCAACGGCGAGGCGCGCTTCGCGCGTGGCCTGTGCGGCAAGAATTTGTTCAGCATGTTCGCGTGAAACATGGTCACGCGCCATGGTTCTCTGGATTTGCGTTTCGCGGGAAACGTCAATCACCAGCGTTCTGTCTGCTTTATTCTGAAGCTGATTTTCCACCAGTAACGGGACGACCCACAACACATAGGGCGAACGGGCTGCGGCAATTTGACGCTGAGTTTCCTGGTGGATAATGGGGTGGAGCAGGGCATTAAGCCAGGCTTTTTCCGCTGGATCGGAAAATATGTACTCACGCAGCTGCCGACGATTCAGGGTGCCGTCAGCCTGTATCACACGGCGACCAAAATGCGCTTCGATGGCGTTTAAGGCGGGTGTATTGGGTTCTACCACATGACGGGCAATGATATCGGCGTCGATAATCGTGATGCCGAGACGAGCAAACGCGTGCGCAACGGTGCTTTTACCACTACCGATGCCGCCGGTTAATGCGACGATATACCCCATTAAATCAGATCCTGGGAATTATTCAGTTTTAAAATCAGTTGCTTAAAATTCAAACTTACAACAGCCAATGTTTAGCTCTCTTTACCCGCTTTTTACCAGGTAAATTTATAGGATTGTAGCGTAAAAAAAGAGAATTTCGCAGTCTTGCGGAGCAGGTATTAGTGCGTATGATAGCGTCACTGGAGTTGTGCTTTTAATATATTTGCCTCTAACCCCAGGAATCCGCACATGCGTATCGAAGAAGATCTGAAGTTAGGTTTCAAAGACGTTCTTATCCGCCCTAAACGCTCTACACTGAAAAGTCGCTCAGACGTTGAACTCGAACGTCAATTCACCTTTAAGCATTCCGGTCAGACGTGGTCTGGCGTGCCGATTATCGCGGCCAACATGGACACCGTCGGGACCTTCGAGATGGCGACCGCACTGGCGCAATTCGACATCCTTACTGCGGTACACAAACACTACAGCGCTGAAGAGTGGGATGCGTTTGTCGCCTCCGCCTCGGCTGAAGTGGTGAAGCATGTGATGGTCTCGACCGGTACGTCTGATGCAGATTTCGAGAAAACCAAACAGATCCTGAACGCCAATCCGGCGCTGAATTTTGTCTGCATTGACGTGGCAAATGGTTATTCCGAACATTTCGTCCAGTTCGTCAGCAAGGCGCGTGAAGCCTGGCCAACCAAAACCATCATCGCGGGCAACGTGGTGACCGGTGAAATGTGTGAAGAGCTGATCCTCTCCGGAGCCGACATTGTGAAAGTGGGCATTGGCCCGGGCTCCGTTTGCACCACGCGCGTGAAAACCGGTGTGGGTTATCCGCAGCTGTCTGCGGTAATTGAATGCGCTGACGCTGCGCACGGTCTGGGCGGCCAGATCATCAGCGACGGTGGCTGCACCATGCCAGGCGATGTCGCGAAAGCCTTCGGCGGCGGCGCGGATTTCGTGATGCTCGGCGGCATGCTGGCAGGCCACGAAGAGAGCGGCGGTACCGTGGTGGAAGAGAACGGCGAGAAATTCATGCTGTTCTACGGAATGAGCTCTGAATCCGCGATGACCCGTCACGTGGGTGGTGTCGCGAAATACCGTGCGGCGGAAGGCAAAACCGTTAAGCTACCACTGCGTGGTCCGGTCGAAAACACGGCGCGCGATATCCTCGGCGGACTGCGTTCTGCCTGCACCTACGTTGGGGCTTCCCGCCTGAAAGAGCTGACTAAACGCACGACGTTTATCCGCGTTCAGGAGCAGGAAAACCGCGTTTTCAATAGCCTCTGACGGCTACGGCTGGCGCGCGTCCGTGCGCCAGCGTTACCCCGCGCTCATTGCATCCCCCAGATGGAAAATCAGCAGATACATTGCCACCACCAGCGTGCCAATAATCAGACCTGTCACGACCAGTAGCAAAGGCTCAAGAAGCGCCGCCAGATTGTCTGCCTGCTGAAATGTCTGTTCCGTATGATGGCGGGCCAGATTTATCAGCATGACATCCAGTGAACCCGACACTTCTCCGGTGCGAATGAGCTGAATACACAGTGGCGTAAAAACAGAGGCCTTCTGGAAGGAGGACCACACGGGCATCCCCTGTTCGATATCGCTGCGTATCTCACGGAGTTTCTCCTGCCAGTAGCCACACTCAACGGTCTCCTCCACACTCTCCAGTCCTTGTAAAAAGGCAATTCCGGCCTGCTGGGTTAATGACAGCACGGTAAAAATTTGCCCCAGTTTTTGCCCGCGCGTCAGCGTGCCCATCACCGGTACATGTAACAAGACATACTGCCAGCGCGGATGCCGCCGCAGCTTACAGGCGATGACAACCATTGCCACGAGCAGGGCCAAAAGGGTGAGGATATGCGCCTGAACCAAGGCCGCCAGCCCCATGACTGCCTGCGTGAGCAAAGGGAGCGGGGTGTTGAACGTTTTGTAGATTGCAGCAAACTCAGGCAAAACCAGCGTGACCATCGCCAGCACCACGAAAACGGCCAGCGTCAGGATGATCAGCGGATAGCGCAGCGCTTTCTTCACCTTTGCACTGAGCTGCTGCTGGGATTTTTGTTGCTGCGCAAGCTGACGGCAGCAGGCTTCGAGCTTACCCGTCAGTTCACCCGTCTTCACCATCGAGACATAAAGGGGGCTAAACACCTCTGGCCATTTCTTCATGGCCTCTGACAGAGCGAAACCTTCGCTCAGGTCATCAGCAAGACTGTGCAGCAGCGCCTGCCAGTGCTGCAAAGGATGCTGTTCCGCCAGCATGTGCAGGCTTTGGGACAGCATGAGTCCGGCCTGTAGCAGCGTGGCGAGCTGGCGAAAAATATCGTAGCAGTGCTGCACTTGCCATCGGTGGTGCTGCTGGCAGCGTTTTAGCGCCAGCGGGTGCAGCTGTTTAAGCACCAGAGCCGTGTAAGCTGCGTTACGGTCGATGGCCCAGAGGGTGCCGGTTTGCACCTCCCCCTCGGTGGTCAGGGCACGCCAGCGCCAGAGCGAATTAGCAGCCATCTGGCATTCCCAGGACGCGCAACAACTCTTCGAGCGTAGTCAGCCCTTGCTCTACGGCCATGCAGCCATGCTCAAACAATGAGGTCATTCCCGCCTGACGAGCGCTGGACCCAATCACCTCCGTGCTTGCTCCGCTGGCGATGGCCTGCCGCAGCGTGTCGTCGATGACGAGCACTTCAAAAATGGCTACGCGACCATAAAAACCGTGGTAGCAGCGATCGCAGCCGGTGGGTTGCCAGCGAGGAAGCGGCCGGGGCCACAGCGTGCGGGGTAATTCGGTGTGGCGGCTGGCTTCCTGTCGGCAGTACGGGCATAAACGGCGCACCAGCCGTTGGGCAATCACCATCGAGAGCGCCGAAGAGATCATCCAGCGCGCGACACCCATCTGTTGCAGCCGTACCAGCGTTTCAGTCGTCGAATTAGTATGGAGGGTGGACAGCACCAGATGCCCGGTTTGTGCCGCCTTAATGGCAATTTCTGCCGTTTCGCCGTCACGAATTTCACCTACCATAATGATGTCAGGATCCTGCCTGAGCAGGGCGCGCAGCACGCTCTGGAAGGTCAGCCCCGCACGCGGATTAATCTGCGTCTGGTTTAAGCCTGCAAGCGGGATTTCAACGGGATCTTCCACGCTGCAAATATTAACGTCAGGTGTATTTCGCGCCTGTAACGCGCTATACAGCGTCACCGTTTTCCCGCTACCGGTCGGGCCGGTGACCAGAATCAACCCCTGAGGGCTGTTAAGCGCCTCGGCAAAACGGGCCTGCTGGTCTGCGCTCATCCCCAGCTGTTCAAGCTCCAGAGCCTGCTGTACCTGGTGAAGCAGACGAAGCACGATTTTTTCTCCACCGCTACAGGGAAGGGTTGCGATACGAAAAGAGACGGGGACGCTTGCCAGCTCCACCGTAATCTGACCGTCCTGCGGCAGGCGGCGCTCCGCAATATCCAGTTGACCCAGCACCTTCAGGCGTGCGGCAAGCGTCGTCCCGAGGGCGGCAGAGATCGGCGGTTGCGGGTAGAGAACACCGTCGATTCGCAAACGGATCTGGTAACCGTGCTCCGTCGGTTCAATATGGATGTCAGAAGCCCGCTGGTTTACTGCCTGCTGCAAGGTTGTACTGAGCACGTCAGCGGCTGAGTTTGGCACGATGCCCGGCAGGTGTGATGATGAGAGGGACTGAAGCCGTTTTTCCATCCGTTCAGCCGTCCAGCACTCAATATCAATACGTTTCTGCGTGGCGAAGCGTAACGCTTCCATCAGCTCAGAGGCAGGATTACCCACCACCGCAATGCTGATCATCTCGGTGTCGCTTGCGAGTAGCAGTGCGTGATGGCGCTGACAGAGCGTCATAAGCTGTTCGGTATTCATTGTCCACTCCTGTCAGTTGTTGTCGAAGCGGAAAACATCTTCACAGGCTTGTCTGAGCGCCGTGTCGGACGCAATTTTGCAGTCACGCGTCCAGCCCGTCATACCGTTACCGTCGCTCCAGATCGGTGTCATGAGCACTTCAAGTCCGTTAAGGCTTTCCTGCCCTGTTAACGATACGATCCCCTTCGCCACGCTCATCGCTGAAACGTAACGTGTGGTTGTCGGGGAGGGGATGCCATTGGTGCCTGCGTCGCAGCGATCCACACCACCACGATCCAGGGCGCAAAGCTCAATGGCGGTGCGGTAGGGGATGAACGTTTGCAGCATATCGGTGAGCGCCGCTTTTCGCAGGTAGTTCTGATAGGCCGGGACGCCAATCGCGCTCAGGATGGCAATAATGCCAATGACTACCATTAGCTCAATCAGGGTAAATCCTTGTTGTCTGTTCATGTCTGCTCCTTATGTTAAGTGGCGCTACTGTGGCAGTGACTGCGCGCAGAAACGAGGGGCAAAAGCGTGAACGTGAAGGGGCTTTCAGGGAAATGATTCAGTATTGCAGAGAAGGACAGCGTAATTGCGAGCGGTTTCGTATTTCCCCTCTCCGGGCGGAGAGGGGGGATAATTTATTTGAAGCGCATCGAGAGGTCGAGGGCGCGGACGTGCTTGGTCAGGGCGCCTACGGAGATGTAATCGACGCCGGTTTCAGCAAATTCGCGGATGGTGTCGAACGTCACGTTGCCGGACACCTCAAGCTGCGCCTGGCCGTTTGTGCGTTTGACCGCTTCACGCATCTGCTCCGTGTCGAAGTTATCGAGCATGATGATGTCAGCCCCCGCTTTAATGGCCTCGTCCAGCTCCTCCAGCGTTTCCACTTCCACTTCGACGGGCACATCCGGATGCAGCCAGAAGGCTTTTTCCACGGCCTGACGCACCGAGCCAGAGGCAATAATGTGGTTCTCTTTGATCAGGAAGGCATCGGATAGCCCCAGACGATGGTTGGCGCCGCCACCGCAGAGTACCGCGTATTTCAGCGCGGTGCGCAGGCCCGGCAGGGTTTTACGGGTATCCAGCAGCTGCGTGCGGGTGCCTGCCAGCAGGTCAACGTAGCGGCGTACTTCACTGGCAACGCCAGAGAGCGTTTGCACAAAATTGAGCGCGGTGCGTTCACCAGTCAGCAAGACGCGGGACGGGCCGTCCAGTTCGAACAGTGGCTGATTCGCCGTGACCGCATCGCCGTCCTCAACGTGCCATGTTACCTGCACCTCGTCGCCCGCCAGCTGGGTAAAGACCTCCTCAACCCAGCGTTTGCCGCAGAAAACCCCTGCTTCACGGGTGATAACCACCGCATGCGAGCGTGTCTCTTTTGGCAACAATTGGGCGGTAATATCGTTATCGGCGCTGACGTCACCGCCGAGGTCTTCTCTCAGGGCATGGGCAACGCTTGCCGGGATATCACTATTAATACGTTCCAGAAGCGCGTCACGTCGGTGGTCGGGGTTATAGCGGCGAGGCGGCATGATAAAACTCCAAATTGGTAACGAATCATAATATTGAAACATGCTACTCTGAACCGAGTAACAGCACCATAGATAAGGAGTTCCAGCATGTTGTTAGAAAACGGATGGCTGGTGGACGCGCGGCATGTACCGTCGCCGCACCACGACTGCCGCCCGGAGGATGAAAAGCCCACACTGCTGGTGGTTCACAATATTAGTCTCCCGCCGGGTGAGTTTGGCGGTCCGTGGATCGATGCGTTATTCACTGGAACGATAGATCCCGATGCCCACCCCTTCTTTGCTGAGATTGCGCATCTGCGCGTATCGGCGCACTGTCTGATCCGACGTGATGGCGAAGTGGTTCAGTATGTTCCTTTTGATAAGCGTGCCTGGCATGCCGGCGTGTCGAAGTATCAGGGGCGCGAGCGGTGCAATGATTTCTCCATTGGAATTGAACTGGAAGGAACGGACACCACGCCTTACACCGATGCGCAATATGAGAAACTGGTTGCTGTAACGCAAACGTTAATCGGGCGCTATCCCGCCATTGCAGACAATATTACAGGGCACAGCGACATCGCCCCCGAAAGAAAAACCGACCCCGGCCCGGCGTTTGACTGGTCCCGGTTTCACGCCATGCTTACCACGTCGTCAGATAAGGAGATAACATGACGTTGTTTACCATGCTGCTGGTTATGATCGCTGAACGCCTGTTTAAGCTCGGCGAGCACTGGCATCTGGATCATCGGCTGGAGGTGTTATTCCGCCGCATCAGGCATTTTTCCATGCTGCGCACGCTGCTGATGGCGGCAGGCGTGATGGTGATTACGTTCCTGTTGCTGCGCTCGCTTTACGGCCTCTTTTTCAACGTGCCGCTGCTGGTGATGTGGATCCTGCTCGGCGTGTTGTGTATTGGCGCGGGCAAGGTGCGTTTGCACTATCACGCGTATCTGAAAGCCGCTTCCCGGGATGATGCCCACGCGCGCGGCGCGATGGCGAGCGAGCTGACGATGATCCACGGCGTACCGCCGGACTGCGATGAACGCGAGTTTCTGCGGGAGCTGCAAAACGCGCTGCTGTGGATTAACTTCCGTTACTACCTGGCGCCGCTGTTCTGGTTCGTGGTGGGCGGACCCTGGGGGCCGGTACTGCTGATGGGTTACGCGTTCCTGCGCGCCTGGCAGACCTGGCTTGCCCGCTATCTTACGCCGCATGAACGTCTACAGTCCGGCATTGATGCCATCCTGCACGTGCTCGACTGGCTTCCGGTACGTCTGGTAGGCGTGGTCTATGCCCTCATCGGTCACGGTGAAAAGGCGCTGCCCGCGTGGTTTGTCTCCCTTGCTGACCGTCATACCTCGCAGTATCAGGTTTTAACCCGACTGGCACAGTTCTCGCTGGCGCGTGAGCCGCACACGGACAAAGTCGCAACGCCAAAGGCTGCCGTCTCGATGGCGAAGAAAACGTCGTTTGTGGTGGTGGTGATTGTGGCGCTGCTGACGATTTACGGCACGCTGGTTTAAGCCAGCGCGCCGAAGCCGTTACGGTGTATCTGCGGGCGGGATGCCGAATTCAGGCATCCCGTTTTCGTTCCAGCGGATGAGTTTCAGGCGAGTATGGCGATTGGGATCGTAAAGCGGATCGCCTTCAATTTCAGTGTAGTTTCGCGCGTGGTAGACCAGCACATCTTCGCCTTCCGGCGTCTGCGTAAAGCTGTTATGGCCTGGCCCATACTGACGGTTTTCGTAGCTGGTGACGAACACCGGGCGCGGGGATTTATGCCAGTTAGCCGGGTTTTGCGGATCGGCATTCAGGTCTGCCCACAGTAATCCCATGCAGTAGTTCTCGTCGGTGGCGCTGGCGGAATAGCTGATAAACAGCTTATCGCCATGGAACAGCACCGCCGGGCCTTCATTGACCCAGAACCCGCGGCACTCCCAGTCATATTCCGGTTTACTGAGCATCACCGGCTCGCCTTTCAGCGTCCACGGATTTTCCATTTCACACAGGTAAAGATTCGAGTTACCGGAAATATCCGGGGCTTTTTGCGCCCACAAATACCAGCGTTTACCCTGATGAACAAAGGTGGTGGCATCCAGCGCGAAGGTGTCAAACGGGGTTTTGATTTGCCCTTTTTCCACCCACGTACCGGTGAGCGGATCGCGATCTGCGCATTCAATGGCAAACATGCGATGCTGGAACATCCCGAGCTGATCGAGCGCCTGGGTATGCGTGGCGGCAAAATAGATGTACCAACTGCCGTCGATATGATGCAGTTCCGGTGCCCAGATCAGCTGGCTCATCGGGCCGGTGTCGGGCTTGCGCCAGACAACCACCTCTTCGGCATCGCGTAAACCTTCCAGCGAGTCCGCGCGGCGGATCGCCAGCCGATCGTACTCCGGTACGGAGGCGATAAAGTAATATTGCCCATCGTGACGCAGGATATACGGGTCGGCGCGTTGTTCAATAAACGGGTTTGGCCAGGTTTGCATTCGGCTTTCCTTATTTAGTCTCAGCGGCTTTGAGTTCCTGATAATCGTTCAGCTCGCGATAGTTGGTGCGACGCTTTTCCAGATCGGACTGGATCTGCTTCATGGTCTCACGGTCCACTTTCAGCAGACGTACTACGCCCGCGGTAATTAAGTATCCAATGCCAGGAATGACGGTAAAGAGCAGCACGATCCCGTTGATGGCATCCGCGCTCTGCGCTTTTGCGCCCGCATCGTAGCCGTACCAGGAGAGCAGGAAACCGACCATTGCCCCGGCAATCGCCAGACCCAGTTTCAGGAAGAAGATGTTGCCGGAGAAGCTGATCCCGGTGATACGTTTCCCGGTTTTCCATTCACCGTAGTCGTCCACGTCGGCCATCAGGGACCAGTGCAGCGGGGATGGGATCTGGTGCAGGATGTTCAGCAGGACGTAAAGCACAACAATGGTTGTCGTCGCTTTCGGGTCGAAGAAGTAGAAGGCGCAGGAGAAAATCGCCAGCGCGATGTTGGTCCAGAAGAAGACCTTCAGCTTGCACCAGCGGTCGGTCAGCACTTTCGCCAGCATACTGCCGAACATCATGCCGACAACGCCCAGGCTGATAAACAGCGTGGCGAAATGGGTGCTTTGCCCCATGACCCAGGTGACGTAATACATGGTGGCCGCCATGCGGATAAAGCCAGGGCAGACGTTGCACAGGGTTAACAGCAGGATCCGCACCCACTGGTCGTTCTTCCACACGTCTTTCAGGTCGTTTTTCAGTTCGTCATGGGTTTGCACCGCCGGACGCACACGCTCGCGCACCGTGGCGAAGCAGAACAGGAACATGCAGGTACCAATCAGCGCCAGCACGGTCATCGCCATCTGGTAGCCTTTGGCTTTGTTATCCCCACCGAACCAGTCGGCCATTGGCAGGAGCGTTAGCGACAGCAGCAGCGTGGCGATACCAACCATAACAAAACGGTAGGACTGGCAGGCAACGCGCTCTTTCGGGTCGTTGGTGATCACGCCGCCGAGCGAGCAGTACGGAATATTGATGGCGGTATAGGTCAGCGACAGCAGGAAGTAGGTGACAAAGGCATAGATAACTTTGCTGTTATAGCTCCACTCTGGCGTGGTGAACATCAGAATGCTGAACAGCGCATAGGGGAAGGCAATCCACAGCAGCCATGGACGAAACCGGCCATATTTGCTGCGGGTACGGTCAGCAATCGCGCCCATGATCGGGTCCGTTACGGCATCAATGACGCGCACGGACAGGAGTAAAACGCCAACCAGTGCAGGAGCCAGACCAAAAATATCAGTATAAAAATAGTTAACAAATAACATGATGGCGCCAAAGATAATGTTGCATCCGGCGTCACCCATGCCATAGCCGATCTTTTCTTTTACTGACAGTTTGTTGTTATTCATCGACAGCTCTCCGGGTTTCGGTATGGAGAGAATTATTCGCTGGCAAACGAATATATGCGTTGCAATATAAAGGCGGTGATATGGAGGATTTTGCTGTTGGCGCGAATTTGTGAGGAAGGTAACAAGACGCTGTACCCGCAACCGCGAGTACAGCGAGAAAACATTTAGTGCGCTTTCACCGTTTTGGCATTTTTCTGTTTCACCATATAACCCACGCCGAGGATCGCAATCCAGACCGGGATCAGGTAGACGGAAATCGCCATGCCTGGGGTGATGAGCATGATGACCAGTACAGCTGCCATGAACAGCAGGCAAACCCAGTTCCCCAGCGGATAGAGCAGGGCAGGGAAGCGCGTGGTTACGCCCTGCTGCTGCTTGGCGCGGCGGAACTTGATGTGCGCGAGGCTAATCATTGCCCAGTTAATCACCAGGGCGGAAACCACCAGCGCCATCAGCAGACCGAAGGCTGATTCCGGGGCCAGGTAGTTAATCAGCACGCACAGCGCCGTCACGACCGCCGACACGATGATGGTATTAACCGGTACGCCACGCTTATCAACGGTGAGCAGCGCTTTCGGTGCGTTACCCTGTTGCGCCAGGCCGAACAGCATACGGCTGTTGCAGTAAACGCAGCTGTTATAAACGGAGAGCGCAGCGGTCAGCACCACGACGTTGAGCGCGTTCGCCACGAAGGTATCGCCCAGCTCGTGGAAGATGAGCACAAACGGGCTGGTATCCGCCGTGACGCGCGTCCATGGCAGCAGCGAGAGCAGCACCGCCAGGGAGCCCACATAGAAGATCAGGATGCGGTAGATAACCTGATTTGTGGCTTTCGGGATGCTCTGTTCCGGGTTGTCGGCTTCCGCGGCGGTGATGCCCACCAGCTCCAGACCGCCGAAGGAGAACATAATGATCGCCATCATCATCACCAGGCCGGTCATGCCGTGAGGCAAGAACCCGCCTTGCTCCCAAAGGTTGCGCACGGTGGCCTGCGGGCCGCCGTTGCCGCTGAACAGCAGCCAGCCGCCGAAGATGATCATCGCTACAACGGCAATCACTTTGATGATGGCAAACCAGAACTCCATCTCACCGAACACTTTTACGTTGGTGAGGTTAATGGCGTTAATCAGGACGAAGAAGGCCGCCGCAGACGCCCAGGTAGGGATCTCCGGGTACCAGAACTGAATATATTTCCCGACGGCGGTCAGCTCGGCCATGGCAACCAGAACGTACAGAACCCAATAGTTCCAGCCCGAGGCGAAACCTGCGAAGCTGCCCCAGTATTTATAGGCGAAGTGGCTGAATGAGCCTGCGACCGGCTCCTCAACAACCATTTCCCCTAACTGACGCATAATCAGAAATGCAATGAAACCCGCTATCGCGTACCCCAAAATAATGCCCGGACCGGCCGACTGGATAACCGATGCACTGCCCAGAAACAGGCCAGTACCAATAGCACCGCCCAGGGCGATGAGCTGTATATGGCGGTTTTTAAGGCCGCGCTTTAGCTGATCGCCATGCTGTTGAGCTTCCATTTGAAACCTCGTGTGTGGTTGTTATGTTCACGCTGTGCGTGTGTAATTATGAAAGTCCATATTCTGTATTTATTTCTTTACGGTTAACGATACCGAAAAAAGCGGAGATGGCTTCCGTTAGCGCCAGAATAGTGGTAAGCGCCAGCGAATGCACCTGCTTTATGAAGGGGCGATGACGACTTGAATAAAAAGAAACCAATTGTAAATCGGTACGTTAACCCCTCATACCCCAACCTATAGAATAGAAATGCGTCAGAAGAGGGCGAATTTTCATTTTTTGCCTTGTTGAATCGCTTCAGATTGCAAAAACCCTCGTTTCATTATGGTTAAAACTGCCTCTTTGGTAGTAACCATTTCATTTGTGCAAAGTTACATTCCTGAAACGTTAGTTCTGTAAGGTTGTTAAAATGTGCCGGGTTTACTGATTTCAATCAAAACCAATATGGACAGAAGGTGAATACTTTGTTACTTTAGCGATACGAACATGAAATTGGTAAGACCAATTGACTCCGGGCAAAAAGGCGTAAGACAGGGAATATGGCCTACAGCAAAATTCGCCAACCAAAACTTTCCGATGTGATTGAGCAGCAGCTGGAGTTTTTAATTCTCGAAGGGACACTGCGCCCGGGCGAGAAGCTCCCGCCAGAACGCGAGCTGGCAAAACAGTTCGACGTTTCACGTCCCTCTCTGCGTGAGGCGATTCAACGTCTCGAAGCAAAGGGCCTGTTGCTCCGTCGCCAGGGTGGCGGAACCTTTGTGCAAAACAGCCTGTGGCAGAGCTTCAGCGACCCGCTGGTAGAACTTCTCTCTGACCACCCAGAATCCCAGTTTGATCTGCTTGAGACCCGTCACGCGCTGGAAGGTATCGCGGCCTATTACGCCGCCCTTCGCAGCACTGATGAAGACCGCGTACGTATTCGCGAGCTGCATCAGGCCATTGAACGGGCACAGCAGTCCGGCGATTTAGACGCCGAGTCCAGCGCCGTCGTCCAGTATCAAATTGCCGTCACCGAAGCGGCGCACAACGTGGTGCTCCTCCATCTGCTACGCTGCATGGAGCCGATGCTGGCCCAGAACGTTCGTCAGAATTTTGAATTGTTGTATGCCCGTCGGGAGATGCTCCCGCTGGTAAGCAACCATCGCACCCGAGTATTCGAGGCGATAATGGCCGGGGAACCGGAGCAGGCGCGCGAAGCGTCGCACCGCCATCTGGCTTTCATTGAGGAAATCTTGCTGGACCGCAGCCGTGAACAATCGCGTCGCGAACGTTCATTACGCCGCATACAGCAACGAAAGGATTAAGCGCCAGGAACTTTTAGAGCGCGGCAACTAAACGCAGAACCTGTCTTATTGTGTTTTCTGGCGAAAATACAATGGGACAGGTTCCAGACAAATCAACGTATTAGATAGATAAGGAATACCCCCATGTCAGAACGTCTCCAAAATGACGTGGATCCGATCGAAACTCGCGACTGGCTACAGGCGATCGAATCGGTCATCCGTGAAGAAGGTGTTGAGCGCGCTCAGTATCTGATTGATCAGCTGCTTTCTGAAGCACGCAAAGGCGGCGTGAAAGTGGCTTCAGGTGCAGGGGCTAGCAACTACGTAAACACGATTGCCGTCGAAGACGAACCGGAATACCCGGGCAATCTGGATCTGGAACGCCGTATCCGTTCTGCTATCCGCTGGAACGCCATCATGACCGTTCTGCGCGCATCCAAGAAAGACCTGGAACTGGGTGGCCACATGGCGTCCTTCCAGTCTTCTGCGACCATTTACGAAGTGTGCTTCAACCACTTCTTCCGTGCAGCTAACGAGAAAGACGGTGGCGATCTGGTGTACTTCCAGGGCCACATCTCTCCGGGCATCTATGCACGTGCCTTCCTGGAAGGTCGTCTGACTGAAGAGCAGATGAACAACTTCCGTCAGGAAGTTCACGGTAAGGGTCTGTCTTCTTACCCGCACCCTAAACTGATGCCTGAGTTCTGGCAGTTCCCGACCGTATCTATGGGTCTGGGTCCAATCGGTGCGATCTATCAGGCTAAATTCCTGAAGTACCTGGAACACCGTGGTCTGAAAGACACCTCTGAGCAGACCGTTTACGCCTTCCTGGGCGACGGTGAAATGGATGAGCCAGAATCTAAAGGCGCGATCACCATCGCGACCCGTGAGAAGCTGGACAACCTGTGCTTCATCATCAACTGTAACCTGCAACGTCTGGATGGTCCGGTAACCGGTAACGGCAAGATCATCAACGAACTGGAAGGCATCTTCGCAGGTGCTGGCTGGAACGTGATCAAAGTGATGTGGGGCGGTCGTTGGGATGAACTGCTGCGTAAAGACACCAGCGGTAAACTGATCCAGCTGATGAACGAAACCGTTGACGGCGACTACCAGACCTTCAAATCTAAAGACGGTGCCTACGTTCGTGAGCACTTCTTCGGCAAATATCCTGAAACCGCAGCCCTGGTTGCAGACTGGACTGACGAGCAGATCTGGGCGCTGAACCGCGGTGGTCACGATCCGAAGAAAGTTTACGCTGCACTGAAAAAAGCGCGTGAAACCAAAGGTAAAGCGACTGTGATCCTGGCCCACACCATCAAAGGTTACGGCATGGGTGATACCGCAGAAGGTAAGAACATCGCTCACCAGGTTAAGAAAATGAACATGGACGGCGTGCGTTATATCCGCGACCGTTTCAACGTTCCAGTGACCGATGAGCAGGTAGAAAAACTGTCTTACATCACCTTCCCGGAAGGGTCTGAAGAACACAAGTACCTGCACGAACGTCGTCAGGCGCTGAAAGGCTACCTGCCTGCTCGTCAGCCTAACTTCACCGAGAAGCTGGAACTGCCAGCGCTGGAAGATTTCTCTCAGCTGCTGGAAGAGCAGAACAAAGAGATCTCTACCACTATCGCTTTCGTTCGTGCCCTGAACGTGATGCTGAAGAACAAGTCGATCAAAGATCGTCTGGTTCCAATCATCGCCGACGAAGCGCGTACTTTCGGTATGGAAGGTCTGTTCCGTCAGATCGGTATCTACAGTCCGAACGGCCAGCAGTACACCCCGCAGGACCGTGAGCAGGTTGCATACTACAAAGAAGACGAGAAAGGCCAGATCCTTCAGGAAGGTATCAACGAACTGGGTGCAGGCGCATCCTGGCTGGCTGCTGCGACCTCTTACAGCACCAACAACCTGCCGATGATCCCGTTCTACATCTACTACTCCATGTTCGGGTTCCAGCGTATCGGTGACCTGTGCTGGCAGGCAGGCGATCAGCAGGCTCGTGGCTTCCTGATCGGGGGTACTTCTGGTCGTACGACCCTGAACGGTGAAGGTCTACAGCACGAAGATGGTCACAGCCACATTCAGTCACTGACTATCCCTAACTGTATCTCTTACGATCCGTCTTACGCGTACGAAGTGGCAGTCATCATGCATGACGGCTTGCAGCGCATGTACGGTGAAGCGCAAGAGAATATTTACTACTACATCACCACCCTGAACGAAAACTACCACATGCCGGCAATGCCAGCAGGCGCCGAGGAAGGTATCCGTAAAGGTATCTACAAACTCGAAACCATCGAAGGTAGCAAAGGTAAAGTTCAGCTGCTGGGCTCCGGTTCTATCCTGCGTCACGTTCGTGAAGCAGCGCAGATCCTGGCGAAAGACTACGGTGTGGGTTCCGATGTGTACTCTGTTACCTCCTTCACTGAACTGGCGCGTGATGGCCAGGATTGTGAGCGCTGGAACATGCTGCACCCAATGGAAACCCCACGCGTTCCGTACATCGCTCAGGTGATGAACGACGCGCCAGCGGTGGCGTCTACTGACTATATGAAACTGTTCGCTGAGCAGGTTCGTACTTACGTTCCAGCTGATGATTATCGCGTACTGGGTACTGACGGCTTCGGTCGTTCTGACAGCCGCGAAAACCTGCGTCACCACTTCGAAGTTGATGCTTCCTACGTGGTTGTAGCAGCACTGGGCGAACTGGCTAAACGTGGCGAAATCGATAAGAAAGTGGTTGCAGACGCAATTACTAAATTCAACATCGATGCAGATAAAGTTAACCCGCGTCTGGCGTAAGAGGTAAAAGAATAATGGCTATCGAAATCAATGTACCGGACATCGGGGCTGATGAAGTTGAAATCACCGAGATCCTGGTCAAAGTGGGCGACAAAGTTGAAGCTGAACAGTCGCTGATCACCGTAGAAGGCGACAAAGCTTCTATGGAAGTCCCGTCTCCTCAGGCTGGCATCGTTAAAGAGATCAAAGTCTCTGTTGGCGATAAAACCGAGACTGGAAAACTGATCATGATTTTCGATTCCGCCGACGGTGCAGCATCTGCTGCACCTGCGCAGGAAGAGAAGAAAGAAGCCGCTCCTGCTGCTGCTCCAGCGGCGGCCGCGGCAGCGAAAGAAGTGAACGTGCCTGACATCGGCGGTGACGAAGTTGAAGTCACTGAAATCCTGGTGAAAGTGGGCGATACCGTTGCGGCTGAGCAGTCACTGATCACCGTAGAAGGCGATAAAGCCTCTATGGAAGTACCAGCGCCATTCGCCGGTACCGTTAAAGAGATCAAGATCAACACCGGTGACAAAGTGTCTACGGGTTCCCTGATCATGATTTTCGAAGTGGCGGGCTCTGAAGGCGCTGCGGCTCCAGCGAAAGCGGAAGCTGCTCCGGCTCCGGCTGCTGCACCAGCGGCTGCTGGCGGCGTGAAAGACGTTAACGTACCAGACATCGGCGGTGACGAAGTTGAAGTGACCGAAGTGATGGTGAAAGTGGGCGACAAAGTTGCCGCTGAACAGTCACTGATCACCGTTGAAGGCGACAAAGCTTCCATGGAAGTGCCTGCGCCGTTCGCGGGTACCGTTAAAGAGATCAAAATCAGCACCGGCGACAAAGTCTCTACCGGCTCTCTGATCATGGTCTTCGAAGTGGAAGGCGCTGCACCTGCCGCCGCTCCTGCTGCTGCGGCTGCTCCGGCACCGGCTGCTGCACCGGCTCAGGCTGCTAAACCGGCTGCTGCCCCTGCTGCTAAAGCAGAAAAATCTGAGTTCGCTGAAAACGACGCTTATGTCCACGCGACTCCGCTGATCCGTCGCCTGGCGCGCGAATTCGGCGTGAACCTGGCGAAAGTGAAGGGCACCGGCCGTAAAGGTCGTATCCTGCGCGAAGACGTTCAGGCTTACGTGAAAGACGCGGTGAAACGCGCCGAAGCTGCACCTGCGGCAGCCGCTGGCGGCGGTATCCCGGGTATGCTGCCATGGCCGAAAGTGGACTTCAGCAAGTTCGGCGAAATCGAAGAAGTGGAACTGGGCCGTATCCAGAAAATCTCCGGTGCTAACCTGAGCCGTAACTGGGTGATGATCCCGCACGTTACCCACTTCGATAAGACCGATATCACCGATCTGGAAGCGTTCCGTAAACAGCAGAACGCCGAAGCTGAGAAGCGTAAGCTGGACGTGAAGTTCACCCCAGTGGTCTTCATCATGAAAGCGGTTGCGGCGGCGCTGGAACAGATGCCACGCTTCAACAGCTCCCTGTCCGAAGACGGCCAGAAGCTGACGCTGAAGAAATACATCAACATCGGTGTTGCGGTTGATACGCCAAATGGTCTGGTTGTTCCGGTCTTCAAAGACGTGAACAAGAAGAGCGTCACAGAGCTGTCCCGTGAACTGACCACCATCTCCAAGAAAGCGCGTGATGGTAAGCTGACTGCCGGCGAAATGCAGGGCGGCTGCTTCACCATCTCCAGCATCGGCGGCCTGGGTACCACCCACTTCGCGCCGATTGTGAACGCGCCGGAAGTGGCTATCCTCGGTGTGTCCAAGTCCGCGATGGAGCCGGTGTGGAATGGCAAAGAGTTCGTACCGCGTCTGATGATGCCAATCTCTCTGTCCTTCGACCACCGCGTGATCGACGGGGCTGATGGTGCGCGTTTCATCACCATCATTAACAACATGCTGAGCGACATTCGCCGCCTGGTGATGTAATCGAAAAGCCGGCCAATCGGCCGGCTTTTTTCTGATAATCTCATGGGGTTTTTGAGGTTATTGGTGAAAGCGATAATTCGTGAGCCGTTTGTTGTTTCAAAATTGTTAACAATTTTGTAAAATACGGGCGGATAGAACGACCCGGTGGACGACGGGTATACATTAAGAGGTCATGATGAGCACAGAAATCAAAACTCAGGTCGTAGTACTTGGGGCAGGCCCGGCAGGTTATTCCGCAGCATTTCGCGCCGCGGATTTAGGTCTGGAAACCGTCATCGTAGAACGTTACAGCACCCTCGGCGGTGTTTGTCTGAACGTCGGCTGTATCCCTTCTAAAGCGCTGCTGCACGTAGCGAAAGTTATCGAAGAAGCCAAAGCGCTGGCTGAACACGGTATCGTCTTCGGCGAGCCGAAGACCGACATCGACAAAATTCGTACCTGGAAAGAGAAAGTTATCACTCAGCTGACCGGCGGTCTGGCGGGTATGGCCAAAGGCCGTAAAGTGAAAGTGGTAAACGGTCTGGGTAAATTCACCGGTGCGAACACCCTGGAAGTGGAAGGTGAAAACGGTAAAACCGTGATTAACTTCGATAACGCGATCATCGCGGCAGGCTCTCGCCCAATCGAACTGCCATTCATTCCACATGAAGATCCACGCGTGTGGGATTCCACCGATGCGCTGGAGCTGAAAACCGTTCCTAAGCGTCTGCTGGTTATGGGCGGCGGTATCATCGGTCTGGAAATGGGTACCGTGTACCATGCGCTGGGTTCAGAGATTGACGTGGTTGAAATGTTCGACCAGGTTATCCCGGCTGCCGACAAAGACATCGTTAAAGTCTTCACCAAACGCATCAGCAAGAAATTCAACCTGATGCTGGAAACCAAAGTGACTGCCGTTGAAGCGAAAGAAGACGGTATTTACGTTTCCATGGAAGGCAAAAAAGCCCCATCCGAACCACAGCGTTACGACGCCGTGCTGGTGGCTATCGGCCGTGTGCCGAACGGTAAAAACCTCGACGCGGGCAAAGCTGGCGTGGAAGTGGACGACCGTGGCTTCATCCGCGTTGACAAACAGCTGCGTACCAACGTGCCGCACATCTTTGCTATCGGCGATATCGTCGGTCAGCCAATGCTGGCGCACAAAGGTGTTCACGAAGGTCACGTTGCCGCTGAAGTTATCGCCGGCATGAAGCACTACTTCGATCCGAAAGTGATCCCATCTATCGCCTACACCGAGCCAGAAGTTGCATGGGTTGGTCTGACTGAGAAAGAAGCGAAAGAGAAAGGCATCAGCTACGAAACCGCCACCTTCCCGTGGGCTGCTTCTGGCCGTGCTATCGCGTCCGACTGCGCAGACGGTATGACCAAACTGATCTTCGACAAAGAAACTCACCGTGTAATCGGTGGTGCGATTGTCGGTACCAACGGCGGCGAGCTGCTGGGTGAAATCGGTCTGGCTATCGAAATGGGCTGTGACGCGGAAGACATCGCGCTGACCATCCACGCTCACCCGACTCTGCACGAGTCCGTGGGCCTGGCGGCAGAAGTGTTTGAAGGTAGCATCACCGACCTGCCAAACGCGAAAGCGAAGAAGAAATAAGTTTCTTCAGATGAAAAAAGCGGCCTCAGGCCGCTTTTTTTATGCACTGCGTTCAGGGGGTGACAGGCTGCCAGGTTTTATCCGGGTGGTATGCAGCGAGCGCCTGCGCTTTCTGCGCCGAATCGTTGCCGAGATTTGCCTGATAAACCTTGTCTTCCTGGTTAACGACAAAGCTCATTACCCCCGTCTGACCATAGCTTACGGGCCAGGCAACCATCGCAAAGCCATTTTTATCCGACAGAATGCGGAACCGATAGCCGTGATAGCCCATACCAGGCTCCGGCGGGCTAAAGGCGGGACCCAGCGGGCTTGGCGCTTCGCCCGGCGAGATGGGCCAGTACAGGCCGTCTTTTAGCCCTGGCGTGCTGACAATCTTCTGCGCATAGCGGTGGTTCATGGCGTAGTAGCTCCGCTGTGCGTCGACGTAGGCGTGCAGCGCTTCGATAGCCGCGAGTTCGTTGCGGCCGATTTCGCGGGTCAGGATCTCATCAGCCGCTTTCTGCATATCAAATTGCCAGCCCTCTTTTTTCTTCACTACCGGTATGGGGAGTTGCCAGCCGTTATCGCCAACTGACAGATGGGCAATATCGCCGCTGATTTCGGTACGATGGTTTATCTTCCAGTCACGCAGGAATCGAGCCACCGCCTCCGGATCAACCCCTTCAGGTGGCAGATAGTCGCGCCAGTTATCCCCCAGCAGGTCGGCCATCGCGCTCTCATTCTGCTCGCTGATGGCCTTCGTCAGGGCATTGGCCGCCTGCTCAGGTGTGGAGAAAGATTGCTGGGCGAAGGCGAAGGTGGATACCATCAACAACAGCATTCCACCGATCGGTTTCATGTTCATAGCGGCTCCCTTAACGACGGTGGAATTCATGGTGTTCGGTATGGTGTTCGGACAGCTGCTGGCGGAAGCTGGCACGCTGCTCACTGTTCAGCGACGCGTGCTGGCGGCTTTGCAGCCCGCGCTGGTGCTGGGCCTGCCAGCTGGCCGAACGGCTGTCGTTGCCGCTCAGGGCGTTTGCCCGCAGCGGCTGATGCTGAACCTGCGTCGGGCGTCTGGTTTGCGCAAGAGTATTATTCATCTGTTGTGCGTGGGGCCGCGCGCTGTCGTAGCCGCGATAGTTGCTGCGCTGAGAGAGCTGCTTCAGTTGCTGCGCGGACGCTGAATGTTGCGGGAAATGCGCGTCGCCATGCTGTAGCTGTGTGAGAGTTTTGCCCGTCGACTGCTGTACCTGCGCCATCGCGGCCTGCCGCTGGCTATCGCGGTTGACCGGCTGCTGCCGGGTAGCGCTCAACCCGCCCGGCACTGAAGTCTGATGATAGCGGCTGGCAAGCTGGCTATTGGCGTAGGGCACGCCGTTGCGGTAGGCCGGATTATGCTGCCAGACCTGGTGATTATCGGTACGGTGCTCGCCGGTGATCTTATTGAAGTTATTAACATTAATATTAATGTTATCGCCGTTATGCGAATAACCGCCGTGGTGATCGTCATCATGATCGTGATGATGATCGTCGTCATCGTCCCAGTCGATGTTACTGAACAGCGCATAGGTGGTGGCTACGCCGAGGCTATAGCCAAAGCCTCTGACAAAACTATTGGTAAACTGCTGGCCGGGAGACGGAGGCAGATACACCGGCGGATAGCTGGCATTTGGCCACGTGCCGTAAACGGTGGAAGGGTTGTAGGTAGGGACATAAACCACCTGTGGATCGGCTGGCTCAATTTTAATCACCGTCGGACTAGCCGACGTTGACGTCGCGGCTGTACTGGCGGAGGCTGGCGCAGATTTTTTCACGGTGGTGACGGTCTGCTGCGGGGTGGATTGCAATGTGCCTGTCTGCTTCGCCAGCAGGCGCAGACGCTGCACGGAATCCATCACATCCTTTGGCTGGGCCAGAAAGGCGTCGCCGAGGCTTTGTACCCACGACGGGTTTTCCCCCATCAGCGACATTAACTGCGGAAAGGCGACCAGCGATTTCACGCTGGCATCCCATGGCTGCCCGCTGACCGCCTGAATGGCGGCATCGCCCTGCATTTTAGGGTTGTCCTTTGACCACTGGGCGGCCTGAATCACGCTCGCCGGATAGGTTGAGGCCATCAGAATTTGCGACAGCAGCGCGTCGGGGTAGAGCGCAATGGGCGCGGTCCACTGATCGATCTGCGCGGCGGTATAGGCAGGGGTGGCCACCGGGGCAGGCTGTGCTGCCGGGTCGGGGAGCTGCGGGGCTACCGGCGCAGGTGCGGGAGCGGGTTCCGTTGCGCGGCTTTTAACGAACATGACGCCCGAGGCGGCAAACAGCCCCGCACTGCAAAGCAGAACAAGAAGATGTGGTTTAAAAGGCAACTTCATAGATTGACTCCAACGAGACGAGTGCAGTGCCGTGAGGCGTTGCTGTTGCCGCGAGTATCATTCACCCGTGTTTTACAGTTTTGACTTTTGTTGGGAAAAACTCTGAAGCATCCGGATAAAGAGTGTGAGTATTTATTACACAATTATATCGGATGGCTGAGCAGGCGACGGAAATTCAGAAGGCCGCTCTTGCGAGCGACCAGCAGCGCGTTGCCGGGGGGACGACAGACTTACGGAACTGCTTCCGGGCCCGGTGACGGGGTGCTACATCATGCTTAACGATTCAGCAAATTTTTTAATGTTGCTTTTTTGTAAACAGATTAACACTGTGCAGAAATCCTGCTATGCTGCCCGACGCGGTATCGGGCATTTACCCTACAAACTGCTGTCTCACAGGAGCGTGAAGAGAACGCCCGCCGCATATGACAATGAGAGCGAGGAGAACCGTCGTGCTAGAAGAATACCGTAAGCACGTAGCAGAACGTGCCGCCGAGGGAATTGTACCCAAACCGTTAGATGCAACCCAAATGGCCGCGCTCGTCGAGCTGCTGAAGAACCCGCCTGAGGGCGAAGAAGAATTCCTGTTAGATCTGCTGATCAACCGTGTACCGCCTGGCGTAGATGAAGCTGCCTACGTAAAAGCCGGATTCCTTGCCGCCGTTGCCAAAGGCGAAGCCACCTCCCCACTGGTTACTCCTGAAAAAGCGATTGAACTGCTCGGCACCATGCAGGGTGGCTATAACATTCATCCGCTGATTGACGCGCTGGATAACGACAAGCTGGCACCGATTGCCGCTAAAGCGCTCTCTTCAACGCTGCTGATGTTCGATAACTTCTACGATGTGGAAGAAAAAGCCAAAGCAGGCAACGTCTATGCGAAGCAGGTGATGCAGTCCTGGGCCGATGCCGAATGGTTCCTGAACCGCCCTCAGCTTGCTGAAAAAATTACCGTTACCGTCTTCAAAGTGACCGGTGAAACCAACACCGATGACCTCTCCCCGGCACCGGACGCGTGGTCTCGTCCTGATATCCCTCTGCACGCCCTGGCGATGCTGAAAAACGCCCGTGAAGGCATTGAGCCGGACCAGCCGGGCAGCGTTGGCCCGATCAAACAGATCGAAGCCCTGCAACAAAAAGGTTTCCCGCTGGCTTACGTGGGTGACGTTGTGGGTACCGGCTCTTCCCGTAAGTCCGCCACCAACTCCGTGTTGTGGTTCATGGGCGACGACATTCCGCACGTGCCAAACAAGCGCGGCGGCGGCCTGTGCCTCGGCGGCAAAATTGCGCCAATCTTCTTCAACACCATGGAAGATGCTGGCGCGCTGCCGATCGAAGTGGATGTCTCTAACCTGAACATGGGCGACGTGATTGACGTTTACCCGTATAAAGGCGAAGTGCGTAATCACGAAACTAATGAGCTGCTGGCAAGCTTTGAGCTGAAAACCGACGTGCTGATCGACGAAGTACGTGCTGGTGGCCGCATTCCGCTGATCATCGGCCGTGGCCTGACCACCAAAGCGCGTGAAGCGCTGGGTCTGCCGCACAGCGACGTGTTCCGTCAGGCGAAAGACGTGGCGGAAAGCAACCGTGGCTTCTCGCTGGCACAAAAAATGGTCGGTCGCGCCTGCGGCGTCGCTGGTATCCGTCCTGGCGCGTACTGCGAGCCGAAGATGACCTCCGTCGGCTCTCAGGACACCACCGGTCCAATGACCCGTGATGAGCTGAAAGACCTGGCGTGCCTGGGCTTCTCTTCCGATCTGGTGATGCAGTCCTTCTGCCACACTGCGGCGTATCCGAAGCCGGTTGACGTGACCACGCACCACACGCTGCCAGATTTCATCATGAACCGCGGTGGCGTGTCTCTGCGTCCGGGCGACGGCGTTATCCACTCCTGGCTGAACCGCATGCTGCTGCCGGATACCGTCGGTACCGGCGGTGACTCCCATACCCGTTTCCCAATCGGTATCTCCTTCCCGGCGGGTTCCGGTCTGGTGGCGTTTGCTGCCGCGACCGGCGTGATGCCGCTGGATATGCCGGAATCGGTGCTGGTGCGCTTCAAAGGTAAAATGCAGCCGGGTATTACCCTGCGCGACCTGGTTCACGCGATCCCGCTGTATGCCATCAAACAGGGTTTGCTGACCGTTGAGAAAAAAGGGAAGAAAAACATCTTCTCTGGCCGCATTCTGGAAATTGAAGGTCTGCCGGATCTGAAAGTTGAGCAGGCTTTCGAGCTGACCGATGCCTCCGCTGAGCGTTCGGCTGCGGGCTGTACCATCAAGCTGAACAAAGAGCCGATTATTGAGTATCTGAACTCTAACATCGTGCTGCTGAAGTGGATGATTGCAGAAGGCTACGGCGACCGTCGTACGCTGGAGCGTCGTATCCAGGGCATGGAAAAATGGCTGGCCGATCCGCAGCTGCTGGAAGCCGATGCTGACGCAGAGTACGCGGCGGTGATCGACATCGATCTGGCGGATATCAAAGAGCCAATCCTGTGTGCACCGAACGATCCGGACGACGCGCGTCCGCTGTCCGAAGTTCAGGGCGAGAAGATCGACGAAGTGTTCATCGGTTCGTGCATGACCAACATCGGCCACTTCCGTGCAGCCGGCAAGCTGCTGGATACCCACAAAGGCCAGCTGCCAACCCGTCTGTGGGTGGCGCCGCCAACCCGTATGGACGCGGCTCAACTGACCGAAGAGGGCTACTACAGCGTGTTTGGTAAGAGCGGTGCGCGTATCGAAATTCCTGGCTGTTCCCTGTGTATGGGCAACCAGGCGCGCGTAGCCGACGGCGCGACGGTGGTCTCCACCTCGACCCGTAACTTCCCGAACCGTTTAGGTACCGGTGCGAACGTCTTCCTGGCCTCTGCGGAACTGGCGGCGGTTGCGGCGCTGATTGGCAAACTGCCAACGCCGGAAGAGTACCAGACCTTTGTGGCTCAGGTGGATAAGACGGCGGTGGATACCTATCGCTACCTGAACTTCGACCAGCTCTCTCAGTACACCGAGAAGGCAGACGGGGTGATCTTCCAGACGGCGGTATAAACAGCAAAACCGTCTCTACGAGACGGTTTTTAGTGTTTGCACCCTCTCCCGTGGGAGAGGGACGGGGTGAGGGCATCAGGCCGCAGGTCTTGCTCTCACCTTTTTATTTTCATTCCTCCCACCTCCCACGCTTTTTTTCTTCCTCGCTGCTGCGATAATTACCTTAATGGCTTTGCAGAGGAAAACACTATGGATTACGAATTTCTGCGCGACATCACCGGCGTGGTGAAAGTGCGAATGTCGATGGGGCACGAAGCCGTTGGACACTGGTTTAACGAAGAGGTGAAAGAGAACCTCGCGCTGCTGGATGAAGTTGAGCAGGCGGCGGAAACGGTGAAAGGCAGTGAACGCTCCTGGCAACGCGCCGGGCACGAATACACCCTGTGGATGGATGGCGAAGAGGTGATGGTGCGCGCCAACCAGCTTGAGTTCTCGGGTGATGAAATTGAAGAGGGGATGAGCTACTACGACGAAGAGAGCCTGTCGCTGTGCGGCGTGGAAGACTTCCTGAGTGTGGTGAATGCCTACCGCGACTTTATGAAACAGAAGTAACTTCCCGAAGCGTCCCTGCTCCGGGTCACGTTTACACGGTCGGAATGTTACGGCCGTAGTAAATTTCGCGCATCTCTTTCCAGAGCAGGTCGGTAATGACCTTTCGCTCTTCCTCACTTAAATCTTCCGGCTTCGTGTGGAACATGTAGTGCTTAAGGTCGAATTCCTTAAGTAACATTTTGGTGTGGAAGATATTCTCCTGATAGACGTTCACATCCATCATGTCGTACAGCGACTTCATGTCCTCGGACATGAAGTTCTGAATGGAGTTGATCTCATGATCAATGAAGTGCTTCATGCCGTTGATATCACGGGTAAAACCGCGTACGCGATAATCAATGGTGACGATGTCCGATTCCAGCTGGTGGATTAAATAATTCAACGCATTTAGCGGTGAAATCACGCCGCAGGTGGACACTTCAATATCCGCGCGGAAGGTACACAGCCCGCCTTCCGGGTGGCTTTCCGGGTAGGTGTGCACGCAGATGTGGCTTTTATCCAGGTGAGCAACCACCACTTCCGGCAGCGGGCCGGGGTGTTCGGTTTTGTCGATAAGCTTCGGGTCAACCGGCTCTTCACTCACCAGAATGGTGACGCTCGCACCCTGAGGCTCATAATCCTGGCGCGCGATATTGAGGATGTTCGCGCCGATAATCGAGCAGGTCTCTGTCAGGATCTCGGTCAGACGGTTGGCGTTGTAGAGTTCATCGATATAGGCGATGTAACCATCGCGCTCTTCTGCTGTTTTGGCGTAGCAGATATCGTAAATACAAAAACTCAGGCTTTTGGTCAGATTGTTAAAGCCATGCAGTTTAAGCTTTTTCAATTAGTTCACCTCCTTTGAGGACAGCGCGTCTTGCAGATATTGAGGCAACGCAAAGGCTGCGGTATGAATAGCCGGATTGTAGTATCGGCACTGTAGACCTGCCTGATGGAAGCGGGCCTGAATAATTTCGGTGGAGAGATGACGTAATACGTCGTTATCCGTCGCCCAGGCAAAGGTCATGATACCGCCGTAGTACGTCGGAATGGCCGCCTGATAGAAGCTGACGTCAGCAAAATAGGTGCTCAGCTTACGGTGGCTATCAAGCGCTTCATCCTGTTGCAGGAAGCAAACGCCGTTTTGCGCCACAAAAATTCCGGCAGGCTTCAGGCAGCGCTTGCAGCCTTCGTAAAACGACGAGGTAAACAGCGACGCGCCCGGACCGATAGGGTCGGTACAGTCAGAGATAATGACATCAAACGTTTGCGTGGTCTGGTTAACAAAATTGACGCCATCGTCGATAACCAGATTAAACCGCGGATCGTCATAGCTGCCGGCATTATGGTTGGGCAGATACTGGCGGCAGAACGACACGACCCCGGCGTCGATTTCCACCATGGTGATGGTTTCGACATTCTGATGGCGAGAGACTTCACGCAGCATCGCGCCGTCGCCGCCGCCGATAATCAGCACGTCCTTCGCGTGGCCGTGGGCCAGCAGCGGGACGTGGGTCATCATTTCGTGATAGATAAACTCGTCGCGCTCGGTGGTTTGCACCACGCCGTCCAGCGCCATCACGCGGCCAAAAGCGGCGTTTTCGAATATTATCAAATCCTGATGATCGGTTTTCTCATGATAGAGCACGTTATCCACGGTAAAATACTGACCAAACTGGTCGTGCAGCGTTTCTTGCCATACCGTTTTTTCGGTCATGGGGAGCACCTCCTTCGTTAACATCCATTACATCCGGCAGATGGGCGCAACACAACACCGCCGAGAGGCGGTTAGCGGGTCAACAAGGGGCGTCGGGAAGGTTACTTCACGTAGGCGAGCAGGCTGAGTGAATCGCGAGCCAGCGCTTTGCATTTTTTAGCAGTGGGAATGCCAATACCGCTTAAATCACGGTAGCTGTCTTCACCGAGCGCCTTCATGTCGAAGCTGTCGTAGTTGCTGAGGTCCCATTGATTCTGCTGGGCAAAAAAGACCAGTGCGCGACGAATTTGCCCATTGGGTAAATTCTGGTAACCACAATCGTTTTTCAGAAAAACAAAAACTGCCGTCAGATCGGCCATATCTTCCGCTTCGTTTTCACTTAGCGCGTAACTGTTCGCACACATCGCCATCAGGCTGGCGAACAAAATTGTTCTGAAAAACGTCTTCATTGCCTTTACCACTGCATCACGGAAAATTAACGTTAGCATACTTGATGCCAGGCCGACGATCTTTATTATTGCCGCCGTGCTTGACCTTCCGGTAAGGGGAGGGTTTATGCTCAAAAGATCGCCTGCTGGAAATAAGGAAATGCACATGCAACGTCGTGATTTTTTAAAATTTTCTGCCGCGCTGGGGGTTGCCAGCGCGATACCTCTCTGGAGCCGCGCCGTTTTTGCCGCCGACAGACCGGCTTTACCCATTCCTGAATTACTCGCCCCAGATGCCCGCAGCCGCATTCAGCTTGTGGTGCAGGCCGGTAAAACCACGTTCGGTCAGCACGCCGCCACGACGTGGGGCTATAACGGCAATCTGCTCGGCCCGGCGTTGCAGTTACGCAAAGGGAAGGCGGTGACGGTAGACATTCATAACACGCTTGCGGAAGAGACCACGCTGCACTGGCACGGGCTGGAAGTCCCGGGCGAAGTGGATGGGGGGCCTCAGGGCGTCATCAGGCCTGGTGGTAAACGCAGCGTAACCTTTACCCCGGAACAACGCGCGGCGACCTGCTGGTTCCACCCGCATCAGCATGGCAAAACGGGCCATCAGGTGGCGATGGGGCTGGCCGGGCTGGTGCTGATTGAAGACGATGAAAGCCGCCTGCTGCGCCTGCCGAAACAGTGGGGTATCGACGATGTCCCGGTGATTGTGCAGGATAAAAAATTCAGCGCTGACGGGCAAATTGACTATCAGCTGGACGTAATGAGCGCGGCGGTAGGCTGGTTTGGCGATACGCTGCTGACCAACGGCGCGATCTACCCGCAGCATGCCGCGCCAAAAGGCTGGCTGCGCTTACGTCTGCTTAACGGCTGTAACGCCCGCTCGCTGAACTTCGCCACCAGCGATAAACGCCCGCTTTACGTAGTGGCAAGCGACGGCGGCCTGCTGCCGGAGCCGGTGAAGGTGAGCGAGCTGCCGATGCTGATGGGCGAGCGCTTCGAGGTGTTGGTGGATATCAGCGATGGCAAAGCGTTTGACCTGGTGACCCTGCCGGTCAGCCAGATGGGGATGGCCGTCGCGCCGTTTGATAAGCCGCATCCGGTCCTGCGCATTCAGCCGCTACAGATCACCGCCTCCGGTACGCTGCCGGAGACCCTCACCACGCTGCCAGCACTCCCGTCGCTGGACGGGCTTACGCAGCGTAAACTTAAGCTTTCCATGGACCCGATGCTCGACATGATGGGCATGCAGGCGCTGATGAAGAAGTACGGCAATCAGGCCATGGCGGGAATGCATCACGGCCAGATGATGGGCCATATGAATATGGATCATGGCAATATGGGCGGCATGGATCACGGCGGCCATGGTTTCGATTTCCACAATGCCAACCGCATCAACGGCAAAGCGTTCGATATGAATACGCCCATGTTCGCCGCCACGAAAGGGCAGTTTGAACGCTGGGTGATTTCAGGCGAAGGGGACATGATGCTGCACCCGTTCCATATCCACGGCACGCAGTTCCGTATTCTGTCTGAAAATGGTAAAGCGCCGGAGCCGCATCGCGCGGGCTGGAAAGATACGGTGAGGGTGGAAGGCGGCGTCAGCGAGGTGCTGGTGAAGTTCGACCACGAGGCACCGAAAGAGTTTGCCTATATGGCCCACTGTCATCTGCTGGAGCATGAAGATACGGGGATGATGCTCGGTTTTACCGTATAAAAAAAGCCGGGTGGCGGCTTCGCCTTACCCGGCCTACATAGGGCACCCGTAGGCCCGGTAAGCGTTAGCGCCACCGGGCTTTTTCGTTACTTAGCATCGTCAGGCAGTGCATACGCGACAATATAGTCGCCCATCTTCGTGCCAAACGAACCGTGACCACCCGCGGAGATGACAACATACTGTTTGCCATTCACTTCATAGGTCATCGGCGTTGCCTGTCCACCGGCTGGCAGACGGCCTTGCCACAGTTTTTCACCGTTGGTCATGTTGTACGCGCGCAGGTAGTTATCTGCGGTTGCCGCGATAAACAGCACGTTACCGGCGGTGGAGATTGGGCCACCCAGCATTGGCATACCCATATTGAACGGCACTGGAACAGGCATCGGGAACGGCATGCTGTCCTGTGGCGTACCAATACGTTTTTTCCAGACGATCTTATTGGTCTTCAGATCCAGACCGGAGATATAACCCCAGGCAGGCTGTTTACACGGCAGACCGAACGGAGAAAGGAACGGATTCAGGGTCACACCATAAGGAACGCCATACTGCGGCTGGATACCGGCTTCGGTACCGCTGCCTTTCGCATCTTTCGGCTGCTCCATTGGGTTACCCGGACCGCGTGGGATCAGACGGGAAACGAACGGCAGCGCCATTGGGTTAGCGATGGCGACCTGACGGTTAGGGTCAACGGAGATCCCACCCCACTCGAACATCCCCAGGTTACCCGGGAAGACCAGCGTGCCCTGCTCTGAAGGCGGCGTGAAGATGCCTTCATAGCGCAGTTGATGGAACATCACGCGGCACACCAGCTGGTCAAACATGGTGGCACCCCACATGTCTGCACCGCTGAGATCTTTCTTCGGACGGAAGCTCAGGTCAGAGAACGGCTGCGTTTTGGTGACGTAGTCGCCTTTGGCCGCGCCCTGCGGAACCGGTTTTTCTGGCGCAGGAACAACCAGCTTACCGTTGCTGCGATCCAGCACGAAGATGTTGCCGGTTTTGGCCGGGGCGTAAATCACCGGAACGGTTTTACCGTTAACGGTAATGTCCGCCAGCGTCGGCTGGGACGGCATATCCATATCCCACAGATCGTGGTGAACGGTCTGGTAGCTCCATGCCAGTTTACCGGTCGTTGCGTTCAGCGCCACGATGGAGCTGGCGTAACGTTCCTGCTCCGGCGTGCGGTTACCGCCCCAGATATCCGGCGTGGTCACGCCCATCGGCAGGTAAACCAGGTCCAGCTTCGCGTCATACGCTGCCGGTGCCCAGGAGTTCGGTGAGTTAAAGGTAAAGGTGTGTTCATCGGATGGGATCGCGTTAGGATCTTTCGCGCCCGGGTCGAAGGCCCACAGCAGTTTACCGGTGTTCACGTCGAAACCACGGATAACGCCGGAGGTTTCGCGGGTAGAGAAGTTATCCGTTACCGAACCGGCAATCACGATGGTTTTATCAGTGATGATTGGCGGGGAGGTCGGCTCATACAGACCCGGCGTAGTGTCCGGCATGTTGGTCTGAAGATTCAGAATGCCTTTGTTAGCGAAGGTTTCGCACAGCTTACCGGTCTCAGCGTTGATGGCAAACAGGCGGCCATCGTTCACCGGCAGCATAATGCGGCGAGGACAGTCGGCAATGACTTCCGGGCTGGCATTATCTGCGCGCGCTTCGTGGTAAGAGACGCCGCGGCAGGTGATGTGCTGGAACGACGGGTTGGAGTTCAGCTGTGGATCAAAGTGCCATTTCTCTTTACCGGTGGCCGCGTCGAGCGCGAACAGGCGCTGGTGCGCCGTACACAGGTAGAGCATGTTGCCCACTTTAATCGGGGTCACTTCGTTGGTCAGCTCACCCGGATCGTTTGGCATCTTCAGGTCGCCGGTACGGAATACCCAGGCTTCCTTCAGGTTTTTCACGTTGTCCGCGTTGATCTGCTTCAGCGGGGAGTAGCGTTGACCTTCCTGGTTACGACCATAAGCAGGCCAGTCACCGTCCGCCACCTGCGAAATAGCCGCAGCCGGCGTGGATTCCGCGTTCAGCGTGCCATTGATCTCCTGCGGGTCGTTAAAACCGGCCCAGGTCAGGATGCCGCCACTAATCAGCAGAGCAACGACCAGACCGGCCACGGCGCCACTGGAAGGGACAATCAGACGACGCCAGACAAACGGCAGGATCAGCCAGATACCGAAGAAGACCAGAATGTCGCTGCGCGGCGTCAGCGCCCAGAAGTCGAACCCGACTTCCCAGACGCCCCAGATCATGGTTGCGAGCAGTAACGCTGCGTACAACCACAGAGCAGATTGTTTTCTGCGTAAAAGCAGGACGGTTACGCCAACCATAACCAGACCCGCAATCGGGTAGTACCAGGAGCCGCCAATCGCGACCAGCCATACGCCACCGATTAACAAATACAGCGCGCAGAATGCGGCAAACGCGGCTGTTAATGTCACCAGTAGACGCGGCTGTTTAGTTTTTGTTTCAGCCATAGAAAAGTACTCGTCAGTTTTGTTAATTATTTGCTAGCAATTAATTATAGGTATTAACAACTGTGATCGGAATCACAAATATTGCTTTTTATAACTCATACGCCAGGCTTATCCATTTACTGGTATAATGGCTGGCTTGCGTATCGATGCCGGAGCGAGAGTCATCCGCATTGAGAGATTTTCACTAAAATCATTTGGTTAGTAATATGAAACATACTGTTGAAGTGATGATCCCGGAAGCCGAGATCAAAGCGCGTATCGCCGAACTGGGTCGTCAAATCACCGAACATTACAAGGACAGCGGCAGCGAAATGGTGCTGGTCGGTTTGTTGCGTGGCTCTTTCATGTTCATGGCAGACCTGTGTCGTGAAGTGCAGGTGCCGCACGAGGTCGATTTTATGACCGCCTCCAGTTACGGCAGCGGCATGTCCACAACCCGTGATGTGAAAATCCTGAAAGATCTGGATGAAGATATTCGTGGCAAAGATGTGTTGATTGTTGAGGACATCATCGACTCCGGCAACACGCTCTCTAAAGTGCGTGAGATCCTGAGCCTGCGTGAACCAAAATCACTGGCGATTTGTACCCTGCTGGATAAGCCTGAGCGCCGTGAAGTGCAGGTGCCGGTGGAGTTCGTTGGTTTCTCCATCCCGGATGAGTTCGTGGTGGGTTATGGCATTGATTACGCACAGCGTTATCGCCATCTGCCGTATGTTGGGAAAGTGGTGATTCTGGACGAATAATTGCGGGCTGATGCCCTCACCCCAGCCCTCTCCCACAGGGAGAGGGTGAAAACCCCCGGCTTTGTTATTTATGGTTAACGTGCTTAAGCTTGAGGTTGGCAATTCCCGAGCGGTAACGCTGTTCCAGCGTTTCGCGGTTGGTGGCGGTCACTTCCAGATTGCGCAGCAGGCCGTCGTGAATACCGTACGCCCAGCCGTGGATGGAGACCTTCTGCCCGCGTTTCCAGGCAGACTGCATAATCGTCGAATGGCCCAGGTTATACACCTGCTCCATCACGTTCAGCTCACACAGCGTGTCGAGACGGCGCTCCTGCGGCATTTCGCCCAGCAGTGAGCTATGTTTGAACCAGATATCACGAATGTGCAGCAGCCAGTTATCGATTAACCCCAGCTCTGTATTTTCGACTGCCGCCTGCACGCCGCCGCAGCCGTAGTGACCACAAATAATGATGTGCTCAACCTCAAGAACGTCGACGGCATACTGAACAACCGAAAGGCAGTTGAGATCGGTATGAATAACCAGGTTAGCCACATTGCGGTGAACAAACAGTTCGCCAGGTTCAAGACCAGTCAGACGTTCGGCGGGGACGCGGCTGTCGGAACATCCAATCCAGAGAAAGCGCGGGTTCTGCGCTTGCGCGAGTTTTCCAAAAAATCCGGGGTCTTCCTCCACCAGCATTTTTGACCATAGTGCATTGTTGCTGATGAGTGTATCTATGTCGTTCATGGAGGTTAGCGACCTGTAACCAAGTGATTGCGTTGCGCTACTATAGGGTAACCCGACTTTTAATGAAACCACACAACGTGTGTCAGAACTTAAGGTAAGTTGAATTCATGGCGATTGCACTGGAGCTTGAACAGCTCAAAAAAACCTACCCGGGGGGCGTTCAGGCGCTGCGCGGGATAGATCTTAAAGTCGAAGCGGGAGATTTCTACGCGCTTCTGGGGCCGAACGGGGCAGGGAAATCCACCACCATCGGGATCATCAGTTCACTGGTCAATAAAACCTCGGGCCGCGTCAGCGTGTTTGGCTACGATCTGCAAAAAGATGTGGTCAACGCCAAGCGCCAGCTGGGGCTGGTGCCGCAGGAGTTCAACTTTAACCCGTTTGAGACGGTACAGCAGATTGTTGTTAACCAGGCGGGTTACTATGGCGTGGAGCGCAAAGAGGCGCTTGAGCGCAGCGAAAAGTACCTGAAACAGCTTGATCTGTGGGAGAAACGTAACGAGCGCGCGCGGATGTTGTCCGGAGGGATGAAGCGCCGCCTGATGATTGCCCGCGCGCTGATGCACGAGCCAAAGCTGCTTATCCTTGATGAGCCGACCGCTGGTGTGGATATTGAACTGCGTCGCTCCATGTGGGGTTTCCTGAAAGATCTGAACGACAAAGGCACCACCATCATTCTGACCACGCACTACCTGGAAGAGGCGGAAATGCTGTGCCGCAATATCGGCATCATTCAGCACGGTGAGCTGGTGGAAAACACCTCGATGAAGAATCTGCTCTCCAAGCTCAAATCAGAGACCTTTATCCTCGATCTGGCGGCGAAAAGCGCGCTGCCGAAACTGGAGGGCTACAACTATCGCCTGGTCGATACCTCGACGCTGGAGGTAGAAGTGCTGCGCGAGCAGGGTATTAACAGCGTGTTCTCACAGTTGAGTGCGCAGGGCATTCAGGTATTAAGCATGCGTAACAAAGCAAACCGACTGGAAGAGCTGTTTGTCTCTCTGGTGCACGACAAACAAGGAGACAAGGCATGACGCATCTTTACTGGGTCGCGCTGAAAAGCATCTGGGCGAAAGAGATTAACCGCTTTATGCGTATCTGGGTGCAAACCCTGGTGCCGCCGGTGATCACCATGACGCTCTACTTCATCATTTTCGGCAACCTTATTGGCTCCCGCATTGGTGAGATGCACGGCTTCACCTATATGCAGTTTATCGTGCCGGGCCTGATCATGATGGCGGTGATCACCAACGCCTACGCGAACGTGGCGTCCTCATTCTTCAGCGCCAAGTTCCAGCGCAACATTGAAGAGCTGCTGGTGGCGCCGGTGCCAACGCACGTCATCATCGCCGGTTACGTGGGCGGCGGCGTGGCGCGCGGGCTGTGCGTGGGTATCCTGGTAACGGCCATTTCGCTGTTCTTCGTGCCGTTTCAGGTTCACTCCTGGCTTTTCGTGGCGCTGACGCTGCTGCTCACCGCGATTCTGTTCTCGCTGGCCGGCTTGCTGAATGCGGTGTTCGCTAAAACCTTTGACGACATCAGCCTGATCCCGACCTTTGTGCTGACGCCGCTGACCTACCTCGGCGGGGTGTTTTACTCCCTGACGCTGCTGCCGCCGTTCTGGCAGGCACTCTCGCACCTGAACCCGATTGTCTACATGATCAGCGGCTTCCGCTTTGGTTTCCTCGGCATTACCGATGTCCCGCTGTTTACCACGGTGGTGGTGCTGGTGGTGTTCATTATCGCCTTCTACCTGCTGTGCTGGTATCTGATCCAGCGTGGACGTGGGCTGCGTAGCTAACCTTCTGCCCGGCAGACGTTCTGTTTGCCGGGCACTTTCTTTGACAGTTATCACCGTAAACTAACCTTCACCTGGATAAACTACTCGCCTGCTAAGGAGAGACGTTATGCTGGGATGGGTTATCACCTGCCACGATGAAGAGGCACAGGAAATGCTCCTGAAGCTGGAGGCCCGATTTGGCCCTCTGGCGCAATGTCGTGCGGTAAATTACTGGCGAGGGCTGAGCACCAACATGCTCAGCCGGATGATGTGCGACGCGCTGCATGAAACCGACACCGGTGATGGCGTGATTTTTCTCACCGACAAATCGGGCGCGGCGCCTTACCGTTCAGCAGCGTTAATGAGCCATAAGCATGATAATTGTGAAGTGATCTCCGGTATCAGCCTGCCTTTACTCGAAGCGATGTATCCGCTGCGCGCAACGTTGAGCAGCGCTGAGTTTCGCCACGCCATTGTGGCGCAGGGCTCCCCGGGCGTGAGCAGCCTGTGGCACCAGCAGCAGAAGAACCCGCCTTTCGTTCTGCTTCACGATCTGTATAAGCATTAAACATTGGTATTGATGTCGCTTTTGCTACAATGGCGACTGATTTTCCGTATCGATTTATATCCCATGCTCATGCGCGTTATCTTTATCCTTCTGCTGCTGGTTTCCGGTGGTGCGTCTGCCAGCCTGACCAGTCAGCAAGGCCTTCCTGCCCAATATATGCAAACCACCGAAGATGCGGCCATCTGGGCGCAGGTGGGAAATGCCGTTGTGAATGTGGGGAATGTCCGCGCCGGGCAGATCCTCGCTGTCTTTCCGGCCGCGGCGGATTACTATGAATTTCGTTTCGGATTCGGCACGGGGTTTATTGATAAAGACCACCTTGAAAAAGTGCAGGGCAAACAACGTGTTGAGGATAGCCTGGGTGACTTGAACAAGCCGCTCAGTAATCAAAACCTCATCACCTGGAAAGACACGCCGGTCTATAACGCCCCCAGCAGCGGAAGCGCGCCTTTTGGCACCTTAAGCGCCAATCTTCGCTATCCGATTCTGAATAAGCTGAAAGACCGCCTGAACCAGACCTGGTTTCAAATTCGTATCGGTAATCGTCTGGCGTGGATCAGCAGCCTCGATGCACAGGAAGATAACGGGCTGCCGGTTCTGACTTACCATCATATTTTGCGTGATGAAGAGAACACCCGTTTTCGACATACCTCCACGACGACCAGCGTACGTGCGTTTAATAATCAGATGGCCTGGTTACGCGATCAAGGCTATACCACGCTGACGATGTACCAGCTTGAAGGGTACGTGCGTAACAAGATGAACCTACCCGCGAAAGCAGTGGTGATCACCTTTGATGATGGTCTCAAATCGGTGAGCCGCTACGCGTACCCTGTTCTGAAAGAATATGGCTTCAACGCGACGGCGTTTATAATTTCATCACGTATCAAAGGCCATCCGCAGAAGTGGGATCCAAAATCGCTACAGTTTATGAGCGTTCAGGAAATCAAGGGCATCCAGGATGTGTTCGACATTCAGTCTCACACCCATTTCCTGCATCGCGTGGATGGCTATAAACACCCCATCCTGTTGAGCCGTAGCTATCACGTGATCCTGTTTGATTTTGAACGATCACGTCGTGCACTGGCGCAGTTCAACCCGCGCGTGTTGTATGTGTCGTATCCGTTTGGCGGCTATGACAATAAAGCGATTAAAGCGGCGAACGATGCGGGGTTTCATCTGGCGGTGACCACGGTGAAAGGGAAGGTGAAGCCGGGGGATAATCCGTTCCTGCTGAAGCGTTTGTATATATTAAGAACGGACTCACTGGAGACGATGTCGCGGCTGATCAGTAATCAGCCGCAGGGATAGCGGTTAGTCGTATGAAAGGGTGAATACGCCGGTGGCTTTAAACGACCCCGGTTTCACTGTGCTTCCGTTTGCTACCAGTTGAGCAACATAATTAATTTGCTTGGATTCCGGGGTTTGGTAATCCGTTATGACATAGGATGAGTCAGGATTATTCGGCAGGAGTTGAGAGGTTCCGTTATACATAATTTTCACGCCTGCGCCCTCAGCTCCGGACGAAAGCGTATTTCCAAGAAGATCATTATTTTTTCCGGTTAGCTTTGAGGTGGTGAGTTTTGTTGTGATATTTGCCACACTGGTACAATTGCTTAAGCTAATTGAAAAAGGGATATCCTTAACCCGATTGCTTTTAATGTCTGAAACATAATATTCCCCCAGGTTAACATTATTAGTACCATCCGATAGCATGGCCATGTCGCAGGTTGGAAGAACGATCGGGATCTGGAATGAGTCTTCGTTGACCACAAATGTCCATGGTTGGTTGTTAGAATCATTTGGATTACCAATAGCCATTTTACCCAGAGTGCCGGGTTTGGGTCTGATTGAGGTTTCTTTGTTCGGGTTGCCTCTATAACCTTCATCAATATAAATTTGAACTGAGGTGTTAATCCATTTATTATCCCAGGGATCAGAATTTCCGGAGGATGCAACGGTAGTCCAGTCAGTAGTATTCATAGCGAAATAGCCACCCATGCCTCCATCGCTTTCTGCGGTGTGGACCCTTACGGAATAATAAATCCCCGGAATATTTGTTTCAAACATAGCCCTGCCATAACTGCCCCCCTTTAGCAAGGTCGAGTTTGTTTGTGAGACGAGGTTAAAACCATCGTTCCCTGGACCACATTCGGCCTGAATGCCCGGTGTCAGGTTAACGTTAAAAAGAGTACTGGCATAATTACCCGGAGGGGGAAGACGTACGGTGCCACCTGAGTATTCGGAATTGATCAGCGTGGTTGTGCCGCCTTTTCCATTATTCATGCGACACTCGGCTGCCCAGCAGGAGTGGCTGAGGGTTAATAACACGCTCGCCATGGCAAACGCCATTGTGCCTTTCACGGTGAAACCCTGTCTTATAAAGTTGAACATTCTCATCCTTTTTCCTGTTCTGATTATTATTCGTAAGTGACGTCAACTAATACTTTACTGGTAACGACACCACCAGCCACTACGCCAATATTTTGATATCGGGCATAGAACTGATAATCCGTTAAAAATGCAGTATCCTGACCGCTTACGTCATAAGTGATTTTTGACGTGCCGTCGTTGTTTAAAACATTCTTTTTATATCTTTCAGAGAAAACGACGACGCCGACATTTTTTGCCGCGCCTGCGGCGGTATCATCACTTTTGAAAACCTGATTTTGTCCTGGCCAGAAACCCGACTGCGGCGAAAAGCTAAAACTCAGCTTTTTAGCCGTACTGCTGTCTCCATAGCAATCATCTACATGGATCTTAAAAGGCGTACCGCCTGCATCATCGGTTGCAGTAAAACGATCGCTACCATCCGGGTTATAAAACCAGCTGCGCATTACATTGGGGAGATAAATTTCGCCGTCATTTTCCACGGTCATCTTACAAGTGCTATTAACAATGTTAGCGGTAATATTTACGTCTAATCCTGAGCTTGCCTGGCCTACGCCAGGCAAGATGCCACCAGCCAAGCCCATAAGCAACACAAGACCGGGCTGGTATAAAGTAAACGGTGATTGTTGCATGCTGGTTCCTGGTATTATGGATAAGTGATAGTAAACGTGACTGGCGCATTAACCGCCCCCGCGCCTACTTCAGCAATGGTTTGGCCTTGTCCGATAACGATACGGGAATTCATCGGGAATTCACCGGTACCATCAGTAATGGTGACATCCTTAGCAGCCGGAGGCGTGTTGCAGCTCATAAGCTCGCCAGTATCGACAACACCCGACCAGATCTCAAAGCCCGTTGCTAAGCCGCCGGAGTAAGAATCACCCGTCTTGTTGACGCCACTGCATTCACCACCAGCGCCTTTCGCAGCGGACACCGTTGCCTTGGTTACTCCAGAACAGTTGGTGAAACTAATCTTGAGCGGCTCGACACGGGTTTTGTTCACCAGATCGGATTTGTATACGTCGCCGAACGCAATTTCAGTGGAAGCTGTGCCTGCATCGTTAAGTACTTTTGCGGTACATGTGCCTGATACAATTTTTGATTTAATCGTTAATTCGACACTAGGGGTGCCTGTAATAGCTGCGCTTGCCATTCCCGAGAACAGAAGGGCAGAAACGGACAGGGCGATAAAAGTAAAATTGAATTTCATAATGTTGCTCCGTTTTCCTGCACTAATCACTCGTAGATAAATTCAAAGGTCGCCACGGCCTGAAAATCACCTATGGTCATCCTGTTTTCCTGTGTTTCACGTAAGGTGGCCACCAGAGCAACTTCCTTATTCTGGATTTCTGTCGGACTCCAGACCAGGCGCTCGTTATCGTCCTCAGAGTTAATGATAAACGGGGCATCCGGTGCGCTGGCTCTGGCAATCTCAACAGCAGAGTAGTCTGCACCTCCGTCGATTTTTTGTATTTGGTTAATAAGGCCTGAGTACAAATATCCAGATCTTGTTCCCGATACTTTGGTTTTCAATGAGGTCAGTGATGCCGGGCATTCAACGAGCACAATTTTGAAATTGGCATTTGCCGTTCCGGCTTTGACATCATCTAAACGTACCTGTCCGTTATTACCGATAGTCAGCGTTTGCTGCGTATCTGAACCCGTATCGCCGACCAGTTTCATATCGCAGGTGGTTTCGCGGATATTGGCAGTAAAGTTAACATTGAGATCGGCTGCCGCAGCAGAACCTGACATCGCTAACATTGCTAATGCGATTAATGAATAACCGCAATGATTTTTCTTCATATTATTTCCCATGGGTGTGATTCCCTGTTTTAACATCATTACATTTGGCACTGTTGATTACTCAGAATCGTGGTTAAGCCTGCTTTCTTCGCATTTTCAGGAATCTGATAATGCACCGTGCAGGAGCTGGAACCATCGCTTCCCCATACCACCCGGAGAGCGCCTTTGTTTTCCACACCGCGTACATAAGCTTGTCCTGCCTGGCCTACCGTTCCGATAGATTCGTTTTTCTCATTCAGAACGTCAGCACCTAGCGGAATAAAGCCGTTATCAGAACGTTGTAATTCCAGAACAAGCGAACGGCCTTCATCCGTTTCAAAATTCACAAATACAACGGAGCCATTGCGAGGTACGGCAACTGCGCTTGTATTTTTGATTTCAACGTCTGCTTCGAGAGTGCTGATATCGAGCGATACTCGGTTTTCTCTGTAGGCTGACATATACGGCATAATCCCGTACCCGGAACTGTTAATGCGGCTTTGGCCGTAACCCAGCCGAGCACCCGTTGCGCCACTTGCTTTTACCAGCGCAAGTGAATCCGTTTCGCCGATACTGCCTGATGTAAATACAACGCCACCCGAGTGAACAACCATTCCGCCGTTATAACTCGCGGAATACTGTTTACTATTGTCATCGCCAAAGGACGCCGAGACACCGAGCGGCCCGTAAGGACTGTTCCATGAGCTATAGCCACTGACCTGGTTCAGGTTGCCGTAGTTGCCCCCGCTTGATGAGGCGCTAACGGAATAGCTCACTTCACTGTTTTTGGAGTTGCCGCTTGCCGTAGAGTTAAAACTGGTACCGCCTTTTAAATCAGTGCGCAGGCTCATGTTGACGTTATTAAATCCGCCTGACTGCGCGTTATCCTTATTGAATATGCTGAATGGAATACTGACGTTTAAATAAACGCTGTCATCCTTTTCCCCTGTTTCGTTGTACGTGCGTTGCACAGAAACGCTATAGCTACCGTAAGCAAAACTATTGTTGTAACCCACGCTGTAGTCGGAAGTGGAGCTGGAATCATTCCAGTAATCCTGCCAGGTACCGCTAATATAGAGTGAGCCGTATTCATCACCGTTAACATTCAATGGCTGGTTCAGGCTGACCTGTATCTGGTTTTTGGTACGCTGATAATCAGCATAAAGCTCGGCATTGCTGTCATAAGATCGATTGCCATATTCCTCGTGGTGAATACTGTCCTGCAATGAGGCGGCATCGTTAAGGCTGAGATAATCTTCTGTTGAGAAGCGATAAGCTGCCACGTTAAGAGATGTGTTAGTGGCTTCAAGCATTTTGCTGTAGGTCAGCCGATAACTCTGCCCTTTAAGCGTGTCCAGCCCGTCGATATCGGCATAGGACCCGGTAACATCTAAAGCGAATGCACCAATACGGGTATTCATAGCCAGACCAAGCAGGCCGGCGTAGAAATCCATATCCGTATATTGCGCACCCACGTAACCGGTAAAGGTATTATTCAAACCATAAGCGTAAGTTGCGTAGCCAACGTTTGGCTTATCATGCAATGAATCATCATTCAGCTCACCTATACCCACATCCCAGCGGCTGGAGCCTGGGCGGAGCATTTGTGTAACTGAGGAGAACGGAACGGTAAACGTCCGTTTACTTCCATCGGCTTCCTCTACAGTGACAATCAAATCATTACCATAGCCTGTTGTACTGAGGTCATTGATCTCGAAAGCACCGGGTGGAACGGTGGTTTCATAGATTTTATTGCCGCTTTGCATAACGCTAACTTTGGCGTTACTGTTTGCCACACCACGAATTACTGGCGCGTAGCCAGAGGTGCCTTGCGGGAGCATGCGGTCATCGTTATACATACGCGCACCACGCAGGCTCACCGAGTCAAAGACATCACCGCGTGTGTAGGAATCACCCATTACCATCTGTGCGTTAAGTGGTGTGATGTCTCGCTGGAGGTATATATCCTGGCTGGAATAATGTGTGCCATTATCACTGTCCCAGTTCAGACTGCCGCGAGAACGTAAACGCCACGGCCCCACGTTCAGGCCATAATGCAAGCCCGCATAAGCGGTATCTGAATTGGTGCCGTTTGACTCGCTGTGCCAGGTATTAAGATCGTATGAAAGTAATCCGGCCGGAACACCATTATCCCATAATGAAGGATCGACATACCCTGCTGGAAGCTTAAGCACGTAGATTTGCGGGAAATTAAGATCCATTTCCTGCTTGCTACTATCAAAATTTTCAGAAGCACCGGGATAATATTTTTTGATATCTACGCAAGACGTTTCGTCGTCTTTGACATCATCGCCTAATATGCTGGTATCAACGCCTGCCTGTGTCAGCGTGAGTTTAGTCAGACATGCTGAGGCACGTGGCGTTTTGTTATCAATGAATGCCATCTCGACCGTGGATTTTGAATTGCCATTCAAATTCACTTTTACACGGTAAGTACCTGGCAGAACTGGGTTGCCATAAGCATAACGATCGACATTGATACCTCCACCATTATCGATAAGGAACCGGTCATTAAATTCAATGGCCGATTCTGTTTCGGATGAGGTGTCTACAGCTTTTTTTTCAGTCTCGCTGGCATGCAGAGGAAATGCTGCACAGATTGCGAGACATAAAATTGATCGTTGAAATAGCATGCTTCATCCAGACAAGTCGTCGTATGAATGCTATGAATCATTCATACGTATTATATTTATAATGTGGCAGTGATGCGGTTATTAGTTTACTTTGCTTTCAAAAGTATCAGAGCCGCCATTGTCATTAATGGTTTCGTAAGCAACAGTGCCGGTGGCAGTACTACCTAAACCTTTTACCTGCATTATTTGAGTACTAAACGGTAAAATAGATTTATGCTCAACCTGGTACTCTTTATTTGCTGATTTCAGCTTTACATTTGAAATAGAAACGTTGTAAGGGGAATCATTGTGTGCAATCAGGTTTAGCGTATTACCTTGTTTTTGTTGCGACCACGTTACCCTGGCTGCTGCATTTCCTGGCGTACCTTTCAGGCCGTCAGGTCGGAAAAAGAGTTTAATACGTGTGCGGAATGCCAGCTGGAGCTGGTTAGGATTTTCACCGTCTTTCACTTTTGACTTCGGTGGAATCTCGAGCACATTGAACCAGAATAGGGATTCGCGATCTTGCGGCAATGAACCACCCAGGTACGAGATCCGAACGGATTGACCTTTTTGGGGATCAATTCGGGATACTGGTGGAGTAATAATAAAAGGAAGTTTTAATTCCTGTGGATTGGTGTCATCGCGACCGTCATCGATCCATGATTGAACTAATAGTGGCTTTTTGCCACGGTTGTCTAAAGAAACGATGACATCTTTTTGCGACTGCTGATAAACAATACGTGTTCCCGAAATAACGATATCTGCGCTTGCCTGGAATGACGCGACAGCAGCAACTGTAAAGCAGGCAGCTTTAAATCCTTTATAAAATGATGTGCTTAACATTTTTCCACTTCCTGTTGGAATGATATCAATAGTCCCCTGACGTACGTCAGGGGATAATATGAGCATTTTATCTATGCTTTTAAAATTACTCGTAGATCATGGTGAATGCAGCTTGTGCCTGAACCACACCAGCTGACACTGGGTTGTTGGCCGCATCCCAGTTCTGACCTTGGGTATACGCTACACGGTAGTAAAGTGCGCCTGCGCCTGTGGTATCAATCGTTGCTTTCTGGGTATTGTTGGTCTGATCCAGTTTGATCTGATCGGTAGCGGAGTTGCCATCGTTTGACAGTACCAGATTGACGTTTTTAGCGGCGCCTTGAGTGTTTGATGGTGGAACCAGCAGACCGCCGGAAGTTGAAGAAGAACCCGCCCAGGAATCAAACTGAGCGGATGCCTGTTTGACGGTAGCAGAATCACAACCTGTCAGGGTGAGGGAGAATTTCTTTTCTCCCAGGGTGCTGGTGGTACCCAGCGCATTAGCGAAGTCTTTTACAAACACGGTATCCAGGTTAACGTCAAAATCATTACCATCCTGGTCAATCTTCTGATCCAGGGATACTTTACAGGTGTTATTAGAAACCATACCGTGGAAAGTAATAGTGCCTGTATCTGAAGGAATATCAGCTGCCATTGCAGAACCCGCACTCAGAACCATTGCTACTACAGTTGCCAGACCTAATTTATTAAAAGACATTTTTTATATCCATATTTAAATGCTAGAAAAGTGCACATAAGCAAGGCTTATGTTCGTTCCGAACAGATGCTTCGGGAAAAGGATTCTAAGTGATGAGTAATGGTTGTGAGAAGCCGTAAGATGTTAGAAATACTTAAACGATCTTTAAGCCAATGTGATTATTTAATAGTGAGTGATAATAATTGTTCATCATTTTGATGATCAGGTGTTCGGCGGGGTGACTTTAATATATTAATAAAAATATATAAAAAGAACGCTATTCATTTTAATTATGTATAAATTACCCAACCTATTTTGCCGGGTAATTTATAACAGTACTATTGGCTTAGGCAACCTGCACCGGAATCGCCTTCGCGGTACGTTTCATCTCATTATCGCCTTCAAAGTAGGCCACTTTAGGCTGCCAGCGACGTGCTTCTTCGTCAGACATCATCACAAAGCTGGCAATAATGACGATATCGCCTACGTCCGCGCAGTGCGCTGCTGCCCCATTAACGGAGATGATTTTAGATCCGCGTTCAGCGGCAATCGCGTACGTTGAAAAGCGTTTGCCGTTATTAACGTTCCAGATATCAATAGCTTCGTTTTCGAGAATACCCGCCGCGTCGAGAAAATCCTGGTCGATCGCGCAGGAGCCTTCATAGTGCAGGTCGGCCTGGGTGACTTTCACACGGTGAAGCTTACCTTGTAGCATTTTGCGAATCATTACGTTTACCTTTCACTTCCGGGTAGTAAAACTACGCCAGTTCAACCACTTTGTTATCGATAAGGCGGGCCTGGCCGAGCCATGCCGCCACCAGAATTACCGCACGTTTGCTGGTCTCTGTAAGCGCCAGAAGCGTATCGGCATCCCGAATTTGAACGTCGTCAGCACGAAGACCTTTCTCGTTCAGCGCCTGTTCAGCCAGAGCGATAATTTCTTCTGCGGTTAACTCTTTTGCCAGCAGTTGCTCTGCCATGGTATTCATGACTTTGCTTAAACCCGGCGCAATTTTACGCTGTTCGGCGGTCAGATAGCCGTTACGGGAGCTGAGCGCCAGGCCATCTTTCGCACGCACAATCGGTACGCCGATTATCTCAATGTCGTAGCCCATATCGGCAACCATTTTGCGGATCAGCGCCAGCTGCTGGAAATCTTTCTCGCCAAAACAGGCGATGTCCGGCTGCACCAGGTTAAACAGCTTGCTGACGATGGTAGAAACGCCACGGAAATGGCCCGGGCGGCTGGCGCCCTCCAGCATGGTCGAAATACCCGGCACATCGACGTAGGTCGATTCAGTGGTGCCCTGGGGATATACATCTGCGGGGGCCGGAGCGAAGACGATATCCGCATGACGTTTTTTGAGCTTCTCGCAATCTTCCTGCAAGGTACGTGGGTAACGCGCCAGATCGTCTTCGCGATCGAACTGCATCGGGTTAACGAAGATACTGACTACCACAATATCTGCACGGGCTCTCGCTTCATCGACCAGCTTCATATGGCCGTCGTGCAGGTTGCCCATGGTTGGAACAAGGGCGATACGTTTACCTTCCTGACGTGCACGGCGGATATGCTGGCGCAGCAGCGGCAGAGTTTCTATGATTAGCACACCTGGACTCCTTAATGGAAACTGTGTTCTTCGCCCGGATAAACGCCGGACTCAACCTCGGCAATATACTGCCGCACAGCAGCACGCATGTCGCCTGCTTCTGTCAGGAAATTTTTAGCAAATTTTGGAATGTGGCCGCCGGTGATCCCGAAGGCGTCGTGCATGACCAGAATCTGGCCATCGGTGACGTTGCCCGCGCCGATGCCGATCACCGGAATCGACAGCGCCTCAGTGATACGCTTAGCCAGCTCAACCGGCACACACTCCAGCACCAGCAGCTGTGCGCCCGCGGCTTCCAGCGCCACGGCATCATCAAACAGCGTCTGCGCCGCATCGCCTCGGCCCTGCACCTTATATCCGCCAAAGATGTTGACAGACTGCGGCGTCAGCCCCAAATGACCACAAACCGGCACGGCGCGTTCGGTAAGCATTTTTACCGTATCGACCAGCCAGGCGCCGCCTTCGATTTTGACCATATTGGCGCCAGCACGCATCACTGTCGCCGCATTTTCAAAGGCCTGTTCCGGGGTGGCATACGCCATAAACGGCAGATCGGAAAGCAGCAGGCAGGCGGGCGCACCCCGGCGCACGGCGCGGGTATGGTAAGCAATATCCTCGACCGTGACCGGCAGAGTGGAATCATGTCCTTGTACCGTCATCCCTAACGAGTCCCCGACCAGCATGACGTTGATCCCTTCTTCGGCAAACAGTTTTGCGAAGCTGTAGTCATACGCGGTGATAGTGGCGAAGCGTTTTTTTTCCTGTTTGCATTTCTGCAATAAGGAGATGGTGGTTGGTTTCATAGTGTTTCCTGATGGCCCAAAAGCGAATCTTTGCGCATTCTAACAGTAACATTTGAGGGAACAATGATTTTAGGCAATCGATTAACCGCAAATAAGGAATGGTTAATCGATGCGGAGGCGGGATTACCAGCGGGCCGGTTTATCCGCGTTGAGATTTTGCAGAACGGCTTGCAGCGAGGCGCCGTCAGGGAAGGTGAGATCGGGCGCGACTTCAAACAGCGGCCAGAGCATAAACCCGCGGTTTTTCATGTCGTAATGCGGAACGGTGAGGCGTTCGGTGTTAATCACCTCGTGGCCGAAAAGCATAATATCGAGATCGAGGGTGCGCGGTCCCCAGCGTTCGGCTTTGCGGACGCGACCCTGCTGTAGCTCAATACGCTGGGTATTATCCAGCAGCGTTTCTGCGTCAAGGGTAGTTTCCAGCACCACGGCGGCGTTCAGATAATCAGGCTGATCCTGCGGGCCGAGCGGCGGCGTACGGTAAAATGAGGACAGCGCGACGATGCGGCTTTGCGGGATCTCCCCCAGCGCCTGCACGGCAGCGTTAACCTGCTCCAGCGGAGAGGCCAGATTGCTGCCGATGGCGATATACGCAAGGGTCATGCCGTGCCTTCACGACGCGGTGCGCGTTTGCGCGGGCGACGGTGACGACGGCGCGGTGCCGGCTCATCATCGAGATCCGTAAGCATATCTTTCTGCTCTGGTGGTGCAGAGACCTGAAATTCTCCCCACCACTGCGCCAGGCGCTGTAGCTCCTGGTTTCTTTCGACTTCAGCACGCAGAGAGAGCAAATCGAACGCGGCGCGGAACTTAGGATGCTCCATCAGCTTCCAGGCGCGTTTACCCTGACGGCGGGACATACGCAGCTGAAGCTGCCAGATATCACGCACCAGCGTGGTAATACGTTTCGGGATCGCCAGTGTGCGACAGCCTTCGTCCAGCACGTCGTTTGCCGCCAGCGCGAACGCATCATAATAGGCGAGACCACTCTCCTGAGTGATGCGCTGCGCCGTTTCCAGCAGCGGATACCAGAACATGGCCGCGAACAGGAACGCCGGATTCACGCGCATATCGTTATGAATACGGGTATCTGTGTTCTTCAGCACCTGTGCAATCATCCGCTCCATTGCGCTGTCACCGTTTTCGGTGAAGTAGCGGGTAATGGTCGGGAACAGCGGCTGGAACAGGTTGTATTCACGCAGCAAATTGTAGGTTTCAAACCCGTAGCCTGCCTGGAGCAGCTTTAACGACTCCTCAAACAGACGGGCAGGGGGGACGTCGTTAATCAGCGTCGCCAGGCGCGGGATCGGCTCTGCGGTTTCCGGACTGATACGCATGTTCAGCTTGGCGGCGAAACGCACGGCGCGCAGCATTCGGACCGGATCTTCGCGATAGCGCGTTTCCGGCGTACCGATCAGGCGAATCAGGCCGTCTTTCAGATCCTGCATACCGCCGACGTAATCGCGCACGGTAAAATCCGCCACGCTGTAGTAAAGGCTGTTGATGGTGAAATCGCGACGCTGAGCATCTTCTTCAATAGAGCCGAAGATGTTGTCGCGCAGCAGCATGCCATTTTGGCCGCGCTGGGAAGTCGTGCGATCGTTGACGCCCGCTTCGTGGTGACCGCGGAAGGTCGCCACTTCAATGATTTCTGGTCCAAACATCACGTGCGCCAGACGGAAACGGCGGCCAACCAGACGGCAGTTGCGGAATAATTTACGCACCTGCTCAGGCGTGGCGCTGGTCGTCACGTCGAAATCTTTTGGTTTTTTGCCCAGCAGTAAATCGCGCACCCCGCCGCCGACGAGATAGGCCTCGTAGCCTGCTTTATTCAGACGATAGAGCACCTTGAGGGCATTTTCACTGATATCTTTGCGGGAAATATTGTGCTGCTCACGCGGAATGACCGACATGTGTGGCTGTGCAATAGCGTCGTTCGCCATGCTCTCTTCGCGGCTCAGCACTTTACGGCAAAAATTAGCGACTCGGGTAAAAATAGTACACCTCGTAGTGTGTTTTGTTATCAAAAAAGCGGCTAATCATAGCTCAGCGCAACGCATTTGAGAATGCTGGATTTTTGGCACGGCCATAAGCGCCCAGTCAGCTATGGCCGTTTTCAGCAATTCATCCAGACTCAGATCCTGCCATTCCTGCGTTACATTCTGGTTGAGAAATCGCAGCGCGTCGATCAAAACCGGGCGCGGATCGCCGTCAGGCAGCGCCGGGGCATGATTCTGTTTCGACAGCTTATTTCCCTGTTCATTGACCGCCAGCGGCAGATGGATGTAATCCGGCACCGTCCAGCCAAACTGCTGGTAAAGCGATATTTGCCGCACGGTAGGCTCAACCAGATCCGCCCCGCGCACGATTTCCGTAACGCCCTGGAAATGGTCATCGACAACCACCGCCAGGTTATAGGCAAACAAACCATCACGACGGTGAATAATAAAATCTTCACGCGCCAGGCGTTCATCCGCCTGAATGGTTCCTGAGAGAACGTCGGTAAACTGCGTCACCGGAGAACGCTGTATCAGCCGTACGGCAGCATTCTCAGGACCGTTGTGCCGCGTACGACAGTGGCCGTCGTAAACGCCACCCACGCTTTGAATTCGCGCCCGCGTGCAGGTGCAGTTATAGGAAAGGCCCTGTTCAGCAAGCCACGCCAGACGTTCACGGTAGGCATCATGGCGTTGAGACTGCCAGAGTACGTCGCCGTCCCAGTGAAGACCGTAATGTTCCAGCTGACGCAGAATAGTTTCTGCTGCACCGGGAACTTCACGCGGAGGATCGATATCTTCAATGCGGACCAGCCATTGACCCTGACGGGCGCGAGCCTGTAGGTAGCTGCCAAGCGCGGCAATTAATGAGCCGAAGTGTAATTCACCGGAGGGAGATGGCGCAAAGCGCCCGATATAGTGAGATTCAGACATATCTACGGTAACAAGGCGGGAGAGACTCCCGCCTTAGCAGAGTAGTGAGAGGGCAGGCGTTAGCCAGCCATCTGTTTTTCGCGGATTTCTGCCAGCGTTTTACAGTCGATGCACAGATCGGCTGTTGGACGCGCTTCCAGGCGACGAATACCGATTTCAACACCGCAGGATTCGCAGTAGCCAAAATCTTCGTCCTCGACCTTCTTCAGCGTTTTTTCGATCTTTTTGATCAGTTTGCGCTCGCGGTCACGGTTACGCAGTTCGAGGCTGAACTCTTCTTCCTGAGCGGCACGGTCGACCGGGTCCGGGAAGTTAGCAGCTTCGTCCTGCATATGTGTAACGGTGCGATCGACTTCATCCCTGAGTTGATTACGCCATGCTTCAAGAATACGCTTGAAGTGCGACAGCTGGGCTTCGTTCATATACTCTTCGCCCGGCTTCTCTTGATACGGCTCCACCCCAGCGATGGCGAGAATACTCAGGGACGATGTTTTACGGTTTTGCCCTTCTTGCATGTTGCTTCTCCTTAACACGCACTATCGATCCCCGTGTTGGGGGAAAAATCAGGTCGCTATAAATAGCAGATGCTTTTCCGTATGGCAATTATCTAAACGTAACACTTGACAACCCTGTGAGGAAAAGCGTATTTGCGCACGCGGCCAGAACACTTATTAGTCAATCGTCTAATCCCTTATAAGACAATGGGAAGAGAGGATCTCAGAGTCATATTATCGGCAGAAAGTTCCGCTTTATAAGCGAAAATCTCTACCCCCTGCTTTTGTGCCTCATTCAACAATTGCGCGTATTTAGGATCAATATGACGGGCCGGGGAAAACCGTTCAATGGCTGAATGCAGAACCGCAAACAGCAACACGGCGCGCTTGCCCGCCGCCGCTACACTCATTAGCTCTCGCAGATGCTTCTGGCCACGTAGCGTTACCGCATCCGGAAAGAAGCCGTTTTCCTGTTCCGCTAACGTCACTGATTTCACTTCAATATAGCACTCAGGGCGGTCTTCCGCCTGTAACATAAAATCAATTCTGCTGCCTTCATCGCCATATTTCACTTCGCTTTTTTGCGTGCCGTAACCTATCAGTTCAGGAAGCATTCCATTTGTCAGAGCTTCCTTAACCAGCTGATTTGCGCGCAGGGTATTAACGCAAATAAATGCCCCGCTTTGCGTCTCGGTCATTTCCCAGGTATGGGGATATTTGCGTTTAGTATTTTCTGATGTGGAATACCAGACCGTGTCACCCGGCGTGGCGCAACCGGTCATGGCGCCGGTGTTAGGGCAGTGCAGCGTGAGCGTTTCGCCCACAGGGGTGATCACATCAGCGAGAAAGCGTTTGTAACGCTGGATCAGCGTGGCGGGCTGGAGTGCAGGACTAAACTTCATCAGGATTCCTTAACGTGTCGCCCAGCGTCCAGCGCTGGAGCGGAGTATAGCGGGTGCGTCCTTGTACAAAGGCAGATTCGTACAGCGCAAATTCATTCACCTGAAAGGACCAGTGAAAGCCCGGTGGCGGGATGGCAACGGCCTGACCCGCATCGCGCAGCAGGGTAATGTGGGGATGAAACGGCTGCGGGCTCTGATAACAGCCGCTGCGCGCGGCCTGCGCCCGCAGCATGTTGGCGAGCTGTAGCAGTCCGCGAGGGGGCTGCCGCGTCCCCAGCCAGACCACCCGAGAGCGCAGCCATTGCCCGGCATCGTCAAGATGCAGCGTAAACCCCGGCTGCGAAATGCGTCCGCCCATTGCGCTTAACGCGCGCTGCTTTTCAGCGCTTACTTCACCAAGAAAGGCTAACGTCAGGTGCATATTGGCGGCGACGACGGGGCGGCCCGCTTCCGCGGGGAAGTGGCTGGCGCGCCAGCGAACAATCTGCCGTTGAAGCGTGGTGGGTAATTCAATGGCGAAGAATAGCCGTTTAGACTCAGACATGCGCAAGACTCGGTAATGATATGCGCCGATGCTACAATGTACGCCGATTAATGTTAACCCTCTGGAGCCGTAAGTGTCCTCTTTGCCCGTCGCCGTCGTCCTTCCTGAGCTACTCGCAGCCTTAGAACATGCGCCACAGGTTTTGCTCAGCGCGCCCACCGGAGCGGGTAAATCCACCTGGCTGCCCCTGCAAATTCTGCGCGATGGGAACATCAGCGGGAAAATTATCCTGCTGGAGCCGCGCAGGCTGGCGGCGCGCAATGTGGCGCAGCGCCTGGCGGAACTGCTGAATGAAAAACCGGGTGAGACGGTAGGGTACCGGATGCGCGCCGAAACCTGCGTTGGACCATCCACGCGGCTGGAAGTGGTCACCGAAGGTATTCTTACCCGTATGTTGCAAAACGATCCGGAGCTGACCGGCGTCGGGCTGGTGATCCTTGATGAATTTCACGAGCGCAGCCTCCAGGCCGATCTGGCCCTTGCGCTGCTGCTCGACGTTCAGCAGGGGCTGCGCGACGACCTTCGGCTGCTGATTATGTCGGCGACGCTGGATAACGAGCGGCTCCGGCAGACGCTCCCTGACGCGCCGATGATCTCCTCTGAAGGGCGTGCGTTCCCGGTCGAGCGCCGCTATCAGCCGCTGCCTGCCCATCAGCGTTTTGACGAAGCGGTTGCCATCGCCACCGCCGAATTGCTCCGCCAGGAGCCCGGCTCGCTGCTGCTGTTTTTACCCGGCGTAGGCGAAATCCAGCGCGTACAGGAGCAGCTGGCATCCCGGGTGAACAGTGACGTTATGCTGTGCCCGCTCTACGGCGCGCTGCCGTTGGCTGACCAGCGCAAGGCGATCCTTCCCGCACCGGCGGGGCAGCGCAAAGTGGTGCTGGCAACGAATATCGCGGAAACCAGTTTGACCATCGAAGGCATTCGCCTGGTGGTGGACAGTACGCTGGAGAGGGTGGCCAGTTTTGATCCGCGTACCGGGCTGACCAGGCTGCTGACGCAGCGCATCAGCCAGGCCTCAATGGTGCAGCGCGCAGGGCGAGCAGGGCGTCTTGAGCCGGGTATTTGCCTGCATTTAACCAGCGCCGAGCAGGCGGAGCGTGCGGCATTCCAGAGCACGCCTGAGATTTTACAAAGCGATCTCTCCGGACTGGTGATGGATCTGATGCAGTGGGGTTGCCCGGACCCTGACCAGCTCACCTGGCTTAATCCTCCGCCTGTCGTCAACCTTTCCGCCGCGCGCAGTCTGCTGACCCAGCTTGGCGCGCTGGAAGGCGAGCGACTGACGGCGCGCGGCCAGAAAATGGCGGCGCTGGGCAACGATCCACGTCTGGCGGCAATGCTGGTAGCAGCACAGGGCGACGATGAAATTGCCACGGCGGCAAAACTGGCGGCTATTCTTGAGGAGCCGCCGCGCGGTGGCGGCAGCGATCTGGGACAGGCCTTTTCACGCCATCAGGGAAACTGGCAAGAGCGGGCGCAGCAGCTGTGTAAACGCCTGAATTGCCGGGGCGGTTCGCCTGACAGCGATAAAGTTATCCCTCTGCTGGCCCAGGCCTTCCCGGACAGAATCGCGCGCCGTCGCGGGCTGGATGGTCGCTATCAGCTGGCAAATGGGATGGGCGCGATGCTGGACAGCGATGACGCCCAGACGCGTCATGAATGGCTGATCGCGCCGCTCTTACTCCAGGGCAGCCACTCCCCGGACGCGCGTATTTTACAGGCGGTTGCCGTGGATATTGACCTCCTGACGCGTGCCTGCCCGCAGCTGCTTCAGCAATCTGACATCGTGGAATGGGATGATACCCAGGGCACGCTGAAGGCGTTCCGTCGTAGCCAGATTGGCAAACTGACGCTCGGGACGAAACCGCTGGCGAAGCCGTCGGAGGAAGAGTTACACCAGGCGATGCTGAATGGCATTCGGGAAAAAGGGCTGAGCGTACTGAACTGGACGCCGGAGGCTGAACAATATCGTATACGTCTGCACTGCGCCGCGAAGTGGCTGCCGGAACAGGGGTGGCCAGCGGTGGATGATGAGACGCTGCTCGCGACGCTTGAACAGTGGCTGTTGCCGCAGATGAGCGGCGTACACTCGCTGCGCGCCCTGAAGGCGCTTGATGTTAAGGCTGCGTTACAGAATTTACTGGACTGGTCGTTACGTCAACGTCTGGATAGTGAACTGCCTGGGCATTACACTGTGCCAACCGGGAGCCGGATTGCCATTCGTTATCATGAGGATAATCCGCCGGCGCTGGCGGTTCGGATGCAGGAGATGTTTGGTGAGGCCACCACGCCGTCCATTGCTGAAGGCCGTGTGCCGTTAGTGCTTGAGCTGCTTTCGCCTGCGCATCGTCCCTTGCAGATCACCCGCGACTTGGGGGCGTTTTGGGCGGGGAGCTATCGTGAAGTGCAGAAAGAGATGAAAGGGCGATATCCCAAACACGTCTGGCCGGACGATCCGGCGAATACCGCGCCGACACGGCGCACGAAAAAATATTCGTAATGGGGAAAGTGCGGGCTGATGCCCTCACCCCGGCCCTCTCCCACAGGGAGAGGGAGAAACAAACTTTGAGAGATTTCTTCTTTCACTGACCTGTGCAAGATAAGAAAATCTGGCCTTTGCGCCTGAATGTTGCGGAGAAAAAGCATGGCGGGGAATGACCGCGAGCCAATAGGACGTAAGGGAAAGCCGACGCGTCCGGCGAAAGAAAAGGTAAGCCGTCGTCGCCTCAGAGATGAGGAGTATGACGATGACTATGAAGACGATTATGAGGATGAAGAACCGATGCCGCGTAAAGGGAAAGGCAAAGGGCGTAAGCCTCGTGGTAAGCGCGGCTGGTTCTGGCTGCTGCTGAAGCTGTTCATTGTTTTTGTTGTCCTGATCGCGATTTACGGCGTTTATCTGGATCAGAAGATCCGCAGCCGTATTGACGGGAAAGTCTGGCAATTGCCTGCGGCAGTGTACGGCCGCATGGTGAACCTTGAGCCGGACATGTCCATCAGCAAGAACGAGATGGTGAAGCTGCTGCAAGCCACGCAGTATCGTCAGGTCACGAAAATGACCCGTCCAGGCGAATTTACCGTCCAGGCGAAAAGTATTGAGATGATCCGCCGTCCGTTCGACTTCCCGGACAGTAAAGAAGGGCAGGTTCGCGCGCGTCTGACCTTTGACGGCGATCGTCTTGAAACCATTGAGAACATGGATAACGATCGCCAGTTCGGTTTCTTCCGTCTCGATCCGCGTCTCATCACCATGCTGTCGTCCGCAAACGGCGAACAGCGGCTGTTCGTGGCGCGTAACGGCTTCCCGGATTTGCTGGTGGATACCCTGCTGGCAACCGAAGATCGCCACTTCTACGAGCACGACGGTATTAGCCTTTACTCCATTGGTCGTGCGGTACTGGCGAACCTGACCGCCGGGCGTACGGTGCAGGGGGCGAGTACCCTGACCCAGCAGCTGGTGAAAAACCTGTTCCTCTCCAGCGAGCGCTCTTACTGGCGTAAAGCCAACGAAGCGTACATGGCCGTGCTGATGGATGCCCGCTACAGCAAGGATCGTATTCTTGAGCTGTACATGAACGAGGTGTACCTCGGTCAGAGCGGCGATAACGAGATCCGCGGCTTCCCGCTGGCGAGCCTGTACTACTTTGGCCGTCCGGTAGAAGAGCTGAGCCTTGACCAGCAGGCGCTGCTGGTGGGCATGGTGAAAGGCGCGTCGATCTACAACCCGTGGCGTAACCCGAAACTGGCGCTGGAGCGTCGTAACCTGGTGCTGCGTCTGCTGCAACAACAGCAGGTGATTGACCAGGAGCTGTACGACATGCTGAGCGCACGTCCGCTGGGCGTTCAGCCGCGCGGTGGGGTGATCTCTCCGCAGCCTGCCTTTATGCAGATGGTGCGTCAGGAGTTGCAGTCGAAGCTCGGAGATAAAGTGAAAGATCTCTCAGGCGTGAAGATCTTTACCACCTTTGATTCCGTGGCGCAGGATGCGGCAGAAAAAGCGGCGGTAGAAGGTATTCCGGCGCTGAAAAAGCAGCGTAAGCTGAGCGATCTGGAAACCGCGATGGTAGTGGTTGACCGTAACACCGGCGAAGTTCGTGCCATGGTGGGCGGTGCTGAGCCGCAGTATGCGGGCTATAACCGCGCAATGCAGGCGCGTCGTTCGATTGGTTCTCTGGCAAAACCGGCAACCTACCTGACCGCGCTGAGCCAGCCGAACCTCTATCGACTGAACACCTGGATTGCCGATGCGCCAATCTCCCTGCGCCAGCCTAACGGCCAGGTATGGTCACCGCAGAACGATGACAGACAGTTCAGCGGTCAGGTGATGCTGGTGGATGCGTTAACCCGCTCGATGAACGTGCCAACGGTTAACCTCGGGATGGCGCTGGGCCTGCCAGCCATCACCGACACCTGGCAGAAGCTGGGCGTACCGAAAGATCAGCTGCACCCTGTGCCAGCGATGATCCTGGGGGCGCTTAACCTGACGCCAATCGAAGTGGCGCAGGCGTTCCAGACCATCGCCAGCGGCGGTAACCGAGCGCCGCTCTCCGCTCTGCGTTCGGTGATTGCCGAAGATGGCTCCGTGCTGTATCAGAGCTTCCCGCAGGCGGAGCGCGCTGTTCCGGCGCAGGCGGCCTATATGACGCTGTGGACCATGCAGCAGGTGGTTCAGCGCGGTACCGGTCGTCAGCTGGGGGCGAAGTATCCTGGTCTGCATCTGGCGGGTAAAACCGGGACCACCAACAACAATGTCGATACCTGGTTCGCCGGTATTGATGGTCGTGAAGTGGTCATCACCTGGGTGGGGCGCGATAACAACCAGCCGACCAAACTGTATGGCGCGAGCGGTGCTATGTCGATTTACCAGCGCTACCTCGCGAATCAGTCTCCGGTGCCGCTGAACCTCGTTGCTCCGGAAGATATCGTCGATATGGGCGTGGACAGCTCGGGTAACTTCATTTGCGGCGGTGGCGTGCGTACGCTGCCGGTCTGGACGACCAACCCGGATGCGCTGTGCCAGCAAAGCCAGCCAGAAGAACCGACAGGTAACCCGTTCGATCAGTCTTCTCAACCTCAGCAGCCGCAGCAGCAACAGCCGCAGCAGCAGGAAGAGAAGAAAGACAGCGACGGCGTCGCCGGCTGGATCAAGGATATGTTCGGCGGGAACTAACCCTACTGATACCCCCTTCTCAGGAAGGGGGTATTTTTTCACCTCAGTAACTCATTTCCTTAACCCTGTTTACAATCCTTATTAACGACCCATTTTCCGTTGATTATTTCTTAAACCCTCAATTCTTGTAGGGCCGCATATCGCTTGCTATGCCGTCAGCGTTTCGCATATTATTCTGCGGTCATAATAATAATTCTCGTTTACGTTATCATTCACCTTTTCCATCAGAGATCCATCATGGCGCTTTCCAATACTGCTCAGCCAATTAACACGTCGCTGCGTAAAATCGCAGCCGTCGTAGCCACAGCGGTTGCCGGCATGTCTGCTTACGCACAGGCCGCTGAAACCCCCAAGAAAGAAGAAACCATCACCGTGACTGCCGCACCGGCTGCACAGGAAAGTGCCTGGGGTCCTGCACCGACGATTGCAGCAAAGCGCACTGCAACGGCGACGAAAACCGATACACCGATCGAGAAAACCCCGCAGTCTATTTCCGTGGTTACACGTGAAGAGATGGACATGAAACAGCCGGGAACGGTTAAACAGGCGCTGGCCTATACCCCAAGCGTTTTCGCAACGCGCGGCGCATCAACAACTTACGATGTGGTTTCGATTCGTGGTTTCACGACCTCCAGCACCGTGAATACCAACCAGTATCTGGATGGTATGAAGTTGCAGGGAGACAACTACTCTGAAGCGTCCATGGACCCGTACTTCCTTGAGCGCGTAGAGCTGCTGCGTGGCCCGACGTCTGTACTGTATGGCAAAAGCCATCCTGGCGGCGTAGTGAGTATGGTCAGCAAGCGTCCAACTACGGAACCGTTGAAAGAAATTCAGTTCAAAATGGGGACGGATAACCTCTGGCAGACCGGGTTTGATTTCAGCGACGCGATTGACGATGACGGCGTGTGGTCCTACCGTCTGACCGGTCTGGGGCGCAGTGAAAATGCGCAGCAGGAAATGGTGAAGTCTACTCGTTACGCGATTGCGCCGTCTTTCAGCTGGCGTCCTGATGATAAAACCGATTTCACTTTCCTGAGCAACTTCCAGAGCGATCCGGATGCGGGTTACTACGGCTGGCTGCCGCGTGAAGGTACCGTTGTGCCTTACTATGATGCTAACGGAAAAGCGCACAAACTGCCGACCGACTTCAACGAAGGCGATGAAGACAATAAGATCTCCCGTCGTCAGAAAATGGTGGGTTACAGCTTCGCGCATGAATTCAACGACACCTTCACCGTGCGTCAGAACCTGCGTTATACCAAAATCAACACGCTTTACCGTTCAGTTTACGGTAACGGCTATATCGCCCCGGCCCAGATCAGCCGCGCGTACGTGCGCTCAGATGAAGACCTCAACTCGTTCACGGTTGATACACAGCTCCAGTCGAAATTCGCGACCGGCGCCGTTGACCATACCCTGCTGACGGGTGTGGATTACCTTCGTATGCGCAATGACATTGATGCTGACTACGGTACCGCCGATCCGATCAGCATGAACAATCCGCAGCACGGCAATGCGAACGTTAATGTGAACTTCCCGTATGCCATGCTCAATCGCCAGGAGCAGACCGGGCTCTATGCGCAGGATCAGGCGGAATGGGATAAGTGGGTACTCACCCTGGGTGGCCGCTATGACTTTGCGAAAACGTCTGCCTTTAACCGTAATAACGGAACCACCGCGGAAATTAACGATCAGGCATTTACCTGGCGCGGGGGGATTAACTACCTGTTCGACAACGGGATTACACCATACTTCAGCTACAGTGAATCTTTCGAACCGCTCTCTGGCACTACTCAGGGTGGTAAACCGTTCGATCCGGCACGCGGCAAGCAATATGAAGCGGGCGTGAAGTATGTTCCAAAAGATCTGCCTGTTGTGGTGACGGCAGCGGTATACCAGCTGACCAAGAACAATAACCTGACCGCCGATCCGGCGAACCCGACCAGCGGCTTTAGCGTGCAGGGCGGTGAAATTCGCTCCCGTGGCTTTGAGCTGGAAGCGAAAGCGGCGGTGTCGGCTAACGTGAACGTGACGGCGGCCTACAGCTACACCGATGCGGAATACACCCACGATACCTGGTATGAAGGTCGTCGTCCGGCAGAAGTACCGCGCAACATGGCATCCCTCTGGGCGGATTACACCTTCCACGAGACGGCGCTGAGTGGCCTGACCGTCGGTGCAGGCGCGCGTTACATCGGTAACACGGTGACGTACTACTCCTCAGCGTCGCCTAAAGCCTATGAGTCCTTTAACGTCGCGGGTTATGCCCTGGCGGATGCGACCGTGAAATACGATCTGGCGCGCTTCGGTCTGCCGGGCTCTTCCGTCGGCGTCAACGTGAACAACATCTTTGACCGTGAATACGTCTCCAGCTGCTACAGCGAGTATGCATGCTACTGGGGAGCAGGACGCCAGGTTGTTGCCACGGCGACCTTCCGCTTCTAACCTCTTTATGGGCACGGTTCGCCGTGCCCTTTTTATTTAAGTTGGCTGACATGCAGGATAACAAAACGCAATCCGACTCCACCTTCACGCTCAATAATCTCTCCTTTCGCGTACCCGGGCGCACCTTGCTGCATCCGCTCTCTTTGACGTTTCCCGCAGGTAAAGTGACCGGTTTAATCGGGCACAATGGTTCCGGTAAATCGACGCTGCTGAAGATGCTGGGCCGTCATCAGCCACCGTCCGAGGGCGACATTTTGCTGGATGACCAGCCGCTGGCGAGCTGGAGCAGTAAGGCCTTTGCCCGCAAGGTGGCCTATCTGCCGCAGCAGTTGCCGCAGGCGGAGGGGATGACGGTGCGCGAGCTGGTGGCGATTGGACGTTATCCGTGGCACGGTGCGCTCGGGCGTTTTGGCGTTGCTGACAGAGAGAAAGTGGAAGAGGCGATCGCGCTGGTGGGATTAAAACCGCTGGCGCACCGTCTGGTGGATAGCCTGTCCGGTGGCGAGCGTCAGCGCGCATGGATCGCAATGCTGGTGGCGCAGGACAGCCGCTGCCTGCTGCTCGACGAACCCACGTCGGCGCTGGATATTGCTCATCAGGTTGACGTCCTGGCGCTGGTGCATCGCTTAAGTCAGCAGCGTGGCCTGACGGTGATTGCCGTTCTGCATGATATCAACATGGCGGCACGCTATTGCGACTATCTGGTAGCGCTGCGCGGCGGTGAAATGATCGCTCAGGGTACGCCTGCCGAACTGATGCGTAGCGAAACGCTGGAACATATCTACGGTATTCCTATGGGCATCCTGCCTCACCCGGCCGGGGCTGCACCCGTGAGCTTTGTCTACTGATGCTGGATTCAACTTTCATTAGCCGCCGTCGCCTGCTGACGGCCATGGCGCTCTCACCGCTGCTGTTAAAGATGGGCCCGGCCCGCGCTGCCGCTATCGATCCGCACCGCATCGTGGCGCTGGAGTGGTTGCCCGTTGAACTGATGATGGCGCTGGGCGTGACGCCTTACGGTGTGGCCGATATTCCCAACTACACCCTGTGGGTGAATGAGCCAAAACTGCCGGACTCCGTCATCGACATCGGTCTGCGTACGGAGCCGAACCTTGAGCTTCTCACCCAGATGAAACCGTCTTATTTATTCTGGTCTGCGGGGTATGGTCCGTCGGAAGAGACCATGGCGAAGATTGCGCCCGGACGGGGCTTTTCCTTTAGCGACGGTAAAAAGCCGCTGACCATGGCAAAAAATTCCATCCACGAGATGGCGCAGTTCCTCAACCGTGAGGCTCAGGCGAAAAAACACCTCGATGAATTTGATGCGCTGATTGATTCCCTTAAGCCGCGCTTTGCCCACCGTGGCGATCGGCCTTTGCTGATGGTGACCCTGCTGGATGCCCGCCATATGCTGGTCTTTGGAAATAACTGTCTGTTCCAGGAAGTGCTCGACAGCTTTGGCATTCGCAATGCCTGGGAAGGCGAGATGACGTTCTGGGGCAGTACCGCCGTGGGGATTGACCGTCTGGCGGCGTTTCGTGATGTGGACGTGCTGTGCTTTGACCACGGCAATGAGCGCGAGATGCAAACCCTGATGGCGACCCCGCTCTGGCAGGCAATGCCGTTCGTCCGCGAGCAGCGCTTCCTGCGCGCGCCAGCGGTATGGTTCTACGGCGCGACGCTGTCGGCCATGCATTTTGCCCGCGTGCTGGACAATGCACTGGGAGGCAAGGCATGAGCACGCGTATGGCCCGTTTCCCGATGTTACTGTTAGCAATCATTTTTCTGGCTGCCCTGGCGTTAACCGGCTTTAACCTGACAACGGCGTTGCCGCGCGATCAGTGGGCAGCCGCGTTTGCCGCACCGGATATCGATAATATTCAGCAAATGCTGTTCCACTACAGCCTGCTGCCGCGTCTGGCTATCTCCCTGCTGGTCGGGGCGGGACTGGGACTGGTGGGCGTACTGTTTCAGCAGGTGCTACGTAACCCGCTGGCGGAGCCCACCACGCTGGGCGTGGCGACGGGGGCTCAGTTGGGGATCACCATCACCACTCTCTGGACCCTGCCGGGAGCGTTAACCTCGCAGTTTGCCGCGCTGGCAGGCGCATGCGTGGTCGGTGCGCTGGTCTTTGGCGTGGCCTGGGGAAAACGTCTCTCGCCGGTCACGCTGATCCTCGCGGGGCTGGTCGTCAGCCTCTACTGTGGGGCGATCAACCAGCTGCTGGTGCTGTTTCACCACGACCAGTTACAAAGCATGTTTATGTGGAGTACCGGCACGCTCACCCAGACCGACTGGAGTATCGTTCAGCGCCTGTGGCCGCAGCTGTTTGGCGGCGTGGTGCTGACACTGCTGCTGCTGCGTCCGCTCACGCTGATGGGCCTGGACGACGGCGTGGCGCGCAATCTCGGGCTGGCGCTGTCGCTGGCGCGTCTGGCGGCCCTGACCCTGGCGATTGTGCTCAGCGCGTTACTGGTTAACGCCGTCGGCATCATCGGCTTTATCGGCCTGTTTGCGCCGCTGCTGGCAAAAATGCTCGGCGCACGCCGTCTGCTGGCGCGCCTGATGCTGGCGCCGCTGATTGGTGCGCTGATCCTCTGGCTTTCCGATCAGCTCATTCTCTGGCTGGCGCGCGTCTGGATGGAAGTTTCCACGGGCTCGGTGACGGCCCTGATCGGCGCGCCGCTGCTGCTGTGGCTCTTGCCGCGCCTGCGCAGCATTAGCGCCCCGGCAATGGATGCCGGCGATAAAGTACATGCTGAGCGTCAGTCGGTGGTGTGGTTCAGCCTTGCCGGGCTGGCAGTGCTGGTTATCGCCTCGTTTGCCGCACTCTCGCTGGGACGCGACGCCACGGGCTGGCATTGGGCGACGGGGGATTTGCTGCATGAACTCATGCAGTGGCGCTGGCCGCGGATCTTCTCCGCGCTGATTGCGGGCGTCATGCTGGCGGTGGCGGGCTGTATTATCCAGCGTCTGACCGGTAACCCGATGGCAAGCCCGGAAGTCCTGGGCATCAGTTCCGGCGCCGCGTTTGGCGTGGTGTTGATGCTGTTTCTCGTGCCGGGGAATGCCTTCGGCTGGCTGATGCCTGCCGGGAGTATCGGTGCGGCGGCGACGCTGATGATTATCCTGATCGCCTCCGGGCGCGGCGGTTTCTCGCCTCACCGCATGCTGCTGGCCGGGATGGCGCTCAGCACCGCATTTACTATGCTGCTGATGATGTTGCAGGCGAGCGGCGATCCGCGCATGGCGCAGATCCTGACCTGGATTTCCGGTTCAACATACAACGCCACCGGCAGTCAGGTGGTGTATACCGGGATTGTAATGATCGTGCTGCTGGCGATAGTGCCGCTGTGCCGCCGCTGGATGACCATTCTGCCGCTGGGCGGGGACACCGCGCGCGCGGTTGGGCTGGCGCTGACGCCAACGCGTATCGCCCTGCTGCTGCTGGCCGCGTGCCTGACGGCGACGGCCACCATGACCATTGGCCCGCTCAGTTTTGTCGGATTAATGGCGCCGCATATCGCCCGTATGATGGGCTTCCGCAGGACTTTGCCACATATCGTGATCTCTGCGCTGACGGGCGGGGCGATCCTGGTCTTTGCTGACTGGTGCGGAAGGATGGTGCTGTTCCCGTATCAGATCCCGGCGGGCCTGCTGTCGACCTTTATCGGCGCGCCGTACTTTATATATCTGTTGAGAAAGCAGAGTCGGTAATAAAAGTAAACGGCAATCCTTAGATTGCCGTTTTAGCGTTTGCTCCCTCTCCCTGTAGGAGAGGGCTGGGGTGAGGGCATCAAGCCGCACATTTTACAGCTTCGCAAACACCTTACGCGCTGCGTCGATGGTGTTATTGATATCTTCTTCGCTGTGTGCCACGGACATAAAGCCCGCTTCAAACGCTGACGGGGCCAGATACACGCCTTCTTCCAGCATCAGGTGGAAGAAGCGTTTGAAGCGTTCCACGTCGCATTTCACCACGTCCTGATAGCAGGTCACGGTTTTCGCCTCGGTGAAGAAAATCCCGAACATCCCGCCGACGTGGTTTACCACCAGCGGAATACCCGCGTCTTCTGCGGCTTCCAGCAGACCGTTTGCCAGCTGCGTCGTCCGGTCCGTCAGGGTTTGGTGGATGCCCGGCTGCGCCACTTCGGTCAGACAGGCAAAGCCCGCCGCCATCGCAATCGGGTTACCGGAGAGCGTACCCGCCTGGTAAACCGGACCGGTTGGCGCCAGCGCGTCCATTACGTCCTTACGGCCGCCAAACGCGCCGACAGGCATGCCGCCGCCAATGATTTTGCCGAGGCAGGTCAGATCCGGCTCTACGCCGTAGTATGACTGCGCTCCCGCCAGCGCGACGCGGAAACCGGTCATCACTTCGTCGATGATCAGCAGCGCGCCGAACTCATCGCACAGTGCGCGCAGGCCCGGCAGGAAATCCGGCTGCGGTGGGATACAGTTCATGTTGCCCGCAACTGGCTCAACGATAATGCAGGCGATCTCCTGCGGATACTGCTCGAACGCCGCGCGAACGGTGTCCAGATCGTTATAGGTGCAGGTGAGGGTGTGTTTTGCGAAGTCAGCCGGCACGCCCGGAGAGTTAGGCTGACCGAGCGTCAGCGCGCCGGAACCGGCTTTTACCAGCAGGCAGTCGGCGTGGCCATGGTAACAGCCTTCGAACTTGATAATCTTGTCACGGCCGGTAAAGCCGCGCGCCAGACGGATGGCGCTCATGGTCGCTTCCGTACCGGAGTTCACCATACGTACCATGTCCATTGTCGGCACCAGCTCGGTGACCAGCTCCGCCATTTTGACTTCCATCTCGGTTGGCGCACCGAAGCTCAGGCCGCGCTGAGCGGCTTCAATCACCGCGTTGCGGATCGCCGGGTGGTTGTGGCCCAGTACCATCGGGCCCCAGGAGCCGACGTAATCGACATAGGCTTTACCATCCACATCATACAGATATGCGCCATCCGCACGTTCGATAAACAGCGGGGTGCCACCCACGCCGGTAAAGGCGCGCACCGGTGAGTTTACGCCGCCTGGGATAAGCTCGCGGGCTGCGCTGTAGAGGTTTTCAGACTTGCTCATGGCGTCGTTCCTGGTTCGTAGAAATAAGTTAAGGAGACTATTCTAAGTGATCCGGATGAGGTTATAAAATTTTTGCCCCGTAAAGGGCTTAACAATTGTTAAGTATTTTTCAGGGGACGAGGGGACTGTCTCTGGTAAAATCCCTGCGGCCATTTGTATGACGAAACAGAACAGGTAATGAACGAGAACACTCCGTCTTTTGAACAACAGCAGTTTACGCGCGCGAAGCGCCGGGTCAGCATCCGGCGGCTGCTCAACCGTGACAAAACCCCGTTGGCCATTCTGCTGGCAGCTGCCGTTGTGGGCACGCTGGCCGGTCTCGTGGGCGTCGCGTTTGAAAAAGCCGTCAACGCGGTGCTCAACTGGCGCATAGGCACCGTCGCCAGCTTTGCGGATCGGGAATGGCTGGTCTGGGTGTGGGCCTTTGGCCTTTCGGCCCTGTTTGCCATGGTGGGCTATTTCCTGGTACGTAAATTCGCACCCGAAGCGGGCGGCTCGGGGATCCCGGAAATTGAAGGGGCGCTGGAGGAGCTACGCCCGGTTCGCTGGTGGCGGGTACTTCCTGTGAAATTTATCGGCGGGATGGGAACGCTCGGGGCGGGCATGGTGCTCGGTCGGGAAGGGCCAACGGTACAGCTGGGCGGTAACGTCGGGCGCATGGTCGGCGATCTGTTCCGTATGCGCAGCGCCGAAGCACGGCATACGTTGCTGGCGACGGGGGCGGCGGCGGGGCTGTCTGCGGCGTTTAACGCGCCGCTGGCGGGTATCCTGTTTATCATTGAAGAGATGCGCGCCCAGTTCCGCTACAACCTGATCTCCATTAAAGCGGTGTTTACCGGCGTGATTATGTCGAGCATTGTCTTTCGCGTCTTTAATGGCGAAGGGGCGGTGATTGAAGTTGGCAAGCTGACCAATGCGCCGGTCAATACTTTGTGGCTGTATCTGGTTCTTGGGATGATTTTTGGCGTCGTTGGCCCGCTTTTTAACACCCTGATTTTACGGGCTCAGGATATGTTTCAGCGCATCCATGGCGGAAATACCACGAAATGGGTGCTGGTGGGGGGCCTGCTTGGCGGCGTGTGCGGGATCCTCGGCTTCATCGAACCGAACGCGGCGGGCGGCGGTTTCGGCCTGATTCCCATTGCCGCGGCGGGGAATTTCAGCGTGGGGCTGCTGCTGTTTATGTTTATCTCGCGGGTTATCACGACCGTGCTGTGCTTCTCCTCCGGCGCACCGGGCGGCATATTTGCCCCGATGCTGGCGCTGGGAACGCTGCTGGGCACGGCGTTTGGCATGGCGGCAGCGGTTGGCTTCCCGGCCTATCATCTGGACGCGGGGACGTTTGCGGTGGCGGGAATGGGGGCGCTGCTGGCGGCCTCCCTGCGCGCGCCGCTTACCGGGATCGTACTGGTGCTGGAAATGACCGACAATTACCAGCTCATTTTGCCAATGATCATTACCTGTCTCGGCGCGACACTATTAGCCCAATTCCTGGGTGGAAAACCGCTATACTCCACCATTCTTGCCCGTACCCTGGCGAAACAGGAAGCTGAACAGGCCCTGAAGCAGAATACTTGAATGAATTACCAGGGTATTAGATAATGACAAAAAGAATTGGGTGATTTTTGCCCAATAGCAGTCGCAGTATTCATGGGAGCATAAGATGAGTGATGACGTAGCGTTGCCGCTGGAATTTACCGAAGCAGCAGCGAAAAAAGTGAAAACCCTGATTGCCGACGAGGACAATCCGGATCTGAAACTGCGTGTTTATATTACCGGCGGCGGCTGTAGTGGCTTCCAGTATGGTTTTACCTTTGACGACCAGGTTAACGATGGTGATATGACTATCGAGAAACAGGGCGTCGCGCTGGTGGTTGATCCGATGAGCCTGCAATATCTGGTGGGCGGTTCAGTGGACTACACTGAAGGTCTGGAAGGTTCGCGCTTTGTGGTGACTAACCCGAATGCGACCAGCACCTGCGGGTGTGGTTCTTCATTCAGTATTTAAACCTGAATGCAAATTGTAGGCCCGGTAAGCGAAGCGCCACCGGGCTTATAAACGATACCTATCTTGAATTTTCATCCAGTGCAAACGTCGGCAGCTTCAGGTGCCAGCGTATCGCCGCTAAACGGATCACCAGCGTTACCACCATCCCCAGCATCGCCGCGTTTTCCAGCGGGACAGCAAAAGTGTAATACGCCGTGGCGTGAACAATCCCCCCGATGATACAGGCCGTCGCGTAGATTTCCGTTCGCAGGATCATCGGGACTTCTCGCGCCAGTATGTCGCGAATAATCCCTCCGCCCACGCCGGTTAACACGCCCATACAGATCGCCACCAGCGGGCCAGTCCCGGCAATAAAGGCTTTGTTCACGCCTATTCCCACAAAGACCGCCAGACCGACGGCATCCAGCACCGGTAATATCCATTTTGGCAGTCTGCGAGGCTGACGAACCAGCACGATGGTTAACAGGCAGGTGACCATCGCCACCACCAGATCCGTGGGATCTTTTACCCAAAATACCGGGCCATTTGCCAGCGCCATATCGCGGATCGTTCCGCCTCCCACCGCCGTAACGACGCCGAGCACCAGTACGCCAAAAGGATCCATGCGTAGTTTTCCGGCAAGCAAAACGCCGGAGATAGCAAAAACGGCTGTGCCAAGAATATCCAGCCAATACACGAGCATCGTTAAATCCTCGAAGGGGGTATTTATCTGTTTGAGTGACTCTCTGCCAGTTCGGCGCAGAGTTGTTTTGCGGCGAGGATAATACGCGGGCTGGCGCGTTCAAACCAGTCGCTGTTGAGTGCGATGACCGGAATTTTAAGCTGCCGATGCCAGAATTGTTCTATTTTAGGAATCTCGCTCGCATTTCCGACCACCACAATGGCCTGCGGTTGTCGCGCCAGAACCTGCTCACGACTGACCTGGGGCCAGGGGACCCGGCTTTCGGCAAAGATATTTTCACCTCCACAGGTTTCAAGCACCTGGTTCTGGATCGAACCTTTCCCGGTAGTGAACAGCGGCTGGCTGCCAAATTGCAGAAAAACGCGTTGTTTCGGTTGCGTGCCGTATCGGGCTTTTAGCGCGGCATAGTCGTTGAGCATCTGCTGTGCAGCCTGTCCGGCGCGTTGGGGGGTAGGGCTGAAGGGCGCGAGGTCACGGAGGGTTTGCGACACCTGTTCGATGCTCACCGCGTCCACCCATTTAACCGTTATTCCCAGCGAAGAGAGCTGGTTTACCTGCCGTTCGGCATTACCGCCGCGCCAGGCGAGTACCAGATCGGGCTTTAGCGCAACGATGCGTTCCAGATTCATTCCCTGCCAGGTGGCAACCTGTTCGATTTGGGCGGCCTGCGGTGGATAATCGGAAAAGCTGCTCACCGCAACGGGCGTGATCCCGGCGGCAAAAGCCAGTTCCGTATTGGCAGGGGAGAGTGTGATCACCCGCGGCGCGGCGATGAGCCAGGCCGGAGCGAACAGAAGCAGGGCGACCAGCGCCCTGAATGACACCTTACCCACGCGCCAGTTTCTGCACCAGGGTTTCCACCATCACGGTGGACTGCTTGGCCGCAACGGCCAGGAACTCGTCGAAGCTGATGTGGGACTGCTGGTCCGCTACGTCAGAGATCGCGCGAACGACCACGAACGGCACGCTGAAGTTATGGCACACGTGCGCAATGGCCGTGGCTTCCATCTCAACGGCCACAGCCTGCGGGAAGTTATGACGGATTTTCGCCAGACCAACAGAGCCGTTGATAAAGGCATCGCCGCTGACGATCAGGCCACGCACCGCATTGAGGTTCAGCTCGTTGATGCAGCTTTCAGCGGCGGCAATCAGCTTATCATCCGCTTTAAACCCGGCCGGGCAGCCCGGAAGCTGACCATATTCGTAGCCGAATGCGGTGACGTCTGCATCGTGGTAACGCGCTTCGTCGGAAACCACAATATCGCCCACTTTCAGCGTCGGCGCCAGACCGCCCGCAGAACCTGTATTAATGATAACGTCAGGCTTGCAGCGCTCAAGCAGCAGGGTCGCGCCCAGTGCCGCTGCAACTTTACCGATGCCTGATTTCAGCAGAGCCACGTCAACACCGTTCAGCTGGCCGGTGTAGATCTCACAGCCACCGAGGGAGAGGGTCTGACGGTTCTCAATTTTGTCACGCAGCAGCGTAACTTCTTCTTCCATTGCACCAATAATGCCGATTTTCATAGATTTACTCGCGATGTGCCTTGTTAAGATGCATAGTCTATCATGCGGTTAAGGGGAAACGCATTCTCACGCGGGGGAGCACATGGCACCAATCGATTTTCGCACCAAAATTAACTGGCACCGACGTTTCCGTTCGCCACAGGGCGATAAGAGCGAACATGAGATCCTGCGCATTTTTGAAAGCGATCGCGGACGCATCATCAATTCGCCCGCCATCCGCCGGTTACAGCAAAAAACCCAGGTGTTCCCGCTGGAGCGTAACGCCGCGGTGCGTACGCGGTTAACGCACTCCATGGAAGTGCAGCAGGTGGGGCGCTACATTGCGAAAGAGATCCTCAGCCGCCTTAAAGAGCAACGTCTGCTGGAAACCTACGGACTGGATGAACTCACCGGCCCGTTCGAAAGCATCGTTGAGATGGCCTGCCTGATGCACGATATCGGCAATCCTCCCTTTGGTCATTTCGGCGAGGCCGCCATCAATGACTGGTTTAAACAGCGGCTTTTTCCCTCTGATGCCATAAGCCAGCCGCTCAGCGATGACCGCTGTGTGGTACGCGATTTAAGCCTGCGTGAAGGTGAAGATAGCCTGAACGATCTGCGCCGTAAGGTGCGCCAGGATCTGTGTCATTTCGAAGGTAACGCGCAGGGGATCCGTTTGGTGCACTCCCTGATGCGCATGAATCTGAACTGGGCCCAGGTGGGCTGTATTCTTAAATACACGCGTCCCGCGTGGTGGACCGGAGAAACGCCCGCCACGCATAGCTACCTGATGAAAAAACCGGGCTATTACTTATCGGAAGAAGCATATATCGCGCGGTTGCGTAAAGAACTGTCTCTGACCCCCAATGGCCGTTTTCCATTGACATGGATTATGGAAGCGGCTGATGACATTTCTTATTGCGTGGCCGATCTGGAAGACGCGGTGGAAAAAAGAATATTCAGCGTCGAGGAGCTGTATCAGCATCTTCATGATGCCTGGGGAGAGCATGAAAAAGGTTCTCTGTTTGCGCAGGTCGTCGAGAATGCCTGGGATAAATCGCGTTCAAATTCGCTGAGCCGCAGTACCGAAGATCAGTTCTTTATGTATTTGCGAGTAAACACGCTGAATAAACTGGTGCCGTATGCAGCCGCCCGTTTCATTGATAATTTGCCGATGATATTTAGCGGGGAATTTAATCACGCCCTGCTGGAAGATGAGAGCAGTTTTAGCCAGCTTCTTGAATTATATAAAAACGTGGCTGTCCGCCATGTTTTCAGCCACCCGGATGTCGAACAGCTGGAGCTGCAAGGATACCGGGTTATTAGCGGGTTGCTGGAAATTTATGGCCCGCTGCTCCAGCTGACGGTCGATGAGTTTAGCGAGCTGGTCGAAAATGAACGTGTTCGCCGCCTGCCGATTGAATCTCGTCTCTATCAGAAGCTTTCAACGCGCCACCGGCTGGCATACATTGAAGCCGTCAGTAAAATAGATCGTCATTCTTCCCAATGGCCAGTCATGGAATATTATTATCGCTGTCGTCTTATCCAGGACTATATCAGCGGGATGACAGATTTGTATGCCTGGGATGAATACCGCAAGCTTATGGCCGTTGAATAAGCCATGAGTTTTGTAAAGACGACCAATAAATTTTTACTTTTTCCATAAACTTAATCCCGGAACTAAGCGGTATAAAACGAATCTGAGTTACACAGCAATTTTGCGTTATCTGGTAAATCGAGATTGAGAAACATGAAAAAAACCACATTAGCAATGAGTGCACTGGCTCTGAGTTTAGGTTTAGCGCTGTCCCCTCTGGCGACGGCGGCCGAGACAGCTTCCTCGGCAGCGACTGCGCAGCAGATGCCAAGCCTGGCCCCGATGCTCGAAAAAGTGATGCCATCGGTGGTGAGTATTAACGTTGAGGGCAGCACAACCGTCAATACGCCGCGTATGCCGCGTAATTTCCAGCAGTTCTTCGGCGACAATTCGCCATTCTGCCAGGACGGTTCGCCATTCCAGAGCTCCCCGTTCTGTCAGGGCGGCGGTGCAGGGGATGACGGCATGGGCGGCGGCCAGCAGCAGAAATTCATGGCACTCGGCTCGGGCGTGATTATTGATGCAGCCAAAGGCTACGTGGTGACCAATAACCACGTGGTGGATAATGCTAACACCATTAAGGTGCAGATGAGCGATGGCCGTAAATTCGATGCCAAAGTGGTCGGTAAAGACCCGCGCTCCGATATCGCGCTGATTCAAATCCAGGATCCGAAGAACCTGACGGCGATTAAGCTTGCCGACTCTGACGCGCTGCGCGTGGGTGACTACACCGTCGCCATCGGTAACCCGTTTGGTCTGGGCGAAACCGTGACCTCGGGTATCGTCTCGGCGCTGGGACGTAGCGGCCTGAATGCGGAAAACTATGAAAACTTCATCCAGACGGATGCGGCCATTAACCGTGGTAATTCCGGCGGTGCGCTGGTTAACCTGAATGGTGAACTGATCGGTATCAACACCGCTATCCTGGCACCGGACGGTGGCAACATCGGTATCGGCTTTGCTATCCCGAGCAACATGGTGAAAAACCTGACTGCGCAGATGGTGCAATATGGACAGGTGAAACGCGGTGAGCTGGGTATCATGGGTACCGAGCTGAACTCCGAGCTGGCGAAAGCGATGAAAGTAGACGCTCAGCGCGGCGCATTCGTAAGCCAGGTCATGCCGAACTCCTCGGCGGCGAAAGCCGGCATTAAAGCGGGTGACGTGATCACCTCTCTGAACGGTAAACCGATCAGCAGCTTTGCCGCCCTGCGTGCGGAAGTGGGTTCTATGCCAATCGGCAGTAAAGTGACCCTCGGCCTGCTGCGTGAAGGTAAGCCGGTTAACGTGAGCCTGGAACTGCAACAGAGCAGTCAGAATCAGGTGGATTCCAGCACCATCTTCAGCGGTATTGAAGGTGCTGAGATGAGCAACAAAGGGGCAGATAAAGGCGTGGTGGTGAACAACGTGAAAGCGAACTCACCTGCTGCCCGTATCGGCCTGAAAAAAGGTGATGTGATCATGGGCGCTAACCAGCAGCCGGTGAAAAACATCGCTGAACTGCGCAAAATTCTCGACAGCAAGCCGTCCGTGCTGGCACTGAATATTCAGCGTGGTGATACTTCTATTTATCTCCTGATGCAGTAATCATCTTAAGCCCCTGTTCGCAGGGGCTTTCTCGTTTCTGTGACCTTTCCCACAACTCCATACATCTCTCTCTGCCTTTGGGCATCTGCACAATGCAGCCTTAGCTGAACTTCCCTATGCTTGAGCTCTGCTCACGGGAGGGTTTTATGGCTGGCTGGCATCTTGATACCAAAATGGCGCAGGATATCGTGGCGCGAACCATGCGCATCATTGATACCAATATCAACGTAATGGATGCCCGTGGGCGCATTATCGGCAGCGGCGATCGTGAGCGTATTGGGGAATTGCACGAAGGGGCGTTGCTGGTGCTCTCTCAGGGGCGCGTGGTCGACATCGATGACGCCGTGGCGAAACATCTGCACGGGGTTCGTCAGGGGATCAACCTGCCGCTGCGTCTGGAAGGAGAGATTGTTGGCGTTATCGGTCTGACCGGCGATCCTGAATCGCTGCGTAAATACGGTGAGCTGGTCTGCATGACGGCGGAGATGATGCTGGAGCAGTCGCGTCTGATGCACCTGCTCGCCCAGGACAGCCGCCTGCGCGAAGAGCTGGTGATGAATTTGATTCAGGCGGAGGAGCATACGCCTGCCCTGAGCGAGTGGGCGCAGCGTCTGGGTATCGACCTGAATCAGCCGCGCGTGGTTGCCGTTATTGAGGTGGATAGCGGCCAGCTTGGCGTGGACAGCGCCATGGTGGAACTACAGCAGCTGCAAAACATGCTGGCGACGCCGGAGCGTAACAACCTTGTGGCAATCGTCTCTTTAACGGAAATGGTGGTGCTCAAGCCTGCGCTTAATCAGTTTGGCCGCTGGGACGCGGAAGATCATCGTCGCCGCGTTGAGCTGCTCATCGAGCGCATGAAGGAGAACGGACAGCTCCGTTTTCGCGTCGCGCTGGGAAATTACTTTACCGGGCCGGGGAGTATCGCCCGTTCATGGCGAACGGCGCGCACCACCATGATGGTGGGTAAACAGCGCATGCCGGAGAGCCGCAGTTATTTCTATCAGGATCTGATGCTGCCGGTCCTGCTCGACAGCCTGCGCGGTGGCTGGCAGGCCAACGAGCTGGCGCGCCCGCTGGTGCGTCTGAAAGCGATGGACAACAACGGGCTGCTGCGCCGCACGTTGCAGGCGTGGTTCCGGCATAACGTGCAGCCGCTGGCAACGTCAAAAGCGCTGTTTATTCACCGTAATACGCTGGAGTATCGGCTTAACCGGATCTCGGAACTGACGGGGCTGGATTTAGGGAATTTTGACGACCGGCTACTGCTGTATGTGGCGTTGCAGCTGGATGAGCAGAGATAATGTTGTGTGTGGTTTTCACCCTCTCCCTGTGGGAGAGGGCCGGGGTGAGGGCATCAGACCGCACCGGAATAACTTATTTCCGCGTCAATTTCTCAAGATCCGCTTCAATCTCGCTGATCTTATTGGTGACTACGCTTTCCAGGTGACGCAGGTCGTCAAGGATCTTACGTTTCAGATCGACTTCGCTGCGATCGCGCTGGCAGATTTGATCGAGTTCGTCGATCACGTAGCGCAGGTTAGGGCTGATTTCCTGTACTTCTTTATATCCCTGACCGATACCGTCAGCGACAACGGTCTTACGCTGGCGAGGGTATTTAAACTTCACGCTTTTGGCGAAGAACTCTCCTTTGTCCTTGTGAAAATAGATTTTCAAAATATCGTTATTGGCTTCCTGGCGAAGACTATAACGATCAATTTCATCAGGATTGGTAATGCCCAGACTTTTCAGATTATCGTACATAGCGGTACCCTTGATCTCAACATAACCTATGAATAATTAACGAAAAAATCTATTTTCGCCACCTTCGGATATAAAAAAAGCGGGGTTGCCCCCGCTTTTTGTTATACCCGATTAATCGATGGTGCGCAGCAGTTCATTGATGCCTACTTTACCGCGCGTTTTCGCGTCCACTTTTTTCACGATGACCGCGCAATACAGGCTGTATTTGCCATCTTTAGACGGCAGGTTGCCGGAAACCACAACGGAACCGGCTGGAACGCGGCCGTAGTGAATTTCACCGGTTTCGCGATCGTAAATACGGGTGCTCTGGCCAATGTACACGCCCATGGAGATCACAGAACCTTCTTCGACGATCACGCCTTCAACCACTTCGGAACGTGCGCCGATGAAGCAGTTGTCTTCGATGATGGTTGGGTTAGCCTGAAGTGGCTCAAGAACGCCACCGATGCCCACGCCGCCGGACAGGTGAACGTTTTTACCGATCTGCGCGCAGGAGCCGACGGTAGCCCAGGTGTCCACCATGGTGCCTTCGTCAACGTAGGCGCCGATGTTCACGTAGGATGGCATCAGCACGGTGTTGCGTGCGATGAATGCCCCCTGACGAACGGCTGCCGGTGGTACTACGCGGAAGCCCTCTTTCTGAAAGCGCGCTTCGTCGTAATCCGCAAATTTCATTGGCACTTTATCGAAGTAGCGGCTTTCTGCTCCGTCGATAACCTGGTTATCGTTGATGCGGAAAGAGAGCAGCACAGCTTTCTTCAGCCATTGATGAGTAACCCACTGACCGTCGATTTTTTCTGCCACGCGCAGCGCGCCGGAATCCAGCAGGGAAATAACCTGGTTTACCGCTTCACGGGTCACGGTATCCACATTTGCCGGAGTGATGTCGGCGCGACGCTCAAAAGCGGACTCAATAACGTTCTGTAACTGCTGCATTGTTTACTCTTTCCATTTCACTAAAAAACACGTCACCCTTTATCGTTTGGATTGAGGGCTGCTGTCAACCGTTGTTGCACTTCAAGTTGCAGGTCATTATTAAGGGCACGCCGGTCGGCCGTCGCGATTATAAATAAATCTTCTACTCGTTCGCCAATCGTTGTAATTCGGGCGCCGTGAAGCGAAATTCCCAGATCGGCAAAAACCTGGCCGACGCGGGCGAGTAGCCCTGGCTGGTCGAGCGCAATCAGCTCAAGGAACGATTTACGGTCGGTATGGGTCGGCAGGAAATTGACCTCGGTATCGACGGTAAAGTGGCGCAGTTTTGCCGCCTGACGGCGCGGCTGCGGAGGTTGCCAGCTGCGCTGCGTAATCGCCTGCTCAAGGCCAAAGCGTATCCCCTCATGCCTGTCCGACGATAGCGGGCTGCCGTCCGGCTCCAGCACAATAAAGGTGTCCATCGCCATGCCGTCGCGGGTGGTAAAAATCTGCGCGTCGTGAACGCTCAGGTTACGCCTGTCCAGCTCGGCACAGACCGCTGCAAACAAATAAGGCCGGTCCGGGCTCCAGATAAAGATCTCCGTCCCGCCGCGTGTGGCCTGCGGGCTAAGCAGAATCATCGGTTTCGTCAGGTCGTGCTTCAGCAGATGCCGGGCGTGCCAGGCAAGCTGGTTTGGGCTGTGGCGTACAAAGTAGTTGGCGCGACAGCGCGCCCAAATCTGATGCAGTGCCTCTTCGTTGATGTTATCCATGCGCAGCAGGGCCAGCGCTTGCAACTGGTGATGGCGCACACGCTCGCGCATGTCCGGGGTATTCTGCATCCCGCGACGCAGCTGTTTTTCGGTAGCGAAATACAGCTCGCGCAGCAGGCTCTGCTTCCAGCTGTTCCACAGGGTTTCGTTGGTGGCGCAGATATCGGCTACCGTCAGGCAGACCAGGTAGCGCAGGCGGTTCTCCGTTTGCACTTCCTCGGCGAACTGCTTGATCACTTCCGGATCCTGAATATCACGACGCTGAGCGGTAACCGACATCAGCAGATGATGGCGAACCAGCCAGGCGATAAGCTGCGTTTCACGCGAGTTCAGGCCGTGCAGCTCGGCAAATTTCAGCACGTCCTGGGCACCGAGTACGGAGTGGTCGCCGCCGCGACCTTTGGCGATATCATGGAACAGAGCAGCGATCAGGATCAGCTCCGGGTGTGCCAGACGTGGCCACAGATCAACGCACAGCGGATGGCGGGATCGCGTCTCTTCTTTAGCGAAACTTTCCAGCTTCAGCATGACGCGGATCGTGTGCTCATCCACCGTATAGGCGTGAAACAGGTCGAACTGCATCTGCCCGACAATATGCGACCACTGAGGCATATAGGCCCACAGCACGCTGTGACGGTGCATTGGCAGCAGTCCGCGGCTGACGGCGCCCGGATGACGAAGCATGCTCAGGAACAACGAGCGCGCCTCCGGGATGTAACACAGCGGCTGCTTCAGATGACGCCGTGCATGGCGCAGATGACGCAGGGTAGTGGAGTAGATCCCGGTGATCGTGCTGTTGCGCACCATGGTATAGAACATTCGCAGGATCGCTTCCGGTTCGCGAATGAACAGCGTTTCGTCGCGCAGATCGATCAGCGTGCCGCGCAGCTGAAATTCGTCATCAATCGGACGCGGTTTTTCGTCAGCCGTCAGCGCGAGGATCGCCTCATCGAACAGCTGTAACAGCATCTGGTTCAGCTCAGAGACGCGGCGGGTGACGCGGAAGAAATCCTTCATCATTTGCTCGACCGGCTCGTTGCCCTCGCCCTGGTAATTCAGGCGCTGCGCCACGCTGAGCTGTCGGTCAAACAGCAGGCGGTTATCGTAGCGGGTGACTTCCAGGTGCAGGGCAAAACGGATGCGCCACAGCAGATGCAGACACTCATTGAGTTCGTTACGTTCGGCTTCGGTCAGAAAACCAAACCCGACCATTTCGTCCAGCGATGTTGCCCCAAAATGGCGACGGGCGACCCATTGCAGCGTGTGGATATCGCGCAGGCCACCGGGGCTGCTTTTAATATCCGGTTCGAGATTATAGCTGGTACCGTGATAGCGCTGGTGGCGCTGGTTTTGTTCTTCGACTTTCGCAGCGAAGAATTTTTCCGAAGGCCAGAAGCCGTCGCTAAAGATGTGCTTTTGCAGTTCGAGGAACAGCGCCACGTCGCCAATCAGGAGGCGGGTTTCAATCAGGTTGGTGGCGACGGTCAGGTCAGATAACCCTTCCAGCAGACACTCTTCCAGCGTGCGTACGCTGTGGCCCACTTCCAGCTTTACGTCCCAGAGCAGGGTCAACAGTTCACCGATTTTCTGCGCCCGATCGTCCGGCAGTTTTTTACGGCTTAAGATCAGCAGGTCGATATCAGAGAGCGGATGCAGTTCACCCCGGCCATAGCCGCCAACAGCAACCAGCGCGACGTCGCTCACCTGTCCGAAACCGTAGTCGATCCAGAGACGTTGCAGGAGCTGGTCGATAAATTCGGTGCGCGCTTCAATGAGCTGCTCGGCCGAAACGCCTGCGTCAAATGCGTTACCCAGCCAGCGATGGAAAACCTCCATGTGGGCTTTGATATGCGCGCAGGTCAGTTCATGCGGTGGCCAGACGCCCGGGTTATCAGGCTGGTCGGGGAGGGTGGGAAGTGCTGTGTTAGCATACTGTTCGGGTAAGAGATTACTCATCGTGCGCCACCCATAAGAAAAAGCTATCGCCATTAAAAAAGCCGGCATTCGCCGGCTTCTTATCACTCAATGTTCGTCAGTATCGCCGGGATGGTGTCATCCTTGCGCAACGTCATAATTTCGCAGCCGTTGTCTGTAACCACAATAGTATGCTCGTACTGGGCAGACAAGCTTCTGTCTTTGGTTTTTACCGTCCAGCCATCTTTCATGGTACGGATGCGGTAATCACCCGCGTTGACCATTGGCTCGATCGTGAAGGTCATGCCCTTTTGCAGCACTACGCCGCCGTCGTCTGCATCGTAGTGCAGAACCTGCGGTTCTTCATGGAACACACGACCAATACCGTGACCGCAATATTCGCGCACCACGGAGAAACCTTCCGCTTCCACAAATTTCTGGATTGCGGCGCCGATGGTGCGCAGGCGGATGCCCGGCTTCACCATTTTCAGCGCCAGGTAGAGGCTCTCTTGCGTTACTTTGCACAGACGCTCGCCCAGAATCGTTGGCTTGCCAACGATGAACATCTTAGAGGTGTCGCCGTGGTAGTCGTCTTTGATGACGGTCACGTCGATGTTGACGATGTCGCCATCTTTCAGCAGCTTCTCGTCATCCGGAATGCCGTGGCAAACCACTTCATTAATAGAGATGCAGACGGATTTCGGGAAACCGTGATAGCCAAGGCAGGCGGAGACCGCGTGCTGCTCGTTGACGATATAGTCGTTACAGATGCGATCCAGTTCGCCAGTGCTGACGCCCGGTTTCACAAACGGCTCAATCATTTCCAGCACGTCCGCGGCCAGACGACCGGCGACGCGCATCTTTTCAATTTCTTCAGGTGTCTTAATAGAGATAGCCATGTAATCTGTCCATCGGTGTCGATTTTTTCGACAATACTAGTGTAAGTGTTGTCAATGGTATCAGTCAGGCGCACCCCGTGCCAAATTGAGAATCATTAACAGCACACTCCGCCAACAATTATTGGTTTCTGGCCGTGTTTTGTGATATAAAGCGCGCCGGACTTCCGATCCATCTCAGATACACAGGCTGGACGGGAGCGACAAATCTCACTTTGTGTAACAACACACACGTATCGGCACATATTCCGGGGTGCCCTTCGGGGTCGGTAATATGGGATACGTGGAGGCATAACCCCAACTTTCAATATAGAGGTTTTAAACATGGCAACTGTTTCCATGCGCGACATGCTCAAGGCTGGTGTTCACTTCGGTCACCAGACCCGTTACTGGAACCCGAAAATGAAGCCTTTCATCTTCGGCGCACGTAACAAAGTTCACATCATCAACCTTGAGAAGACTGTACCAATGTTCAACGAAGCCCTGGCTGAGCTGAACAAGATCTCTTCCCGTAAAGGTAAGATTCTGTTCGTTGGTACTAAGCGCGCTGCAAGCGAAGCTGTGAAAGATGCTGCTAACAGCTGCGACCAGTTCTTCGTGAACCATCGCTGGTTGGGCGGCATGCTGACCAACTGGAAAACTGTTCGTCAGTCCATCAAGCGCCTGAAAGATCTGGAAACCCAGTCTCAGGACGGTACTTTCGATAAGCTGACTAAGAAAGAAGCGCTGATGCGCACTCGTGAACTGGACAAGCTGGAAAACAGCCTGGGCGGTATCAAAGATATGGGCGGCCTGCCAGACGCGCTGTTCGTAATCGATGCAGACCACGAGCACATCGCAATCAAAGAAGCTAACAACCTGGGTATCCCGGTATTCGCTATCGTTGATACCAACTCCGATCCGGACGGTGTTGACTTCGTTATCCCGGGTAACGACGACGCAATCCGTGCTGTTAGCCTGTATCTGAGCGCTGTAGCTGCTACCGTTCGTGAAGGCCGTTCCCAGGATCTGGCTTCTCAGGCGGAAGAAAGCTTCGTAGAAGCTGAATAATAAGGTTTTACCCCTTATTAGTACCGTGTATGAATAGGGGCCCATTATCGGCCCCTTTTTTCAATTTATACTGTTTGGCTCCCGGCCGGGCAGTTCACATCTCCCGAGGATTTAAGAATGGCTGAAATTACCGCATCCCTGGTAAAAGAGCTGCGCGAGCGTACTGGCGCAGGCATGATGGATTGCAAAAAAGCGCTGACCGAAGCGAACGGCGACATCGAGCTGGCAATCGAAAACATGCGTAAATCCGGTGCGATCAAAGCAGCTAAGAAAGCAGGCAACGTTGCTGCTGACGGCGTGATCATCACCAAAATCGACGGCAACTACGGCATCATTCTGGAAGTTAACTGCCAGACTGACTTCGTTGCTAAAGATGCTGGTTTCCAGGCATTTGCTAACAAAGTTCTGGACGCAGCGGTTGCAGGCAAAATCACTGACGTTGAAGTTCTGAAAGCACAGTTCGAAGAAGAGCGTGTTGCGCTGGTTGCTAAAATCGGTGAGAACATCAACATCCGTCGCGTTGCTTCCCTGGAAGGTGACGTTCTGGGCTCTTACCAGCACGGCGCGCGTATCGGTGTTCTGGTTGCGGCTAAAGGCGCTGACGAAGAGCTGGTTAAACAGCTGGCAATGCACATCGCTGCAAGCAAACCAGAATTCGTTAAGCCAGAAGACGTGTCTGCTGAAGTGGTAGAGAAAGAGTACCAGGTTCAGTTGGACATCGCGATGCAGTCTGGTAAGCCAAAAGAAATCGCAGAGAAAATGGTTGAAGGCCGCATGAAGAAATTCACCGGCGAAGTTTCTCTGACTGGCCAGCCTTTCGTAATGGATCCAAGCAAGTCTGTTGCTCAGCTGCTGAAAGAGCACAACGCTGATGTAACTGGCTTCATCCGCTTCGAAGTGGGCGAAGGCATCGAGAAAGTTGAGACTGACTTCGCAGCAGAAGTTGCTGCAATGTCCAAGCAGTCTTAATGATTGAAAAGGAGCCGCCTGAGGGCGGCTTCTTTTTGTCACCCGTCTCACGAAATCAGACAGGCTCCAGTATCGCTGTGCTGATTTGCGACATATCATGTCGCCAGAATTAACCCCATCTTAATCGTTGACAGTCTCAGGAAAGAAACATGGCTACCAATGCAAAACCCGTGTACAAACGCATTCTGCTTAAGCTGAGTGGCGAAGCGCTGCAAGGATCGGAAGGCTTCGGTATTGACGCAAGCATCCTTGATCGCATGGCACAGGAAATCAAAGAACTGGTCGAACTGGGTATTCAGGTTGGCGTGGTCATTGGCGGTGGCAACCTTTTCCGTGGTGCTGGTCTGGCGAAAGCGGGGATGAACCGCGTAGTGGGCGACCACATGGGTATGCTGGCAACCGTGATGAATGGCCTGGCGATGCGTGATGCGCTTCATCGCGCCTATGTGAACGCTCGCCTGATGTCCGCTATTCCTTTGAATGGCGTATGCGATAACTACAGCTGGGCAGAGGCCATCAGCCTGCTGCGCAACAACCGCGTGGTGATCCTCTCCGCCGGTACGGGTAACCCGTTCTTTACCACCGATTCCGCAGCCTGCCTGCGCGGTATCGAAATCGAAGCCGATGTGGTGCTGAAAGCGACCAAAGTAGATGGCGTGTTTACTGCCGACCCGGCAAAAGATCCTTCAGCGACCATGTACGATCAGCTGAGCTACAGCGAAGTGCTGGAAAAAGAGCTAAAAGTGATGGATCTTGCCGCCTTTACGCTGGCTCGTGACCACAAACTGCCGATCCGTGTCTTCAATATGAACAAGCCTGGCGCGCTGCGTCGCGTTGTTATGGGCGAAAAAGAAGGCACTTTGATCACGGAATAATTTCCGTCGGCGATAAATACAGGTAAGATTCCGCTTTATTTCGACGTGGTATCTTACCCGGGCGCGCCTTTGGCGTTGTCATGAATTAAACGCGACTATACTTAGCACACCTGTAGCGCTGTGCTGGCGGATAGTCTGCCTGAGACAAGTTTTCAAGGATCCGTAACGTGATTAACGACATCAGAAAAGATGCTGAAGTACGCATGGACAAATGCGTAGAAGCGTTCAAAAACCAAATCAGCAAAATCCGTACTGGCCGAGCTTCCCCAAGCCTGCTGGATGGCATCATCGTAGAATACTACGGTACGCCTACGCCACTGCGTCAGCTGGCGAGCGTGACGGTAGAAGATACCCGTACCCTGAAAATCAACGTGTTCGATCGCTCAATGAGCCCGGCCGTTGAAAAAGCGATCATGGCATCTGACCTGGGTCTGAACCCAAGCTCAGCGGGCGCGGATATTCGCGTACCACTGCCTCCGCTGACGGAAGAGCGTCGTAAAGACCTGATCAAAGTGGTTCGCGGTGAAGCTGAGCAGGGTCGCGTTTCCGTACGTAACGTGCGTCGCGATGCGAACGATAAAGTGAAAGCCCTGCTGAAAGAAAAAGAGATCAGCGAAGATGACGATCGTCGTTCACAGGACGACATTCAGAAAATGACCGACGCGGCCATCAAGAAAATTGATGCGGCGCTGGCAGAAAAAGAAGCGGAACTGATGCAGTTCTGATTTTCGCTGTACACTGATAAACGCCGTTCAGAAGGACATTGAGTCTTGCTGGCGGCGTTTTGCTTTTATCTGATCTAACTTTTGGGCATCTCATGAAGCATCTCACTCTCCTCGGCTCGACCGGCTCTATCGGTTGCAGCACTCTCGACGTTGTACGTCATAATCCTGACAGCTACACCGTAGCCGCGCTTGTGGCCGGAAAAAACGTGCAGCGAATGGTCGAACAGTGCCTGGAGTTTACCCCCCGTTTTGCGGTGATGGATGATGAAGAGAGCGCCCGCCAGGTAAAAGCGCTGTTGCAGGAGAAGGGCTGCCGTACCGAGGTGCTCAGCGGGCAACAGGCGGCGTGCGATATGGCCGCGCTTGATGAAGTTGATCAGGTTATGGCGGCAATCGTCGGGGCGGCGGGTCTTCTGCCGACGCTTGCCGCGATCGATGCGGGAAAAGATGTCCTGCTTGCGAACAAAGAGTCGCTGGTCACCTGCGGACGCCTCTTTATGGACGCGGTAAAACAGCGTGGGGCACGTCTTTTGCCGGTCGATAGCGAGCACAACGCCATTTTTCAGAGTTTACCCCAACCTTTTCAACAAAACCTGGGGTACGCTGACCTGGAGCAGAATGGCGTTGTGTCGATTCTGCTTACCGGGTCTGGTGGCCCGTTCCGTGAAACGCCACTGTCTGAATTGAGCGCAATGACGCCGGATCAGGCATGTCGTCATCCGAACTGGTCAATGGGGCGTAAGATCTCCGTCGATTCGGCCACCATGATGAACAAAGGTCTGGAATACATTGAAGCTCGCTGGCTGTTCAATGCGTCGGCGAAACAGATGGAAGTGCTGATCCACCCGCAGTCGGTGATTCACTCGATGGTGCGCTATCAGGACGGCAGCGTGCTGGCCCAGCTGGGCGAACCGGATATGCGTACGCCAATTGCTCATACAATGGCGTGGCCAAACCGCGTAAAATCGGGCGTTAAGCCTCTCGATTTTTGCAAGCTGAGTTCACTGACGTTTAGCGAGCCTGATTACGACCGTTATCCCTGTCTGAAACTGGCGATGACGGCCTTCGATCAGGGGCAGGCGGCGACAACGGCGCTTAATGCAGCCAATGAAGTGACCGTTGAAGCATTCCTGAACCAGCAGATCCGCTTTACTGATATCGCCGCGTTGAATTTATCCGTGCTGGAGATGATGGATTTGCGTGAGCCGCAGAGCGTGGAAGAGGTGCTGGCCGTGGATGAACAGGCACGCATTGTTGCGCGTAAACAGGTGACACGTCTCGCAAGCTGGTGATAAAGCAAGCACTAGTCGTCGTGCTATTTGTTAGCGTTGGGCTTCAGTGATATAGTCTGCGCCACCTGATCGCAGGTATTTGGCTTTAAGTGGTCAGGTAAGCCGTGGTTTGACACGGCTTTTTTATGTATAGGCTTCAGTATTCCTGTGTACCGTTAAATCCTTTCAGGGACTAAAAACGCGTTATGTTGTCTGCGAATCAACCAATAAGCGAAAACTTGCCAGCACATGGCTGTCGCCATGTTGCAATCATCATGGATGGCAATGGCCGCTGGGCGAAAAGACAAGGGAAGATACGAGCCTTTGGGCATAAAGCTGGGGCGAAATCTGTTCGCCGCGCCGTTTCTTTTGCCGCCAATAACGGCATTGATGCGTTAACGCTCTATGCTTTTAGCAGTGAGAACTGGAATCGACCTGCGCAGGAAGTGACTGCGTTGATGGAACTGTTCGTGTGGGCGCTCGATAGCGAAGTAAAAAGCCTGCACCGCCACAACGTCCGCTTGCGTATTATTGGCGAAACCAGTCGTTTTAACTCACGTTTGCAGGAACGGATTCGCAAAGCAGAAGCGCTGACGGAAAATAATACCGGCCTGACGCTCAATATCGCGGCGAATTACGGCGGACGCTGGGATATTATCCAGGGGGTTCGGCATCTGGCTGAGCAGGTTCAGGAAGGGCTGTTAAGACCCGACCAGATTGATGAAGAGGCGCTGAGTCAGCAAATCTGCATGAATGAACTGGCACCCGTGGATTTGGTTATAAGGACAGGGGGGGAGCATCGCATTAGTAACTTTTTGCTGTGGCAAATTGCCTACGCCGAACTTTACTTTACGGATGTTCTTTGGCCAGATTTTGATGAACAAGACTTTGAAGGTGCGCTGCATGCCTTTGCCAATCGAGAGCGTCGTTTCGGCGGCACCGAGCCTGGTGGCGATAACGCCTGATGGGGGTAGCTTTTGCTGAAGTATCGCCTGATTTCCGCTTTTGTATTAATACCCGTCGTCATCGCAGCGCTGTTTTTACTGCCTCCGGTGGGATTCGCTATTGTTACGCTGGTGGTGTGTATGCTCGCCGCGTGGGAATGGGGGCAGCTTAGCGGCTTTACCTCGCGCACTCAGCGGGTATGGCTGGCGGTACTCTGTGGTTTTTTACTGGCCCTGATGCTGTATACCTTGCCTGAATATCATCACGATGTTCACCAGCCGCTGGTTGCCGGATCCTTATGGATATCGCTGGCCTGGTGGATTGCTGCGCTTGTTTTAGTGCTTTTCTATCCAGGCTCTGCGGCGATCTGGCGTAACTCTAAAGTGTTGCGCCTTATTTTTGGTCTGCTCACGATTGTTCCCTTTTTCTGGGGGATGGTTGCGCTGCGCGCCTGGCACTATGACGAAAACCACTACAGCGGCGCGATATGGCTGCTTTATGTGATGATTCTCGTCTGGGGGGCTGACTCCGGGGCCTATATGTTTGGTAAACTGTTCGGCAAACATAAACTGGCGCCAAAGGTTTCTCCGGGCAAAACCTGGCAAGGCTTCATTGGCGGCCTGTTTACGGCAGCAATTATCTCCTGGGGCTATGGGGTCTGGGCGAATCTTGAGGTTGCCCCCTCCACGCTGCTGGTATGTTCGATTTTCGCGGCGCTGGCATCGGTGCTGGGTGATTTAACCGAGAGTATGTTTAAGCGTGAAGCAGGGATTAAGGACAGTGGTCACCTGATTCCAGGACATGGCGGAATACTGGATCGCATTGACAGCCTTACCGCGGCTGTTCCTGTATTTGCTTGCCTGCTTTTACTGGTGTTTGGGACGATATAACGGAAGGTTTTATGCTGAGCATTCTCTGGAATCTGGCGGCGTTCATTGTTGCACTGGGTGTACTGATTACCGTGCATGAATTTGGCCATTTCTGGGTTGCCCGGCGCTGTGGTGTGCGGGTGGAGCGATTCTCGATTGGCTTTGGCAAATCGCTCTGGAAGCGTACCGATAAGCATGGCACCGAGTTTGTCATTGCTCTGATTCCCCTGGGCGGCTATGTCAAAATGCTCGACGAACGCGTTGAGCCTGTCGCCCCGGAACTTCGCCATCGCGCGTTTAACAATAAAACTGTTGGACAACGTGCTGCCATCATCGCTGCCGGCCCGGTAGCCAATTTCATCTTCGCTATCTTCGCCTACTGGCTGGTGTTTATCATCGGCGTGCCTGGCGTGCGCCCGGTCGTGGGAGAAATCACCACGGGTTCTATTGCGGCAACGGCGCAAATTACACCGGGAATGGAACTTAAAGCGATTGATGGTATCGAAACCCCTGATTGGGATGCCGTGAGGTTACAACTGGTTGCCAAAATCGGTGATGAGCAGACAACCGTCAGCGTATCGCCATTTGGTTCCGACCAGCGGCAGGAAAAAGTGCTGGATTTACGCCACTGGCGCTTTGAGCCAGACAAAGAGGACCCTGTCGCCGCACTCGGGATTCGACCGCGCGGCGCGCAGATCAAGCCGGTATTAGCCGAAGTACAGGCCAAATCGGCAGCGAGTAAAGCAGGTTTACAAGCGGGTGACAGGATCGTTAAAGTCGATGGTCAGCCATTAACACAATGGATGACCTTTGTTACTCTGGTGCGCGATAATCCAGGCAAGCCGCTCGCGCTGGAAGTGGAAAGGCAGGGGAGTTCGCTCTCACTGACTCTCACCCCGGATACCAAATCGGGCGGCGGTAAGGCGGAAGGGTTTGCCGGCGTTGTGCCGAAAGTGATCCCACTGCCAGATGAGTACAAGACAATACGCCAGTATGGGCCGTTTAGCGCCATCGTTGAGGCCACGGATAAAACATGGCAGCTGATGAAGCTTACGGTCAACATGTTGGGGAAATTGATAACCGGTGATGTGAAACTGAACAACCTCAGTGGGCCAATTTCGATTGCTCAGGGGGCTGGGATGTCAGCGGAGTTCGGGGTGATTTACTATCTCATGTTCCTTGCGCTGATTAGCGTGAACCTGGGGATAATCAACCTGTTCCCGCTTCCCGTACTAGATGGGGGCCATTTGCTGTTTTTAGCGATTGAAAAGCTAAAAGGCGGACCGGTATCCGAGCGAGTTCAAGACTTTAGTTATCGCATTGGCTCGATTTTGCTGGTGCTGTTAATGGGGCTTGCACTTTTCAATGATTTCTCTCGGTTGTAAGAGAGTTAGTTAGGAAGAACGCATAATAACGATGGCGATGAAAAAGTTGCTCATAGCGTCGCTGCTGTTTAGCAGCGCGACCGTATACGGTGCTGACGGGTTCGTAGTGAAAGATATTCATTTCGAAGGCCTTCAGCGTGTCGCCGTTGGTGCGGCCCTCCTCAGTATGCCTGTGCGCCCCGGCGATACGGTTAATGATGAAGATATCAGTAACACCATCCGTGCTCTGTTTGCCACTGGCAACTTTGAGGACGTCCGCGTCCTGCGCGATGGTGATACGCTGGTGGTTCAGGTAAAAGAACGTCCAACGATTGCCAGCATCACTTTCTCCGGCAACAAGTCGGTGAAAGATGACATGCTCAAGCAGAACCTTGAGGCATCGGGTGTTCGTGTGGGGGAATCTCTGGACCGCACAACCCTTGCAGACATTGAAAAAGGTCTGGAAGATTTCTATTACAGCGTCGGTAAATACAGCGCGAGCGTTAAAGCGGTTGTTACACCGCTGCCACGTAACCGTGTCGACCTGAAACTGGTCTTCCAGGAAGGTGTTTCTGCGAAGATCCAGCAGATCAACATCGTGGGTAACCACGCGTTCAGCACCGACGAACTGATCTCCAACTTCCAGCTGCGTGACGAAGTGCCGTGGTGGAACGTGGTGGGCGATCGTAAATACCAGAAACAGAAACTGGCGGGTGACCTTGAAACCCTGCGCAGCTACTATCTGGATCGCGGTTACGCCCGTTTCAACATCGATTCAACTCAGGTGAGTCTGACTCCGGACAAGAAAGGTATCTACATTACCGTTAACATCACTGAAGGCGATAAGTACACGCTTTCAGGTGTTGAAGTCAGCGGCAACCTGGCAGGACATTCAGCTGAAATTGAATCTCTGACCAAAATTCAGCCGGGCGATCTGTACAGCGGATCTAAAGTCACCAAAATGGAAGACAGCATTAAGAAGCTGCTCGGCCGTTATGGTTATGCGTATCCGCGTGTGCAAACGCAGCCGGAAATTAACGACACGGATAAAACCGTTAAGCTGCACGTTAACGTTGATGCGGGCAACCGTTTCTATGTGCGTAAGATCCGCTTCGAAGGTAACGATACCTCTAAAGACTCCGTTCTGCGCCGTGAAATGCGCCAGATGGAAGGGGCATGGCTGGGAAGCGATCTGGTAGACCAGGGTAAAGAGCGTCTGAACCGTCTGGGCTATTTCGAAACGGTCGATACCGATACTCAGCGTGTACCAGGTCGTCCGGATCAGGTTGATGTTGTTTATAAAGTTAAAGAACGTAATACCGGTAGCTTCAACTTCGGTATTGGTTACGGTACTGAAAGTGGCGTGAGCTTCCAGGTCGGTGTTCAGCAGGATAACTGGCTGGGTACGGGCTACTCTGTCGGTATCAACGGGACGAAAAACGACTACCAGACCTACTCTGAGTTCTCTGTTACCAACCCATACTTCACCGTTGACGGTGTAAGCCTGGGCGGTCGTATCTTCTATAACGACTTTAAAGCGGATGACGCGGACCTCTCCTCGTATACCAACAAGAGTTACGGTCTGGATGGTACGCTCGGCTTCCCGGTTAACGAATACAACACCCTGCGCGCAGGTTTAGGGTACGTGCATAACGACCTGTCCAACATGCAACCGCAGGTGGCGATGTGGCGTTACCTGGACTCCATCGGTCAGTCGGCGAGTACGTCCAGCGATGACAACGGTTTCGCCGCGGATGACTTCACCTTCAACTACGGTTGGACCTACAACCGTCTTGACCGTGGCTACTTCCCGACGGAAGGTTCACGTGTCAACCTGAACGGTAAAGTGACTATCCCGGGCTCGGATAACGAGTTCTACAAGGTCACGCTGGATACGGCGTCCTACTTCCCAATTGATGAAGATCACAAGTGGGTTGTTCTGGGTCGTACCCGTTGGGGTTATGGTGACGGTATTGGAAGCAAAGAACTGCCGTTCTATGAAAACTTCTACGCCGGTGGTTCAAGCACCGTGCGTGGCTTCCAGTCCAATAACATTGGTCCGAAAGCGGTTTATTACGGCGGTAATGACGAAGATAACTGCGCAAGCCGTGATCCTAAGCAAGTATGTAGCTCTGATGACGCAGTAGGTGGTAACGCTATGGCCGTGGCGAGCCTCGAGTTCATCACGCCTACGCCGTTTATCAGCGACAAGTACGCAAACTCTGTCCGCACCTCCTTCTTTATGGATGCAGGTACAGTGTGGGACACCAACTGGGAGAACACCGCCCAGATGCGTGCGGCGGGGGTCCCGGACTACAGCGATCCGAGCAACATTCGCATGTCCGCAGGTATCGCATTACAATGGATGTCACCGCTGGGGCCGTTGGTCTTCTCTTACGCCCAGCCGTTTAAGAAATACGATGGAGACAAAGCGGAGCAGTTCCAGTTTAACATTGGTAAAACCTGGTAATAATCCGCTGCAATGGAATGCGTTGGCAGTGTAGCGCTGACAACCGGCGATCGGTAAAACGATCGCCTTGCCACGCAAAGAACGGTACCCCTCGGGTGCCAATGGGATGGTAAGGAGTTAATTGTGAAAAAGTGGTTATTAGCTGCAGGTCTCGGTTTAGCGATGGCAACTTCTGCTCAGGCAGCGGATAAAATTGCAATCGTCAACATGGGTAATTTGTTCCAGCAGGTTGCACAGAAAACCGGTGTTTCTGCAACGCTGGAAAACGAATTCAAAGGCCGTGCGAGCGAACTGCAACGTATGGAAGGTGATCTTCAGTCCAAGATGCAGCGTCTTCAGCGTGATGGTTCTACCATGAAAGCGAGCGAGCGCAGCAAACTGGAAAAAGACGTCATGTCTCAGCGCCAGACCTTCTCTCAGAAAGCACAGGCTTTCGAGCAGGATCGTCAGCGTCGTTCTAACGAAGAGCGTGGCAAACTGGTGACGCGTATTCAGTCTGCCGTTAAAGCAGTCGCAGCCGATCAGAGCATCGATCTGGTTGTTGATTCGAACGCCGTTGCATTCAACAGCAGCGATGTTAAAGACATCACAGCTGATGTTCTGAAACAGGTTAAATAAGTAATGCCTTCAATTCGACTGGCTGATTTAGCTCAGCAGTTGGATGCAGAATTACACGGTGATGGCGATATCGTCATCACCGCTGTTGCGTCCATGCAATCTGCTAAAGCAGGCACTATTACCTTCATGGTAAGCCCTAAGTACCGTGAACACCTGGCCCAGTGCCAGGCGTCTGCCGTTGTTCTGACGCAGGACGATCTTCCGTTTGCCACTAGCGCTACACTGGTAGTGAAAAATCCCTACCTGACCTATGCGCGCATGGCCCAAATTCTTGATACCACGCCGCAGCCGGCACAGAACATTGCAGCCAGTGCTGCGATTGATCCGACGGCTCAGCTGGGTAACAACGTATCAGTCGGCGCAAACGCCGTTATCGAATCCGGCGTCGTGCTGGGTGATAACGTGGTGATTGGCCCAGGCTGCTTTGTTGGAAAAAATACGAAAATTGGCGCAGGGACTCGTCTGTGGGCCAATGTCTCTGTCTACCATGAGGTTGAGATTGGCGAGAATTGTCTCGTACAGTCCAGCACGGTGATTGGTTCTGACGGATTTGGTTACGCTAACGATCGGGGTAACTGGGTTAAGATCCCTCAGCTGGGTCGCGTGATTATCGGCGATCGTGTGGAGATCGGCGCTTGCACCACCATCGACCGCGGTGCGCTTGACGACACCATTATTGGTAACGGTGTTATCATAGACAACCAGTGCCAGATTGCACATAACGTTGTGATTGGCGACAATACCGCAGTTGCGGGTGGTGTTATCATGGCAGGCAGCCTGAAAATTGGCCGATACTGCATGATTGGCGGTGCCAGCGTGATCAATGGCCATATGGAAATATGCGACAAAGTCACGGTGACGGGGATGGGCATGGTGATGCGTCCAATCACTGAGCCTGGCGTTTATTCCTCCGGTATTCCGCTGCAACCGAACAAGGTCTGGCGTAAAACAGCTGCACTGGTGATGAATATTGATGATATGAGCAAGCGACTCAAAGCGATTGAGCGCAAAATCGATCAACAAGACTAAGCGTTCATCCGTTTAACGCTAAATTTCCCGGCCTGTCGGCTTTGTTTATAAACCGGCAGGCCGTGTTATTATTGCTACTTAGTACATTTGACAGGAAGAGTATTTTGACTACTGACACTCATACTCTGCATATTGAAGAGATTTTAGAACTTCTGCCGCACCGCTATCCGTTTTTACTGGTAGACCGTGTGCTGGATTTTGAAGAAGGTCGTTTTCTGCGCGCAGTGAAAAATGTCTCCGTTAACGAGCCGTTCTTCCAGGGGCACTTCCCTGGTAAGCCTATCTTCCCGGGGGTATTGATCCTGGAAGCGATGGCACAGGCTACCGGTATTCTGGCGTTTAAAAGCGTAGGTAAACTGGAACCGGGTGAACTCTATTACTTCGCGGGTATCGATGAAGCGCGCTTCAAGCGTCCGGTCGTGCCTGGTGATCAAATGATCATGGAAGTCACTTTTGAAAAAACGCGTCGCGGCCTGACTCGCTTCAAAGGCGTAGCTATGGTTGACGGCAAAGTTGTTTGCGAAGCGACAATGATGTGTGCGCGTAGCCGGGAGGCCTGATACGTGATTGATAAATCCGCCTTTATTCATCCTACCGCCATTGTGGAAACGGGTGCCATCATTGGTGCCAATGTCCACATCGGCCCGTTTTGTATTGTTGGACCCCATGTCGAAATTGGTGAGGGTACAGTACTGAAATCTCACGTTGTCGTGAATGGTCATACCACCATTGGCTGCAACAATGAGATCTATCAGTTCGCCTCCATCGGCGAAGTTAACCAGGATCTCAAGTATGCTGGCGAACCGACCCGCGTGGAAATCGGCGATCGTAACCGCATTCGCGAAAGCGTCACCATTCATCGTGGTACAACGCAAGGCGGTGGATTGACGAAGGTGGGCAGCGACAACCTGTTTATGGTTAATGCGCACATTGCGCACGACTGTACCGTGGGGAGCCGCTGTATTCTCGCCAACAACGCAACGCTGGCGGGACACGTATCGGTCGATGATTTCGCCATTATTGGCGGCATGACCGCAGTCCATCAGTTCTGCATCATTGGTGCACACGTGATGGTCGGCGGATGCTCCGGTGTGGCGCAGGACGTCCCACCGTTTGTGATTGCGCAGGGCAACCATGCCACGCCGTTTGGCGTGAACATTGAAGGTCTCAAGCGTCGTGGCTTCAGCCGCGAAGCGATTACCGCGATCCGCAACGCGTACAAATTGCTGTACCGTAGCGGTAAAACGCTGGAAGAGGCTAAGCCGGAAATTGCCGAGCTGGCGAATAAGCACCCTGAAGTGAAAACGTTCATGGAATTCTTTGAACGTTCAACCCGTGGTCTGATTCGTTAATGGTCGACAGTCGTCCGCTTACCATCGCCCTGGTCGCCGGAGAAACCTCCGGCGATATTCTTGGTGCAGGTCTTATCCGCGCGCTTAAAGCCCGTGTACCCAATGCCCGCTTTGTGGGCGTGGCTGGGCCGCTAATGCAGGCCGAAGGCTGCGAAGCCTGGTATGAAATGGAAGAGCTGGCTGTGATGGGCATCGTCGAGGTGCTGGGCCGCTTGCGTCGCCTGCTGCATATCCGCGCCGACCTTACCCGCCGCTTTACCGACCTCAAGCCCGATGTATTTGTCGGCATTGATGCGCCTGATTTCAATATTACCCTTGAAGGGAACCTGAAAAAGCAGGGGATCAAAACGATCCATTACGTCAGCCCGTCCGTGTGGGCGTGGCGACAGAAACGCGTTTTCAAAATCGGACGGTCCACCAATCTGGTGCTGGCTTTTCTGCCTTTCGAAAAAGCGTTTTACGACAGATTTAATGTCCCGTGCCGTTTTATCGGTCATACCATGGCGGATGCCATGCCGCTGGATCCGGATAAAAACGCGGCGCGTGACGAACTGGGCATCCCGCATGATGTGCATTGTCTGGCGCTGCTGCCAGGAAGCCGGGGTGCGGAAGTTGAAATGCTCAGTGCCGATTTCCTGAAAACGGCGCAAATTCTTCGCAAGACTTACCCCGATCTTGAAGTGGTCGTGCCGCTGGTGAATGCCAAACGCCGGGAGCAGTTTGAGCGTATCAAAGCCGACGTCGCCCCGGATCTTCACGTCCGCCTGCTGGACGGAAAAGGGCGGCAAGCCATGTTTGCGAGCGATGCCGCACTGCTGGCTTCCGGCACGGCTGCGCTGGAGTGTATGCTGGCAAAATGCCCAATGGTGGTCGGTTATCGCATGAAGCCGTTTACCTTCTGGCTGGCAAAACGTCTGGTAAAAACAGATTACGTATCTCTGCCAAACCTGCTTGCGGGTCGCGAGCTGGTGAAAGAGCTCTTGCAGGATGAATGCCAGCCGCAGGCGCTGGCAGATGCGCTGCTGCCGCTGCTGGCCAACGGTAAAACCAGCCACCAGATGCACGATACGTTCCGTGAACTGCATCAACTGATCCGCTGTAATGCTGATGAGCAGGCGGCCGATGCGGTGCTGGAGTTAGCACAATGATGGAATTTATTTATCCCCATACCCACCTCGTTGCCGGTGTGGATGAAGTCGGTCGTGGCCCGTTAGTGGGTGCCGTTGTGACCGCGGCGGTGATCCTCGATCCAGCCCGCCCGATCGTTGGCCTGAACGACTCGAAAAAACTGAGCGAAAAGCGTCGTTTAGCGCTGTTCGATGAAATTAAAGAGAAAGCGCTGGCCTGGAGTCTCGGGCGCGCAGAACCGCATGAGATTGACGATCTAAACATTCTGCACGCTACCATGCTGGCGATGCAGCGTGCCGTTGCGGGCCTGAAGATTGTGCCTGAGTATGTACTGATCGACGGTAACCGTTGCCCGGCGCTGCCGATGCCTTCCATGGCTGTTGTTAAAGGCGATAGCCGCGTCGCAGAAATCAGTGCGGCGTCAATCATTGCCAAAGTGACGCGCGATGCTGAAATGGCCGCGCTGGACCTCACTTATCCCGCGTATGGTTTCGCCCAGCACAAGGGATATCCAACGGCTTTCCATCTGGAAAAGCTGGCTGAACATGGCGCAACTGAACATCATCGGCGCAGCTTTGGCCCGGTGAAACGCGCGCTGGGACTGGTGTCCTGAATCAAGACGCAAGCAATTAAGTAACGCGGGATTTGAAGATGGCTGAACCACGTTTCGTACACCTGCGGGTGCATAGCGACTACTCCATGATCGATGGGCTGGCAAAGACCGGGCCGCTGGTAAAAAAGGCGGCCTCGCTTGGCATGCCTGCGCTGGCGATCACCGATTTTACCAACCTGTGTGGCCTGGTGAAGTTCTACGGAACGGCGCATGGCGCAGGATTAAAGCCCATCGTCGGTGCGGATTTTCATGTGCAGAGCGACCTGCTCGGCGATGAGATGACGCAAATTTCCGTGTTAGCCATGAATAACACGGGCTATCAGAATCTCACTCTGCTGATCTCAAAAGCCTACCAGCGCGGCTACGGCGCACTGGGTCCATGGATTGACCGCGACTGGCTGGCAGAGCTGAACGAAGGTTTGCTGCTGATCTCCGGTGGTCGTATGGGGGATGTCGGCAAATGTCTGCTGCGCGGTAACAACGCGCTGGTGGATCAGTGCGTCTCGTTCTACGAAGAGTATTTCCCGGATCGCTATTACCTGGAGCTGATCCGTACCGGGCGTGCGGACGAAGAGAGCTATCTGCATGCGGCCGTCGCCCTGGCGGAAGCGCGTGGCCTGCCTGTAGTGGCCACCAACGATGTGCGCTTCCTTGAGGCGGGCGATTTTGACGCGCATGAAATTCGCGTCGCTATCCACGACGGCTTCACCCTCGACGATCCGAAACGCCCGCGCAACTACTCATCGCAGCAGTACATGCGCAGCGAAGAGGAGATGTGTGAGCTTTTCTCGGACATCCCGGAAGCGCTGGAAAACAGCGTAGAGATTGCCAAGCGCTGTAACGTCACCGTGCGTCTCGGCGAATACTTCCTGCCGCAGTTCCCGACGGGCGACATGACCACCGAAGATTTCCTGGTCATGAAATCGAAAGAGGGTCTGGAAGAGCGTCTGGAATTCCTTTTCCCGGATGAAGCGGTCCGTAAAGAGAAGCGTCCTGAATATGACGAGCGCCTGGATATTGAACTCCAGGTGATCAACCAGATGGGGTTCCCTGGCTACTTCCTGATCGTGATGGAGTTCATCCAGTGGTCGAAGGATAACGGCGTGCCGGTAGGCCCGGGCCGTGGTTCCGGTGCCGGCTCGCTGGTGGCGTACGCACTGAAAATCACCGACCTCGATCCGTTGGAATTCGACCTGCTGTTCGAACGTTTCCTCAACCCGGAACGTGTCTCCATGCCCGACTTTGACGTCGACTTCTGCATGGAAAAACGCGACCAGGTGATTGAGCACGTGGCCGATATGTACGGTCGTGATGCGGTTTCACAGATCATTACCTTCGGGACGATGGCGGCGAAAGCGGTTATCCGCGACGTGGGCCGCGTTCTGGGCCACCCGTACGGTTTTGTCGATCGTATCTCTAAGCTGGTCCCGCCCGATCCGGGCATGACCCTGGCGAAAGCCTTTGAAGCCGAACCTCAGCTGCCGGAAATCTACGAAGCCGACGAAGAGGTGAAAGCGCTGATCGACATGGCGCGCAAGCTGGAAGGCGTCACGCGTAACGCCGGTAAGCATGCGGGGGGCGTGGTTATCGCCCCGACCAAAATCACCGACTTCGCGCCGCTGTACTGCGATGAAGCGGGCCAGCATCCGGTCACCCAGTTCGACAAGAACGACGTGGAATACGCCGGGCTGGTGAAGTTTGACTTCCTCGGCCTGCGTACGCTGACCATCATCAACTGGGCGCTGGAGATGATCAACGCCCGTCGCGAGAAGAACGGCGAACCGCCGCTGGATATCGCGGCTATCCCGCTTGATGACAAGAAAAGTTTCGACATGCTGCAACGCTCGGAGACGACAGCCGTCTTCCAGCTTGAATCCCGCGGCATGAAAGATTTGATTAAGCGTCTGCAACCCGACTGCTTCGAAGATATGATCGCGCTGGTGGCCCTGTTCCGTCCGGGGCCGTTGCAGTCGGGGATGGTGGATAACTTTATCGACCGTAAGCACGGGCGCGAAGAAATTTCCTACCCGGACGTTCAGTGGCAGCATGAAAGCCTGAAACCGGTACTGGAGCCAACCTATGGCATCATCCTGTATCAGGAGCAGGTGATGCAGATCGCCCAGGTACTTTCGGGTTATACCCTTGGCGGCGCAGACATGCTGCGTCGTGCGATGGGTAAGAAAAAGCCGGAAGAGATGGCCAAGCAGCGCTCCATCTTTGAAGATGGAGCGAAGAAAAACGGCATCGATGGCGAACTGGCGATGAAAATCTTCGACCTGGTGGAGAAATTCGCCGGGTACGGATTTAACAAATCTCACTCCGCCGCCTATGCTTTGGTTTCGTATCAGACGCTGTGGCTGAAAGCTCACTATCCCGCTGAGTTTATGGCAGCGGTAATGACTGCCGATATGGACAACACCGAGAAGGTGGTTGGCCTGGTGGACGAGTGCTGGCGCATGGGGCTGAAGATCCTGCCGCCGGATATTAACTCGGGCCTGTATCATTTTCACGTTAACGATGACGGGGAAATCGTCTATGGGATCGGCGCGATCAAGGGCGTGGGTGAGGGGCCGATCGAGGCGATCATTGAAGCGCGTAACAACGGCGGCTACTTCCGTGAGCTGTTCGATCTGTGCGCCCGTACCGATACCAAAAAACTGAACCGCCGCGTGCTGGAAAAACTGATCATGTCCGGCGCGTTTGACCGTCTGGGGCCACACCGCGCCGCGCTGATGAACTCGCTCGGCGATGCGCTGAAGGCGGCCGATCAGCATGCGAAAGCGGAAGCCATTGGCCAGGCGGATATGTTCGGCGTGCTGGCGGAAGAGCCAGAGCAGATCGAGCAGTCCTATTCCAACTGCCAGCCGTGGCCAGAACAGGTAGTGCTGGATGGAGAGCGGGAAACGTTAGGTCTGTACCTGACGGGGCACCCGATCAACCAGTATCTTAAAGAAATTGAGCGCTATGTCGGCGGCCACAGGCTTAAAGACATGCATCCGACAGAACGTGGTAAAATCACCACGGCTGCGGGGCTCGTGATTGCTGCAAGGGTAATGGTCACCAAGCGCGGCAATCGTATCGGCATCTGTACCCTGGATGACCGTTCCGGGCGTCTGGAGGTGATGTTGTTCACCGACGCGCTGGATAAATACCAGCAATTGCTGGAAAAAGACCGCATACTTATCGTCAGCGGACAGGTCAGCTTTGATGACTTCAGCGGGGGGCTTAAAATGACCGCCCGCGAAGTGATGGACATTGACGAAGCCCGGGAAAAATATGCTCGCGGGCTTGCTATCTCGCTGACGGACAGGCAAATTGATGACCAGCTTTTAAACCGACTCCGTCAGTCTCTGGAACCCCACCGCTCGGGGACCATTCCAGTACATCTCTACTATCAGAGGGCGGATGCACGCGCGCGGTTGCGCTTTGGTGCAACGTGGCGTGTCTCTCCGAGCGATCGTTTACTGAACGATCTCCGTGGCCTCATTGGTTCGGAGCAGGTGGAACTGGAGTTTGACTAATACAGGAATACTATGAGTCTGAATTTCCTTGATTTCGAACAGCCGATTGCAGAGCTGGAAGCGAAAATCGATTCTCTGACAGCCGTGAGCCGTCAGGATGAAAAACTGGATATTAACATCGACGAAGAAGTGCATCGTCTGCGCGAAAAAAGCGTAGAACTGACGCGCAAAATCTTTGCCGATCTCGGCGCATGGCAGATCGCCCAGCTGGCGCGACATCCACAGCGTCCGTACACCCTGGATTATGTCCGCCTGGCGTTTGACGAATTTGACGAACTGGCAGGCGACCGCGCATACGCTGACGATAAAGCTATCGTCGGCGGTATCGCGCGTCTGGATGGACGTCCGGTGATGATCATTGGTCATCAGAAAGGCCGTGAAACCAAAGAGAAAATCCGTCGTAACTTCGGTATGCCAGCACCAGAAGGCTACCGTAAGGCCCTGCGTCTGATGGAGATGGCTGAGCGTTTCAATATGCCAATCATCACCTTCATCGACACGCCGGGTGCTTACCCGGGGGTTGGTGCCGAAGAGCGTGGTCAGTCTGAAGCCATCGCACGCAACCTGCGCGAGATGTCTCGCCTGAAAGTGCCGGTCATCTGTACCGTTATCGGTGAAGGTGGGTCCGGCGGTGCGCTGGCAATTGGCGTGGGCGATAAAGTGAATATGCTACAGTACAGTACCTATTCCGTTATCTCTCCGGAAGGCTGTGCCTCCATCCTGTGGAAAAGTGCCGATAAAGCGCCGCTGGCTGCTGAAGCGATGGGCATCATTGCCCCACGTCTGAAAGAGCTGAAGCTGATCGACACCGTTATCCCTGAACCGCTGGGTGGCGCGCATCGTAAGCCGGAAGTGATGGCTGCTTCCCTGAAAGCGCAGCTGCTGGCAGACCTGGCGGACCTGGACGTGCTGAGCACAGAAGATCTGCTCAACCGTCGTTATCAGCGTCTGATGACCTACGGTTACGCGTAAGCCTCACAATTATCCTAAAAGCCGCACATTGTTGCGGCTTTTTTTATACCTGCCGTTTACCTTAACTATGCTTATCTGATGTTTTCAAGGAGGTAAACCATGAACATCATTGCCATCATGGGGCCACACGGCGTCTTTTATAAAGACGAACCCATCAAGGAGCTGGAGCAAGCCCTTAAAGCACGCGGATATCAGCTGATCTGGCCGCAAAACAGCGCCGACCTGCTGAAATTTATCGAACACAATCCGCGCATCTGTGGCGTGATATTCGACTGGGACGAATACGACATGGAGTTGTGCAGCGATATCAATAAGCTCAACGAATATCTTCCGCTGTACGCCTTTATCAACACTCACTCGACCATGGACGTGAGTGCGCACGATATGCGTATGGCGCTGTGGTTCTTCGAATACTCACTCGGCGTTGCCGAGGACATTGCGACCCGCATTCAGCAGTACACCGGTGAATACCTCGATAACATCACACCGCCGTTTACGCGCGCATTGTTCACCTATGTGAAAGAAGGGAAGTACACCTTCTGTACGCCAGGCCATATGGCGGGAACGGCCTATCAAAAAAGCCCGGTGGGATGCCTGTTCTACGATTTCTTCGGCGGTAACACGCTGAAGGCGGACGTGTCGATTTCGGTCACCGAGTTAGGCTCTCTGCTGGATCATACCGGCCCGCATCTGGAAGCTGAAGAGTACATCGCCCGGACCTTTGGCGCCGAGCAAAGCTACATGGTGACCAACGGTACCTCAACCTCGAACAAAATCGTCGGGATGTACGCCGCGCCTGCCGGCAGTACGCTGCTGATTGACCGAAACTGCCATAAATCACTGGCGCATTTGCTGATGATGAGCGACGTGGTGCCGCTCTGGCTGTCGCCTACGCGTAATGCGCTGGGTATTCTCGGCGGCATTCCTCGCCGCGAGTTCGCGCATGAAGCCATTGAAAATAAGATCGCGGCTATCCCCGAGGCAAGCTGGCCTGTGCATGCGGTGATCACCAACTCCACCTATGACGGGCTGCTTTACAACACGAACTGGATCAAGCAGACGCTGGACGTGCCGTCGATTCACTTTGACTCCGCGTGGGTGCCTTACACTAATTTCCACCCGATTTACTCGGGTAAAAGTGGGATGAGCGGCGAGCGGGTGCCGGGCAAGGTGTTCTTCGAAACGCAGTCGACGCACAAAATGCTGGCCGCGTTTTCCCAGGCGTCTCTCATTCACATCAAGGGTGAGTACGACGAGGACACCTTCAACGAAGCTTTCATGATGCACACGACCACGTCGCCAAGCTACCCGCTGGTGGCGTCCATCGAAACGGCGGCGGCGATGCTGCGCGGTAATCCGGGTAAACGCCTGATCAATCGTTCGGTGGAGCGGGCGTTGCATTTCCGAAAAGAGGTTCAGCGACTTAAAGATGAAGCGGACGGCTGGTTCTTTGATATCTGGCAGCCGGAAGAGATTGATGAGGCAGAATGCTGGCCCGTCGCGCCGGGGGAGAGCTGGCACGGTTTTCGGGATGCTGATGCGGACCACATGTTCCTCGATCCGGTTAAGGTGACAATCCTGACGCCGGGCATGGATGAGCAGGGTGTGATGGGTGAGGAAGGGATCCCGGCAGCGCTGGTGGCGAAGTTCCTTGATGAGCGCGGCGTGGTGGTGGAGAAAACCGGCCCCTATAATCTGCTGTTCCTGTTCAGCATCGGGATCGATAAAACCCGCGCGATGGGGCTGCTCAGGGGACTGATGGAGTTTAAGCGCGCATACGATCTGAACCTGCGGGTGAAGAACATGCTGCCGGATCTCTACGCGGAAGATCCTGACTTCTACCGCAATATGCGTATTCAGGATCTGGCCCAGGGGATTCACAGGCTGATCCGCCAGCACGATCTGCCGCGCCTGATGTTGCAAGCATTTGATGTTCTGCCTGAAATGAAGCTGACGCCGCACAGGGCGTGGCAGCGCCAGGTGAAAGGGGAGGTTGAAACCGTTGAGCTGGAGAACCTGGTCGGGCGGGTATCGGCCAACATGATCCTGCCTTATCCGCCGGGCGTGCCGCTGCTGATGCCGGGTGAAATGATCACTGAGGAGAGCCGGGCGGTGCTCGATTTCCTGCTGATGCTCTGTTCGGTGGGGCGCCACTATCCCGGCTTTGAAACGGATATTCATGGCGCGAAACGCGACGATAACGGCGTGTACTGGGTGAGAGTCCTAAAATAAAAGGGGCCGCTTGCCAGGGGCGGGTTGTCGGTTGTAACGTTCAGGGCATCATAAAAAGGAGAAACTATGCTGGGTTTAAAAGCGGTTCATCATATTGCGATCATTGCCACCGATTATGCGAAAAGTAAGGCATTCTACTGCGACGTTCTCGGCTTTACGCTGTTGAGCGAGGCCTACCGTGAGGAGCGCGACTCCTGGAAAGGCGATCTGGCGTTAAACGGTCAATATGTGATTGAGCTGTTCTCTTTTCCTTTCCCGCCAGCGCGTCCTTCACGCCCGGAAGCCTGCGGCCTGCGCCACCTGGCCTTCAGCGTCGATGACCTGGACAGCGCGGTAAAACATCTGGAAGCTCACGGCGTGGCCTGCGAAGCGATTCGTGTCGATCCCTTTACCGATAAACGTTTCACTTTTTTCAACGATCCGGACGGCCTGCCGCTGGAGCTTTATCAGCAGTAATCGCCGTCATGTGTGATAATGCCCGTTCAGTTCGGGCATTTTTTATGTGTAATTTCCTATGACCTTACCCGCTATCGCGCACGCCGTTTCACCCTACCGCCAGCTGCTGGTGGGGTTCAGCGGTGGCCTGGATTCCACCGTTTTGCTGCACCGTCTTAAGCTCTGGCGCGACCGTGAGCCTGACGTCCAGCTGCGGGCGATGCATATCCATCACGGCTTAAGCCCCCATGCCGACGACTGGGTGGCGCACTGCGAAGCGGTGTGCTCAGGGTGGGAGATCCCGCTGATCGTTGAACGCGTCACGCTTGAGGATGAGGGGCTGGGTATTGAGGCGCAGGCGCGGAAAGCCCGCTACGCCGCGTTTTCTGGCGCATTACAGCCTGGAGAAGCGTTGGTCACCGCGCAGCATCTGGACGACCAGTGCGAGACGTTTTTACTGGCGCTCAAGCGGGGCAGCGGGCCTGCGGGTTTATCCGCCATGCCTGAGCGCGCTGATTTTGCTGAAACAGAGCTCATCCGCCCGCTACTGGGTGAGACGCGCGCATCACTGGAAGCCTGGGCGCAGCAGCATCATCTGTGCTGGATTGAAGACGACAGCAATCAGGACGACAGTTACGACCGTAACTTCCTGCGCCTGCGCGTCTTACCGCTGCTGAGTGAGCGCTGGGCGCATTTTTCCGAAGCGGCGGCCAGAAGCGCCATGCTGTGTGCTGAACAGGAAAGCTTGCTGGATGAGTTGCTGAGCGGGGAGCTGAATACACTGATTACCGCTGACGGTGCCCTGAACGTTGCGCCGTTGAAGGTGATGAGCCCCGTGCGTCGGGCTGCTCTGATTCGCCGCTGGCTGGCTTACCACCGTGCGGTTATGCCGTCCCGGGCGATGCTCAACCGTATCTGGGAGGAAGTTGCACAGGCGAGGGAAGATGCCGCACCGTGTATACACCTGAATGGTTATGACGTCAGGCGTTATAAAGGGCAACTCTGGTGGGTAAAATCTGTGCCGTCGCTGGCTGACGTTGTGCTCGACTGGCCGTCGCCGGAAAAAGCATTAACGCTACCGATGAATGCCGGTGTCGTTGCGTTAAGTCATTCGGGCAATGTGCGTCTACCTGAGCCGGACGAGAACGTTACCATACGCTTCAGGGCCAGCGGCATGCTGCATATCGTCGGTCGTAACGGCGGGCGTAAGCTGAAGAAAATCTGGCAGGAACAGAACGTTCCGCCCTGGCGACGTGATACCACGCCGCTTCTGTTTTACGGCGACACGCTCATCGCGGCGGCAGGGGTGTTCATCACTGAAGAGGGGTGGGCTGAAGCGGGTGTTAATTTTGAATGGAAAGCGTAACGGGCAGCCTGGCTGCCCGTTGGTTATCAGGATTCGCTCACCACGACGGTGCCGATTTCCGGATGGCTGAAACTGGCAATTTTGTCGAGGCGTAGCTCACGCGTTGCACCTGCATCTTCCACAACCAGGTATTCCACATTTTTACGGGAAACCAGATCGCTGGCCTTTGCCTTTAGCACTTCGCCATCTTTTAGCTCCAGCGTCAGTATTAAATGATGCTGGCAGGCGAGTTCGAGGTTGTCATAGTCATCACAATTGATGGGTTGATAAGTATCATTCATCGACATAATCGCTCACCAGTAAATTCGCCGCAGCATACGCTGCTTTTTCCCTGACCGATTCAGAAAGGCTCTCATCAGAGGCCACTTCATTTAGCACGTTCAATACACAGCCCAACGCATCCGGAATGTACCCCAGATCTCCGCTGGCGATCTCCGCATACCGTCTGCGAATCAACTCACAATAATTATTCACATCACCTCCTGCCAGCGTACTGACTTACTGTGAGATATCATTAAGCCTACGAAGTTAAACTCGGTTTAGCAAGGTGACTATACCATACTCATTTAAGCAATATCAGCGCCTTGATAAGAGTTAGCCACCACCTCGTAACAGCCTTTTGCCGCGGTTTTCGCTACAATGTACGCCTGATTCGAAAGGAGTTCTCTCATGGCGCTGAAAGCGACTATTTATAAAGCTGTGGTCAATGTGGCGGATCTTGACCGTAACCAGTTTCTGGATGCGTCATTGACGCTGGCGCGTCACCCTTCTGAAACCCAGGAGCGCATGATGCTGCGCCTGCTGGCGTGGATTAAGTATGCCGACGAGCGTCTGCAATTTACCCGTGGTTTAAGCGCGGAAGATGAACCGGAAGCCTGGCTGCGCAACGATCATCTGGGTATCGATTTATGGATTGAGCTTGGCCTGCCGGATGAACGCAGGATCAAAAAGGCCTGCACCCAGTCTGCTGAAGTGGCGTTGTTTGCCTACAACCAGCGCGCGGCGGAGATCTGGTGGCAACAAAATAAAAATAAATGTGCGCAGTTCAAAAATCTCACCGTCTGGTATCTGGATGATGAACAGCTGGCGCAGTTGAGTGCGTTCGCCAGCCGGACGATGGCGCTACAGGCAACAATTCAGGACGGTGCCATCTGGCTTTCCGATTCTCAGAATAATCTGGAAATTCATCTCACGGCCTGGCAGCCCGCATCATGATTGTATTGTCCCGAAATGTCAGCATCCCTGATAACGAGCTGGAGATCACCGCTATCCGGGCCCAGGGCGCAGGGGGGCAGCACGTTAACAAGGCCTCAACGGCTATCCATTTGCGCTTTGACATTCGGGCCTCCAGCCTGCCAGAGTATTATAAAGAAAGCCTGCTTGCCGCCAGCCATCACCTGATCACCAGCGAGGGTGTGATAGTGATTAAAGCGCAGGAGTATCGCAGCCAGGAGCTTAACCGGGAAGCGGCAACTGCCCGGCTGGTCGCGGTCATCAAAGAGCTGACGGCTGTACAAAAAAGTCGCCGGGCAACACGTCCAACGCGGGCATCGAAAGAACGTCGGTTGTCATCGAAGGCGCAGAAATCCACCGTAAAATCACTGCGTGGCAAAGTCCGTCACCCATAATGTGACGAAAGGGATACCCTTTTCATAAGGAAAGTATTGTGAAAAAAGCATTATTATCAGCGCTGGCCGTGACAAGCCTGTTTGCGCTTTTTGGCTGTAATAACCGTTCGGAAACGCAGGTACTACAGCCAACGCAAAATGAAGAATTAAAGCCGATGCAGCAAAGCTGGCGCGGCGTATTACCGTGTGCAGATTGCGAGGGCATCGAAACCTCTCTGTTCCTGCAAAAAGATGGCACCTGGGTCATGAACCAGCGTTACCAGGGGGCGAAAGAACCGTCTTCTTTTGCATCTTACGGAACATGGGCGCGTACGGCTGAGAAGCTGGTATTGACGGATACCACGGGCGATAAAACCTTCTTCCGCGCCAAAGGCGAGGGGATGGAGATGCTCGATCGCGAAGGCAATCCGATTGAATCCCAGTTCAATTACACGTTGGCCCCGGTGAAAGCGACCCTGCCAGCCACCCCAATGGCGATGCGAGGAATGTATTTCTACATGGCGGATGCGGCGATCTTCACTGACTGTGCAACCGGGAAGAAAGTCAGCGTGGCGAACAATGCCCAGCTGGAGCGAGACTATGCCGTTGCGCGCGGCAACGACAGTAAGCCAGTGTTGCTGACGGTTGAAGGGCATTTTACGCTGGAGCCAAACCCGGATAGCGGCGAGCTGGTAAAAACGCTGGTGGCAGATAAAGACGCGAAGTTTGCTGCGGGGAAAGACTGCGAAAGCAAATAAGATATAGCCATTAAAAAACCCCGCACTGGCGGGGTTTTTTGTTTCTTAACCTTTGATGGCTTTCACCAGGTAATCAAGAATATCTCCCGTCTTGATCATCTGTTTTTCGCCGTTGCGACGGTACTTGTATTCAATCTCGTCGCTGTCGAGGTTACGGTCGCCAATGACGATGGTGTGTGGAATACCGATCAGTTCCATGTCAGCAAACATCACGCCAGGACGCTCTTTACGGTCATCCATTAGCACGTCGATACCTTTCGCGCTCAGCTCAGCGTAGAGTTTCTCAGCCAGCTCCTGCACACGGTAAGACTTGTGCATGTTCATTGGCAGGATCGCTACCTGGAAAGGCGCGATGTTATCCGGCCAGACGATTCCGCGTTCGTCATAGTTCTGCTCGATAGCGGCAGCAACAACGCGCGTTACGCCAATGCCGTAGCAGCCCATGGTCAGAACCTGGTTACGACCATCTTCGCCCTGAACGGCAGCGTTCATTGCGCGTGAGTACTTATCGCCCAGCTGGAAGATGTGGCCTACTTCGATACCGCGTTTGATCATCAGGGTACCCTTGCCGTCCGGGCTTGGATCGCCTGCGACCACGTTACGGATGTCAGCCACTTCCGGCGTCGCCACGTCCCGATCCCAGTTGATGCCGAAGTAGTGTTTACCGTCGATGTTTGCGCCCGCAGCGAAGTCGCTCATCGCCGCAACGGTGCGGTCAATGACCACCGGAACAGGCATGTTCACCGGGCCCAGAGAACCAGGACCTGCATTCACCACGGCGCGGATCTCCGCTTCCGTTGCGAAGGTCAGCGGGCTGGCAACCTGCGGCAGCTTCTCGGCTTTCACTTCGTTCAGCTCGTGATCGCCTCGTACCAGCAGGGCAACCAGTGGATAAGCGCTACCTTCAGCCGATTTCACCAGCAGGGTTTTCACGGTTTTTTCGATCGGCAGAGTAAACTGCTCAACCAGCTCGGCGATGGTTTTCGCGTTTGGCGTATCAACCAGCGTCATCTCTTGCGTTGCCGCGCCGCGTGGTTCTTTTGGTGCCAGCGCTTCTGCAAATTCGATGTTCGCGGCGTAATCAGAGGAGTCAGAGAAGATCACATCGTCTTCGCCGCTCTGCGCCAGAACCTGGAATTCATGGGAGGCGCTACCGCCGATTGAACCGGTATCAGCCTGTACAGCACGGAAATCCAGCCCCATGCGGGAGAAGATTTTACTGTAGGCCGCGTACATTTTGTCGTAGGTCTCTTGCAGCGATTCCTGAGAAGTATGGAAAGAGTAAGCATCTTTCATCAGGAACTCGCGAGAACGCATGACGCCAAAGCGTGGACGCACTTCGTCACGGAACTTGGTCTGGATCTGGAAGAAGTTCAGCGGCAGCTGTTTGTAAGAGCTCAGCTCGTTACGGATCAGATCGGTGATCACTTCTTCATGCGTTGGGCCGAGGACGAATGGACGATCGCCACGATCGGCAATACGCAGCAGTTCAGGACCGTACTGCTCCCAGCGACCGCTCTCCTGCCACAGTTCAGAGGGCTGAACGACCGGCATTAACACCTCGATAGCACCGGCGTTGTTCATCTCTTCACGCACGATGTTTTCGACTTTTTTCAGGACGCGCACGCCGGTCGGCAGCCAGGTGTATAACCCGGAGGCCAGCTTGCGGATCATCCCGGCGCGCAGCATCAGCTGGTGGCTGATCACCTCGGCGTCGGCAGGTGTCTCCTTCAGAGTGGAGAGCAGATATTGGCTAGTACGCATGTTGTTACGGTTCCATTTCGACGATTGGAACAGGCTGAAACACCAGCCTGACACAAAAAAAGTGGTTTAGTTTACCAGTGTGGCAAAGATGCCAAAAGAGAGGAGAACAAAATTACCTGGGTTCCAGGGCAAACACTTCAAAACCCGCCGCAGTCACGCGCCAGCGCACGTTAAAGTCCAGCAGCCAGACGGCGTACGTTTTCCCGGCTTCCTCTTCTTTGCGGTAGGCGGGACGGGGGTCCTGCGCCAGCACTTCAACGATAAAGTCACGCAGACGTGGATAACGCTTTTCCAGCTCGCTGATTTGCGTCGTTATTTCAGACGTGAAGTGAACCGGCATATCTGCCTGCGGTGCGTCCTGAGCATAGCTTGCCCGGGCATCCGGCAGCGCTTCGGCGAAGGGCAGGTAAGGCTTAATATCTATGACCGGTGTGCCATCAACCAGGTCAAGGCTACCTAACTCCAGGATCACCTGATCTTTCTGACAACGTATGCCTTTCAGCTCGACCAGCGACATTCCGATGGGGTTGGGACGAAAGGTTGAGCGGGTGGCAAAGACCCCCATTCTGGCATTTCCGCCCAGACGAGGAGGACGCACAGTGGGACGCCAGCCGCCTTCCATGGTCTGGTGAAACACAAAGACCACCCATAAATGGCTGAACGCCTCAAGCCCGCGCACTGCATCGGCCTGGTTATACGGCGCGACAAGATGAAGCTCGCCGCTGCCGTGAATGACCAGACCCGGCTGACGCGGTACGGCGAACTTTTCTTTATAAGGGGAGCGGATAACGCCTATCTGCTCGAACTGAAATGAACTCATTTCGCCGTAATGTTAAGCGCAGAACCGATACATACCGCCTGGCGATAGCAACCTGGTGTGCCGCTGGTGACTTCACAGCTGTGCAGCAACACCGCGTTGGCTTTCATTTTCGACGCGTTGATTTGCATACGCTTGCGGGCTGTCGGAATATTGGGTGGAGAGTCCTGATTCGTTGCCTGGCAGGATTCGCCGCTCACTTCGCCCAGTTCACGGAATGGCTTACCGACCAGCTCGTCGGCTTTGGTAATAATACGTACCGGCGCAGCGCGAGGCGCTTTCGGTTTTGCTGGCTCCGCTTTTGGCGGGGTTGCAGTGCTTTGAACAGGTTCAACAGGAGATCTGCTTAGCATAGAACAGCCGCTCAGCATCAGTGCTAAAAGACAGATCGGTAAAGCACGCATAATAATTCCTCAGTGGATAATCAAAACGTCAGATATTGAAGCAGTTGACCGCACAAATGACAAGACGGGCAAATGCCCGTCTTGATGATATTACACTGCCGGGAGATTACCAGCCTTTAACCGCGCCGCCGTTAAACACCTTATTGGCTTCCTGGTACACTTCTTCAGACTGATATGCCTGTATGAATTTCTTCACATTCTCCGCGTCTTTGTTGTCTTCGCGAGTCACGATCAGGTTGACGTACGGGGAATCTTTATCTTCAACGAAGATGCCATCTTTCGCTGGGGTCAGGCCGATCTGGCTGGCGTAAGTGGTGTTGATCACGGCCAGGGCGATCTGCGCATCGTCCAGAGAACGTGGCAGCTGTGGTGCTTCCAGCTCAACAATTTTCAGATTTTTCGGGTTTTCGGTTACGTCCAGAACGGTCGGTAACAGGCCAACGCCTTCTTTCAGTTTAATCAGGCCCACTTTCTGTAGCAGAAGCAGGGAACGGCCAAGGTTGGTTGGGTCGTTAGGGACGGCAACCTGTGAACCCGGCTGGAGTTCATCCAGAGATTTAATTTTCTTGGAGTAGCCGGCAATCGGGTAAACGAAGGTGTTACCGACAGCAACCAGTTTGTAGCCGCGATCTTTGATCTGCTGATCCAGGTACGGTTTATGCTGGAAGGCGTTAGCGTCAATGTCGCCTTTGCTCAGCGCTTCGTTCGGCAGAACGTAATCGTTGAAGGTCACCAGTTCAACGTCCAGGCCATATTTCTCTTTAGCGATTTTCTGCGCGGCCTCAGCAACCTGCTGTTCTGCACCGACGATAACGCCTACTTTGATGTGGTTTGGATCTTTTTCGTCCTGACCGCAACCCACCAGTGCCAGCGAGCCAATCAGTGCGCCTACTGCTGCGAAGGTCTTAAATTTAAACGCCATGTTATATCCTTAACTCGTCGAGTTTGTGTTGTTTGTAACGTTATTTATGCGTAACAGCCCGGACGATACGATCGCCAGAGAATTGAATTAAGTAAACCAGCACAACCAGCAATACCAGAACGGTATTCATTACGGTAGCGTTATAGCCAATATAGCCGTACTGATAGCCAATCTGGCCTAAACCGCCAGCACCTACGGCGCCGCCCATTGCGGAATAACCGACCAGGGTGATAAGCGTGATGGTTGCTGCGTTCACCAGCCCAGGCAGCGCCTCTGGCAGCAGAACTTTGCGAACGATCTGCATTGGTGTTGCACCCATCGCGCGGGAAGCTTCAATCAGGCCTGTTGGGATTTCCAGCAGGGCGTTTTCCACCATACGGGCGATAAACGGTGCCGCGCCTACTGTCAGCGGGACAATTGCCGCCTGCAAACCAATCGACGTCCCGACGATCACGCGAGTAAACGGAATCATCCACACCAGCAGAATAATGAACGGAATAGACCGGAAAATGTTCACCAGCGCAGAGAGCGTGCGATACAGCTTCGCGTTTTCAATAATTTGTCCCGGGCGCGTGACGTACAGCAACACGCCGACCGGCAGCCCAATCACAAAACCAAAGAAGCCCGATACGAAGGTCATTGCCAGCGTTTCCCAAACGCCGCGAACCAGTAGCCACATCATCGGCTCAGACATAACCCAGTACCTCTACTTTTACGTGATGTTCTTGCAGCCAGGCAATTGCCGCCTGGGTTTCTTCCTGTGTGCCGTGCATTTCCGTCAGCATAATGCCGAACTTCACGCCACCGGCGTAGTCCATCTGCGCGCTAATAATGTTGTTATTCACGTTAAAGCGACGCGCGGTTTCGGACAGCAGCGGTGCGTCAACGGACTGACCCGTAAACTCCATGCGCAGCATTGGAACGCTGTCTGCAACGGCTTCTGTTTTCAGTCGTTCCAGATAATCTTCCGGAATATCAAGATGCAGTGTGGACTGAATGAACTGCTGAGCCAGCGGCGTTTTCGGGTGCGAGAAGACTTCGCTCACCGTGTCCTGCTCAATCAGCTCACCGTTGCTGATGACTGCTACACAGTCGCAGATACGTTTCACTACATCCATTTCATGCGTAATAAGGAGGATAGTCAGGCCCAGACGACGGTTAATGTCTTTTAACAGTTCCAGAATAGAGCGCGTGGTAGCCGGATCTAATGCGCTGGTGGCTTCATCGCACAGCAGCACTTTTGGGTTGCTTGCCAGCGCGCGAGCGATTGCTACTCGCTGTTTTTGCCCGCCGGACAAATTTGCCGGGTAGCTGTCATGTTTATCACCCAGACCAACCAGATCGAGCAGTTCGGTGACGCGACGCGTAATTTCTTCTTTTGGTGTGTTATCCAGCTCCAGGGGTAACGCAACGTTACCGAAAACGGTGCGTGAGGCCAGCAGGTTAAAGTGCTGGAAAATCATGCCAATCTGGCGACGCGCTTTGGTGAGTTCTTTTTCTGAGAGAGCGGTAAGCTCCTGGCCGCCAACTTCTACGCTGCCCTGGGTTGGGCGCTCAAGCAGGTTAACACAACGGATCAGCGTACTTTTACCTGCACCCGATGCGCCAATGACGCCATAAATCTGACCAGCAGGAACATGCAGGCTGACGTTGTTCAGCGCCTGAATGGTTCGGTTCCCCTGCTGGAACACTTTGGTGATATTGGAAAGTTTAATCATTAGATTATTTTTATCGTAAGTAAGTTAGCCGTGGCATTTTCTTCTGCCAGATACGGGGAATGACCGTAAACAAAATGGATGTTAAGGCATCCAGACGTCTAAATCAATCCACCTCTTTGCGATGAGCACTTTATTGCGCTGCGATTCATGAGATACTAGCTGAACAAGCCTTTTTCAGGAGCAAACCGGTGGCAAAATCTGTACCCGCAATTTTTCTCGATCGTGACGGCACTATTAATGTGGATCACGGTTACGTCCATGAGATTGATGAGTTCGAATTTATCGAGGGCGTAATAGATGCCATGCGCCAGTTGAAAGAGATGGGCTATGCGCTGGTGGTGGTAACTAACCAGTCCGGTATCGCCCGGGGTAAATTTACCGAAGCGCAGTTCGAGACGCTGACGGAATGGATGGACTGGTCTCTGGCCGATCGCGGCGTCGATCTTGATGGCATCTATTATTGTCCGCATCACCCGCAGGGAAGTGTAGAGGCGTATCGTCAGACCTGCGATTGCCGTAAGCCACACCCGGGCATGTTTATCTCTGCACAGGAATTCCTGCACATTGATATGGCCGCATCTTATATGGTGGGCGATAAACTGGAAGATATGCAGGCAGCAACGGCGGCAGGTGTAGGTACCAAAGTATTAGTGCGTACCGGTAAACCGGTCACCCCAGAAGCAGAAAATGCAGCCGACTGGGTGATAACTAGTCTGGCAGAACTGCCAAAAGAGATTAAAAAGCACCAAAAATAGGCGTTTTGGCGAAAAGGTGAGCGGTTGAAATAAAAATGCATTTTTCCGCTTGTCATTCCTCGGCGGCTCCCTATAATGCGCCTCCATCGACACGGCGGATGTGAATCACTTCACAGATAACCCGGTCGGTTGAAGAGAAAAAATCCTGAAAATCAGGGTTGACTCTGAAAGAGGAAAGCGTAATATACGCCACCTCGCGACAGAGCGCTGAAGCGCGTCGCAACTGCTCTTTAACAATTTATCAGACAATCTGTGTGGGCACTCAAAGTGACATGGATTCTTAACGTCCTCGGACGAAAAATGAATACCAAGTCTCAACGAGTGAACACGTAATTCATTACGAAGTTTAATTCATTGAGCATCAAACTTTTAAATTGAAGAGTTTGATCATGGCTCAGATTGAACGCTGGCGGCAGGCCTAACACATGCAAGTCGAACGGTAACAGGAAGCAGCTTGCTGCTTTGCTGACGAGTGGCGGACGGGTGAGTAATGTCTGGGAAACTGCCTGATGGAGGGGGATAACTACTGGAAACGGTAGCTAATACCGCATAACGTCGCAAGACCAAAGAGGGGGACCTTCGGGCCTCTTGCCATCGGATGTGCCCAGATGGGATTAGCTAGTAGGTGGGGTAACGGCTCACCTAGGCGACGATCCCTAGCTGGTCTGAGAGGATGACCAGCCACACTGGAACTGAGACACGGTCCAGACTCCTACGGGAGGCAGCAGTGGGGAATATTGCACAATGGGCGCAAGCCTGATGCAGCCATGCCGCGTGTATGAAGAAGGCCTTCGGGTTGTAAAGTACTTTCAGCGGGGAGGAAGGCGATAAGGTTAATAACCTTGTCGATTGACGTTACCCGCAGAAGAAGCACCGGCTAACTCCGTGCCAGCAGCCGCGGTAATACGGAGGGTGCAAGCGTTAATCGGAATTACTGGGCGTAAAGCGCACGCAGGCGGTCTGTCAAGTCGGATGTGAAATCCCCGGGCTCAACCTGGGAACTGCATTCGAAACTGGCAGGCTAGAGTCTTGTAGAGGGGGGTAGAATTCCAGGTGTAGCGGTGAAATGCGTAGAGATCTGGAGGAATACCGGTGGCGAAGGCGGCCCCCTGGACAAAGACTGACGCTCAGGTGCGAAAGCGTGGGGAGCAAACAGGATTAGATACCCTGGTAGTCCACGCCGTAAACGATGTCGACTTGGAGGTTGTGCCCTTGAGGCGTGGCTTCCGGAGCTAACGCGTTAAGTCGACCGCCTGGGGAGTACGGCCGCAAGGTTAAAACTCAAATGAATTGACGGGGGCCCGCACAAGCGGTGGAGCATGTGGTTTAATTCGATGCAACGCGAAGAACCTTACCTACTCTTGACATCCAGAGAACTTAGCAGAGATGCTTTGGTGCCTTCGGGAACTCTGAGACAGGTGCTGCATGGCTGTCGTCAGCTCGTGTTGTGAAATGTTGGGTTAAGTCCCGCAACGAGCGCAACCCTTATCCTTTGTTGCCAGCGGTTAGGCCGGGAACTCAAAGGAGACTGCCAGTGATAAACTGGAGGAAGGTGGGGATGACGTCAAGTCATCATGGCCCTTACGAGTAGGGCTACACACGTGCTACAATGGCGCATACAAAGAGAAGCGACCTCGCGAGAGCAAGCGGACCTCATAAAGTGCGTCGTAGTCCGGATTGGAGTCTGCAACTCGACTCCATGAAGTCGGAATCGCTAGTAATCGTGGATCAGAATGCCACGGTGAATACGTTCCCGGGCCTTGTACACACCGCCCGTCACACCATGGGAGTGGGTTGCAAAAGAAGTAGGTAGCTTAACCTTCGGGAGGGCGCTTACCACTTTGTGATTCATGACTGGGGTGAAGTCGTAACAAGGTAACCGTAGGGGAACCTGCGGTTGGATCACCTCCTTACCTTAAAGAACCTGCCTTTGCAGTGCTCACACAGATTGTCTGATGAAAAACAGCAGTAAAAAACCTCTACAGGCTTGTAGCTCAGGTGGTTAGAGCGCACCCCTGATAAGGGTGAGGTCGGTGGTTCAAGTCCACTCAGGCCTACCAAATTTTTGCTGATGCTGCGTTGCGGCGACACTCACATACCTGAGTATGCTTCGTGTCACCACGCCTTGCCTCAACAAAAATTACCGGTACAGAGGTGACTACGATGGGGCTATAGCTCAGCTGGGAGAGCGCCTGCCTTGCACGCAGGAGGTCTGCGGTTCGATCCCGCATAGCTCCACCATCTTTTACTGCGAACACAAGAAAACTTCAGAGTGAACCTGAAAAGGTGCACTGCGAAGTTTTGCTCTTTAAAAATCTGGATCAAGCTGAAAATTGAAACGACACACAGCTCATGTGTGTTCGAGTCTCTCAAATTTTCGCAACCATGAAGTGAAACATCTTCGGGTTGTGAGGTTAAGCGACTAAGCGTACACGGTGGATGCCCTGGCAGTCAGAGGCGATGAAGGACGTGCTAATCTGCGAAAAGCGCCGGCGAGGTGATATGAACCTTTGACCCGGCGATGTCCGAATGGGGAAACCCAGTGTGATTCGTCACACTATCGTTAACTGAATACATAGGTTAACGAGGCGAACCGGGGGAACTGAAACATCTAAGTACCCCGAGGAAAAGAAATCAACCGAGATTCCCCCAGTAGCGGCGAGCGAACGGGGAGCAGCCCGGAGTCTGAATCAGCTTGTGTGTTAGTGGAACGGTCTGGAAAGTCCGACGGTACAGGGTGATAGTCCCGTACACGAAAATGCACAGGTTGTGAACTCGAAGAGTAGGGCGGGACACGTGGTATCCTGTCTGAATATGGGGGGACCATCCTCCAAGGCTAAATACTCCTGACTGACCGATAGTGAACCAGTACCGTGAGGGAAAGGCGAAAAGAACCCCGGCGAGGGGAGTGAAAAAGAACCTGAAACCGTGTACGTACAAGCAGTGGGAGCACCTTCGGGTGTGACTGCGTACCTTTTGTATAATGGGTCAGCGACTTATATTCTGTAGCAAGGTTAACCGTATAGGGGAGCCGAAGGGAAACCGAGTCTTAACTGGGCGTTAAGTTGCAGGGTATAGACCCGAAACCCGGTGATCTAGCCATGGGCAGGTTGAAGGTTGGGTAACACTAACTGGAGGACCGAACCGACTAATGTTGAAAAATTAGCGGATGACCTGTGGCTGGGGGTGAAAGGCCAATCAAACCGGGAGATAGCTGGTTCTCCCCGAAAGCTATTTAGGTAGCGCCTCGTGAACTCATCTTCGGGGGTAGAGCACTGTTTCGGCTAGGGGGCCATCCCGGCTTACCAACCCGATGCAAACTACGAATACCGAAGAATGTTATCACGGGAGACACACGGCGGGTGCTAACGTCCGTCGTGAAGAGGGAAACAACCCAGACCGCCAGCTAAGGTCCCAAAGTCATGGTTAAGTGGGAAACGATGTGGGAAGGCACAGACAGCCAGGATGTTGGCTTAGAAGCAGCCATCATTTAAAGAAAGCGTAATAGCTCACTGGTCGAGTCGGCCTGCGCGGAAGATGTAACGGGGCTAAACCATGCACCGAAGCTGCGGCAGCGACACTATGTGTTGTTGGGTAGGGGAGCGTTCTGTAAGCCGTTGAAGGTGTGCTGTGAGGCATGCTGGAGGTATCAGAAGTGCGAATGCTGACATAAGTAACGATAAAGCGGGTGAAAAGCCCGCTCGCCGGAAGACCAAGGGTTCCTGTCCAACGTTAATCGGGGCAGGGTGAGTCGACCCCTAAGGCGAGGCCGAAAGGCGTAGTCGATGGGAAACAGGTTAATATTCCTGTACTTGGTGTTACTGCGAAGGGGGGACGGAGAAGGCTATGTCAGCCGGGCGACGGTTGTCCCGGTTTAAGCATGTAGGCGGAGGTTCCAGGTAAATCCGGTACCTTGTTAACGCTGAGGTGTGATGACGAGGCACTACGGTGCTGAAGTGATAAATGCCCTGCTTCCAGGAAAAGCCTCTAAGCATCAGGTAACACGAAATCGTACCCCAAACCGACACAGGTGGTCAGGTAGAGAATACCAAGGCGCTTGAGAGAACTCGGGTGAAGGAACTAGGCAAAATGGTGCCGTAACTTCGGGAGAAGGCACGCTGATAGGTAGGTGAAGCCCCTGCGGGCGGAGCTGAAATCAGTCGAAGATACCAGCTGGCTGCAACTGTTTATTAAAAACACAGCACTGTGCAAACACGAAAGTGGACGTATACGGTGTGACGCCTGCCCGGTGCCGGAAGGTTAATTGATGGGGTTAGCGGCAACGCGAAGCTCTTGATCGAAGCCCCGGTAAACGGCGGCCGTAACTATAACGGTCCTAAGGTAGCGAAATTCCTTGTCGGGTAAGTTCCGACCTGCACGAATGGCGTAATGATGGCCAGGCTGTCTCCACCCGAGACTCAGTGAAATTGAACTCGCTGTGAAGATGCAGTGTACCCGCGGCAAGACGGAAAGACCCCGTGAACCTTTACTATAGCTTGACACTGAACACTGGTCCTTGATGTGTAGGATAGGTGGGAGGCTTTGAAGCGTGGACGCCAGTCTGCGTGGAGCCGCCCTTGAAATACCACCCTTTAATGGCTGGTGTTCTAACGTAGACCCGTTATCCGGGTTGCGGACAGTGTCTGGTGGGTAGTTTGACTGGGGCGGTCTCCTCCCAAAGAGTAACGGAGGAGCACGAAGGTTGGCTAATCCTGGTCGGACATCAGGAGGTTAGTGCAATGGCATAAGCCAGCTTGACTGCGAGCGTGACGGCGCGAGCAGGTGCGAAAGCAGGTCATAGTGATCCGGTGGTTCTGAATGGAAGGGCCATCGCTCAACGGATAAAAGGTACTCCGGGGATAACAGGCTGATACCGCCCAAGAGTTCATATCGACGGCGGTGTTTGGCACCTCGATGTCGGCTCATCACATCCTGGGGCTGAAGTAGGTCCCAAGGGTATGGCTGTTCGCCATTTAAAGTGGTACGCGAGCTGGGTTTAGAACGTCGTGAGACAGTTCGGTCCCTATCTGCCGTGGGCGCTGGAGAATTGAGGGGGGCTGCTCCTAGTACGAGAGGACCGGAGTGGACGCATCACTGGTGTTCGGGTTGTCATGCCAATGGCACTGCCCGGTAGCTAAATGCGGAAGAGATAAGTGCTGAAAGCATCTAAGCACGAAACTTGCCCCGAGATGAGTTCTCCCTGAGACCTTGAGTCTCCTGAAGGAACGTTGAAGACGACGACGTTGATAGGTCGGGTGTGTAAGCGCAGCGATGCGTTGAGCTAACCGATACTAATGAACCGTGAGGCTTAACCTTACAACGCCGAAGGTGTTTTGGCGAAGAGACGAAATTTTCAGCTTAGATTCAGAGTCCGAAGGATTTTGCGCTGAGACAAGGCGGCAAACGAAGGAAAGGAAGGAGCATACTGAGGTATGTGACTGACTTTACGAGAGCAGCCAACGCAGTATCAGTGCGAAAGACACAGGACAGAGCACAAGAATTTGCCTGGCGGCTTTAGCGCGGTGGTCCCACCTGACCCCATGCCGAACTCAGAAGTGAAACGCCGTAGCGCCGATGGTAGTGTGGGGTCTCCCCATGTGAGAGTAGGGAACTGCCAGGCATCAAATTAAGTAGTAAGCCGGTGCATGAATCCGGTGGTTACAGAAGTATTCGGTGGAGCGGTAGTTCAGTCGGTTAGAATACCTGCCTGTCACGCAGGGGGTCGCGGGTTCGAGTCCCGTCCGTTCCGCCACTTATTAAAAGCCCTGAGCTAACGCTCAGGGCTTTTTTCTTATCTGTCGTTTGATTGTTGCGAAATTAGCAAAAATCCTCTGCGTTTAACGATCTTTTTCGTCATAACAACTACAGCGATAATCTTCCTCAGTTTACGAACATAACGATTGAGGAATCATATGACTATCCCTGCACTGGGTCTGGGCACTTTCCGCCTGAAAGACGATGTTGTTATTGCATCTGTTAAAACCGCACTCGAGTTGGGCTATCGTGCTATTGATACGGCGCAGATTTATGATAACGAAACTGCCGTAGGCCAGGCCATCGAAGAGAGTGGCGTACCGCGCGACGAACTTTTCGTCACCACTAAAATCTGGATTGAGAATCTCAGCAAAGACAAGCTGATCCCAAGCCTGAAGGAAAGTCTGAAAAAGCTGCGTACTGACTATGTTGATCTGACGCTGATCCACTGGCCATCTCCTGATGATGCCGTCTCTGTGGAAGAGTTTATGCAGGCGTTGCTGGAAGCAAAAGAGCAAGGCTTAACGCGTAAAATTGGCATCTCTAACTTCACCATCCCGTTGATGGAAAGGGCCATCGCCGCAGTGGGTAAAGAGAATATTGCCACCAACCAAATTGAACTCTCTCCTTACCTGCAAAACCGCAAAGTCGTGGACTGGGCGAAACAGCATAGTATTCACATCACCTCGTACATGACGCTGGCATATGGTAAGGCGCTGAAAGATGAAGTGATTGCGCGCATCGCTGAGAAACACAATGCGACAGCCGCACAGGTGATCCTGGCATGGGCGATGGGTGAGGGCTATGCCGTGATCCCGTCTTCAACCAAACGTGAAAACCTGGCAAGTAACCTGTTAGCGCGGGATCTCCAGCTTGATGATGAAGATAAAAACGCGATCGCTGCACTGGAATGCAACGATCGTCTTGTCAGCCCGGAAGGGTTAGCACCAGACTGGGATTAATAAAAACCCTCCCTCTGTACCCTTAAACCCTCACACAGCTCCTCCGGGAGCTGTTTTTATATGTTCGCTAAGGAAGTCGATAAAAGCGCGTATGCGCGTACTTACCGCTCTGTCACTGTAATACACTGCGCTAAAAGGCATCTCTACAGGTAAGCGTTTGTCAGCCATCAGTTCTACAAGCTGACCCGCAGCTATTTCCTTATCAATCATATAGTCTGATAAACAGGCGATCCCATTTCCTTCAAGACAAAGCTGTTTCAGCGTTTCTCCGCTATTAGACGAAAGTCCGCAGGTGATCTCATGAAGTTGTCCGTCATGACAGGCTACGGGCCAGGTGTTCAGCGAGACAGGTTCCGTAAAGCCCAGGCACAGGTGCTGCTTCAGCTCCTCAACGGTCTCCGGTTTGCCATGCTCTGCAATATATTGCGGTGACGCGATAATTTTGCGATAGCTGGTGAACAGAGGGCGAGCGCGTAAACTTGAATCCGTCAGGGTTCCCGCGCGGATCGCCACATCAACTTTACGCTCAATCAGGTTAATAAACGTCTCGGAGGAGACCAGGGACAGAGTCATCTCCGGATAACGCTCCCGGAATGGCTTGATTAACGGCATCAGAAAATGAAGCACAACCGGCGTCGCCGCATCAATGCGTAGCAATCCACGCGGAGTGCTACGCGTCTCCATTATTTCCGTCTCAGCTGCCGCCATCTCCTGCAAAACGGATTGTACGCGGCGAAAATAACGTTCGCCTTCTTCCGTCAGGCTGAGCTGCCGCGTTGTTCTGTTGAGCAGACTTACCCCGAGCTTCATCTCCAGCTTTTTCACCGAGCGGCTGATGGCGGAGTTCGCCTGCCCGAGCTGTTCGGCCGCACGGCTGAAGCTGCCGCTTTCAACAACGGCAACAAAGATAGTCAGTTCTTCCGATGTGGCTTTCATTATTGCATCATCCGCAAAATTCTATTGAGATTCTAACCATTTTTGTTATTTAAACACTGGCGCATACTGCCTGTCATCTTAATCCTGAAGAGACGGAGTATTTATGCCACTGGCGCTTCTTGCCCTGACGATCAGTGCCTTCGCAATTGGCACGACCGAATTTGTTATTGTAGGACTTGTTCCCACCATTGCTGAACAACTCGCCATTTCGCTGCCTTCTGCCGGGCTGCTGGTATCTATTTACGCATTAGGCGTCGCTGTTGGGGCGCCTGTGCTGACCGCATTGACTGGGCGCTTTGCGCGTAAAAAACTGTTAGTTGCCCTGATGGTGCTCTTCACCGCCGGCAATATTCTGGCGTGGCAGGCTCCGGACTACACCACGCTGGTCATTGCCCGTTTGCTGACTGGCCTCGCGCACGGTGTCTTTTTCTCCATCGGTTCCACGATTGCAACCAGCCTGGTGCCAAAAGAGAAAGCGGCGTCAGCCATTGCGATTTTGTTTGGCGGCTTAACCGTTGCGCTGGTCACCGGCGTGCCGTTAGGAACGTTTATTGGGCAACATTTTGGCTGGCGAGAAACCTTCCTCGCGGTATCGCTGTTGGGCGTGATTGCTCTGGTAGCCAGCCTGCTGCTGGTACCCTCCAGTATTCCGGGGCGCGCGAGCGCCAGCCTGAGCGATCAGGGTAAGGTTCTCACACACCCGCGCCTGCTGCTGATCTATGCCGTTACGGCTCTGGGTTATGGAGGTGTGTTCACTGCGTTCACCTTCCTTGCACCGATGATGCAGGAGCTGGCTGGTTTTTCTCCGGGCGCAGTGAGCTGGATTTTACTGGGCTACGGTATCTCCGTCGCAATCGGCAATATCTGGGGCGGCAAGCTTGCAGATAAGCATGGTGCGGTACCGGCGCTAAAATTCATTTTCGCCGCGCTGGTTGTCCTGCTGATGATTTTCCAGTTCACCGCGTCGATACAATACGCCGCGCTGGTAACCGTGTTGGTTATGGGAATATTCGCGTTTGGTAACGTACCGGGATTGCAGGTCTATGTTGTACAGAAAGCCGAACGCTATACGCCCAATGCGGTGGATGTCGCATCCGGCCTGAATATCGCCGCATTCAATATCGGCATCGCACTCGGATCGGTTATCGGCGGGCAGACGGTTGAACACGTTGGATTAACCCAAACGCCATGGATTGGTGCGGTAATTGTGCTTGTCGCTTTCCTCCTTATTGGTCTGAGTGGACGGCTTGATAAACCCGCTCGCGTCGCGCTTGGATAAGTATCAGTAAGTGCTTGCTTACAAAACTGGAAAGCGGTTTCTCAGTAATTGCGTTGAAAGTGTGACCTAAAATCCCTATAACATTAGAACCAGTCCGTTTTCCGGGCTGGTTCATGTTACAGAGGTCGTTTCCAAAAGTGCGAAAAAATACCTATGCCATGCGTTATGTTGCCGGAATGCCCGCGGAGAGGATCTTGCCTCCGGGGTCGTTTGCGAGCCTGGGTCAGGCATTACCAGCGGGCACGCCATTAAGCAGTGACGAAAAAATTCGCGTACTGGTGTGGAACATCTTTAAACAACAGCGTGCGGAGTGGTTATCCGTACTTCAAAATTTTGGTAAAGATGCGCATCTGGTTCTGTTACAGGAGGCGCAAACCACGCCTGAGCTGGTCAGGTTTGCAACGACAAACTATCTTGCAGCCGATCAGGTGCCTGCCTTTGTTCTGCCACAGCATCCTTCTGGGGTGATGACCCTTTCAGCCGCACATCCGGTCTATTGCTGCCCGCTGCGTGAACGTGAGCCGATCCTGCGTCTGGCAAAATCGGCGCTGGTCACAGTCTATCCGTTGCCCGACACCCGTCTGCTGATGGTGGTAAACATTCATGCGGTGAACTTCAGCCTCGGTGTTGATGTGTACAGTAAGCAGTTACTTCCCATTGGCGATCAGATTGCTCATCACAGTGGGCCGATCATTATGGCAGGGGACTTCAATGCCTGGAGCCGTCCGCGTATGAACGCGTTGTACCGCTTCGCGCGTGAAATGTCGCTGCGTGAAGTTCGTTTTAACGATGACCAGCGCAAGAAAGCGTTTGGCCGTCCTCTTGATTTCGTCTTCTATCGTGGTTTGAGCGTACACGATGCGTCCGTTCTGGTGACGCGCGCCTCCGATCATAATCCTCTACTAGTTGAATTCAGTCCCGGCAAACCTGATAAATAATGGTGCGTCAGGTCTGCCGTGGGGCAGGCCTGTGCGGGTGCTGCCCTTTATTTTTTAACCCATAAAAGGACAGCAACATGACAACAACACACTCCCATCATGACAACGTCGATAAACAGTTCGGTTCGCAGGCAAGTGCCTACCTGAGCAGCGCCGTGCACGCCTCTGGCCGCGACCTGGTGCGTCTCGGCGAGCGGCTCGCCGCGTTTCCTGACGCGCACGTGCTGGACTTAGGCTGCGGGGCGGGGCATGCCAGTTTTACCGCCGCAGAGCAGGTTGCTCAGGTGACGGCGTATGACTTATCGAGCCAGATGCTCGATGTGGTCGCTGAAGCGGCGAAAGCGAAAGGGCTGAATAACGTCACGACGCGCCAGGGCTACGCTGAATCATTACCCTTTGAGGATGCATCGTTTGAGGTTGTGATTAGCCGTTACTCTGCACACCACTGGCATGATGTGGGGCAGGCATTACGGGAAGTGAAACGCGTACTCAAACCGGGCGGAATCTTCATCATCATGGACGTGATGTCTCCCGGACATCCGGTACGAAATATCTGGCTCCAGACGGTTGAAGCGCTGCGTGATACCTCGCACGTGCAAAACTACTCCAGTGGAGAGTGGCTTACGTTTATCACCGAAGCCGGCTTGATTTCACGCTCATTGATAACCGACCGTTTGCCGCTGGAGTTTGCGTCATGGATTGCGCGGATGCGCACCCCCGAGGCATTAACTAAGGCGATCCGATTGTACCAGGAGAGCGCCTCTGCTGATGTGAAGGCGTACTTTGAGCTGCATGACGATGGTTCGTTTACTAGCGACACCATTATGGCTGAAGCGCAAAAAGCAGGATAAACAAAAAAGGCACCGAGGGGAATCGGTGCCTTTTTAACAAGCGAACGTACTATCAGGAATCTGGCGTAGCGCTGTTTTTCACAAACAACGTCAGCTGGTCGCCAGGTTGCAGGTTGTCAGTATCGTTGTTCCAGCGCATCACATCTTTGATGTTTACGCCGTGACGCTTAGCAATACTGGACAGCGAGTCGCCTTTACGTACGCGATAGGTAATGCTATCGCTGTTTTTAGCGAGACGCTGTGCGCTGCTACCTGCACCTACGTTCAGCGTTTGACCCACTTTCAGACCAGATCCGCGCAGATTATTCCACTGCTGGAGATCTTTCGCATTCACGCCAAGACGTGATGCAATACCTGAAAGCGTATCACCTGAACGCACCTTATAGCTGCGGCTGCTTACAGGCGACGTATCAGCGATCAGCGTGGACTGAACGGCTGCGATTTCACCCGAAGCTAAAGACTCTCGTAACTGTTCCGCATGTTTCTGCGGAACCATCACATAGCGTGGGCCACTAGCACCCAGCGTGGAGCCTTTAACACCTGCATTAAAGGTTTTAAGCTTACTTACCGACATACCCGTCATATCGGCAACCTGTTGAATATCAACCGGGTTGCTGAGGCGGACACGCGCCAGTGCACGACTTTCGTCTGGTGTTGGCAGTTGTACACCGTAACGTTTGCTGTTCTTGAGAATGTCACTCAGTGCCAGCATTTTCGGTACGTAAATCTTTGTTTCCTGTGGCAGTGAGAGCGACCAGAAGTCTGTGGATTTTCCACGCGCTTTATTCGCTTTCATTGCCTTCAGTACACGACCTTCACCACTGTTATACGCCGCGACAGTCAATAACCAGTCGCCGTCAAACATCTTGTTCAGACGTTGCATCATGTCGAGAGCGGCTGTCGTTGAAGCGACAACATCACGACGCGCATCGTAGTTGCGGGTCTGCTTTAAACCATAATTTCGCCCTGTGCTCGGAATGATCTGCCAGATGCCTGCTGCATTGGCGCCAGACGTCGCGTGCGGGTCAAAAGCGCTCTCCACTATGGGTAGTAGTACCAGTTCCATAGGCATGTTACGTTTCTTAACTTGCCCGGCTATCCAGTACATATACGGCTCTGCCCGTAATGTTACATCGTGGAGATAGCTCTTATTTCTCAAATACTTCTGTTTCTGTTCGCGAATCCGGCTGTTTTCCGGAATTCCCATCTTTAGCTCGTCGCCAATAGAGGCCCACAAGTCTTGTTCCTGCGCGAAGGATGTCCCATCGTCCAACCATCGCGCCTGACTCGTAAACTTCCCTGCTTCCCCTTGACCAGCCGCAGAAAGGCTCTGTGCGTGCTGTTGTACGTTGCTGCCGTTTTGTGACTGGCAACCTACAAGCAGGACAGAGGCGAGTAATATCGCTTTTGCCTTCATGTGTGTGTCAATAGTTGCTTAAAAGACGAGCGATGATAACGGCGAAATTTTGAAAAGGCAACCCGCAATTATCTGAAGTTATCTTTCTTTGACCTTAACCATGCAAATCGCGCTTCAGGTTGTAACAAATTTGTTTCTTGATTAATTTTATTAATTAAATCAACATCATCAGTTCTTAAAAATAAATTAATTTGTCGTTCATTTTTCAGAATTACGGGGAGTGTTTTTTGGTTTTTTGCACGTAACTCCTTCACTTTCAGGTAATAATCCTGAATCGCCCGATCCTCAGGCAGCACGCTTGCAGCAAACTTCATATTCCCTAATGTATACTCATGTGCGCAACAAATTACGGTGTCGGCTGGAAGCGCATTAATTTTTTGTAAAGATTGATACATCTGTTCTGGCGTGCCTTCAAACAGCCTTCCACAGCCGCCAGAAAACAGCGTGTCGCCACAAAACAGATAAGGTTTGCTGTAGAAACAGAGATGACCGGAAGTGTGACCTGGCGTAGCAAATACGGAAAACTCCCACCCGAGGATGAGGATACTTTCGCCTTCTTCGACAACTTGCGTCGTACCCTTATCCTGTGTCTCTGCCGGTCCGTAGACGGGAAGATGAGGATAGCGCGCAAGGAGATCGGGAACACCGCCGACATGATCGTGATGGTGATGGGTAAGTAGGATCGCTTCAGGCTGCCAGCCGTTTTCTTTTATCGCGTGCAGGATCGGTGCGGATTCGCCTGGATCAACAATGATGCATCTGCGATCGTCGTCGACTAAAACCCAGATGTAATTGTCCTGAAAGGCGGAAATACTGATAAGATTCATGCATTACCTCTTATAGCGTGGCGGGTGTTTTGATGAAACCGGCAAGGATACCTCAGACTGTCGCACCACCGGAACGTTGGGCAGAGTTGCCCTGGGGTGAATATTATCGCGAGGCCTTAGAACTTCAGCTTAAACCCTGGCTCGCGAAAATGTATGGTTTTCACCTGCTTAAGATTGGCAATCTGAGCGCAGAAATCAATACCGAAAGCTGCGCTATCTCGCATCAGGTTAGCGTATCGCTTAATGGCTCCCCGGTTCAGGTGAAAGCGGATCCGCTGCATTTGCCGTTTGCGGAAAAATCCATTGATGCCTGTCTGCTCGCCCATACGCTGCCCTGGTGCAGCGATCCCCATCGTCTGCTGCGGGAAGCCGACCGCGTTTTGATTGATGACGGCTGGCTGATCCTGAGCGGTTTTAATCCGCTGAGTCTGATGGGGCTACGTAAACTGACGCCCGTTCTGCGCCGCATGCCGCCCTATAACAGCAGGATGTTTACCATGATGCGCCAGCTGGACTGGCTTTCACTGTTAAATTTCGAAGTGCTGAGCTATGGGGGTTTTCAGGTCATCCCCTGGACGCGTAAAGGCGGGGTCTTATTAAGCACCCATTTACCCGCGCTGGGCTGCATGCAATTTATTGTCGCGCGTAAGAGGACGATCCCCCTTACGCTAAACCCAATGAAGCAAAGCAAATCAAAAACGCGGATCCGCCAGACCGTGGGGGCCACGCGGCAATACAAAAAACCGTGATCAGGATTCAGGTTGATAACCTGCATCCTCACGGGTTGGGTTGGATGCCGCCGCGCGAGCCAGCTCGTCACAGCGTTCGTTTTCAGGATGACCGGCGTGCCCCTTTACCCACTCCCATTTGATTTCGTGCTGTCCGAGGGCGGCATCAAGACGCTTCCAGAGATCGACATTCTTGACCGGTTTTTTCTCTGCCGTTTTCCAGCCGCGTTTTTTCCAGTTGTGGATCCATTGGGTAATGCCCTGGCGGACATACTGGCTGTCGGTACTCAGCACCACGTCGCAATGTTCTTTTAACGCTTCCAGCGCCACGATGGCCGCCATCAACTCCATGCGGTTGTTGGTGGTCAGGAAATAGCCTTCACTAAAGGTTTTTTCATGCTGGCGATAGCGCATAATGGCACCATAGCCGCCGGGCCCTGGGTTACCGAGACAAGATCCATCGGTGAAAATTTCTACCTGTTTACGCATCTCTGGTAGACTTCCTGTATTTGAAACGTTCAGTAAAACGATAAGTCTGACATAAATGACCGCTATGAGCACTGCAATTACTCGCCAGATTGTTCTCGATACCGAAACCACCGGTATGAACCAGATTGGCGCCCACTACGAAGGGCATAAAATCATTGAGATTGGTGCCGTTGAAGTGGTGAACCGTCGCCTTACGGGCAACAACTTCCACGTTTACCTCAAACCCGATCGGCTGGTGGACCCGGAAGCGTTCGGCGTTCACGGAATTGCCGATGAGTTTTTGCTGGATAAGCCCACCTTTGCCGACGTCGCAGATGAATTTCTCGACTACATCAGAGGTGCGGAACTTGTCATTCATAACGCGTCGTTCGATATCGGCTTTATGGACTATGAGTTCAGCAAGCTCAACCGTGATATTCCGAAGACGAATACGTTCTGTAAAGTCACGGATAGCCTGGCGCTGGCAAGGAAGATGTTCCCCGGCAAGCGTAACAGCCTTGATGCCCTGTGCTCTCGCTATGAGATAGACAACACCAAGCGAACGCTGCACGGCGCGTTGCTCGATGCCCAGATCCTGGCCGATGTCTACCTGACCATGACCGGCGGGCAAACGTCGATGAAATTCAGTATGGAAAATGAATCCCAGCAGACGCGAGATGAAGGGGGAATTCAGCGCATTGTGCGTCAGGCGAATCGCTTACGGGTCGTTTTAGCCAGTGATGAAGAGTTGATGAATCACGAGTCTCGTCTTGATTTGGTGCAGAAGAAGGGCGGGAGCTGTCTGTGGCGCGCCTGAAAAGGTGCCGAAACGTTTGTTAATTCATCGTTTGGGTGATTTTTGCAGCAAACGATTCAAAAGTTAAGAAAAAGCGTTGACGAGTTCAGAGTCAAACCGTAATATTCGCCTCGTTCCCCACACGGGAACAGTGGAGCGGTAGTTCAGTCGGTTAGAATACCTGCCTGTCACGCAGGGGGTCGCGGGTTCGAGTCCCGTCCGTTCCGCCACTATTCAGGCCCACGTTACTTGTAACGTGGGCCTTTTTGTTTTTCCTCTTTCTCATGTTTTCCTTAATTTCTGCTCTGGCACATCTGCTGAAAATCATATTTATACCATTCTGTTTTTTGTATTTAATCAATTCTAATCCGCTTAAAAATAGTGTAGGTTAATTACATCATTTCCCTCCTCTTATAATTCTGTTTTCACGTCATTCTTAATAACCCTCTGGTGTTAACTATTCTTAATCCTGCGTAGATTCTCTCGTGGTTTTTTCCTACCTCTATAAAGAAACCAGTCATGCTATTTTTGAGCATCATGTCAATAGACTCTATGGGCGTGAATTATGTAAGGAAGGCATAAGAGCATGGCACTAAAGGATGTATTCACGCCGATGTGCATATGTCCTTAATTTAGCATTGAATTTCACCAAGGACTTTAAGTATGACTGAAAATAAGGTCATTTTAGCGGTCAACAACGGAGACGGTAAAACGCGGTTGTTGACAGCAGATGCAGGCCGTACGGTTAAGGTAAAGCTTATCCCCGGCAATAAATATTTGCTGAAAAATGTGAATGACGACTTTGCGCCAGAAAATATTACGCTTCAACGCGTTGGCAAAGCGTTACATATTATTCAGGAAGGCGACACACAGCCCAGCATTATTATTGAAAATTATTTTGACGGCGATTCGAAAAACCCAACCCTGATGGGTATGGCCGAAGATGGATTGCTTTATGCCTATATCCCTTTGTCTGGTGAAAGCTACGATAATGGCTATCTCATGGCTGAAGGTGGTCTGGCTCCGGTTGCCCTGGGCGGTGAACCGTTAGGCGCCGGTGGGCCTCTTTTGTCTGCCCCGGACGACGAAAATGACATGCTGTTTGGCATGTTAGGGTGGTTTGCGCTTGCGGCGGCAGGTGTTGGCGCTGCGTTTGCTCTGTCCGAACTGGACAAGGATGAAAGCGATAGCCAGCCCGCCCCCGAAAAACCGAGCATTGGCAAGGCTGTGGATGATGAAGGCTCGATTAAAGGACCGCTTAAGTCCGGAGACGTGACTGATGACTCAACGCCTTCATTAATCGGTAAAGGCAAGCCGGGCGATACCATCCATATCATCGATAATGATAAGGAAATTGGCTCCGTCATCGTCGACGACGAAGGCGAATGGAGCTATACGCCGGATAAGCCGCTGGGCGACGGTGAACATGACCTCTCCGTTGTGGTTGAAGATCCGGACGGCAACATGAGCCCGCCGTCTGACCCCATTACCATCGTGGTTGATACCGTTGCGCCAGATGCGCCAACGATTGAGCACATCATGGATAAAGTGGGTAAAGTCACCGGCGAGATCCTTGAAGACGCTTACACCGACGATCCAAAACCGGAGATGAGCGGTACCGGTGAAGCGGGCGCGACGATTACCATTTACGATAACGGTAAAAAGATCGGCGAAACCAGCGTTAACGACGACGGTCGTTGGTATTTCAAACCTTCAGAAAACCTGACTGACGGCAACCACAGCATCACGGTTAGCCAGACGGATAAAGCGGGTAACGTCAGCGAGCCTTCTGATGAACGTGATTTTATTGTTCTGACGGAACCTCCGGGGAAAGCAGAAACGCCGTCAGTTATTGACGACAACGGTCCGGTAACGGGTCCGCTTAAGCCGGGTGACGTGACGGATGACACTAAACCTTCATTCAGCGGTGAAGGCACGCCGGGCAATACCATCGTTATCAAGGATAACGACAAAGAGATCGGCTCCGTTATCGTCGATGACGAAGGGAAGTGGACCTACACGCCTGAGAAAGATCTCAGCGAGGGTGAGCATAACGTTGAGGTGATTGAAGAAGATCCGCTGGGTAATGTCGGCCAACCCTCCGATCCGATCCAGATCATTGTCGATACCACGCCGCCGGCAAGACCGGACAGGGTCGATGCTGAAGATAATACCGGTCCGATTACCGGCCAGCTGAAGGGCGGCGACGTCACTGACGAAACGCGTCCGGTATTCAGCGGTAAAGGTGAACCGGGCGACACCGTGACCATTTATGATGGTGATGAAGTTCTGGGCTCTACCGTCATCGATGACGAAGGCAACTGGTCGCTGAAACCGGAGAAACCGCTGGGCGAAGGCGATCACAGCATCACCGTTACGCAAACGGATAAGGCGGGCAATACCAGCGACCCCTCGGAAGCGCTGGAGTTTGAAGTTGACACTACCGCGCCTGATGCTTCAGCAGATGTTCTGAAAATTACCGCCGTAGCGGATGACGTAGGCGATCGTCAGGGCAACGTTGCCAGCGGTGAAATCACCGATGACAGCAAGCCGCTCATTAGCGGTATCGGCGAAGCGGGCAATACCGTCTATGTCTATACCACCGACGCCTCCGGTAAACACCTGATTGGTTCAGCGGTTGTGGGCAGCGATGGCACCTGGAGCCTGACGCCTGAAACCCCACTGACGGAAGGTTTGAACCAGCTGACGCTGGAGACACAGGATCCGGCGGGTAACCGCGTTGCGGGCGATGCACCGTCTTACGACATCAACCTCCTGATCCCGATCAGCACTCAGCCGTCCATCAACAGCGTGGTGGACAATTCAGAACCACACGTTGGCCCGCTGCAAAAAGGCGACGCCACCAACGATACCACGCCAACCCTGAGCGGCAGCGCTGCGCCGGGTGACATCGTGTCGATCCTCGACAACGGTAAGGTGATTGGCTCCGTCACGGCGGACAGCAACGGCAAGTGGACGTTCACTCCGGACGCCGCGCTGGCTGATGGCAAGCACACCTTCACCGTCACTGCGACTGACGCAGCGGGCAACTCGCGCACCAGCGGCAGCTTCCCGATCGTGATTGACACTGCGGCACCATCTCCGGCAGAAAATATCGTTATCAATGATAACGTGGGCGACAAGCAGGGACCGGTAGGTTCAGGCGACACCACAGACGATCAGTCCCCGACCCTGAGTGGCGAAGCCGAGCCGGGCAGCGTGGTGGACATCTATGATAACGACGAGAAGATCGGTTCCGTCATCGTTGATGACGAAGGTAAATGGTCCTATACGCCAGACAAACCGCTGGATAAAGGCGATCATGAGATCACCACTACCGTAACCGATCCGTCTGGCAACACCAGTGAACCGTCGCCGGGGATCTCCTTCACCGTCGACCCTGATCCAAACCAGGTTACCGTGGGTGAAGTGGTGGATGATCAGGGCCCGATCGTGGGCAACCTAAAGCCGGGCACCGTGACCGATGATGTTCGCCCTGAACTGAGCGGTAAAGGTAAGCCAGGCAGCACCGTGACCATTAAAGATGGCGACGACGTGCTGGGCTCCACCGTGGTGGATCCGGACGGCAACTGGACGTTCACGCCAGAGCAGGATCTGGCTGACGGCAATCACAGCCTGACCGTGGTGTCCAAAGATCCGGCGGGTAACGAGGTGACCTCACCGTCCTTCGATATCACCGTCGATGCGACCGCGCCGGAAAAACCTGTGCTGGGATCCGCAACGGATGACGTGGGCACTATTCGCGGCGATCTGAGCAACGGCAGCACCACCGACGACGCAAACCCAACCTTCAACGGCTCTGCAGAGCCGGGCAGCCGTGTCGATATTTACGACAACGGTGAGCATATTGGTTCGACGATTGCGGACGATAAAGGCGCCTGGCAGTTCACGCCAACTACGCCTCTGCCAGAAGGTGAGCACCATATCACCACTACCGCAACGGATGAAGCGGGCAACACCGGTCCGGAATCGGATGATTTTGTGCTGGTGACCGACTACACCCCACCTGTAGCAACCGGCGATGTGCTGAACATTACGTCCGTAATGGATGATGTCGGCGGCCGTCAGGGTAACGTGGCCAGCGGTGAAATCACCGATGACAGCAAACCGGTTATCAATGGTATTGGTGAAGCGGGAAGCACCGTCTTTGTTTACAGCACGGATGCTAACGGCAAACATCTGCTGGGCTCAGCCGTAGTCAACAGTGAAGGCACCTGGACGCTGGCGCTGGATACACCGCTGGTGGAAGGGCTTAATCAGCTGACGCTCGAAACGCAGGATGCCGTTGGTAACCGCGTGGCGGGTGAAGCACCGTCTTATGATATTACCGTTCTGATCCCGGTCAGCACCGAGCCGTCCATCAACAGCGTGGTGGACAACGCCGAGCCGCACGTCGGCCCAATGCAGAAAGGCGAAACCACCAACGACACCACCCCAACCCTGAGCGGCAGCGCTGCACCGGGCGACGTTGTGTCTATCCTCGACAACGGGAAAGTGATTGGCACCGCCAAGGCGGATAGCAGCGGTAAGTGGTCGTTCACCCCGGATACCGCGCTGGCGGATGGTCAGCACACCTTCACCGTCACGGCGACTGACGCAGCGGGCAACGCGCGCACCAGCGGTACCTTCCCGATCGTGATCGATACTGCGGCACCGTCTCCGGCAGAAAATATCGTTATCAATGATAACGTGGGCGACAAGCAGGGGCCGGTAGGCGACGGTGACACCACCGACGACCAGTCTCCAACCCTGAGCGGTGAAGCCGAGCCGGGCAGCGTGGTGGACATCTACGACAACGACGAGAAGATCGGTTCCGTCATCGTTGATGACGAAGGTAAATGGTCCTATACGCCAGACAAGCCTCTGGCTAAAGGCGATCATGAGATCACCACTACCGTGACCGATCCGTCTGGCAACACCAGCGAACCGTCACCGGGGATCTCCTTCACCGTCGATCCGGATCCAAACCAGGTCACCGTGGGCGAAGTGGTGGACGATCAGGGGCCGATCGTGGGTAACCTGAGGCCGGGCAACGTGACCGATGATGCGCGTCCGGAACTGGGCGGTAAAGGCAAGCCGGGCAGCACCGTAACCATCATGGATGGCGACGATGTACTGGGCTCCACCGTGGTGGATCCGGACGGCAACTGGACGTTCACCCCAGAGCAGGATCTGGCCGATGGCGATCACAGCCTGACCGTGATTTCCAAAGACCCGGCCGGAAACGACGTGACCTCTCCGTCCTTTGATATCTCTGTCGATACCGTGGCACCGGAAAAACCGGTTGTCGGCCTTGCGACAGATGACGTGGGTTCCAGCCGTGGCGATCTGAGCAGCGGCAGCACCACCGACGATGCGAACCCAACCTTCAAAGGTTCCGCAGAGCCGGGCAGCCGTGTCGATATCTATGATAACGGGGAGCTGATTGGTTCTACCGTGGTGGACGAAAATGGCGGCTGGCAATTTACGCCAACCACCGCGCTGCCAGAGGGTGAGCACCATATCACCACTACCGCAACCGATAAGGCCGGTAACACGGGTCCGGAATCAGATGATTTTGTACTGATCACCGACTACACCGCGCCTGACGCGAGCAAAGTGGCGATCACCGAAGTCTACGACGACGTGAACACCGCAGGCGTGATTGCCTCCGGCGAAGAAACCGACGATAACCGTCCGCTGATCAAGGGTACCGGCGCAGAGCCGGGCAACACCATCACCGTCTACAACGGCGACAAGGTGATTGGCACCGCGAAGGTGCAGGCCGACGGCACCTGGTCCCTGGAGCCGACCACCCCGCTGCCGGACGGCAGGTACACCCTGACGGCGAAAGAGACCGACGGCGTGGGCAATGTCTCCGGTCCGTCCGGTGAGTACATCATCAACGTGGCCACCGTGCCGCCGCAGGCACCGACGCTGGACACCGTCTATGACGACGTGGCCCCGCATGCGGACTACCTGCAGAAGGGTGACGTCACCAACGACACCACCCCGACCCTGAGCGGCAGCAGCGGCGTGGCGGGCGGCACCATCAGCATCTACGACAACGGCCGCCTGATTGGCACCACCACCGTGGGCAGCAACGGCAGCTGGAGCTTCACGCCGGATACGGCGCTGGCTGACGGCAGCCACAGCTTCACCGCCACCGTCACCGACGGCGTGGGCCGCACCAGTGAGCCAACCGGCGGCTTCGGTATCGTTATCGATACAAAAGCACCGGACGCGGCCTCCGACCTGCTGGTCACCGACAACGTCGGTGCGTACCAGGGCCCGGTCGTGAGCGGCGACACCACCGATGACAACACCCCGACCCTGAGCGGCAGGGCCGAGCCGGGCAGCACGGTGAACATCATCGACAACGGCCAGGTTATCGGCTCCACGAAGGTGAACCCGGACGGTACATGGAGCTTCACCCCGGATCAGGCGCTCTCCAACGGCGAGCACGACCTGACCACCACCGTGACCGATCCGTCAGGCAACACCGGGCCGGAAGGGTCGCACGTGGTCATCACCGTTGACGTGGTCCCGGGCAAGGTGGAAATCACCGCCGTGACCGATGACGCCGGCAGCGTGACCGGCAGCCTGTCCCAGAACGCGGTCACCGACGACACCCGTCCGCAAATCAGCGGCACGGCGAAGGCGGGCAGCACCGTGACCATCATGGACGGCAGCAACGTGCTGGGCACCACCACCGCGGGCGCGGACGGCACCTGGAGCTTCACGCCGAGCGTGGACCTGGGCCGCGGGGACCACACCTTCACCGCCACAGCGAAGGACCCGATGGGTAATGAGTCAGCCAGCAGCAGCTGGACCGTGACCATCGACACCGATGCGCCGGTGAAACCGACCATCGACGCGGCGCTGGACGACGTGGGCAGCGTGCAGGGTAACCTGGCGAACGGCGGCACCACCGACGATCCGACGCCGACCCTGAGCGGCAAGGCGGAAGCGGGCAGCACCGTGAAGATCTACGATCAGAACGGCCTGCTGGGCGAAGTGACGGCGAAGGCCGACGGCACCTGGAGCTTCTCGCCGGTGGCGAAGCTGCCGGAAGGCGAGCACCGCTTCCACGTGACGGCGACGGACAGGGCGGGCAACACCAGTGCAGATTCAGACGACTTCGTCCTGACCCTGGACTACACCGCGCCTGACGCCAGCAAGCTGGCGATCACCGAAGTCTATGACGACGTGAAAACCGCAGGCGTGGTGGCTTCCGGCGGGGAAACCGACGACAACCGTCCGCTGATCAAGGGTACGGGCGCAGAGCCGGGCAACACCATCACCGTGTACAACGGCGACAAGGTGATTGGCACCGCGACCGTGCAGGCCGACGGCACCTGGTCCCTGGAGCCGACCACCCCGCTGCCGGACGGCAGGTACACCCTGACGGCGAAAGAGACCGACGGCGTGGGCAATGTCTCCGGTCCGTCCGGCGAGTACATCATCAACGTGGCCACCGTGCCGCCGCAGGCGCCGACGCTGGACACCGTCTATGACGACGTGGCCCCGCATGCGGACTACCTGCAGAAGGGCGACGTCACCAACGACACCACCCCGACCCTGAGCGGCAGCAGCGGCGTGGCGGGCGGCACCATCAGCATCTACGACAACGGTCGCCTGATCGGCACCGCCACCGTGGGCAGCAACGGCAGCTGGAGCTTTACGCCGGATACGGCGCTGGCTGACGGCAGCCACAGCTTCACCGCCACCGTCACCGACGGCGTGGGCCGCACCAGTGAGCCAACCGGCGGCTTCGGTATCGTTATCGATACAAAAGCACCGGACGCGGCCTCCGACCTGCTGGTCACCGACAACGTCGGTGCGTACCAGGGCCCGGTCGTGAGCGGCGACACCACCGATGACAACACCCCGACCCTGAGCGGCAGGGCCGAGCCGGGCAGCACGGTGAACATCATCGACAACGGCCAGGTTATCGGCTCCACGAAGGTGAACCCGGACGGCACCTGGAGCTACACCCCTGACCAGCCGCTGGCGAACGGCGCACACGACCTGACCACCACCGTCACCGATCCGTCGGGCAACACCGGGCCGGAAGGGTCGCACGTGGTCATCACCGTTGACGTGGTCCCGGGCAAGGTGGAAATCACCGGCGTGACCGACGACGCCGGCAGCGTGACCGGCAGCCTGTCCCGGAACGCGGTCACCGACGACACCCGTCCGCAAATCAGCGGCACGGCGAAGGCGGGCAGCACCGTAACCATCATGGACGGCAGCAACGTGCTGGGCACCACCACCGCGGGCGCGGACGGCACCTGGAGCTTCACGCCGAGCGTGGATCTGGGCCGCGGCGAGCACACCTTCACCGCCACGGCGAAGGATCCGATGGGTAATGAGTCAGCCAGCAGCAGCTGGACCGTGACCATCGATACCGATGCGCCGGTGAAGCCGACCATCGACGCGGCGCTGGACGACGTGGGCACCGTACAGGGCGCCCTGTCTAACGGCAGCAGCACCGACGACCCGACGCCGACCCTGAGCGGCAAGGCGGAAGCGGGCAGCACCGTGAAGATCTACGATCAGAACGGCCTGCTGGGCGAAGTGACGGCGAAGGCCGACGGTACCTGGAGCTTCTCGCCGGTGGCGAAACTGCCGGAAGGCGAGCACCGCTTCCACGTGACAGCGACCGACAAGGCGGGCAACACCAGTTCTGCGTCAGACGACTTCGTTCTGACCCTGGACTACACCGCCCCGGATGCGAGCAAGCTGGCGATCACCGAAGTCTATGACGACGTGAACACCGCAGGCGTCATTGCCTCCGGCGAAGAAACCGACGACAACCGTCCGCTGATCAAGGGTACCGGTGCGGAAGCTGGCAACACCATCACCGTCTACAGCGGCGACAAGGTGATTGGCACCGCGACCGTGCAGGCCGACGGCACCTGGTCCCTCGAGCCGACCACGCCGCTGCCGGACGGCAGGTACACCCTGACGGCGAAAGAGACCGACGGCGTGGGCAACGTCTCCGGTCCGTCCGGTGAGTACATCATCAACGTGGCCACCGTGCCGCCGCAGGCACCGACGCTGGACACCGTCTATGACGACGTGGCCCCGCACGCGGACTACCTGCAGAAGGGTGACGTCACCAACGACACCACCCCGACCCTGAGCGGCAGCAGCGGCGTGGCGGGCGGCACCATCAGCATCTACGACAACGGCCGCCTGATTGGCACCACCACCGTGGGCAGCAACGGCAGCTGGAGCTTCACGCCGGATACGGCGCTGGCTGACGGCAGCCACAGCTTCACCGCCACCGTCACCGACGGCGTGGGCCGCACCAGTGAGCCAACCGGCGGCTTCGGTATCGTTATCGATACAAAAGCACCGGACGCGGCCTCCGACCTGCTGGTCACCGACAACGTCGGTGCGTACCAGGGCCCGGTCGTGAGCGGCGACACCACCGATGACAACACCCCGACCCTGAGCGGCAGGGCCGAGCCGGGCAGCACGGTGAACATCATCGACAACGGCCAGGTTATCGGCTCCACGAAGGTGAACCCGGACGGCACCTGGAGCTACACCCCTGACCAGCCGCTGGCGAACGGCGCACACGACCTGACCACCACCGTCACCGATCCGTCGGGCAACACCGGGCCGGAAGGGTCGCACGTGGTCATCACCGTTGACGTGGTCCCGGGCAAGGTGGAAATCACCGCCGTGACCGATGACGCCGGCAGCGTGACCGGCAGCCTGTCCCAGAACGCGGTCACCGACGACACCCGTCCGCAAATCAGCGGCACGGCGAAGGCGGGCAGCACCGTGACCATCATGGACGGCAGCAACGTGCTGGGTACCACCACCGCGGGCGCTGACGGCACCTGGAGCTTCACGCCGAGCGTGGACCTGGGCCGCGGGGACCACACCTTCACCGCCACAGCGAAGGACCCGATGGGCAATGAGTCGAGCAGCAGCAGCTGGACCGTGACCATCGACACCGATGCGCCGGTGAAGCCGACCATCGACGCGGCGCTGGACGACGTGGGCAGCGTGCAGGGTAACCTGGCGAACGGCGGCAGCACCGACGACCCGACGCCGACCCTGAGCGGCAAGGCGGAAGCGGGCAGCACCGTGAAGATCTACGATCAGAACGGCCTGCTGGGCGAAGTGACGGCGAAGGCCGACGGCACCTGGAGCTTCTCACCGACGGCGAAACTGCCGGAAGGTGAGCACCGCTTCCACGTGACGGCGACGGACAGGGCGGGTAATACCAGCGCAGCGTCCGACGATTTCGTGCTGAACCTGGACTACACCGCACCAGATGCAAGCAAAGTGAGCATCACTGACGTGGTGGATGACTTTGGTTCTGTGACCGGCTCCGTGACGTCAGGCGGTAAGACTGACGATAACACGCCGCTGATCAAAGGCACCGGCGCGGAAGCGGGCAACACCATCACCGTGTACAACGGCGACAAGGTGATTGGCACCGCCAAAGTACAGGCTGACGGCACCTGGGAGCTTCAGGTCACGAAAGCCCTGCCTGACGGGACTTACAACCTGACGGTGAAAGAGACCGACAGCGTGGGTAACACCACGGCGGCTTCACCGGAATACATTATTCAGATCGATGCAGGCGGTCAGCCGCTGCCACCGACCCTGAGCAGTGTCGAAGATGACGTCGCGCCGCATACCGGTCCATTGCAGAAGGATGCGACAACCAACGACAACACCCTGCTTCTGACCGGTACTGCGGAAGCCAACGTGACGGTTCGCATTTATGGCGGCCCGAACGGTACCACCCTGCTGGGTGAAACCAAGGCCGATGCCCAGGGCAAATGGAGCTTCAACACGCCGAAACTGGCGGACGGCGTTCATACGTTTGTCGCGGAAGCGATTAACGACATTGGTCAGGTAAGCCCGCAGACTGGCGGCTTCCCAATCACGGTTGATACCAGCGCGCCGGGTGAGGTCACAGGCTTTATCGTGAGCGATAACGAAGGTCCGAAGACCGGCGTATTGGCTAATGGCGACACCACTGACGATGCGACGCCGACCATCAGCGGTAAGGCAGAGCCAGGCAGCGTTGTTCACGTCTACGTGAACGGCCAGGAAAACGGTACTGCGGTTGCAGACGCGAACGGTAACTGGACCTACACCACCGGTTCTCTGGCGGATGGAGAATACACCTTCACCGCGCGTGCTGAAGATTCAGCAGGCAATCTGGGAGCTGAAAATGCCGGTGTTACCGTCACGCTTGATACCTCCAGCGTTCCGGTCACCATCGTTCGCGTGATGGACGATAAAGGCAGCGTCACGGGTGAAATGAAGGCGAACGACGTCACTGACGACGCGCGTCCGGAAATTATCGGTAAGGCGAAAGCAGGCAGCACTGTCACCATCATGGATGGCAACGTGGTGTTGGGCAGCGTCAAGGCCGATGCCAGCGGCAACTGGGTATTTACGCCTACCAGCGATCTGGGCGATGGCGTACACAACATTACGGCAACCGCGAAAGATCTGACGGGTAAAGAGGATACCTCCAGCACCTTCAGCTTCGAAATTGACAGTAAAGCACCGAATCGTCCGAGCATTGATTACGCGGAGGATCAGGTGGGTACCGTTAAGGACGACCTGAACAGCAACGATGTCACTGACGATCCGCAGCCGATCCTGCACGGTACGGCTGAAGCGGGCAGCACCGTCAATATTTACACCGTTGACGGCACCCTGCTGGGTTCAGTCACCGCGAACAGCAACGGGGCATGGAACTTCAAGCCGGGCAGCAAGTTACCTGAAGGGAAAAACACCTTCTACGTGACGGCCACGGATGAAGCCGGCAACGTCAGCGACAAGTCTGCGGACTTTATTCTGACTACCGACTACACCGCGCCGGATGCGAGCAAAGTGACCATTGATTCCGTCACGGATAACGTGGGTAACGTTCAGGGGATTGTTGCAGATGGCGGCGTTCTGGACGATACACGTCCGGTAATTCGCGGCTCTGGTGCGGAAGTAGGCAACGTTATTACCGTGTACACCACGGATAAAGACGGCAACACCAAAGTACTGGGCACCACCACGGTCGATCAGAACGGCAAATGGGAACTGACGCCATCTGAATCGCTGTACGGTGATTCCATCAACCAACTGACCGTGACGGAAACCGATCGCGTTGGCAACGTGGCGAAACCGGCTGACAGCTATGACGTCATTATGTCCGACACGCCGGATGCGCCAGCGATCCTTAACGTTCTGGACGATACCGGCACAACCGTTATCAACCTGGCCAACAATGCGTTGACCAAAGACGATACGCCAACCCTGAAAGGAACGGCGGACGGTGCTGCGGGCGATACTATCACCATTTACAACGGCAGTCAGGTTGTAGGTAAAACAACGCTGAACAGCGATGGCACCTGGAGCTTCACGCCATCTCCGGCACTGGCTGACGGTAGCTACACCTTTACGGTGACCAATACCAACAGCGCGGGTCAGGAGAGCGATCGCAGCGGTTCGTTTACGGTAACCATTGATTCAACAGCGCCGAATCCGGTTTCCGGACTGCAGGTGTCTGACGATCAGGGTGCCTGGAAAGGTCAGTTGACCGACGGTATGACCACCGACGACAACAAGCCAACCTTCACCGGTAAAGCGGAGCAGGGCAGCACGGTTACTATCTATGATAATGGCCAGGCGATGGGTACCGTCACCGTCACCAACCCAGACGGTAGCTGGCAGTTCACGCCGTCCACGCCGCTGGTTGATGGCGAACACCAGTTCGCGACCCAGGTAACGGATCCGGCAGGTAACGCCAGCGCGATCGTTGACGATATCACCGTTAACGTCTCTACGGGCGCAAGCTATCTGCAGCTGCTGCAGGTGGTGGATGATGTCCAGGAAGCGGGTGGTTCTCGCGTGCTTCGCGATGGTGAAGTCACCAACGACAGCCAGGTACAGCTGGTCGGTAAGGCGACGGCGGGCAGTACCATTATCATCACCGACGTGGGTGGCGTTCAGCTGGGCACCGTGAAAGCGGATGCCAACGGTAACTGGGAATTCACGCCGACGAGCAGCCTGAGTGATGGCGCGCACACGCTGCGCATCACCGGGACCGACCCGTCCAATAACCCGCTCACGCCGATCGACTTTGATCTGGTTGTGGATACGGTTGCGCCTGTCGCACCGGCTATCACCGATGTGCTGGACGACGTCAACCCGGTTCAGGGTTCCGTTGCTCACGGCAAGCCGACCAACGACACCACGCCGGAAATCACCGGTACGGCAGAGAAGGGAAGCACGGTGAATGTGTACCATCAGGTGGATGCGACAACCCGCATTCTGCTGGGTACCGCCGTTGCCGATAGCACAACGGGTCAGTGGACGCTACAAATCACTGACGCGAATAAGCTGGCTGAAGGCACCTGGAATCTGGTCGCAACCTCCACGGACGCGGCGGGCAACGTCAGTACGCCGAGCAACACCTGGACAATTGTTGTCGATACCACCGTGTCTGACGCGGTTATCAACATCAGCTCTGTCTCGGAAGACCGTGGCGCTTCAGATACTGACTTCATTACCAGCGATAACACGCTGTTGATTAACGGTGAGCTGAACAAAGCCCTGCAGGCGGACGAGTGGGTTGAGATTAGCCTCGACAACGGTGTGACCTGGACGCGTGCCTCAACGGTAACCGGCACATCCTGGACTGTGGATATGCAGAGCACGCCGCTGAACGATGGTGCTTACACCATTCAGGCGCGCGTGGTGGATAACGCCGGTAACGTCGGCAGCACCGATTCTCAGGCGCTGCAGGTGGCATCGGGCGGCAGTGACATGAACGGTCTGTCTACGACAACCAAAGTGACTACCGATACCAGCCATGGTCTGACGACCGGGGATCACTTCAGCCACGCGGCAACGGCAACCAACGGCGACATGGTCACCCGTGACCGTACGGTGACCATCAGCGGCAACCTGAGCGCCGCGCTGCAGGCGGGCGAACATCTGCAGATCTCTCTGGATAACGGAAAGACCTGGAAAACGCTGGCGCTCAACGGCCAGAGCTGGAGCTATGAACTGCCGGAAGCGACGGCAAGCACCACCCACAGCTTCAAGCTGCAGGTGATTGACGTTGCGGGTAACCCGGGTACGAACACGAACTTTGCCGATAGCTACAACGTGGTTATCGATCTGGATTCTCCGAACGGTATTACCGGGGCGCCAGATGTGCCGCAGCACACCACCACAGGAGATTCGTTCACCTTCTCCAGCGGTCAATACGGTCGTGTTGAAGCGGGGGCGATTATCTCGCTGGTGAGTGACGTCAACAACAACGGGACATATCAGGAAGGTCTGGATCAGGTCATTGGCTTCGTGAAGGCTAACGCTGACGGCTCCTGGAGTCTGAATACGTCGCTGCCTTCTGGCGCACATAACCTGGCCTTTGTGGTCTGGGATGAAGCGGGTAACCGCTCAAGCATGAGCGCCAGCACCAGTACAGGTGTCACCGAAGGTGGCGGCAGTACGCTGATTGAACAAACCTGGGGGGGAACGACCGATGCGGATAGCCGCGGTTTGAACGCCGCTGCGGTGACCATCAGTCAGGACGGTTTGTGGTCATTCTTCCAGAGTGCTCGCGGCACTTCTGGTACAGCAACCGCTAACGCCGGACGTGTCTATGACTCCGTCACGCGTGAAGACTACGATTCAACGTACCTTGCCCAACCGTCAACTGAAAACGGTGCGGGTTACGACGTAGATAGCACGTCATACAGCCGTTATGTTAACTCCGCAGCCTTTGCGGACATTAACCGCGATGGCTATGCCGACGTCATGTCTCAGATCAGTAGCTATAGTAACGCGGGTCGTACCGCCTACTGGCTGCAGAACGCAGACGGTAGTTACTCCGCGAAGGCGCTGGATCAGGGCACCCTGAACCACCTCGGCGGCGTGATTTCCTATGACCGTGAAGGTGATGGCTATCTGGACTTTGTGCTGGGTGACTCCGAAGCAGACTCCATTTCGTTCATCAAAAATACGCAGGGCACGCTGAGTTACGAGGATAATTCCGGCTTCTCTGACGGACATCCTGGCGGGGCACTGCCAACGTCGCTGAGTGTGCTGCACGAAGTAGGGGCTGTGGATATCGATAACAACGGTACCGTAGATATTACGGCACATATCGACTACAACGGCGCTGGCAACCTCGTCGGCAACAACTCCCGCGGTCTGGGTATCTTGTATAACCAGACTACCGGGACGTCGAAGACCAACTTCGGTGAAGTTGGCTACTACGCGAACGTGTTCCGTGACGATGGCCATGAAGACTACGGTAACTTGTCTATCTCCATGACCTATGCGGATTACAACAACGATGGTTGGCTGGATCTGTTCCTGAGCCGTGGTTCGAAGGGGGGCAGTAACAGCGACGAGAGCCGTATCTATCTGAACGATGGTACCGGTAAGCTCAATGCAACGGACAGCCAGGCGCAGTGGTTTGGCGATAACGTTGATGGCGGCACGTCGCTGGCAGTGGACTGGAACCACGACGGTAAGATGGACATCATCGAAGTGCCACGCTCTGGCGTGACTGGCTCGCCAATGTTGTATACCAATACCGGTAGTAACAACTGGGGCGCCAATAAAGTCAGCCTGACAGGTAGCACGACGTTCAACAACATGACGGGTGCCGTCGCACTCGACTATGACTGGGACGGTTCGATGGACCTGGTGCTGTACCGCTCTGGCGCGGATGCTGATGTCGTGGCAAGAGACGACGCGGGACGCACGATGCTGGTGAAAAACACCAATATCGCGGCGGACGGCACGAGCCTGCAGATCCGTATTGTTGACGGCAACGGCATCAATACCTTCTACAGCAACACCGTGAAGTTATACAACTCAGCGGGCGAGCTTGTGGCAACCCAGTTGATTAACCCGCAGTCCTCTGGTTCCAGCAACAGCATGGGTCTGGTGAGCTTCTTCGGGCTGGATCCGAATGAAGTTTACTCCGTGCAGATGCTGCGCATTACCGACGGTGAAGCGGATCACGTTGGCGCAACGAGCAGCATTGGTGGTTACACCAACGGTACGGTAAATGAGAGCTGGGGTGGCCTGACAACAGGTAAAGCCCATGACTCCTACGTACTGACGGCGGAAAGCGGCAATGCGGCAAACAACACCTCTGGCAACAGCGGGATCGTCGGGACGGGCTATAACGACACCTTCTTCGGTTCTGCAGGCAACGACACCTACAACGGTGGCGGCGGCTGGAACCAGATTGTGAGCGGTAAGCCGGTCTGGAGCGAAACTGCCGGTATGGACGTTGTTGACTATAGCCGTTCAACTACTGCGATCAACGCGAACCTGTGGACAGGTACTGCAACCGGTAACGGCACCGATAAACTCCTCAATATCGAGGGTCTCTTAGGTTCCAGCCAGCAGGATACGTTTACGGATAACTCCGCAAATAACCTGTTCGATGGTCGCGGTGGCAATGACGCCTTCTACCTGGTCAACGGCGGTAACGACACGCTGATGTACAACGTGCTGGAAGGAATGACCAACGACAGCACCGGCGGCAACGGGCACGACACTATCCACGGCTTCAAGGTGGGTAATCTGGTGAAAGACAGTGATGCAGACCTGCTCGATATGAGCGAGCTGCTTGACTATAAGGGCTCTATCTCCTTCTTCGAGGACGATGGAAAACTGGAGCTGGATTACTCCTCCCGCGGCGTGCTGGATTACGTCAAGGTGGAAGTTGTCGGAAGCGATACCGTGATCAGTATCGACCGTGACGGTCAGGGCGGACAGCATGGATTTACTCAGGTTGTCACGCTGGCTGATGTTCAAACCGATCTGGTTACGCTGCTGCAGAATAACCAAATAATGATGTAACCCAGTAAAACCCGCCATCTTCGGATGGCGGGATTTCTGCGCATCTCTGTTGTTTTACGATCAATCACTGGGTTAATCGGGAATTTGATAAATGAAAGTAACCCCTCGGAATTTTAAAAAAATTAATCTGGCGTTCTGTGTCGCTGCTGCCTTAAGTGCATTTATGGCTAATCCCGCTTATTCAGCCGAAAAAGTGGAAAAGGCCATCGATTTACCGGTAGTGATTAAACCAGCGCCGAAAAATACGGCACCGCAGCCTTATCGTCCGGTAGCTGGCGTAACGCCTGAACTGGCGCAGGTTGTCGTCTATTATCCGCAGGGCACCGTTCCTGCGACAGTCTATGTGGACCGCGAGCTGCAGTCGGTGCTGTTGCCAGGCCAGTTTACCGTCCTGTGTGCCGCACCCGGTGCGCACACGGTGGAATCCTGGTTCAACGACCAGCCGACCTATCAGGGCAAACAAAACCCGCAGCAGCAGCTCAATACCGAAAGTGCTCAAACCTATTTTATTCAGGTGAACCCAGGCACTACGGGAAATACGGCGGCGCTGGAGGAACGCGCGCGCGCGGAATCACTTCTGAAAAATATGCATAAGCAGACCAGGATTATTAATCGAGCCTCGCAGGTCAAACCCTGTGATTACGTTAATAATACCGGCATAGTGCTTATTCAGGAGCAGGTACTGTTCCGCTTTGCCGCAAGCAACACGGTGGGCATTTTTGCGGAATCTCGCCAGAAGTTGGATGAGGTAGTGAAATTTATCCGCCAGGCGAATAACGTTCGTGAAATTCAGATTATTGGTTATACCGATGCGATTGGTAGCCGTGAAGCCAACCAGCGTCTCTCTGAAGCGCGTGCGAATACGGTTCGTTCGTTATTGATTGAGAAAGGTATTAAGCCAGAGCTTATTAATAACACAGTTGGACAGGGGGTAGCACAAACCGCTGAAGGTTGTGGAACCAGTGCCACCCAGCAAGCGGCGGGTTGTAACGTTAATAGCCGTCGTGTAGAAATTTTAGTGAAAAGCCACTAATTATGCCTAAAGAAAATACGGATCGCAGCGATGCTTTCCGTATTTTTTTGCAGAAGCGAGGAAGGGTTAACGGCGATTATGCACACTGGGGTTCGAAAGCAAGAGGGCTGGCGCTGCTGTAGTATTTTTTCTTCTCCCTGATAATCTCGTTCTCGATTGACTCCCGGATGATCTCGCCACAGGAATATATTTTTTTCAACGAGTTAAAACCCAGTTGCTTCATAATATTATTGGTATAGGTGTAGGTTGTTTTAGGTTTAATGTTGTGCACGAGGCTAATGTCATCAATGGTGTAACCCGCAATCATCAGCTTCAACACACAAAACTCCATATGCGTCAGTTCGATGTATTTGTTAACTACCTTGCTTTTGCTGGGGTGACGCTGGGCATGCATTTTTTTGATGATCTCATCGTTCGTAAGATTATTTATGTTTACAAGACGATGCCTGAAATGGGAACAAATGCAGGAAAACAGTGTGGGAAAAATATCCGAATGATAGGCGATAATAACTTCTGATATGGTTGCATTATGCGCTTTTTTTCGAAGAGAGATCAGCCAGTGGAAGTAAATGATATTACTGTATATCGAGTCAGGTAAAACTAAATATAGGGTAAAAAAAGAGCCCCTCCTGACCTCTTTAGTCCAGGAAAAAAGATTCTGTTGATTGTCAAAAGAGATGACTTTCTCTTTCCTGAATGTTTCTGAAAGCAAATGATGTAGACCGATATTGCTAAACTGACATCGTGATAAAATAACTTTAGACGTATCCATTGGTATTCCTTTGGTTAACTTGAATGGAAGGAGTCCATCTTCGTAATGTTGCATACCGACAGACAGGTACTACGGTATGAATATATTTATATTTTACACGACATGAATAAACTATTAATTAAGAACACTCCTTCAGTAAATGGGAATTGTTAACCTCGCAGGAATGTAATTTCACGCTGACATTAATGTAAGAAAGCGATGTTTTCAACCAGGAATAATCCACATATCCAGGACAGGCAAAACATGTGATGGTTATAATTTTATAAATAATGGCTTGCTGGATTTCTTCCTTACGGGAAGCATGTCGTTTGGCCGATTAATTAAAGAGAGTGTCGTTGTACAGGGATGACATTGTGAAAAGCATGAAAAAAATCGCGGTTCTGTTTATTTTAAGTTCTACCTTACTTCTTGCCGGCTGCCAGATCGCGCCGGGCAGCCATATCGATACCTCCGGAAAAAAAGTGGTTCATTCGCAGGAGAATAAGCAGAGCGAGCTGGATATTCATGTTTATCCCGTCACACCTGCGCTGATAGCGCAGCTGCGGGAAAACGTGGCTGTTGCCCAGGGCAATGCAGAGCTAAACAAGCGCCTGGAGGCGTATGAATACCGTATTGGTGTTGGCGACATTATTATGGTGACCGTTTGGGAACATCCGGAACTCACCACTCCATCAGGACAGTATCGAAGCGCCAGCGATACGGGAAACTGGGTACATTCAGACGGAACTATTTTTTATCCCTACATCGGGAAAGTTGTCGTGAAGGATAAAACGGTGACGGAAGTCAGAGAGATGATTACCGGGCATCTGGCGAAATATATTGAGTCTCCTCAGGTGGAAGTGGGGATTGCTGCGTTCCGTTCACAGAAGGTCACGGTATCGGGTGAGGTAAACCAGTCTGGCCAGCAGCCTATTACTAACGTGCCGCTGACGATTATTGATGCAGTAAACCAGGCCGGTGGCCTGACGGAAAATGCCGACTGGAGCAATGTGGTATTAACCCAGGGGGGCAAAAAGTCGACAATTTCGCTTCAGGCCCTCATGCAGTATGGCGATTTACAGCAGAATAAATTGCTTTATCCGGGCGATATTCTCTATGTCCCACGCAATGACGATTTAAAAGTGTTTGTCATGGGGGATGTTGTTAAGCAGAGCACCATGAAAATGGATCGCTCAGGCATGACGCTGACGGAAGCGCTGGGGAATGCTGAGGGGATGAATCAGCTAACCAGCGATGCCAGTGGGATATTCGTGATCCGTTCTGAGGCCAAATCAGAAGACGTAAACGAGAAACGTGCGGCGATCTACCAGCTCGACGCGCGAGATGCTACTGCACTGGTACTTGGAACAGAATTTAAGCTCAAGCCTTACGACATTGTCTATGTGACATCCGCACCAGTTGCGCGCTGGAACAGGGTCATTAACCAGCTAATGCCGACCATTACGGGTATCTACAGCCTGACGGAAACGACTCGCTTTGTGAGAAACTGGGGAAATTAATCGTGAAGGGGCACTATAACGCCATCCTGGTGGTTTGCACGGGCAATATATGTCGTTCTCCGGCGGGAGAACGAATATTGCGTTCCTGCTTGCCGGAAATGATGGTGGACTCCGCCGGGATTTCAGCACTATCGGGTGAATGTGCCGATCCCGTTATTCTGCAAACCGCCCGGAATTATGGATTTTCTCTGGAAGGGCATATCGCACGTCAGCTCACCCCAGCGATGTGCCGTGAGTACGATCTTATCCTGACGATGGAGAAGAATCATATTGAAGCGGTAACCCGGATGGCCATGGAGGCCAGGGGGAAAACGTTTTTATTCGGCTACTGACTTCAGCAGCTCGAAATTGCCGACCCGTACCGCCGGGGACGTGAAATATCAGATTTGATTTTTAAACAACTTTTATCCTCTGCTGAAGAATGGGTAAAGGTTTTTCAGCAGATTGAATAAGTAAGGCTGATTACCGTATGAATAACAGATACGTTAGCAACGATCCTCCCGATTATCTCCAGCGCGGGGAGGAGATTGATCTTGTCCATATCCTCAAGGTTTTATTTTATAGCAAAGTGTGGATAGCGGCCACGACTCTCCTGTTTATTGTGTGCGGCATTATTATTGCTAACACTTTGACGCCCATTTACAAAAGTGATGCGTTAATTCAGGTTGAGAAAAACCCTTCTCTGGGAATATTAAGCAAGCTGTCCCCTGTGCTACCTGAGGGGGCAGGGGTAAGTTCTGAATCAGAAGTGTCGTTAATAAAATCACGCCTGGTGATTGGAAAAACGGTGCGCGATTTAGGGCTGGATATCGTCACGACTGAAAAAACCTATCCTGTAGCCAACGGCCTATTGCAATGTCTGTTCGGTCATCAACCGGCGAAAATTGCGATTGCCTATCTTTCCGTACCGGAACCGTATATCAATCAGCCCCTGAAGCTGGACATGGTTCAGTCTGGAGGCTTCGTATTATATGTCGGAGAGTCCATTGTTGAGGGCAAAGTCGGTGTGCCTGTCCACACTGACGACGTTGATTTCCTGATTGACAGCGCTCAGCTCACTGAAAATACTTCATTTATTATTATAAAGCGCAACGAGTATTCTGTCATCGAAGAAATAAAGGAGAGACTCTCCATTGATACCAAATCGGGTGGGAACGGCATGTTACATTTGAGCATGACTGGCCCCGAACCGGTGATTATCAGCAAAATACTCGATAATATAGCACATAACTACCTGGCTCAGGACGTTGCGCGGAAGTCAGAAGAGGCCAGTAAAAGCCTGGCTTTTTTAAATAAACAGTTACTGCAAATCAAAAGTAATCTGATAGAGGCTGAAAGTAAACTTAATGAATTTCGGAAGAATAATGAGTCTGTTGACTTATCATTAGAAGCGAAATTTATTCTGGATAATGTTGTTGCTATTGACACTCAACTTAATGAACTGACGTTCAAGGAAGCAGAAATCTCCAAGCTGTATAAACGAACGCACCCTGCGTATAAAGCATTGTCAGAGAAAAAAGCGATTCTTGTTGCAGAAAAAGAGAAGCTCAACCAGCGAATTAGCGCGATGCCCAGCACGCAGCAAGAGATCCTGAGTATGACCCGCGATGTGCAGATGGGTAATGACATTTATCTGGTTTTACTGAATAAACAGCATGAATTAAATATCAGTAAGGCCAGTACGCTGGGCAACGTGCGTATTATCGATCGCGCGGTAACGCAGCTGAAGCCGGTCAAACCTAAAAAGCTGCTGATTGTTATTCTGTCAGCCATGCTCGGTTTCCTTTTCTCATCGGGGATCATCCTTGTTCGCAACATGCTGATAAAAGGGATCAGGCAGCCGGCGGAACTTGAGATGCGCGATATTCCAGTGTATGCGGTTGTTCCCCTCGCTCCGGAGTTGACGAAGCGCAGACGGTGCCGTGCGATCCCGACGTATCAGTCTGATGAGCTGCTGGCAAATTCAGCCCCAACGTCGCTTGCGATAGAGGCGCTGAGAGGGCTTCGTACCAGTCTCCATTTCGCCATGCTTAAAGCCGGTAATAACATATTAATGATCTCCGGCACCTCTCCTGGGGTAGGGAAGTCATTTGTCTGCTCCAACCTGGCTGTCCTGATGGCTCAGGCGGGAACACGGGCATTGTTGATTGACTGCGATTTACGCAGAGGATATTTGCATCGCATTTTCTCAAAGACCGAGAGCAGAGCCGGCCTGGCTGATTTCTTAACGGAAGGCGGCAATATCGAAAGCGTTATTCAGAAAACCGAATATTCAGGAGTGGATTTTATCGGCCGCGGGCGCATGGTCACTCACCCGGCGGAACTCATCATGACGGATAATTTTGCAGAGTTGATAAGGGCATGCTCAACGTTGTACGACGTGGTAATCGTTGATACCCCTCCCATCCTGAGCGTAACGGACGCAGCGATTATAGGAAGATATGCATCGACTTCCCTGATGGTGGTGCGGTTCGAACAAAACTCGATAAAAGAAGTGGAGGCGGGACTGCGCCGCTTTGAACAAAATGATGTTGCCATTCAGGGTACGATATTTAACGGTGTAGAAAAAAGGGCTGCTGAGTCTTACACCTATGGTGATTATTCTTATCAGGATTAGCGCATTGTTTTTAATAAAGGATGAGTCATTAAGGCAACAGGAAGTCTACTATTCCTAATGTCAAATGACTTGTTCCTAATCAAAAGTGCCGAATAAGTGGTGTAGTCTGAATGCCATTCCAGATCAAAAATGACAAAATTAATCTTAATTACGCGCTTGAGTCTAAATTAACGAAAAGGTAGGGAACCCCAGGAGGTCAATGATCATAGGAAGTGAAGATTTTATTTAGAGTGGCGAAATTATAATTCCTAGAGAATGTAATGATTCCGTAATAAAGAGTAGGTAATAATGAAAAGTAATAAGAATAATGTCTTTCAATTAGAACTGAAGTGGCACCCTGTTGCCGCTTCAGTTCTGCTCGCTCTGCCGTTTGTTGCGCACACTGCAGAGATCAGCATGAAGAACGGTGTCGTTTCTTCTGTCGGCAACGTGCCTGTTATCAACATTAATAAAGCCAACGATAAGGGGCTTTCACATAATGTGTATGACAAGCTAAACGTAGATAAGAACGGTCTTATCTTTAATAACAGCGTTGGGGGTGCGAATACAACCCTGGCGGGCCAGATTCAGGGGAACAGCAACCTGACCTCCGGTGCAGCAAAAGTTATTCTGAACGAAGTCACTTCTAAAAATGCCTCTGCAATTAACGGCATGATGGAAGTTGCGGGTGATAAAGCCGATTTAATCATTGCCAACCCGAACGGAATTACCGTTAACGGCGGTGGTTCTATTAACACCAGTAAGCTGACCCTGACTACCGGTACGCCAGATATTCAGAACGATGCGTTAGCCGGTTATTCTGTGAATGGTGGAACCATTACGCTGGGTAAACTGAACAACTCCAGCCCGACCGAAATTCTGTCCCGCAACGTTGTGGTGAACGGTAAAGTCACCGCCAACGAGCTGAACGTTGTTGCCGGCAATAACTACGTTGATGCAGCAGGCCAGGTGACCGGTTCGGTAACGGCCGCCGGAACGCGCAATGCTAACAGCATTGACGTTGCTGCTCTGGGCGGTATGTATGCCAATAAAATTAACCTCATCAGCACCGAGAGCGGTGTGGGCGTGCGTAACCAGGGCGTTATTGCTGGCGGCATCGGCGGCGTAAATATTGACGCTAACGGTCAGCTGCTGAACAACAATGCGCGCATTGAATCCTCTGGTCAGATCAATATTAAAACCAAGGGTGCACTGAACAACACCACCGGGGATATTACTTCCGTCGGTACCATTGCGCTGGACACCAATAAAAATAGCCTCAACAACAGCCGTTCGGGCAATATTTCGACCATGGCAGACCTCTATGTAAATAGCGGTGCTATCGACAATACCAACGGAAAGATTGCGGCTGCAGGCATGCTGGCGGTAGATACCAATAACAATACCTTAACCAACTATGGAAAAGGTGTTGCTGTAGGGATTGAAGCCGGAATTGTTGCGTTAAAAACCGGCACCCTGAATAACAGCAACGGCCAGATCCTCGGCGGATACGTTGGCCTTGAGTCTGCTTCGGTAAATAACAACAGCGGTATGGTTGACTCTCTGGGCGATGTGAACGTCGTCAGCGGCGGTAACGTTGATAACAACCGCGGCATGCTCCGTTCTGCCGGTGGTTTCACCAAGATTGCAGCCAAAGGTACCGTTAATAACGGTTCAACCAAAACGGCAGATACCGCCAGCGATGACTCTTTAGGCATTATTGCCGAGAAGGGCGTGCAGATTGCAGCGAACAGCATCAACAACAACGGTGGGCAGATGGCGTCGAATGGCGATATCTCCCTGGAAAGCGCCGGCGCTATTGATAACTACTCTGGCAAGCTTAACTCCAACAGCAAAGTGATTGCTAAAGCGGCCTCCCTGCGTAACGACAACGGCGGTGTTGCAGGCCGTACCGGCGTGAGCGCGGCGGTTGGCGGCAATATCACCAACTACATCGGCGTCTTCAGCTCTGAAGAAGGTGATGTTGCCCTGGCGTCGAATGCCCTGAACAACCGCGGTGGCTTCATTATGGGACAGAACGTCTCCATTAATACCAACGCTGGTGTGAACAACAACACGGCATTTATTGTAGCCAATAAGGTTCTGTCCGTAACGGCCGGCGACAATATTGAAAACCGCTACGCTGATGATTTCGGCACTGCCTTCGGTACCTACTTCGGTATGCCGCAGCAAAATGGTGGAATGGTCGGCAAGCAGGGCGTTTCGCTGTCTGGCAACTACATCTACAACAGCCAAAGCCGTATCGTTTCGGAGGACGGTCCGCTCACAATTCTGGCGAAAGGTACCATCGACAACAGCCGCGCGTTACTGGTGAGCGGTGGAGATGCAACCATCAAAGCTGGCGGTACGTTGAACAACAACTACTCGACCATCTACAGCATGGGTAATATGGCGATCGACGCCAACAGCCTGAGCAACTACAGCGATGGCGCGCTCGAAGATAACGATGCAACGGGCGTTATTGCGGCTGATAAAAACCTGACCATGAACGTGAAGGGCAGCCTGACCAACTACGGCTGGATCAGCAGTCTGGGTGATGCCATCGTCAACATTCTGAACGGCTCTTTCACTAACCGTAATACCGTTTCTGCCGAGAAATCACTGACGGTTTCCGCGCTGACCGGTATCGACAACCTGAAAGATATCGCTGCTGGCGAGCATCTGGTGGTGAACAGCCAGCGTGGCGTGACCAACAGCTCCAACAGCAACATGGTTGGCGATAAGGTTACGATCTCCGCGGGCTATGACATCAATAACCGTGGGAATATCGTTGCTGACAGCAGCCTGGCAATGAGCGCGAAAGGCAATATCTATAACGATCTGAATATGATCAGCTATGGCGATGCGACCTTAAGTGCCAATACCATTGATAACAACTCGCGCAAAATCAAAGCGGTCGGTGATTTAACGCTGACTGCCGCAGGGAATGTTAACAACAGCCGCGGTGAAATCAGCGCTGAGGCTGGCGACGTGACCATTACTGCTGGTGGTACGGTTGATAACTACTACGGTCAGATCCTGTCCGGTAGCGACATTGCCCTGAAAGCCAACCGACTGAACAACGATTACGGTCAGGTTGCCGCCTACGGCAATATCGATCTGGCTCTGACGGGTAATTTCGACAGCAACCGTGGCTCTGTCCTTTCTCAGACTGGTGACATCAAACTGGCTGCCAACACCGTTGACAACAATAACGGTTTGATTGCTGGTAAGAACGTTACCGTCGATGCAAAAGGCACCGTGTACAACAACACCGCCATGATCGTAGCTGATAAGAAGCTCTCTGTTACTGCGGCAGGGAATATTGAAAACCGTGACGGTAACAACTTTGTTCGTAATCACGGCGAAACCTTCGGTGTGACGGGCGATGTTGGCGGCATGATTGGTCGTCAAGGCGCGTCGCTTTCCGGTCAGAACGTCTACAACAACAACAGCAGCATCATCGCGGATGAAGGTGCGCTGAGCGTACTGTCTAATGGGACGCTGGATAATACGCGTGCAATGCTGGTGAGCGGCGCGGATGCCGTCATCAAAGCAGCGGGAACGTTCTATAACAACTATGCAACCACCTGGAGTGCGGGCAACCTTGACGTCACCGCAGGTACGCTGAATAACTACAGCGACGGCAGCATGGAGAACAACACCGCGACCGGCGTTATCGCGTCAGATAAGACTCTGAATCTGACCGTTGATAACAACGTCACCAACTATGGCTGGATCAGCGGTAAAGGCGATCTGAACTTCAACGTCCTGAAAGGTGCACTGACTAACCGCAATGCCATCTCTTCAGGTAATGCATTGGCAATTAATGCCGCAAACGGTGTTGAGAACTATAAAGACATCGTAGGCGTCACCAGCGCAAAAATTGATACTCAGCGTCATGTCACCAATAACGCCAACAGCAATATCCTCGCGCAGAATATCGCGATTAATGCCGGTACCGACATTAACAACCGCGGTAATATCGTGAGCGATTATACCCTGCTGGTGAAAACGGCAGGCAATATTTATAACTACCTGAATATGGTGAGTTATGGTGTTGCCGGTATCACCGTCAACAACTTGACTAACAGCGGTAGCAGCGCCGTGTTCGGCGGTCTGTCTGGTATGGAACTTAATGCAAATAAAGTCACTAATACCGGCGACGTTGTAGGTCTGTAATTTATAAGGTGTAACAAAAGGCAGCAGCTATCGCCTGATAGCGCAAAGTCAGAACGAGACCCTGCTGCCTTTTTTTCTGAGAAAGTTAATGGAATCGCGATTTAAATTTTTACCGCTATTGTTGCTGTTGAGTTTTCACGCCTTCGCTGAAGATGGCATAAACAATCTTATCAAACAGCAGCAAAATGCCGATCTGAATACTTTCAAAGAGCAAAAGGTTTATCGGCAGGACGTTTATTCCAGCACCGAGCGTAAAGTATTCAGGCTGAATGATTTACCGCAAGAAGAGAACTGCTTTACGATTACGTCGCTCGTTCTTAAAAATGATTTTCTACAGCGTAAGACCGACAGGGCCATTAAAAAAGAGATCCTGGGCCGCTGTGTAGGCAGTATTGGCGTGGTAAAAATTGCCGCGGCGCTGCAGGACTTTTATATTGATGCGGGTTACATCACGACCCGAATTACGATCCCAACGCAAAACATTTCGTCCGGCACGCTGAAGCTTGACGTGAGCGCAGGGAAAATTGAAAAGATTATTATCGACAGTAGCGACATTAATCCGTGGATGCTGCCTTTTGCGAAAGAAGACATCCTGAATATTCGCGATATCGAGCAAGGGCTGGAAAACCTCCAGCAGGAGCCGGGCGTTGACGTCAAAATCAACATCGAACCGGGTACAAGGCAGGGCTATAGCACGATTCACATCCGCACCAACCGCGTGAAAAACTGGAGCGTGCGCGCGAGCTATAACAACTGGGGGGTTAAAGAGACGGGGCAATACCTGACCTCTGCGGTGGGCTACCTGTATAACATCGCCCGGTTCAGTGACCTGTTTTATCTGGCGGGAACAAAAAGCACAAACGGCCGCTATGAAAGTGTGAGTGGTTACTACGCGCTGCCGGTAGGCTACTGGAACTATTCTCTGTTCTACAGCACCAGCAGGTCGCGTCAGACCATACCGCTTTTCTACACCAGCGTAGACTATGCGGGTAAAAGCGATTACGCAAACGTCAAAGCATCGCGCACGCTGTATCGGGATAAAACCCGTAAGGTGAGCGGCAGTGCAGAGCTGATACGCCGGAAATCAGGCTATACCGTTGATGGCGAAGCGCTGGTCTTACAGAAGCGTGATATGGATAACGTTAAGGTTGGCGTTAACTATAAGCAACAGTTAGTGAATGCTCACTGGGACTCCTCACTCTCCTGGCAGCGTTTTTTAACCTGGTTCGGGGCAGAACATACGCCCGATATGGTCTACGGCGACGTCAGTTCCGTTAGCCAGCTGGTGAACGTTGAAAGCAACTACACCCGCCAGCTCGGCAGCAGCGTGTATAGCGCCTTTTTTTTGGCGCAATACGCACCGCGTGAGCTGACGCTTCAGGATCAGATGACGATAGGCGATCGCTGGAGCGTGCGCGGGTTTGAAAACAGCGTTGGCCTTACCGGAAACAGCGGATACTTTCTGCAAAATACGTTTTATCATCCGGTGCGTGGAATTGACGCTAATTATTATTTAGGCGTTGACGCGGGTCACATAAGACGAGACAGCCAGTATGGCCAGGAAATTATCATCGGCAGCACGCTCGGTATTCAGGGGAACGTGAAGAGCCTGGCATATGATTCGTCCATCTCAATGCCGATAAAATTCCCCGGCAGCATGGACGTGAACAAATTTAATTTTAATCTGAATATTTCTTATCAGCTCTGAACAGGGAAGCATGACACATGCGTATCGGCACGGACATCGTGGAGGTTTCGCGAATAAAGCGGGCGATAACAAACTGGCAAAATGATTTTTTACAGCGCGTCTTTACCCAGCAGGAAAATATAAAAATTAACCGGGAAGATCCGAACTATGAACGCGCCTCGGGCTTCTGGGCGGCAAAAGAGGCGATGGTTAAAGCGCTTGGTTGTGGATATCGCGACGGGATTACGTTTAAAGATATTGAAATTAGCCATGACGAACTGGGCTGCCCTCATTTCATTTTTTCCGGGCGAGTCAAAGAGATGCTTGACGACAAGCAGCTCAAGAATGCCTCGCTCAGTATTTCGCATTGTCAGAATTATGCGACTGCCGTTGTCATACTTTATTAACCTAATTATTTGTGAATATTATGTATCAATATAACGATCTGAAGGCAAAGACGGTTCTGGTTACCGGAGCCAGCGGTGATATTGGTCTGGCGATCTGTGCGAAGTTTCTCGATCAGGACTGCGATGTGTATGCGCTGTACAAATCGAATGCCGTGCAGTTAACGGAGCTGAAAGAGACGCATCCTGCCGGGAACAAGCTGTCGATTATTCAGTGCGATCTTGCCGATCCGCAGAGCGTTTCTGCGCTCTGTGCTCATCTGACGCAAGCTGCCGGAAAGCTGGACGTGCTGGTCAACAATGCCGGCATTGTCAAAGACAGCCTCTTCGCCTCGATGAGCTTTGATGATTTTAGTCAGGTAGTAGACACCAACCTGTTCAGTATTTTCCGCCTGACCAAAGAGGCACTAATGCTGCTGCGTTCGGCGGAAAGCCCGGCCATCATCAACGTGGCGTCCATTGCGGCCATTATCCCAAGCGTCGGGCAGGCGAACTACAGTGCCTCAAAAGGGGCGATCCTCGGATTTACCCGTACGCTGGCAGCCGAGCTGGCGCCGTACGGCGTGCGCGTTAACGCCATTGCGCCGGGAATGATTGAATCCAAAATGGTCAAAAAAGTTTCCCGCACGGTAGTGCGCGGCGTTACCGCGTCTATTCCATTGCGCCGGCTGGGTAAATGCGACGAAGTGGCGAACACCGTCGTTTACTTAGGATCGACAGCGTCCAGTTACATTGTGGGCCAAACCATCGTTATCGATGGCGGCCTGGTGATGCGGTGAGTTATGTCTAAATACGTTATCCCCTCGAAGATCTTTCTGGAAATGGGCGGCTGGCGTCAGCCGCTGCTGATGGTCGACAGAATTGATGACTTCAAATACGGCGAAAATGGCTTTGTGAAGGTGACGAAGCACATCACCTATAACGAACCTTATCTGCTCGGGCACTTCCCGGACGATCCGATCATGCCCGGGGTGATTATTTCTGAAATCTTTGGGCAGGCCAGCGAATACCTCTCGTTCCTCACCGATATCTGCGACATCTACGGCGAGACGTACGGTGGCGAACTCAAATCGTTACGCGATATCCATGCGCTCATTCAGCGTGATGAAATGCGGGAGATCATCCGCACCCGCCGCGCGCAGGTGCGCGGCGTACTGGCTGCCCAGAATTTAAAATTTAAGGATATTGCCTACCCTGGCGACTCGATTGAAGTCACCAGCAAGCTGGCATTTTCTGATGCTCATGGCTTTAAGCACTACTCCGTGACGGCAAACGTCGGAAAGCGATTAATCAGCCACGGCACAATTATTAATTACCGCGAAAGTAAGTAAACCCCTGAGAGAGTTAATACCATGTCTACAATGAAAAACGAAATTGACCAGCGCAAGGATGTGCTGATAACAATTAAAACTGAGATTATTCAGCGTTTGAATATTCAGCGCGATGAATCTCAAATTGATGATGATACTGCCCTGTTTGGTAATGGCTTAAAACTGGATTCCGTTGATGCAACGGAAATCGTGGTCATGCTGGATAAAGTTTTCGATATTAAAGTCAGCGAAAGCGACGATCCTTCTTATATGAGAAGTATCAACAATCTGGCGACATTTATCATCCAGAAGAAAAAAGCGTAATTCACCATTGCGAATAACAGGATCCCGTTATGACGTCTCTTTATGATTTTCATTTGAAAAACAATGCGAAAATGGGCATTTATAACAATGCCAACGTGCCTTCTGCCTACCACGACCCGATGGTGGAATATAAAGCCGTGCGTGAAAATGCTCTGCTGGTGGACTATTCCCACATGTCCATCGTCAGCGTGATGGGCGATGATGCCTGGGCTCTGGTGAATTACTATGTCTCTGCGGACGTTTCTATTATCCGTGACGAGCAGGGGATTTACTCTCTGGTACTGAATGAAGACGGTACCGTGCGCGGTGACGTGTATGTCCTTTGCGCTTCAGACGGCTACTACATCATGTCTGAAAACATTCCGGCAGCGGAAATTATCGCTGGCCTGAATGCCCTTCTGGTAAAAGCGGACGAACTGGATATTCAGGAAACCCCGGACATTGCTGATATGCGCGAGCAGAACTGGGGGGCCATCATGGTTGAAGGGCCATACTCCTGGGAACTGATGTCTGAGATCCACGGTTTCGACGTTATCGGCCTGCCTTACTATGAGTATATGAATACCGACGACGAGCTGATGGTATTCCGCTGCGGCAAGCACGGCGAGTTCGCCTATATGGTTGTGGGCCAGCAGGAACAGCTGCTGGAGCAGTGGCAGCAGCTGCTGGAGCGGGGGGATAAATATCAGCTGAAGACCGGCGGTCTGGACTACCAGAAAATCGTGCGTATCGAAAACCCTGGCTGGGACGAGGCGCTGTGGGCTGGCTACCGCCTCAACCCGGTAGAGCTCCAGATGCAGTGGGCCGTACAGTACGACAAAGAAGGCTTTGTGGGTAAAGAGGCAGCGGAAGCGTTGTCCCATAGCGAAGGCTCTCGCAAGGTAATCGGCATGATTGTCGAAGGGGAATGTGCGGGTATTGCCTCAGGCGACAGCGTACTGGTTGACGGTCAGGAAGTCGGTAAAGTGGCGAAGGCTATTTTCTCTCCAGCCCTGCAGTGCGTTATTGCGCTGGCACTGATTGAGAATGAATTTGCCTGGTCTGATATTAGCGGCTTTGATATTCAAACCGCTTCTGAAAACGTCGCCGCGAAAACCAAAGGGATGCCTTTCATCTATAACCTGAGCATGCTGGTTAATCCGACCGAGAACAGCTTTGTTGATGCATCTAAAGCAAAAAGCGCGCTGTAGTTAATTATTCACTGAAACAGTGAGGGAGAGTCGTGGATTAATTAATGCCACGGCTCCTCTCATGCTGTTACTTGTCTGTACACGGTGGTACATAGTTATGAAGACAAACCGGAAACGCGTTGTTATTACCGGGATTGGGATCCTCTCCTCGCTGGCGGATAACCTGCAGGATTTCAGAGACGCATTATTAAATAAAAAAAATGGCGTGACCGACAGCGTGCGTTTTTCAAAATGGTTTGAAAACGCCAGAGCGGCTGAAGTTTTGCATGATATTGATTATTCAGAATTGCCTGATGATGTGATTGCATCTCTGGATAATGCTGCACTCTGGGCCTACAAGGTCGGAAAAGATGCGCTGAACCAGGCGGGCTTGGCCGAAAATAAGGCTCACCTGAAAAACACCGGCCTGATTGTGGGCGTTTCTTCCGCCGGCACCGAGGCGTTCTTACCGCTGTTCGAACAACGTATGGAAGATTTCTCCCTGCGTAAAGCCTTATTCTCAGGCGGTTTCTCTTCCTGCTGTTCCAGCGTTTCTACGCTGCTCGGGCTGCAGGGCGGGGTTGAGCTGGTGGCGACCGCCTGTACGGCCAGCCCGAATGCGGTCGGGATGGCGTTTGACTATATCCAGAACGGCAAAAGCAAAACGATGCTGGCCGTTGGGACAGAGCCAATCTACCTGCCAACCTTCGCTGGGTTTTACGCCCTCAACGTGATGCATCCCGAAGCCTGCACGCCGTTTTCCGGCAACTCCGGCATGTCGATTGGCGAAGGCGCGGGTGCCGTGGTGCTGGAAGAATATGAGCACGCCGTTGCGCGCGGTGCCACCATTTACGGTGAAATTCTCTCCTATGCCACCTCCTGCGATGCGTTCCATGAAACCGGACCGGATCCGCGCGCCAGCGGCGCTGTGCAGGTAATGCATAAGGCGATGGAAAACGCGGGCGTCACCCCAGAGCAGATTGAGTACGTCAACGCCCACGGTACCGGCACTGAAGCGAACGACCGCATCGAAACGCTGGCGATGAAAAAGGTGTTCGCTAACAACGAAAAGCTGCTGGTTAGCTCTACCAAGTCTTACTTCGGCCACAACATCGGTGCGGCGGGGATCGTCGAACTGATCGCCTGCCTGGTTACGCTACCGGATAACCGCGTGCTGCCGACGCTGAACTTCAATAACGCGCGTCCTAACTGCGATCTGGACTACGTGCCGAACGACTTCCGCGATCGGAAAATCAACCTCTTCATGAAGAACAATTATGCGTTCGGCGGTAATAACTGCAGCATGATTATCAGCATGGATCCGTGTTCCGTTCCGGTCAGCGTCTACGACGAAAAGCGCGTCGCGATCTCCGGTCTCGGTGCCGTCTCCGCGATTGGCCACACCGTTAACGAGATCCTCGACAACGTCTGGAAGCAAAGCCAAAGCGTAGAGCTGGGGGGCGTCACCTTCCCGGAAGACACGCTGGAAGAAGCGAAAGAGCTGCTGGATGTTCTCGAAACGACCCGTCAGTTTGAGGACCTGTTCGGTGAAGCGTTTAGCGATCTCACGGCAACCCGTCCGGAAGCGAACGAGCACTTCAAAACCTTCCAGGTCACCGGCCTTGAGCCGCGTAAACATCTGCGTCGCTTCGATCCGCGAAAAGCCACCCGTGGCGGTACGTTTGCGCTAATCGCGTTGTCCGAAGCGCTGGAGCAGGCGAAGCGTAAAATTAAACGTGATGGCGATGCGCTGGGTATGGTGATGGGAATGTCCAGCGGCCCGCAGGAAACCACCTACAAATATCTGCAAAGCCTGAAGCCCGATCCGCGCAAGGTCAGAACCTCTGAATTCCCGGGCTCGCTGATGAACTCTATCCCAACGTTCTGCGGCATTTCCGAAGGGATCAAGGGCTATACCACCACGCTGGCGACCGGGGAAAACGCGGCACTCGGCGCATTAACCTACGGCTACGAAATTGTGCGTCAGGATCTGCAGCCGCAGGTGCTGGTGGGCGGTGCGGACGAGTATTTCCCCTCAATGTCTCTCTACATGGATGCGGTCACCCGGAAGCTCCATATGACCTCTGACGCGCGGGATTATCACATCTACGGTAACGATCCGAAGGGTTATATCCCAGGCGAAGGTGCGTGCATGCTGCTGCTGGAAGATCCGCAGCGCGCGGCGGAGCGTGGCGCCGAGGTGCTGGCAGAAGTGGTTGGTTACGGCAAATCCTGTAGCAATAGCTATTTTGACGCCTCACAGCAGGGCGAGAAATCTGCCTCTATGGCGCTGGCCATCGCCCGCGCGCTGAAGGATGCCGGCATGACGGCGCAGGAGATCGACCTGGTCTGCGGCACCAGCAAAGGCAGCGATGAAAGTTCACGCATTGAAATCGATGCGATCGCTGAAGCCTTCGCGCAGGCAAAACCGGACGTGCCTGTGGTGAACTATAACGCCTGCTTTGGTTTTGTCGCGTCTGCTGCCGGGCTGCTTAACCTGGCGGTCATCATTGACTGTATTAAGAAGCAGGCGGTTCCCGCTATTCCTCATACCGTTGAGTTCTTCGATAAGCGAATTAACTTCGTTCGTGAACCGTTGAAATTGGCCCTTAAGCACGTGCTGCTGGTGGGCGCGACGGAAGGCGGCAACTACTACGCGTTTGTGATTAAAGGATAATATTGTGGATAATGCCGCTATTATTTCGGGGTTCAGTTCCTGCCTGCCGTTTGCCGAAGACAGCCTTCAGCTTATGCAAAACCTGAAGCTGGGCAAACGCGTTGAAAGAAAGCCCTGGTTTAAATCCGACGACGAGGCAATTAAGTGTGGGTTCGATGGCAATAAGCATATTGCCACGCTGGATCATACGGATGATAGCGCATTAGATCTGCTTTATCGTCTGATTGACGATGCACTCGCCCAGGCCGGGCTGGATGTCCAGTGGCTGGGCGGGTGTAACGCTCGCGTTTATTTAACCGGCATCGGCCCTCGGGTCGATGGTATGGCCTTCAAGAATTTTTATAACAAAAATGATGTTGAAGATATTTATCTTTCAAAATCATTAATGACGCTGCACGTCGACAATATGTCGCAGGACAAGATTGCAGGACATATTGCGCGTAAATATCACCTGCAGTATCTCCCCCCCAATATGAACTGCACCAGTAATTCAGCGATGACGGCGGTGCATTTAGGCTGTCAGGCCATCGAGCATGGCGGCGTTGATATTGTGCTGGTGGTGAATTGCTCAAAAATTAAAACCCAGGATATCTGGTTCCTCGATACCCAATCGATGCTGGATACGCACCTGGTTCAGCCTTTCGGTGAGAACAGTAAAGGTGTTCTTTTTGCGGAAGGATACAGCGCGATTCTGCTCGAAAATGCGCGTCACCGCCGCGCAAGGAAGGCAGGCTCCGGCGTACGGCTGCAAACCACCTACACGCAGATTAGCGCCGGAAGAAGCAATGACAGCTCATGGCTCAGCACCAATATCCTGAAGGTGATGCAGGCTGCGATGAAAAAAGCGGACCTGAGTGCGGAAGAACTGTGCGCAATCATGCCGCACGGTAACGGCTCATCCATCAGTGACAAAGCGGAAGCTAAAGCAATAGCGGTCTTCGCTGAGGAAAATACCATTCCGGTTCTCGCCTACAAAGGCCAGATTGGCTATACCGCCACCGGTTCAGGAATTGTCGATTTAATTATTGGACACCATACGTTATCGCAGCAAGAGCTTATTTCCCCGGTGGGGAATGACACCATTATTGAAAGCGTTGCGCAGCATGTCCTTATTGACCAGGGCATTATTGGGCACCACAAAAAACATCTTCTTAAAGTCGGCGTTGGCGTGGATGGTTCAATCATTGGTGCCGTGATGTCTGATATTCACCGGGGCCTTTGAAGGAGCGTGGAGAGCCATATGTATTTATCCTCATTTTCGCTTGTTGAGCCGGAAGATAAATTTTATTTCTATCAACCCAGCTGGTTAAACGCCTGGGAAGCACATTTATTTAATAAGGCGCTTAAATCTACCCACGCCAATGGATGGGGATTAAAACGTTTTGGTACGCAGCCGGACCTCTACCCGGGAGAGATGATCCGTAACCCTCACTATCAAAAATATCTTGAGGCGATGGAGAAGGCGGCTGATGACGCGCTGATGGCGCTGCCGACCAAAGAGCGTATGAAGCTATTAAAGCAGCGTACGGCATTTATCTACGTCGATTCCTGGGGCGAATCCGGGCCGTTTGAGAATATTTCCAGCGCGTTGCACATATCAACGATCGATACGCTGCCGAAAAACCTGGTCAAGAAATTCTCGGTTAACGCACCTACGTTCAAGCTGCGAAGCGAGAAGCAATCTTTCGTGCAGGCCATCGCTCTGGCGAACGATTACCTGAGCTGGGATGTTTTTGATTTTGTGGTGATTTGTACGGCTTACCGGGCGATCCCCATCCTGGTGTTTTCTGATGAAGATATTTCCCTAAAGTGGGGGGAGAAACGCAGGGACAAGGCCGAAGACGTGAATTTAACGGTTGAACGCGCCGGATGTTTCATCTTCAGCCAGCAGGAGAGCGCTATTCGGGTGAAGGGGGGGCAATACGTCATGGCCGATGCCATCGAGCACACCCAGGTTCCTGAACAGATTGCGTTTTCGGGCCTGCGCAAAGACCTGCTGTCTCGCTCGGCGCTGCCCGCGAATAACACGCTGGATCTGGTTGATCTCTACGGTGCCAGCGGCTGCCTGACTCCAGCGTTAAGTTTCGCCTGGCTCAAACAACATGCTGATTTTTCGGGGCGATTAAGAACCATCGTTCCCGACAAGCAGTTTGGCTACAGCTATTTCGACATTGAATATTGCAAGGAATAACGACATCTCCATGAGCGGAATAATTAAAGAACTCCCAATGATATCGTTGAACAATATCTATAAGAGTTATGGCTCGGGCGAAGGCAAAGTCGATGCCCTGAAAAATATCAATCTGGAAATAGAAAAAGGTGAATTTCTGGCGCTTTGCGGCCCGTCCGGCAGCGGTAAAAGTACCTTGTTAAATATCCTCTCGGGAATTGATAAACCCACCGTGGGAACGGTGATGTTTCTGAAAAAATTACTCAACCATCTGCCGGAAGAACAGCTCGCGGCGATCCGCGGTAGACACCTGGGTTTTATTTTTCAGTTTTTCAATCTGATACCCGTATTGAGCGTATTCGATAACGTCTTTTTCCCGCTGGTGTTAAACGGCCATGTCGGAAAAAAAGAAGCCAGAGAGCGGGCGCTGCATTTTATTGAGAGCGTGGGGCTTGCGGGATTTACCGAACGTAAACCGGGCCAGCTTTCGGGCGGGCAGCAGCAGCGCGTGGCCATCGCCCGGGCGCTGGCACACGACCCGCAGGTTGTCATTGCCGATGAACCGACCGGAAATCTCGATCTGGTCACCGGGGAAGCCATTCTGGATCTCCTGCTGAAAATTAATCAGGAGACACGCACCACTTTTATTATTTCCACGCACTCCAGCCAGCTTAAAGAGCGTGCACGGCGCGTGGTTGAAATTAAGGACGGAGTTTTAGTTCATGATTCACAAACGTAATTTTTTCCTTCTCTGCTGGTTTCTGCTGTGCCTGGCCTATGCCGGAAACATCAAAGCTGCACCGGCACCGGTAGCCGAGCACGTCATAAAAAGCGGTTTCCCGATGGAGGCAGACATGCTCGCCGAGATGACGCAGTCGCTCTTCAAGGAATACAAAGCCAACGACAATCCTCTGTCTCTGGTTTTCTATGCCTACGGTACGCTGCGTCAGGCCGACTATTTCCTTAAAACCAATGACTTTATTCGGGCATCTGAGTTCGGCAAAACGGGCTTTTTCTACCTGGATGAGGCGGTCGATCTCTATGCAGAGAACCCGCTGGTGCGCTACATGCGCGCGCGAGTCGATGCGTATTTGCCTGCGGCTATCGGACGCTGTGTGGTGACGTTAAACGATACGGAACAGATGCTGAAAACCCCTGGCATATTCAATGCCGGTTTAGTGGAACACATTAACGAAATGCGCTATCGCGCGCTGTTGAGTTGTAAACGCAAGAAGCAGGCGGACGCGTTACTGGCTGAAATAGAGCTGCGTAATGCCAGTACCGCATCGTCTCTGGCATCGGGCAATGCGCCAGAGTGGGATATCAACGAAGTGACAGAAGTCCTGTTACCGCTGGTGAAAGGGAAATAAATGTCCGGGGAAATGGTGTTCGCGATAAGCGTTGTTGTGTTGATCCTGCTTTTTGTCCTCTGGTGTGTATTATTTCGTTCGCGGGACGTAAAGTTTGCTTTCTTAAACCTGTTTCGCCACAAAAGGCGCTCGTTTTCAACGATTGCCGCCATTATGTTAGGTGGCGTGTCGATTTTTCTGTACGGCGGTTTTATTGATTACTCCTTTTGGATCCTGAAAGAGCAAACCATCCGTACTAACATTGGTCATGTTCAGATTTATAATAAAAACTATTTCGAAACATCCAATAAAAACAAAAGTCTGATCGAAGATTACCCGGCATTAAAGAAAGCGATCCTCAACGATCCGACTCTGGCCGAGAGTATCTCGACGCTCTCCGGCCAGCTGGAGTTCACCGGTGTTATTTCGCAGTATGAGAGCGAAACCTCCAGCTATTTCTCCGCGCTGGGCGTAGAGCCGCTGCCGGCACTGAAGCTGGGCTCGTTTGATAAATTAATCATCGGCAGCGATCTGTCCCGCATCCGTACGGATGAAATCACGCTTGGGAGCGGGCTGGCGAAAACGCTCAATGCCCACTATGACGACTGGCTGGACGTGCTGGTGGTCAACACGCAGGGCGGACAGGGCGCGCTGTCAATGAAGCTTCGCGGCATCTTTGAATCGGGCATCAAAGATTACGATGACGTAGCGATGAAAATTCCGCTGGATACTGCGCAACGTATTATGGGCACCGCTAGCGTGAGTAAGGTGCTGATCCTGTTAAAAGAGGACGATACTGCCGCGTTCACGGCGAAACTGCGCCAATTTATTGCCGACCACAAATTACCGTTAATCGTCAAAGACTGGAAAGAGGCCTCGATATTTTATCAGCAGGTCGAGGGGCTTTTATCAGGGATCTACTTCTTCATAAAGCTCATCGTTGGTCTGATTGTCATCTTTATGATCGGTAACTCGATGACGATGAATATTATCGAGCGCACCCGGGAAATTACCACGCTCAGGGCGATTGGCCTGAAGCCGCTACACGTGACTCGCCTGTTTTTGCTGGAGGGCATTTTCATCGGCATTATCGGCGCGTTGGGCAGCCTGGCGATTGGTTATGCCATTGCTGCCGTGATTAACCTCTACGGTATCGCGATGCCGCCGTCGCCAGGGCAATCGCAGGGCTACACGGCATTTATCAAAACCGACAGCGCCGCGCTTAACTGGATAACCCTGGTATTGCCGATCCTGGCCGCGACGGGAGCTTCAGTACTGCCCGCGCTGCGTGCTTCACGTCTCAATATTTCGGATGCATTTAAATTCTCGTAAGGAAACGATATGAAAGTTCGTGTTATTGCTCATCTCCTGATGGGGGCGTGCCTCTTTTCAGCAGCGGCTTATTCTGCCGCGGCTGACGAACGCGCGCTGGAAATTATTCGCCGTGCGGATGAAGTCCGTTCGCCAAATAAGCCGTTTCGCTACACCCTCACTATTCATGAATTTAAAGCGGGCGCCACACGGCCCGAAAATAAACAGGTGCTGGATATTTCCATGCGCTTTATGAAACCAGAGGGGGAAATCAAAGCGGATGCCCGCTCCCTGGCGCGCTTTGTTTATCCCCCGCGCGACAAGGGCAAAGTGCTGCTCTCAGACTGGTACGATCTATGGTTCTACACCCCTGAACTGCGCCGTCCGGTTCCCGTCTCACGCCAGCAGCGGCTGATTGGGCAAATATCCAATGGCGACGTGATTGTCACCAACTTTGAATATGCCTACGACGCCTCGCTTAAGGGAGAAACTGCCTGCGGTGAGGCGCGGTGTTACGTGCTGGAGCTGGTCCGCAAATCTGCGGAGGTCACCTGGCCGAAGGTGATGTATTACGTCGAAAGCATGGGAGATAACCGTCCGTATAAGGCGGCCTATTTCTCTCTGGATAATAAGTTAATTAAAGAAGTTTTATATCAGGATTTCCAAATGGTATTAGGCAAGATGCGGCCGATGAAAATTACAGTGAAAGAGGTGCGTCACGGTAACAGTTATTCCGTCATGGAGTACAGCGACGTCCGTCTGGAGTCGTTACCTGAATCGGCGTTCACTCGCGAGTCTATTCAGCGAGGTGTGAAATGAAGCGCACGTTGACCGGATTAACCCTCGTGCTTTCTGCTCTGCCGGTAAGCGTGTTTGCTGACTGCCTCTCGGGTAATGACGTCGCAAAAAACACGTCCGTGACGTTATATGAGCAGGTGTCCGCCGTTAAAAAACAGATTTCAGACTGGCGAATCAATGGTCGAAACCCATATACCAGACACAATATCTATAACGATGCCGGAGTGAATGTTTCAAGTCGCTGCTCGTTGATTGATAATGCGCTTGATCTGGACTTTTCCGTCTATGGGCTGACCTGGTACACGCCGCGCAAGCTCGGGGCATTTGAAGAGGACGATCGCCGCTCGCGTCTGCTAATTGAGCGGCTCAAGCTTGCCTATACCGTGTCGGACAGCCTGCAGCTTGAGGTTGGCAAACTCCAGGCCAGGCAAGGGCTCTTCTTCCTGCGCTCGCCTTCCGATCTCACGCCGCATTATTACGACGGAGCAAAACCAACGCGGATTTACGATCCCGAGCTCCGTACGGCTTATCAGTCCTCTTCATGGGCGGCAACGCTGTCGATGGACAACCGGGATGAGTCGTTCTCGCTGACGGTGATTCCGAAGCTGGCCTCAATTGATAAATATTATCTGACCTCCGGAAACTGGTCTGCAAACCAGCGCGGCAACAGCAGTGAGTCATGGCTGCTGGGCTATACCTCTCACGCCTTCCGTGACCATACGCCGGGTATGCGCGTTCTGATGGGCGATTCGCATTCGGTTGCGCTTTCAGACAGTTACCACTACACCCCGCAGCTCACCATCAGTGCCGAAGTGGCGTGGCATGCGGAGCAGCGCTGGCGCCATCTGTCGGACGAAAAAACTGCTGAGCTGGCGCGATATGAATTCCCCGACTCGCTGTATGAAACAGAGGATAAACAGGGCGTGGAGGTGGCCGTTGGTGCGCAATACACCTCCGATACCTTCAACGTGTTTGGACTGGAATATTACTACCAGAGCGAAGGCTATTCGCGCTCTGAGTGGAATAAACAGCGTGACCTGATGACCTTTTTGAACACCGCGACAGGCTATGCGCCGCTCGACAGGGCATTTGATTCCTACAAGTACCTGATGGCCTCCGAGATAAGCAATACGGGCAATAAAGGCATGCTGCAGGGGAAACACTATCTCAACGCCTGGTCCAGCGTGCAGTTCACGCATCAGATCGCCGCGCAACCCTATTTGATCCTCAACCTGATGGATCAAAGCACCCTGACGGGGCTACACCTCAGCGCACCGCTGACCTTTATTGATGACCAGCTGGAGGCCTATACCGGCGTCTATTCAGCACTGGGTAGCGCAAATTCTGAGTTTGCCTTCTTCGGCGATGTCGCCGGTGGCTATGTTGGCTTTAAGTATTATTTATAAGGAAATGACAATGACGCTTAATAACGCATCGCAGCCTGTCGTGCTGCTGTTTTCCGGGCAAGGGAATCCAGTGATTGGGATGGGTAGCGATCTCTGGGATCTGAATTCAACGACGAAACAGATTTGGGATTGTGCCAGCGATATTTCTGGGCTTGATTTGCGCCGACTCTGCCTAAAGGGGCCGATGAACAGACTGATTCAGACTACAGTGCAACAGCTGGCCGTCACGGCAATTAACGTATCGCTGTATACCCTTTGCCGCGAGCGTTTTCCGGCGCTTCGGGTGACGGGAGCCTGTGGCCACAGCGTGGGGGAATACAGTGCGCTTTACGCTGCGGGTGCGATCTCGCTGGAGACGCTTTTCCGCACCCTCCATTTTCGCGCCAGCACCATGGATGCGGTCAGCAAAAGGCAGAAGGGCGCGATGATTGCGCTGAAGGGGGCGGATTTTGCCGCCCTGAGCAACATCATCACCCGCTACGGGTTTGAGCTGGATATTAGCTGTGATAATACCCCGCGTCAGCAAGTTATCGGCGGGACACCGGCTGCGCTTAGCGAGTTCGCTAAGGTGCTGGTGGACGAAGGCTATGAGCCGATTAAGCTCGGCGTCAGCGGCGCGTGGCACACGCGTTTGATGGAAGAGGGCGTACAGCTGATGCGCGATTTTCTCGCCGGACAGCCTTTCACCTCACCCGCGTACGACGTGCTGATGAACGTGACGGGCAAAATAGAAATCGTTCCGGAGGCCATTAAGGAAAACCTCTCGCTGCACCTGACCCACACGGTCAAATGGCGTGAATCCATGACGCGGTTTATCGAACAGCCAGGCAGCCCGCTGTTCCTGGAGATGAGTAACAAACCTTATCTTGGCCAAATGCTGAATGATTTCGTCGGTTTTAATGCCGAACGCGTTCTGCACTGTAGAAAAGCATTAGAGATGTAAAGGTCGAGATATGATTCCAGATTATTTAACGTTCATTCGCTTTCAGGATAAAAGGAACCTTCTTTTTATCTATATCGTGACGTTTGTGCTGCTGGGCTTTTACTGGAAAAATGCCGGGTTCTCCTTTACCCGACAGGATGTCTGGCTGGCGAGCGCTATTTTTGCGCTGATACTGTATAGCTTCACTGCCGACCTCAAGGCGTTCTGGGCGTACAAGTGCGTGGTTAAGAATGTCGACTTGTCCATTTTTCTCAAGAAAGAGGCCCGGCCGACGGCTCCGATTGTTTACGATCCTCTCGTTGCTATGGTTATCGCCACGCTGGTTTTCGCTGGCATTAGTGCACTGATGCTTACCCTGGCTCAGCCGGACATCGTGCTGCTGACGCTGACCATCGTTGCCCCGCTGATTATCTGGGGAATGTTCGCCGCGATGCGCACGATCTACATTCGACAGGTCATCGCATCGACAAGGGATAAAGGGAAATATAAGCGTTTGTCCCAGTATCTGGCCATCGCCATTACCCTGTCCATCGTGATGAACCTGCTGACAATTAGTCCCTTACGTAACAGTGAGCAATTTGAGCGCTATGGCCGGTACTTCACCCTCGAGTCCATCATTACCATGCTGGTGCTTTGTGCGGTGGTGCTGGCAATCAATCTTCTGTTTTTACGGTTCACGAAGCGATATATCTTTTTGGGGCACCTTTTCCTTAACGAGATCGATCTCTTTTTCTCTCCGGCGATCCCCTGGCGGGCTTTGTCTGAGAAACCGCTGTGGCTGAGGCTGGTGATGCTGTTGTGTGTGGAGTTTGCCTGGTCGGCGATTGTCGGATTGCTGCTTACCCTGCTCGGATGGAAGGTATGGTTTGAAGTGTACTTCCTGCTCAGCTACCTCCCTTGCCTGGCCTATTACGCTCTCCATACGTGGTGGAAATGGCATAACGATTTCATGATGTCGAGCGATATGTATCTGCGCTGGGCGGAGATCGATAAAGAAAACCCGCTGTGGTAAGACGTCAGAGGCAATAAAAAAGCCAGACCGTCATTACTGACGGTCTGGCTTTTTATCAGGTCGATACGATTCAGGTTATTCGCATCCAGGACAGCATCATCGCGGCGCTGGCAATAACATTTACGTTGGAAATGTATCCGTCATAGCGATTATTAATGGCGGAGAGCTGGTTGTTAAAGTGGTCGTTTTCAGCGGTCAAAACGTCAAGCAGCGTTCGTTTGCCCAGGTGATACCACTGCTGGTAGAACATCTGACGCACGCGGTCTGTTTCGCCTGAGAGACGATCGTAGTCATCGGCGCGCAGGAATGACGAATCACGGACCTGCACCTGATAGTTGATTTGATATTCCAGGTCGCGGTAACTCACCTCATACTGCTGCTGCGCGACGTTAGCTTTGGCGCGGGCCGTCATCTGAGCGGCACGCTGAGAGCCGCCGCTAAACGCTTCCCATTCGACGTTAAGGCCGGTATACCAGCCGCTTTCGTTGCCGTTGCTGTCTTTGGCTGTGCTTTTAGATACCACCCAGTTGACCTGCGGCAGCGCCGCGGCCTTAATGCTCTCCGCTTCATATTCCGCAGCGCGGACTTTTGCTTGCAGGTTCAGCATCATCGGGTTCTTATCCAGCGACGCAATGGCGACCGATGCCGGAATAATCGTATCCTGCCAGTTGAGATCGTCTGGTAGCGATGGCTCTGCGCCAAGCAGGCGCACCAGCTTAATTTTACTCGCGCTCAGCTGATGTTCGATATTGTCCATGCTCGCTTGTGCAGACATCAGTTTCGCTTTTGCCTGTACCAGTTCGCTCTCTCTGCCGCGGTCCGCCTGGGTAATTTGCGACAGCATATTAACCAGCTCTTTCATCCGACCAACGTAATGCTTCGCCACTATTCGGCTTTGCTCATAGCGGCTCATATTCATCAGTTCAGACACGGTGTTATAGGCCAGCTGCTCCCGGGAATACTCTTTTGAATAACGAGCGGCCTTGGCCGTCTCCAGCGAGTTATCCACCTGATTACCGATCCTGCCCCAGTCGATGATCGGGGTATTAACGGATACGGTTCCGCTGGAGTCGCTAAAATGCGTGTTGTTGGAAGAAGCCTGCCGATCTCCACCCATCGTCGTCAACGGCGAGGTTACGCCCAGCCGCACCTGGGGCAAACGCTGGCCTTTGACCTGATCCACCATATAATCCGAGGCCAGAACCTCAGAGGAGGCTGCACGAAGTTCGGGGCTGTACGCCAGCGCTCTTGCGACCATGCTGCGAAGAAACTCCCGCGAATCACTGGTGCTGGTGCCGTTGAAGTTGCCTTGCACCATGCCGCTGGTGGCGCGACTATTTGCCGACGCGCTGTGGCGACGAACTGTGGCATAGGCCGGATCGGGCTCATAGTATTCGGTGACGGCCGGGAAGAAGTCGTAATTCTTTTTCAGTGCTGCCCTGTTACCCGCCGTGCTTTGCGGCTTCGACATTGGCGCTGCGGCCTGCTGTGCGGTGGCATAACGCTCAGGTTGCGGCGCGGAGAAGGCCCGAGTCGGCACGGCTTTGGACGTACTGGCATATTGCGACTGCGTGCGCATAGAAGGCAAGGATGTGGCAGGCGCGGCATTCTGAGAACGCGCGCGTGCTACCGGCTGCGTTTGCGATGCGCGGTTTAGTTCTGACTGCGTGCGCATAGGTGGCAGCGAGGCCGGGATGTTTTTGATCTGCGCCGCGTCAGCCGCGTGAAGCGGGGTGACAAAAGAAGAGCAGGGCAAACAGAGTGCAACCGCGGCTGCAACCCTGGCCCAACGGCGCTCTTTACGTGCCTTAACCATAAATTATCTCTCCCTGAATGCTTCACGCGCTTTCAGTATTGGTTTGAGGATGTAAGACAAAATGGTCTTCTCCCCGGTTCTGATTTCAACGTTTGCCACCATCCCCGGAATGATCGGGAACGCTTTATCTTTAACCTGTAGCGCCGCCCGGTTTGTACGGACAAAGACCCGGTAATAGGTCGAATCACCACGTCCCTGACGGGCTTTCTCTTCATCAATTAGCGTGTCTGAACTCAGGTGTTCGACGACGCCGGTCAGGCCGCCGTAAATGGCGTAGTCGTAGGCGGTAATTTTTACCGTCGCGGGAAGACCCGGATGAATAAATGCCACATCAGAGGGTTTAATTTTGGCTTCGACCAGCAGGTTATCTTCGAGCGGAATAATGGTCATGATCTCCGCTCCCTGCTGTATAACTCCGCCGCGCGTGGTCACGCGGATATTGTTTACCGTGCCGCGCACGGGGGCGACAACGGTAGTACGGTTCATCACGTCCTGACGTCCGCGCAGGATCTCCTCCGCCTGCGCCAGTTCAGATTCCAGACGGTTTAGCTCGCTGTTGGCATCAGAGCGGAAGCGGTTGGTCCGTTCGGCAATTTGCAGGCTGAACTCGTTGGCCTGACGCTTGAGGCGCAGGATCTCCACATCGGACATCAGCCCTTTGCGAGCCAGCGGCTCGGAAAGGCTGACCTCGTTTTGCGCCAGTGCCAGGCTGCGCTGCAATGCCTGTACGCTTTCATTCAGGGTTTTGAGGCGCGCGTTATAGGCCTGCGTCTCATCACGCACGATGGACTCAATTCCTGCAATTTCCGGCGGGAAGGTCAGGGGAGTGTCATAGGCTTCAGCCCTGAGACGAGCAATGCTGCCCTTCAGCCCCTGAACTTTTGAAAGCGATTCACCGTAGCTGGCGCCGGCACGCGTGGGGTCGATTTTCAGCAGGATTTGTCCTTTCTCGACAATATCGCCCTCCTGAACGTTCAGCTCCTCAAGAATGCCCCCCTCCAGGCTCTGAATAAGCTGCTCACGGCTGGCCGGGATGACTTTTCCATCGCCACGCGTAATCTCTTCAACGCGAGCGAAATGTGCCCACACCAGCGCGACGACGACAACCATCGTGATGGTATAGAGCATGATCATGCTGAAAGGGGTTTTCTGCGCGATCAGGGCGCCCTGCAGGTCATGCATGAATTTCAGATCGTCCGCTTTTACCTTTCCTGTCGGCTGCGGTTTTTGCTCCGCCAGCGCTGTTTTTCCGGCGCCGCCCTCAATTTTTCTCAACGCCGTGGAGGAAGCTCCCGCTCCGCTATCGGCCTCTCCTTTTGAGGCGTTCTGATTCACATCGTCCTCGTTCATCATCCCTTCACACCTTGTTCCTGTTGCTTTTCTTCAACCGAATGCATCGTTTGTTTTTTCTTCAGCACGTTCTCATTCAGGCTTTCCATGACCCGATCTTTTGCCCCGTCTTTCACAACGTGCCCGTCTTCCAGCACAATCAGGCGTTCAACCAGACTGAGTACGGACATGCGATGCGTGACAATGATCAGCGTTTGCCCCTTTGTGGCCTCTTTTAACCGCCGCAGGAATAACGTCTCCGTCATCGCATCCATGGAGCTGGTCGGTTCATCCATCAGTAAAATCTTCGGCCTTAGCAACAGGCAGCGGGCCAGTGCAACGAGCTGCTTTTGTCCACCCGACAGGCAGTTCCCCATTTCACCAATGGGCATGTCAAAACCCAGCGGGTGTCTGGCTGCGACCTGATCCAGCCCGGTCAGGCGAACCACGCGCAGAAACTCTTCCGTGCTTACGCCCGGGTTGCCAATAATGATGTTATGACGCAGCGTGCCGTAAAAAAGACGGCAGTCTTGCCCGACATAGCCTACGGCCGCACGCCAGTCCGCCGGATCAACCTGGGTTGCATCAACTTCATCAATGAATATCTGCCCGCTGCTCTGCTGATACAGGCGCGCCATCACCCGCAGCAGGGTAGACTTCCCGCTGCCGATCCTGCCCAGAATCGCAATCTGCTCACCGGCTTCAATATTGATATTGATATTCTCGAGAATGCGCGGGGCTACCATCATTCCCGGCACTGGATAGGTGAACCCCACTTTGTGCAGGCGCATGCTGCCCGTGAAATTCGGCGTTGGTAGATAGGTAATTAAGGAATCGCGTTCAGTGGGGGTATCCATCAGCTGGTTAAGCGATTTCAGGGCCGTTTTGGCATGCTGATAACGCAACGCCAGCCCGACAACGGATGCCAGCGGGGCGAGAGAACGGCTGGAAAGGATCACTACGCCAATCATGGCGCCCATCGTGAGCTCGCCCGCGTGGATCAAATACACACCCAGCACAACAATACAGACCGTGGTAATTTGCTGAACGAAGGAGACAAAATTGGTTGTCAGCATGGAAAGGTTGCGGGTTTTCATGGAGGAAGCGGCAGCCAGCGCGCTGAAATCATCCCAGCGCTTTTGCATAACGCCTTCACCCTGCGCAGCTTTCAGGGCTTCAAGTCCCTCAATGCTTTCAATCAGCAGGCCTTGCTTGAGCGAAATCTCGCGAACGTTTTCTTCCATATAGCGACCCAGCGGCCACTGAATAACGATGCTGGCAATTAAAATGAGCGGCATTGCCACCAGGGGCACCACGGCAAGCGGACCGCCAATCATATAAATGATGAACATGAACAGCACGCAGAAGGGCAGGTCGGACAGCGTGGCGAGCGTCGCAGAGGTAATAAAATCCCGTACTGCCTCAAAATCGCGCAGCTGGTTAGCGAAGGTCCCGGAAGACTGTGGTTTATATTCCATGCGCATAGACATCACCTGGCGAAAAAGCTTCGCGCCCAGGATCAGGTCTGCCTTTTTCCCCGCGATATCGATCAGGTATGCGCGGATCTGGCGGCTGGAAAACTCAAATATATTGGCAATCACGACGCCAATAGCCAGCGACCAGAGGGTGACATAGGCCTGCGTCGGGATCACCCGGTCATAGACGTTCATCGTAAAGAAGGTGCCAGCCAGCGTAAGTATATTTGCCAGCAGTGCCGCCAGCGCAGCGCTGTAAAAATAGTGGCGGTAGCGCCACAGCGTAGAATAAAGCCAGTGACCTTCATTCTGCGCTTTCGGTAAGAGAAGATCGTCGGCACGCGCATCCAGACTGGGTTTTGGCGTGGTGACAAGGGCATAGCCGCCGTAAACTTCCAGCAAATCAGCCGCTGAAACGGTAAGTATTCCTTCGTTTTCAGGCACCACGATCTGATAGGTGAATTGTCCGCGTTTACCGTTACGCGCGGTAATAATGCAATACGTTCCATCTTTGCGGGCGATCAGCAGCGGAAAGAGCCAGGACGATATTGAATTAAGATCGCGTTTTACCCAGCCAGCAGATATCCCCATCTGGTCGAGCATACGCAAAGCCATTTCCGGCTCAAGCTTGTCGCTTTTCGGCAAGCCAGCGTAAAGAACTTCTTTGCTGGCATACTTAGCGTGATGTGCACAAAGCCATTCAACACCCCACAGAAGAGAATCTTTTCTGGGTTCTTCAATATTATTGAAATCGTGCTCTGAATTAAATTTTACGGTGGAAAGATGCGTATTCATTATCGAATCCAGACCTGTAGTTACGTTCCTTACTTTAAAAATAAAGTGAAGGCATGCTATTAAAATTGACCAAGAACATCCGTAAGTACGAAGTTTATGGCTGATGGTTATAGTGAAATTACAAGCGCTGGCAATATCGTAGTGTAAAGTTAGCCGTATATGTACACAATAAAGATAAACCACTGCATGATTAAGAATATTATATGTGGATTGATCCAGGTTTATGTTTTTTCAGGTTTTTTGAACTGAGGGTTAACTGGCGAGCCTTGAAATAGGTACGCCCAGCTTGTTCTCGATTCTTATCTTCATGGCGTAAATGTTTTTAACATTTGTAGCATTCTTCATGGCTATCTTTTTCGGGAGTTGTCCCTTATACAATTCAGAAAACAGGGCGTATTCATTTGCACTAAGTTTGGCTTTCTTCTCCGAAGGTCGCGTTATCTTGCCAAGGAACGACTGGCGAATTTTAAATTTTATATCATCAATAATATCATCATGAAAAATGACGGTGCTGATTATTGTTTCGCTTGTGTCGTTATAAAACCAGTAATGGGCAATCGCGGCCATCTTTTTATCAGTTATCAGGATCAGTCTTGCGTTTTTAAAACGATCTAACCAGCTGTTTGTTAAGAAAAAATTTATATTCTTATAGTTAAAATCAATGACTACAATGGGTTGAGAAATGATTTTAACCGTAATGTTGTTAAAGTATTGTAATATACCTTCTATCAAAAAAGAGTTATTTTCAGGCCAGATATAAAATTCAGAACCATTACACTCGCCCTGTTGTTCAGTACGAAAAGAAGGAAAAACACATTTATTCATACACCCATAGCAGCGCATAGTGTTGTCGTTGTGCTCAATATGTCTAATAGTAACGATATCCATGTGATAAAACTCTATGCGTTAAAATTATAAATGTTAAATCTACTATAATATATCAATATTTATATTAATAATGCATTAAGGAAAAAAACGAGTTGTGATGAGATAAAGCATCGTTTATCCAGGAATTTTCTACAGAAATTAATCCCCATCCGTGATTGTCGATTTTTTTACGCAATACCATTTAAGGCTAATTCACCAGGCGGGTGATTGAAACTCCCAGTTTGCGCTCAATTCTGTTTTTCATGGCATAGGTGTTTTTGACGCTAGTACCGTTCTGATACGCGATTTTTTTAGGTGTCCATCCATTGAACAAGAACGAAAACAGGCTGAATTCATTCTGGCTCAGTTTTGGCCTACTCCCGGATGGTTTGATCGTTTTTGCCAGGAACGTTTTCTTCAGTTTCGTGGCAACCTCCTCAGCGGAATCATCATAAAAGATAATAGAGCTGATGGTGGTCTCTAACGTATCGTTATAGAACCAGTAATGGGCAATCGCCGTCATCTTTTTGTCAGTGACGAGGATAAGGCGCATATTTTTGAATTGTTCGAGCCAGCTATCGTTCAGAAAATAGGTGATATTTTTATGGCTAAAATCAATAATCACGACTGGCTGAGAAATATATTTGTCGCTCACACATTCAAAATAGTGCCGGATACCTTCTACAAGGTAAGAATTGTTATCAGGCCAAATATAGCATTCAAGTCCTGTGCAGGTTTTACGAGCGCACGCTTCAGCGTCACCAAACAGGCATTTTTTCACACAACCATAGCAATGCATCGACGGCGTGTGGCTCACCTGCTGACCATCATTATGAGATAAATAAATAGAGTTATTAGTGTGAAATAACATATTACACCTTATACGCGATGATTAAGCACGATATTAGTTTTGGACGAAGCATCAACCTCGTCGTTTGATGTGAGGCATCATACTGAATACCTGGTATAAGTCTTAATTAAATAGTCTGAACACACCTTTTCAGGCTGCATTTAAGATTTAAGTCTATATTTTTCAAGTGCTTACATGTTTTCTTAAATGGCCGATTTACGGGTTTTTGGGTTGTTGTTCTTCTGTTTTGTTAATGGGTGGTTATTTTTTTTCACTTGGTAATGCTATTGCAATTAACATAATGTTAAACATTGAAGGACTAAACTTTATAAGGTTGGAATAGAATGTTTCGATAAAAAGAAAATAGGGGGTGGGCGGGAACGTCAGATTCAGTGTGAATGTAAATATTGCTTATTTACCAGGTCGCGCATTAGGTTCTCGTACGACCTGGCTAAAGTAAACGACGATGTCCTTTATTTATTTTCTATGCTAAAACGATCGGCATCCTGCCAGGCCGGAAACTTCTCGCGATATTCCGTTAGCGCAGTTAACGAAAGCTCGGCGTCAATTCGCGTGGCCTGATGCGGCTCGGCTGTAGCAATAATTTCTCCCTGCGGGCTTATTACCCGGCTGTCGCCGCGATAATGGTGTCCGTTACCATCCGTGCCTACGCGGTTACATCCCACAATATAAGCCTGGTTTTCAATTGCCCGCGCCGTTAATAACGCCTGCCAGTGAAGTGAACGTGGCGCAGGCCAGTTGGCAACATACAGCGCCAGGTCGTAATCGTTGCGGTTGCGGGACCAGACGGGGAAGCGCAGGTCATAACAGACCAGCGGCAAAATACGCCAGCCGCGCCATTCAAACACCACGCGTTCGTTTCCGGCTACATAATGTTGATGCTCATCCGCCATGCGGAACAGGTGGCGCTTATCGTAGAAATGCACCTTTCCCTCTGGCTCGACCAGCAGGAAGCGGTTAACCGGCCCGCGTTCGGTCTGGAGGGCGACGCTACCGGCAATCAGCGCGTTTGTCTCCTGCGCTTTGGCGTGCATCCAGGCCACAACCTCGTCCTGCGGCATCGACTGTTTTGCAGCCTCCATCGCAAAACCCGTGGTGAACATCTCCGGCAGGACAATCACATCGCGACCGCTAATCTCTTCGAGCTGGCGATCGAAATGGCGAAGGTTGGCTGGACCGTCCATCCAAACTAAAGGCTGCTGCAAAACAGAAATCTTCAAACCAGGCACGATACCGACTCCTTAAAAGATCGCTTTTTGACACTGTAGCACGTCATTACGAGAAAATGTGGCATTAAAAAACCCCGCACGGAGCGGGGTTGATGGACGCTGAACGTCTTATGCGGCTTCAGGTTTGCGGTGCTTCTCCGGCAGCTTTACCGGCTGTGTCGCCAGCTCTTCTGGTTCGAAATCATCCACGTTAATACTGCGCAGACGGCTCTCTTCGGCTTTCACCAGAATCGCAGCTTCGCTGTTGTCGATGATGCCACCCGCCAGCGCCTGTTTTGCCAGCTCATCCAGTCGTGTAAACGGCAGATTTTTGCCCAGCTGTTTGCAGATCTTCTGGTGAATCGGGTCGGCGGCCATCACGTCCAGCAGCGCCTCTTCCAGCAAACCTACCGGGTTATGCGGGGTAGGTGCCAGATATTGACCCCGACCAATACGAGAGCGGGTTGCGCTCGGTACCTGGAGGATCTTCGCTACCTTGTGATCCAGCTTGTCGGACGGCGCCAGGTGATGACGACCGGTCGGGAAGATCACGACGCGCAGGGCACCTGCCACGAAGCGGTTCGGGAAGTTCGCCAGCAGGACGTCAATAGCCTGTTCTGCCTGATACAGCGCATCCTGTACACCCCAGTGCACCAGCGGCAGATCCGCTTCCTGACGGCCTTCGTCGTCGTAACGTTTTAGAACCGCAGAGGCCAGGAAGATCTGGCTCAGCACGTCGCCCAGACGGGCAGAGATGCGCTCGCGACGCTTCAGGCTTCCGCCAAGAACGGCCATCGAGACGTCAGACAGCAGAGCCAGGTTGGCGCTCAGACGGTTAAGGTGCTGGTAGTAACGTTTGGTCGCATCGCCGGTTGGCGTCGCGCTGGTCAGGCCGCGCGTCAGGCCGAGCCAGAAGCTGCGCACTTCATTGCTGCCCACGTGACCGATATGTTTGAACAGCAGCTTGTCAAAGGCATCCACGTCGTTATTCTGCGCGGCGGCCATCTCTTCCAGCACGTACGGATGGCAGCGAATGGCGCCCTGACCGAAGATCATCATGCTGCGGGTCAGGATGTTTGCCCCTTCAACGGTGATGGCAATCGGAGCGCCCTGATAGCTGCGTGCCAGGAAGTTGCCTTCACCGAGCATGATCCCTTTACCGCCTGCGATATCCATTGCATCAATAATTGACTGCTGTGCACGGTGGGTACAGTGGTATTTCACAATTGCCGACAGCACGGCGGGTTTTTCGCCCAGCATAATTCCGTAGGTAATCAGCGAGGCTGCGGCGTCCATCACGTAGGCATTGCCCGCAATACGCGCCAGCGGCTCTTCGATACCTTCCATCTTGCCGATGGAGATTTTGAACTGACGGCGGATATGCGCGTAAGCCCCAATCCCCATCGCCACCGATTTCAGACCGCCGGTTGAGTTCGACGGCAGGGTAATGCCGCGGCCCACAGACAGACATTCTACCAGCATACGCCAGCCCTGACCGGCCATTTTCGGGCCACCGATGATGTAATCAATCGGGACAAAGATATCCTGACCGCGGGTAGGACCGTTCTGGAACGGTACGTTCAGCGGGAAGTGACGGCGACCAATCTCAACACCTGGGGTCGAGGTTGGGATCAGCGCACAGGTAATGCCCAGATCTTCTTCACCGCCCAGCAGTTTTTCCGGGTCAGAGAGTTTGAACGCCAGGCCCAGCACCGTGGCGATAGGCGCGAGGGTGATATAACGTTTGTTCCAGGTCAGGCGCATGCCCAGCACCTGCTGGCCCTGCCACTCGCCCATGCAAACCACGCCGGTATCGGGGATCGCGCCGGCATCAGAGCCCGCCTCCGGGCTGGTCAGCGCGAAGCACGGAATTTCCTGGCCACGCGCCAGACGCGGCAGGTAGTGATCTTTCTGCTCTTCTGTACCGTAATGCTGTAACAGCTCGCCCGGGCCTAAGGAGTTTGGCACGCCAACGGTAATCGCCAGGATCCCGGAGACACCCGCCAGTTTTTGCAGCACGCGAGCCTGAGCGTAAGCGGAGAATTCCAGACCGCCATACTCTTTCTTAATGATCATCGCGAAGAAGCGATGCTCTTTCAGGTATGCCCACAGCTCAGGCGGCAGGTCGGCCATTTCGTGAGTGATGGCAAAGTCGTTTGCCATGCGGCACGCTTCTTCTACCGGACCATCAATAAAGGCCTGTTCTTCGGCGGTCAGACGCGGCTGTGGATAGTTGTGAAGCTTTTTCCAGTCCGGGTTGCCCTGGAACAGATCGCCTTCCCACCAGGTCGTACCGGCGTCAATCGCTTCTTTCTCTGTACGCGACATCGGCGGCATCACTTTACGGAATCCCCTGAACACCGGCACAGAGATCATCGACTTACGCATCGGCGTCAGGTTAAACGGCAGTAAAATGATGGCCAGGGGAACAAGAACCCAGATATTCCACAGGCCAGCGACGCCAAGTGCAGCCGTCCAGGCCAGAAGAATCAGGCTACTCAGGAATAAACTGACACGGTGATAGAACAACACACCGAGCAGTACAACGGTTGCGAGAATGCTCAAAATCATCATAAAGAAAAGCTCCCTTGCTTGTAGGAGGTCTGACCACTTGTGATGATATGGTTGTAGTTGATGTCATTTCCTTTAGCAATGTGTTTACAAAATAATTACAACCTGGTTCACATTGTTCGCGTTTTAGCCGGCACAAAAAATCAAAACGCCGGACGATTCGCATGGCTTTAGCTTCTCGCTTTTACTGCTATCCGGTACACTCCACTGTGTTATTTCATCAATACTGAAGGATTATCCTCATGTACCAGGATCTTATTCGTAACGAACTGAACGAAGCGGCGGAAACGCTGGCGAACTTTCTGAAAGATGATGCCAATATTCACGCTATTCAGCGCGCGGCGGTCCTGCTTGCCGACAGCTTCAAAGCCGGCGGTAAAGTGCTCTCCTGCGGTAACGGCGGTTCCCACTGTGACGCCATGCACTTCGCCGAGGAGCTGACCGGACGCTATCGCGAAAACCGTCCGGGCTACCCGGCGATTGCGATTTCCGACGTGAGCCACATCTCCTGTGTAGGCAACGACTTTGGTTACGACCACATCTTTTCCCGCTACGTTGAAGCCGTAGGCCGTGAAGGCGATGTGCTTCTCGGTATCTCCACGTCCGGTAACTCCGCTAACGTGATCAAAGCGATCGCCGCCGCGCGTGAGAAGGGCATGAAAGTGATCACCCTGACCGGGAAAGATGGCGGTAAGATGGACGGTACAGCGGACATTGAAATCCGCGTTCCACACTTCGGTTATGCCGATCGCGTTCAGGAAATTCACATCAAAGTGATCCACATCCTGATCCAATTGATCGAAAAAGAGATGGTTAAGTAAGACTTCGCTGGGGGGCGCCGGTGCCCCCCGCTGTTGTGGAGGTGATCTATGTGCGAACTGCTCGGGATGAGCGCCAATGTGCCAACCGATATCTGCTTTAGTTTTACCGGGCTGGTTCAGCGCGGTGGAGGAACCGGGCCGCATAAAGACGGCTGGGGCATTACCTTCTACGAAGGCAAAGGATGCCGCACGTTTAAAGATCCACAGCCCAGCTTTAACTCACCCATTGCCAGACTGGTGCAGGACTATCCTATTAAATCCTGTTCGGTGATCGCCCATATCCGCCAGGCCAATCGCGGCGAAGTGGCGCTGGAAAATACCCATCCGTTTACCCGTGAACTGTGGGGCCGTAACTGGACCTATGCGCACAACGGGCAGCTCTCGGGCTATAAATCACTGGAAACCGGCAATTTTCGTCCTGTCGGTGAAACGGACAGCGAAAAAGCATTTTGCTGGCTGCTGCACAAGCTGACCGAGCGCTACCCCCGTACGCCCGGCAACATGACCGCCGTTTTTAAATACATAGCGTCACTGGCGTCTGAGTTACGCGAGAAGGGCGTCTTTAATATGCTGCTGTCTGACGGGCGCTACGTGATGGCGTTCTGCTCGACAAATCTGTTCTGGATCACCCGACGTGCGCCGTTTGGCGTCGCCACGCTGCTCGATCAGGATGTGGAAATTGATTTTCAGAAGGAGACCACACCGAACGATGTGGTCACTGTCATTGCAACGCAGCCGCTGACGGGCAACGAAACCTGGCAAAAGATCATGCCAGGCGAGTGGGCGCTATTTTGTCTCGGGGACCGCGTAATTTGACGCCAGCTGCGGCTGAACCACTTCATGGCTGAGCGGTTTACTCACCACGTAACGGCCATTGACGATGGACACCACCGGCGGCTTATGGGTCTGCTCGAAGTAGTCATAGCCCGGTTTTAGCTGTTTCCAGAAATCTGTGTAAACAGAGTACTTATGGCGTGCCATGTTCGCATCCGTCATACGGAACGGATAGATGCTGACCTGAACATTCGGCTGACCGAAGACCAGTGCGCCCGTGACAAACTGGAAGATTTCATCAATGCCGGAATCCGTCATCGCATAACAGCCGACAGACACGCAGGCGCCGTGGATCATCAGGTATTTCCCTTCGTAACCGTGCGCACGGTCGAAGGCATTGGGGAAACCGATGTTAATCGCTTTATAGAAGCGGCTGTCCGGTTTTAGCTGGTTACGCTGAACGTTGTAAAACCCTTCCGGACTTTTGAAGTCACCCTGCCGCTGTTTCGGCCCCAGCCCGCCAGAATAGTTACAGATTTTGTAGCTATCGAGCAGCTGATACGTCTCGCCCATTTTGACAAACAGATCGAGTGTGCGCTCTTCCTTGAAGATTTGAATATAAACCGGGGATCCCATCAACTGCTGTTTATACTCTTTACTGATCGGCGTCGTTGAACTATTACTGCCAAGCAGCCCGGCAAACGACATGCACGGTATCAGAAGCATCGCAATGAACAATGCGATTTTACGCATACTACTGGTTCCTTGATAAAACAATGACCAACTTGCCAGAACGGCAAAAGACACCCGAAATCAGACTAATCTGGACAGGAGCGCTCACATTAGCACCGATGGAGATTTTCGCAAGAGCCAACCTTTGCGTTTACAAATTAGTTTTACTTTATAACCCATTCACATTGTCCTGACTCCAGGAACTTTGCGCAATAGCTCGCATTTCGGCGCGCCAGACGGCGGATTTGCTGCCCCTGGCAGGGCCTAAAATGGTACACTCCGGTCTCTCTGGATTGTTGTTCATGGATACCTGCTAACCACATGTTTAGAATCAGAAAAGGACTCGATCTGCCAATCTCTGGCGTGCCTGAACAGCACGTTACCACCGGCGCCAGTATTCATCATGTCGCCATTGTAGGTGATGATTACGTGGGCATGCGTCCTGCGATGCTGGTACAGGAAGGCGATCGCGTAATAAAAGGCCAGGCACTCTTCGAGGATAAAAAAAATCCTGGCGTTATGTTTACAGCCCCAGCCAGCGGCACCGTTGTTGCCATCCATCGTGGTGAGCGTCGCGTCCTGCAATCGGTTGTTATTCAAATTGAAGGTGATGAGAAACGCGAATTTGCGCGTTTTGACGCCGCCGATCTCGCCACCCTCAGCCACGACGTGGTGCAGACGCAACTGCTGGAGTCGGGACTGTGGACGGCGCTTCGCACGCGGCCCTATAGCAAAACGCCCGTGCCAGGCACTGTGCCGGCCGCTATCTTCGTTACGGCCATCGACACCAACCCGCTCAGCGCAGATCCGCAGCCTCTTATCCTGGCGGAACGAAAAGCTTTCGATGCCGGCCTCGCCGTGTTAACACGCCTGACGCCGGGCAAAGTGCATGTCTGCCAGGCCTGCGGCGGTAAGCTGGGCGGTCATCCGCAAGGGCAGGTGGCCTTTAATGAATTTGCCGGCCCGCATCCGGCGGGGCTGGTGGGAACGCATATTCATTTCCTGGAGCCGGTAAGCCTGACGAAACAGGTCTGGCATCTTAATTATCAGGACGTGATCGCTATCGGTAAGCTGTTCACCACGGGTGAGCTGTGCGCAGAACGCATTATTGCCATCGGCGGCCCTCAGGCAACCCAACCGCGTCTGGTTCGCACGCTGCTTGGGGCTGACCTGACGGCGCTGTTGGCTGGCGAAACGAAAGAGGGTGAAAACCGTATTATTTCCGGTTCGGTGCTGAGCGGCAGGCACGCGACAGGCCCGATGGCCTGGCTGGGTCGTTTCCATCTTCAGGTGAGTGTGGTGCTTGAAGGACGCGATAAAGAGCTGTTCGGCTGGGTACTGCCTGGCGCAGAAAAATACTCGGTAACCCGCACCACGCTCGGCCACTTCCTGCGTCATAAGCTGTTTAACTTCTCCACCAGCACCAACGGCGGTGAGCGCGCCATGGTTCCGATTGGCAACTACGAACGCGTGATGCCGCTGGATATTCTGCCCACCGTGCTGCTGCGGGATCTCCTGGCCGGTGATACCGACGGTGCCCAGGCGCTGGGCTGTCTGGAGCTGGACGAAGAAGATCTGGCGCTGTGTACCTATGTGTGTCCAGGTAAATACGAATATGGACCCGTATTGCGCGAGGTGTTAACCCGCATTGAGCAGGAAGGATAAACATGGGCTTAAAACACCTCTTTGAAAAAATTGAGCCGCACTTTACCGAAGGGAAGCTCAAAAAGTACTACCCGCTGTATGAAGCGACAACGACCATTTTCTACACGCCGGGTCTGGTAACGAAAGGCGCGGCGCACGTTCGCGACGCCATCGACCTCAAGCGAATGATGATTCTGGTCTGGTTTGCGGTCTTCCCGGCCATGTTCTGGGGGATGTATAACGTTGGGTTGCAAACTATTCCGGCGCTGCACCATATGTATGATGCAGAGCAGCTGGCGCAGGTGATTCGGTCTGACTGGCACTATCGTCTGGCACAGTCGCTGGGGGTGAGCTTTGCGGCAGATGCCGGCTGGATCAGCATGATGACGCTGGGCGCTGTCTTCTTCCTCCCCATCTATATGACTGTCTTTATCGTGGGCGGTTTCTGGGAGGTGCTGTTCGCCATTATTCGCAAACATGAGATCAACGAGGGCTTCTTTGTTACCTCTATTCTGTTTGCGCTGATTGTTCCGCCAACGCTGCCGCTCTGGCAGGCGGCGATGGGGATCAGCTTTGGCGTGGTGATTGCCAAGGAGATCTTCGGCGGGACCGGACGCAACTTCCTCAACCCGGCACTGGCAGGGCGCGCATTCCTGTTCTTTGCTTATCCGGCGCAAATCTCGGGCGACCTGGTGTGGACGGCAGCAGACGGATTCTCCGGCGCGACGCCACTTTCACAGTGGGCGGCTGGCGGCGGCGAAACGCTGGTCAATAATGCAACCGGACAGCCTGTCACCTGGTTTGATGCGTTTATCGGCAATATTCCAGGCTCCATCGGTGAAGTGTCTACCCTGATGATTTTGATCGGCGGGGCCATCATCCTCTTTGGCCGCGTGGCGTCCTGGCGCATTGTCGCTGGCGTCATGCTCGGGATGGTACTCACCGCCACGCTTTTCAACTTCATTGGTTCAGACACAAACCCGATGTTCTCCATGCCGTGGTACTGGCACCTCGTGCTGGGGGGCTTTGCGTTTGGCATGATGTTCATGGCCACCGATCCCGTCTCGGCTTCGTTTACCGACAGAGGTAAATGGTGTTACGGCGCGCTCATTGGGGTGATGTGTGTACTGATTCGCGTGGTCAACCCGGCTTATCCGGAAGGGATGATGTTGGCCATTCTGTTTGCCAATCTGTTTGCGCCGCTGTTCGACTACCTGGTCGTGCGCGCCAACATTAAGCGGAGGAAGGCGCGTGGCTGAGATCAAAAATAACGACAGCATCAGCAAAACGCTGCTGGTGGTGCTGGTACTGTGTCTGGTTTGTTCCATTGTCGTGGCCGGTTCTGCCGTAGGGTTAAAACCTCTCCAGCAGGAACAACGAGCGCTGGATAAACAGCGTAACATCCTGGCCGTGGCTGGACTGATACAGGAAGGCATGACGAAGGATGACGTCGCAGCGGTGTTTGCCGAACGTATTACCGCACGGCTGGTGGATTTAAAAACCGGGGAGTTAATGGATAAAGACCCGGCGAAATACAACCAGGCGCTGGCGCTAAAAGATCCGCAAATGAGCACCACGCTTGACGCCTCGCAGGATCCGGCAGGCATTAAGCGCCGCAGCAATGTCGCGGAGATTTACCTCGTCCGTGACGAGCAAAAACGCATTCAGAAAATCGTGTTGCCCATCTATGGCAACGGTTTATGGTCAATGATGTACGCCTTTGTGGCGCTGGATACCGACGGCCGTACGGTTAAAGGCATTACTTATTACGATCAGGGCGAAACGCCGGGGCTGGGGGGCGAAGTTGAGAACCCTAATTGGCGGGCACAGTTTGTTGGTAAAAAAGTGCTCGACGACAACGGCCAGCCTGCGCTGAAGGTGGTAAAAGGGGGCGCGCGTCCCGGCGATGAATTTGCCGTTGATGGCCTTTCCGGCGCCACGCTCACCTCAAACGGTGTGCAGCACAGCTTTGATTTCTGGATGGGTGAACTGGGCTTTGGTCCCTTCCTGAAGAATGTACGTGAAGGAGCGCTGAATAATGGCTGATACGGGTGAACTGAAAGAAGTTAAAAAGGTGCTGATTGGCCCGCTGTTAGCCAATAACCCGATAACGCTTCAGGTGCTGGGGGTGTGCTCGGCGCTGGCGGTCACCACCAAGCTGGAAACGGCGGTGGTCATGACGCTGGCGGTAACGCTGGTGACAGCTTTTTCCAGCATGTTTATCTCAATGATCCGCCACCACATACCCAACAGCGTAAGGATCATCGTGCAGATGGCGATCATCGCCTCGCTGGTGATCGTGGTCGATCAGCTCCTGCGCGCCTTCGCCTATGAAACCTCGAAGCAGCTTTCGGTGTTTGTCGGCCTGATTATCACCAACTGTATCGTGATGGGGCGTGCTGAAGCCTATGCGATGAAAATGCCGCCGCTGGCGAGCTTTATGGACGGTATCGGCAACGGCCTGGGTTACGGCGTAATCCTGTTGACGGTTGGTTTCCTGCGCGAACTTATTGGCAGCGGCAAGCTGTTTGGCATTCCGGTGCTGGATACGGTACAGAACGGCGGCTGGTATCTGCCGAACGGCCTGTTCCTGCTGGCCCCAAGCGCATTTTTCATTATCGGTTTGCTGATCTGGCTGATTCGTACGTTGAAGCCTGAACAGCAGGAAAAGGAGTAACCGACAATGGCTCATTACCTGAGTTTATTTGTGCGCGCGGTGTTTGTTGAAAACATGGCGCTCGCTTTCTTCCTGGGCATGTGTACGTTCCTTGCCGTTTCTAAAAAGGTATCGACGGCATTTGGTCTGGGCGTGGCAGTTACCGTTGTGCTGGGGCTTTCCGTTCCGATTAACAACCTGGTATTCAACTTCGTGCTGCGCGATGGCGCGCTGGTGGAGGGGGTTGATCTTAGCTTCCTGAACTTCATCACCTTTATCGGAGTGATTGCGGCGCTTGTTCAGATCCTGGAGATGATCCTCGATAAATACTTCCCGTCGCTGTACAACGCGCTGGGGATCTTCCTGCCGCTGATCGCCGTGAACTGCGCCATTTTTGGCGGTGTTTCCTTTATGGTTCAGCGTGATTACAACTTCAGTGAATCGGTTGTGTATGGCTTCGGTTCCGGTATCGGCTGGATGCTGGCGATTGTTACCATGGCGGGGATCCGTGAAAAAATGAAATATGCCAACGTACCTGCGGGGCTTCGTGGCTTAGGGATCACCTTTATCACCACCGGCCTGATGGCGTTGGGCTTTATGTCCTTCTCCGGTGTGCAGCTATAAGGGCTAACAAATGGAAATTATTCTTGGCGTGGTGATGTTCACGCTGATAGTACTGGTGCTGTCAGGGCTGATCCTGGCGGCGCGTGCGAAGCTGGTCAATTCCGGGGATGTGATCATTGATATCAATGACGATCCGCAGAATCAGATCCGTACCCCGGCAGGGGATAAGCTGCTTAACACGCTCTCCGGCAACGGGATTTTTGTCTCGTCTGCCTGTGGCGGCGGTGGCTCCTGTGGCCAGTGCCGTGTGACGGTGAAAGAGGGCGGCGGTGATATTCTGCCAACGGAACTGTCCCATATTACGAAGCGTGAAGCGAAAGAGGGATGCCGTCTGGCGTGTCAGGTCGCTGTGCGCCAGAACATGAAGATTGAGCTGCCGGAGGAGATCTTCGGCGTGAAAAAATGGGAGTGCGAAGTTATCTCTAACGATAACAAAGCCACGTTCATTAAAGAGCTCAAGCTGCGTGTCCCTGAAGGGGAGAGCGTCCCGTTCCGTGCGGGTGGGTATATCCAGATTGAATGTCCGGCACACACCGTCGCGTATGCTGACTTCGACGTGCCCGAAGAGTACCGGGCCGACTGGGATAAATTTAACCTCTTCCGCTTCGTTTCCGAGGTAAAAGAGCCCGCGCTCCGCGCCTATTCCATGGCTAACTACCCGGAAGAGAAGGGCATTATTATGCTCAACGTGCGTATCGCCACGCCGCCACCGAATGTGCCTGATGCCCCCCCTGGCGTCATGTCATCCTATATCTGGTCCCTCAAGCCTGGCGACAAAGTGACGATTTCCGGCCCGTTCGGCGAATTCTTTGCCAAAGATACTGACGCGGAGATGGTCTTTATCGGCGGCGGAGCGGGTATGGCGCCGATGCGTTCGCATATCTTTGACCAGCTCAAACGACTTGGCAGCAAGCGCAAGATCAGCTTCTGGTACGGAGCGCGTTCACTGCGCGAAATGTTCTATGACGATGAGTTTGAACAACTGGCACGTGATAACCCTAACTTTACCTTCCATGTGGCGTTATCCGATCCGCAGCCGGAAGATAACTGGACAGGCTATACGGGCTTCATCCACAACGTGCTGTATGAAAATTACCTCAAACAGCACCCGGCACCGGAAGACTGCGAGTTCTATATGTGTGGTCCACCAATGATGAACGCGGCCGTGATTAAGATGCTAAAAGATCTTGGCGTGGAAGATGAGAACATCATGCTCGATGATTTCGGAGGCTGATTATGCTGACCTTTCTGGCGACCTTTGCGGTGTTTGTGCTGGTGATCTTCGGCATGTCCTTAGGCTGGATCATCAAGCGTAAAAGCATTCAGGGCAGTTGCGGAGGCATCTCTTCCATCGGAATGGAAAAAGTGTGCGATTGTCCGGAACCGTGCGATGCGCGGAAAAAGCGGATGGCTCGCGAGCAGCAACGCATTATTTAGTCTTCCTGGTCGGGTAAGGCAACGCCGCCACCCGACAATTCCCATGCACACTTCTCAACCCTCATTTGTTTACTGTATACTTATCCAGTAACGAGTGAGGGCTTACTATGCGCAAAATAATCCACGTCGATATGGACTGCTTTTTTGCCGCAGTGGAGATGCGTGACAACCCGGCGCTGCGGGATATTCCCATTGCCATTGGCGGCAGCCGGGTACAGCGCGGTGTCATCAGCACCGCCAACTATCCTGCTCGCAAATACGGCGTGCGCAGCGCCATGCCGACAGCGATGGCGCTGAAACTGTGCCCGCATCTCACTCTTTTGCCCGGACGTTTTGATGCCTATAAAGAAGCATCGAGCCACATTCGGGAGATCTTTTCCCGCTACACCTCACTGATTGAACCGTTATCGCTGGATGAAGCCTATCTGGATGTCACCCACAGCGTGCACTGCCACGGCTCCGCCACCCTGATGGCGCAGGAGATCCGCCAGACTATTTTCAACGAGCTGAACCTGACGGCATCGGCGGGTGTCGCGCCGGTCAAATTTCTCGCCAAAATCGCCTCCGATTTAAATAAGCCCAACGGCCAGTACGTTATCACTCCGGAAGAAGTTTCGGCGTTTTTAAAGACGCTGCCGCTCAGCAAAATCCCCGGAGTGGGCAAAGTCTCCGCCGCGAAGCTGGAAAGTATGGGGCTACGCACCTGCGAAGACGTTCAGCGCAGCGATCTGGCGCTGCTGCTTAAGCGTTTTGGCAAGTTTGGCCGCGTACTGTGGGAACGCAGTCAGGGCATTGATGACCGGGATGTGAACAACGAACGGCTGCGTAAATCGGTCGGCGTTGAACGCACGCTGAGTGAAGATATCCATGACTGGACCGAATGTGAAACCATTATTACGGAACAACTCTATCCTGAACTTGAACGACGCTTACTGAAGGTCAAACCGGATCTGCTTATTGCCCGGCAGGGCATCAAACTGAAATTTAACGATTTTCAGCAAACGACGCAGGAACACGTCTGGCCACGCCTCAACAAAGAGGATCTTATCGCGACGGCAAAAAAGGCATGGGAAGAACGGCGGGGCGGGCGAGGGGTGAGGCTGGTGGGGCTGCACGTCACCTTGCTGGATCCGCAGCTGGAGCGTCAGCTGGTGTTGGGACTGTAGATTACGCTAATTGTAGGCCCGGTAAGCGTAGCGCCACCGGGCAACAGACGGCGAATTACTTCGCAGGGATTGCTTTCAGCAGCTCAGTCAGCAGCGTCCAGTAGTGACCGACGCTTTCAATATGAACCTGCTCATCCGGGGAGTGTGGCCCGGTGATGGTCGGCCCAATGGAGACCATGTCCATATCCGGATACGGTTTCTTGAACAGACCACACTCCAGACCCGCGTGAATAACCTGAATGTTCGGGGTGCTGTTGAACAGTCGCTGATAAGTTTCACGCACCAGTGCCATGACCGGAGAACTTGCATCCGGCTGCCAGCCCGGGTAGCTGCCTTTTGCAGACGTTTTCGCGCCCGCCAGGGTACCCAGAGATTCCAGCATGCTCACAACGTACTCTTTACCGCTGTCGATCAGGGAACGGATCAGGCAGATGATCTCTGCGCTGTCGTCACCCATGGTCACCACGCCCACGTTCAGGGAGGTTTCCACCACGCCTTTCGCCACGTCAGAGTTGCGAATAACGCCGTTTGGCGTTGCGTTCAGCAGCTGGACGAACGTGTCACGAGACTGTGCGGTCAGCGCGGCTTTATCCGTCGTAACGGACTCCAGCACCACCGTCAGGTTTTTCTCTTTTGCAGACAGTTCGTTTTTCAGGATCTCCAGATACACGCTGGAGAGTTTTTTCAGTTCGTCCGCTTTCGACGCAGGCACTGCCAAGGTAGCGAAGGCTTCGCGAGGGATCGCGTTACGCAGAGTACCGCCGTTGAAGTCCACCAGACGCAGATCCAGTTCAGCGGCATGGCCCGCCAGGAAACGCGCCAGCAGTTTGTTGGCGTTGCCCAGGCCCAGGTGAATATCACCGCCGGAGTGACCGCCTTTCAGCCCTTTCAGCGTCAGCTTAAAGGTCTCGAATCCAGCAGGGATCGCTTCGCGGAACAGCGGCAGGGTAGAGATGAAATCGATCCCGCCCGCGCAGCCCATGTAGATCTCACCTTCTTCTTCGGAGTCGGTGTTGATCAGAATGTCCGCTTGCAGCCAGTTTGCCTGGAGACCGAACGCGCCATCCATGCCCGCTTCTTCAGTCATGGTCAGCAGCACTTCCAGCGGACCGTGTTCAACGCTGTCGTCAGCCAGCACGGCCAGCGCGGAAGCCATACCAATGCCGTTATCTGCGCCCAGGGTCGTGCCCCGCGCCTTCACCCACTCGCCGTCGATGTACGGCTGAATCGGGTCTTTTGTGAAGTCGTGAACGGTGTCGTTGTTTTTCTGCGGAACCATGTCCAGGTGCGCCTGCAATACCACTGGCTTACGGTTTTCCATACCTGCGGTGGCAGGTTTGCGGATAAGAATATTGCCAACCTGGTCGCGTTCAGCGTGCAGACCTTTTTCCTTTGCCCAGCCCATAATATGTTCGGCAAGCTGTTCTTCGTGATAGGAAGGGTGCGGAATGGAGCAGATTTTGGCAAAAATATCCCACAGCGGCTGTGGAGATAATTGAGACAGTTCAGACACGATAGGTCTCCTTGTCGTTGCGCTGCAAAACAATGTTGCAGGTCACAGGGTTAGCAGGTTAATCGTTACCACAAGTCAGGCTTGCGAGATGCAACTGAGAATACCACTTTCTCCCGTGGCTGGTAGCATTAAGCATGTAAAAACTCAGGCTCATGGCGCGTAACACTGGTTTTTAGTGCGTCAGATCTCTATAATCTCGCGCAACCTGGTTCACCCTCATTTTTTTTAAGCCGTATATAAACAGGCTGGGACACTTCACATGAGCGAAAAATACGTCGTCACCTGGGACATGTTGCAGATTCACGCACGCAAACTGGCTGCGCGTCTGATGCCTTCCGAACAGTGGAAAGGCATTATTGCCGTCAGCCGTGGCGGTCTGGTACCGGGGGCGCTGCTGGCACGTGAGCTGGGTATTCGTCATGTCGATACCGTATGTATCTCCAGCTACGATCACGACAACCAGCGCGAACTGAAAGTGCTGAAACGCGCGGAAGGCGACGGTGAAGGCTTTATCGTTATCGACGATCTGGTGGATACCGGCGGTACTGCGGTGGCTATCCGCGAAATGTATCCAAAAGCGCACTTCGTCACTATCTTCGCGAAACCAGCGGGTCGCCCACTGGTTGATGATTACGTCATTGATATCCCGCAGGATACCTGGATTGAACAGCCATGGGATATGGGCGTGGTCTTCGTACCGCCTATCTCTGGCCGTTAATTTCAGTACGTAACTTTACACGCCCGGTTATGCCGGGCGTTGTTCTTTTTACCCTGCCACGCGTTACAATGGTCTTCATATGACGTATCCATGGAGGCAACGCAATGACGCAGGCGAATCTCACCGAAACTCTCTTCAAACCCCGTTTCAAGCACCCTGAAACGTCGACGCTGGTGCGTCGGTTTAATCCGGGGACAATGCCTGCCGTTCAGTCAGCGTTAGACGGTAAAAACGTGCCCCACTGGTATCGAATGATTAACCGCCTGATGTGGATCTGGCGCGGCATCGATCCGCGTGAAATCCTCGACGTGCAGGCGCGTATCGTGATGAGCGAGTCCGAGCGTACCGACAGCGATCTCTACGATACGGTAGTGGGCTACCGTGGTGGAAACTGGATCTACGAATGGTCAAAGCAGGCCATGCTCTGGCAGCAAAAAGCGAGCCAGGAAGAAGATGCCACTCTCAGCGGCAAGCACTGGCTGCATGCGGCAAACCTTTACAGCATCGCTGCATATCCGCATCTTAAAGGCGACGAACTGGCAGAGCAGGCGCAGGCGCTGGCAAACCGGGCTTATGAAGAGGCTGCGCAGCGGTTGCCTGGCCGGATGCGTGAAATTGAGTTCGCCATTCCCGGCGGCAGCCCGGTGACCGGATTCCTGCATATGCCGGAGGGGGAAGGGCCGTTCCCGACGGTTCTGATGTGCGGTGGACTGGACTCGTTACAAATTGACTATTACAGCCTGTATGAGCGCTACTTTGCCCCAAACGGAATCGCCATGCTGACGCTTGATATGCCTTCCATTGGTTTTTCATCCAAATGGAAACTTACGCAAGACTCCAGCCTGCTGCACCAGCATGCATTAAAAGCGCTGGAGAATATCCCCTGGGTTGATCACACCCGGGTTGGCGCGTTTGGCTTCCGCTTCGGCGCTAACGTCGCGGTACGGCTTGCCTACCTTGAATCTTCACGCCTGAAGGCCGTCGCCTGTCTTGGTCCGGTGGTGCATGCTCTGTTAAGCGATCCTGCGCGTCAGGGTAGCGTTCCTGAGATGTATCTGGACGTACTGGCGAGCCGACTTGGCATGCATGATGCTTCAGACGAAGCGTTGCGCATTGAACTTAATCGTTATTCATTAAAAACGCAGGGCTTACTCGGCCGCCGCTGCCCAACCCCGATGATGTCCGGTTTCTGGAAGAACGATCCGTTTAGCCCGGAAGAGGAGTCACGCTTAATCACGTCGTCATCTTCTGATGGTAAATTGCTGGAGGTGCCCTTCAGCCCGGTGTACCAGAATTTTGACAAAGCGCTGAAAGAGATCACACGCTGGATCACGCAGAGATTGTGTTAATAGTTTGCTAAATTTCGTTGGTTTGGTAAAACAGTGCTTCACAAAAGGAGATCGCAATGACGTTACCGAGTGGACACCCGAAAAGTAGACTGATTAAGAAGTTCATGGCTCTTGGCCCGTATATTCGAGAAGAGCAGTGTGAAGAGAATCGCTTTTTTTTCGACTGCCTGGCTGTTTGCGTCAACGTGAAGCCTGCACCCGAAAAACGTGAGTTCTGGGGCTGGTGGATGGAAATGGAAGCACAGGAAAACCGTTTTACCTATAGCTATCAGTTTGGCCTGTTTAATAAAGACGGGCACTGGCAGGCGACGAGCATCAAAGATCAGGAAGTGATCGATCGCCTGGAGCATACGCTAAAAGAATTTCACGGCAAAGCTCGCGACCTGCTGGCCACGCTGGATCTGAAGCTGGAGCCTGCGGACGATTTTTCCAGCGAAGCGGTGAAATTGAGAGCCTGATGATGTCACAGCGCCGGGGGGCGGCTACGCCTTACCCGGCCTGTAAAATGTATTAACCCGTAGATCTGGTAAGCACAGCATCATCGGGCATAAAAAAACCGGCTCATCGCCGGTTTTTTTATTACCACAACATCAGAACTGGTAGGTCATGCCCAGCGCAACGATATCATCGCTGCTTACGCCCAGTTTATTATCGTCATCGATCTGGTTGATTTTATAATCAACAAAGGCAGACATATTTTTGTTGAAATAATATGTCGCACCAACGTCAATGTATTTCACGATATCTTCATCGCCGATACCTTCGATATCTTTGCCTTTAGACTGCACGTAACCCAGAGATGGACGCAGACCAAAGTCAAATTGATATTGCGCGACCACTTCGAAGTTTTGCGCTTTATTTGCAAAGCCACCGGAAATAGGGGCCATATTGCGGGTTTCGGAATAAATAGTGGCCAGATAAATATCGTTGGCATCATATTTCAAACCGGTTGCCCAGCCTTCTGCTTTTTTACCTTCGCCGCGAGCCTGAAGGTTTTGCTCGTTGGTGCGATCGGAGCTGGCATACGCACCAATCACAGAAAAATCGCTGCCGCCGAAGTCATAGCTCAGGGAGGTACCGAAGCCGTCACCGTTTTGCTTCTTCACGTCGCGGTTTTCATTTTTGCCCTGGTATTGCAGGGTCATATTCAGGCCGTCAACCAGGCCAAAGAAATCGGTATTACGGTATGTGGCCAGACCGGAGGCGCGTTTCGTCATGAAGTTATCGGTCTGTGCCAGGCCGTCACCGCCGAACTCCGGGAACATATCGGTGTATGCGGCGACGTCATACAGCGCGCCCAGGTTACGGCCATAATCCAGTGAGCCGAAGTCTTTCAGTTTCAGCCCGGCAAATGCCAGACGTGTTTTTTGAGAAGAGTCGCTTTCAGCTTTGTTACCCGCGAACTCAGCTTCCCAACGTCCGTAGCCCGTCAGCTGATCGTTAATCTGCGTTTCACCCTTAAAGCCGAAACGAACATAAGTCTGGTCACCATCCTTAGCGTCATCATCACTGATGTAGTGCATTGCTTTTACTTTGCCGTACACGTCCAGTTTATTCCCGTTTTTATTATAAACTTCTGCTGCCTGAACAGATGCGGAAGCAACTACGCCCATTACCACTAATGCCAGAGTGCTCTTTTTCATTTTCAATCCTGATTTTATAAAAACGCGCTAATATTCGCTGAGTAATAAGATTCGGCTTATTACCCCGTGAAAAACAGGAAGGGTTTTATCGTTCGTGGGTGAAAGTTTTATGACAAAGTAAGAATATGTCTAAAAAAGTATGTTTTAATTTTTCGGTAATAAAATTGTCAAAATGTGCCGCTACGCTTCCTGATCCCGCGCAACAAAGTGACGGGTCATGCGCTAAGGCAGTTGGCAACGGGGCTGACACCTGTTAAAACGTCTGACTGACATCATTTTCCCTTATTGTTGAACGGCAGAGAATCATGAGTGACAGCCAGACGCTGGTGGTAAAACTCGGTACCAGTGTGTTAACAGGCGGATCGCGCCGCCTGAATCGTGCCCATATCGTTGAGCTTGTACGTCAGTGCGCTCAGTTGCATGCCGCAGGGCATCGTATTGTAATTGTGACATCCGGGGCGATTGCCGCCGGGCGTGAACACCTGGGCTACCCCGAACTCCCCGCGACGATCGCTTCCAAACAGCTGCTGGCCGCCGTGGGACAAAGCCGACTCATACAGCTCTGGGAACAACTGTTCTCCATCTACGGCATTCACGTCGGGCAGATGCTGCTGACGCGTGCGGATATGGAAGACAGAGAACGTTTCCTGAATGCCCGCGATACGCTGCGTGCGCTGCTGGATAACCATATCGTTCCGGTCATTAACGAAAACGACGCTGTTGCCACCGCTGAAATCAAAGTGGGCGACAACGATAACCTCTCTGCGCTGGCGGCGATCCTGGCAGGGGCCGATAAGCTGCTGCTTCTGACCGATCAGCAGGGGCTGTTTACCGCTGATCCGCGCTCTAATCCACAGGCTGAACTGATCAAAGACGTTCACGGCATTGACGATGCGCTGCGCGCCATCGCGGGTGACAGCGTTTCTGGTCTGGGGACAGGCGGCATGGGCACCAAGCTCCAGGCCGCGGACGTGGCGTGCCGGGCCGGCATCGACACCATCATCGCCGCGGGCAGCCGTCCGGGCGTGATAGGTGATGTGATGGAAGGCATCTCTGTAGGCACTCGCTTCCACGCCCAGGCGTCCCCGCTGGAAAACCGCAAACGCTGGATCTTTGGCGCGCCCCCGGCTGGTGAATTGACCGTGGATGAAGGCGCGACCGCCGCTATTCTGGAAAGAGGAAGCTCGTTACTTCCAAAAGGAATTAAAAGCGTGACAGGCAACTTCTCGCGTGGTGAAGTGATCCGAATCCGTAACCTTGAAGGTCGCGACATCGCTCATGGCGTAAGTCGTTATAACAGCGACGCGCTGCGTCGGATTGCTGGCCACCATTCCCAGCAGATCGACGCCATCCTGGGCTATGAATATGGCCCGGTTGCCGTGCATCGTGACGACATGATTATTCGTTAAGGAGCCAGAACATGCTGGAACAAATGGGCGCAGCCGCGAAAGCCGCCTCGTATAAACTGGCGCTCCTTTCCAGCCGCGAGAAAAACCGCGTGCTGGAAAAAATCGCTGATTATCTGGAATCTCAGTCGCAGGAAATTTTGCTCGCCAACGAGCAGGATCTGCTGGAAGCGCGTCGCAACGGCTTGAGCGAAGCGATGCTCGACCGTCTGGCGCTGACCCCGGCGCGTTTGAAAGGTATTGCCGACGACGTCCGTCAGGTGTGCAACCTCGCCGACCCGGTAGGGCAGGTGATTGACGGTGGGGTGCTCGACAGCGGGTTACGCCTTGAACGTCGTCGCGTGCCGCTTGGCGTCATTGGGGTGATTTACGAAGCGCGTCCAAACGTGACGGTGGATGTCGCCTCCCTGTGCCTGAAGACCGGTAACGCCGCGATCCTGCGTGGCGGGAAAGAGACCTGGCGCACCAACGCCGCGACGGTAAACGTCATCCAGCAGGCGCTAGAGGAGTGTGGTTTACCGGCGGGTGCCGTGCAGGCGATTGAAAGCCCCGACCGTGCTCTGGTTAACGAGATGCTGCGCATGGACAAATACATCGACATGCTCATCCCACGCGGCGGTGCGGGCCTGCACAAGCTGTGCCGCGAGCAATCTACCATTCCGGTGATCACCGGTGGTATTGGCGTATGCCATATCGTGGTGGATGACACCGCGGAGGTAGAACCTGCGCTGAAGATTATCGTCAACGCTAAAACCCAGCGTCCAAGCACCTGTAATACGGTAGAAACGCTGCTGGTGCATCAGGGCATCGCCAGTACCTTCCTGCCAGCGCTGAGCAAGCAGATGGCGGAAAGTGGCGTCACGCTGCATGCGGACGAGAAGGCTTTCGCCCTGCTGAAAGACGGTCCGGCGAAGGTCGTTCCGGTTAACGCGGAGCAGTACGACGATGAGTATTTGTCGCTGGATCTGAACGTGAAGGTAGTTGCGGATCTCGATGACGCTATTGCGCACATTCGTGAACACGGAACCCAGCATTCTGACGCGATCCTGACGCGCACCCTGCGCAATGCCGATCGGTTTGTGAATGAAGTGGATTCGTCTGCGGTTTACGTCAATGCCTCGACGCGCTTTACCGATGGCGGCCAGTTTGGTCTGGGCGCGGAGGTGGCGGTGAGCACACAGAAGCTGCATGCCCGCGGTCCGATGGGGCTGGAAGCACTGACCACCTACAAGTGGATCGGCTTCGGTGATGATACCATTCGTGGGTAAATAATCGCGGGTGATGCAAAAATAGCCGTTTGATTCAAAAGGGCATTGACGCATCACCCGGTTAGATCTACTCTTTTGCCCCGTGGTTACGCTCGTAACCGGCCTTTCAGGGCCGATATAGCTCAGTTGGTAGAGCAGCGCATTCGTAATGCGAAGGTCGTAGGTTCGACTCCTATTATCGGCACCATCTAAGAAAATCAATCACTTATCGTCAAAAACCTAAAGGATTGTATCTTTCATTATCATCCTTGATAACACTTGGTAAACGCCTTTCCGTTGTATCGGCTCAAGGATTGTACAACGTACTGGCGGGTAGTTACCAGGCTCAAGCCCGAACAGCATTAGAAATTTTGCCATCCCTTGAAGCTGAAAGAGTTGCCGGACTCTCTAAACACATCACTTGAACCATTAGCGATACGTTCCGCGCTTCGTGCGGCGCTCAATGATGCTACACCTTGTGAAAGGTCACAGAGAATAAACAGGCGTAATGTTGGGAAGACTAACCGGATCGGGAAAGAATCCGGCTCTGCCACGGTTTCGATCACCGGAGTATAACGATCACCTGATAAGAGAACGTGCTAAGGCTTTATCCTCCCTGCGAAGGGATTACACCCTGCGGTAGCGCTATGCGCCGCCTTTTCTTATGTGCCCAACACGGCACGTAATGATCATCTATTATCTGCACCATTGTAACTTTCGTTGTACTGTCTCTCTGCTGTACGTTGAACGCTGGCAGATTCAGCGGAGGGGATACCATGTCAAAAGCCACGAATACAGCAGCCACTAAGCGCAACAACCGTAAGATTCACGCCCGTAAATTCCTGGCAACACCAGAGGGGAAAGCCTGGCTTGCTAAGAAGCAGGAAGAGCGAGAGGAAATCAAGTTGGCGCGAGCGGCTAACAACATGTTTTAAACTACCGAACACGCCGCTAATTGGCTTCTATTGTCCAAAATCTGTTAGTTGCGCATTTCCTGCTCTCTGGATACCCTGATATAAATCATACAAGGAGGACAGTTTATGAGCGCACAGGCAGAGGAAGGAACATTACGCCGGATGACCTTAGGCGAGATTGCAATGGCTCGCAGAGTGTTCGGTGATTCGATAGTGTATAGCCGTGTCTGGATTCATTGCGACAGCTATTTACCGTTCGGCCTCCAGAAACAGAACTACGCGATGACTCCCAACGGGGAGTTGTGGTACAGAAAACAGATGTACAGGGAAGACTTTTCCGCAAACTCAGTTTTCGTTGAAGATAAATATGTTTTCATCCATGAATTGGGGCATGTGTGGCAACACCAGCACGGGCAATGGGTGAGAATGCGGGGTGCGTTTAGCTGGGCTGCTGAATATACCTACAGGCTGGATAAAGAAAAGCTCACTGATTACTCTCTTGAGCAGCAAGCCTCTATTTTAGCTGATTACTGGTTACTGCTGGTTTATGGGATCAGTAAGTGGTCTTCCTATCAGAGACCAGGGCGCATGGGGATGTACAGGGGCGTAGACAAATTGCAGGATGTCCCTTCGCTTTACCAGAAAATCGTAACAGGGAAGGGGCGTTAAACATGAAAAACAAAATGTTGCTGGGTGTTGTATTCCTCTTAACGGGATGCCCTGGGCCTGGTGATCGAATGGTAGATCGTGAATCTACAACGGCATTTATCAAAGATAATCAAGTTTGTGTGGTGTCACCACTGGAGCCACAGGAACGGATCACTGCTATCCAAATCAACAGTGATAATAGCGACTCTCTTCACAATATTTTTGATGACAAGCCTGTTTATGTACCGAAGGGTGAGTGTCTTCCTGTATTCGGATTTAAGTTTACACCTGGAGAGCGGTATAACTTCGCGTATGACGTCCAATCTGCTAAATCAGGGGCGTATTTAGTCACTGCTGAATTTTCTTATCCCAAAGAATAAGGGGGCATTCTGCCCCCAAATCTTATTTCTTCAAGTCACCAGTACATTGATATTCCATTGTGACCATTGTTTCCATACATCCGCTTGAGGATGGTTGAGAACAAACAGAAGTTGAACCACCGAAAGGCTCAGCACCAGAATAGCCCCATGCAGCGCAACGCTGTGTGAAGTGGTTTACTGAATTTGGCCACCTGAACAGAGGTGATATGCTCATCTCAGAACAATACAGGTGTCCCAATGAAAAAAGAAATTTCAGCGCAGAGTTTAAACGCGAATCCGCTCAACTGGTCCTTGATCAGAACTACACCGTTGCAGCTGCGGCCAGTGCTATGGACGTGGGGCTTTCTACCATGACGCGATGGGTAAAGCAGTTACGGGATGAACGACAGGGTAAAATACCTAAAGCCTCCCCTATAACCCCGGAACAGATTGAAATACGTGAGCTAAAGAAAAAGCTACAACGCATTGAAATGGAAAACGACATATTAAAAAAGGCTACCGCGCTTTTGATGTCAGACTCCCTGAACAGTTCTCGTTAATCGAAAAACTCAGAGCGCAGTATCCTGTGGTCACACTCTGCCAGGTGTTCGGGGGTTCATCGCAGCAGCTACAAATACTGGGTGAAAAGCCCCGAAAAGCCAGACGGCAAGCGGGCTATATTACGTAGCCAGGTTCTGGAGCTGCATAACATTAGCCATGGCTCTGCTGGCGCGAGGAGTATCGCCATTATGGCAACCCTGAGAGGTTTCAGAATGGGACGCTGGCTTGCCGGCAGACTCATGAAAGAACTGGGACTGGTTAGTTGTCAGCAACCCACCCACCGGTATAAACGTGGTGGCCATGAACACATTGCTATCCCAAACCACCTTGAGCGACAGTTCGCAGTGACAGAGCCTAATCAGGTGTGGTGCGGCGATGTGACGTATATCTGGACAGGCAGGCGCTGGGCTTACCTCGCCATTGTTCTCGATTTGTTCGCCAGGAAACCGGTAGGCTGGGCAATGTCATTCTCACCGGACAGCAAGCTAACCATCAAAGCGCTGGAAATGGCGTGGGAAACCCGAGGTAAACCAGCGGGAGTGATGTTCCCCAGTGACCAGGGTAGCCACTACACAAGCAGGCAGATCCGGCAGTTATTGTGGCGTTACCGGATCAGGCAAAGTATGAGCCGACGCGGAAACTGCTGGGATAACAGCCCGATGGAACGCTTCTTCAGAAGTCTGAAAAACGAGTGGGTGCCAGTGACAGGCTATATAAACTTTAGCGAAGCAGCTCATGCGATCACAGACTATATCGTCGGGTATTACAGGTCGGTAAGGCCGCATGACTATAACGGTGGGTTACCCCCAAACGAATCGGAAAACCGATACTGGAAAAACTCTAAAGCCGTGGCCAGTTTTGGTTGACCACTTCAAACAACTCAACCCATCTATGCTGCACTTTCTGGCTGAATGCTTAACCCTGTCTGTTGAACTGCGGCATAACCCTAAAGGCTATACCGCCAGCGTTATGTTATCGCGCCATTAACGCAAACACTCCCCAGCCAAAGTACTCCCGCGTGTACGTCACATGACGTTCAGGCGCTATCGTCAGCTCCGCCCGAACCTCCTGCGCGAAGTCATCGTCTGGGTTTTCCTCCAGCCAGCGCCGCATGGTCATCCATTTTGCGGCTTCGTACCTGTCCCAGCCTTCCTGGTCAGCCAGCACCATTTCAACCAGGTCATAGCCCTGTTGATCGAAAGACGCAACCAGACCGGGCAGAGTGAGAAAGTCTGCAATCGACGAGATGCCGCAGGCCTGAGCTATCTCTGCCGTCGCGGGTACCTGACGCCAGTACGGTTCGCCGATGAGCATTATTCTCCCAGGCTTGAGGCTTTTTGCCAGCAGATCCATCGTCCCGGCTACGCCCCCCGCAATCCAGGTTGCGCCAACGCAGGCCGCCACGTCACATTTTTCATTCGCGACGTAGCCGGCCGCGTCGTTATGAATGAAATGGACGCGTTCGCTGACGCCGAGTTCCTCTGCGCGCCGCGTGGCCTGCGCGGTGAAGAGCTGGCTCATGTCGATGCCGGTACCGGTAATACCGTGATCCCTAGCCCAGGTACAAAGCATCTCTCCCGAGCCGCTGCCGAGATCGAGAATGCGAGTGCCTGGCTTCATGCGTAACACGCGGCCCAGCGTCGCGTACTTCTCTGGTGTAAAGGGGTTATGAATGCGGTGTTCGCTTTCGCTAACAGTAAAAATACGTGGGATATCCATCATCCTCTCCTTAACGATTATCAGGCTGAGCGCGAACGTTGTTCAGCCCGGTGGTGTTAATGCGGTAGGGCTGACCGTTAACGGATTTGATCAGCTTTTTGGTTTTGAGCTTTTTGAAAACGGCGAGCGTGCAGTCAGCCAGCAGTAGCCCTTCGCGGCTATAGCATTCAACGGCGGTGACGCGGCCGGAGGTATCGCGGACGTGCACAATACGGCCACCTTTGGCGAGAACGTGTAAGGTACGTTGTTCCTGACGGGATAAATTCATACTGGAAAACCTGTTTAATCATCATGTGCAAAACGTGCAAACACACAGCGGTGTCCGCATACGATTTCGGCGCATTGATAATCAGTCCGGCCTGGAAAGGTCGGGAAGCTGATTATCGGATGATTACATTCTCCAGCATCAAAGCCTCGGTTTGAGTTGATAGGTATTTACGGGGTGAATGATAACACTTGGTTATTGTCAGTGAATACCCAGGGGTGAAAAATGTGATCCCGGTTGGTATCGGGCTGAGGAGAGGGGATCATTCCTGGCCGCTCTTAATTTTGCTGTCGACCTGAGGCTGTGGTTTGCTGAAAAGATATCCCTGCACAAGCTCGCAACCCAGAGCCTGAAGCCGCTCAAGCTGCTCTTCGGTCTCAACGCCCTCAGCTATGACGCCCATATTAAGGCTTTTAGCCATACCGGTAATCAGCTTCACAATATTAAGCGCATCTTCCTGCGTAGATATCGGATTGACAAAAGATTTATCGATCTTGATTTTATCAAAATTCAGTTCGCTGAGTCTGGAGAGCGACGAATAGCCCGTGCCAAAATCATCAATGGAGATTCTTACGCCCAGTGCGCGGAGTTTTTTCAGAATCGCAATGGGGTTATTTCTGTCACTGAAGAGGGATGACTCCGTGACCTCTAACTCAAGACGGTTAGCCGGGAGCCCGGTTTCAGCCAGAACGGACTGCACCGTATTAATAAATGATTTGCTGCCCAATTGAACAGGCGAGACGTTGACGGAGATCCTGGCCGGAACAGTCCAGGAGACCGCTTCCCTACAGGCCAGTTTAAGTACGGTTTTACCTATCTCGTTGATCATGCCTGTTTTTTCAGCGGCGAAAATAAAGCTATCTGGGGAGAGCACTCCCTTTACAGGATGCATCCAGCGAATCAGCGCTTCATAGCCGTAAATTTCCTTGCTGACGGAATTCACAATAGGCTGGTAATAAACAACAAATTCATCATTCTCTATTGCTCTTGCCATATCATTTTCAAGGGTTCTGCTTTCCTGCAACTTCTGTAGCATTCGCTGGCGGAATACTTTGATTTGCTGAGAACCTTCTTTCTTGGCTTCATAGAGCGCCAGATCGGCAAATTTATAAAGGTAATCTGAACGTCGTTCGTTATCCGATAAAACAATACCTACACAGGTGGCTATTTTTATGAGTTGATTATTGATTGTATAGGGCTTGCTGATGCTATCACTGATTTCTCGCGCGCGTGAGACGGCTGCGGTTTCGGTTAAGCCACTGGAGAGAAACGCAAATTCGTCGCCGCCCAAACGATAAAATGTCTCTGAAAAGCGGCCCAAAGCATTAAGGCGCGTGGATACCTCACGTAACAGTAAATCCCCGGTATCATGACCGTAGGTATCATTCACCTCTTTGAACCGGTCTAAATCGAATAACATCACCGTGACCGAAATATGTTTTTTCTCAGCCTGTAGATTAAGTTTATTGAGATCATCCCAAAAGAAAAGACGGTTTTTCATGCCGGTAAGGGAGTCATGATAAACATCGTATTCCAGTTTTGTATTCTGGATTTGCAGGGTTTCTTTGGATAGCTGAAGTTCTTCAGCCAGCGTTTTCACCTGCATATGGGCTTTCAGGATATTTTTATTTTGATAGATAATCAAAAAGCCCAGTATGAAGCTTAAAATAACCAGCAACAGAGAAAGTGCCGAGTAAATATAATACAGAACCTGTATTTTAAGGTTGGTTTCATTGATTGTATTAACATCTTTTGTTAAAGCCGTGGATGAAAGCTGGCTTAGCGGGGCATCCAGTGAATGCATATTGTTCAGATAGAGCTTTAACTCTGAACGGCTCATTTTCTCAAGATGACCATCCAGATAGTTCAGTATATTTTCCAGGCGTAAGGCGAGCGCCTGGTGCGCTTTTTCGCTGTTTATATAACGACCCAGGCCGCCCTCTTTCAATAAATCATTCTGGCTCAGCATGATTTCCAGGCGCATGCGAACCTGGTCTACCGTAACGTCATCAGTCTCGGTTGCGTACAGTCCAATCCATGATTCAAATCGGTAATATTCAGATACCAGTTGGGCTACAGACCAGGACTCAGTGTAGTGAGTCAATTTTTGCAACTCTTGCTGACGATCGTAAACAAGAAATGCTATATATCCAGTAGTGATAAAAAGAGAAAAAATGATACCAACCAGGATCCTGTTCATTATGTTCTCCTGAACTACTATTCAATCTTCATTTTGCTGACCTGCCATGCCGATCGCGAGTAATAAATCTGATTATTGAGTTCAGGAAGACTGTCATAAGGGTAGACGATGAATGACGGACCTTTATCGCGGATGCGCATATATTCGCCATTGACCTTTAAAGCCAGGATGGCGTTGTATTTCTGGAAGTCGCTGAGAGGGATGACGGTAGTGTAATCATTGAGTGCAATCACATTCAGGACAGAACCCTTTGCACCCACATACTCCATGAGTTTGCGCATCGGGATACCCTCAAACTTCGTGCGGCCATTATACCAGGGAGAGGTCGTCTGGAAACTCACCATGCCCAGTTTTTCAAGGCTGGCAATATCAAAAACGGCATTTCCATTTTCGTTCGTATTTTCTATATTACCGCTAATGGTTAAGATGGGTTTGCCCACAGGCTTTGGCAGTTCGCCAGCCCAGCTTAAACTTTGTACCAAAAAGCAGCACAGCATTAGGATTATTCGCATATTGGCCTCCTCTTTTTAACAGAAGTATAAGAATTATAAGTTATTTATCCTATAAGTTTGTCTATTTTGTTGAACGCCACGCCTTTTTGCAAACGCTACTTGATTAAAATCATAAAAATCAAAATGATAGCTGTATTTTGCCCCATGATTGCAGACCGCTGGCTGAAGCTTACGTTTTTTAAAACATAAAAACTTAGTGTAATAAACCACCCGAGTTTAAAAAATGATCGCTTTGATTTATTGATATATTTACGCACCCCCATTTTTTATCAATGGTGGCATCGTTAAGATGAATTTATTTGTACAAAGAATGATAACGCACCCTCAATGTGAGGGAATAAGAGAGTGCGCGTACCTCTGACGTCGTTGGCACTGAGTTTCGCTTAACCCGCCTCCAGCATACTGAAACTGACGATCCGCGAGCGCCCCAGCTCTTTCGCCCGGTAGAGCGCCACGTCTGCCGCGCGCAGCAGGTCGTCGCTTTGGGCGTGCTGCGGGTAACTGGCGATCCCGATCGACACATCTACCGGGCCAATCTCAGCAAGCCCATAACGTAGCGACAGCGTATGGACGCCGTTATAAATCTCCGTTGCGCAGGCGTGAGCCGCTTCCTCATCCGCACCCGTAAGTAGCACCAGAAACTCTTCGCCACCAAAGCGGAAGGCCAGGCCGGCATCGTGCATGGCACGCTGAACAATTGTCGCCACGCTCTTAATCACATGATCGCCAGCCTCATGGCCGAAGCGATCGTTAATGCTTTTAAAGTGATCGATGTCGATCATCATGCAGCTCACCGGTTCATCATTGCGCATCGCCTGAGCTATCTGAGTGCGCAGGGTATCTTCAAGGTGGTGGCGGTTACGCAAGCCGGTGAGCGGGTCGAATAGCGCTTTTTCCAGCAGGGCATCGCGCAGACGCTGGTTGGCCAGCGCCAGACCCAGGGCTTCCGCCATTAATTCGAGATAGGCGCGGGACGGTGCCGTTTCAGGCGTGATGTTCTGAAACGACAGCAAACCAATGGCTTCCCCCTGCGCAATGAGCGGCACGCAGAGTGAACTGTCTTTTTGTGATTCAGGCAGATGCTGGCAACCGATATCCGGCTCGCCATTGACCGGTGGGTGGCTCTGACCACGGCGTATGGCCCAGCATTGATCGGGGTGGAAAGCATTTTTTTCTCCCTGGGGAGATAACCATTCCGCCGCACAGCGCATCTCCCACGGGTTTCGATCCAGAATATACAGACGCCCGGCGACACCCGGCGCAATGTTGGGAGCAAACAGCTCTGCCACCTCAATCACGTCGCTAACGTTCTCGCAGCCCTGCAAGCGCTGGGTCATTCGCGCGAGCAGCTCGCGGATGGCCCAGTCTGCGTCGCGTTCTTTTTCAAGCCGCTGCCTTGCCAGCCCGTTCTCGCGGAAAATGCGAATAGCCTGCGCCATATCGCCTATCTCATCGACCTGGTTGAAATTTGGCGTTTCGACGGCGTAATCCTGTGAGGCCAGCCGGTGAACCACATCACTGAGGCGCACCACAGGGCGCAGCACGCGGTGCTTGAGAATAAAACCCATCACGAATAAGAAGAGCAGGGCGGTCAGGCCGACCATCATTTCAGAGGCGGTACGCAGGGTTTTTGACGTGTTGGTCGCTGCCTGGACATCGGCGATAATGCGCTTATCCAGAAGCACACGAAAATGGTCAATCTTGCTTTGGGCGCGTTCCATTTCAAGTTCGTAGATTTTGCCGAAGAGTAACGCAATGGCCTGTTGTTCCTCACCCCTGGCGACGCTGGCAATTGCTGCCTGCTGTTCATCCTGTAGGTCATCGACAATCTTCAGCCCTTCGTACAGCAGCGCCAGCTCTTCGCCCGTTGCGCCCGTATCTTTTAACTGGCCCAGCTTGCGCTCGATATTCTTCAGTTCGCCTTCTTTCGCCTGGTACGTTTTCAGCACATCGGGCTCTTTTTTGATGGCGTAAAGGCGCGCTAAGTCGGAGAGCATCCAGGTTTCTGCTTCAATCTCTTCCGTAAGCTGGTCAAAAATTTGTCGTTGCTTAACAGCCTGACGTTCTACATTGTCGGCATGGGAAGCCATCAGCATGACGATACCGGAAGCAATGGTCAGGCACACCGTGACACCATAGGCCCAGTTTGTGATCGTGGCGATTCGCACCTGTTGGATCCTTCTACGACAAATGTGGAAGAGCGTTCATTAAAGATTATAGAAAACCCCTGATTTATCGCGAAAAAAAAGGCGGCACCGGGCCGCCTGTCAAAACGCGTTTAGTTAGAGATCCGGAGGATTTTTTCCTTCTTCGATAAAATCTGCGTCCAGCTCCTCGGCGTTGCCTGCGTGGTCGCGGCCGGAGAAGAGGTTCCAGCAGGCGATAAACAGGGCGGCAATCAGCGGCCCAATCACAAAGCCGTTAATGCCGTACAGCTCCATACCGCCGAGCGTGGTGATCAGTATCAGGTAGTCCGGCATTTTGGTGTCTTTGCCCACCAGCAGCGGACGTAAAAGGTTGTCCACCAGCCCGACGATAATGACAAAGAAGCCCACAATGAACAGACCCTGCCACAGCTGGTGAGTGGCAAACAGGAAGATGGCGGCGGGAACCCAGACGATAGCCGAGCCGACGGCGGGCACCAGGGAGAGGAACGCCATCAGCGCTCCCCACAGTACGCTACCGTCAATACCGACGATGGCAAAGGCGATACCGCCAAGCGTACCTTGAACCACCGCCACGACCGCCGTACCTTTTACCGTAGCTCGCGAGACGCCGACAAACTTCGCGAACAGGTGCTGTTTGACGAAGTCAGACAGCGGCAGCGAGTCGAGGATCTGGCGCACCAGATAGGGCCCGTCTTTGAGCAGGAAAAACAGCAGGTACAGCATAATGCCGAAGCTAATAGCAAAGCCGAACGTCCCTTTACCAATCAGGAACGCGCTACCCGCCAGATACTGTCCGCCCTGTAACGCGACATCGGAAAGCTTTTTCTGGATCTGCGCGGCGTTGGTCAGGTTGTGATCCGCCAGGAAGCCGCTGGCCCAGTCCGGCAGGCGGTTGAAGATACCAGCGATGACTTCCGGGAACTGCGTGTTGTTCTGTTGCAGCTTGGTGTAAACCATGTTCAGTTCCACCGCGAGCGAGGAAAGGATCACCATCAACGGAATAAACACGATCAGGCAGATAATGCCGAGTGTGAGGAGGGAAGCCAGCCCGTTGCGATCGCCCAGCGCGGTACGCAGCTTGTTTTTCACCGGGTTGAAAATGATGGTCAGGATCGCGGCCCACAGAATCGCCGAGAAATAGGGTGACAGCACGTCAAAGAAAGCCCAGGTTACAAGGGCCAGGATGAGAATAAAGAAACCTTTGGTCAGTCCGTTAAATCGCATAGTGAGTCCTGGTGAAGAAGAAACTGTGTCGACTATAGAACTGATTTAAGGATTTACCAATAATTGCGCCGAAGTCGTGCCGGGTGGCTTTTTGTTAACAATCGCGGTATAACACCCTTCTTTGGATGTTTAGATGTCCATACGTTTAGAAGGTAATATGCAAACAGAACAACAAAACGGGCAGCTTAAGCGCACCATGAAAACCCGCCACCTGATTATGCTCTCGCTGGGTGGCGTTATCGGCACAGGGTTATTCTTCAATACCGGATACATCATTTCGACAACTGGCGCGGCGGGCACGCTGCTGGCGTATCTTATCGGTGCGCTGGTGGTCTGGCTGGTTATGCAGTGTCTGGGCGAGCTCTCCGTGGCGATGCCGGAAACCGGGGCGTTCCACGTCTACGCCGCTCGTTATCTCGGCCCGGCGACAGGGTATACCGTGGCGTGGCTGTACTGGCTTACGTGGACAGTGGCGCTGGGATCGAGCTTTACCGCAGCCGGGTTCTGTATGCAGTACTGGTTCCCGCAGGTTCCCGTCTGGACGTGGTGCGTCGTCTTTTGCGTGGTGATTTTTGCTCTTAATGTGATTTCCACGCGTTTCTTCGCCGAAGGGGAATTCTGGTTCTCGCTGGTGAAAGTCATCACCATCATCGCCTTCATTATTCTCGGCGGAGCGGCGATCTTCGGTTTTATCCCGATGCAGGATGGGTCACCGGCGCCGGGCTTGAGCAACATTACTGCCGAAGGCTGGTTCCCGCACGGCGGTCTGCCGATCCTGATGACCATGGTGGCGGTCAACTTTGCCTTCTCAGGTACAGAGCTTATCGGCATCGCGGCAGGGGAAACGGAAAACCCACACAAGGTTATTCCGGTTGCTATTCGCACCACCATCGCCCGGCTCATCATCTTCTTTATTGGCACCGTGTTTGTGCTGGCGGCGCTGATCCCCATGCAGCAGGCTGGCGTGGAGAAAAGTCCGTTTGTGCTGGTGTTTGAAAAGGTCGGCATTCCGTATGCGGCGGATATCTTTAACTTCGTGATCCTGACGGCGATCCTCTCGGCGGCGAACTCGGGCCTGTACGCCTCTGGCCGTATGCTGTGGTCTCTGTCTAACGAGAAAACGCTGCCGCGCTGCTTTGCCCGCGTCAACAAAAACGGCGTGCCGCTGACGGCGCTCTCCGTTTCCATGCTGGGCGGCGTGCTGGCGCTGTTCTCCAGCGTGGTCGCGCCGGATACGGTGTTTGTGGCGCTGTCCGCTATCTCCGGCTTTGCGGTGGTGGCGGTGTGGATCAGCATCTGCGCGTCGCACTTTGTGTTTCGTCGCCGTCACGTGCAGTCCGGGCAACCGCTTTCGGCGTTGCAGTATCGCGCGCCATGGTATCCGCTGGTGCCCGTGCTTGGATTTATCCTCTGCCTGGTGGCCTGCGTCGGCCTGTGGTTTGACCCCAGCCAGCGTATTGCCCTTTATTGCGGGCTTCCGTTTGTCGCCCTGTGTTATGGTGCGTACTATCTGACCCGAAACCTGACCACGCAGGAGCCTGAACATGTCGCAGAATAATCCGCTTACCGCCCTCCTTGAAAACCAGCCGTTTGTCGTGCTGGATGGGGCAATGGCAACGGAGCTGGAAGCGCGCGGTTGTAACCTTGCCGACAGCCTCTGGTCGGCTAAAGTGCTGATGGAAAACCCGGAGCTGATCCGTGACGTACACCTCGACTACTACCGCGCGGGGGCACAGGTGGCGATCACCGCCAGCTATCAGGCGACACCCGCGGGCTTTGCCGCTCGCGGGCTGGACGAGTCGCAATCCCGGGCGTTGATTGGCAAAAGCGTAGAGCTGGCACGCAAAGCGCGGGAAGTGTACCTGGCTGAGAACGCAAATGCAGGCACGCTGCTGGTGGCGGGATCTGTGGGCCCTTACGGCGCGTATCTGGCCGATGGTTCCGAGTATCGCGGCGATTACGTGCGTAGCGCTGAAGAATTCACCGCCTTCCACCGCCCGCGTGTAGAGGCGCTATTGGATGCGGGCGCGGATTTGCTGGCCTGTGAAACGCTGCCTTCGTTCACTGAGATTAAGGCGCTGGCGGCGTTGCTGACGGCGTATCCCCGCGCCCGGGCATGGTTCTCATTTACCCTGCGTGACAGCGAGCACCTGAGTGACGGAACGCCGCTGCGGGATGTCGTTTCTGCGCTGGAAAACTACCCGCAGGTTGTCGCGCTGGGGATCAACTGTATCGCGCTGGAAAACACCACCTCGGCGCTGACGCATCTGCACAGCCTGACATCGCTGCCGCTGGTGGTCTATCCGAACTCCGGCGAGCATTATGATGCGGTGAGCAAAACCTGGCATCACCACGGTGAAGCGTGCGAGACGCTGGCGGGGTATTTACCGCAGTGGCTGGCGGCTGGCGCTAAATTAATCGGGGGATGTTGCCGGACCACGCCGAAAGATATTGCTGCGCTGACGGTTCAGCGCTGAGGTCTTTGCCGGGTGGCGGCTGCGCCTTACCCGGCGAAACAACCGCACAAAATTCACTATCCTTTCCCGCTTTTTTTCTAAAAACGAATCGTCATTAGCGATTCTTTTTTATTCCTTTATCAAAATTCTCGCGCCGGAAATACTGCTCTCATAACAACAAGGGAGCAGACATTATGGCAATTTCATCGCGGATCACACTTCTCGGCGCACTGGCGCTGTGGGCATTTCAGGCGCAGGCGGTGGACGTCACCGTCGCGTATCAGACTTCCGCTGAGCCGGCGAAAGTCGCGCAGGCGGATAACACCTTCGCCAAAGCGAGCGGGGCGAACGTCGACTGGCGCAAGTTCGACAGCGGCGCGGCGATTGTGCGGGCGTTAGCCTCGGGCGACGTGCAGATTGGCAACCTGGGCTCCAGCCCGCTGGCGGTGGCCGCCAGCCAGCAGGTGCCGATTGAAGTTTTCCTGCTGGCGTCGCAGCTCGGAAATTCCGAAGCGCTGGTGGTGAAGAAAAGCATCACGAAACCCGAAGATTTGATCGGCAAACGCATCGCGGTGCCGTTTATCTCCACCACGCATTACAGCCTGCTGGCAGCGCTGAAACACTGGGGCATTAAGCCCGGCCAGGTGCAGATCATCAACCTGCAACCTCCGGCCATTATTGCCGCCTGGCAGCGTGGCGACATCGACGGAGCATACGTCTGGGCGCCCGCCGTCAACGAACTGGAAAAAGAGGGCACCGTGCTGACCGACTCCGAAAAAGTGGGGCAGTGGGGCGCGCCAACCCTTGATGTCTGGGTGGTACGTAAGGACTTTGCCGAGAAACACCCTGAAGTGGTGAAAGCCTTCGCCAAAAGCGCCATCGACGCACAGCAGCCATACATCAGCAACCCGGATGAATGGCTGAAACAGCCCACCAACCTGGAGAAACTCTCACGTCTGAGCGGCGTGCCGGAAGCTGACGTGCCGGGGCTGGTAAAAGGCAACACCTATCTGACGCCTGCTCAGCAGGTCCAGCAGCTGAACGGGCCGGTAAGCAAAGCGATTGTTGACACTGCGACGTTCCTGAAAGAGCAGGGCAAAGTGCCTGCGGTGGCGGCGGATTACAGCCAGTTCGTGACCGATCGCTTTGTGAAATAAGGGGGCTGCAATGCTGAACATTACAAACCTGTCTGCCGATTACGGCGGCAAACCCGCCCTGGAAGCGATCAACCTGACGCTGGACAGCGGTGAACTGCTGGTGGTGCTGGGACCGTCCGGCTGCGGGAAAACGACGCTGCTGAACCTGATCGCCGGGTTTGTACCGTATCAGCACGGCTCGATCCAACTGGAAGGGAAACGGGTCACGGGGCCGGGCGCAGAGCGCGGCGTGGTTTTCCAGAACGAAGGGTTACTCCCGTGGCGAAACGTTCAGGAAAACGTTGCGTTTGGTCTGCAACTGGCCGGTGTAGCACGTGAACAGCGCCTGAATACGGCGCGCGATATGCTGAAAAAGGTCGGGCTGGAGGGGGCTGAAAAACGCTTTATCTGGCAGCTTTCAGGCGGGCAGCGTCAGCGCGTCGGGATCGCCCGTGCGCTGGCGGCTAACCCACAGCTGCTGTTGCTGGACGAACCTTTCGGGGCGCTGGATGCCTTCACCCGCGAGCAGATGCAAACCCTGCTGCTGCGCCTGTGGCACGAAACCGGCAAGCAGGTGCTGTTAATCACCCACGATATCGAAGAGGCCGTGTTTATGGCGACGGAGCTGGTGCTGCTCTCACCGGGGCCGGGACGCGTGCTGGAGCGCCTGCCGCTTGAGTTTGCCCGGCGCTATGTGGCGGGAGAGCCAGTACGCAGCATCAAATCCGATCCGCTGTTTATTGAACAGCGTGAATACGTCTTAAGCCGCGTGTTTGAGCAACGGGAGGCGTTCTCATGAGCATTGTTTTCAGTGAAAAAACGCGGCGGACGCGCCTTGCCTTACGCTGGCCGTTCTCTCGCCAGATCACTTTAAGCGTCAGCACGCTGGTGGTGTTGCTGGCGGTATGGTGGGCGGTTGCCGCGCAGCAGTGGGTAAGCCCGCTGTTTCTGCCCCCGCCAGGCCAGGTTCTGGAAAAACTGATTACTATCGCCGGGCCGCAGGGCTTTATGGATGCCACTCTCTGGCAGCATTTAGGCGCCAGTCTGACGCGTATTCTGGTGGCGCTGCTGGCGGCGGTCATTATTGGCGTTCCGGTGGGGATCGCGATGGGACTGAGCCCGACGGTACGCGGCATTCTCGACCCGCTGATAGAGCTTTACCGTCCCGTCCCGCCGCTGGCTTACTTGCCCCTGATGGTGATCTGGTTTGGCATCGGGGAGACGTCAAAGATCTTACTGATATACCTGGCGATTTTTGCGCCGGTCGCGATGTCGGCCCTGGCTGGCGTAAAGAGTGCGCAGCAGGTACGCATACGTGCGGCGCAGTCGCTCGGCGCCAGCCGCGCGCAGGTCCTGCTGTTCGTCATTTTACCGGGCGCGCTGCCGGAGATATTGACCGGGCTGCGCATCGGCCTTGGGGTGGGCTGGTCTACGCTGGTGGCGGCAGAGCTGATAGCCGCCACGCGCGGCCTTGGGTTTATGGTGCAGTCGGCGGGAGAGTTCCTGGCGACTGATGTGGTACTGGCAGGGATCGCAGTGATCGCCGCGATCGCCTTTGGATTAGAACTGGGACTGCGCGCGCTACAGCGTCGCCTGACGCCCTGGCATGGAGAAATACAATGAGTGAACGTCTGACGATTATCCCGTTGGGGCCGTACATTGGCGCGCAAGTGTCGGGCCTGGACGTAACCCGTCCGCTGAGCGATAACCAGTTTGAGCAGCTGTACCACGCGGTGCTGCGTCATCAGGTGGTGTTCCTGCGTGAACAGGCCATTACCCCGCATCAGCAGCGCGCGCTGGCCCTGCGTTTTGGCGACCTGCATATCCACCCCGTCTATCCGCATGCGGAAGGGGTGGAGGAGATTATCGTCCTCGACACCCACAACGATAACCCGCCGGATAACGATAACTGGCATACCGATGTGACCTTTATCGACACACCGCCAGCCGGGGCGATTCTTGCGGCGAAGCTGTTGCCTGAGACGGGGGGCGATACGCTGTGGGCCAGCGGGATCGCAGCGTTTGAGGCGCTCTCCGCGCCGCTCCAGACCCTACTGAGCGGCCTGCGGGCGGAGCATGACTTCAAAAAATCATTCCAGGAATATAAGTACCGTAAAACGGAAGAGGAGCACCAGCGCTGGCTGGATGCGGTCGAAAAACATCCCCCGCTGCTGCACCCGGTGGTGCGTACGCATCCGGTGACCGGAAAGCAGGCGCTGTTTGTGAATGAAGGGTTTACCACGCGTATCGTGGACGTAGCGGAGAAAGAGAGCGAGGCGCTGCTCGGCTTCCTGTTTGCGCATATCACGAAACCCGAGTTTCAGGTGCGCTGGCGCTGGCAGGAGAACGATCTGGCGATCTGGGATAACCGCGTCACGCAGCATTACGCCAATGCGGATTATCTGCCGCAGCGAAGGATTATGCAGCGGGCGACGATCCTGGGGGATAAGCCGTTTTATCGTCCATAACCCTTCGTTTTCGGCTCATGTAGGCCGGGTAAGGCGTAGCCGCCACCCGGCTATTATGCTCCGTTCATGCTGGGTGGCGCTGCGCTTACCCGGCCTACAAATACGACATTACGACAAATGGGCCTCAATATACCGCTGATAGCGGTTCGCCTTCAGATAACACAAATCCACCAGCACCAGCCCGTCGATACAGTTATTGAACGCCGGATCGCTGCCGAAATCGACAAACTGCACGCCGCCGGGTTCGCATAGCTCGGAATACTGTTTGTAGAGCGGCGGGATGCCGCAACCCAGGTTGCCGAGCAGGGATTTGAGCTTTGTCAGGTCATCCACGTAATCCACCCCGCCAAATTGCGCCAGCACGTCTGGCAGGGATGCGGGATAGGGCTGGCGCGAGGCGGCTAGCGGATGCGTCGCCGGGAACCACAGGCGGTAAAAGGCGACCAGCAGATCCCGCGCGGCAGGCGGTAACCCCCCGGAGATGGAGACCGGGCCAAACAGGTAACGGTAATGAGGATAGCGTGCCAGATAGGCGCCAATACCTGACCACAGATAGTCCAGACCGCGACGCCCCCAGTAGCGCGGCTGTATAAAGCTACGCCCCAGCTCAATGCCGTGCTCCAGTATGTCCTGCATTTTTTCGTCGTAGTGGAACAAGCTGTAGCTGTACAACCCCTCGACGCCGCGCTTTTCCACCTGCATGGCCGTTGGCATAAAGCGGTATGCGCCGACAATCTCCAGGTCATCGTCATCCCACAAAATGAGGTGCAGATAGTCATCATCGTAGCTGTCCGTATCCCGCCGCTTCCCGCTGCCTTCCTCCACGGCACGAAAGGCAATCTCGCGCAGCCGCCCCAGCTCGCGCAGCAGAGGCGCCTCTTCCTGCCCGTTGCGCTGCCAAAGATAGATGGCCTTACCATCGCTCGTTTTTCCCAGACACTCGGCCTGCGCCAGTTCGCGCTTCAGCGTGGCCCTGTCTTCCGGGCGGGCAATGGCGCACTGGGTTTTAAAGACGCCAGGCAATCCCTTGCCAAGACGTATCACGTGCTGACGACACTGCTCGGCCATCTCACGCGATGAAAGGGTAGAACTAAACCGGTCATTCCAGGCAATCTGCTGGCCGATTTTGATCGGCAACTGACTGTGACGGCGGCGAAACATCTGTTGCATCAACAGCAGCATGGATACCGTTGGCGAGACCAGGGTACTGGCATAAAACAGCAGGCTGTTGTGCGCCTGGATATGTACCGGAAGTAGCGGCACCCGTAATTTGCCAGCCAGCTTGATAAAGCCCGGATGCCATTTTTTATCGCGTATGCCTTTGCGCGTTGGGCGGGAAACTTCGCCCGCCGGAAAGAAGATCAGCACACCGGCGTTTTGCAGGTGCTGCTCCATCTGTATCAGCGAAGCTTTTGCGGTTCTGCCGCCCATATTATCCACGGGAATAAACAATGAACTGAGGGGCTCAAGGTGGGACAGCATCCTGTTGGTAACAACCCTGACGTCGCGGCGCACGCGGGAAACAGCGTACAGCAACGCCAGCCCATCCAGCGTGCCAGTGGGGTGGTTCGCTATCACAATGAGTGGGCCGTGTTCGGGGATTTGTTCGAGATCGCGGGCGGAAACGGAGCAGTGAATATCAAGGTGTTCCAGAACCTGATCCACCATATCCAGCCCTTTCAGGTGACGGTGGCTGGCAGCAAACTGCTGAAATTCGTCTTCGTGAAGCAGTCTTTTTAACAGACTTTTTTGCCAGGGTGCGGGCCTCGCCTGAGGCCAAAGGTCATCAAGAACGCTGTCGAGACTAAACATTGATCACTCCTCCTGCCGTCTTGCCCAGACAGTAGAAGGAGGAGATGTCGTTTGTATTGCAGTTTGGTGAAGATTAGCGCAGAGAGCAGGCCGGGTAAGGCGAAGTCGCCACCCGGCGCTAAAGCGGATTAACGCAGAATTTTCTTCTCGGCCAGATCCAGCGCGAAATAGCTGAAGATCAGATCCGCGCCCGCACGTTTGATCGCCCCCAGGCTTTCGAGGATCACTTTCTCTTCGTCGATGGCACCCGCCTGCGCGGCGAATTTGATCATCGCGTACTCACCGCTCACCTGGTATGCGCCCAGCGGCAGTTCGGTGCGTTCGCGAATGTCGCGCAGGATATCCAGGTACGCGCCAGCCGGTTTCACCATCAGGCAGTCAGCGCCCTGGGCTTCATCAAGCAGAGATTCACGAATCGCTTCGCGGCGGTTCAGCGGGTTCATCTGATAGGTTTTACGATCGCCTTTCAGCGCCGTGCCCGCTGCTTCACGGAACGGACCGTAGAAAGAGGAGGCGAATTTGGTGGAGTAGGACATGATGGCGGTGTCGGTGAAGCCCGCGGCATCCAGCGCATGGCGAATCGCCTGTACCTGCCCATCCATTGCCGCAGAAGGCGCAATGAAATCCGCACCCGCGGCGGCGGCAACCACCGCCTGCTTGCCCAGATTCAGCAGGGTCGCATCGTTGTCCACGCCGTGATCGCACAGCACACCACAGTGGCCATGAGAGGTGTATTCGCAGAAGCAGGTATCGGACATGACGATCATCTCCGGCACACTCTCTTTGCAGATGCGCGACATGCGTGCCACGAGGCCGTCTTCTTTCCAGGCATCGCTGCCGGTCGCGTCAGTGTGGTGGGAGATACCGAACGTCATCACCGAGCGGATGCCCGCATTCGCAATGCGTTCGATCTCGCGGGCCAGATGCTTTTCAGGAATGCGCATCACGCCCGGCATCGCGTCGATGGCTTTGTAGTCATCGATCTCTTCTTCAACAAAAATCGGCAACACCAGATCGTTTAAGGTCAGTGTTGTCTCTTCAAACATGGCGCGCAGTGCGGGTGACTTGCGCAGGCGACGGGGACGTGCAATTAAATCGGTCATGGTATGCCTGATGTTTGTGGAACAAAGAGGTATAGTGTACCTGAAAGCAGGGAGCGGTGTTTTACTAAAGTTGTCTTTTAGATTTTCGAAATCGACTAATATACGCTGCATGTATTTAGTCTATATTATAAATCTTATTCTGATGTTCAGCGTGGCGTGTAATATTGGTGAGGCTTCTATATTGGTTTGGGATTATAAATATAAATGATTAATTGCTTTTTATTATATGTGTCGAAGCAACTAAAGTAGTTTGCAATCAGTTGAATTTATAATATTTATTCATAATGATTGATATTGCCGTGGGTTTATAAGCTTATTTGTCTGAATACGGACTTAATGGAATCATTCATTGAACCTTTTCGAAGTGAAACTGCATAATTCCTTCCGCAATTTAATGTTGCTAAATGATTTGATGGACAAACTTGCTTACGTCCCTGAGGAGGGATGACCCAATGCAAACATGGAAAAAGAAACTGGTTGTATCACAACTTGCATTAGCCTGCACACTGGCTATCGCTTCTCAGGCCAATGCGAAAGATATATCCGGCACGACATATAATACTTTTGGATATGACAATACTGCGTCCACGCCCTGGTATTATGGTTATGCTGACTGGAATTATTCAGATGCCACATATGATGGTGACATTTATCCGGTCGTCAATAAATCAACCGTAAACGGAGTTATTTCGACATACTATCTGGATGATGGTGTCAATGGCCGTGCGAACGCGTTGAGTATTTCTAACAGCACCATTAATGGCATGATCACCTCAGAGTGTATGACCACGACGTGTGCAGATGGCGTAGATACTGACGGCACCGCTCATACCCAGTATGATCGTTTTAGCCTGACCGTTGATAACTCCACCATCAACGATACCTACGAGCATTACGCGTATGATGTCGTCAATGGCGAAACCACTGAAACGCATTATCTGGACACCTATGATCTGGGTAACGCCATCACGCTGGACGTTGAATCTGATATCGTTATTCAGAACAATTCCCACGTTGCGGGTATCACGCTGACGCAGGGTTACCAGGATCTGGATAACACGCCATACGACGGTGTTGAAGGCGTTGCTAACAGCAGCAATGTCTTTACCGATACGCTGGTGGTGAAAGACTCTGTGCTGACCTCCGGTGCGTACAGCGATCTGGGTACCAGCGGCTTCTACGGTCAAACGGCGAAGCCGAGCGACTACGGTGAAACCAACGCCACGGCTGCGGATGATGCGGCGCTGATCGTTGTGGCTGGCGCGTCTGATAACGCTATGCAGACCACCGCTACCTTCGATCACTCTACCATTACCGGCGACATCCTTTTCTCCAGCACCTTTGATAACAACTTCTACGAGAATGGCGATCCGGCAACGGATACCACAGAAGATGGCGTCTATAACCCAACTACCAACGGCTGGGATGATACCGACAAGCTGGATGTCACGCTGACCAACGGCAGTAAATGGGTGGGTGCCGCGCAGTCCAGCGTTGAGGCCATCGGCACGGCGCAGATGTATGGTGAAGGCTACAGCAATGTAGACTGGCATGCACTTTCTCCAAACAGCATCTGGCCTGATTCTACCTTTGATAGCAACGGTCACGTTGCAGGTGAAGAGGTTTATCAGAGCGGCCTGTTCAACGTGGCGCTGGATAACGGTTCCGAGTGGGATACCCGTAAGATCTCCAACATCGACGCGCTGACGGTGAACAACCAGTCTCAGGTCAATGTTGAAAACTCCGGCCTGCTGGCGGATTCCATCACCCTGACCAATGCGTCTAGCCTGAACATCGGCGACAACGGCGCGGTAGCAACCGATAGCCTGTATCTGGATAGCTACAGCCGTGCGGCACTGACTGAAGAGACAGCTGAGCTGTATGCCAACACCATTACCGTGGACAACGGTGCAGAGCTGGCGCTGGGTCTGGGTCAGGTTGATACGCACAATATGGTGCTGACCGATGGCGGTGTACTCAACGTTGCCAGCCGCGATTATGTGCTGAACAGCGACCTGAACAACGCACGGTATATCACCAACGATCGCAATAAAGCGGACTACGACTATGGTGTTGTCGCGCTGAACTCTGACGGTCATCTGGCGGTGAACGGTGACGTTGCCGGTAACTATAAAGTGCGCATCGACGATGCGACCGGCGCAGGCTCCGTAGCTGACTACAAAAACAAAGAGATCATTCGCGTCTATGACAATAACGCGGATACCGCTGCCAGCTTTACTGCGGCAAATAAAGCTGATTTAGGTGCATACACCTATCAGGCGCAGCAGAAGGGCGACACCGTTGTTCTCCAGCAGGAAGAGCTGACTGACTACGCCAACATGGCGCTGAGCATTCCTTCTGCTAATACCAACATCTGGAATCTGCAACAGGATACCGTGGGTACCCGTCTGACCAACAGCCGTCATGGCCTGGCAGATAACGGCGGCGCATGGGTGAGCTATTTCGGCGGCAACTTTGACGCGGATAATGGCACCGTTAGCTACGATCAGGACGTAAGCGGCATTATGGTAGGTCTGGATACTCAGATCGACGGTAATAACGCGAAGTGGATTGTCGGTGGTGCGGCTGGTTTCGCGAAGGGTGATATCAGCGATCGTACGGGTCAGGTCGATCAGGACAGCCAGACTGCGATGATCTACGCGTCGGCGAAGTTCATGAACGATATCTTCCTCGACAGCTCACTGAGTTACACCCGCTTCAACAACGACCTCTCTGCCACCATGAGCAATGGTCAGTATGTTGACGGTAATACCACGACTGACGCCGTTGGTTTCGGGATGAAACTGGGCTATGACTGGAAACCAAACCTGTCTGGCTACGTCACGCCTTACGCGGCGATTTCTGGCCTGTTCCAGTCCGGTGATGACTACCAGTTAAGCAACGACATGCGTATCGATGGTCAGTCTTACGACAGTATGCGTTATGAAGTCGGCGTGGATGCAGGTTATACCTTCAACTACGGCGGCGAGCAGGCATTAACGCCTTACTTCAAACTGGCTTACGTGTATGACGATGCTGACAACAATGCTGATATCAACAACGACAGCATTGATAACGGCGTAGAAGGCTCTGCGGTTCGCGTGGGACTGGGTACTCAGTTCAGCTTCACGAAAAACTTCAGTGCTTACACTGATGCGACTTATCTGGGCGGCGGCGACGTTGACCAGAACTGGGGAGCAAACCTGGGTGTGAAATATACCTGGTAAGAAAAAAACGCGGGGGATTTTGCCCCCGCTTTTTTATGTGCTTTAAAAATAATAAAGAACCGACAGATACAGATGACTTGAGGTATGCATGAACGTTAATGCGAAACCACTTTCTGAATTAAGCCGGCTCATTAAGTGTCTGGAAATCGCCGGTACCCCATTTAAGACCGAACCACAACAATTAATAACTACCGGCAATAATGATGATGAACCATTGACCGTTGTCATACAATCCGGTCTGACTGCCGTCCACCGTAAATCAGACGAATTACTTATGGGTATTGCGCGGGCACCGTATATCCACGGTTTAAGCGCATGGATAAATGACAACTATCTTGAATATTCTCTGATTGCACAAACACCTTGTACCGGATTTTATTTGCCTGCCTCTACTGCATGCGAACTTATTCAAGAAGCGCATGTTTGGCAAGAAGCTTTCTGCTGGCTGTCATGGCTAAACCATTTACTGGGAAAACGTGATATACAGCTGATTGGAAATAATTCCTATAGCCAAATTCGGGCGATGCTGTTGAATATGGCCGAGTGGGATGATGCGCTACGTTCAAAAATTGGTGTTATGAATCATATTCAGCGTAGCACGCGTATTTCTCGTTCGGTCGTTGCGGAGGTTCTGGCGGCGCTGCGTCAGGGGAACTACATCAATATGAGCCGGGGCAAACTGGTCAGTATCAACCGTTTGCCCACGGACTATTGAGATCAGTTAGAGGCCGTAAGCACCTGCGCTTTATTGGCGCTCAGCTCGGCCACCAGATTATTTACGCCATCACTCATATTCACGAAGCGTGTATTTGGCGACCGGGTGACCACCACAAAAGCACCTACGTTTGATTGCGGAATCATCGCCATATAGGTGATGAATCCGCCACCTCCACCGGTTTTTTGAATAATCCCCGGTCGGCCATCTTTTGGCGCCATATACACCCAGCCCATGCCGAGGGCATCGGCTTTACCGGGTACATCCATGCCAATGACGCGACGTAACTGAGCACGCTGGTAGATGAGCGTCTGCATGCGGTCGGCCTGATTGCTGCGCGCGTAAAAATCCGATGAGAGGAACTGTTGCATCCAGCGCATCATGTCGCCAGGCGTAGAGTAAACTCCACCGCTGCCAATGGCGGCCAGCGTGTTATTGCACGGGCTGGCCCCTTTTTCCGCCACCATCAGACGCTTGCACTGGTCCGGGGAGGGGGTGTAAGTGGTATCTTTCATCCCGAGCGGACGCGTGATCTGCTCTTCAAACAGTTGAGGGTAGGGCTTACCCGAGGCCGTCGCTAAAGCGTCGGCCAGCAGATCAAACGCCAGGTTAGAATAGCCGGCCTGCGAGCCCGGGGCCGATTTCAGGGTTGCTGTGCTCAGGTAGTTCCAGCGTTGCTCACGGGTTGGCCAGACAAAGACAGGGCGATGCGCAGCGCCACCGGGCTGTTCTCGCGGCAGGGCGCTGGTATGGGTCGCCAGATTCACCAGTCTGATCGGCGTTCCCTGATATGTCGGAACGCGAGCGCCGGGCGGCGCATATTTGCTGAGCGGATCGTCGAGTTTCACCACGCCCTGATCGAGCAGTTTCACCAGCATTTCGCTGGTCATCAGCTTGGTTATCGACGCGACACGGATAACGGAATCCAGCTGCGGACGAACGTTATTTCCCGGACGTGTTTCACCGAAGCTGCGAAACACCCGCTGGTTACCGTCGATCACGACCAGCGCCATTCCCGTCGCACCGCTGCCGTAATAAATAAGGTTCGCGTAGCGATCGGCAATGTCAGAGGCCAGAACCGGGGCCGTCAGAGGCTGTGCTGCCTGGGCGGTGGACAGGCTCACCGCACACAGCGCGGCGATAGAGAGCAGACAACGTTTCAACGAAAAGCATCCATCAAGTGAATAAGGAAAGTTACGGGTAGTTATACTACTAATCGGCGTCGGGCAATGGCCCGATTTGCATAACGATAGCGAGAAAAACGTAACCGTGGGTAAATTTGAACAATTTACTTGCGGCGTGGCTCCCATTTTGTGACATCGACCGTATGATAGACGCTACGATCGCTGTTGCGAATGAAACGCACCGAAACAATTCCTGAAAACGGGGAAGCGAACTAATAATTCACCCGCAGGTCTCACTTTTTTGCCTGAGCCGGGAGGCTGGCACAGGCAAGGTTTCGTGTGGCGATATGTTGAACACAGCAACAGCCATAACAACAAGAAGGAAGCACAATGTTTAAGTCTTTTTTCCCAAAGCCGGGGCCCTTTTTCCTGTCGGCATTTATTTGGGCACTGCTGGCTGTCATTTTCTGGCAGGCCGGTGGCGGCGCGTGGCTGACCCGTCTTACGGGGGCAACGGGCGATATTCCCATTAGCGCAGCGCGCTTCTGGTCCATGAGCTATCTGCTTTTCTACGCTTATTACGTGCTCTGCGTAGGGCTTTTTGCCATGTTCTGGTTTGTCTATTCTCCTCACCGCTGGCAATACTGGTCGATTCTCGGCACGTCGTTAATCATCTTTGTCACCTGGTTCCTGGTTGAGGTGGGCGTAGCGGTCAACGCCTGGTATGCGCCGTTTTACGATCTGATCCAGACGGCGCTGAGTTCGCCGCATAAAGTGACCATTAACCAGTTCTACCATGAGGTGGGGATCTTCCTCGGCATCGCCCTCATCGCCGTGGTGATCGGCGTGATGAATAACTTTTTCGTCAGCCACTATGTGTTCCGCTGGCGTACCGCGATGAACGAACACTATATGGCGCACTGGCAGCACCTGCGACATATCGAAGGTGCCGCACAGCGTGTGCAGGAAGACACCATGCGTTTTGCCTCTACTCTGGAAGATATGGGCGTGAGCTTTATCAACGCCATCATGACGCTGATCGCCTTCCTGCCGGTGCTGGTGACGCTCTCGTCGCACGTTCCGGAGCTGCCGATTGTCGGCCATCTGCCCTACGGCCTGGTGATTGCCGCGATTGTCTGGTCGCTGATGGGAACGGGGCTGCTGGCGGTGGTAGGGATCAAGTTGCCGGGGCTGGAGTTTAAAAACCAGCGCGTGGAAGCGGCCTACCGTAAAGAGCTGGTGTATGGTGAAGACGATGCCAACCGTGCGTCACCGCCTACCGTGCGTGAGCTGTTTGGCGCCGTACGTCGTAACTACTTCCGCCTCTATTTCCATTACATGTATTTCAATATCGCGCGCATTCTTTATCTTCAGGTTGATAACGTTTTCGGGTTGTTCCTGCTGTTCCCGTCCATCGTTGCGGGTACGATTACGCTCGGTCTGATGACCCAAATCACCAACGTCTTTGGTCAGGTTCGCGGTTCGTTCCAGTATCTGATTAGCTCCTGGACTACGCTTGTGGAGCTGATGTCCATCTACAAACGTTTACGCAGTTTCGAGCGTGAGCTGGACGATAAGGACGTGCAGGAAGTCACCCATACATTAGGTTAAAAAGGAATTGCTATGCCATTTGCCGTACCACGTGCATTACCTCTGACGTTACTCGCCGCTTTCGTGCTGGCGGGCTGTGCCGAAAAAGGGGCTGCCCCGCTCAAAGAAGGGGAGAAGCCTGTGGATGTGGCGAGCGTGGTGCGGCAGAAGATGCCCGCCAGCGTGAAGGATCGCAGTGAGTGGGCTGATGCGCTGGCAACGACCTTCAAAAGCCAGAAGATCGCGCCTACCGAAGAGAATATCTGCTCGGTGCTCGCGGTGGCGCAGCAGGAATCGATGTATCAGTCAGATCCTGTTGTGCCTGGCCTGAACAAAATCGCCTGGAAAGAGATCGACCGCCGGGCCGAATCGATGCATATCCCGGTTTTCCTGGTACATACCGCCCTTAAAATCACCTCGCCAAACGGTAAAAGCTATAGCGAACGGCTGGATACGGTGAAAACCGAGAAGCAGCTTAGCGCCATTTTCGATGATTTCATCAATATGGTGCCGATGGGGCAGAGGCTGTTTGGATCGCTGAATCCGGTGCATACCGGCGGTCCGATGCAGGTGAGTATCGCATTTGCGGAAAAGCATACCGACGGCTATCCGTGGGATATCGATGGTACGGTGCGTCAGGAGGTCTTCTCCCTGCGCGGTGGGCTTTGGTTTGGGACGTATCACCTGCTGAATTATCGGGCCAACTACGATAAACCGCTGTATCGCTTTGCCGACTTTAATGCGGGCTGGTATGCCAGCCGAAATGCAGCCTTCCAGAATGCGGTAAGCCGCGCCAGCGGTGTGAAGCTCGCTTTGGATGGCGATCTCATTGCATACGGCAGCAGTGAGGCTGGGACCACCGAACGTGCGGTGCGAAAACTCTCGACGAAGCTGGAGATGAGCAACAACGACATTCGCCGACAGCTGGAGAAGGGCGACAGCCTGGCGTTTGAGAAAACGGATCTCTATAAGCAGGTCTTTGCGCTGGCCGAGAAGAAAAGTGGAAAGGCATTACCCAGAGCCATTCTGCCAGGGATTCAGCTGGAAAGCCCGAAGATCACGCGTAACCTGACGACCGCCTGGTTCGCGAAACGCGTGGACGATCGTCGGGCACGCTGTATGGGACTGTAATCAGTGGCGATTGCGCCAGCGCAGGACGAGGGCAATCACGCCCAGAACCATGCTGCCCGCGAGGAAGGGAATGAGTCCAAATACGGTGCTCACGCCTAAACCGATTTCAACGCGTGGGCGGCCTGTATCCTGCACCTGCATCAGATGCTCATACACGCCAGGAGCATGCACCAGCATATTCAGCAGTTGGGTTCCTGCCCAGAAACAAAACAGAACAAACAGGGCATAGGCAATATTCCCCGCCGTGGAGGTTTTTGGTTGTTTTCCGCCAAAAATCGGTTTCGACAATGTAAAGTCTGCCATAAGACCTCCCGAAAATATCACTCTGTTTTAATACGCGTCGTACAGGGTGAGTGTGACAGGTCATAGCATTTGTCAATATCAGAATCGTGGGAAATTCGGTTCAGGATTTCTCCTGGATTGTCGAATTCTGCATCACGTCACAAATTGATAACATAAGTGAAACTGCGCTGCTTTTCAGAATTTACGTATCCGCCACAGACGCCTTTATCAAACTGTGAGAGGATAGTTTTTTTTCTGCCGGAGTTGTCATGAAGCTCACTTCCAAACTACGCCGTGACTGGCATTACTACGCCTTTGCGATCGGGCTGATCTTTATTCTCAACGGTGTTGTCGGGCTGCTGGGATTTGAAGCGAAAGGCTGGCAAACCTATGCGGTTGGGCTGGTGACCTGGGTAATCAGTTTCTGGCTGGCGGGATTCATTATCCGCCGTCGCCCCGATGAGACGACGACGGCAGAGAAAACCGACTAACCGTTAGTTAACGGAGCTTTTCAGGGCGCTGTCAGCGGCGTGACGCTCCAGCGCCAGTTCAATCAGGCGGGTGATCAGTTCCGGATAGCTTATCCCGCTGGCCTGCCACAGTTTCGGGTACATGCTGATATTGGTAAAGCCCGGCAGGGTGTTGATTTCGTTAATCACCACCTCGTTATCCGGCGTCAGAAACACGTCGACGCGCGCCATCCCACAGCATCCCAGCGCCTGATAGGCTTCAACGGCGATCGCGCGGATCTTGTCGTTAACGTCAGGATCGAGCGCGGCGGGGACCACAACCTGGGCACCTTTATCGTCAATATATTTGGTGTCGTAGGAATAGAAGTCGCTGTTCAGCACTACTTCACCGCAGGTACTCGCCTGTGGGAAGTCGTTGCCCAGTACGGCGCACTCAATTTCGCGTCCGTTAATTCCCTGCTCAACCACCACCTTATGGTCAAACTCAAAGGCCAGACGAACGGCTTCGTTAAACTGCGCTTCGCTGGTGACTTTGCTGACGCCAACGGACGAGCCCTGATTTGCTGGTTTCACAAATAGCGGCAGGCCGAGTTGCGCCTGGATCTGCGCGAAGCTATGTTTATCGCGGTTGGCACGAGTAAGCGTCACGAACGGCGCAATATTCAGACCGGCGTCGCGCAGGAGACGTTTTGTGACGTCTTTATCCATGCAGGCGGCAGAGCCCAGCACATCGGAACCGACAAACGGCAGGTTCGCCATCCGCAGCATGCCTTGCAGGGAGCCGTCTTCGCCCAGCGTGCCGTGAACGATAGGAAACACCACGTCAATCTGTGCCAGCGCCTGCGCGTTCCCGGCATCGATAAGCTGTCCCTGTACCACGCCTGGAACCGTTGCGACGCTGATATCAGAAGGATTAAGGGCGATGTGCGCCGGATCGTCAGCGTGTAACAGATACTGGCTGGCATCGTTAACATGCCACTGGCCCTGTTTATCTATGCCCAGCAGCACCACGTCAAAACGGCTTTTATCAATCGCATCAACGATATTTTTAGCCGATTGCAATGACACCTCGTGCTCTGCCGATTTTCCCCCAAAGACAATACCTACGCGCTGCTTTGCCATCTCACTCTCTTCCAGTCTGACGAAAAGCCAATAACATACCACGATGCCCGGCGGGTTTCGCGGCCTTCTGCCATAATGTTTTGAGGGATGCTGAAGGGGGGCGCGTGAAAGGAAAAGGTCTGTTTATTCTTATTGTTATTGCCGGGATCGTCACGGTGGGCTACCGCTGGTTGCCGTCGCAGTACAACCCTTTCGTGCCGCTTACGCTTGACGATCCGCCCGGAAAAATAACTCAGTTTAAACTTCGGCGTTTAACCCCCCAGGCGTGCGAAAGCCTGTTAACGCAGGCGAACCAACGTCGGCTTATCCGTACCCAGGCGGTCGCTGACAGCGCCGGGGAGTGTCCACTGAGTAACGTGGTGCGCGTACGTGATTTTGGCCCGGTCAGCCTGAACAGCAGCTTTCTTGCCAGTTGCCCGCTGGCGTTAAGTTCGGCGCTGTTTGTCAGCCAGCAGGCCCGGCCGCTCACCAAAACCTGGACGGGAAGCGAGCTTGCGCGTATTGAACATCTGGGCAGCTTTGCTTGCCGCAATATCTACAGCCGCCCGGATGCGCGGCGCAGCGAACATGCCACGGCGGATGCGCTGGATATCAGCGCTTTCAGGCTGGCAAACGGACAGCGTGTTACCGTTCTAAACGGCTGGAAAGCGGAAAAGACGCAGCCCTGGCTACAGGCGCTGCTCTCGGCAAGCTGTGGTTATTACGGTAACAGTCTGGGACCGGACTATAATGCCGCCCATGCCAACCATTTCCATCTGGGAATGCGCGGATATGGATTATGTCGATGAAGCATAATCTTCCGCCGAAATTTGGATGAATTGTGACTTATTTCACAAATATGATGACTGGGAAGATAAAACACCAAAGTCTGCAAGGCCGCATCTCTGGCGCTATGTCATTGCGCGTAACTTGCTAATCTGTCGGCGAATTCGCCTAAAAATGAAGACTATTTCTGTTATGGAATCCTGGAAAGTTAACCTCATTTCAGTCTGGTTCGGCTGCTTCTTCACCGGACTGGCTATCAGCCAGATATTGCCCTTCCTGCCGCTGTATGTGTCGCAGCTGGGGGTCACTTCCCATGAAGCGCTCTCCATGTGGTCCGGCCTGACGTTCAGCGTGACGTTTCTGGTCTCCGCCATTGTGTCGCCGATGTGGGGTAGCCTGGCAGATCGCAAGGGGCGCAAGTTGATGCTGCTCCGCGCCTCGCTGGGGATGGCGATAGCCATTTTGCTCCAGGCCTTCGCCACCAACGTCTGGCAGCTGTTTATTCTGCGGGCGATAATGGGGCTGACCTCTGGGTACATTCCGAATGCCATGGCGCTGGTGGCCTCACAGGTACCGCGTGAGCGAAGCGGCTGGGCGCTCAGCACGCTTTCCACCGCCCAGATCAGCGGGGTCATTGGCGGCCCGCTGCTCGGCGGCTTCCTGGCGGACCATGTCGGGCTGCGTGCGGTCTTTATCATTACTGCGATCCTGCTGACGATCAGCTTTCTGGTCACCCTTTTTCTGATTAAAGAGGGCGGGCGGCCTGTTGTCAGCAAATCCGAACGCCTGAGCGGAAAAGCGGTTTTCGCCTCGCTGCCTTATCCTGGCCTGATGATTAGCCTCTTTGTGACGACGATGGTGATCCAGCTCTGTAATGGCTCGGTGGGGCCGATTCTGGCGCTGTTTATCAAGTCGATGGCGCCGGACAGCAGCAACATTGCGTTTCTGAGCGGGATGATTGCCGCCGTGCCGGGCGTGTCGGCGCTGATGTCTGCTCCGCGCCTGGGGAAACTGGGCGACAGGATCGGTACGGCACGTATTCTGATGGCAACGCTCATCATTGCGGTGATCCTTTTCTTTGCCATGTCATTCGTCACCACACCTCTTCAGTTGGGCATCCTGCGCTTCCTGCTTGGCTTCGCGGATGGCGCCATGCTGCCCGCTGTTCAGACGCTGCTGGTGAAATATTCCAGTGACCAGGTAACCGGCCGCATTTTTGGCTACAACAAGTCGTTCATGTATTTAGGCAACGTAGCGGGCCCGCTTATTGGCGCCTCGGTCTCGGCGATGGCGGGTTTCCGCTGGGTATTTGCCGCTACGGCGGTGGTGGTACTGCTGAATATTATTCAACTGGCCTTCGCCTTACGCCGTCGCAGGCGAATCGCTGAGGCAAAGTCGGCCCGGTAAACACGATAATATATTATTTATTCTTATGAACGCCGCATTTTTATATAACGAAATGCGGCGCCTTTCTTTTAGAAAAACGTTTCGCTTTCTCCCCGAAATATCTTTTTTGGCAGCGATGTCACTTTTGCATAAGATAAAGCTAATCCATGCTTTTCATTATTCAGTGAGGGTGTTAATTTCAGAGGAAATCACATAAGGAAATAGCACCATGAAAAATCTCATTGCTGAGTTGTTGGTTAAGCTTGCCCAAAAGGAAGAAGAGTCGAAAGAGCTGGTTGCCCAGGTCGAGGCGCTGGAAATCGTTGTGACGGCGCTGCTGCGACAGATGGCAAAACCAGAGCAGGAGGCGCTGATCGACAACGTTGAAGGCGCGCTGGAAAAAGCTCGTCCTGATTCACAGGTTCCCGCAGAGGATGCGGAGCTGCTTCAGCAATACGTAAAAAAGCTTTTGAGGCATCCTCGCACTTAACCGGCCAGAGGTGAAATGACATGTCACAGAATTGTCATGCAGGATGCCTGGCGTCGCTCTGTTTTTATTTTTACACATTTTTCAGGGTAAATTAAATTGAGACAGAGCACAGTTTTCACCGCATAATTTCTGCTATTAATTACCGCCTCCCTGCCGGCGAAACCGGATAATGATCATTGTGCCGCTACAGGGCTGAAATAACCGCGGAGCCCGGCGAAAATCAGGTGCGCAGGGTGGTTTTTTTTCCGTAACGAACCAGACTTAACGTGGAACTTCACATAAAGGATGGTGCAATGAAAACAACAATACTGATTACCCTGCTCTCTGGCCTGTGTCTGATGGCATCAGCACATGCGGAAGAGAAAACGTTGACGCCCCAGCAGCAACGCATGACGACCTGTAACCAACAGGCGACATCGCAAAGCCTGAAAGGGGATGCCCGTAAAACGTACATGAGCGACTGCCTAAAAAATGGTGCGACAAAACCCGGTGAAAAAAGCCTGACCCCGCAGCAGCAAAAAATGCGCGAGTGCAATGCCCAGGCGACACAGCAGATGCTGAAAGGCGACGATCGCAGCAAGTTCATGAGCGCGTGCCTGAAAAAACAGGCGTAGTGCTAACGGGTGAGTCACGGCTGTGGCTCACCCAAAATTTCATACTTTCCCCGCTATCCCCCTCTCTATAATTTGGGAAAATGTTTCAGAATATTCCCAAAGATGATGAATGATGAGTTTTATGACAGTCACGAGAACATTCGGGAAGCGTGGCACCAGCAGCTTTCTCAGGATGATTCATACCGTTCCGGTCTGCGATTTGCCCGGCGAATACGGCTGGCACGCATCGTTGGTCTGGCGGCGCTATTTGTTCCGCTTGCCAGCGTTCTGGTGAGCCAGTTTCTTTCCGGCGTCTGGTGGTTATTGCTGGTGGGCTGGGTCTTTGTCTGGCCCCATCTGGCCTGGCAGCTGGCTTTTCGTTCGGCTGAACCCCACAGCAGTGAAATTGTTAATCTGAAAATCGATGCCATTCTTGCTGGCGTCTGGATGGGGCTAACAGGGTTCAATGCGCTACCAACGGCGGCGCTGATCATGATGATCGGCATGAATATGATGGGATCGGGGGGATGTCGCTTATTTCTGACAGGACTGGCGCTGCTTGCCCTGTCTGCTCTGCTCACCGTGCAATCCACGGGTACTCCTGTGCTATTGACCTCTGCACCGCTGGCGTTGTGGCTGACGCTCCCCGTGCTGGTGGTCTACCCCATGCTGTTTGCATGGCTCAGCCACCGCACGGCGATCCGGCTGGCAGAGCATAAGCGTCGGCTTGAGCTGATGAGTACCCGCGACGGAATGACCGGCGTGTTCAATCGCCGTCACTGGGAAACGCTGCTGCGTTACGAATTTGAGGCCTGCCGTCGCAGCCATCGACAGGCGACGATACTGCTCATTGATATCGATCACTTCAAGGCGATCAACGACACCTGGGGGCATGACGTGGGAGATGAAGCGATTGTTGCCATCACGCGCCAGCTTCAGCTGACTCTGCGCTCAGGCGATTATATTGGCCGCTTTGGTGGGGATGAGTTCGCGGTGATCATGTCCGGCACGCCTGCCGACAGCGCGATTGCAGCGATGTCGCGCGTCCATGAACGGCTGGTCAACATGCCGCTGCACGGAGCACCAACGGCGAGGTTGTGTATCAGCGTTGGGGTTGCCCCCTGGGGGGCGCAGTTCACCCACTATCGTGAATGGCTAAAGGCGGCGGACGTGGCCCTCTATAAAGCCAAAAATGCCGGACGGGGCCGCACCGAAGTGGCCGCCTGACGCCCGGCGTAGCGCATCAGGACTTACTGAGCTTCTCTGATTTTTCCATGCATTTTTCCATCGCCTCGATCACGGCGGAGCGGAATCCGCGATCTTCCAGCACGCGCACGGCTTCAATGGTTGTGCCCCCCGGCGAGCACACCATATCTTTCAATTCGCCCGGATGCTTACCCGTTTCCAGCACCATTTTGGCCGAGCCCATCACCGCCTGCGCTGCAAATTTGTAGGCCTGCGCGCGCGGCATTCCGCCCAATACGGCAGCATCGGCCATGGCTTCGATAAACATAAAAACATACGCCGGGGCAGAGCCGCTCACGCCGACCACCGGGTGGATCATCGGTTCGGCAATCACTTCCGCTTCGCCGAAGCAGCGGAAGATATTCAGTACATCTGCCACGTCTTCAGATGTGACCAGCGCGTTCGGGGTAACGGAGGTCATACCGGCATTCACCAGCGACGGGGTGTTTGGCATGGCGCGAACAATCTTACGGTCGTGACCCAGCGCGCGGGCGAGCTGATCGAGGGTCACGCCTGCGGCAATCGACACCACCAGGGTCTCTTTGTTAAGGCTGGAGGTGATCTCGCTCAGGACTTTAATCATGATATTCGGCTTAACGGCGCCAAAGACAATATCCGCCACCTGAGCCACTTCCTGCGCGCTTTCGGCAGCGTTGACACCATACTCATCACGCAGCGCCGCGACTTTATCCGGGGATGGGGTATAGACCCAAATCTGCCCCGGCAGCACCTGCCCACTGGCAATCAGTCCGCCGAGGATAGCTTTGCCCATGTTTCCGCAGCCGATAAACCCGATTTTCTTATCCATCACGTCTCTCCGTTATTATGCGTTGTTATCTCTCATTGATAGCTTAACAACGAAATGCAGGCGACAATAGTCGCCAGAATCATAATGGGGAGAGACGATGGCGATTTGGGTTGATGCGGATGCGTGTCCGAATGTGATTAAAGAGATTTTATTTCGTGCTGCCGAGCGCGTGCAGATGCCGCTAACGCTGGTGGCGAACCAGAATATCCGCGTGCCGCCCTCCAGATACATCCGATCTCTGCGCGTTCCGGCCGGGTTTGACGTGGCGGATAACGAGATAGTACGCCTGTGTGACGCAGGAGATCTGGTGATCACGGCGGATATCCCGCTGGCTGCCGACGTGCTGGCGAAGGGGGCCGCGGCGCTTAACCCGCGCGGCGAGCGCTACTCTCCGGCAACGATCCGGGAGAAGCTCACCATGCGTGATTTTATGGATACGCTGCGTTCCAGCGGCGTGCAAACCGGTGGGCCGGACAGCCTGTCGCAGCGCGATCGCCAGCAGTTTGCCGCCGAGCTGGATAAATGGCTGCTGGAAGTGAAGCGCCGCCCGGCGTAGCCCACCTCCGGGCGGTTTTGTGGTACAGTGTGGCTTCCACAGGCTTGTCATTCCGTACCGCTTTGCAGTAAAGTTAGCGCAACATCTACTGCAATCATTTCTTTACAGCCTTCAGTTATCCGGCAGCAAGGGGAACACCTGGTTATGAACCCACCCATCTTTTTAGTTGGCCCTCGCGGCTGTGGGAAAACCACCGTTGGTCTGGAGCTGGCGCGTTTGTGCCAGAGTCAGTTTGTCGATACTGACCACTGGCTTCAGGAGAATGCGGGTAAGACTATCGCCGATATCGTTGAAGATGAGGGTTGGGAGAGCTTTCGTGCGCGTGAAACGGCCACGCTGGAAGCGGTGACCGCGCCGTCAACCGTGATTGCGACCGGTGGGGGCATTATCCTGGCGTCGTATAACCGCCAGTTTATGCGCGAAAAGGGTGTCGTGATCTACCTCTGTGCCCCGGTCTCTACGCTGGTGGGGCGGCTGGAGGCGTTTCCGGAAGAGGGGCAGCGCCCGGCGCTGACCGCGAAACCGCTGAGTGAAGAGGTCAGCGAGGTCCTCGCCGAACGCGATGCACTGTACCGCGAGGCGGCACACCACGTTGTGGATGCGTCGGCGTCACCCGAAAAAGTTGCGATTCAGATTATTACCGCCCTGCGTTTGGCTTGCGCCAGCTAACAGCCGTCTATACTCATAGCTCAGACATAAAAAAAGGATGAGCTATGCCAACCAGACCTCCCTATCCACGTGAAGCCCGCATCGTTACCGTTGAAAAAGGTAATGGTGATCAAACCGTAACCTGGTACCAGCTGCGTGCCGATCACCCTAAACCTGATTCGCTGATCAGCGAACATGAAACCGAACAGGAAGCGCTGGATGCGAAACGGCGCTATGAGGATCCTGAGAAGTCCTGACAGGAATCCGAATTCGTTACAACCGTGCCTGAATCACACTTTTAACTTATCGCTGATGTTAAGCAGCAGTTAATATTTAGTTATTACAGGTGGATTCGGAAAGGCCAGTCGATCTTTACACTACGGTGTTGAGATCCCCTGCTACGCTTGGTGCTGTTTTGTTGAATAAATGAACAGTGCAGCGTAGTGAGCCTGCACCTGTGTGGCAGTTGTGGTAGTAACGGAAGGCGATCAAAATGAAGGCGACGTTGGCGATCCTCACGATTGGTGTGGTGCCTGTAAGCGAAGTATTACCGCTCTTAACCGAGCATGTCTCTGAACAACAAATTACGCATCTCAGTCTGTTAGGGAAGCTCAGTCGGGAAGAGGTCATGGAAGACTACGCGGTCGGAGAGGGGGAAGATCCCCTGGCAACGTTACTCAGTGACGGTAAACTGGCGCATGTGTCGCGCCAGAAAATCGAGCGCGCGCTACAGGGCGTGATCGAAGTGCTCGACAATCAGGACTATGACGTCATTTTGCTGATGAGCACGGCACCCGTTAAAGGACTCAGCGCGCGTAATGCCATTCTGCTCGAACCGATGCGGATTATCCCCCCGCTGGTGGCCTCTATTGTTGATGGTCATCAGGTTGGGGTCATCGTTCCCGTTGAGGAACTGCTGGATAACCAGACGGTGAAGTGGGCTGCGCTGGAGCACACCCCGCTGTACGCGCTGGCTAACCCGTTCTGGGACAGCGAAGCGAAGCTGATTGCGGCCGGGCAGGAATTGATCGACAGAGGGGCGGATGTCCTGATGCTCGACTGCCTGGGCTTCCATCAGCGGCATCGTGATTTATTGCAAAAGGCGCTGGATGTTCCGGTGCTGCTCTCTAACGTCCTGATGGCGCGTCTGGCGTCAGAATTACTGGTGTAATGATTTTGCGTGACAGGTCATGAGCATGGCCCCTATAGTGGATTTTTCTCTATAAATATAAGGGCCAGTTCATGCTTCAAAGTAACGAATACTTTTCCGGTAAAGTGAAATCCATTGGTTTTACCAGCAGCAGCACTGGCCGCGCCAGTGTCGGCGTAATGGCGGAAGGGGAATACACCTTTGGCACCGCAGAAGCGGAAGAGATGACGGTGGTCAGCGGCGCGCTGAACGTCCTGCTGCCGGGTGAAACGGAGTGGAAAGTATATAGTGCCGGGCAGGTCTTCAACGTGCCGGGCCACAGCGAGTTCCATTTACAGGTTGCAGAGCCAACCTCTTATCTGTGCCGCTATCTGAAATAAAAGCATGCCGGGTGGCGCATTCGCTTACCCGGCCTACGTTTTGCCTGTCAGCGCTGCGCTTCGCCGCCGAGACCTTCCACCAGGTTCTGAATCAGCGCCGCCAGCTCGCCGGTCATCAGGATAAAGTCTGCGTCAAAGCGCTGAGCATAATCTTCGCGGTCGATATCTTCGTTCTGATCGCGCAGTTCATCGCAGAATTTCAGGCGCTTCACGGATCCATCATCACACATCACAAACTGAATGCGCTGCTGCCAGTCGAGAGCCAGTTTGGTCACCACTTTGCCCGCTTCAATGTGCACGGCGATTTCGTCGCTCACCAGTTCCTGTTTCTTCGCGCGGATCACGCCGCCATCTTCCAGCAACGCTTTCAGCTCTGCTTCATCAAGGATCTGGAAGCCCTGCGCGGCAGTCCCGCTGCGCACCCACTCGGTCAGGGTCAGCTCAATCGGCGTTTCCAGCGCCAGCGGTACCACCGGTAATGAGCCAAGGCTCTTACGCAGCAGCGCCAGCGTATCTTCGGCTTTTTTGGCGCTGGCGCAGTCCACCATAATCAGCCCGTTAACGGTGTCGATCCACATCATGGTCTGGCTAAAGCGGCTAAAGGCGCGCGGCAGCAGCGAGTGCAGCACTTCATCCTTCAGCGAATCTTTTTCGGTTTTTTTAAGCTTACGGCCCTGTTCAGCTTCCAGCTTGAAGATCTTCGCTTCGAGTGCCTGCTTAACCACGGGCGTCGGCAGGATCTTCTCTTCTTTGCGGGCGCAAACGATGATTTGCCCCGTGCTGCTGGCGTGGGTCAGCGCATCGCTTTGAGAACCCATTGGCGGAACCCAGCCGGTTTTTGCCATATCCTGGCTACCGCAAGGGGTAAAGGAGTAAGCGGCTAACTGTTTTTCCATCTCTTCTGCACGCAGCGAAACGTCGCGGCTGAGACGGTAAACCATCAAATTTTTGAACCACAGCATGATAATTTCCACGGCCTTGTCGTTAAATCAGCGGGCATGATAACGAATTGTCGCATCGCTTGCATTGCTAATCGGGAAGCAGGCTTCTACTCTGTTGATAATCAAAATAATGAGGAGTGTCTTGTGCGTATTGGGATTGATTTGGGCGGCACCAAAACAGAAGTCATTGCGTTGAGCGAGCAGGGGGAGCAACTGTTTCGCCACCGTCTGCCTACGCCGCGCGATGATTATCACCAGACCATAGAGACGATTGCCCGCCTGGTCGATATGGCAGAGCAGGCAACGGGCGAGACGGGCACAGTCGGGATGGGGATCCCTGGCTCCATTTCGCCGTATACCGGCGTGGTGAAAAACGCCAACTCCACCTGGCTCAACGGTCAGCCGTTTGATAAAGACTTAAGCCAACGCCTGAACCGGGAAGTGCGTCTGGCGAATGACGCAAACTGCCTGGCGGTGTCTGAGGCCGTGGATGGCGCAGCGGCTGGCGCGCAGACCGTATTTGCCGTAATTATCGGCACCGGCTGCGGGGCGGGCGTGGCCTTCGGAGGGCGCTCGCATATTGGCGGCAACGGCACCGCGGGCGAGTGGGGGCACAACCCGCTGCCGTGGATGGATGAAGATGAACTCAAATACCGCGCCGAAGTGCCGTGCTACTGTGGCAAGCAGGGCTGTATAGAGACCTTTATCTCCGGTACGGGGTTTGCCACCGATTATCATCGTCTGAGCGGCCAGCCGCTGAAAGGTAACGAGATTATGCGTCTGGTTGAGGAGCAGGATCCGGTGGCTGAACTGGCGCTCAGCCGCTACGAAATGCGGCTGGCTAAGTCACTGGCGCATGTGATCAATATCCTCGATCCGGACGTGATTGTGCTGGGCGGCGGCATGAGCAACGTCGACCGACTTTACGCCACGGTGCCAACGCTGGTGAAACAGTGGGTATTTGGCGGCGAGTGCGAAACGCCGATCCGCAAAGCCGTCCACGGTGACTCCAGCGGCGTGCGAGGCGCGGCGTGGCTGTGGCCGGAATAAACGCAAAACGGCAACTTGCGTTGCCGTTTATGATGTTTGTACCCTCTCCCACAGGGAGAGGGCCAGGGTGAGGGCATCAGACCGCACCGTCCCCCATTCAATTCACCGCAAACTCCCTGTCCAGCCTGCTATACCCCAGCCCGTTGATCTTCTTCACCTTGATCTGCACCGGAATACGCTCTTTCATCGCCTCAACGTGGCTGATCACGCCGATGGTTTTCCCGGTGGCGTTCAGTGCGTCGAGCGCATCCAGCGCGGTGTCCAGCGTTTCACTGTCGAGCGTGCCGAACCCTTCATCCAGGAACAGCGAATCAATGCGCGTTTTGTGACTGACCAGATCGGAAAGCGCTAAAGCCAGCGCCAGACTGACCAGGAAACTCTCCCCGCCGGAAAGGGTACGGGTATCGCGTATCGCATCGGCCTGCCAGGTATCGACCACTTCCAGCTCCAGCGCGTCGCTGGCTTTACGCTGAAGCAGATAGCGGCCATGCAGACGGTTGAGCTGCTGGTTGGCAAGCCACACCAGATTATCCAGCGTTAGCCCCTGGGCGAATTTACGGAATTTATCGCCGGTGCTGGAGCCTATCAGCGCATTGAGATAGCCCCAGTCGTCGGCCTGACGCGCCGCCTCCTCAATCTGCTGCATAAGCGCCTGCTGGTGCAGACGGTTATCGGCGTCCTGTTTGAGCTGCTGGCGGATCTCCCCCTGATGCGTGGTGTTGTCCCGAAGCTGTTGCGCCAGCTGATGTAACTGCGCCTGAAGCGTTGCGGCATCGGTTTCCAGCCCCTCGGGGCGCTGTGCCTGATGCGCCTGAAGCTGCTGGCTTGCCTGCACCGAAAGCGCCGTGGTCTGCTGGAGCTGGTTTTCCAGCGTCTGCTTTTGCTGTTCAAGCTGGCGGATCGACGCTTCATCCAGCAGGGCGGAGAGAAATGCCTCCCGATCGGCAAAGCAGCTCGCGGTCAGCGCGGCGTTGAACTGAGCCTGTGATTGCTGGAGCCGTTCACGCTCAAGCGTCTCCTGCTGCTGTAGGGTGGTGAGCTGGCTTTGCAGCGACACGCATTCGTCGTGGATGCCGCGCCAGTTCTCAGGTATAACCGCGTCGGCTTCTGTATCATCGGTAACCGGCAGCGTCTCCAGGATTGGCATCAGGGCGTTAATACGTTCCTGAATCGTACCGTGCTGGGCCTGTTTTTCCTGCCACAGGGTATATTCAGCTTCGCGTGCGCTCAGCCAGGCGCTTTCGGCCCCTTCATCGGGCACGCTAAGCGACAGCGACTCTAGCGAGGCCGCCAGCGCCTGACGCGTCGCCGTCAGCTGCTGCTGGTACTGGCGCGCCTGACCTTCCTGTTCAATGAGCTGGTTTTGCAGCGTCAGACGCTGGCTGAGCTGATACAGCTGGCGTTCATACTGCTCCTGTGCGCTCATCCAGAGTGCTATATCATCCTGAATATTCAGCGCTATGTTCAGGGAGGTGCAGACCTCCAGCCACTCTTTAGTGAGTGCTTGTTCTTCCTGAGAGAGAGCCTGTGCTTCCTCAGTCTCGCGCTGGATCTGTTGGGTCAGCGCATTCACCTGCCCGAGCACCAGCAATCCTTCCTCTTTTAGCGCGGCAACCTCTTTCTCCAGCGCGTCGCGGCGGCGCTGATTGTCAGTCAGTTCAAGCGCCTGATACTGCACAACTGCCGGGTGTTCGCGTGAACCGCAGAGCGGGCAAGGCTTACCCGCTTCCAGCTGAGCACGATAATTTTCAAGGTCCTTGATTGTCGCCTCACGCTCACAGAGCGCTTTCAGGTCGGCATAGTGCTGATTTTTTTCTTTGAACTGCTGACGCCGCAGGATCAGCGTTTCATTGAGCTTACCCTGCTCAGCCTGCGCTTTCTGCACGCTTTCCGCATTCTGGCGCAGTCGTTTTTGCAGCGGCTGATAGCGAGCGTGAAGCGCAGTCAGACGCTGGCGGAGCGCCCGCGATTGTGCCTGTTGCTCCATTGCCGTCGCGAGATCCTCAGCCGTCAGCGTCAGCGTACTCTCCGGCAGCTCAGCCAGCTTCTGACGAAGCTCAGCCATGCGCGCTGCCTGGGCAACAAGCTGATTTTTATCGCGATTCAGCTGCGTAAAATGCGCCCGCCAGCCGGCAATTTCCTGTCCCCACTGACGGAAACGATCGTGTTCGGTTAGCCACTGCGTCAGCGCCGTGTGCTCTGTCTGCAACTGTTCACGGTTGCGCTGCGCACCGTTGCGGATACGCGCGCGCTGTGCCGCTCTGTCGAGTAAGCGAGTATTTACTTCGACAATTCGCTCTGCGGTTTGCGACAGGCGGGCGGTCTGCTCCTGCTGGTGCTCCCATAGCGGACGTAGCTGGGCGGCGGGTTGCGCCAGCTGGAGCTTCGCCAGTTGCGGCGCGGCGTCCGTCAGAGCCTGTTGCGCCTGCTGCTGCGAAGCGGCTGCGCGCTGCTGCTCACGTATCAGCTCGTCGTTACGCGTAAGCCACTGAAAATCTTTCTGTTGGCTCTGCTGCTGTGCCAGCAGGATTTTCTCTTCGTCAGTGAGCGCCTGCAAACTTTGCTGCAAGTGATGCTGCTGTTCCTCGCTCAACAGCACAACCCCTGCGGCCTGCGCTTCGCACATCTCCAGCGCGTTACGTGCCGCTTTGTGTTTTTCAAAAACCATGGCGGAAATCTGGCCGTAAATTTCCGTGCCGGTCAGTTCCTCCAGCAGCTCAGCGCGATCGCTCGGTTTAGCATTCAGGAAGGCGGCAAACTGCCCCTGCGAGAGCAACATCGAGCGGGTAAAGCGACCATAGTCCAGCCCGGTGAGTGCGGCGGTTTGTTCCAGCTTATCCGTGACTTTGTCGGCCAGAATTTTGCCGTCTTCGCAGCGGGCCAGCTCTACGCGCGGTGCCTGTAAGTTCCCGTCCGGCTGGTTGCGGGCGCGGTTCTGGCTCCAGAAAGCGCGATAAGCAACGCCTTTGACCTCAAATTCCACTTCCGCCAGGCATTCGGCGGTATCGCGCGTCATCAGGTCGTTTTGCGCCTGAGAGACCTTATTAAGACGCGGCGTTTCGTGGTACAGCGCCAGGCAGATGGCATCCAGCAGCGTGGTTTTACCCGCGCCGGTTGCGCCGGTGATGGCAAACAGCCCGTTGCTGGCGAACGGCTCCGCGGTGAAATCAATTTTCCACTCACCCTTTAGCGAATTCAGATTTTTCAGACGCAGGCTCAGAATTTTCATGCGTTTTCGTCCTCGTCATGGAGGGAGTGCAGGGTCTGGGCAAACAGCTCGTTAAGCCTGGTGCGTCTGGCCTCGTCCACCTCTTCATGCGCAAGCCGCCGCGCGAACACCTCTTCAACCCGAAGTTCGCTAAGCGTTTCACGCTGGGCGTTGAGCAGTATTTTCTCGCGCTGCTCGCGGCTGCGGCGTACCAGCAGTACTTCCACGGGAAGGTCTTCCGTCAGCGTCTGAATTTTACGCTGCATATCGTACAGGTAGTCGTCGGTGGTGATTTCGATATCGAGCCAGACGGGGGGATTAAGCGCTGCGCCGCGCCACTGCTCAAGCTGAGCGGTAATGGCGGCCAGATCGCCTTTCAGCACCGCCAGCGGCTGGGTGACCGGCACCTCGAGCGTCTCAACGGCGCTAAGTTTGCCTTCGGTGAAGCTCACCAGATGGACGGATTTGGCTTTGCCCGTTTCGTCAAAACTGAGCGAAATGGGCGAGCCGCAGTAGCGGATATGCTCGCAGCCGCCGATGATCTGCGCCCGGTGAATATGCCCGAGGGCAATGTAGTCGGCGGGGGGGAAGTTTTGCGCCGGAAACGCGTCCAGCGTACCGATATAGATCTCGCGCACCGCATCACTCTTACTGGCTCCGACGGTGGTGAGGTGTCCGGTGGCAATGATCGGAATGGCCTGATCGCCGCGCAGGGCGCAGGCTTCCGTATGCTGCTGGTGATAATAGCGGGTGATGGCCTGCAACAGATGCTGCTGTTTTTCGCTGCCGGACAGACCCGCCTGGCTTTGCACGATATCTCGCGGACGTAAAAACGGGATTGGGCACAGCACCGCGCCCGGCGTGCCGTCGCGTTTTTTCAGGATCTGCGGCGCGTGCCCGGCGCTGGCCACCACGGTGGTATTGAGGAACGCCAGAATATCGCGGGATTCATTCAGCGTCGCCACCGAGTCATGATTTCCGGCGACAATCACCAGGTGACAACCGGTTTGCTGGAGGTTGACCACAAAACGGTTGTATAGCTCACGCGCATAGCTCGGCGGCGATCCGGTATCAAAAATGTCGCCCGCCACAATAATCGCGTCCACCTCGTGAGCCTGAGCCGTCTCCAGCAGCCAGTTCAGGAACGCTTCATGTTCCGCGGCGCGGCTTTTGCTGTAAAAATTTTGACCCAGGTGCCAGTCTGAGGTGTGAAGTATGCGCATAAAAGATCCGTGGCAATAATAAGAAAGCAGGATTATAAACTTTCGTGGAACGGAAAATAACCGCTGTAATAAAACAACAGTTTGCCATTTATAGTGGTAATGTTTTTCATAAATCTGTCATAAATCTGACGCATAATGACGCCGCATTACAGACTTGTAACTTAAATACGATAAGACAGGGCAAAGTATGGCGAGACGTATTCTGGTCGTAGAAGATGAAGCTCCGATCCGTGAAATGGTGTGCTTCGTGCTTGAACAAAATGGCTTCCAGCCGGTTGAAGCGGAAGATTATGACAGCGCGGTGAACCAGCTGAATGAACCCTGGCCCGATCTGATCCTGCTGGACTGGATGCTGCCTGGCGGTTCCGGATTGCAGTTTATCAAGCATATCAAACGCGAGGCGATGACCCGTGATATCCCGGTGGTGATGCTGACGGCGCGCGGCGAGGAAGAGGATCGCGTGCGCGGTCTGGAAACCGGCGCGGACGATTACATCACCAAACCGTTCTCCCCGAAAGAGCTGGTGGCGCGTATCAAAGCCGTGATGCGCCGTATTTCACCGATGGCGGTGGAAGAGGTGATTGAGATGCAGGGTCTGAGCCTGGATCCTACCTCGCACCGGGTCATGACCGGTGAAAATCCCCTCGATATGGGACCGACCGAATTTAAACTCCTGCACTTCTTTATGACCCACCCGGAGCGCGTTTACAGCCGCGAACAGTTGCTGAATAACGTCTGGGGAACTAACGTCTATGTCGAAGACCGAACGGTTGACGTCCATATTCGCCGCCTGCGTAAAGCACTGGAACTGAGCGGCCACGATCGCATGGTACAGACGGTCCGCGGCACGGGTTATCGCTTCTCGACCCGTTTCTGAACAATGACAGGAGTGTGACGCGTGCTGGAACGTCTGTCATGGAAAAGGCTCGTCTTTGAACTGATCTTATGCTGTATTCCGGCCCTCATTCTGGGGGCTATCTTTGGCTATCTGCCGTGGTTTTTACTGGTGGCCGTGACGGGATTGCTCGTCTGGCATTTCTGGAATTTACTGCGTCTTTCCTGGTGGCTGTGGGTCGACAGAAGTATGACACCTCCGCCGGGAAGCGGGAGCTGGGAACCGCTACTCTACGGCCTGCACCAGATGCAGATGCGTAATAAAAAGCGCCGTCGTGAGCTGGGAAGCCTGATCAAACGCTTTCGTAGCGGTGCGGAGTCACTGCCGGACGCGGTGATCCTGACGACGGAAGAAGGGACCATCTTCTGGTGCAATGGCCTCGCGCAACAGCTGCTGGGCCTGCGCTGGCCGGATGATAATGGTCAGAACATCCTGAACCTTCTGCGTTATCCCGAGTTCACGCTGTATCTGAAAAAGCGGGATTTTTCGCGCCCGCACAATCTGAAGCTCAATAACGGTCGCCATCTGGAAATCCGCGTGATGCCCTACAGCGATCGGCAGTGGCTGATGGTGGCGCGGGACGTTACCCAGATGCACCAGCTTGAGGGCGCGAGACGTAACTTCTTTGCCAACGTCAGCCACGAGCTGCGTACGCCCTTGACGGTGCTTCAGGGCTACCTGGAGATGATGCAGGAGCAAACGCTTGAGGGGGCGCCGCGTGAGAAAGCGCTGCATACCATGCGGGAGCAGACGTTCCGCATGGAAGGGCTGGTCAAACAGCTGCTGACGCTTTCAAAAATTGAGGCTGCCCCGTCGCTGGCGCTAAATGACATCATTGATGTGCCGATGATGTTGCGGGTGGTGGAGCGCGAAGCCCAAACGCTGAGTCATAATCAGCACACCCTGAGTTTTGACGTTGATAACACGCTGAAAGTGCTCGGCAGTGAAGATGAGCTGCGAAGCGCTATCTCAAACCTGGTCTATAACGCCGTGAATCATACCCCGAAAGGGACGCATATCGCGGTACGCTGGCAGCATACCCCGGCGGGCGCTGAGTTTAGCGTCGAGGACAACGGGCCGGGGATTGGGCCTGAACACCTCCCGCGTCTCACTGAACGGTTCTACCGGGTGGATAAGGCGCGCTCGCGGCAGACCGGCGGAAGCGGACTGGGGCTGGCAATTGTGAAGCATGCCGTCAGCCACCACGAAAGCCGGCTCAATATCGAAAGCACCCTCGGTAAGGGCACGCGCTTTAGCTTCGTGATTCCGGAACGATTAATTGCCAAAAAAAGCGCCTGACAGCGTGTGTGTCAGGCTACCTTTCCACGGGCCAGCGATTGCTGGCCCGTTTGCTTTGCAGTCAAGCGAAACGCGGATGAATATTATACGGCTGGTGCTTTTTTGTTCGCATGATTAGCCATGAGTTTTTCTTATACATGGCATATTATGTTGGTCTGGATTTTCATGCTGGCATATTGTTCTGGTTTTACGATCCCTTCTTGCCTTTAAACGTTATAAGCGTTTAAATTGCCCCCCATATACTGTCAGACCGACTTTATTTGCGTGGTAAATCGAAAAACTATTCTTCGCCACGCCAGGACGGGAGCATATCCCGCTGAAATTGAGCAAATTTTCCGCTGTATCGTCCCATCAGGGATGGCGAAAATCTCAACGTATTCAACACCACATCCACAGGCAGTAAGGTTTTATGACCCATCACTTGAAATCGCGTGACATTATCGCGCTGGGCTTTATGACATTTGCGCTGTTCGTTGGCGCAGGTAATATCATTTTTCCTCCAATGGTTGGCTTACAGGCGGGTGAACACGTCTGGACGGCTGCGTTTGGCTTCCTGCTTACTGCCGTGGGCCTGCCGGTACTGACCGTTATCGCGCTGGCGAAAGTCGGTGGCGGTGTGGACAGCCTCAGCACCCCGATTGGCAAAGTGGCTGGCGTTCTGCTGGCAACAGTCTGCTATCTGGCCGTTGGCCCGCTGTTCGCGACCCCGCGCACGGCGACCGTCTCCTTTGAAGTGGGTATCGCCCCGCTGACCGGTGACGGCGCGATGCCACTGTTTATTTACAGCCTCATTTACTTCGCCATCGTGATTCTGGTTTCTCTCTATCCGGGCAAACTGCTGGATACCGTGGGTAACTTCCTGGCACCGCTGAAAATTGTGGCGCTGATTGTGCTGGCGGTTGCGGCCATTGTCTGGCCTGCGGGGCCCATCAGCTCCGCGATGGACGCCTACCAGAACGCGGCGTTCTCAAACGGTTTCGTGAACGGCTATCTGACGATGGATACGCTTGGCGCGATGGTGTTTGGTATCGTTATCGTTAACGCCGCGCGCTCCCGTGGGGTGACCGAAGCGCGCCTGCTGACTCGTTACACTATCTGGGCTGGCCTGATGGCCGGTGTCGGCCTGACGCTGCTGTATCTGGCGCTGTTCCGTCTGGGTTCAGATAGCGCAACGCTGGTCGATCAGAGCGCAAACGGCGCGGCGATCCTGCATGCTTACGTGCAGCACACCTTTGGTGGTGCAGGCAGCATGCTGCTGGCGGCGCTGATTTTCCTGGCCTGTCTGGTGACGGCGGTGGGTCTGACCTGCGCCTGCGCGGAGTTCTTCGCTCAGTATCTGCCGCTCTCTTACCGCACGCTGGTGTTTATCCTCGGCATCTTCTCCATGGCGGTTTCAAACCTCGGTCTGAGCCACCTGATCCAGGTGTCAATTCCGGTGCTGACGGCTATCTATCCGCCATGTATCGTGCTGGTGGTGCTGAGCTTCACCCGCCCGTGGTGGCATAACTCGACGCGAATTATTGCGCCGGCCATGTTTATCAGCCTGATTTTTGGTATCCTTGACGGGATCAAAGCATCAGCATTTGCAGAAATCCTGCCAGCCTGGACACAGCGTCTGCCGCTGTCCGAGCAGGGCCTGGCCTGGCTGATGCCTTCCGTTGTAGCGCTGGTTCTTGCGATTATCTGGGACCGTGCGGCCGGGCGTCAGGTGACATCCAACGCCCATTAATCAACGGCAACAAATTGTTTAACCACGGGGCTTAAGGCCCCGTGGTTTTTTGTTTTTTTCGTGTTGAATGGCAAGATTTTAATGGAAAGCACTAACAAACTTAAACGTGGATTGAGCACCCGCCACATCCGCTTTATGGCGCTGGGCTCGGCTATCGGCACCGGTCTTTTTTATGGCTCGGCAGATGCCATCAAAATGGCCGGTCCAAGCGTTCTGCTGGCCTACATCATCGGCGGTGCCGCGGCCTATATCATCATGCGTGCGCTGGGGGAGATGTCGGTTCACAACCCGTCTGCCAGCTCGTTTTCACGCTATGCACAAGAGAACTTAGGCCCGCTGGCCGGGTTTATCACTGGCTGGACTTATTGCTTTGAAATCCTGATTGTCGCCATTGCCGATGTGACGGCGTTTGGCATCTATATGGGGGTCTGGTTCCCTGCCGTGCCGCACTGGATCTGGGTGCTGAGCGTGGTGCTGATTATCTGCGCCGTTAACCTGATGAGCGTGAAGGTGTTTGGCGAGCTGGAGTTCTGGTTCTCCTTCTTCAAGGTCGCGACCATTATCATCATGATCCTCGCCGGTTTCGGCATCATCATCTGGGGTATCGGCAACGGTGGGCAGCCAACCGGCATCCATAACCTGTGGAGCAACGGCGGCTTCTTTAGCAACGGCTGGCTCGGGATGGTCATGTCGCTCCAGATGGTCATGTTCGCCTATGGCGGAATCGAGATTATCGGCATCACCGCCGGGGAAGCGAAAGATCCGGAGAAGTCTATTCCGCGCGCCATCAACTCGGTGCCGATGCGTATCCTGGTGTTCTACGTGGGCACGCTGTTTGTGATTATGTCCATCTACCCGTGGAACCAGGTGGGCACCAACGGCAGCCCGTTTGTCCTGACTTTCCAGCATATGGGCATTGCGTTTGCCGCCAGCATTCTCAACTTTGTGGTGCTGACCGCCTCGCTGTCGGCCATCAACAGTGACGTGTTCGGCGTGGGCCGTATGCTGCACGGCATGGCGGAGCAGGGCAGTGCGCCGAAGGTGTTTGCCAAAACGTCGCGTCGCGGCACCCCGTGGGTAACGGTGCTGGTCATGACCGTGGCGCTGCTGTTCTCGGTTTACCTGAACTACATCATGCCGGAGAACGTCTTCCTGGTGATTGCGTCACTGGCGACCTTCGCCACCGTGTGGGTGTGGATCATGATCCTGCTGTCGCAGATTGCGTTCCGTCGCCGCCTGTCGCCAGAAGAGGCCAAAGCGCTGAAGTTTAAAGTGCCGGGCGGCGTGCCAACGACCATTGTCGGTCTGATCTTCTTGGTCTTCATCATTGGCCTGATTGGTTATCACCCGGATACCCGTATTTCCCTGTACGTGGGCTTCGCGTGGATCGTCCTGCTGCTGGTGGGCTGGATGTTTAAATGTCGCCGCGATCGTCAGCTGGCGGAAGCACAGTAACATTCTTTTCCCCTCTCCCCGTGGGAGAGGGTTAGGGTGAGGGCATCAGGCTGCACTGATGCCTCCTCCCCCGTCCTCCTCCCCCAATAAATCCCATCATGGTGAGCTATCCTTAATCACCCTGTGGCAAGGTGACGTCAATTTCATCAAAGGGGATTCGTGATGTTAAACGCCTGGCACCTTCCGGTTGCCCCATTTGTTAAGCAAAACAAAGACAACCTTGTGATTACGCTCTGGCTGGCAGGGGACAATCAGCCTGAACGTGTGACCCTGCGCGCCGAAGTGGATAACGAAGAAACGTCGCTGAAAATGCACAAAGTGCGCAGCCAGCCGCAGCCGGGCGTCACGGCGTGGCGGGCAAATATCGATTTGCGCAGCGGGCAACCGCGTCGCCGCTACGGCTTCAAGCTGCTGTGGAACAACCGCCAGCTGTGGTTTACCCCGCAGGGTTTCAGCCGTTTCCCTCCGGCCAGGCTGGAGCAGTTTGCCGTGGATCACCCGGATAACGGCCCGCAGTGGGTTAACGATCAGGTCTTTTACCAGATTTTCCCGGACCGCTTTGCGCGCAGTGAAAAGCGCACCGTCGATCAGGACAAGGTTTATTACCATCATGCGGTCGGTCACGACATCATTCTGAAAAAATGGGACGAGCCGCTGACCGCCCAGGCGGGGGGATCGACCTTTTACGGCGGCGATCTCGACGGTATCAGCGAAAAACTGCCGTACCTGAAAAAGCTCGGCGTGACGGCGCTGTACCTGAACCCGGTGTTTAAAGCGCCAAGCGTGCACAAATACGATACGCAGGACTACCGCCACGTTGACGAGCAGTTTGGCGGTGACGAAGCGCTGCTGCGGCTGCGGCACAACACGCAAAAAGAGGGTATGCGCCTGATCCTTGATGGCGTGTTCAATCACAGCGGTGATTCTCACGCGTGGTTTGACCGTCACAATCAGTCGATGGGCGGCGCATGCCATAATCCGGACTCACCGCAGCGTGACTGGTACAGTTTTGACGAGAATGGCCGCGCCCTGGACTGGCTGGGCTACCCGAGCCTGCCGAAGCTCGATTTCCAGTCGCCATCGCTGGTGAATGAGATCTACGGCGGCGACGACAGCATCGTGCGCCACTGGCTGAAAGCGCCGTGGAACATGGACGGCTGGCGGCTGGACGTGGTGCATATGCTGGGTGAAGCAGGCGGGGCGCGGAATAACCTTCAGCATGTCGCCGCCATTACCCGGTCGGCAAAAGCGGCCCGGTCGGAAGCATTCGTCTTCGGGGAGCACTTTGGCGACGCGCGTCAGTGGTTGCAGGCTGATGCACAAGACGCGGCGATGAACTATCGCGGCTTCACCTTCCCGCTGTGGGGTTTCCTCGCTAACACCGATATCTCTTACGATCCGCAGCATATTGACGCCGAAACCTGCATGGCGTGGATGGAAAACTATCGCGCTGGCCTGTCGCATCAGCAGCAGCTGCGGATGTTTAACCAGCTCGACAGCCACGATACCGCACGCTTTAAATCGTTGCTGGGTAAGGATGTGGCGCGTCTGCCGCTGGCGGTGACCTGGCTCTTTACCTGGCCGGGCGTACCCTGCATCTACTATGGCGATGAAGTCGGGCTGGACGGCAACAACGATCCGTTCTGCCGTAAAACCTTCCCGTGGGAGCCTGAAAAGCAGGATCAGGATCTGTTCAGCCTCTACCAGCGCATGGCGACGCTGCGCAAGCAGAGCCAGGCCCTGCGATACGGGGGCTGTCAGGTGATGTACGCCCACGATAACGTGGTGGTGTTTGTCCGCGTCTATAACCAGCAGCGCGTGCTGGTGGCGATCAACCGGGGCGAGGCGTGTGAAGTCGTGCTGGAAGATTCACCGCTGCTGGCTGGTAAAATGTGGAAGAGCAAAGAGGGTAAAGCGACGTTCCAGGGGAGCGTGCTCACGCTGCCAGCGATCTCCGCTGCGGTCTGGTTCGGCAGCTAAGCGCAGGCAGAATGGTTTTCACCTTTTAAGATGGCGCAAATGCAACGATTTGTGTCAATCTTAACGGATCGTTTACGGTGAAGGTGGAAACATGGACGAGCTTTACATCCTTGGCTGTTTGTTCCTGGTTTTTGCGCTGGTCGTGGCACCCGTGCTCGCGGTGATAGGCTTTAACCGAAGCACGGCGGCGCGGCAGGAGATCGCCCGGCTTCGCCAGCGCATTGAGGCGCTCGAGCAGCGTAGTGTGGCTGAGAAAGCACCGGAGCAGGTGCAGACCGCCGCGCCGGTGAAGACGCCAGCGCCGGTGTCAGAGGCCGTTAACGCACCTGTCGATCCCTGGCGTCCCGAACCGCCCGTCACTGAAGCAGAGCCTGTGCCTGTACCGGCGGCAAAACGTCCTTCCGCCTTTGGCGGCATCCTGTCCTCGCTGACGCGCTGGTTTATGCAGGGCAATCCGCTGGCAAAACTGGGGATTGTACTGCTCTTCCTCGGCCTCTCTTTCCTGCTGCGCTATACCGTTGAACATTCACTGTTTCCGCTTGAGCTGCGTCTTGCCGCCACGGCGCTGTTTGCCATGGTTCTGCTGGCCGTTGGATGGCGGCTGCGGCACAGGCAGCGGATCTACGCGCTGATCCTCCAGGGCGGAGCGACCGGCGTGCTTTATCTGACCGTCTTTGGCGCATTCCGGCTGTGGCAGATGCTGCCGATGACGCTGGCGTTTACGCTGCTGGTGGTGATTTGCGCGGCGAGCGTCGGGCTGGCCGTGCTGCAAAAGGCGCTGAGCCTTGCCATGCTGGCGAGCCTCGGCGGATATCTTGCGCCGCTGCTCCTGTCTACCGGGGGCGGTAGCTTTGTGGCGCTATTCTCCTTCTATCTCCTGCTGTCCATCGGCATTCTCGTCATCAGCATCTGGCAGCACTGGCGCGAGCTCAACCTGCTCGGGCTGCTCTTCACGTTTGGCGTTGGCGGGGTGTGGGGACTGAGCGACTACCAGCCGGAAGACTATGTTATTTGTCAGCTGTTCCTGATTGCCAATACGCTTATTTTTGGCGTGTTTAGCGTGGCGCTGTCGCTGCGGGCGCAGGAAAAAGGCAAACAGATTATTGACGGCGTACTGCTGTTTGCTCCGCCGCTGATTGGTTTTGGGATGCAGTATGGCATGACGTCTCACTGGACGTACGGCCCGGCGCTAAGCGCGCTGGGCTATGGTGCGTTTTACCTCTCGCTGGCGTTTCTCGCGCTGCGGCGTTACCCCTCCATCGGACGACCGCTGGTTATGGCGGCGCTGGCGATCGGCGGCGGGTTTGCCACGCTTGCCATTCCGCTGGCGCTTTCAGCGCGCTGGACGGCGATGGCCTGGGCGCTGGAAGGGCTGGGTATTCTTTGGTTGGGCGTGCAACAGCAGCAGCGGCGCATGAGCTATAGCGGGACGGCGTTGCTGGTGCTGGCGCTCGGCAGCGCGATATGGGCGCAAATGGACGGCGTCACTTCGCTGAGCCTCCTGCTTATTTTCGCAGTGCTCAGTCTTTGCTGGCTGGCTGCGGCCTGGCTGTGGCAGAAAATCGCGCTGCCGGGCAGCTGGGCATTGCTGGCCGGTGGGTTGCTGTTCTGGTTAGTGGCGTTGCTGGGCGCGTCGCAGTTGTTCCTGAAGCAGGAGTTATCGCTTCTGGCAGGCGTGCTGGCGCTGACGGCGGCGTCGGCCTGGGGATGGCGGCAGGCTGCCGCTCGTCTGGCATGGTGGGAGCTGGATGCCAGCAAATGGCTGCTGTGGCCGGTGATGCTGCTGATGGTGCTGTATCAGGTCTCGCACCAGCAGATTCTGGCGGCCGGCTGGGCAAATCTGGCCTGGGCTATCGCGCTGCCTGCCGCCCTGATGCTGCTGCGGCGCGACGAAGATAAACTTCTGCCGCGCATCTCAATGGGGCTGCATCTGTCGCTGTTGTGGATGATTTTACTCGCCCTTGCCGCCGAGCTTTACTGGTTTGCCCGCTCCCTGCCATGGGGCATGGCGGCCTGGGGAAGCGGCATTGCGATGGCTGTCGGCGGTGGGGTGATTATGGCGCTCTCCGCGGCCGTACGGCGTCGCGGATGGCCTTTCCGGGTATGGCCTGCGCTCTACGCCTGCCTTGCCGCGATCCCTGTGGTTGTGGCGCTGGTGGTATTGCTGGTCGTGACCAATTTCCAGGACGGTGTGGTCTATCGACAGACCTGGCTGCCGCTGGTGAACCCGCTTGAGGAAGGGGCGGCGTTCGCGCTGCTGGGGCTGGTAGTATTTTATCGGGCAGTGGATCGCTACTATCCGGCATCGCTTGCGCAGTCCCGACCTTGGCCCGCCGTTGTGCTGATGGCGCTTGGCTTCTGGTGGCTCAACGGCGCGTTGCTGCGTGCGCTGGCGTGGTACGGCGAGGTGGCCTGGAACATGGAATCGCTGTGGCATTCGCGGCTTATTCAGACCACCTTTGCCCTGTTCTGGATGTTCTGCGCGCTGGTGGTGATGATCCGCGCCACCCGTCAGGCCTCCCGTCAGCAGTGGCTTGGCGGTGCGGCGCTGCTGGGGGTGGTGATGCTCAAACTGATGCTGGTGGACAGCGCGGGCGGTGGCGGCCTGGCGCGCGCCGTCGCGTTTATTGGCGTGGCGATCCTGGTCCTGATTGTGGGCTATTTCTCGCCGCTACCGCCTAAAGCAGGAGAAGAAAAATGAAATGGATGAATGCGGTTGTTTGTGCAGCACTGCTGGCCATGGCCGGTCCGGCATTCAGCGAGGGCGCGCCAGCGGAATCCCCGCGGGATTATGCCTACGGCCTGTCCCTTGATACCTTTGCATCTTCGCCGTGGTATCGGGTCATGCTGCCGCTGGCGATTTATCAGCAGAGCACATCGCCCGATCTGCGCGACGTGCGCGTGTTTAATCAGTCGGGAGAGCCTGTACCGTTCAGCCTGGTTACTACGACGCGTCCGCAGCCGGCACCGACCACCACGGCGCTGCGCCTTTTTGCGCTTAACGCCTCGCCGGGCGGGGAAGAGGACAGCGGCGATAAAATTATGCTACGGGCCAGAAACGGTGTGGAAATTGTGCTGGAAGGGCAACACGCTGCGGCTGCCGGACAGCACTATCTGCTGACCCTGCCGGAAAACGCGACGGAGGTTCCGCTCTCTCAGCTCCAGCTTTTCTGGGACACGCCGCAGGGCTCGTGGCAGGGAACGGCATCGGTCTATTACAGCGAGGATCTGAAAAACTGGTATACCTTGCGCGAAGAGATGCCCCTGCTGGACGTGATGAGTGGACAGGATCGCCTGAAGCTCGACCGCATCGATACCGATCTGGTGTTATCACCTGAGGCGAATCGCTATCTGCTGCTGGTGCTGAACACGGGACGTTCTGCCCTGACGTTAACCGGCGTCAACGCGATTAACGCGCCTGCGCAGCCGGAATCAGAGCACATTAGCCTGGCGGGAGAGGGGGAGCGGTTATCCGAAAGTGAAGCCGTGTGGCGCTGGAAACATCCGCAGCCTCTGAGTGCGATCGCCTTCATGCTGAATGGCGACGGCGTTCTCCCGGCAGAAATAGCCTGGCGGGGGGCGGATAAGGATCGGTGGCATACGCTGAAAAAAGAGGTGATCTACCAGCTCGGCGGCAAAACGTCTGAACCTGTTCCGCTCCCTGGCGGGCTGGTCGAGGCGGTAAAAATCAAGACCCTCAATGCGCGTTTGCCCGAGAACCTGCCGGGCGTGATAGGGCAGCGCGTGCGCTACGATCTGGTGTTTAACGCGCAGGGGAAGGGGCCGTACCTGCTCGCGTGGGGGAACGGGGCTGCGAAACCGGCGAGCGTGGAGACGGATATGCTGATCCCGACCGAACTGCGTAAAACCTACGATCTGGCAGCCTTGCCGATGGCGGATACGCTGGAACCTGTCCCGCTGGGGGGCGAGGCGCGTTTAACCGCGACGTCTGCGGCTGAGCAGGAAAGCAGAATGAAAACGCTGATGGTCTGGGGCGTACTGATTGCGGGGGTGATGGTGCTTGCGGGTATGGCATGGCGCATCTGGCGCGAGGTAAAAAAAGACGGCGCAGCATAAGCCATAAAAAAACCCGCGTATTCGCGGGTTTTTTCGTAAACCGTGCCGATTACAGGCTAGATACGTTCTCAGACAGGTATTTAGCTACGCCGTCTGGGGAAGCCGCCATACCTTCTTTACCTTTTTCCCACTGAGCCGGGCACACTTCACCGTGCTCTTCGTGGAACTGGAGCGCGTCAACCATGCGCAGCATTTCGTCGATGTTACGACCCAGCGGCAGATCGTTCACAACCTGGTGACGAACGATGCCGTTTGCATCGATCAGGAAAGAACCACGCAGTGCAACGCCAGCGTCCGGATGTTCGATACCGTAAGCCTGCTGGATTTCGCGTTTGATGTCCGCAACCATCGCGTATTTCACCGCACCGATGCCGCCGTTTTCGACAGGGGTGTTACGCCATGCGTTGTGTACAAATTCAGAGTCAAAGGAGACGCCAACCACTTCCACGCCACGCTTCTGGAATTCTTCGTAACGTTTGTCGAACGCGATCAGCTCAGACGGGCAAACGAAAGTGAAGTCCATTGGCCAGAAGAACAGAACGGTCGCTTTACCGTTGGTATGCTGTTTGAAGTTGAAGTTTTCAACGATTTCACCATTGCCCAGAACGGCGGCAGCTGTAAAATCCGGAGCCGGACGAGTTACCAGAACCATATGATTCTCCTGTAGATACTAAGGTTATTTGGAACGCAACGCGGGCCAGTATAGAGGCAGTACGGGAATAAGACAAAGAGGTGGTAACAATCGTTCCACCAGCTTTTACCTATCAATCATACCGGCATCACAGTTCTTTATTTTTCGCCTGCGTCATCATACGCGGGTAGAACTGCCAGAAGCGGGTTTCCAGCGCATCGTAATGTTCATCCAGGTCATGCCATGAGTCGCGCAGCGCGTCCAGACGCGGTCGACGGCTCGCCATGCCGTTCAGGACGTTCTGAATGAAATCCATCTCGCGGTATCGCTCCAGCCAGCGTTCAGACCAGAGATAGTTATTCAGATTTACAAAGCGCGGCGGGGAGTCCGGCAAAATGATCGACACCTGCGCGTGGGCGTAGCGCACAAACTCAGGCAGCGACATATCAGGCGACAGCTGCGACCAGTGGCGCGACAGGAAATGATCCCACATGACGTCGAGCGTGATCGGCGCCACCCGTCGCGTTTCGGGGCGGAACCAGGTTTTGGCTTCCGTCACTTCCGGCAGGTTATCGGTCAGCACGTCGATGCGGCGGTGCATAAAAATCCCGTCGACAACCTCAGGGGAATACTCTTCCGCCGGGTTGCCGCGTACAAAATCGGCCAGCAAATTGCCGGAGAGGGAGCTGTCCGCGAGGTGAGCGAGATGCAGGTGAGCGAGAAAATTCATGCGTTTTCGTTGTCCGGTGGCGGCTAGTTGTTGCAGCAAAAGGGTGTGAGCACTAGACTATGCCGCCTGTTTTTAAGTCACGAGTATACGTCATGCGCGTCGCCGATTTCTCCTTTGAACTACCTGAATCCCTGATTGCTCACTACCCCATGCCTGAGCGTAGCAGCTGTCGCTTGCTGTCACTGGACGGGCCAACGGGCGCGCTGACGCACGGTACTTTCACCGATCTGCTCGACAAGCTCAACCCTGGCGATCTGCTGGTCTTTAATAATACCCGTGTGATCCCGGCGCGTCTGTTTGGCCGTAAAGCCAGCGGCGGCAAGATTGAGGTGCTGGTCGAACGTATGCTCGATGATAAACGTATTCTGGCACATATTCGCGCCTCCAAAGCGCCTAAGCCGGGCGCGGAGCTGCTGCTGGGGGATGACGAGAGCATCAAAGCGACCATGACCGCGCGTCACGACGCGCTGTTCGAGGTGGAGTTCAACGACGAACGCACGGTGCTTGATATCCTCAACGCCATCGGCCACATGCCGCTGCCGCCGTACATTGAACGCCCGGACGAAGAGGCCGACCGCGAGCTGTATCAGACCGTCTACAGCCAGAAGCCGGGTGCGGTGGCGGCGCCAACGGCGGGCCTGCACTTTGATGAACCGCTGCTGGAAAAGCTGCGCGCCAAGGGCGTTGAGATGGCCTTCGTGACGCTGCACGTCGGCGCGGGGACGTTCCAGCCGGTACGCGTGGACAGCATCGAAGATCACATCATGCACTCTGAGTACGCCGAAGTGCCGCAGGAGGTTGTGGATGCGGTGCTGGCGGCGAAAGCGCGCGGAAGCCGCGTCGTGGCCGTCGGTACAACGTCGGTACGTTCCCTTGAGAGCGCCGCGCAGGCCGCGAAAAGCGAGCTGATTGAACCGTTCTTTGGCGATACGCAGATTTTTATCTACCCGGGCTATCAGTACAAAGTCATTGATGCGCTGGTGACCAACTTCCATCTGCCTGAATCGACGCTGATTATGCTGGTTTCCGCGTTTGCGGGGTATCAGCATACGATGAACGCCTACAAGTCTGCGGTAGAACAAAAATATCGCTTTTTTAGCTACGGTGACGCGATGTTTATCACGTACAATCCGCAGGCTTTGAATGAGCGTGTCGGGGAATAAGTCCGCGGCACTGTGTTACAACGTTGGACTGTTTTTCTGACGTCGGAGAAAAAATGAAATTTGAACTCGATACCACCGATGGTCGCGCGCGTCGCGGTCGTCTGGTGTTTGATCGCGGCGTGGTAGAAACCCCCGCGTTTATGCCTGTGGGCACGTACGGCACCGTAAAAGGAATGACGCCGGAAGAAGTTGAAGCCACTGGCGCACAGATTATCCTCGGCAACACCTTCCACCTGTGGCTGCGTCCAGGCCAGGAGATCATGAAGCTCCACGGCGATCTGCACGACTTCATGCAGTGGAAAGGCCCCATCCTCACCGACTCCGGCGGTTTCCAGGTCTTCAGCCTGGGCGATATCCGTAAGATCACTGAGCAGGGCGTACACTTCCGTAACCCGATCAACGGCGATCCAATCTTCCTCGATCCAGAAAAATCCATGGAGATTCAGTACGATCTCGGCTCCGATATCGTAATGATCTTCGACGAATGTACGCCATACCCGGCGGACTGGGACTACGCCAAGCGTTCTATGGAGATGTCCCTGCGTTGGGCGAAGCGTAGCCGCGACCGTTTTGACTCCCTGCAAAACAAAAATGCGCTGTTCGGCATTATCCAGGGCAGCGTTTACGAAGATTTACGCGATATCTCGGTTAAAGGTCTGGTAGAGATAGGCTTTGATGGCTACGCTGTCGGCGGTTTGGCTGTGGGTGAGCCGAAGGAAGATATGCACCGCATTCTGGAGCATGTCTGCCCGCAAATCCCGGCGGATAAACCACGATACCTGATGGGTGTGGGTAAACCAGAAGATCTGGTGGAAGGCGTACGTCGCGGCATTGATATGTTCGACTGCGTTATGCCAACCCGAAACGCGCGTAACGGTCATCTGTTCGTTACCGATGGCGTGGTGAAAATCCGTAACGCGAAGCATAAGAGTGACACCAGCCCGCTCGATTCCGAGTGCGATTGCTATACCTGTCGCAATTATTCTCGCGCGTACCTGCATCATCTCGATCGTTGCAACGAGATTTTGGGGGCGCGTCTCAATACCATTCATAATCTTCGTTATTATCAGCGCTTAATGGCTGGTTTACGTAAGGCTATCGAAGAGGGTAAATTAGAGAGCTTCGTGACCGATTTCTACCAACGTCAGGGGCGGGATGTTCCACCGTTGAACGTTGATTAATTTTAATAATGAGGGAATTTGAATGAGCTTTTTTATTTCTGATGCGGTAGCAGCAACGGGTGCACCAGCGCAGGGCAGCCCGATGTCTCTGATTCTGATGCTGGTTGTGTTCGGTCTGATCTTCTACTTCATGATCCTGCGTCCACAGCAGAAGCGTACTAAAGAGCACAAAAACCTGATGAACTCCATCGCGAAGGGCGATGAAGTCCTGACCAATGGTGGCCTGGTGGGTCGCGTAACCAAAGTAGCGGAAAACGGCTACATTGCTATCGCCCTCAACGACACCACTGAAGTGGTTATCAAACGTGACTTCGTAGCTGCCGTTCTGCCGAAAGGCACCATGAAGGCGCTGTAATCCCAACTTTTCCCAAAGGGAACTGCCGTGTTAAACCGTTATCCTTTGTGGAAGTACATCATGCTGGTCGTCGTGATTATCGTCGGCCTGCTGTACGCGCTTCCCAACCTGTATGGTGAGGATCCGGCCGTTCAAATCACTGGCGCGCGCGGTGTCGCCGCCAGTGAGCAAACGCTGATCCAGGTCCAGAAAACGTTACAAGAAGAAAAAATTACCGCTAAGTCTGTGGCACTGGAAGAGGGCGCAATTCTTGCTCGCTTCGACACCACCGACACGCAGCTCCGCGCACGTGAAGCGCTGATGGGCGTGCTGGGTGATAAATATGTCGTGGCGCTTAACCTTGCTCCTGCAACCCCACGCTGGCTGGCTGCGCTGAACGCAGAGCCAATGAAACTGGGTCTTGACCTGCGTGGCGGCGTTCACTTCCTGATGGAAGTGGATATGGATACCGCGCTCGGCAAGCTACAGGAACAGAATATCGACAGCCTGCGCAGCGATCTGCGCGATAAGGGCATTCCGTACACCACCGTACGTAAAGAAGATAACTACGGCATGAGCATCACGTTCCGCGACAGCGCGGCACGCGATCAGGCTGTGACCTATCTGTCTCAGCGTCACCGCGATCTGGTTATCACCTCTCAGGGCAGCAATCAGCTGCGTGCGGTAATGACCGACGCGCGTCTGAGTGAAGCACGTGAATACGCCGTTCAGCAGAACATTAACATTCTGCGTAACCGTGTAAACCAGCTGGGCGTGGCTGAGCCACTGGTACAGCGTCAGGGTGCAGACCGTATCGTGGTCGAACTGCCGGGTATCCAGGATACCGCCCGTGCGAAAGAGATTCTGGGCGCGACGGCGACCCTGGAGTTCCGTCTGGTTAACTCCAACGTTGACCAGGCTGCTGCGGCTTCAGGCCGTGTGCCGGGCGATTCCGAAGTGAAGCAGACCCGCGAAGGCCAGCCGGTTGTGCTGTACAAACGCGTGATCCTGACCGGTGACCATATCACCGACTCCACTTCAAGCCAGGATGAGTACAACCAGCCGCAGGTTAACATCTCGCTGGATAGCGCAGGTGGCAACATCATGTCTAACTTCACCAAGGACAACATCGGCAAGCCGATGGCGACCCTGTTCGTGGAGTACAAAGACAGCGGTAAGAAAGACGCCAATGGCCGTGCCGTGCTGGTGAAAGAGGAAGAGGTGATTAACATCGCCAACATCCAGTCTCGTCTGGGTAACAGCTTCCGTATTACCGGTATCAGCAACCCGAACGAAGCGCGTCAGCTCTCTCTGCTGCTGCGTGCCGGTGCGCTGATTGCGCCAATTCAGATTGTTGAAGAACGTACCATCGGTCCAACCCTGGGTATGCAGAACATCAAACAGGGTCTGGAAGCGTGTCTGGCCGGTCTGGCGGTGTCCATCATCTTCATGATCTTCTTCTATAAGAAGTTCGGCCTGATTGCGACCTCCGCGCTGATTGCCAACCTGGTGCTGATCATCGGTATCATGTCCCTGCTGCCAGGGGCGACGCTAACCATGCCAGGTATCGCGGGTATCGTTCTAACCCTTGCGGTGGCGGTCGACGCCAACGTACTGATAAACGAACGTATCAAAGAAGAGCTGAGCAACGGTCGTTCTGTACAGCAGGCGATTGAAGAAGGCTACAAAGGGGCGTTCAGCTCCATCTTCGATGCGAACGTAACAACACTGATTAAGGTTCTTATCCTGTATGCAGTGGGTACTGGCGCGATCAAAGGCTTTGCGATTACTACCGGTATCGGTGTCGCAACGTCGATGTTTACCGCTATTGTCGGCACCCGTGCCATCGTGAACCTGCTGTACGGCGGCAAGCGCGTCAAAAAGCTGTCTATCTGAGGAGTGCGTTGTGGCACAGGAATATACTGTTGAACAATTGAACCACGGCCGTAAAGTCTGGGACTTTATGCGCTGGGACTACTGGGCCTTCGGCATTTCAGGTTTTCTGCTGATCTTGTCCATCGTCATTATGGGCGTGAAAGGCTTTAACTGGGGCCTGGATTTCACCGGTGGTACGGTGATCGAAATTACCCTGGAAAAACCGGTCGATATGGACCAGATGCGTGAGTCTCTGCAAAAAGCGGGCTTTGAAGAGCCGCTGCTACAGAACTTCGGCAGCAGCCGCGACATCATGGTGCGTATGCCGCCGGTACACGATGCCAACGGCAGCCAGGAGTTGGGCAGCAAGGTCGTTCAGGTTATTAACGAAACGACCAGCCAGGACGCAACGGTTAAGCGTATTGAGTTTGTCGGCCCGAGCGTTGGTGCTGACCTGGCGCAGACCGGTGCGATGGCGCTGCTTGTGGCGCTGATCTCGATCCTGATTTACGTCGGTTTCCGCTTTGAGTGGCGACTGGCGGCAGGCGTGGTTATCGCCCTGGCGCACGACGTGGTGATCACCATGGGCATACTGTCCCTCTTCCACATTGAGATTGACCTGACGATTGTGGCATCCCTGATGTCCGTTATCGGTTACTCACTGAACGACAGTATCGTGGTATCTGACCGTATTCGTGAAAACTTCCGTAAGATCCGTCGCGGCACGCCGTACGAAATCTTTAACGTGTCGTTGACCCAGACGCTGCACCGTACGTTGATCACCTCCGGCACCACCCTGATGGTGATCCTGATGCTGTTCCTGTTCGGTGGCCCGGTGCTGGAAGGCTTCTCGCTGACCATGCTGATCGGTGTGTCTATCGGTACGGCCTCGTCTATCTACGTCGCGTCCGCGCTGGCGCTGAAGCTGGGCATGAAGCGCGAGCATCTGATCCAGCAGAAAGTCGAGAAAGAAGGGGCGGATCAGCCGTCCATTCTGCCGTAAGCGTCTTATGCGGTATCGAAATCCCGGCCTGCTGGCCGGGATTTTTTTGTCTGCATCTCACAAACACTCCTGACAGTATGCTGTCAGGAGCCCTGTCGTAGACTCCTTCTGAACCCTAACAACAGGCAGGAGGACGTATGAAAAGTGTCATTAACTGGTTTGAAATTCCGGTCGCCGATATGGATCGCGCCACCAAATTTTATGAGTCGGTGATGCAGGTCGCGCTGCGGCGCGAGAAGATGGACGTGGCTGAGCTGGCGGTTTTCCCGCACGAGGATCCGGCCACCGGCGGCGCGCTGGCGAAATTTGACGGCGTTACACCCTCTTCGCAGGGCGCTATTATTTACCTGCATACTGACAATCTGGCGGCCACGCTCGATCGTATTGCTTCTGCGGGCGGTGAGTGCGTGTTTGGCCCGCTGGAACTGCCGCAAGGCATTGGCACTATAGCCCTGTTTACCGACAGCGAAGGTAATCGCGTCGGCCTCCATCAACCGGTATGAGAGTAAACCGATGACCCGACGCGCTGACCGTTTGTTCCAGATTGTGCAGATCCTGCGGGGCAGGCGTCTGACAACGGCAGCGCATCTGGCGGAAAGGCTTGGCGTGTCCGAGCGCACGGTGTACCGCGATATCCGCGACCTGTCGCTTTCCGGCGTGCCGGTGGAAGGCGAGGCGGGAAGCGGATATCGGCTAATGTCGGGTTTTGATTTACCCCCGTTGATGCTGACCAACAAGGAGTCCGAGGCGCTGATGGTGGCGATCCGTCTGCTCAAAACCTGGGGCGGGGAATCGCTGTCGCGCGAGCTGGAGTCGGCCCAGGAAAAAGTGCTGGCGATCCTGCCAGAAGAGAGCCGCCGCAAAGCTGAACAGACGCGAATTTACGCGCCGGATATTGCCCTTCAGCCACACTCCCGTAGTGGTTTCGACGTGATCCACCAGGCAATTTCTGCCCTGCGTGTGCTGGCGCTGCACTATCGCGATGAAGCCGGGCAGTTAACCTGGCGTGAGGTTCAGCCGCTGGGGCTGTTCTTCTGGGGTGAGCACTGGCTGCTGGCCGCGTGGTGTGAACGGCGCGATGACTATCGCTGCTTCCGTCTCGACCGGTGTTTGCATATTACGCTGACGGAAAGACGCTTTAGCGAAAGCGCGGACAGGTCGCTGGCGGATTTTTTGCGCAAGGTGAAGCAGTAAAAAGCCGGGTGGCGAGGTAAAAGCAAAACGGCAACGATGTTGCCGTTTTTTGTGTTTGCGCCCTCTCCCGTGGGAGAGGGAAGGGGTGAGGGCACCAGCCCGCACAATCCGGCACTGATTAGAAGTTGTAACCCACGACCAGGTAACCGCCCCAACCGGTAGAACGAACGCTGAAGTCGCCGTTGCCGAAGTTCAGGCTGGCGTCGTCGTTCCACTGACCACCGTTGTGCCAGTAACGCGCAACAACAGAGTAGTGCCAGTGATCGTAGTTCAGCGCCAGGATGTGGCTGGACGCGATGGAGTCGTTAGTGCGCGCTTTTCTGCCGTTCAGGTCGCGGAAATCGTTATCGCCCAGGTCTGAACCCCAGTCAAAGTTGGTGAAGCCGATATAGCTCAGGTTGCCGCCCCACAGTTGGGTAATTGGCACAAAGTATTTCACTTTGAAACGGTAGCCATCCCACTCGTTCTCGTTCGCAGCGCCGTAGTTCTGCCACTGGTATTTTGCGTAGACGTTCATGGACAGGCTCATCGGCAGGCCAGTCTCAATGTCTGTACCCAGACCCATATACCAGGTGCTCTGGCGACCGGACTTGTTGCGGCCCATGTCGTAGATGTAGTTGTTTGCGAAATACCACTCTTTGAACGGACCAAACGCCAGGCTGGTACCAGTCAGTTTATCAATGGAGAAGCGTGGTTCGATCTCCATGAACAGTGGGGAACCGTGGTTCCAGATACCTTTCGCGTCGGTGTTACCGCCGAAGAATACCGGTGCGTCCATGTAGCCATAGAAATCAAACCAGTCTTTTTTAGCGAATGCTTCGTACTCGAGGTAAGTATCGTTACGGATCTGCGGTCCGAAACGGGTATGGTAGCTGCCTACCACGTTAACGCTCTGGTGCCACCAGTCGGAGAGGTATTGTGGTTTGTCGTTTTCCGCTGCGTTAACAGTGAAAGAGGAGGACAGTGCCAGAACTGCACCGGCTGCGAGTAATGTTTTTTTCATAAGCATGCCACTGATTGAAATTCCCTTCCGGGAGTGAAAAATGCGCGAATTGCGTTTCTAAATATTTCGTGTTTCTGCGGAGCCTATTATAGGAATCCTTGCTCACAAAAATATGTGTTGTTTCACATATCTCTCACATACGTAATCGATTGCGTTCACGTTTGCGTACTTTAGACGGGCGCGATTGTAGCGGCAATCATTTATGTTGCCAATCCATACGAAATGTAAATGTTAGCGGAGTGACATTTCACTCCGCTAAAAGGGCGGGTTATTGCGCGGCGGGTTGAATGTCGTGAATACGGATAAAGCCCAGCTGTTCTGGCGTCAGTCCGCTCAGCTGGAGCGGGATGTCAACATCGCTTGGCGCCAGCGTGCTGGCGGGGGCGGTGAAGAGCTGATTCTTCACGTTCACTTCCTGATAGCTCTCCGTGGTGCCCTGAATCTGGCCCCACTCTACGGTGCCGCTGAACGCGGGCAGCGGATCGTTGGACTCACCCTGAATGCGTAATGTTGCGCGAGTACCATCGGCATTCGCTGCAACATTCACCAGAGACATCTTTAGCGTGCCAATCTGGCTGTTCAGACGCGCGGGCGTGTTTGCACCTGGCAATAAATAAACGCCATTGCTGGATTTGGCATTCAGCGCGTTCTGCTGGGTGATCTTCACGGTTTCTTTATTAAGTTTGTCCATCGCCACGTTAAGCGTATTCACGCTTTGTTTCATCTCGCGGACTTCGCTTTGCTGTGCGCAGGCGCTAAGCGTGAACAGGCTCCCCACCAGCACTATTTTCAGGTAACGTCTTGTCATTGCGTTTAATTCCTTGAAATCACAGATTGCTGCAATGGTAGACAGGATAGTGCCGTCAGGCATAGATCCTTTGTCTCAAAAAGCTCTTCCTTTGTTGTCGGGCCAGTTCAGGGTAAAATAGAAATCAGTTAACCAGATAACAGGGACATCGTATGCATTGCCCATTTTGCTCCGCTGTGGATACCAAAGTCATCGACTCACGTCTTGTAGGCGAAGGGTCTTCCGTGCGTCGTCGTCGGCAGTGTCTGGTGTGCAACGAGCGTTTTACCACCTTCGAGGTGGCAGAGTTGGTAATGCCGCGCGTGGTAAAAAGTAACGATGTGCGCGAACCGTTCAATGAAGAAAAACTGCGTAGCGGGATGCTCAAGGCGCTGGAAAAACGGCCCGTCAGCTCCGATGACGTCGAAATGGCGTTAAACCACATTAAATCTTATCTGCGGGGGTTAGGTGAGCGCGAAGTGCCGAGCAAAATGATCGGCAATCTGGTGATGGAACAGCTGAAAAAGCTCGATAAAGTCGCCTATATCCGCTTTGCCTCCGTTTACCGCAGCTTCGAAGACATCAAAGAGTTTGGCGAAGAGATCGCCCGCTTACAGGATTAAGACCATGCACGACGAGATGTACATGGCGCGAGCCATGAAGCTGGCGCAGCGCGGTCGGTTTACCACTCACCCTAACCCCAATGTCGGGTGCGTCATTGTTAAAGATGGTGAGATCGTGGGGGAAGGTTTTCACTATCGCGCAGGCGAGCCGCATGCTGAAGTGCATGCCTTGCGCATGGCGGGGGAGAAAGCGCGTGGCGCGACGGCCTATGTGACGCTGGAGCCATGCAGCCACCATGGGCGTACGCCGCCGTGCTGTGAAGCGCTGATTGCGGCGGGCGTCTCGCGCGTTGTCGCCGCCATGCAGGATCCTAACCCGCAGGTAGCGGGCCGCGGACTGTATCGTCTGCAACAGGAAGGAATCGACGTCAGCCACGGCCTGATGATGCAGGATGCGGAAGCCCTGAATAAAGGCTTCCTGAAGCGTATGCGCACCGGCTTCCCGTTTATCCAGCTTAAGCTTGGCGCGTCACTGGATGGCCGCACGGCGATGGCGAACGGCGAGAGCCAGTGGATCACCTCGCCACAGGCAAGGCGCGATGTGCAACGTCTGCGCGCGCAAAGCCATGCTATTCTCACCAGCAGTGAAACGGTACTGGCTGACGATCCGGCCATGACCGTACGCTGGGAAGAGCTGAATGCAGATACGCAGGCGCTCTATCCGCAGGAGAACCTGCGTCAGCCGCTGCGCATTATTATTGATAGCCAGAACCGCGTGACGCCGGAGCACCGCATCGTGCAGCAGCCGGGGGAAACCTGGATTGCACGCACCAAAGAAGATACGCGCGAATGGCCGCAAGGCGTGCGCAGCATTACGGTGCCGGAACATAACGGGCATCTGGATCTGGTGGTGCTGATGATGTTGCTCGGCAAACAGCAGGTCAACAGTATCTGGGTTGAAGCCGGTCCGACGCTCGCCGGCGCACTGCTTCAGGCGGGGCTGGTGGATGAGCTTCTCGTCTACGTTGCGCCTAAACTGTTAGGTAACGACGCGCGCGGCCTGTTTGTGCTGCCCGGCCTTGAAAAACTGGCCGATGCGCCGCAACTCTCATTCAGTGAGATTCGTCCGGTAGGCCCGGATGTCTGCCTCCATTTAACGACAGCGTAATTGCTCCTGAAATAGGGAAGCAGTACGCAAAGTATTATGATAAAATCCGCCCCCCTGCGGGGCCAAATGAACCCGTAAAGGAAGAGTATGAACATTATTGAAGCTGCTGTAGCTACCCCGGACGCTCGCGTCGCCATCACCATTGCGCGTTTCAACAACTTCATCAATGATAGCCTGCTGGAAGGTGCGGTTGACGCCCTGAAACGTATCGGCCAGGTTAAAGATGACAACATTACCGTCGTTTGGGTACCAGGTGCTTACGAACTGCCACTGGCAGCGGGCGCGCTGGCGAAAACCGGTAAATACGACGCGGTGATTGCGCTGGGTACTGTTATTCGTGGCGGCACTGCGCACTTCGAATACGTTGCGGGCGGTGCAAGCAATGGTCTGGCGCACGTTGCGCAGGATGCTGAAATTCCTGTCGCGTTCGGCGTGCTGACCACCGAAAGTATTGAACAAGCCATCGAACGTGCTGGCACCAAAGCCGGTAACAAAGGTGCAGAAGCTGCACTGACCGCGCTTGAAATGATCAATGTATTGAAAGCCATCAAGGCCTGATTTTTTTGTAAGGGGAATTCCGTGAAACCTGCTGCTCGTCGCCGCGCCCGTGAATGTGCCGTCCAGGCACTTTACTCCTGGCAGTTGTCCCAGAACGACATCGCTGATGTTGAATACCAGTTCCTGTCAGAACAGGACGTGAAAGACGTTGACGTTCTGTACTTCCGTGAACTGCTGTCGGGAGTGGCGACTAATAGCGCGTATCTCGATGGTCTGATGAAGCCATACCTGTCCCGTCTGCTCGAAGAGCTGGGCCAGGTCGAAAAAGCAGTGTTGCGTATCGCGCTGTTTGAGCTGTCTAAACGTGATGATGTGCCGTACAAAGTGGCCATCAACGAAGCGATCGAACTGGCGAAAACCTTCGGCGCTGAAGACAGCCACAAGTTTGTTAACGGCGTGCTGGATAAAGCCGCACCTGCGATCCGTCCCCACAAAAAGTGATCCGCAAACCGGAGTTCTGCATTGCCTGACGGGCAGTGTGGCTCCGGTTTTTTCTTTTATTTGCTGAGGCATAACGTATGGCATGTGGCGAATTCTCCCTGATTGCCCGTTATTTCGACCGTGTCAGAACCTCTCGTCTTGATGTTGAAACCGGCATCGGCGATGACTGCGCACTTCTCAATATTCCCGAAAAACAGACGCTGGCAATCAGCACCGACACCTTAGTGTGTGGGCGACATTTCCTGCCCGACATCGATCCTGCCGATCTGGCGTATAAAGCACTGGCGGTTAACGTCAGCGATCTGGCGGCAATGGGCGCCGACCCGGCCTGGCTGACGCTGGCTCTGACCTTGCCAGAGGTGGATGAAGCCTGGCTTGAAGCCTTCAGCGATGCCCTGTTTGAGCAGCTGAATTATTACGATATGCAGCTGATTGGCGGTGATACCACTGCCGGTCCGCTGTCGATGACCCTGGCAATCCACGGCTATGTGCCTGCCGGGCGCGCGCTGAAACGTTCGGGCGCAAAACCGGGCGACTGGATCTACGTGACCGGTACGCCGGGGGATAGCGCGGCAGGGCTGGCAATCCTTCAGAACCGTTTAACGGTTGAAGATGCTGACGATGCGGCGTACCTGGTGAAGCGCCATCTCCGGCCCACGCCGCGTATTTTGCACGGCCAGGCGCTGCGCGAGCGGGCCAGTTCGGCTATCGATTTGTCTGACGGGCTGATCTCCGATCTCGGCCATATCCTGAAAGCCAGCGGCGTGGGCGCGCGGATCGATCTGGATCTGTTTCCTCTGTCAGAGCCGTTGCGTCGCCATGCCGAGCCTGAGCAGGCGCTGCGCTGGGCGTTATCCGGTGGAGAAGATTATGAGCTGTGCTTCACAGTGCCTGAGCTCAATCGCGGAACACTGGATGTGGCGTTAGCGCATCTGGGGGCGAAATTTACCTGCATCGGGCAGGTGATGCCGGAAAGTGAAGGGCTGCTGTTTGTCCGCGACGGCGCCCCGGTTACGCTTGACTGGAAAGGGTACGATCACTTCGCGTAATTTTGTGCGCTCTGTATTGCCGGGTGGCGCTGCGCTTACCCGGCCTACGGATTTTGTTCCCTGAATTGTTTATTTAAACCCTACCACCGGATGTTGCTGATACGGCGTCTCCAGCTCGGCAATCTGCTCCGGCGTCAACGATAAGTCCACCGCACTCAACAACTCATCCAGCTGTTCTTCCCGCGATGTGCCCACAATCGGCGCGGCGACACCGCGCTTGCTCAGCAGCCACGCCAGTGCCACCTGCGCGCGCGTTGCACCGATATCGTCGGCGATCCCGGCTAAGCGTTCGGCAATTAACGCATCGCTGGCTTCTGTATCGTCATACAGGTTTTTACCCACTTCGTCCGATACCAGCCGGGCGGTGGTTTCGCCCCACGGACGGGTTAACCTTCCGCGCGCCAGCGGGCTCCACGGGATCACCGCCACGCCTTCCTGGTAGCAGAGCGGCAGCATCTCGCGCTCTTCTTCCCGGTAAATCAGGTTGTAGTGATCCTGCATGGTGACAAAGCGCGCCCAGCCGTGCTGTGCCTGGAGATCGAGCGCCTGGGCAAACTGTGAGGCATGCATGGACGATGCGCCGATGTAGCGCGCTTTACCGGCTTTCACGACGTCGTTCAACGCTTCAAGCGTCTCTTCGATCGGGGTGTTGTAATCCCAGCGGTGGATTTGCAGCAGGTCGACGTAATCCATGTTCAGGCGTCTGAGGCTGTCATCAATGGAACGCAGGATCTGCGCGCGAGAAAGGCCTTCCGCCAGGTCGCCTGACGGGTAGTACACCTTAGTGGCAACCACAACGTCATCACGACGGGCAAAATCTCGCAGGGCGCGGCCAACAATCTCTTCGCTGCTGCCGTCGGAGTAGCTGTTGGCGGTATCGAAGAAGTTGATGCCGCCGTCAATGGCGTGCTTGATGATGGGGCGGCTGCTCTCTTCCGGCAGCGTCCAGGCATGATTTCCCCGGTCAGGCTCGCCAAACGTCATGCATCCCAGGCAAAGCCGGGACACCTTAAGGTCCGTTTTTCCTAATGTCGTGTATTGCATGGTTCCGCTCCTGCTGTTTAAACAATACGTTTAAGCATAGCAGGAGCAGAAAAGGGGAGGGATCAGGCCAGCCAGGTGCGGATTTTGGCTTCGATACCGGCGGCATCCAGACCAATGTCGGCGCGCGCCTCATCCTGGGTGCCTTGCGGGATGAAGTGGTCCGGCAGGCCGAGATTAAGCACCGGAACGGCTTTACGGTTCGCCATCAGCACTTCGTTCACGCCGCTACCCGCGCCACCCATGATGGCGTTCTCTTCCAGCGTGACCAGCACGTCATGGCTTTCCGCCATGCTCAGAATCAGAGATTCATCGAGCGGCTTCACGAAGCGCATATCGACCAGCGTCGCATTCAGGTTTTCAGCGACTTTTGCCGCTTCCGGCATCAGCGTACCAAAGTTCAGGATCGCCACTTTTTCACCGCGACGTTTCACCAGACCTTTACCGATGTCCAGTTTTTCCAGCGGCTGTAATTCAACGCCAAGGGCATTACCGCGTGGATAGCGTACCGCGCAGGGACCGTCCTGATAGTGGTAACCGGTATACAGCATCTGACGACACTCGTTTTCGTCGCTTGGCGTCATGATCACCATGTCCGGGATACAGCGCAGGAAGGAGAGATCAAACGCGCCCTGGTGCGTCTGGCCGTCAGCCCCCACAATGCCCGCGCGATCGATAGCAAACAGCACCGGCAGCTTCTGAATGGCAACGTCATGGATAACCTGATCGTAGGCGCGTTGCAGGAAGGTAGAGTAGATCGCTACCACCGGCTTGTAGCCGCCAATCGCCAGGCCCGCAGCAAAGGTTACCGCGTGTTGCTCGGCAATGGCGACGTCGAAATACTGGTCCGGGTATTTTTTGGAAAACTCCACCATGCCGGAGCCTTCACGCATGGCAGGCGTCACCGCCATCAGCATGTTGTCTTTCGCCGCCGTTTCGCACAGCCAGTCGCCAAATATTTTTGAGTAGCTTGGCATCCCGCCGCTGCTTTTCGGCAGGCAGCCGCTGGTATGGTCGAACTTAGGCACCGCGTGGAAGGTGATCGGATCTTTCTCCGCCGGTTCGTAACCACGCCCTTTTTTGGTCATGATATGCAGGAACTGAGGGCCTTTCAGGTCGCGCATGTTTTTAAGCGTCGTCACCAGGCCCAGCACATCGTGGCCGTCCACCGGGCCGATATAATTAAAGCCCAGCTCTTCGAACAGCGTACCCGGTACGACCATGCCTTTGATGTGTTCTTCGGTACGCTTAAGCAGCTCTTTGATCGGCGGTACGCCGGAGAAGACTTTTTTACCGCCTTCACGCAGTGAGGAGTAAAGCTTGCCGGACAGCAGCTGCGCCAGATGGTTATTCAGCGCGCCGACGTTCTCGGAGATCGACATTTCGTTATCGTTGAGGATCACCAGCATGTCCGGTTTGATATCGCCCGCGTGGTTCATGGCCTCAAAGGCCATCCCGGCGGTGATCGCCCCGTCGCCAATCACGCAGACAGTGCGACGTTGTTTATTCTCTTTTTCGGCGGCAACGGCAATACCAATGCCCGCAGAAATGGAGGTGGAAGAGTGGCCGACGCTTAACACGTCATATTCACTCTCGCCGCGCCACGGGAACGGGTGCAGGCCCCCTTTCTGGCGAATGGTGCCAATTTTATCGCGACGTCCGGTCAGAATTTTGTGCGGATAGGCCTGGTGGCCGACATCCCAGATCAGCTGATCGAACGGCGTGTTATAGACGTAATGCAACGCCACGGTCAGCTCAACCGTGCCAAGTCCGGAGGCGAAGTGGCCGCTGGAGCGGCTAACGCTGTCGAGCAGGTAGCGACGCAGCTCGTCACACAGCTTCGGCAGACTCTCTTTCGGCAACAGACGTAACTCCTGAGTGGAGTCAACTAACGCCAGTGTCGGGTATTTGGCAATATCAAAACTCATCAAAGGCTCATCGAGATTTATAGTTTATTTATCACGCTGGATTATGTAGTCCGCTAGCGCTTCCAGTGCCGAGGTATCCAGCGATTGCGCGGCCAGCTCATTCAGCGACTGGCGGGCATCGTCTATTAGATCCCGGGCTTTACGTTGGGCATGCTCAAGGCCCAACAGGGCGGGATAGGTACTTTTGCCAAGCTGCTGATCCGCACCCTGACGTTTTCCCAATGTTGCAGTATCGCCCACCACATCCAGAATGTCATCCTGAACCTGGAATGCCAGACCGATACTTTCTGCGTATCTGTCCAGAATCGGCAGGGCTTTACGCCCGCGTTCACCCGCGCTCAGCGCGCCCAGGCGAACGGCTGCACGAATCAGTGCGCCCGTTTTGTGACGGTGGATGCGCTCCAGCTGTTCCAGAGTAACCTGACGACCTTCAGCCTCTAAATCCAGCGCCTGGCCGCCGCACATCCCGGCGACGCCGCTGGCCATTGCCAGTTCGGACACCATTGCCAGACGATCGCGATCGCTCACTTCAACCATCGGCGCATCGCTCAAAATGGAGAAGGCCAGAGTTTGCAGCGCATCACCCGCCAGAATGGCATTCGCTTCGCCAAATTTGATATGGCAGGTTGGCTGACCGCGACGCAGATCGTCATCGTCCATGGCTGGCAAATCATCGTGGATCAGCGAATAGGCGTGGATACACTCCACGGCGGCTGCCGGGGCGTCCAGCGTGTTATCGCTGATACCGAACATGTTGCCCGTGGCATATACCAGGAACGGACGCAGGCGTTTACCCCCCAAGAGTGCGCCATAGTGCATGGCTTCAACCAGTGGAGTGTTCTGAAAAGGCTGCGGCTCAATGAATCGGCGCAGCGCATCGTTGGCGCGGATGACGCGCGCCTGAAGCGCGTTGGAGAAATCCATTTACTCGGCGTCCGGTGTGAATGGCGTGGTTTTAGCGTCTTCGCTGTCGGAAAGCAGGATCTGCACACGCTGCTCGGCCTGCTGAAGCTTTACCTGCCCCTGGCGCGCAAGCTGCACACCGCGTTCAAATTCGTTGAGGGCATCTTCCAGCGGTAAATCGCCGCTCTCGAGGCGGGTAACAATCTGCTCAAGCTCACTCAGCGCAGTTTCAAAACTGGCCGGTGCGTCGTTCTTCTTCGGCATAGTGAATTAACTCTTATATTCTTCGCCCCAACATGGTAACGGACTCGGGGCAATTATCAAATAACGCGAGTGGCGCGATGGTGGTATACTTGCGCGCCTGGATGCAGCCACGGGTGTGGGCTGCTGTATCATTTTCCACTACAAGCCTTTATAAGCTTGCCTAAGAAACATTGCCGCCATGAAGTTTATCATTAAATTGTTCCCTGAAATCACCATCAAAAGCCAATCTGTGCGTTTGCGCTTTATTAAAATTCTCACCGGGAACATTCGTAACGTATTAAAACACTACGACGAAACGCTCGCTGTGGTGCGTCACTGGGACCACGTTGAAGTCCGCGCGAAAGACGAAAGCAAACGTCTTGATATTCGCGACGCGCTGACCCGTATTCCTGGTATTCATCATATTCTGGAAGTGGAAGACGTTCCGTTCAGCGATATGCACGATATCTTCGAAAAGGCGCTGGTACAGTACCGCGACCAGATCGAAGGCAAAACCTTCTGCGTGCGCGTGAAGCGTCGTGGTAAACACGAGTTCAGCTCGATTGAAGTCGAGCGCTACGTTGGCGGCGGTCTGAACCAGCACGTTGAGACGGCGCGCGTGCGCCTGACTAACCCGGACGTTACCGTTAATCTTGAGATCGAGAACGATCGTCTGCTGCTGGTTAAGGGTCGTTATGAAGGTATTGGTGGTTTCCCGATCGGCACGCAGGAAGATGTGCTGTCGCTGATCTCGGGCGGCTTCGACTCCGGCGTCTCCAGCTACATGCTGATGCGTCGCGGCTGCCGCGTGCACTACTGCTTCTTTAACCTGGGCGGCGCGGCGCATGAAATCGGCGTACGTCAGGTGGCGCATTACCTGTGGAACCGCTTCGGCAGCTCTCACCGCGTGCGTTTCGTGGCGATCAACTTTGAGCCGGTGGTCGGCGAAATCCTCGAAAAAGTGGACGACGGCCAGATGGGCGTGGTCCTGAAACGTATGATGGTGCGCGCGGCGTCCAAAGTGGCTGAGCGCTACGGCGTGCAGGCGCTGGTCACCGGTGAAGCGCTGGGGCAGGTCTCCAGCCAGACGCTGACCAACCTGCGTCTTATCGACAACGTGTCTGATACGCTGATCCTGCGCCCGCTGATCTCTCACGATAAAGAGCACATCATCGATCTGGCGCGTAAAATCGGTACTGAAGATTTTGCCCGTACCATGCCGGAATATTGCGGTGTGATCTCAAAAAGTCCAACCATTAAAGCGGTGAAGGCGAAGATCGAAGCGGAAGAAGAGAACTTCGATTTCAGCATCCTGGAAAAAGTGGTGGCGGAAGCGTCCAACATCGATATCCGTGAGATCGCCCAGCAGACCGAGCAGGAAGTGGTTGAGGTGGAGACGGTCAGCGGCTTTGGTGCTAACGATACGATTCTGGATATCCGTTCTGTTGATGAGCAGGATGACAAGCCGTTGCAGGTGGAAGGCGTGGAGGTGGTTTCGCTGCCGTTCTACAAGCTGAGCACCCAGTTTGGCGATCTCGACCAGAGCAAAACGTATCTGCTGTGGTGTGAGCGTGGGGTCATGAGCCGTTTGCAGGCGCTGTATCTGCGCGAGCAGGGCTTCGCGAATGTGAAGGTGTATCGCCCGTAGTTTATTGTCGGGGAGTGCGGCCTGATGCCCTCACCCCGACCCTCTCCCACAGGGAGAGGGCGCAAACATTAAAAACGGCAACCTCGGGTTGCCGTTTTGCTTTTACCTTGCGCCACCCGACTTTTTTATTCGTAGTAGTTATAAATCCCCGCCGCCATCACCAGCGACGAAGCCACTTCGTACGCTTTTTCGCGCCCAACCAGCAGGTCAATAATCTTCAGGCCAAAATCAATGGCGGTGCCCGGCCCCTGGCTGGTGAGCAGGTTAACGCGCGGATCCCAGACCACGCGTTTATCCACCCACTGGTCTTCCGGAATTGTATCCTTCAGACCAGGGAAGCCGGTCATATTGCCGATGGGGAAAATGTCGTGCGGAACCAGCACCGTACCTGCGGCTGCACAGATTGCCGCGACGATACGCCCGGAAAGATGAAACTGACGAACGGTTTCAACCAGCAGCGGGCTGTCGCGGAAACACTCAGCCCCCTTCAGACCACCCGGCAGAACGATAATGTCGTAATCACCGTCCGCCACCTGTACAAGCGGTGCATCCGCCAGAATCTTCACCCCACGCGAGCAGGTAATCGCCAGGCTTCCGTCGCTGGCGACGCTGGCGGTAGTAACCTTAATACCACCACGTACCAGCAAATCAATGGTGGTGACCGCTTCTGTCTCTTCGCTACCAGGGGCGAGGCATACCAGTGCCGATGCGCTCATACTCACTCTCCTTTCGTTTTACTAACTCAAACAGACGGCTGTTTTCCGCAACGGTAATGCCGTGTGCCCGGGCGCGTTTTAACAGATAACCGGTAATGTAATCAATTTCGGTATGCCGCATAGCCCGGATATCCTGCAACATTGAGGAGATATTTTCTGCCGTACTCTCAACGACCTGGTCGACATAATAACGTAAATCGGACTCTGAGGTGTGGTAGCCTTCGCGTTCAATGACGGCGGCAACTTCCCGGCAAATCAGCGCTACCCGATCAGGATGCTGGCGCAGTTCACCGTTAGGGCAATCCAGCAGGGCGGTCAGCGGATTAATCGCGCAGTTCACCGCCAGTTTGCGCCACAGTTCCGCGCGAATGTTATTGTGCCAGGCGACGTCAGGCAGCGTGCTTTGCAGGGTATCCGCAAGATAGCTGTAATCGCCGGGCTGTTCACGCGCGGGACCGATATGAGTGATACCACTGGCAACATGGATAATGACGTTACCGTCGCGACGCGCCGCGTGGGTGGTTGTCCCCATCAGCAGCGGTTGCCGGACAGATTTTAGCTCTTCAATGGTACCCATACCGTTGTGAATCAGCAGGATTGGCGTGCTTTCAGGTAACTGGGCGGCCAGGCTTTTCACCGCATCGGAGACCTGCCAGGCCTTCAGCGTGACCAGCAGCAAATCGCTGGTGGCAAGAAATTCCGGATCGTTTGCCGTCAAAGACTCATTAAAAATTGAACCGTCTGTACCCATCACGTTCACACTGCAATAGGGCTGGGGAATTCGCAGCCAGCCCTGAACGTCGTGTCCCTGTTTGCATAGCGCTGTAAGCCAGAGTTGGCCAAGGGCTCCGCATCCAAGCACTGTTACTTTCATCGTTCCTCCTCACCTGCAACGGCGCCAGGTGCTATGACGCTAAGTATAGCGCCATCAGCTAAGCTTCTCGTTATGCCTCGTTGCGGGTATTATGCAACGCAACAAAAATGAAGGGAGAAGAAAAGATGCCATCTTTCGATATTGTTTCTGAAGTTGATTTGCAGGAAGCGCGTAACGGCGTAGAAAATGCTGTCCGTGAGGTTGAGTCACGTTTCGATTTTCGTGGCGTTGAGGCGACCATTGAACTGAACGACGCGAACAAGACGATCAAAGTCCTGAGCGAGTCTGATTTCCAGGTCAACCAGTTGCTGGATATCCTGCGCGCCAAGCTGCTCAAGCGCGGCATTGAAGGGACCTCACTCGATGTGCCGGAAGATTTTGTTCACAGCGGCAAAACCTGGTTTGTGGAAGCGAAGCTGAAGCAGGGTATTGAAAGCGCCGTGCAGAAGAAAATCGTGAAGCTTATCAAAGACAGTAAGCTCAAAGTGCAGGCGCAGATCCAGGGGGAAGAGATCCGCGTGACCGGAAAATCCCGTGATGACCTGCAATCCGTGATGGCGCTGGTGCGTGGCGGCGATCTCGGTCAGCCATTCCAGTTTAAAAATTTCCGCGATTAAGACAATCATGCCCGGCTAACCGGGCATTTTTTCAGGCCTTCAGCGCCTGCTCTACCTCAAAGCGGTTAGTCACTTTGCTGTCAATTTTGACATACGCACTGCGCTCTTCCGGGACAATCAGCACTTCGCTCACGCCCTCTGTCGCTTCCAGACGCTGTTGTAACGCGTCACCGATTGCCACGTCATCGGGAATTTCTACCCGCAGGCTACTCACATAGCGCGGCTCTTTCATGGTGCTGGCCACAAACAGCCAGAGCATCGCCAGCAGCGCACCGGCGAGGAAAACGGTCTGGGAGTCAAACAGACCATCCACCCAGCCGCCGAGTGACCCGCCGATCGCCACGCCGAGAAACTGGCTGGTGGAGTAAATGCCCATCGCGGTGCCTTTGTATCCTGCCGGAGACTCTTTGCTGATAAGCGACGGCAGCAGGGCTTCCATCAGATTAAAGGCCAGGAAGAACAGCTGTACGCCAGCGATCAGCTCCCAGAAATGCGGGCCGGCGCCCCACAGCACAATCTCGGCAATCAACAGTAACGCCACGCAGCCCACGAAGACGCGTTTCATTTTGCGCTTCACTTCGGCGTAAATAATGAAGGGCACAACGGAGACAAACGAGATCAGCATTGTGACCAGATAAATTTTCCAGTGCTCTGCCGCCGGGAAACCTGCTGCGGCAAGTTGACCGGGCAGGGCGACAAAGGTGGACATCAGCAGAATGTGCAGGCACATAATGCCGAAGTTCAGCTTAAGCAGGCGCGGCTCGACGATGACTTTGCTGAAGCAGCCTTTCACCATCCCTGATTCACGGTTGAGGACGTGGTTTTTACTGTCAGGTACAACCCACAGCGTGAGTGCGATCCCGATGGTCGCCAGCACCGCAATCATCCAGAACAGGGCGTGCAGGCCGAGTGAATGGGTAATAATCGGCCCCAGCACCATGGCAATGGCAAACGTGACGCCAAAGCTGACGCCGATAAACGCCATGGCTTTGGTGCGGTTTTGCTCGCGGGTTAAGTCTGACAGCAGCGCCATCACGGCGGCGGCAATCGCCCCGGAACCTTGCAGGGCGCGCCCAAGAATAATTCCCCAGATGGAGTGGGAGAGGGCGGCGATGATGCTGCCGAGCACAAACACCAGCAGCCCGCCGACAATCAGCGGTTTACGACCCACGCGGTCGGAGAGCAAGCCAAAGGGGATCTGGAATATTGCCTGCGCCAGGCCGTAGATACCGATCGCCAGACCGATCAGCGCTTCGCTGGCACCCTGTAACGCCATGCCATATGTGGTCAGAACGGGCAGGACCATAAACATGCCAAGCATCCGCAGCGAGAAAACAGTCCCTAAACCCCAGGTCGCACGCAGTTCGCCTGGCGTCATTTTATAATCGTTCATTACCACCTCAGTTCAAAAGCAGGCCATAGTGTAGTGCGGGGAAGGGGCGGGGTAAATAATGGGTTATTTAACAAATATTACATACGTTACTAATAGATTTCATGAATAAAAAAGGGGTGCCGAAGCACCCCTTTATGTCCTTGCTATAGCTTACCAGACGTAAGTCAGCAGGTTTTGTGAATCAGGCACCATGAAGTCTACGGACATCATCACGGACAGGGAGGTGATGGCGACAATCGAGAACACAAACAGCTTGCGTGCCCAGACCTTGTCATCTTCCACTTTGTAACCGCGCAGGGCCATGCCGAGCCACCAGACGCTCACCGCAGCTGCTACCACCAGATATTTATATCCGGCGTAACCGCCCAGAGAGAGCATCAGCGTTGCCACGGCAAAAGCGATGATGTAGAGCGTGATGTGGTTCTTGGCAACCGAAATGCCTTTCACGACCGGCAGAACCGGAATGTTCGCCGCCTGATAATCCTTAAAGCGGAAAATCGCGATGGCGTAGGAGTGCGGCATCTGCCACAGGCTAAAGATAGCCAGCAGGATCAGCGCACCGCTGTCGAACTCGTTCGTGACGGCGCAATAGCCAATCACCGGCGGCGCAGCGCCGGAGAGAGAACCAATCAGCGTGCCGTAGACGGAGTGACGTTTCATATACAGGCTGTAGACGCCTACATACACCACGAACCCCATCACCCCCAGCCAGCAGGCCAGCGGGTTAGCACCAAACCACAGCAGCATAAAGCCAGCAATACCCAGCAAGGTGGCGTACACCAGCGAGACGGAAGGGGCAATCAGGCCTTTAACCAGCACCCGATTTTTGGTCCTTTCCATCTTCTTGTCGATATCCATGTCGATGTAGTTGTTAAATACACAACCGGACGCAACCACCAGTGACACACCGACCAGCGTGTAAATAAAGAGGGTGTAATCAATGCTGCCTTTAGAGGCCAGCAGGAACCCTCCGATTACGGAGATCAGGTTGCCAAAGATGATGCCTGGTTTCGTGACTTGCAGGTATTGCTTAAACATACTCGCCGCTCTTAGTGAACCATCATGTTGTAGTTAAGGTTCCACATAATCCAGATGGAACCGACTACCAGGATAGCGATGATAATCACGGTAAAGATAAAGGCCGTCATGTTCCAGCCTTCATCGGACTTGGTGTTCATGTGCAGGAAGCAAACCAGATGCACCAGAATCTGAATCACCGCGGTCACCAGGATTGCGCCCAGGATAACCGGCTTAGATGCAGAACCGTTCATCACCATCCAGAACGGGATCACCGTCAGAATGATCGACAGGATGAAACCTGTCATGTAGGTTTTTACGCTGCCGTGGGAAGCGCCATGATCGTTAGAATGACTCATTACATCGCCCCCATCAGATAGACAACAGAGAACACACAGATCCATACCACGTCCAGGAAGTGCCAGAACAGGCTCAGGCACATAATACGGGTACGGTTAGTACTGGTCAGGCCGCGACGGGAGATCTGGAACATCAGTACCGCCATCCAGATCAGACCCGAGGTCACGTGCAGACCGTGGGTGCCGACCAGCGCGAAGAACGCTGACAGGAAGCCGCTACGATCCGGGCCGAAACCTTCCATGATCAGGTGATGGAATTCATAGATTTCCATCCCGATAAAGCCAGCACCAAACAGCCAGGTCAACGCCAGCCAGGAGACAACCTGGCTCTTGTTGTTTTTGTACATGGCGATAGCCGCCATGCCGTAGGTGATGGAGCTGAATAACAGCAGTGCGGTTTCAACCAGTACGAACGGCAGCTCAAAGATGTCCTTACCGGTCGGGCCGCCCGCTGTGCCGTTCACCAGAACGGCATAGGTTGCGAACAGACAGCAGAACAGGATGCAGTCGCTCATCAGGTAGATCCAGAAACCGAAGACTTTCGTCGGTCCTGTATCATGGTGCGCATGTTCATGCGCGTGGGCAGTCGAGTGCGCCAGAGTATCAGTTGCCATTTTTCAGCCCCGCTTTAGAAATCTCGTCAAAATGCTGGTTTTCCAGCTTTTCAACTTCACGGACTGGTACGTAGTAGTCCACGTCCTCGTCAAAGCTCTTCACAATCCAGCTGATTACGATGCCAGCGAAGCCAACAATCGCCATCCACCAGATGTGCCAGATCATTGCGAAACCAAATACCGTTGCGAAGGCGGCAATGACGATGCCCGCACCGCTGTTTTTCGGCATATGGATCTCTTCGTAATGTTCAGGTTGCTTGTACGCTTCACCTTTTTCTTTCATTTCCCAGAATGCGTCACGCTCATGAATGTGCGGCACTACGGCAAAGTTATAGAACGGAGGTGGAGAAGAGGTAGACCACTCCAGCGTACGGCCACCCCACGGGTCACCGGTCAGGTCGCGGTTCAGGTTACGGTCACGGATAGACACGTAGTACTGAATCAGCTGGCACAGAATACCGCAGGCAATCAGCGCTGCGCCGCCCGCTGCAATCATCAGCATTGGGTGGAACTGCGGATCGATCTGCTGGCTCAGACGACGGGTCATACCCATGAAGCCCAGCACGTACAGCGGCATAAATGCTACGAAGAAGCCAATGATCCAGAACCAGAACGCGCGTTTACCCCATTTCTCGTTCAGCGTGAAGCCGAACGCTTTTGGCCACCAGTAGGTTACGCCAGCGAAGCAGCCGAAGACCACGCCACCGATGATAACGTTATGGAAGTGCGCAATCAGGAACAGACTGTTGTGCAGAACGAAGTCAGCACCAGGTACCGCCAGCAGTACCCCGGTCATCCCACCTACGGAGAAGGTCACGATGAAGCCGATGGTCCACAGCATGGCTGAGTGGAACACGATACGGCCCTGGTACATGGTGAACAGCCAGTTGAAGATCTTAACCCCGGTCGGGATCGCGATAATCATGGTGGTAATACCGAAGAAGGCGTTTACGTTGGCGCCCGCACCCATGGTGAAGAAGTGGTGCAGCCAGACAATGAACGACAGAACGGTAATACATACGGTTGCCCACACCAGAGAGGTGTAACCAAACAGACGTTTACGCGAGAAGGTTGCCGCGATTTCGGAGAACACACCGAACACCGGCAGAACCAGGATGTACACTTCCGGGTGACCCCAGGCCCAAATCAGGTTGATGTACATCATCATGTTGCCACCCATATCATTCGTGAAGAAATGGGTACCCAGATAGCGATCCAGGGTCAGCAGCGCGATGGTGACGGTCAGAATTGGGAACGACGCGATAATCAGGACGTTGGCGCACAGAGATGCCCAGGTAAATACTGGCATCTTGAACATCGTCATACCTGGTGCACGCATCTTCAGGATGGTCACGAAGAAGTTAATACCGGTCAGAGTGGTACCGACACCGGAGAGCTGAAGCGCCCAAATCCAGTAGTCAACGCCCACGCCCGGACTGTACTCAATTCCCGACAGCGGCGGGTAGGCCAGCCAGCCGGTCTGAGCAAATTCGCCCACACCCAGTGACAGGTTAACCAGGATAACGCCGACAACCGTGAACCAGAAGCTCAGGTTGTTCAGGAACGGGAACGCAACGTCGCGCGCGCCGATTTGCAGCGGAACGACCACGTTCATCAGACCGATTACCAGCGGCATCGCCACGAAGAAGATCATGATAACGCCGTGGGCGGTAAAGATCTGATCGTAGTGGTGCGGTGGCAGGAAGCCGGCTTCGCCCGCAGACGCAAGCGCCTGCTGGCTACGCATCATGATTGCATCCGCAAAGCCACGAATTAACATGACGATACCGACGATGCAGTACATGATACCGAGTTTTTTGTGGTCAACCGAAGTCAGCCACTCATTCCACAGGTAGCTCCACTTACCGAAGTAAGTGATCAGGCCAACTAAGGCCGCGCCACCAATGATAATTGCAGCCACCGTAACCATAATAATCGGTTCATGGTAGGGCACTGCATCCAGTGTCAATTTTCCGAACATTTTCTTCCTCGGCCCCTTAGTGAGCGGTTTCCGCGTGGCTCATGTCCATGCCTTCCATACCCTGGTGCGTGTTGTGCTCGCCTTCAGGCTGGGTCATGTCCATGCTCATGCCGTGATCCATAAATTTGCCAATAACATCTTTGAACAGATTCGGTTTCACGTTAGAGAAGTACTCCACCTTGTTGTATTCGCTAGGTGCAGCCACTTTTTCGAACGCCGCCATGTCAGACATGGTGTTGGTAGACTGCTTCGCTTTTGCAACCCACTGGTCGAAAGTCGCGCGGTCTGGCGTAGCGATAGCTTTGAACTTCATACCCGAGAAGCCCGGGCCACTATAGCTGGCGGAGATACCGTCGTAGGTGCCTGCTTCATTCGCGATCAGGTGCAGGTTAGTCTGCATACCGGCCATCGCGTAAATCTGGCTACCCAGACGTGGGATGAAGAAGGAGTTCATTACGGAGTTGGAGGTCACTTTGAACTGAACCGGAGTGTTCGCCGGGAAGGCGATTTCATTCACGGTAGCAATGCCCTGTTCTGGATAGATGAAGAACCATTTCCAGTCCATGGAGACCACTTCAATGGTAATAGGTTTTTCATCGTGAACCAGCGGTTTGCTCGGCTCAAGTGCGTGAGTGGTTTTCCAGGTCAGTACAGCAAGGAACAGGATGATCAGAATAGGTACCGTCCAGACCACAGCTTCCACTTTATTGGAGTGTGACCAGTTAGGGCTATACTTCGCATCTTTATTGCTCGCACGATACTTCCAGGCGAAACCAACAGCCATCAAGATGGCAGGAATAACCACAATCAACATCAGGCCAAAAGCCGTCAGTATCAATGAACGTTGTTCCAGTCCAATCTGTCCTTTGGGGTCTAGTAGTGCAGAATCGCAGCCACTGAGTAATACAGTGCCTGCGAATAATGACAACCATCCCAAACTTTTATTGTATTTCCTGAGTCTCATTTAACGACCTCAATTCCACGGGAGTCTGGTGGCGTTTAAAGTGTGGGGGCATTTTACGGGAAGGTTACATTACTGTAAACATCATTAGCCCTGTGTCAGGAAGGTGTTACCGGGTTCTGCCGCACATGTCACAAGTGTTGCAAATTATGTCGCGTTTTCCGGGGGAAGCCGCACGGAGTGGGCGTTATAACGAAAGGGTGCCCCAGCATACCGCAAAAGGGACAATTGGTATAACCATTGCGGAAAATACACAAATAATTAACAATTAATTATCAATAAAAAGACAACTAAAAAACGAAAATTCAATCTTTCGAATGCTGAATCGTTTAACGGAAAATAGCGTAGCGAAATAAGCTCCAATAATTTCCGAATGCTATCCCGCACAAAACAACAAATATTTTTTTTTGCCGATGGCGGTTATTTCGCCGTTATAATTTCGTGTCGTTATTACAACGGGAAATAACCTTTCGCTTTTTACTTCATGTCATCTGCGTTTTCCGCAGTGACATGAAATCCAGCATCCCACCGGTCAGGATACCCACGATGGCGAGAAACACGCCTGCATCAAGCAGCTGGGTTTCAAAAGGAAGCGACAAGGTGGTCGTCGCATTGATAATGAGAACCGCGAGCCACACTACCAGCGCAAGACAACCTGCCATCAGCAGACGCAGGGCAAACCGGTAAGCAGCCTGATATTCCGTGCGCGGCATGAAGTGTTCCGTCCGCTGGGTATATTCCAGCGTCTGGCGACAGACCAGCAACAATAAAATCCCCGGCACAGCCGCCACCACAGAGAAGAGATAAAATGTCGGCCAGCCGTGGGCTTCAACAAACCAGCCCGCGACGGGACCTACGTACACGCGCCCGACGGCTGAGAGGGCAGAGAGCAGGGCAAACTGGGTGGCGGAAAATGACTTATTGCACAGCGTCATCAGCAGGGCGACAAATGCCGCAGTGCCCATACCTCCGCACAGATTTTCAAAGAATACCGCCGTCGCCATGCTGATCATATGCTTGTCGGTGATCGACAGCAGCCAGTAACCGGCATTCGAAGCGCCCTGAAGGATGCCGAAGATCAGCAGAGCACGGAACAGCGACAGACGCTGCATCAATACGCCGCCGTACAGCGCGCCGACGATCGTGGCAAACAGCCCCAGGGTTTTGTTCACCACGCCGACCTCCCCCGCATCAAACCCGACGCCGCGGATCAGGAAGGTGGTGGTCAGACTCATGGCGAAAGCGTCGCCGAGCTTATAAAGGACAATCAGCAGCAGGATCAGCCAGGCATTATTGCGACCAAAGAAGTCGCGGAGCGGTGCGGCGACGGCCTGCTCCAGCGAGCGGGGAACCGGAATCACATCGCTCGGTTCAGGCGCGAATAGCGTGGCAAAAATGCAGGGGATCAGCAGAGCGGCCATCAGCCAGTACATTCCCTGCCAGCCGAGATAGCGGTCGGCAAGCCAGAGGGCCAGCCCGCCGGAAACCAGCATACCCAGGCGGTAGCCAAGCACGCTGATTGCCGCACCGGCGCCACGCTCTTCCGCTGGCAGGACGTCCGTCTTCCAGGCGTCAAAAACAATGTCCTGCGAAGCGGAGCAGAAGGCGACGACCACCGCAAGCGCGGCCATCCAGCGCAGCTGTGTTGACGGCTCAAGGAAACCCATTGCGGCAATGGCCAGCAACAGCAGCACCTGCGTCATCGCTAACCAGCCGCGACGGCGCCCGAGGAACGGTGGGGTATAGCGATCCATCACCGGCGACCACAGGAACTTAAAGACGTAAGCCTGGCCGACGAGCGAGAAGAAACCAATGGTTTTAAGATCGATGTTCTCAACCGTCATCCACGCCTGTAACGTGCCGGAGGTGAGCGCAAGGGGCAAACCTGAGGCGAAACCAAGGATCAGCAGAATAGCTGATTTCGGTTGCTGGAAAATGCGTAAGTAGTGACTGGACATGTTCTTATGAACTGACCCGGTGAAGCACCGGGTCAGTCAGCAGGATTAACGGGCGTTCTGCTTGATGAAGTCGTGAATGCTGGTGTCCTGTGCCATGTCGGCAATGGTGTCAGTCAGCACGCTGTTAACCGCGTCAGCGATATTTTTGTTGGAGGCCTGGAATGCGCCTTCAACGGAATAGCTCGCACGGTAGTTTTTGTTCATTTTGTTGCCGTTCTTCGCGGTAGCGATGATGGCGATATCGGCTTTAGTCGCAATGTTGTAGCGAACGTTACCCTGGGAGACGTCAGCGTACAGGTTGTTCACGATGATTTGCAGATCAACCGCGCCGCTTGGGCCAATCATGTAGCCGCGGGAGGTCATCTGTTTCTCCAGCACTTCCTGCAACAGGAAGCGCAGGTCGCGGGAGGCGGTCAGCGTGACCTGTTGGTTGTCGCGAGTCACTTTCGCCAGCGCCTGGTCCTGACGCTGATCGGCGCCATTAATGCTGACCGTAACGCCCATCAGGCTTGGATCCTGCTGAGGCAGGGTAATTTTTGGTGAAACGTCAATGGTCGTCGGCGGAGTCGCGCAGCCGGCGAGCATAAAGAGTGCTACCAACGGAAAGAAGAGTTTTTTTAACATTTTCGGGTTCTCAACGAATCGTAAGCAAAGAGAGAAAAATTGCCGCCATCATAACATCGCTAACGGCCAGTGGAAGTGGTCAACGCATGTAAATTCATCGCCTTGTCCGAAAACTGACCACCTTTGCGCTTTTCTCTGCCTGTAAGTGACAAAACGTATGAACCACATAGTGAACTTCATTCGTTTGGGTGAGAAAATCAGACGAAAGCTAAATATTTGTTGTCAAGGTGTAATGGAACCGGTAAAAGCGGCTAATATTTAAAGGGATGGGTGACATCTTAGCGTTGTCGGAGGAGTGATTTCATGATGATACGTGAACAGATAGAAGAAAAATTAAGGGCAGCGTTCAACCCTGTGTTTCTCGAAGTTGTCGACGAAAGCTATCGTCATAACGTGCCGGCAGGTTCTGAAAGCCACTTTAAAGTGGTTCTGGTCAGCGATCGCTTCACGGGAGAACGTTTCCTGAACCGACACCGCTTGATCTACAGCACCTTGACGGAAGAACTCTCCACAACCGTACATGCGCTGGCGCTGCATACCTACACCATTAAGGAATGGGAAGGGCTACAGGATACGGTATTCGCATCACCGCCTTGTCGGGGTGCAGGCACCATCGCCTGATAAATCGGATTTGCAACCGCCGGAGTTTTTCCAGTATGTTGCTTACAGATTTCGTCAAGACGGCCTTCGGGCCGTTTTGTTTTGTCTGAGTTTTGAGCGGATGGCGCGTTTTTAAGGCTAAAAATAGCCTTAAAGTGTGAAAAAAGCCGCAGCAACATGCTCCAACCGTTCTCGACTCACCTAAGTGATGCCGCTATAATGCCGCGTCTTATTGAATGTCTTCGGGATGATTCTGGCGACAGGGAATGTGAATCTGCACATAAGAGAGCATCCCGGTATAACAGACAGATTCAGAGTTGACCGAGCACTGTGATTTTTTTGAGGTAACAAGATGCAAGTTTCAGTTGAAACCACTCAAGGCCTTGGCCGCCGTGTAACGATTACTATCGCTGCTGACAGCATCGAAACTGCTGTGAAAAGCGAGCTGGTCAACGTAGCAAAAAAAGTACGTATTGACGGCTTCCGCAAGGGCAAAGTACCAATGAATGTTGTTGCTCAGCGTTATGGCGCTTCCGTGCGTCAGGATGTGCTGGGTGAACTGATGAGCCGCAACTTTATCGACGCGATCATCAAAGAAAAAATCAATCCAGCCGGTGCGCCGAACTACGTTCCAGGCGAATACAAGCAGGGCGAAGACTTCACCTACTCCGTAGAGTTCGAAGTGTACCCGGAAGTTGAGCTGAAAGGTCTGGAATCTATCGAAGTTGAAAAACCGATCGTTTCCGTGACCGACGAAGACGTTGACGGCATGCTGGATACCCTGCGTAAGCAGCAGGCGAACTGGAAAGAGAAAGAAGGCGCTGTTGACGCAGAAGACCGCGTAACCATCGACTTCACCGGTTCTGTAGACGGCGAAGAGTTCGAAGGCGGTAAAGCGTCTGATTTCGTACTGGCGATGGGCCAGGGTCGTATGATCCCAGGCTTCGAAGACGGTATCAAAGGCCACAAAGCGGGCGAAGAGTTCACCATCGACGTGACCTTCCCTGAAGAATACCACGCTGAAAACCTGAAAGGTAAAGCAGCGAAGTTCGTTATCAACCTGAAGAAAGTGGAAGAGCGCGAACTGCCAGAACTGACTGAAGAATTCATCAAGCGTTTCGGCGTGGAAGATGGTTCTGTTGCGGGCCTGCGTACCGAAGTGCGTAAAAACATGGAGCGCGAGCTGAACGGCGCTGTACGTAACCGCGTGAAGTCTCAGGCGATTGAAGGTCTGGTGAAAGCGAACGACATCGACGTTCCTGCTGCCCTGATCGACAGCGAAATCGACGTTCTGCGCCGTCAGGCTGCACAGCGCTTCGGTGGCAACCAGCAGCAAGCGATGGAACTGCCACGCGAGCTGTTCGAAGAGCAAGCGAAACGTCGCGTTGTTGTTGGCCTGCTGCTGGGCGAAGTGATTCGTACCCACGAGCTGAAAGCTGACGAAGAGCGTGTGAAAGGCCTGATCGAAGAGATGGCTTCTGCATACGAAGATCCATCAGAAGTGATCGAGTTCTACGGTAAGAACAAAGAGCTGATGGACAACATGCGCAACGTCGCACTGGAAGAGCAGGCTGTTGAAGCGGTACTGGCGAAAGCGAAAGTGACCGAAAAAGAGACCTCTTTCACCGAACTGATGAACCAGCAGGCGTAATTTCGCCCCAACGGTTTAAAGTTTGAACAAAAAACCCGTTGCCCTCCGGCGACGGGTTTTTTTTATCACAGCTTTAGTCCTGGAAGGGTGCTAAAACGCCCTTTCAGTGTTAGCGTTACAACAAAACGTTGTTATGCTTGAAATAGGGCATGGCGACCCCCATTAGTATGTAATCACGATGATTGAGACTGGCTGATAATCCGTCCATAAGGTTACAATCAGTACAGCAGGTGTTTTCAATTTTGAACCAGGAGACGGAAATGTCATACAGTGGCGAACGAGATAACTTTGCACCCCATATGGCGCTGGTGCCAATGGTTATTGAACAGACCTCACGCGGTGAGCGTTCTTTCGATATCTATTCCCGTCTGCTCAAGGAACGCGTTATCTTTCTGACCGGCCAGGTGGAAGACCATATGGCTAACCTGATCGTGGCGCAGATGCTGTTCCTGGAAGCGGAAAACCCGGAAAAAGACATTTACCTGTATATCAACTCGCCGGGCGGTGTTATTACGGCGGGCATGTCTATTTATGACACCATGCAATTCATCAAGCCGGATGTCAGCACCATCTGTATGGGGCAGGCGGCGTCCATGGGGGCTTTCCTGTTAACCGCAGGGGCGAAAGGTAAGCGTTTCTGCCTGCCTAATTCCCGCGTGATGATTCACCAGCCGCTGGGTGGTTACCAGGGCCAGGCGACGGATATTGAAATCCACGCCCGAGAAATTCTGAAAGTAAAAGCGCGCATGAATGAACTTATGGCGCAGCATACGGGTCAACCTCTCGAGCAGATCGAGCGCGATACCGAGCGCGATCGCTTCCTCTCTGCGCCAGAGGCAGTTGAGTACGGCTTAGTCGACTCCATTTTGACCCATCGTAATTGATGCCCGCGACGCGAGTGTGCCGCTATACTAAGGTAGGGCGGCACGTTGCCTGTAAGCAGCTTGCGTCTGAGAATGGCATTTGCGTCGTCATGTGCGGCACATAGAACTTAAAAAGAGGTTTGGACTCATGACAGATAAACGCAAAGATGGTTCGGGCAAACTGCTGTACTGCTCTTTTTGCGGCAAAAGCCAGCATGAAGTGCGTAAACTGATTGCCGGGCCGTCCGTGTATATCTGCGACGAATGCGTCGATTTATGTAACGACATCATTCGCGAAGAGATTAAAGAAGTCGCGCCGCACCGTGAGCGCAGCGCGTTACCAACGCCACACGAGATTCGCCACCACCTGGATGACTATGTCATTGGTCAGGAGCAGGCGAAAAAAGTGCTGGCGGTGGCGGTATACAACCACTACAAACGTCTGCGTAACGGCGATACCAGCAATGGCGTAGAACTGGGCAAAAGTAACATTCTGCTGATCGGGCCTACCGGTTCCGGTAAAACCCTGCTGGCAGAAACGCTGGCGCGCCTGCTGGATGTTCCGTTCACTATGGCGGATGCCACCACCCTGACCGAAGCCGGTTATGTGGGTGAAGACGTTGAAAATATTATCCAGAAGCTGCTCCAGAAGTGCGATTACGACGTACAAAAAGCCCAGCGCGGGATCGTCTATATCGATGAGATCGACAAAATCTCTCGTAAATCAGACAACCCGTCCATCACCCGTGACGTCTCGGGCGAGGGCGTGCAGCAGGCGCTCCTGAAGCTGATTGAAGGTACGGTTGCGGCTGTTCCACCGCAGGGTGGGCGTAAACATCCGCAGCAGGAATTCTTGCAGGTTGATACCTCTAAGATCCTGTTTATCTGTGGTGGTGCGTTTGCAGGCCTGGATAAAGTGATCTCTCACCGTGTGGAAACCGGCTCCGGCATTGGTTTTGGCGCAACGGTGAAAGCCACGTCTGAAAAACCAAACGAAGGCCAGCTGCTGGCGCAGGTTGAGCCGGAAGATCTGATCAAATTCGGTTTGATTCCGGAATTTATCGGCCGTCTGCCGGTTGTGGCGACCCTGAACGAACTGAGCGAAGACGCGTTGATTCAGATCCTGAAAGAGCCGAAAAACGCGCTGACCAAGCAGTATCAGGCGCTGTTTAATCTGGAAGGCGTTGAGCTGGAATTCCGTGACGAAGCGTTGGACGCGATTGCCAAGAAAGCGATGGCGCGTAAAACCGGTGCCCGTGGCCTGCGTTCTATCGTGGAAGCAGCATTGCTCGACACGATGTACGATCTTCCTTCTATGGAAGACGTCGAAAAAGTCGTGATCGACGAGTCCGTCATTGGTGGCCAGACCAAGCCGTTACTGATTTACGGTAAACCGGAAGCGCAGCAGGCATCTGGCGAATAATTCACCATTTCATACAATCAGTTAATCAAAAAGGGGGGATTTTATCTCCCCTTTACTTTTTCCGTATTCATGGCGTTGAATGTATGGGAAACATCCCCATATACTGGATTACATGTTAATGGTTGTGTGAAGCACAGTTACATGACCAGTTTACCTGGCGGACACTAAACTAAGAGAGAGCTCTATGAATCCTGAGCGTTCTGAACGCATTGAAATCCCCGTATTGCCGTTGCGCGATGTGGTGGTTTATCCGCACATGGTCATACCCTTATTTGTAGGGCGGGAAAAATCTATCCGTTGCCTCGAAGCCGCCATGGATCATGATAAAAAAATCATGTTGGTCGCGCAGAAAGAAGCATCAACGGATGAGCCGGGTGTAAACGATCTTTTCACCGTCGGGACCGTGGCCTCTATTTTGCAGATGCTGAAGCTGCCAGACGGCACCGTGAAGGTGCTGGTGGAAGGCTTACAGCGTGCGCGTATTACCACTCTGTCAGACGATGGCGAGCACTTCTCTGCGAAGGCAGAGTACCTTGATTCACCGGAACTTGATGAGCGCGAGCAGGAAGTGCTGGTACGCACCGCGATCAGCCAGTTCGAAGGCTACATCAAGCTGAATAAGAAAATCCCACCTGAAGTGCTGACGTCGCTGAACAGCATCGACGATCCTGCACGTCTGGCGGATACCATCGCTGCGCATATGCCGCTGAAGCTGGCTGACAAACAGTCCGTGCTGGAAATGTCCGACGTTAACGAACGTCTGGAATACCTGATGGCGATGATGGAGTCTGAGATCGATCTGCTCCAGGTTGAGAAGCGCATTCGCAACCGCGTCAAAAAGCAGATGGAAAAATCTCAGCGTGAGTACTATCTGAACGAGCAAATGAAAGCCATTCAGAAAGAGCTCGGCGAGATGGACGATGCGCCGGATGAAAACGAAGCGCTGAAGCGTAAGATCGACGCGGCGAAGATGCCGAAAGAGGCGAAAGAGAAAGCCGAAGCTGAGTTGCAGAAGCTGAAAATGATGTCTCCGATGTCGGCGGAAGCGACCGTTGTACGCGGCTACATTGAGTGGATGGTGCAGGTTCCGTGGAATGCCCGCAGCAAGGTCAAAAAAGACCTGCGTCAGGCCCAGGAGATCCTGGATACCGACCACTACGGCCTGGAACGTGTGAAAGACCGCATTCTTGAGTACCTCGCGGTACAGAGCCGAGTGAACAAAATCAAAGGCCCAATCCTGTGCCTGGTAGGGCCTCCAGGGGTGGGTAAAACCTCTCTGGGCCAGTCCATCGCCAAAGCGACAGGGCGTAAGTACATCCGTATGGCGCTGGGCGGCGTGCGTGATGAAGCGGAAATCCGCGGTCACCGCCGTACCTACATCGGTTCCATGCCGGGCAAGCTTATCCAGAAAATGGCGAAAGTGGGCGTCAAAAACCCGCTGTTCCTGCTCGATGAGATCGACAAAATGTCTTCAGACATGCGTGGCGATCCGGCGTCGGCGCTGCTGGAAGTGCTTGATCCAGAGCAGAACGTGGCGTTTAGCGATCACTACCTGGAAGTGGATTACGACCTGAGCGATGTGATGTTCGTGGCGACGTCGAACTCCATGAACATTCCGGCACCGCTGCTGGACCGTATGGAAGTGATCCGTCTGTCCGGTTATACCGAAGACGAGAAGCTGAACATTGCCAAACAGCACCTGCTGCCGAAGCAGATTGAGCGTAACGCGCTTAAAGCCAACGAGCTGACCGTTGAGGACAGCGCCATTGTCGGCATTATTCGTTACTACACCCGTGAAGCGGGTGTGCGTAGCCTCGAACGTGAGATCTCTAAGCTGTGCCGTAAGGCGGTGAAACAGCTGCTGCTGGATAAGAGCCTGAAGCACATCGTGATTAACGGCGACAATCTGCATGCGTACCTGGGCGTTCAACGCTTCGACTACGGTCGCGCAGACAACGAAAACCGTGTTGGTCAGGTGACCGGTCTGGCATGGACGGAAGTGGGCGGCGATCTGCTGACCATCGAAACCGCCTGTGTTCCGGGCAAAGGCAAGCTGACCTACACCGGTTCGCTGGGTGAAGTGATGCAGGAGTCCATCCAGGCGGCGCTGACCGTGGTGCGCGCGCGTGCGGAAAAACTGGGTATCAACCCGGATTTCTACGAAAAACGCGATATTCACGTTCACGTTCCGGAAGGGGCGACGCCGAAAGATGGCCCAAGCGCGGGTATTGCCATGTGTACTGCGCTGGTTTCCTGCCTGACAGGTAATCCGGTTCGTGCTGATGTGGCCATGACCGGTGAAATTACGCTGCGTGGTCAGGTACTGCCTATCGGCGGGTTAAAAGAAAAACTGCTGGCGGCACACCGCGGTGGGATCAAAACCGTATTGATCCCTTACGAGAATAAACGCGATCTGGAAGAGATTCCGGACAACGTTATTGCCGATTTGCAGATCCATCCGGTGAAACGCATTGAGGAAGTTCTGACTCTCGCACTGCAAAATGAACCGTCCGGAATGCAGGTTGTAACCGCAAAATAGTGACCTCGCGCAAAGAGCGCCAATAAAAACAAGGCTGGTAAGTCATTTCGTACTTGCCAGCCTTTTTTTGTATAGCTAATTTAGATTGCTGATTGGGTTAGCCATCAACAACGGGTGTTGTAAGGTCATAGCAGGACTGATATAACTGCTGCGCGGTCGCGCTGTGAAGGATTCAGGTGCGATATAAATTATAAAGAGAGGAAGAGAACAGTGAATAAATCTCAACTGATTGACAAAATTGCTGCGGGTGCTGATATTTCTAAAGCGGCAGCTGGACGTGCTTTAGATGCTTTAATTGCTTCTGTTACTGAATCTCTGCAAGCTGGGGACGACGTTGCACTGGTAGGCTTCGGTACTTTTGCGGTTAAAGAGCGTGCAGCCCGTACTGGCCGCAACCCTCAGACCGGCAAAGAGATCACCATTGCTGCCGCTAAAGTGCCGGGTTTCCGTGCAGGTAAAGCGCTGAAAGACGCAGTAAACTGATTGCTTTCCCGCTCCAGGGAAGCTGAAAAGTACAAGGGCGCATCGTTTGATGTGCCTTTTTTGTTTGTCCAGACCTGATTTGTGCGAGTTTATGCGAGTTGTGGGCTGACAATTGCCCTGTTTTCTTGTCACAATACGCCTTTACGCGCGACGGTCAGGATTTTCCGTCAGCGTCAGGTAACCAGTCACCTACAGCGGAGTGTTGTTACACCATGATGGACAGCTTACGCACGGCTGCTAACAGTCTCGTGCTCAAGATTATTTTCGGTATCATTATCGTGTCGTTCATATTGACCGGTGTGAGTAGTTACCTCATCGGCGGTGGCGCGAACTACGCCGCAAAAGTGAATGGCCAGGAAATTAGCCGTGGGCAGTTCGAGAACGCTTTTGCTGGTGAACGTAACCGCATGCAGCAACAGCTGGGCGACCAATACTCTGAACTTGCAGCCAACGAAGGCTATATGAAAAACCTGCGTCAGCAGACGCTAAACCGCCTTATTGACGAGGCGCTGCTGGATCAGTACGCGAAAAGCCTGGGTCTGGGCATCAGCGATGAGCAGGTTAAAAAAGCCATCTTCTCGACGCAGGCTTTCCAGTCTAATGGGAAGTTCGACAACGCGCGTTACAACAGCATTGTTAACCAGATGGGTATGACGGCTGACCAGTACGCTCAGGCACTGCGTAACCAGTTGACCACGCAACAGCTAATCAACGCGGTGGTGGGCACCGATTTCATGCTGAAAGGCGAAACTGAAGAGCTGGCGGCACTGGTGGCGCAGCAACGCGTGGTGCGTGAAGCGACGATTGATGTCAACGCACTGGCAGCGAAACAGCAGGTTAGCGACGCTGAAGTTAATGCTTACTACGAGCAAAACAAGAACAACTTCATCTCTCCGGAACAGTTCCGCGTAAGCTATATCAAGCTGGATGCAGCTGCGATGCAGGAAAATGCGACTGACGCCGAGATCCAGTCTTATTACGACCAGCATCAGGATCAGTTCACTCAGCCGCAGCGTAACCGTTACAGCGTGATCCAGACCAAAACGGAAGCAGAAGCGAAAGCCGTGCTGGACGAGCTGAACAAAGGCGCTGATTTCGCCACCTTAGCGAAAGCAAAATCTACCGACATTATTTCTGCCAAAAACGGCGGTGATATGGGCTGGCTGGAAGAGTCAACTACCCCGGATGAGCTGAAAAATGCAGGCCTGAAAGAGAAAGGCCAACTGTCTGGTGTAATCAAATCCTCCGTCGGCTTCCTGGTGGCGCGTCTGGACGATGTTGTGGCGGCGAAAACCAAGCCGCTGGCTGACGTTCGTGATGATATCGCTGCGAAAGTGAAGCAGGAGAAAGCGCTGGATGCCTTCTATGCGCTGCAACAGAAAGTGAGCGATGCCGCAAGCAACGACAACGAATCACTGGCGGGCGCTGAGCAGGCTGCTGGCGTGAAAGCGGTTGAGACGGGCTGGTTCAGCCACGAAAACCTGCCGGAAGAACTGAACTTCAAACCGGTTTCAGATGCCATTTTCAATGGTGGTCTGGTCGGTGAGAATGGTACGCCGGGCAGCAACTCAGACATTATTACCGTTGACGGTGATCGTGCGTTCGTACTGCGCGTCAGCGAGCACAAAGCCGAGGCAGTGAAGCCCCTGGCGGAAGTGAAAGATCAGGTGGTGGCGCTGGTGAAACACAACAAAGCGGCACAGCAGGCAAAACTGGATGCAGAGAAAATTCTGGCCGACCTGAAAGCCGGTAAGAACGATGCGCTGAAAGCGGCTGGCCTGAGCTTTGGTGAAGCAAAAACGCTGAGCCGTACCGGTCAGGATCCTGTCAGCCAGGCGGCGTTTGGTCTGAGCCTGCCGGCGAAAGACAAACCTGTCTTTGGCACCACGACCGATATGCAGGGTAACGTGGTGGTTCTGGCACTGGATGAAGTGAAAGCCGGCACGCTGCCAGACGCGCAGAAGAAGGCCATGGTTCAGGGAATTACCCAGAACAATGCCCAGATTGCTTTCGAAGCGTTGATGAGCAACCTGCGTAAAGAAGCCAAAATCAAGCTGGGTGATGTGGTCACTCAGGAGCAATAATTACGTGTCTGCTCGCAGATTTTCGTAACGTTCTGCAAAAACTAAAGGCCGCTTTCGCGGCCTTTTCCATTTCTGCAATCTGCTGTTTGTCCCTGTTTTCCCGTGCGGCTATCGTGGCATGGCTGTCAACAAACAAGGAGAAAACAGCATGAAATGTGGAATCAAAGCACTGTTAATTACACTGGCTATTGCCACTTCCGGGATGAGTGCGGGCGCGCTGGCGGCGTCACCCTCGTCTAAAGCCCAGGCTGCACAAACTCAGGCCGATGCAACGTCACAAGGTCAGGTTAAAGCCAACGCGACGGCCAGCACGAAAGCCATTGAGGACGAGGGTACGCGGGTCAGTATTAATACTGCCTCTGCGGACGATCTTGCCCGCGTAATGAATGGCGTGGGCCTCAAAAAAGCGCAGGCCATCGTCAGCTATCGTGAAGAGTATGGTCCTTTCAAAACCCTTGACGATCTCAAGCAGGTGCCGGGTATGGGCAGCGCGCTGGTTGAGCGCAATCTCGCACACCTGACGCTGTAATCGCGTAATCACTTGCACTGCGGCAAAAATTTGCCAGGATAAAGAGGTCATACCAGTTATGACCTCTGAACCTATAACAACGAAAGGCTATTGCGCTATGCAGACACAAATCAAAGTCCGTGGTTATCACCTCGATGTTTACCAGCACGTCAATAACGCCCGCTACCTTGAATTTCTTGAAGAGGCGCGCTGGGACGGCCTGGAGAACAGCGAAAGCTTCCTGTGGCTAACCGCACACAACATCGCGTTTGTGGTCGTCAATATCAACATTAACTACCGCCGCCCGGCTGTGCTGGGGGATGTGCTCACCGTGACCAGTGAGGTTCAACAACTGAATGGCAAAAGTGGTGTATTGAGCCAGGTCGTTACGCTGGAGCCAGAAGGGCAGATTGTGGCCGATGCGCTGATCACCTTTGTCTGTATCGATCTCAAAACCCAGAAAGCGTTGCCGCTGGAAGGGGAGTTGCGCGAAAAGCTGGAGCTGATGATCGCGTAAATTTTTGTCTTTTATAAAAGACAAGAAGGGTTTTCAGGGATAAAATCATGAACAGGGACTACGTTGTTAAACGTTACCGAACCCGCGACGGAAAAATATCGTTTGAGGATTGGGTAGCAAAGTTGAGACGAAAGGATCCGGAGCTGGCGTTTCGGATCCTTCTGCGAATCGACCGCGCTGAGAAGGGGAATTTTGGCGATTACCGTTATCTCAGAGAGGGTGTCTGGGAGTTGAAGGTTGATAGTGGTCCCGGTTATCGAGTCTATTTTGCGGTCCAGCACCGGGAAATCTTATTGTTGCTGATCGGCGGTGACAAAAAGAGCCAGAAAGCGGATGTGATGCTGGCAATAGATTACTGGAAAGATCATCAAAAGGATAAACTCCATGAGCAAAAGTGAGCGAAAATTCTCAAGTACCGTCAGCCATGATGAAGCTGTAGTCAAAATGCTGCGCGAAAATCCTTCTTACGCGCAACTCTATCTGCAAATTGCACTGGATGAAATTTACGAGGACCAGGGGATCCCAGCCTATTTGATTGCCCTCAGACGCGTTATCGAAGCGCGCGGCGGTATTGGAGAGATTTCAGCCAAAGCGGGGCTTTCACGTCAGCAGCTATACCGTACCCTGTCCGAAAATGGTAACCCAACGCTGACTACACTGATGAAAATTACCCGTGCTGCCGGTGTAAAACTGTTCGACAGCACGGTCAGGTAGCCCTTATTTCAGCCCGGTCTTTTTCTGCATTGCGGCCATAACGCCCGCTTTATCCGCAAAATAATGATTCAGACCGTTCGCGCGCAGGTTACAGGCGGCACACTGCCCACAGCCGTCCCCTTTAATGCCGTTGTAGCAGGTCAGGGTCTCGTTGCGAACGACATCCAGCTTGCCCCAGTAGTCGGCCAGCGCCCAGGTTTCAGCCTTATCCAGCCACATCAGCGGCGTTTCGAAGCGGGTCTCTTTTGCCATTCCCAGATCGACGGCGTGATTGAGTGCTTTCACGAATTCATCCCGGCAGTCCGGGTAGCCAGAGAAGTCGGTCTCACACACGCCCGTGATCACCGCTTCGGCTTTCACCTGGTAGGCATAGATCGCCGTCAGGGTCAGGAAGAGAATGTTGCGGCCCGGTACGAAGGTGTTCGGAATGCCGCTGGCATCCGGTTCGTAATCAGGCACCGGAATGCTGTCGCGGGTGAGGCTGCTGACGGCCAGTTCATTTAACAGCGTCACGTCCAGCACTTTATGAGCGCGGGCGCCCAGTTTGAGAGCCAGTTCACGAGCGACATCGATTTCAGCGCGATGACGCTGACCATAATCAAAAGTGACGCAGTGCACTTCATCATACTGGTGAAGCGCCTGAATCAGGCAGGTGGTGGAATCTTGTCCTCCGCTGAACACGACGACGGCACGTTTCATAGATCATCTCGACAGTTACAGTAAAAGCGTCATGTTAACGCCTGGCTAAAGCGGCGACCAGCTTCTTCACGCGTTTGGTGGAGGAAGCCAGGCTTCGGTGAAGTCAAACCAGCCGCGAGTGTTAAGGCGTATGCCGTTGACGCCCGGAGGCGCGCTGATTTGATACTGGTAGTTAAAGAGCGGCGTCAGGACGGCTGTCTCCATTAACCGGCTGAATATAGCCTGAATTCCTGCGTGTCGGTCACGCTCGTCGGCCTGCGACTGCACCGCATCCAGCGTGGCCTGCAAATGGGCGAATGCCGGTGCGCTCAGCAGATGCGGCCAGAGCACATCGCAGCGGAGCCACTGCTCAAGCGTGTACGCCGGCGCTTCGCCAATCAGTCTGTCTCCCATCATGATGTCTGCATCGGCAAGCTGCTGGCACCCGTCCCACGTTTTGGCGTCATGAAAGATGACGGTCAGTTCACAACCCTGCCGCGCAAGGTATGCTTTTAACTGGCTGGCCATGGTGTGAAGCTCAACCGGCAGGTGGTAGACCAGCGTCAATGCCTCTGGCAGCGCAACGTCGGTTAAATCAGGCCACTGGGGGATCGCCCAGCCGGGAAGCAGTTCCTCGGTAGGAGTGATGAGCCCTTCGTTCAGGGGAAGCGTGTGCAGCAGCGTTGAGAGATGAATGATATTAATCAGCCGCTTTGCCTGAAGTTCGCTTAGACGTGGACTCTGTTTCAGCGTGAGGTAGCAGAAGCCCAGACTGGTGCTGTTACTCACCAGCCGCAGGCTGGCCAGCTCGTCGGCCTCGCCAATGGCGATTTGCACCGGGTGGCGACAGCTGGTGCCCAGACTGTAGTCAAAAAGCTGGGGCGTGATCCAGTACTCGATAGCCTTAAGCAACGGATGGCCAAGATGATACTGCTCGTGGCTTTCCAGACGCACCAGTTCAGGCTCAAAAACGCTCAGCCGAAAGGGACCGCTGCCTACCACAGGGTAATCGGGATGCGCCAGACGGCTACAGTAGGTTGCCAGCCTGTGCGCCAGCCAGTAGTCAGGTTGATGGAGAATAAACGTCAGGCACTGCGGGTGCGTGGTTTCGATACGTAAGACGCTGCGGAACAGCGTGCCCATGCCGGGCTGCGATAATAGCGCCGTCAGGCTTTGCCGGAGCTGTGCCGTCTCTATTTTATCGCCGTTATGCCAGTGCAGGGTGGAGCGAATGTAGAAATGCCAGCGCAGGCCGTCAGCAGAGACTTCCCAGTGATGCGCCAGATCGCCCGTGGGTTCACTGCTGTTACCATTAAAACGCGTCAAACCAGAGAATACCTGTCCCGCCAGATGCTGCTCCGCCCGGCCAGGGAGAAACCCCGGCTGAAGCGGCTCCAGCGAGCGATAGTAGGGAATACGCAGCGTCGGCGTATCGTTCTGCCACTGCCCGCCCATAAACGGATGCAGCAGCGATCGCAAATCTTCAGGCGCGAGCTGGGCCAGCTCCAGCGCGTTGTGCTGCTGTCCACTTTTCAGGGCCTCTTCCATCATCGTATTACGCAACGAATCCGGGGTGACGTGAAAGCGTAATTCCCCACGCTTACCTCGTCCGGAGCGGGCGTGCCAGCTTAGCCAGCCCGCCTCCTGCGCCTGGCGCAGCAGGGTGCGAACATGTCGCTCGCTGCAAAAGCAGCGGCTGGCAAGTTCACTGATGGTCACCTGCTGCGGTGCGCCGGCAGACGGGTGCCACAGACGCTGATACTGGTTAAGACGGTTAAGCTGGCGCATGAAAAACCCGGAACAATAATTATCATCTATTCACTATTACTTCCGTATATCCCACGTAATACTGATGCACAAGTTAACCGCATCACATTTCGGGAGTAATCATGGCTCGGCTCGCTGCATTTGATATGGACGGCACGCTGTTAATGCCGGATCACCGTTTAGGGGAGAAAACCCTGAACACTCTTAAGCGCCTGCGCGAGCGTGAAGTTACCCTGACGTTTGCTACTGGTCGTCATGTGCTGGAGATGCGCCATCTGCTGGGGACATTTGCCCTCGATGCGTTCTTGATCACCGGCAACGGAACGCGCATTCACTCCGTCGACGGCGATGTGCTGCACCGTCAGGATCTGAATCCGGAGGTGGCGGACATTGTCCTGCACAGCACCTGGGATACGCAGGCCAGCGTGCATGTTTTTAATGATGAAGGCTGGTTTACCGGGCGTGAGATCCCGGCCTTGCTGCACGCTCACGTTTACAGCGGCTTTAAATATCAGCTTATCGATTTGCGCCGCATTCCGGCACACAAGGTGACCAAGATCTGCTTCTGTGGCGATCACGACGATCTCTGCCGTCTGCGTATTCAGCTTAACGAGGCGCTGGGCGAACGGGCGCACCTGACCTTCTCGGCGGTGGACTGTCTTGAAGTGCTGCCGGTGGGCTGTAACAAAGGATCCGCGCTGGCGGTGCTGAGCGATCATCTTGGGCTGACGATGCAGGACTGTATGGCCTTTGGTGACGCCATGAACGACCACGAGATGCTGAGCAACGTAGGTCGTGGGCTGATTATGGGGAACGCGATGCCGCAGCTTATCGCCGCGCTCCCGCATTTACCGGTTATCGGACACTGTCGTAACGAAGCGGTGTCCCATTTTTTGACGCATTGGCTGGACAAAAATAACCTCCCATATTCCCCCGAATAGTGAGACCCTTCCAGCAAGCCAGGCTAAAGCCTGGCTTTTTTTATTTCACCAGCTGCGAAATCTGCGCTTTCCACGGCTCAACATCGCCAATATTGGCCTGCACCCATTCTGCGTTGTAATAGGTGTCCAGGTATCGCTCCCCGCTGTCGCACAGCAGCGTGACGACAGAGCCGGTACGGCCTTCTTCACGCATCCTCGCGGCCAGCTGTAGCGCGCCCCACATATTGGTGCCGGTAGAAGCCCCGACTTTACGGCCAAGCTGTGTCTCCAGCCAGTGCGCTGTCGCGACGCTGGCGGCATCCGGCACGCGGAGCATCTCATCCACAACGTCCGGAATGAATGAGGGTTCGACGCGCGGGCGACCAATCCCTTCGATCTTGCTCCCCACGGGGCTGCGCAGGCTCGCATCGCGGGATTGCCAGTAATCGAGGAACACCGAGTTTTGCGGGTCAACCACCATCAGCTGCGTATCATAACCCTGACAGCGGATATAACGTCCGATGGTGGCGGAGGTTCCGCCCGTGCCCGCGCTCATGACAATGTAAGAGGGGACAGGATGCGGCTCATGGGTCATCTGGCGGAAAATGCTGTCCGCAATGTTATTATTGCCGCGCCAGTCGGTGGCGCGTTCGGCGAAGGTGAACTGGTCCATATAGTGACCATTCAGCTCGCGGGCCAGCATTTCGGAGGCCGCATAGATTTCGCAGGCGCTGTCCACAAAGTGGCAGCGTCCGCCGTAAAATTCGATCTGTTCAACTTTACGTTTCGCCGTGCATGAGGGCATCACGGCGATAAACGGCAGACCCAACAGGCGGGCAAAGTAGGCTTCGGAGACGGCAGTTGATCCGGACGACGATTCAATAATCGTGGTGCCTTCTTTAATCCAGCCGTTACATAAACCGTATAAAAAGAGTGAACGCGCCAGGCGATGCTTCAGGCTACCGGTAGGATGGGTACTTTCATCTTTCAGATAGAGCTGAATACCGGGAAATCCCGGCAGAGGCAGGCGGATTAAGTGGGTGTCTGCCGAGCGCTGATAGTCGGCATTTATTTCGCTGATGGCATGTTTAACCCAGGTGCTATTCATCGTAGTTATCCATTTGTCATTTTGTGCCCAGCATAGCGAAAAGCACAGAAAAAATTGTTGCTATCTGACCTTTAAAATAGAATGTAAGGAGAATAATTTTCTCTTCGAGGTGGCTATGTTAGATAAAATTGACCGTAAGCTGCTTTCTTTGCTGCAAAGCGACTGTACCCTCTCTTTGCAGGCGCTGGCAGATGCCGTTAATCTGACCACCACACCGTGCTGGAAGCGCCTCAAAAAGCTGGAAGATGATGGCATTCTGCTGGGACGTGTGGCGCTGCTGGATCCCGAAAAACTGGGGCTTGGACTGACCGCCTTCGTCCTGATAAAAACGCAGCATCACAGCAGCGAATGGTACTGCCGCTTCGTCACGCAGGTTTCCGACATGCCCGAGGTGCTCGGCTTCTGGCGCATGGCGGGGGAATACGACTATCTGATGCGCGTTCAGGTGGCAGACATGAAGCGCTACGATGATTTTTACAAGCGGCTGGTCAATAGCGTACCGGGCTTGTCCGATGTCACCTCCAGCTTCGCCATGGAACAGATTAAATACACCACAGCGTTACCCATTGAATAACTTCTTAAAATACCTTCAGGAAAAGACCGCGTGCGATTATTTGCCCAATTAAGCTGGTACTTTCGTCGGGAGTGGCAACGCTACCTCGGCGCAGTGGCCCTGCTTATTATCATTGCCATTCTGCAACTGATCCCCCCCAAAGTGGTGGGCTACGTCGTGGATGGCGTTACCGAACAACATTACACCGCCGCACGGGTGATGATGTGGGTCGGTACGCTGGTGCTGACGGCCGTGGTGGTTTACCTGCTGCGTTATGTCTGGCGCGTGCTGCTGTTCGGTGCGTCCTATCAGCTTGCCGTTGAGCTGCGCGAGGACTTTTACCGTCAGCTGAGCCGCCAGCACCCTGAGTTTTATCTGCGTCACCGTACCGGGGATCTCATCGCCCGCGCCACTAACGATGTAGACCGCGTGGTGTTTGCCGCCGGTGAAGGGGTGTTAACGCTGGTGGATTCCCTGGTGATGGGCTGTGCGGTATTAATTGTGATGTCTACGCAAATTAGCTGGGAGCTCACGCTGCTGGCGCTGCTGCCAATGCCGCTGATGGCGCTGGCAATTAACCGCTACGGCGAGCAGCTCCATGAACGCTTTAAGCTGGCGCAGGCGGCGTTCTCGTCGCTGAACGATCGCACCCAGGAGAGCATGACCAGCATCCGCATGATCAAAGCGTTTGGTCTGGAAGACCGTCAGTCCGCACTGTTTGCCGCCGACGCCGCCGATACCGGCGCGAAAAACATGCGCGTGGCGCGTATTGATGCCCGTTTCGATCCGACAATTTATATTGCGATTGGCATGGCGAACCTGCTGGCGGTGGGCGGCGGCAGCTGGATGGTGGTGCGAGGCACCATGACCCTCGGGCAGTTAACCAGCTTTGCGATGTACCTTGGGCTGATGATCTGGCCAATGCTGGCGCTGGCCTGGATGTTTAATATCGTTGAACGTGGGAGCGCCGCTTACAGCCGTATCCGCGCCATGCTGGCGGAAGTGCCGGTCGTGAACGATGGCAGCGAGCCGGTACCGGAAGGTCCGGGTATTCTCAAGGCTGATATCCGCGCCTTTATCTACCCGCAAACGGAACATCCGGTGCTTGAGAACGTCAGTTTCACGCTGCGTCCTGGTCAGATGCTGGGCATCTGCGGCCCGACGGGCTCCGGTAAAAGCACCATTCTGTCACTGATTCAGCGCCATTTTGACGTGAGCGAAGGCGATATCCGTTTCCACGACATCCCTCTGCCACGTCTGCTGCTGGATGACTGGCGCAGCCGCCTGGCGGTCGTCAGCCAGACGCCGTTTTTGTTTTCAGACACCATTGCCAACAATATTGCGCTCGGGTGTCCGACGGCGACACAGGACCAGATCGAGCACGTGGCGCGTCTGGCCAGCGTCCACGAGGATATTCTGCGCCTGCCGCAGGGCTACGACACGGAAGTGGGTGAGCGGGGCGTTATGCTCTCCGGCGGACAAAAACAGCGTATCTCTATTGCCCGCGCGCTACTGCTGGACGCTGAGATCCTGATTCTGGATGATGCGCTGTCCGCGGTTGACGGGCGTACTGAACATCAAATTCTGCATAACCTTCGCCAGTGGGGAGAGGGGCGCACGGTCATCATCAGCGCGCACCGTCTGTCGGCGCTTACCGAAGCCAGTGAAATTCTGGTGCTTCAGCACGGACATATTGCCCAGCGTGGTCAGCATGAGCAGCTCGCCGGGCAGACCGGCTGGTATCGGGATATGTACCGCTATCAACAGCTTGAAGCCGCGCTGGATGAGGAGGTGGCCGATGCGTAAGTTTGGACAGATGTGGCCGACGTTAAAACGGCTGCTGGCCTATGGCTCACCGTGGCGCAAACCGCTTTCCATCGCCGTGCTGTTGCTGTGGATCGCCGCGATTGCGGAGGTGACCGGTCCGCTGCTTATCAGCTATTTCATCGATAACATGGTAGCGAAAAGCTATTTGCCTCTCGGCCTGGTCGCCGGGCTGGGCGTGGCGTACGTCGGGCTACAGCTGACGGCGGCAGGGCTGCATTACGCGCAGTCACTGCTCTTTAACCGGGCCGCCGTGGGCGTGGTGCAGCAGCTGCGCACGGACGTGATGGATGCCGCGCTGCGCCAGCCGCTGAGCGAGTTTGATACCCAGCCGGTCGGGCAGGTTATTTCGCGCGTCACCAATGACACCGAGGTGATCCGCGACCTCTATGTAACCGTTGTTGCAACGGTTCTGCGCAGTGCCGCGCTAATTGGCGCGATGCTGGTGGCGATGTTCAGCCTGGACTGGCGGATGGCGCTGGTGGCAATCACCATTTTCCCGGCGGTGCTGATCGTGATGGTGATTTACCAGCGCTACAGCACGCCGATCGTGCGCCGCGTGCGCGCTTACCTTGCAGATATCAATGATGGCTTCAACGAAGTGATCAACGGCATGAGCGTTATTCAGCAGTTTCGCCAGCAGGCGCGTTTTGGTGAGCGAATGGGGGAAGCCAGCCGCTCGCATTATATGGCGCGGATGCAGACGTTACGCCTGGACGGTTTCCTGTTACGTCCGCTGCTGAGCCTCTTCTCGGCGCTGGTGCTGTGCGGACTGCTGATGCTGTTCGGCCTGACGACGCGCGGAACCATCGAGGTGGGGGTACTGTACGCGTTTATCAGTTACCTCGGACGCCTTAACGAACCGCTGATTGAACTCACCACGCAGCAGTCGATGCTGCAACAGGCAGTGGTCGCGGGCGAACGTGTATTCGAGCTCATGGACAGGCCGCGTCAGACCTATGGCGATGACGAACGCCCGCTGGAAAGTGGATCCATAGCGTTTGATCATGTCTCGTTTGCCTACCGCGACGACCAGCTTGTCTTGCAGGATATCAACCTCGAGGTACCGTCGCGTGGTTTTGTCGCCCTGGTTGGGCATACCGGCAGCGGCAAAAGCACGCTCGCCAGTTTGCTGATGGGCTACTATCCGTTGACGCAGGGGGAGATCCGTCTGGACGGACGGCCGCTTGCCTCGCTTAGCCACAACGCGTTGCGTAAGGGCGTCGCGATGGTGCAGCAGGATCCGGTGGTGCTGGCGGATACCTTTTATGCCAACGTGACGCTGGGACGTCCTTTCACCCCTGAGCAGGTATGGGAGGTGCTGGAAACGGTACAGCTGGCGGATCTGGCGCGCGGGTTAAGCGAGGGGATCAATACCCGGCTGGGTGAGCAGGGCAACAACCTCTCCGTCGGGCAAAAGCAACTTCTGGCGCTGGCGCGCGTGCTGATTGAGACGCCGCAGGTGTTAATTCTGGATGAAGCGACCGCAAGCATTGACTCCGGTACCGAGCAGGCGATCCAGCAGGCGCTGGCTGCCGTGCGGGATCACACTACGCTGGTGGTGATCGCCCACCGCCTGTCAACGATCGTCGATGCCGATACCATTCTGGTTCTGCACCGTGGCCAGGCCGTTGAACGGGGTACGCACAGAGCGCTGCTTGAGGCAAAAGGACGCTACTGGCAGATGTATCAGTTGCAGCTGGCAGGCGACGAACTGGCCGCCAGCGTGCGCGAGGAAGAGTCACTCAGCGCCTGATGCACCATAACAAGGCAATGCGCTAACAGACTTAACCGTTGGTGCAAAACTGAAACGCACCCTGCACTGCCATGGTGCGTTTTTTTTTTCACTTTTTCCCGGCGCATGCGCGCCGCGGCGCTTTCCTCCTCACCTTTCACTTCTGGCACACCCTTTGCAATATCACTCTCGTGTTAGCTGCGGCCATTACCGAATTCTGACTGGAGGGGATATATGAAGCTGGTTACGGTGGTAATCAAACCATTCAAACTCGAAGACGTGCGTGAAGCGCTGTCTTCCATGGGTATTCAGGGACTGACTGTCACCGAAGTGAAAGGCTTTGGGCGTCAGAAAGGTCATGCCGAGCTTTATCGCGGGGCGGAATACAGCGTTAACTTCCTGCCAAAAGTGAAAATTGATGTGGCGATTGCCGACGATCAGCTTGATGAGGTGATTGATGTCGTCAGCAAAGCGGCCTACACCGGAAAAATTGGCGACGGCAAAATTTTCGTTGCCGAACTACAGCGCGTTATTCGCATCCGTACCGGCGAATCTGACGAAGCGGCGTTGTAAGTAACTCCTGGCACACAGTGATAGGGATCGAGAAAATGAAGAAAGCAACAATGAAAACAGGTCTGGGGTCGCTGGCACTGCTGCCGGGCCTGGCAATGGCCGCACCTGCTGTGGCAGACAAAGCCGATAACGCCTTTATGATGATTTGCACCGCGCTGGTGCTGTTCATGACGATTCCGGGGATCGCGCTGTTTTACGGCGGCCTGATCCGCGGCAAGAACGTACTCTCCATGCTGACGCAGGTTGCCGTCACGTTTGCGCTGGTGTGCGTGCTGTGGGTGGTTTACGGTTACTCGCTGGCCTTCGGGGAGGGCAACGCCTTCTTCGGCAACGTTAACTGGGCGATGCTGAAAAATATCGAACTGACCGCGGTTATGGGCAGCTTCTATCAGTATATTCATGTCGCGTTTCAGGGCTCATTCGCCTGCATCACCGTGGGGCTGATTGTGGGCGCGCTGGCTGAGCGTATCCGCTTCTCTGCGGTACTGATTTTCGTGGTGGTCTGGCTGACGCTCTCCTATATCCCGATTGCGCATATGGTCTGGGGCGGTGGTCTGTTGGCTTCCCATGGCGCGCTGGACTTTGCGGGTGGTACCGTTGTGCACATCAACGCCGCGGTAGCAGGCCTGGTAGGCGCCTACCTGATTGGCAAGCGCGTGGGCTTCGGGAAGGAAGCATTCAAGCCGCACAATCTGCCGATGGTCTTTACCGGCACCGCCATCCTCTACTTTGGCTGGTTCGGCTTCAACGCAGGTTCAGCCAGCGCCGCTAACGAAATCGCTGCACTGGCCTTCGTGAATACCGTTGTGGCAACCGCCGGCGCTATCCTCTCATGGGTATTTGGCGAGTGGGCCGTTCGCGGCAAGCCATCGCTGCTGGGTGCCTGTTCCGGGGCGATTGCCGGTCTGGTAGGTATTACGCCAGCGTGCGGTTACGTGGGCGTAGGCGGTGCGCTGCTGATCGGTATCGTCGCAGGACTGGCGGGGCTGTGGGGCGTTACCGCACTGAAACGTGTTCTGCGCGTTGACGATCCGTGTGATGTATTCGGCGTGCACGGTGTGTGCGGCATTGTCGGCTGTATCATGACCGGTATCTTTGCTGCCCAATCTCTGGGCGGTGTGGGTTACGCAGAAGGTGTAACCATGGGGCATCAGGTGCTGGTACAGCTGGAAAGTATCGCAATCACCGTTGTCTGGTCGGGTGTTGTGGCCTTTATCGGTTACAAGCTGGCTGATATGACCGTTGGGCTGCGCGTGCCGGAAGAGCAGGAGCGCGAAGGCCTGGACGTCAACAGCCACGGCGAGAATGCCTATAACGCATAATTTGAGTGCCTTGCCGGGCGGCGGCTTCGCCTTACCCGGCCTGAAAAAGCGTAATTTGCAGGCCCGGTAAGCATAGCCACCGGGCTTTTTACATCACCCGCGATTACGCATCACACCTTCCTGCACGGTAGAAGCCACCAGCACGCCATCCTGGGTGTAAAATTCCCCGCGAACAAAACCGCGCGCGCTGGACGCAGAGGTACTTTCCACGCTGTAAAGCAGCCATTCATTCATATCGAATGGACGGTGGAACCACATGGAATGATCAATTGTGGCTACCTGCATCCCTTTTTCGAGGAAGCCCACACCGTGCGGCTGTAGCGCAACCGGCAGGAAGTTGAAATCCGACGCATAACCCAGCAGATACTGATGCACGCGCAAGTCTGCCGGTACGCTGCCGTTGGCGCGGATCCACACCTGGCGGGTGGGCTCAGCGGTATGCCCCTTCATTGGGTTATGAAATTCGACCGGGCGGATCTCCAGCGGTTTATCGCACAGAAACTTCTCTTTTACCTGCGGCGGCAGCAGATGCGCGAGTGCGCGGGCTATTTCGGTTTCCGATTTCAGATCGTCCGGCGACGGGGCAGACGGCATCTGTTTTTGATGCTCATAGCCCGGCTCTGGCGCCTGGAAGGAGGCGGTCATGTAGAAAATGGGTTTCCCATGCTGGATGGCCGCCACGCGACGGGCGCTGAAGCTTTGGCCGTCACGCAGAACTTCCACGTCGTACACAATCGGTTTAGCGCTGTCACCGGGGCGTAAAAAGTAGCTGTGGAATGAATGCACCAGACGGTCTGCCGGGACGGTCTCCTTGGCGGCATACAGCGCTTGCCCCACGACCTGGCCGCCAAAAACCTGGCGTAAGCCTAAATCTTCGCTCTGTCCGCGAAAAAGCCCTTCTTCTATTTTTTCCAGGTTCAGCAATGTCAGCAGATTGTTCAGTGCCTGACTCATAGTGGTCCTCAATAAACGCCGTGGCGAAAGATACGCTGAGTATAACGCAGAAACGATAGTGGTCCGATGGGTAGAATAATCTTAATACCTGGGCAAAATTAGGCATAAATCCGTGATTTGTGCCACACTTGTTTACGTTATGTGAATAAAACGACATCGGATGGGATCGATCCCGCCGGTGCATTGATGATAAGGAGACTTCAATGAAACTCGTGCCTATGTTAAGCGGTGTTGCAATGGCGGTGGCGTTGTCCGCCTGTGCGGATAAGAGTGCCGATGTAGCGGTACCAACGGCGACCCCAAACGGGATTAACACCCTTTCACAGCAAGCTATTCGACAGCCTAACGTGTCCGGTACCATCTGGATCAAACAGAAAGTCGCTCTGCCGCCGGACGCGGTTTTAACGGTCACGTTATCCGATGCGTCTCTGGCGGATGCACCGTCTAAAGTCCTTGCTCAGCGTGCAGTTCGTACAGAGGGTAAACAGGCGCCGTTCAGCTTCGTGCTGCCGTACAACCCGTCTGACGTCCAGCCTAACGCGCGTATCCTCCTGAGCGCGGCGGTAACGATCAACGATAAGCTGGTCTTTATCACCGATACCGTACAGGAAGCGGTCAACAAAGGCGGCACCAAAATCGACCTGACCCTGGTACCGGTGCAGCAAACTGAAGTGCCTGTTGCAACGCAAACCAATCAGCCGACTCTGCCTACACCCCCAACACAGATGTAATTTTCCTTCGCCCTCTCCATGTTGACGGGAGAGGGCGTCAGTACTCCCAGCGATACTTCTGCATATCAATCTGTCCTGCCCCGGACACCTGCACCCCTTCTGAGAGTAATGCCTGACGCTGGCGCTGCAAGTCTGGCCCGGTGAGGGAAATGGCGCCATGGCGATTGACGACCCGGTGCCACGGTAACGTGCTTCCCTCCGGTAGCCTTCTCAGCACGCCTCCAACCTGACGCGCCGCGCGCGGAGAACCCGCCAGCCGGGCGACTTCCCCATAGGTCGTGACACAGCCTTCCGGAATCGAAGCCACGATTTGCCACACTCGCTGTGGGAAAGTGTCATGTTCGTCCATTGTTTCTCCTGCGGGAAATCAGCGAAGGGTAATGTTATACGAAGATAAAGAAGATTGTCGGGGCAGTTTGCGCAATAATCCAGCATCCGGTTGTCAGCGGCTTGCAATTGAGGTGCTCCACAGGGATAATGCGCCAGCGCGTTGGTTATCAACGCTCTCAATGGGGGCTCTGTTGGTTCTCCCGCAACGCTACTCTGTTCACCAGGTCAGGTCCGGAAGGAAGCAGCCAGGGCAGACGACGTGGGTGCCGGGATGTAGCTGGCAGGGCCCCCACCCATTTGTGATCCTCTCAGTTGTTCCCCTGAATAAACCTTCTAAATTATGTGACTATTGTATTTTCTGTAATACAGCCTTCATTTAACTGAAATAATAATGTCATAAACCTGTAATAATAGACTGTCATTTTATTTTCGGATGCCTTTATTCTGTCATAAGCTAAAAAATATATATCTGGATAACAAACTTATCTTCGTGTATTAAATTAAACACGTGTTCCGAAAGGATGTGACAATCATGGTTACTGCGGTTTTAAACGTTAAAATTGATGAAGCGCTAAAAGAAAGACTTCGCCACTATGCGGAAGACAATAATGAGAATTTAAGCGTGACCACAGAGAAACTGCTGCTGCTGGCATTTGAAGCAGTAGAAGAGGCGGGAGTATCGGAAGAGGATGTTGATAATCAGCATACGGAAGAAGAGAGCGTAACTCCATTTACTCCCAAAGAAATCAAAGCACTACGTAAACTTCTGAAGAAGAGAAAATGAAACAACAACTATCGACTGCCAGTGACTACAACGAGGCCTGCAATCTGTTACGTTCCGGCTACGTGAAACATGTTCGTCTTGGCTGGAATGTAGGAAGTGATGAGTTCTTTCGAATTGCGTCTGACTGGTGTGATACCGGTGCAAAAATAAAGAAAGAAGGGGATAATTTCATTATTTCGCTGAAAGGCTTCCCGATTCCTCCTCAACATTAAGCTGTTCTTCATGAAAACTGCTGACTGCATGCGTTACAGTCAGCAGTTTTTATTGTTTCTGGCGAATAATTTACACCAGGCTCCGTTTTACTGGCGCTACACTTTTATTTAACGCACGCCACAGCGGTTTGATCCGCAATAATGCCTCTTCAAGTTCCGGCGGACTGAGTGAGAAGGGCATTCGCAGATAGCGGTCAAACGCGCCTGAAAGCCCAAAGCGCGTGCCGGTGCCCATAATGATGCCTGTCGTCTCGGCGCGTGCCGCCAGCTGCGTCGCCAGCATGCCGGGTAATTCAATCCAGTATGAGAGCCCTCCCTCCGCTTCCTGAAACCGCCATTCGGGGAAATGTTCCCGCAGCATCTGGCCGCAGCGGTCGCGACGTTCTGCCAGCATTTCCCGCCGGGCAGGCAGGAAGGTTTCACTGTTTTCGATAAGCCACAGCGTGGCCAGTTGTTCCAGCACCGGAGAACCCAGATCCAGCGTGTCGCGCGTCTGCGCGAGCGTGGCGATAGTGCGGGACGAGGCGCGGATCCAGCCGAGACGCAGCCCACCCCAGAAACTTTTGCCTGCGGAACCCAGCGTCATCACCGCGGCCTCCGGGTTAAAGGCGGCCAGCGGCGGCGGCGGGGGAGCATCGAACCAGAGATCGACCATGGTTTCATCCACCACCAGCGTGGTGCGGGTTTGCGCGGCGATGTCGGTTATGGTCTGGCGCGTCGCGGCATCCATGCAACGCCCGGTCGGATTATGAAAATCCGGCATCAGATAGGCCAGACGCGGGGCGGTCTGGGCGAGCGTTGCGGCAAAACCGTCGGTATCCCAACCCGTTTCAGGCAGCGAGACGCCCACGGGCCGGCATAGCGCTCCCTGAATGGCGGCTATTGCCAGCGGGTAAGTGGGATGATCCACCACCACGCGATCCCCGGGACCGGTCATCATTCTTAAGATCAGGGCAAAGCCGCTGACGGCGCCGTTCACCACCATCACTTCGTCTGCCCGGGTGGGCAGACCGCGTGCGGTGTAGCGGGCGGCGATAGCTTCACGCAGCGCCGGAAGCCCAAGCTGATCGTACCCGGTCAGCGCCAGATTCGGCGTGATGGCCGTCAGCGCGTGGGCGTAGGCCTGGTGGATCTCTGGCCCCGCGTTGAGCGCGGCGGTTGAGAGATCCAGCGCCGCACTGGCTGTGGAAAGCGTGGGCACGGCGCGGCTGTCTGGCAGGATCGCCCGCGAACCGCTGCCGTGACGGCTCTCCAGATAACCTTCTTCCCGCAGATGCGCCAGCGCGCTGCTGATGGTGGTGCGGCTTACGCTCAGTGCGGTGGCCAGCTCCCGCTCTCCGGGCAGGCGCGTGTTTAGCGCCAGCCTGCCATCCAGAATCAACAGGCGTAACGCGTCAGCCAGCTGGCGCCACAGCGGGGTACGGGAAGAGGCTTGCTGCCAGTGCCCTAACAGGCGTACCAGAGACTGGCTTCCAAAACGACGTGATGACATGTGCAGTCCACTATTTGAAAACTGGACATTAATCATAGTGCCATTTTCACCGAAGATGGAACCTGGTTCTTCGGAGAAGAGAAAATGGTACGTCGTCTGGTACAACTTTATGTCGGTTTAGGCCTGTACGGGCTTTCAACCGCGATGTTTATTCGTTCGGATCTGGGTGTCGACCCTTGGGATGTCTTTCACCTTGGCGTCGCCATCCAGACAGGGATGAGCATCGGCACGGTGATTATTTTAACCGGGGCAGCGGTGCTGCTGCTGTGGATCCCGCTGCGTCAGCTGCCGGGGCTGGGCACTATCAGTAATGTGATTTGTATTGGTCTGGCGGCAGATGCGTCAATGGCGCTGATCCCTGAGCTCACCTCGCTGCCCGTGCGCATCACCCTGCTGGTTTCCGGCATTGTGGTTAACGCCCTTGCCACCGGGATGTATATCGGCGCGGGTTTTGGCGCAGGTCCGCGCGACGGCCTGATGACCGGCATACACGCCCGGCTGGGCTGGTCGATCCGCAGCGTGCGTACCGCGATCGAGGTGACTGTGTTGATCGTCGGCTACCTCCTCGGGGGAGCGTTTGGCGTTGGAACCGTGCTGTATGCATTAACCATCGGCCCGCTGATCCAGCTCTGTTTGCCGTGGTTTCGCCAGAGACCGCGCATTCAGAAAGCTGCACAGCCGGAGCGGATTGTTTAATTTTGCGAAGCGCTCACAGGCTATGATGGCGTAACTGTGTCAGAATAGAGACTTCTCTTTTCACGACGCCAGAATGTATGAAAGCGATCACTCTTTATGACGTTGCCCGCGTGGCAGGCGTTTCTTATCAGACCGTTTCCCGGGTGATTAACGACGCGGAACACGTTTCTGCCCGTACGCGGGAAAAGGTCCGGCAGGCAATGGCGGCGCTACACTATGTGCCCAACCGTGGCGCGCAGCAGCTGGCCGGGAAACGCACCCGTACGCTGGGGCTGATGACCAGCGATCTGGCGCTACATGCGCCGTCGCAAATCGCCTCAGCTGTAAAATCCCGGGCAGTGGAGCAGGGGGCTAGCGTACTCATCTCCATGGTGGAGCAACCCGCGCAGTGTCAGGCTGCTTTGCAGGAATTACTGGCGCAGCGCGTAGAGGCGCTGCTGGTGAACGTTCCGCTGGAAGATGCCCTGGCAGAAATGCTTCAGGAAATGGCCTCGCCGACCCCGGTTCTTTTTCTCGATGTGTCCCCCACAGCTCGGGTTAACAGTCTCGTTTTCAATGCCGAACAGGGCGCTGCCCTGGGGGCAGAGCATCTGCTTTCGCTGGGGCACCAGCGAATTGCGCTGCTCGCCGGGCCGGAAAGTTCTGTCTCTGCCCGGGCTCGTCTGGCGGGATGGAAAACCACGCTCGCTCAGGCCGGCGTGGAGGCGTTTGCGGTGGCGCAGGGCGACTGGAGCGCGGCTTCGGGCTATGAGAAAGGGCATCAGCTCCTGGCGGGCGCGCAGCTGCCGGAGGCGATCCTCGTCGCTAACGATCAGATGGCGCTTGGCGTTTTACGCGCCTGTGCGGAAAAAGGCGTTGCGGTACCGGGGCAAATCTCGGTTGTCGGGTTTGATGATACGGCTGACAGCGCGTGGTTTTCACCTCCGCTCACCACCGTTCGGCAGGCGTTCCGCGAGGCCGGTGAGCGCAGCGTGGAGTGGCTGATGGCACCTGCCCATCACGACGAATGCTGGCAGGAACAACTTCCCGTTACGTTGAGCGTGCGTCATTCCACCGCGCCGCGCGCCGCACAGCAGGCCGATCGTGAAGATCTTGCGCAACAGCTCAGAACGCTGGCGCTGCTGGCGGAGAAACTGGCGCGCAGCTAGCACTTTTGTGATCGTGCTCGCCTGGTGACGATCAAAGTCTTTACCGCTACCGTTTACCAGGGCATGTTGGCTAAAATTGTGAGCGCTTCGCAAAGAGGTTGATATGTCTTCTACATTGCTGCTGACTCTCAGCGCACTTCTGGCGCGTCGTGACTGGGAAAACCCGGGTGTGACGCAGTGGAATCGTCTGGCCGCACACGCGCCTTTTCATAGCTGGCGCGATGAAACCTTCGCCCGCGAGGATAAGCCTTCGCGGAGCAAGCGTCTGCTTAACGGCATCTGGCGATTCAGCTTTTTCCCGGCGCCAGAGCAGGTTCCGGAGGCATGGATAACGGACGATCTGGCTGATGCCGTTGAGATGCCCGTACCGTCGAACTGGCAGATGCAGGGATTTGATACTCCCATCTATACCAACGTCACCTATCCGATAAATGTGAACCCGCCCTATGTTCCGGTTGAAAACCCAACCGGTTGTTACTCGCTCACATTTGAGATGGATAACGCCTGGATGTGCAGCGGGCAAACCCGCATTATTTTTGACGGGGTGAATTCAGCTTTTCATCTGTGGTGTAACGGCCAGTGGATGGGCTATTCGCAGGACAGCCGTCTGCCTGCGGAGTTCGATCTCAGCGCGGTGCTGCGACCGGGGCAGAACCGCCTGGCGGTGATGGTGTTACGCTGGTGCGACGGAAGCTATCTGGAAGATCAGGACATGTGGCGGATGAGTGGCATTTTCCGTGACGTCTCGCTGCTGCACAAGCCGGAAACGCGAATTGCCGATTATCAGATCGTGACCGATCTGAATGCCGAATGCGATCGGGCGATACTCCGGGTTGACGTTGCGCTGGAAGGCACACGCTACGCCGAATGCGAGGTGGCGTTTACCCTGTGGCGTAACGGCGAAGCCTGCGCGCAAACCACGCAGCAGCCCGGATCGGCCATCGTGGACGAACGCGGCAGTTGGGCAGAACGGCTTAGGGTGGCGATACCCGTGAACGCTCCTGCGCTATGGAGCGCTGAAACACCGGAATGCTATCGGCTGACAATATCGCTTCGGGATGCGCAGGGTAACGTGCTGGAGACTGAAGCCTGCGATGTCGGTTTCAGACGCGTCGAAATCAGCAACGGCCAGCTGAAGCTTAACGGCAAACCGCTGCTGATCCGCGGCGTGAACCGTCACGAACATCATCCTGAGAAGGGGCAGGTGATGGATGAGGCGACCATGCGCCGCGACATCGAACTGATGAAGCAGCATAACTTCAACGCCGTGCGCTGCTCGCATTATCCGAACCATCCTCTGTGGTACACGCTTTGCGATCGCTACGGCCTGTACGTGGTTGATGAGGCGAATATTGAAACCCATGGCATGGTGCCAATGAGCCGCCTGGCGGACGATCCGCGCTGGCTGCCTGCCATGAGCGAACGCGTAACGCGTATGGTGCAGCGGGACCGGAATCATCCGTCCATCATCATCTGGTCCCTGGGGAATGAGTCCGGGCATGGGGCGAATCACGATGCGCTGTACCGCTGGCTGAAAACCACCGATCCCACGCGGCCGGTGCAGTACGAAGGCGGCGGCGCCAGTACGGCCGCTACCGATATTGTCTGCCCGATGTATGCTCGCGTCGATCAGGATCAGCCGTTCCCGGCGGTGCCAAAGTGGTCGATTAAAAAGTGGATTGGTATGCCGGACGAAACCCGTCCGCTGATCCTGTGCGAGTATGCCCACGCGATGGGCAACAGCTTTGGCGGCTTTGCCAGCTACTGGCAGGCATTCCGCAGCCATCCCCGGTTGCAGGGCGGCTTTGTCTGGGACTGGGTCGATCAGGCGCTGACGAAAAAAGCGGAAGACGGCACGGTATTCTGGGCCTACGGCGGCGATTTTGGCGATAAGCCCAACGACCGTCAGTTCTGCCTCAACGGGCTGGTGTTTCCCGATCGCACTCCGCATCCTGCCCTTTACGAGGCGCAGCGTGCCCAGCAGTTCTTTACCTTTACGCTGGTGAGCACCGCTCCGCTGGTCGTCGAGATCCAGAGCGATTATCTGTTCCGTCATACTGACAACGAGTATCTGCGATGGTCGGTGGCGCGTGACGGTGCGGTACTGGCTTCCGGCGAAACACCCCTCTCTGTTGCGCCCGAGGGGACGCAGCACGTTGAGATCCCGTTGCCTGAACTTGTCGCTGAGCCGGGCGAGGTCTGGCTCAACGTGGAGATCGTTCAGCCGCAGGCCACGCCGTGGTCGCCGCCCGGCCACCGTTGTGCCTGGGATCAGTGGCCGCTCCCGGCGCCGCTGTACCTTGCGCCACCGAAAGCAGGCGGAACCCCTCCGCAGCTAACGGTGCAGGACGAGGCGCTGGACATTACTCATCAGCAGCAGCGCTGGCAGTTTAGCCGTCTCACCGGAAACTTGACCCAGTGGTGGAACGAGGGCGCTGAAACGCTCCGTTCTCCGCTAACGGATAACTTCACCCGCGCGCCGCTGGACAATGACATTGGCGTCAGCGAGGCGACCCGCATCGATCCGAACGCGTGGGTGGAACGCTGGAAAGCGGCAGGGATGTATGAGATGTCCGCGCGCCTCCTCCAGTGTGAAGCGGAGCAGCATAACCGTGAGGTGGTGGTGACCACGCAGCACGTCTGGGAGCATCAGGGTAAAGCGCTGTTTATAAGCTGCAAGGTCTGGCGGATTGATGACCACGGGGTGCTGCACGGTGATGTGCAGGTGACGGTGGCGTCTGACATTCCTGAGCCCGCTCGCGTGGGCCTGAGCGTTATGCTGGCGGATATCCCGGAAACGGTGCGCTGGCTGGGACTAGGCCCGCTGGAAAACTATCCGGACAGAAAACTGGCGGCGCAGCAGGGGCGCTGGGCGTTACCGCTGGAAGAGATGCAGACGCCGTATATCTTCCCGACGGAGAACGGTTTGCGCTGCGACACCCGCGAGCTGACGTTTGGCTCCCATCAGTTGCAGGGACAGTTCCATTTCTCCCTGAGCCGTTATAGCCAGCGGCAGCTGCATGAGACAACGCATCAGCACTTGCTGCGGGAAGAGGCTGGCTGCTGGTTGAATCTTGATGCGTTTCACATGGGCGTAGGGGGGGACGACTCATGGAGCCCGAGCGTAGCCCCGGCCTTCATTCTGCAAAACCGCCGGCTGCGCTACACGTTTAGCTGGCAGCAGAACGGCTGAGCCGAAACGTGCGGCCACTGCCGTGGCCGCACGTAACACCGCACAATCGGTTTATTTCCTGAGGTTGTGCGCGGCCCAGAGAATGAAATCCTCTTTAGGCAGCGCCTTGCTGAAATACCAGCCCTGGCCGTACTGCACGCCGTGGCGATGCAACCATTCGATCTGCCCTTCAGTTTCAATGCCTTCTGCGACCATCGCCAGTTTAAGCGATTTGGCCATTTCGATGATGTGGGGAGTCACGTGCTTGTACTCCAGCGCATCCACAAAGGATTTATCAATCTTCAGAGTATCGACATCCAGATCCTGCAAATAGCTCAGGCTGGAGTAACCCGTGCCAAAATCATCAATGTAGATAGCGTGCCCGGCGCGGCGAAATGCAGCGATAGCAGGTACGCTGACGGCAGGATCGGCAAACCCGCGCTCGGTTAATTCAAGGGCGATCTGGCGCGGGTGGACGCCCCATTTGTTGAGCAACTGACTCAGCTGGCGAGGCAGCTCGGGGGACGTTAAATCCGATGGCGCAAGGTTGACAGAAATATGCAGTTCCGGGTGATGGTGTAGCCAGGCGCCTAGATCCTCAAATACCTCATTTACCACTAGCCGCGTCAGCGTTGAAATAAGCCCTGTCTGCTCAGCCAGCGGAACAAAGAGATTAGGCGACAGGTTACTGCCATCTGGCTGCGGCCAGCGCATCAGCGCTTCAGCACCCACCAGTTTTCCACTACACAGCGCCACGATGGGCTGGTAGTGAACCTCGATCTCCCGGTTGTTGATCGCGTCGATCAGGCGGTGACGCGGGGACAGCAAACGGCGGAGAATGCGCATGACAATAAGGGCAGCAACCAGGCTTAGCAGTATGCCAGCCGGTAGCCAGATGATCAGTTGCTGGTGCCAGGAAGCCGCCAGCGGTTTTAACGACACCCAAGCGATCACCGTAAACCCCAGTTCGGGTACAGGTTTCATCACGTACATTGAGCCGTTGTATTGCACGCGCGTAACGTCCTGCTGCTCCTTAACGACAGAGAGAATATACGGGTCGAGAACATTGCTTCTGGCAAATATATGATGGGTTGAGCTGCCCACCAGGGCGGCATCCATTGAGATTTCACCAAACGGAACAACATCCACAAGCGACGCCGGATCGACCATTACCAGATAATGTCCTTTCCCCAGAACGGCCATATAACGCTGAATGCCGAGGTCGTTTTGCGAGGTGAGCCACGCGCTATAACCATCTTCGGTGATCCGCATTGGGGGCGGTAAGATCGCCGTATCACTGGATTGTTCAAGCGATGAGCAGAGCGGTTTCAGGTTATCGATATACATCACTTCCTGGATATAGCGCCATGAGAACGCGACCCGGCGCATTTCGCGTAAATGCGGGGGAGTGCAGGGCGGGGCGTGGAATGTCTGTAGGTGCGTGAGCGCCTGTTTTGCCTGCGCAACGACTCTGTCGGTACGGATCAGGACACGCGAGGCATAGCTGTCCAGCGCGTCCACAAATTTCTCCTCAGCCTGACGATGCGCCAGCCAGATACTGAGGCACACAGGGACCAGCACAGAGAAGATCAGTACGCCTGTCACCAGGCTGACCAGATGTCGGGTTCGCATGCTGTTTTATCCTTCCCATATGCCCGCCCCGGGCCTGGAGTTTGCGCGCCAGAGGAAAAAGTTTTTATCGGTAAATGATATAGTTATAGCATGCAACCGTCTCAGGCAGGTATCTGAATAAACCTTTCAAAAACAGGCTGCGCGTCACAGGGGTTGTTTTTGCAGCAAAGCTCAGATAGTATTTTGTTATGTTATAACAATACATGAAGGCCAGAGATGAAACCGAATATCCATCCAACCTATCGCACCGTTGTGTTTCACGACACCACGGCTAATGAATATTTTAAAGTTGGCTCAACGATTAAGACAGATCGTGAAATTGAGCTTGAGGGGAAAACGTATCCTTACGTTACTCTTGATGTCTCCTCTAAATCACATCCGTTTTACACCGGGAAGCAGAAGACCTTCTCGACAGATGGCAGCGCGGCACGCTTCCGCAAGCGTTTTGGCGGCTTTCTTGATGCGAAGCGAGGCTAATCATGCAGGTGCTTAACTCATTGCGCAGTGCAAAACAGCGTCACCCGGATTGCCAGATAGTCAAACGCAAGGGACGCTTATACGTGATTTGCAAATCTAACCCGCGCTTTAAGGCGGTGCAGGGGCGTAAAAAAAGGCGCTAGACGCGCGTTTCTCGCCAGCTTTCCAGGGATCTTTTCTGTTTGCCATCGGCAGTAAAATTGTCGGTGGCAAGCCAGCTTTCAAAGGCGCTCGCCAGCGCTGGCCACTCTTTGTCGAGAATTGAAAACCAGTCGGTGTCCCGGTTTCGGCCTTTAATGACCAGCGCCTGGCGAAAACGCCCTTCAAACTGAAAGCCAAGACGCAGGGCCGCTTTGCGGGAGGGTTCGTTCAGGCTATTGCACTTCCATTCATAACGCCGGTAGCCCAGGGTATCGAACACGTACCGCATCAGCAGATACTGCGCTTCTGTCGACATGGGCGTGCGGCTTAACAGTGACGAGAAGTGAACATGTCCCACTTCCACGACGCCGTTTTTAGGATCGATCCGCATCAGGGACAGCGTCCCGACAGGAGACTGGGTCTGGTTATCGATAACGGTAAAGTGGATGGGATCGGCTAATTCGCTTACGCTCGCCACCCATTCGGCAAACTCCTCTGCGGTGGCATCGGGCTCACGCAGCAGCCACGTCCAGCTTCGGGTATCTCCGGCCACGGAATACGCAGAGAACAACGCGTGGGCATGCTCCATGCGCAGCGGCTCAAGCCGACAATAGCGACCCTGAAGTACCACCCGGGACGGGGGCGGCCGAGGCTGCCAGTCGATAAGGCTTTCCCCTACAGGTTGACCAAACTCATTGAATGTATTCATCTTTATTTCCATGATGTTAAGAAGATCTCCAGATTAATGAATTGCTGGTTCCTTAAAAAGAACCACCAGGTTATGTTTTTCTGGTACCACAAGGAGGAATGATGAATATACCGGGTGATGAGCTATACACCTTGCTCCATGCTGCGCTGAAAAAACGTGGGACAGAGACGCTCCAGCGCGCGCTCTATCTTGCTTTGCGGGAGGCCATACTGTGCGGAAGGCTTCGGTCCGGCAGCCATTTGCCCGGCTCACGAACGCTGGCGCATCAGATCTCGGTGTCCCGAAATACCGTCAACGCGGCGCTGGACCAGCTCACGCTCGAAGGTTATTTGCTGCGTAGCCGCCAGGGCACGCGGGTGGGGCAATTCGCTCCTCGTACGATTGCCCGGACATTACCGGACCCGGACGTCAGGCTGACAAAACGTGTCGCCCGGCTGCCCGCGCCTGTGCCGCGTGACACTCCGGTGATGGCGTTTACGCCGGGAACGCCTGCCATCAACTATTTCCCCTTGCCGCTGTGGCGGCGGTTGTACGATCGCGTCCTGCGCGAGGAGGGAAGCGCCCTGTTAGGGTATGGCGACCCTGCTGGCGAGCCGTCGCTACGGGCCGCCATTGCCCGCCATCTTGCGCTCTCCCGCGGCATTGACTGTGACGCCAGCCAGATAGTGATAACCGAAGGGGCGCTGGAGGGCGTCAATCTGTGCACAATGCTGTTAAGCGAGCCGGGGGATGTCGCCTGGGTGGAAAATCCCGGCTATAGCGGCGCCAAAAGCGCTTTTGTCAAAACCGGCCTGGCGATGACCGGCATACCGGTGGATGACGAAGGGATGTGCTGGGAAGGGCTGTGTGCGCCTTCACCCACGCTGATTTTTACCTCGCCATCGCATCAGTTCCCTTACGGAAGCGTACTCAGCGCGCGGCGGCGTCTGGCGCTGCTGGAACTGGCCCGGCAGCACAACGCGTGGATCATTGAGGACGATTACGACAGCGAATTCCGTTATACCGGTGAGCCCGTCCCGGCGATGCTGGGTATGGTCAACAACGCGCCCGTTGTGTATCTGGGGACGTTCAGCAAAACGCTGTTTCCGTCGCTCCGAATGGGGTTCATGGTGTTACCGCCAGCGCTGGCGAAGGCGGCACGTCCCGCCATCGGCTCGCTGCTGCGCGGCGGGCATCGCGCTGAACAGCGCACCCTGGCGCTGTTTATTGAGGAAGGCCACTATGCGCGACATCTTGCCGCCATGCGCCGACTTTATCGTAAGCGATACCGCCAACTGCGAGAGGTGCTAAGCGCAGAGCTTCATACGCCGCACCGTGTTCTTGCCGGAGAAGGAGGGATGCACCTGGCGCTGGCGATTGACGGTATCGACGACCAGCGGCTGGTGGAGCAGGCAAGAGCGTTTCAGCTGGCACCCGCTGCGCTGAGCGGATATTACCTTGAGACGAAGCAGGGGCAAACCGGTCTGGTTTTAGGTTACGGCAATACCTCTGCTTCGCAGTTTGCGCCGGGTATCCGACGTCTTCAGGCGTTAATTACGCAGCAGTGGGGCGGGAAAGGGTAAAGACATCATAAAAAGAGAGCTGGCCCTTGGTGGTGACCATTTTCTGCAACTTCTCTTTTTGCCCGGCTTCGACAGCCGGCGAGTGCAGGATGCTGTCGATCAGCTCCTTCGGCACGTAACGCGTGTTGTACCACTCCCCGTTGTAGCACACGCGGAAATCGAGTACGTCGATATCTTCATACCGGTAACGCGGATTGACGTCGAAAAAGAAAAACGCGTTAAACACCACGAACAGCACTACCAGCAGCCAGACGGAATCGACCAGCGTTTCAGACTTCAGCATGACGATAAGCGTTGCCAGCCAGGCGGCGTACATGGCGACGAACAACCCGGGGTGTTTGCGAATAAAGCTAATGCTAAAGCGCGGGCGATTGTCGCGCTTTTCACGAGTATTGAGATCGTCGATGGTAGCGGTAAGCAGGCGCTGTATCTCTGTCATTTTTTGCCTTTATGATTGTTGAAAATACAGGTGATCTGCTTATTTTATGAGAGGGGTTTACGCGATGAAAGTAACAGTTATGCCAGGAAAAAGCATAACAGTTACTCAGGATGCGCTTAGAGCATTTTAATGATTTTCGCCGGATTGCCGCCCACGACAGCATTGGCCGGCACGTCTTTGGTCACTACCGCGCCGGAAGCGATAACCGCATTATCGCCAATGGTTACGCCCGGGTTAATGATCGCACGTCCGCCGATCCAGACGTTATCACCAATGGTGACCGGTTTACCGTACTCCAGCCCGCTGTTACGTTCGGTCGCATCCAGAGGATGCGTGGCCGTATAAATGTGCACCCCCGGCGCAAGCATACAGTTATCGCCAATGCGGACAGGGCAGACATCCAGCATGACGCAGTCAAAGTTGGTATAAAAATTTTTGCCCAGATAGATGTTATACCCGTAGTCGCAGCGGAAGCTCGGTTCTATATAGGCGCCTTCGCTTTGACCCAGCAGGTCAGCTAATAAGGCGCGACGTTCGGCCTTCTCATCGGGTGCGGTATGGTTATAGCGGTGAACAAGATGACGCGCGCGTAAACGGTCAGCCCTCAGCGTGTCATCGCCAGGGCGGTAATATTCACCTGCAATCATCTTCTGTTTTTCTTCACTCATGGGAACCTCTCTGGAATCGTTTTACGCAGCGTAAAGAGGATTAACCAGAAAGGGAACGTTCCCTAAAGGCGGCTGTGACGGGAGTCACAACATTTATGCGCATAAATACGTTTTATACGGGAACCTGGCGTTTGCACTTGAAGCGTAATTCGAAAGGTAAATTCAGCTTAACAACGGGCGTAGTGCCTTTACAGTCTCTCTTCAACGATTAACGAACAAATTTCCATACCGAAGAGGGGATCTTGTCATACAGTTTATTCATGGTTAGTTCAGCCAGACGATGGTCGGCAGCTGAATAAAATACCGCCAGTTCATTATCAGAGAGCTCGTATTTATTTTTTTCAATAACACGTTCGAGGGTGTCAATTGACTGGCAGCGTCGCAGGCGCATCAAATAATCGACTTTTGTTAATGGTTTATCAGACATAAATTCACCTTAGTAATTGTAATAATTTTAACAGGAAAGACTAACCGGATTAGCTCTGCTGACATTAGTGAAGCAGCGAAATAGACGGTTTCCTGATTTACGCCATTTCTGCAAATCCTGTGCGTTAATGCCGTAGCTGCTGAACAACATAAAGGTGTCGTCCAGGTATTCATCAATTTGCTCTATCAACTTATTATCTTCATTGTACTTAATTTTATAACTAAGTGCGAAGGTGGCGATATGCTCGATCAGCTCGTTAAGCTGTAAATTGATAGCAGACGTTGGATCGTTCACCCAGCCATGGTTACTTTCTTCAAGATTGGCAAGGCAGTCATGGTACAAGGATTCGCAGAGAAATTTCAACTGCGCGATATCATGCCTTTTTGGCGAGTACTCGTCCATAGCGCATCCCCTTCTGAGTGATTTTTTACTCACCGAACATCATGTCGGGATGGATACAACTTGCTTAGCCACATGGGAGCTGTGTTCCTGATAACTCTAACTATAAGCCACTCTGATCAAGATTTCACCGCGCTATTACGAAAAATTACAATTAAATCGTTACTGTGCGAGCCTTTACGCAAATGTACCTTTTGCAGCAACCACGTTAATCAAATAAAAAACCGTTTTTTATCGGTTCCTTAAAATTCATTGAGTTAGCGCAAAGTTTCATGTGAAGTCCGAAACCAGATATCTTCAGATAATTTCCGTTACTTAGGAATAGTCCGAATAATTTACGCCGCAAAATGATAATAAAAGAAGGCTGAGTTCCTGGTGTAAGTTATCGGCCTATTATGCCAGGCCTCATTTAAAAAGAAGAAAATAAATAGAAAAGCAATAGGTCTATTTTATGATTTTTTCTGAAAATGAAAAAGGCCGCAAATGCGGCCTTTTTATCATGTGAAACCGGTATCAGTGATGTTCTACCGAATGATTGTGCTCAACATCTTCATTTTTGCGGCTGAAGCGGCGACGAACCACCACAAAGAACACCGGTACGAAGAAGATGGCGAGAACGGTCGCCGTGACCATACCACCCATTACACCCGTACCTACCGCGTTCTGTGCGCCGGAGCCCGCGCCGGAGCTGATAACCAGCGGCATAACGCCGAGGATAAACGCCAGGGACGTCATCAGGATTGGACGCAAACGCATACGAACGGCTTCCAGCGTGGCTTCAATCAGGCCTTTTCCTTCTTTCTCCATCAGATCTTTGGCGAATTCGACGATGAGTATCGCGTTCTTCGCCGACAAGCCAATGGTTGTCAGCAGGCCCACCTGGAAGTAAACGTCGTTGGTCAGCCCACGGAAGGTTGCGGCAAGCAGTGCGCCGATAACCCCCAGCGGAACCACCAGCATAACGGAGAACGGAATCGACCAGCTCTCATACAATGCCGCCAGACACAGGAACACCACAATCAGTGAAATGGCGTACAGGGCAGGGGCCTGGTTACCGGACAGACGTTCCTGATAGGACATGCCGGTCCAGTCGTAGCCGATACCCGCAGGTAGTTTGCTGGCCAGTTCTTCCATCAGGTTCATGGCTTCACCGGTGCTTCGGCCTGGCGCTGCCTGACCGAGGATTTCCATCGATGGCAAGCCGTTATAACGTTCCAGACGCGGCGAACCGTATTCCCAGCGCGAGGTTGAGAAGGCGGAGAACGGCACCATCTGGCCATCGCTACCGCGAACGTACCAGTTGTTGATATCGTTCGGCAGCATGCGGTACTGCGCTTCGGACATGACGTACACTTTCTTCACGCGACCACGGTCGATGAAGTCGTTAACGTAGCTACCGCCCCAGGCGGCGCCCAGCGTGGTATTAATGTCACTGATGGAAACACCCAGCGCCTGCGCTTTTTCCTGGTCGATATCGATCTTGTACTGCGGCGTATCTTCCAGACCGTTAGGACGCACGCCCACCAGCAGGTCAGGGTGTTTTGCCACCTCGCCAAACAGCTGGTTACGCGCCTGCGTCAGTTTTTCGTGGCCCAGACCGCCCTGGTCAATCAGCTGGAAGTCGAAGCCGGTCGCCGTACCCAGTTCAACAATCGCTGGCAGGTTAAAGGCAAAGACCATCGCATCTTTAATCTGTGAGAAGGTGCCCATTGCACGGCCGGTAATGGCTTCTACCTTGTTCTCTGCACCTGGACGTTCAGACCAGTCTTTCAGAGAAACGAAGGCGATACCGGTGTTCTGACCACGACCCGCGAAGCCAAAGCCGTTAACCGCAAACACGGATTCGACGTTGTCTTTCTCTTTGGTCAGGAAGTAGTCGGTCATCTCATCCAGCACTTTCTGCGTACGCTCTTGCGTCGCACCGGCCGGAAGCTGCGCCATACTCAGGAACACGCCCTGGTCTTCATCTGGCAGGAACGAGCTTGGCAGACGAACGAACAGGAATGCCATCCCCACCACGATGATGATATAGAGCAGCAGGTAACGACCGGTGCTGCGCAGGATGTTACCCACGCTGTCGGTGTAGTGGTGCGTGCTCTTATCAAACATGCGGTTGAACCAGCCGAAGAACCCTTTATGCTCGCCGTGTCCGCCTTTCTGAATCGGCTTCAGCATCGTCGCGCACAGGGCTGGCGTCAGGATCAGCGCAACCAGTACCGACAGCGCCATCGCCGAAACGATGGTAATGGAGAACTGACGGTAAATCGCACCGGTAGAGCCGCCAAAGAAGGCCATCGGGATAAATACCGCGGACAGTACCATCGCGATACCGACCAGCGCGCCCTGGATCTGGCCCATAGATTTACGGGTTGCTTCCTTCGGCGGCAGGCCTTCTTCCGCCATCACACGCTCGACGTTTTCGACCACCACGATGGCGTCATCCACCAGCAGGCCGATGGCGAGCACCATCCCGAACATCGTCAGGGTGTTTATCGAGTAGCCAAATATCGCCAGAACCGCGAAGGTCCCAAGCAATACAACCGGTACGGCGATGGTTGGGATCAGCGTCGCGCGGAAGTTTTGCAGGAACAGGTACATTACCAGGAAGACGAGGATGATCGCCTCAACCAGGGTTTTTACCACTTCGTGAATCGAAATTTTTACGAACGGCGTAGTGTCATACGGATAAACGATTTTCAGACCTGACGGGAAGAACGGTTCCATCTTCTTCAGCTCTGCACGAATAGCCGTCGCGGTGTCCAGGGCGTTAGCGCCGGTCGCCAGTTTGATACCCAGACCAGATGCCGGCTTGCCGTTGAACTTCGCGATAACGTCGTAGTTCTCGCCGCCCAGCTCCACTTTCGCTACGTCACGCAGGCGAACCTGCGAACCGTCCTGATTCACTTTCAGCAGAATTTTGCTGAACTCATCCGCGGAGGTCAGACGGGTTTGCGCGATGATCGAGGCGTTAAGCTGCTGGCCCTTGACCGGCGGCGTACCGCCTAACTGACCGGCTGCCACCTGGGCGTTCTGCGCTTTGATGGCGTTAATCACGTCAACCGGCGTCAGCTGGAAGTTGTTCAGTTTATTCGGATCCATCCAGATACGCATGGCGTACTGGGAACCAAACAGCTGAACGTCACCCACACCTGACGTACGGCTGATGGCGTCCTTCATGTTGGCGCCCACGTAGTCGGAAATATCCTCCTGCGTCATGGTGCCGTTGGTGTTGATCACGCCGACAACCATCAGGAAGCTACTGGACGATTTCTCGACGCTCACGCCCTGCTGTTGTACTTCCTGCGGCAGCAGAGGCATCGCCAGCTGCAATTTGTTCTGCACCTGAACCTGCGCAATGTCCGCATCCGTACCGGATTCAAAGGTCAGGGTGATCTGAACCGTACCGGTTGAGTCACTGTTTGAGGACATGTACATCAGGTTATCGATACCGTTCATGTTCTGTTCGATAACCTGCGTAACGGTATCCTGCACCGTTTTCGCATCAGCGCCCGGGTAGGTTGCGGAGATCGTTACTGCCGGTGGCGCAATCGTTGGATATTGCGCAACAGGCAGCTTCAGGATCGCAAGTCCCCCGGCCAGCATGATGATAATGGCGATCACCCACGCAAATATGGGGCGATCGATAAAGAAATTAGGCATGTCTTAACGGCTCCTGTTTAAGTTAAGACTTGGTTTGTTCTGACTGGCCAGCGGCCGACGCTTGTTGTTTGTCGTCAGATTTCACTTCCTGCGCTTTGACCTGCGCGCCAGGACGAACTTTTTGCAAACCAGTAATAATCACGCGATCGCCATCTTTCAGACCTTCCGTCACTAGCCACTTATCGCCAATCGCCTGCGTTGCAGTGATATTGCGCATTTCGACTTTGTTATCGGCACCCACAACCAGCGCGCTCGCATCGCCGCGTGGCGTACGGGTCACACCCTGCTGAGGAACCAGAATGGCGCTTGGGTTAGTCCCTTCCTCAAGACGGGCGCGTACGAACATACCCGGCAGCAGGGTTTTATCCGGATTCGGGAAAATGGCCCGGATGGTGATTGAGCCGGTGGTCTGATCGACGGTCACATCAGAAAATTCCAGTGTACCGGTCTGCGAGAACTCGATACCGTCGTTGGTAACCAGTTCAACCTTGGCTTTACCGTTTTCCTGTTTCAGTTGACCGCTTGCCAGCTCCTGTTTGAGACGCAGGAAATCGTTGCTGGACTGGGTAACGTCAACATAGATCGGGTCAAGCTGCTGCACGGTGGCCAGTGCGTTGGTCTGACCGTTTTGCACCAGTGCACCTTCGGTGACGGCAGATTTACCAATGCGACCGCTGATAGGGGAGGTCACTTTGGTGTAGGCCAGGTTAATACGCGCGGTTTCTACCGCCGCTTTCGCCGCCACAACGGCCGCGTTGGCTTGCTGCGCATCGGCCAGGGCTGAATCATAATCCTGTTGGCTGATGTACTGCGTGCCGAGCAGCTTCTTGTAACGATTCAACGTCAGCTGCGAAATTTTGGCTGCCGCTTCTGCTTTCGCCAGATCGCCTTTAGCGCTCTCATAAGACGCTTGGTAGGTTGCTGGATCAATCTGATACAGAGACTCACCTGCCTTGACATCACCGCCTTCGGTGAAGTTACGTTTCAGGATGATACCGCTTACCTGCGGACGCACTTCCGCAATGCGATAGGCGCTGGTGCGGCCCGGTAGTTCTGTTGTCATCTGGAGAGGTTCGGATTTGAGCGTCACGACGCCAACTTCTGGCACCTGCTGAGCTCCTTGTTGAGCCTCTTTGTCGTCACATCCTGTAAGCGCTAAGCTGCCTGAGAGCATCAGAACGACCGCCAGAGGCGTTAACCCTCTGTTTTTGTTCATATGTAAACCTCGAGTGTCCGATTTCAAATTGATCAAGGGTCCTGAGTCTAAAAACCCATTGCTGCGTTTATATTATCGTCATGCTATGGTACATACATTCATAAATGTATGTAAATCTGACTCCTGTAAATTCATCAACGTATGGCACGAAAAACCAAACAACAAGCGCTGGAAACCCGACAACACATTCTGGATGTGGCAATGCGTTTGTTCTCACAGCAGGGTGTTTCGGCAACCTCGCTGGCACAGATTGCTCAGGCCGCGGGCGTCACGCGGGGAGCGATTTACTGGCATTTCAAAGACAAGTCCGATCTGTTTGGTGAAATCTGGGAGCTTTCAGAGTCCAGCATTAGCGATCTTGAGAGTGAGTATCGGGCAAAATTCCCTCACGATCCACTCTCTGTGTTAAGAGAAATTCTAGTATATATCCTTGAAGCGACAGTTGTTGAAGAGCGCCGCCGTCTGATGATGGAAATCATCTTCCATAAATGTGAGTTCGTTGGCGAAATGGCGGTGGTTCAGCAGGCGCAACGCGACCTGTGTCTGGAAAGCTACGATCGCATCGAACAGGTCCTCACGGAGTGCATGCAGGCCAAAATGCTTCCTGCTACCTTACTCACCCGCCGGGCGGCGATCCTGATGCGCAGCTATATTTCCGGCCTGATGGAAAACTGGCTTTTTGCTCCGGAGTCGTTCGATCTCAGATCAGAGGCGCGCAGCTATGTCGACATTTTTCTTGAGATGTGCCAGCTCTGTCCGACCCTTCAAAGTAAGCATCACCCCCGTTCTACCTGATCGGGTACGGGAAAAATCGTAGACCCTTTCCGTCGTACTATTCTGCTTCAGCCGGGCGTGATATCCTTCATGCCCGACTATTTCCGGTCATTTCTCACATCACATTCACAACTATGCTGCACATCAATCGCTCGCAACATCTTGTTCTGGCCCTGTTTTTGATCCTGCTGTTTTACTTTGCAGCCGCGCCGCTTTCCTGGGCCCGTGCAGACAACGGCAGTGACATTCCCACGCGTGCTGATGTTCAGGCGCAACTCGACACCCTGAATAAGCAGAAAGATCTGTCCGCCCTGGAAAAACTTGTTCAGCAGGACCTGACGGAAACCCTGGAAACGCTGGACAAGATAGAGCGCATCAAAGCCGAAACGGCCCAGCTGAGGCAGAAGGTCGCTCAGGCGCCGGAAAACATGCGTAAGGCTACGGAGGCGCTGAATGCGCTCAGCGACGTCGACAACGACGATGAAACCCGAAAAACGCTTGCCACGCTGTCGTTGCGCCAGCTTGAGTCGCGCGTGGCGCAGCTGCTGGACGATCTGCAAACGGCGCAGTCCGATCTCTCAACCTATAACAGCCAGCTGGTTTCGCTGCAAACCCAGCCTGAGCGCGTGCAGAACGCCATGTACTCCGCATCGCAACAGCTACAGCAGATACGTAACCGTCTGAATGGCGTCACCGTTGGGGAAGGGGCGCTTCGCCCCACCCAGCAAACGCTGCTGAATATCCAGCAGACGCTGCTAAACGCGGAGATTGAACAGCAGCGTAAGAGCCTGGAAGGCAACACGGTGCTACAGGATGCGCTGCAAAAACAGCGTGACTACGTGACCGCGAATATCAACCGGCTTGAGCATCAACTTCAGCTGTTGCAGGAAGCGGTAAACAGCAAGCGCCTGACCCTGACTGAAAAAACGGCCCAGGAAGCGGTCTCGCCAGACGAGACGGCGCGTATTCAGGCCAACCCGCTGGTGAAGCAGGAGCTGGAGATTAACCACCAGCTGAGCGAACGTCTGATCCAGGCGACTGAAAACGGCAGCGCGCTGGTACAGCAGAATATCAAGGTCAAAAACTGGCTGGATCGCGCGTTGCAGGCCGAGCGTAACGTCAAGGAGCAGATTGCCGTCCTGAAGGGCAGCCTGCTGCTGTCGCGCATTCTCTACCAGCAACAGCAGACGCTGCCGTCCGCCGACGAGCTGGAAGACATGACCAATCGCATTGCGGATTTGCGTCTTGAACAGTTTGACGTCAACCAGCAGCGCGATGCGCTATTCCAGAGCGATACCTTCGTTGCCAAAGTGGAAGAGGGCCATTCAGGTGAAGTGAACGCTGAAGTTCACGACGCGCTGTTGCAGGTGGTGGACATGCGCCGCGAACTGCTCGATCAGCTCAACAAGCAGCTGGGCAACCAGTTGATGATGGCGATTAACCTGCAAATCAACCAGCAGCAGCTGGTGAGCGTTTCTAAAAGCCTCCAGGAGATCCTGACCCAGCAGATTTTCTGGGTGAACAGCAATAAACCCATGGACTGGGACTGGTTTAAATCTTTCCCGGAAACGCTGAAATCCCAGATAAAAAGCATGAAAATTACCGTGAACTGGGAGAAAGCCTGGCCTGCGGTAATGATTGCCTTCCTGGCGGGACTGCCTTTGTTGCTCATCGCTGGCGTAATACGCTGGCGTTTGAAATGGCTGAAACAGTACCAGGCGAAGCTGGCCTCGGAAGTGGGGCAACTGCGTAACGACAGCCAGCTGCACACCCCGAAAGCGATCCTGATCGATCTGATCCGTGCTCTGCCGGTCTGCCTGTTGATACTCGCCGTGGGCCTGATCCTGCTGACCATGCAGTTGAATATCAGCGATCTGCTGTGGGCGTTCAGCAAGAAGCTGGCGCTGTTCTGGCTGGTGTTTGGCCTGTGCTGGAAAGTGCTGGAAAAAGATGGCGTCGCCGTCCGCCACTTCAACATGCCGGAAAAACTCACCAGCCACTGGCGTCGCCAGATTGTACGCATCAGCCTCGCGCTGCTGCCGCTGCACTTCTGGTCAGTTGTGGCCGAGCTTTCGCCGCTGCATCTGATGGATGACGTACTGGGGCAACTGGTGATTATGCTGAACCTGCTGCTGATTGCCGTCCTTATGTGGCCGATGTGCCGCGACAGCTGGCGGGATAAAGAGTCCCATAATCTTCGTCTGGTTACCGTAACGGTGCTGGCGATCATTCCGCTGGCGCTGATGGTGCTGACGGCGACGGGTTACTTCTATACCACGCTGCGTCTGTCAGGCCGCTGGATCGAAACGGTTTATCTGGTGATTGTGTGGAACCTGCTGTTCCAGACCGTGCTGCGTGGTTTGAGCGTAGCGGCGCGCCGCATTGCGTATCGTCGTGCTGTTGCCCGTCGGCAGCATCAGGTGAAAGAGGGGGCTGAAGGGGCAGAGCCGCAGGAAGAGCCGACTATCGCCCTGGAGCAGGTCAACCAGCAAACGATGCGTATTACCATGCTGGTGATGATCGCCCTGTTTGCGGTGATGTTCTGGGCCATCTGGTCTGATTTAATTACCGTTTTCGCCTACCTCGACAGTATCACGCTCTGGCAATACAACGGTACCGAAGCGGGCGCTGCGGTAATGAAAAGCGTCACCATGGGCAGCCTGCTCTTTGCGCTGGTGTCGTCAGTGGTTGCCTGGGCGTTGATCCGCAACCTGCCGGGTCTGCTGGAAGTGCTGGTGCTCTCGAGGCTGAACCTGCGTCAGGGGGCGTCGTACGCCATTACTACCATCCTGAACTACGTCATTATTATTGTCGGGGCGATGACGGTATTCGGCTCGCTGGGCGTCTCGTGGGATAAACTTCAGTGGCTGGCGGCAGCGTTGTCGGTGGGTCTGGGCTTCGGCTTGCAGGAGATCTTCGGTAACTTTGTCTCTGGCCTGATTATCCTGTTCGAACGTCCGGTGCGTATCGGCGATACCGTCACCATCGGCACCTTCTCCGGGACCGTCAGCAAGATCCGCATCCGTGCGACCACCATTACCGACTTCGATCGTAAAGAGGTGATCATCCCGAACAAAGCCTTTGTGACCGAGCGCCTGATCAACTGGTCGCTCTCGGATACCACCACCCGCGTGGTGATCCGACTCGGGGTGGCCTACGGTTCAGATCTGGATAAAGTGAAAGAGGTCCTGCTGGAAGCCGCGAAATCACATCCTAAAGTGATGCACGATCCTGCGCCTGACGTGTTCTTCACCACCTTCGGGCCAAGCACGCTGGATCATGAGCTGCGCCTGTACGTACGCGAACTGCGCGATCGCAGCTACACCGTCGATGAGCTGAACCGCACCATTGACCGTCTGTGTCGTGAAAACAATATAAATATCGCCTTCAACCAGCTTGAAGTGCACCTGCGTAACGAGAAAGGTGACGAGCATACGGAAGTGAAGCGCGAAATTAAGGGGGACGACCCTACTCCCGCCTGAATTATTTCCCTCTCCCCTCTGGGGAGAGGGCAGGGTAAGGGGGAAGTTTCCCCTCAAAATCCCGCCGCACAATCTCCAGCGCTTTCAGCACCGTCTCAGCCGGGATCGCATGATTCTCCAGCAGCATAATTAAATCGACGGCCAGTTTGACCTCATCGGGGGCATTTTCCAGTGACATCCGCTGCTCCTGTTAACGGGTCAGGCGTTCAATGACGCGTTCAATCTCATCCAGCGCCTGACGGCAGCGGACGATGCGGCCTTCCAGCGCGCTGATTTCACGCATTAATAACTGCTGCTCTTCCAGCGTTTCGCTGGTGTTCAGGCGGGCTTCGCGCTCACGCTTCATCTCAAACAGACGGCGCTCAAACTCCTGGTTCTCCAGCCTCTTGCGCTGCCATTTTCCCAGTCCCGGCGAGGCGCTGTCCCACGCCCGTAGCGGCCAGGCGGCGATTTCCCGGTGCAGGGCGGTGATCTGCTCGGTAAGATGCTCCGCAAGCCACGCGACCTGTTCCTGCTGTTCACTCTCAACCGCGTGGCGAAGCTCGTCGAGGTTGGTCTGCGCTTCAGCAAGATAATCCTGAATGACGGTGCTGCGGGTGCGGAAGAGCTGCCGGTCAAAGCGCGGTTTCAGCGTGGCGTGGCCCATTAGCGGTGTGGCCTGCGCCCGCAGCGCGATCAGCTGATTTTGCAGCCTCTCAAGAAGCAGTGCTGTTTTCAAGGCGCTCTCCAGTGGTAAAGTAGCCGTTCAGTTTGATAACGATTCGCATTATGCAGCGTACTATTTTAATCATCATTGGCTGGCTCGCGGTAGTGCTGGGTACGCTGGGTGTGGTTTTGCCCTTGCTGCCGACCACCCCGTTTATCCTGTTGGCCGCCTGGTGCTTCGCCCGCTCGTCGCCGCGTTTTCACCACTGGCTTCTGTACCGCTCGTGGTTCGGCGGCTACCTGCGGCACTGGCAAAAACACCGGGCTATGCCGCCCGGGGCCAAGCCGCGCGCCATTGCCTTCATCCTGATCACCTTCGCCGTCTCGTTATGGCTGGTGAAAATGATGTGGGTGCGCATTCTGCTGCTGGCGATCCTGGCCTGCCTGCTGATCTTTATGTGGCGGATCCCCGTGGTTGATGAAAAGCAACAAAAGCACTGAAGCCTCATCATGGCGGTTGCAATTATGGCGCACAGCCAGTAAATTCGACCGTTTTCGAGCACAGGTGCGCCTGGTCAAAGGTTAAACAACTGTTACTTTGACCGACTCGTCGCGCGCCGTGAGTAACACTGTTTCATTTAGGCACAAACCGATGACCGCAACTGCACAGCAGCTTGAATATCTGAAAAATAGCATCAAAAGTATCCAGGACTATCCAAAACCTGGCATTCTTTTCCGCGATGTCACCAGCTTGCTGGAAGACCCGAAAGCGTACGCCCTCAGCATTGAACTGCTGGTTGAGCGTTATAAAAACGCCGGGATCACCAAAGTAGTAGGTACTGAAGCCCGTGGCTTCCTGTTTGGCGCACCGGTTGCGCTGGCGATGGGCGTGGGTTTTGTGCCGGTGCGTAAGCCGCGCAAACTGCCGCGTGAAACCATCGCGGAGAGCTATGAGCTGGAATACGGCACCGATCAGCTGGAAATTCACGTTGATGCTATCAAGCCAGGCGACAAAGTGCTGGTGGTGGACGATCTGCTGGCAACCGGCGGCACCATCGAAGCGACCGTGAAGCTGATCCGTCGTCTGGGCGGGGAAGTGACCGACGCGGCATTCATCATCAACCTGTTCGATCTCGGCGGCGAGCAGCGTCTGGAAAAACAGGGTATTACCAGCTACAGCCTGGTGCCATTCCCGGGACATTAATCCCATATCTCACAACCTCGCTCAATGGGTGAGGTTGTGATAGCATTCCCCTCCATTAATTCACCTTCCAGCGTTGCAGAGCCTGCCCATGAGTTATCAGGTGTTAGCCCGTAAATGGCGACCACAAACCTTTGCTGACGTTGTCGGTCAGGAACATGTGCTGACGGCCCTGGCGAACGGCTTGTCGCTAGGTCGCATCCATCACGCCTATCTTTTTTCCGGCACCCGCGGCGTCGGTAAAACCTCTATTGCCCGTCTGCTGGCAAAAGGTCTGAACTGCGAAACCGGGATCACCGCCACCCCGTGCGGCGTGTGCGACAACTGTCGTGAGATCGAGCAGGGGCGTTTTGTCGATCTGATTGAGATCGACGCCGCCTCGCGCACCAAAGTGGAAGACACCCGCGATCTGCTCGACAACGTGCAGTACGCCCCGGCGCGCGGCCGCTTCAAGGTCTATCTGATCGATGAAGTGCACATGCTGTCGCGCCACAGCTTCAACGCCCTGCTGAAAACGCTGGAAGAGCCGCCTGCGCATGTCAAATTCCTGCTGGCGACCACCGATCCGCAAAAGCTGCCGGTTACGATCCTCTCACGCTGCCTGCAATTCCATCTGAAGGCGCTCGACGTTGAGCAGATCCGCGCTCAGCTTGAGCATATCCTTGATGAAGAGAACATTGTCCATGAACCGCGTGCGCTGCAACTGCTGGCCCGTGCCGCGGACGGCAGCCTGCGCGATGCGCTGAGCCTGACCGACCAGGCGATTGCCAGCGGTGACGGTAAACTCTCCACCGACGCGGTCAGCACCATGCTCGGCACGCTGGATGACGATCAGGCGCTGTCGCTTATTGAAGCGATGATTGCCGCCAACGGTGAGCGGGTAATGACCCTCGTCAACGACGCCGCTGCCCGTGGCATTGAGTGGGAAGCGCTGCTGGTCGAGATGCTCAGCCTGCTACACCGCGTGGCGATGCTGCAACTGTCTCCGTCGGCCATTGGCGCGGACATGGCGACCATTGAGCAGCGGATGCGTGAACTTGCGCGCACCGTGCCGCCGGCTGACGTTCAGCTTTATTATCAGACGCTGCTGATCGGCCGCAAAGAGCTGCCGTTTGCACCGGATCGCCGGATGGGCGTTGAAATGACGCTGCTGCGCGCACTGGCCTTCCATCCGCGCAAGCCACTGCCGGAGCCGGAAACGCCCCGGCAGTCCTTTGCGCCGGTTGCGCCGACCGCGGTAATGTCACCGCAGCAGGTGCCACCGCAACCGGCATCGCCGCCGCCGCAAAACGTGCCGCTGTCGGATGCCACCAGTTCGGTGCTTGCCGCACGAAGCCAGTTGCAACGTGCGCAGGGAGCAACCAAACCAAAAAAGAGTGAACCGGCAGCGCCTGCAAGAGCGCGGCCGGTGAACAACGCCGCGCTTGAACGACTGGCCTCGGTAACGGAGCGCGTGCAGTCGCGTCCGGCACCGTCCGCGCTCGAGCAAAAAGCCCCGGCGAAAGAAGAGGCATACCGCTGGAAGGCGACTACCGTTGTTGAAACGGTCAAGGAAGTGGTCGCCACGCCAAAAGCGCTGAAAAAGGCGCTGGAGCATGAAAAAACGCCGGAGCTGTCCGCGAAGCTCGCGGAAGAGTCCATCGAGCGCGACGCCTGGGCCGCTGAGGTCAGCAAACTTCAGCTGCCGAAGCTGGTGGAGCAGGTCGCGCTGAACGCCTGGAAAGAGCAGGACGGTAATCAGGTGCGTCTGCACCTGCGCCCTGGCCAGCGGCACCTCAACTCCCCAGGCGCGCAAAAGGCGCTGGCCGAGGCGCTTACCGCATTACAGGGTGTGCCGGTTGAATTGACTATCATTGAAGATGATAATCCGGCGGTGAAAACGCCGCTCGAGTGGCGTCAGGCCATTTATGAAGAGAAGCTCGCGCAGGCGCGCGAGGCGATAATTGCGGATAACAACATCCAGACCCTGCGCCGGTTCTTCGACGCCGATCTGGATGAAGAGAGTATTCGCCCCATTTGATCGTGAGTCTGACTTACGGTTGTAATCCTTAACGTGAAAGAAGAGAGAAGCCTATGTTTGGTGGAAAAGGCGGTCTGGGTGGCCTGATGAAGCAGGCTCAGCAGATGCAGGAAAAAATGCAGAAGATGCAGGAAGAGATCGCTCAACTGGAAGTCACGGGTGAATCCGGTGCCGGTCTGGTCAAGGTGACCATCAACGGTGCGCATAACTGCCGTCGCGTGGAAATCGACCCGAGCCTGCTCGAAGACGACAAAGAGATGCTGGAAGATCTGGTTGCAGCCGCGTTTAACGATGCCGCTCGCCGTATCGACGAAACCCAGAAAGAGAAAATGGCCTCTGTTTCCAGCGGTATGCAACTGCCGCCGGGCTTTAAGATGCCATTCTGATGCAAACCAGTCCGCTGCTCACGCAGTTAATGGAAGCACTGCGCTGCCTGCCGGGCGTTGGCCCGAAGTCGGCGCAGCGTATGGCGTTTACGCTATTGCAGCGCGACCGCAGCGGCGGGATGCGCCTGGCGCAGGCTCTGACCCGCGCCATGTCAGAAATTGGTCACTGTGCGGATTGCCGTACCTTTACCGAGCAGGACGTATGCAACATCTGCACGAACCCGCGTCGTCAGGAAAACGGTCAGATTTGCGTGGTAGAGAGTCCGGCGGACATCTACGCCATCGAACAAACCGGGCAGTTTTCCGGCCGCTATTTCGTGCTGATGGGGCATCTCTCCCCGCTGGACGGCATCGGCCCGGACGATATCGGTCTTGACCGCCTGGAGCAGCGCCTGGAGTCGGAAACCATCAAAGAGGTGATCCTCGCCACCAACCCCACGGTGGAAGGGGAGGCAACCGCCAACTACATCGCCGAACTGTGCGCGCAGTACGGCGTTGACGCCAGCCGCATCGCCCACGGCGTGCCGGTCGGCGGTGAGCTGGAGATGGTCGACGGCACCACGCTGTCGCACTCGCTGGCCGGACGTCACAAGATTATTTTCTGACCAAACGGAGGCTGCGCGCGCGGCCTCCGCTTGAAAATTTCCCCCCTTATCCCCATCTCTCACTCAACGTTTTACAACCCCATTAAATGGCATTGTTGAGGTCGACTTAGATGAAAGGACAAGAAACCCGTGGTTTCCAGTCAGAAGTAAAACAGCTTCTGCACCTGATGATCCATTCCCTGTATTCCAACAAAGAAATTTTCCTGCGTGAGCTGATTTCCAACGCCTCCGATGCGGCGGACAAGCTGCGCTTCCGCGCGCTGTCTAACCCGGATCTGTATGAAGGCGACGGCGAACTGCGCGTGCGCGTCTCGTTCAATAAAGAGAACCGCACCCTGACGATTGCCGATAACGGCATCGGGATGAACCGCGACGAGGTGATCGACCACCTCGGGACCATCGCCAAATCCGGCACCAAAGCGTTCCTTGAGTCCATGGGCTCTGACCAGGCGAAAGACAGCCAGCTGATTGGTCAGTTCGGCGTAGGCTTCTACTCGGCGTTCATCGTGGCGGACAAAGTCACCGTGCGCACCCGCGCCGCGGGCGACAGCGCCGAGAACGGCGTGCTGTGGGAATCCAAAGGGGAAGGCGAGTACACCGTTGATGACATCACCAAAGCGGATCGCGGCACCGAAATCACCCTGCACCTGCGTGAAGGCGAAGACGATTTCCTGAACGACTGGCGCGTACGCTCCATCATCAGCAAGTATTCCGACCACATCGCGCTGCCGGTTGAGATTGAAAAACAGGAAGAGAAAGACGGCGAAACCGTGGTTTCCTGGGAGAAAATCAACAAGGCGCAGGCGCTGTGGACGCGTAACAAAGCTGAAATTAAAGACGACGAGTACAATGAGTTCTACAAGCACATTGCCCACGACTTCACCGATCCGCTGACCTGGAGCCACAACCGTGTGGAAGGTAAGCAGGAGTACACCAGCCTGCTGTACATCCCGGCACAGGCACCGTGGGACATGTGGAACCGCGATCACAAGCACGGCCTGAAGCTGTACGTGCAGCGCGTGTTCATCATGGACGACGCCGAGCAGTTCATGCCGAACTATCTGCGCTTTGTGCGCGGCCTGATCGATTCCAACGATCTGCCGCTGAACGTCTCCCGCGAAATTCTGCAGGACAGCACCGTCACCCGTAACCTGCGCAACGCCCTGACCAAACGTGCGTTGCAGATGCTGGAAAAACTGGCGAAGGACGATGCGGAAAAATACCAGACCTTCTGGAAACAGTTTGGCCTGGTGCTGAAAGAAGGTCCGGCGGAAGACACCGCGAATGTGGAAGCTATCGCTAAACTGCTGCGCTTCGCCTCTACGCACAACGACTCCTCCGCCCAGACCGTGTCGCTGGAAGAGTACGTCTCCCGCATGAAAGAAGGGCAGGAGAAGATCTACTACATCACCGCCGACAGCTATGCGGCAGCGAAGAGCAGCCCGCACCTGGAGCTGCTGCGTAAGAAAGGCATCGAAGTGCTGCTGCTGTCTGACCGCATCGACGAATGGATGATGAACTACCTGACCGAGTTCGACGGTAAGGCGTTCCAGTCCGTTGCCAAAGCTGACGAGTCCATCGACAAGCTGGCAGATGAAGTGGACGAAAGCGCGAAAGAAGCCGAGAAGGCGCTGGAGCCGTTCATTGAGCGCGTGAAAACCCTGCTGGGTGACCGCGTGAAAGAGGTGCGCTTCACGCACCGTCTGACCGATACGCCAGCCATTGTCACCACCGATGCGGACGAAATGAGCACCCAGATGGCGAAACTGTTCGCTGCGGCGGGCCAGGCCGTGCCGGAAGTGAAATATATCTTTGAGCTTAATCCGGATCATCCGCTGGTGAAACGCGCGGCGGATACCCAGGACGACGCCCGCTTTGCGGAGTGGGTTGAACTGCTGCTGGATCAGTCCCTGCTGGCCGAGCGCGGTACGCTGGAAGATCCTAACCTGTTCATTAAACGTGTGAATGCGCTGCTGCTGGCGTAATCTTCCCTCACCCCGGCCCTCTCCCACAGGGAGAGGGTGAAAGAGTTCCCTCTCCCTGTGGGAGAGGGTTAAGGTGAGGGCACCAGACCGCACTCTCCCAAATTATCTCCCCTCATTAACCGTTTCAGCCTCCCCGCCTTCCTTGAGCGATACCCGTTCTGGTGGTATTGTTTAGCGCTTTTGAAAAATTGAATCGACATTTGAGGGGATTTTCGCAATGCGTATTATTCTGCTTGGCGCTCCGGGCGCGGGTAAGGGAACTCAGGCTCAGTTCATCATGGAGAAATACGGTATTCCGCAAATCTCTACTGGTGACATGCTGCGTGCCGCTGTTAAATCTGGCTCCGAGCTGGGCAAACAAGCTAAAGACATCATGGACGCAGGCAAGCTGGTGACCGACGAACTGGTTATCGCGCTGGTAAAAGAGCGCATTGCTCAGGAAGACTGCCGCAATGGTTTCCTGCTGGACGGCTTCCCGCGCACCATTCCTCAGGCTGACGCCATGAAAGAAGCGGGCATCAACGTGGATTACGTGCTGGAGTTCGACGTACCGGACGAGCTGATCGTTGACCGTATCGCTGGCCGTCGCGTACACGCTGCTTCTGGCCGCGTTTACCACATTAAATTCAACCCACCTAAGGTTGAAGGCAAAGACGACGTGACCGGCGAAGAGCTGACCACCCGTAAAGACGATCAGGAAGAAACCGTGCGTAAACGCCTGGTGGAATACCATCAGATGACCGCACCGCTGATCGGCTACTACACCAAAGAAGCGCAGGCGGGTAACACCAAATACGCGAAAGTGGACGGCACCAAAGCCGTGGCTGACGTACGTGCAGAGCTGGAAAAAATTCTCGGCTAAGCGCACCTCTCTCACCCGGAGCCCCGGGTGAGAAAAATTCTCATCTTACCTATTGCAGCAATGGGTTTCGTTTAAACGCATTTCCGCTACAATTGACAGCCTATCAAATGGTTAAGAGGCGTGAATGAGTCAGGCGAAAACCGGCATCCTGCTTGCCAATCTGGGCACCCCAGAAGCACCTACTCCAGCGGCGGTAAAACGCTACCTGCGACAATTTTTAAGCGACACGCGCGTCGTGGATACCCCAAGACTGCTGTGGTGGCCACTGCTGCGTGGCGTCATTCTGCCGATTCGTTCCCCGCGTGTGGCAAAGCTCTATCAGTCCGTGTGGATGGAAGAGGGCTCGCCGCTGATGGTGTACAGCCGTCGTCAGGAGAAGGCGCTGGCCGCCCGCCTGCCGGACATGCCCGTTGCGCTCGGCATGAGCTACGGTAAGCCGTCCCTGGAAAGCGCCGTTGACTCTCTGCTGGCGCAGGGCGTTGAACACATTGTGGTGCTGGCTCTATATCCGCAGTATTCGTGCTCCACGGTAGCTGCCGTCTGGGACGAACTGGGGCGCATTCTGGCGACCCGCCGCCGTATACCGGGTATCACCTTTATCCGCGACTACGCCGATAACGAGCTGTACATTCAGGCGCTTGCCAGCAGCGTGCGCGCGTCGTTTGAAAAACACGGCGAGCCGGATCTGCTGCTGCTCTCCTATCACGGTATTCCGCAGCGTTTCGCGAACGAAGGGGACGATTACCCCCAGCGTTGCCGCGATACCACCCGCGAGCTGGTCTCCGCCCTCGGCCTGCCGCCTGAGAAGGTGATGATGACCTTCCAGTCGCGCTTCGGCCGTGAACCTTGGCTGACCCCGTATACTGATGAAACGCTAAAAATGCTGGGCGAGAAGGGCGTGAAGCACATTCAGGTGATGTCGCCGGGCTTCTCGGCGGACTGTCTGGAAACGCTGGAAGAAATTGCCGTCCAGAACAAAGAGTTCTTTATGGAGGCGGGCGGAACGAAATACGAATATATTCCTGCGCTTAACGACTCCCCTGAACACATCGACATGATGGTGTCACTGGTCACCACCCGCCGCTGATCGCGTTACGGGCCGGGTTTGTGCTACCATTCCCGGCCCGTATTCTTTGCACAGTTCAGACCATGAAATTTCCCGGTAAACGTAAGTCCAAACACTATTTCCCCGTCGATGCCCGCGATCCGCTGTTACAGCAAATTCAGCAGGAAAGCGAAACCAGCGCTGCCTGGGTGGTCGGTATTGATCAGACGCTGGTGGACATTGAAGCCAAAGTGGATGATGCGTTTGTCGCACGTTACGGTCTGAGCGCCGGGCACTCGCTGGTGATTGAGGATGACGTTGCTGAAGCGCTGTATCAGGAGCTGGTGCGCGAAAATCTTATCACCCACCAGTTTGCCGGCGGCACTATCGGCAACACCATGCACAACTACTCCGTACTGGCAGACGACCGCTCGGTGCTGCTTGGCGTGATGTGCAGCAATATCGAAATCGGTGGCTACGCCTACCGCTACCTGTGCAATACCTCCAGCCGCACCGATCTGAACTATTTACAGGGCGTTGACGGGCCGATTGGCCGCTGCTTTACGCTGATAAGCGATTCCGGCGAGCGTACCTTTGCCATCAGCCCCGGCCATATGAATAAGCTGCGCGCTGAAAGTATCCCGGAAGAGGTGATCGCGGGCGCGTCTGCGCTGGTACTGACCTCCTATCTGGTGCGCTGCAAGCCGGGCGAACCAATGCCGGACGCAACCATGAAGGCAATTGAGTACGCGAAGAAATACAACGTGCCTGTGGTTCTGACGCTGGGCACCAAATTCGTCATTGCCGACAACCCGGAGTGGTGGCAGGCCTTCCTGAAAGAACACGTCTCGATTCTGGCGATGAATGAAGAAGAAGCCGAAGCGCTGACCGGCGAAAGCGATCCGCTGCTGGCGTCTGATAAGGCGCTGGACTGGGTGGACCTGGTGCTCTGCACCGCCGGGCCGGTCGGGCTGTACATGGCGGGCTTCACGGAAGAAGAGAGCAAGCGTAAAACCCAGCACCCGCTGCTGCCGGGCGCAATCGCCGAATTTAACCAGTACGAGTTCAGCCGCGCTATGCGTCATAAAGACTGCATCAACCCGCTGCGTATCTTCTCTCACATCGCACCGTATATGGGTGGCCCTGAGAAGATCATGAACACCAACGGCGCGGGCGACGGCGCGCTGGCCGCGCTGCTGCACGACATTACCGCCAACGCCTACCACAAAACCAACGTGCCGAATTCCAGCAAACATACCTTCGACTGGCTGACCTATTCCTCGCTGGCGCAGGTGTGTAAGTACGCGAACCGCGTGAGTTATCAGGTGCTGAACCAGCATTCTCCGCGCTTAACGCGGGGGCTGCCGGAACGGGAAGACAGCCTCGAAGAGGCGTACTGGGACAGGTAAAAGTAAAACGGCAACCTGTGGTTGCCGTTTTTAGTGTTTGTTCCCTCTCCCTGCGAGAGAGGGTCAGGGTGAGGGCATCAGGCAGCACAAAACTTACCCCGTTACTGCCTCTTCAACCGGCGGTTTCGTCAGCATTGTCAGCATCGTATTCGCAATCTCACGCTCACCCATCACCACCTGATTCGCGCCGCGCTCGGTGATGTACTCCACTTCGTCATCATAATGGGCGCGGGCAATGATTTCGATATGCGGGCATTTTTCACGGGCTGTGGCGACAATTTCACCAGCCTCGTAACCGTTCGGGATAGTGAGCAGCAGCCAGCGAGCGCAGTCCAGATGCGCCAGATTCATAATCTCTTCGTTAGCCGCGTTGCCCAGCACCGCGCGGATGCCACGCTCGCGAAGTTCGTCGACGCGGGTGCGTGACGTTTCAATCACTACAAGTGGAATGCCCTGAGCCATCAGTTTTTCACCCAGCAGGCTGCCGACGCGGCCAAAACCGACCAGCAGCGCGTGGTTGCAGATATCCACCGGGATCTGTTTCTCTTCTTCTGTCGCCTCTTCCAGCGTCAGCTCTTCGAGGGTTTCGGTCTTCTCGAGATATTTCTCCAGCAGGGCAAACAATACCGGGTTCAACATGATGGAGAGGATCGCCCCCGCCAGCACCAGATTTTGCCCAGCCTGTGGGAGCAGGTTCAGGGCCATCCCCAGACCGGCAAGAATAAAGGCGAACTCGCCAATCTGCGCCAGGCTGGCGGCGATGGTCAGCGCCGTGCGCGGCGAGTGACCGAACATCCGCACCAGGAAGAAGGCGGCAACGGACTTACCAAAGATGATGATTGCCAGCGTACCCAGCACGGCCAGCGGCTGCTGGATGAGGATCAACGGGTCGAACAGCATCCCGACGGAGACGAAGAACAGCACCGCGAATGCATCACGTAGCGGCAGGGTATCGTGCGCGGCGCGGTGGCTCAGCTCGGACTCGTTCAGCACCATCCCGGCGAAGAACGCGCCCAGCGCAAAGGAGACGTCAAACAGCTCGACGGCGCCAAAGGCAATGCCCAGCGCCAGCGCAAGGACTGAAAGCGTGAACAGTTCACGCGAGCCCGTGGCGGCGCTGCGGGACATGATCCACGGCACCAGACGGCGGCCCACCAGCATCATGATGGCGATAAACGCCACAACCTTACCGATGGTAATGCTCATATCCAGTGCCAGCGAGGCGAAGCCGATATTCTCTTTTTCCATCATCCCGGCGACGGCGGGCAGCAGAACCAGCGTCAACACCATTACCAGATCTTCAACAATCAGCCAGCCTATCGCGATTTGCCCGCGCTGGCTGTCTATCAGCTGCCTCTCTTCAAGCGCGCGCAGCAGCACCACGGTACTGGCGGTTGAAAGACACAGCCCAAATACGATACCGGTCATGATTGACCAGCCCAGCACCGCCGAAAGCGCCATGCCCAGCAGCGTCGCCACCCCTATCTGGGCGATCGCTCCCGGTATGGCGATCGACTTTACCGCCATCAGATCCTTCAGGGAAAAATGCAGCCCGACGCCAAACATCAGCAGGATCACGCCTAATTCCGCCAGCTCAGGCGCCAGTTTGGTATCTGCGACAAAACCCGGCGTAAAGGGCCCTGCCAGCACGCCCGCCAGCAAATAGCCTACCAGGGGCGAAATACGCAGTTTATTGGCAATCATGCCGAGAATAAAAGCGAGCACAAGTCCACCAACAATGGTGGTGATAAGCGGTGTGGCGTGGTGCATTCCGTCTCCTTTTGCGATGGGTGATCCATTTTTGGTGCAAATACCAAAAAGCCGATTAATAGTTTATGACAATTTTTACGCTTATGTTTATGAATAATTGTTGAAAACACAATAAAAAGGCAATAAGCATGAAAAAAGGCAGATTTTGATAAATTTGCTGAGGGGAGGGAGAGGAAAGCCTTATGGCATCAGGTTATCCGGCTGCCAAAGTTTAACTTTGGCAGCCGTGAAGTTACGCTTTATGACGGTTGTCAGGCAGGAATATGGTCAACATCCCCAGAAGTGGCAGGAAAGCGCAGATTTTATAGACCAGGAAGATGCTGGTGTGGTCGGCAACCATCCCTAAAACGGCTGCGCCAAGGCCGCCCATGCCAAAGGCAAAACCGAAAAAGAGGCCGGAAACCATACCGATACGTCCCGGCAGCAGCTCCTGCGCGTAGACCAGGATGGCTGAAAATGCCGATGCGAGAATAAAACCAATAATCACCGTCAATATTCCGGTCCATTCCAGCGTTGCGTAGGGTAAAACAAGCGTAAACGGTGCAACGCCGAGGATAGAGCCCCAAATCACATATTTACGTCCGATTTTATCCCCCACAGGGCCGCCAATCACCGTGCCTGCCGCCACCGCAAACAGGAAAGCAAAGAGGTGGAACTGGGCATTTTGTACCGATAATCCGAATTTTTGCATCAGATAGAAGGTGTAATAGCTGCTGATGCTCGCCATATAAAAATATTTCGAGAAAATCAGCACCAGCAGCACGCTGACGGCAAGGATCACCTTATTGCGCGGAAGGGGGTTGGTTATCTTCGCGGCAGGTTTTCCCTTATTTACGCGATGCTGCGCGGCATACCAGCGGCTGATTTGCGCCAGGACGACAATCGCCAGCAGCGCGGCCAGCACAAACCACGCCACGTTGCCTTTACCGTAGGGCGCGATAATCACCGCCGCCAGCAGGGGACCGAGGGAGCTACCAAAGTTCCCCCCCACCTGGAACAGAGATTGCGCCAGCCCGTGGCGTCCGCCGGAGGCCATACGCGCCACGCGGGACGATTCCGGATGGAACACCGATGAACCGGTTCCCACCAGCGCCGCGGCAACCAGTACCGCCTCATAGCTGCCCGCCATGGCCAGCAGCACCAGCCCGCTCAGGGTGAAGCACATCCCAATGGGCAGCGACCATGGCATCGGGTATTTGTCCGTCCAGTAGCCCACCACCGGCTGTAGCAGCGAAGAGGCCAGCTGGAAGGTCAGGGTGATCATTCCGATCTGCACGAAGGTTAATGAGAACTCAGACTGCAACAGCGGGTAGATCGCCAGAATCAGCGACTGGATCATGTCGTTGAGCAGATGAGAGAGACTGATTGCGCCTAATACTTTAAAGGAAGTGCGCGATTTCGGCGGCGACGCCGGAGCGCCCTGGACGGGCTGGGTTGATTCACTGATTGCCATAAATACCACGTCGATTTGTTATTAGAGATGCAGGGAGTAATTATTATCCGACTAACATACCCGTCCGTGACATTTGAAGAAAGTCGCAATTCTGAAAACTTATTTGTCTATTCTTGTGAGTCACTGTAATTTTTGCGTTTGTCTATGGGTCAGGGAGAGAGAAGATGAAGTTAATGAAGCGTGGCGTCGCGCTGGCGCTCATCGCCGCATGGGGGCTAACAAGCCTGCCCGCGCAGGCGTATGAAAAAGATAAAACCTATAAAATTACCATTCTGCATACTAACGATCATCACGGCCATTTCTGGCGCAGCGAATACGGTGAATATGGCCTGGCGGCGCAAAAAACGCTGGTGGATGGCATTCGTAAAGAGGTCGCGGCCCAGGGCGGCAGCGTGCTGTTGCTGTCGGGCGGGGATATTAATACCGGCGTACCGGAATCTGATTTGCAGGATGCCGAGCCTGATTTCCGCGGCATGAATTTAATTGGTTACGATGCGATGGCGGTCGGAAACCACGAGTTTGATAATCCGCTGAGCGTGTTGCGCCAGCAGGAGAAGTGGTCCAAATTCCCGTTCCTTTCCGCCAATATTTATCAGAAAAGCACCGGCGAGCGCTTGTTTAAACCGTGGGCGCTGTTCAAGCGTCAGGATCTGAAGATCGCGGTCATCGGCTTAACCACCGACGATACGGCCAAAATTGGCAACCCTGAATTTTTCACCGACATCGAATTCCGTAAACCGGCGGACGAAGCGAAGCTGGTGATCCAGGAGTTGCAGCAGAATGAAAAACCGGATGTGATTATCGCGACCACCCACATGGGGCATTACGATAACGGTCAGCACGGCTCTAACGCGCCGGGCGACGTGGAGATGGCGCGCAGCCTTCCAGCGGGCTCGCTGGCGATGATTGTGGGCGGTCATTCGCAGGATCCGGTCTGCATGGCTTCTGAGAATAAAAAGCAGGTAGATTATGTGCCCGGCACGCCGTGCGCGCCGGATCGTCAGAACGGGATCTGGATTGTACAGGCCCACGAGTGGGGTAAATACGTTGGCCGCGCGGATTTCGAATTCCGTAACGGCGAGATGAAGCTGGTGCACTATCAGCTCATCCCGGTCAACCTGAAGAAGAAAGTGACCTACCCGGACGGCAAAAGCGAGCGGGTACTCTACACGCCAGAGATCGCTGAAAACCAGCAGATGCTCTCTCTGCTGACGCCGTTCCAGAGCAAAGGGAAAGCGCAGCTGGACGTGAAGATTGGCACGCTTAACGGACGACTGGAAGGAGACCGCAGCAAAGTCCGCTTCGTGCAGACCAATATGGGGCGTCTGGTGCTGGCCGCGCAGATGGCGCGCACGAATGCGGATTTCGCCGTGATGAGCGGCGGCGGTATTCGTGACTCCATCGAAGGCGGAGACATCACCTATAAAGACGTGCTCAAAGTGCAGCCGTTTGGCAACGTGGTGGTCTATGCGGACATGAGCGGGATGGAGGTGATTGACTACCTGACCGCCGTGGCGCAGATGAAGCCAGATTCCGGGGCGTATCCGCAGTTTGCTAACGTCAGCTTCGTCGCGAAGGACGGTAAGCTTAACGATCTCAAAATCAAAGGCGAACCGGTTGATACGGCGAAAACCTACCGCCTGGCAACGTTAAGCTTTAACGCCACCGGCGGCGACGGCTATCCGCATATCGATAACAAACCGGGCTATGTAAATACCGGGTTTATTGATGCGGAAGTGTTGAAGCAGTTTATCCAGCAAAATTCACCGATTGACGTGAACGCGTATGAGCCGAAAGGTGAGGTGAGCTGGCAGTAGTGTTGTGCGGCCTGATGCCCTCACCCCAACCCTCTCCCACCGGGAGAGGGCGCGAACACAAAAAACGGTAACGCCTGTTACCGTTTTGCTTTTACCTCGCAGCGCCACCGGACAATTTTCTCAATCCCGGCGCGCAATATCCGCAAATTTCGCGTCCAGCATTTTCGCCAGATCGCCTGCGGACAGTTCTATATCCAGCCCGCGTTTGCCGCCAGAAATATAGATCGTTTCAAATTCTTGCGAAGGCGCATCGATCAGCGTGGGCAGACGCTTTTTCTGACCGAGCGGGCTGATCCCGCCGACCAGATAACCCGTTGTGCGTTGCGCAACCATCGGGTCTGCCATATCGACCTTTTTCGCTCCCAGCGCTTTGGCCACTTTCTTCAGATCAAGCTGTCCGGCGACGGGCGTCACTGCCACAGCGAGGTGCTTCATATCGCCGTTCACCGCGACCAGCAGCGTTTTGTAGACCTGGTCCGCGTTCAGCCCCAGCTTGCGCACCACTTCATCACCAAAGTTGGTTTCGTTCGGATCGTGATCGTAGGTGTGGATCCGGAAAGAAATTTTGTTTTTTTCGAGTAATTTAACGGCGGGAGTCATGGCTATCCTTCTTACGACAGACGATTCATGCCAGCAGCATACGCCTGACGTTTGTCTAAAAAATAGCACCATCTTGCGCAATAGTATTGGCAGTGATGGTTACTTTGAGCGACAATCGGCGTAGCCGAAGGTCACTTCGGTATAATAAAAACGATGAAATTCCTCTTTGACGGGCCAATAGAGATATTGGCCATTTTTTTATTTCAGCAGCGACGGCAAATTCCCTTCTCCGTACAAATGCAACGCGCCAACCGCGACAACATAACGACCGGCAGGCAGGGCATATAGCGTCTCCCGCCACGCCTGGTTGCGCGCGTTCATCAGCACATCATACAACGATTCACTGAACGTCGACGGTAACGCCAGCTTACCGTCTGCGGGCGGCGCATCCAGCCACCAGCCAATCATCGTTTGCAGCAGACGCGCGTTGGTGTGCCAGTGGGTCAGGGTATCATCCAGCAGTATCAGGCCGTCATCGGGAAGCTGGCGAAGGAGCGCAATCTGGCTGTCCGTGCCTTCCAGTTCAATGATGGACAGGTTGCGCGCCCTTGCCGCATTCAGCAGTTGATAATCGATACCGTAATCGCCGCGCAGCCCCAGGCGCTGCGCCTGGGTTGCCTGTAGCACCATGGCAATTTGCCACAGGGGCAGGGTGTCGAGCATAGAGAGCGAAACGCCGGTCTCATCCGCAAGACGGGTAAGCTCAGCCAGCTGCGTCTCGTTAAGACGTTCCGCCAGGGGGCGGTCGCTTTCCAGCCCGGCAAACGGCGATTCATGGCCGGAGATGTCGGCTTCGACGATCAGCGCGTCGGCGCGCTTCAGTAGTTTAATCAGGCCGGAGGGCAGGGGGGACATATCCTGCGTGCCCATATGAATGCTTCCCACCAGGTGCAGATGCTGCCCGCCCGGAAGCGAAATATCCATACCGGGCCAGGCATAACGGCGGGGAAAAAGGGCGCGAAACGATGTTTTTATACGATTAAACAGACCCATACGCGCTCCATAAACGGAAAGGTTCATGCTAGCGCGTACGGGTACAAGGTTCAATCTTTCGGTTTAAACCGCAGCAGACGGTTAGCGTTGCTCACCACGGTAATTGACGAGAGCGCCATCGCCGCACCCGCAACAACCGGGTTCAGCAGGGTACCGGTCAGCGGCCACAAAATCCCGGCGGCAATCGGAATGCCGAGCGAGTTATAGACGAACGCCCCCAGCAGGTTCTGCTTCATGTTGCGCAACGTGGCTTTCGAAATCGCCAGCGCGTCCGCCACGCCCATCAGGCTGTGGCGCATCAGGGTGATCGCCGCGGTTTCAATGGCGACATCGCTCCCGCCGCCCATCGCAATACCTACGTCAGCCTGCGCCAGCGCCGGGGCGTCGTTGATGCCGTCGCCCACCATCGCCACCTGGCGACCCTGACTTTGCAGGTTCTTGATGGCGTCCGCTTTGCCGTCCGGCAGCACGCCCGCGATCACCTCATCAATACCGGCTTCTTTGGCGATGGCGTTAGCGGTGGTCGGGTTGTCCCCGGTCAGCATCACCAGACGATAGCCCGCGCGGTGCAGGCGCTGTAAGGCATCTACGCTGTCCTGGCGTAACGGATCGCGCACGGCCAGCAGCGCCGCCACCTGACCATCCCTCGCCAGCAGAACCGGCGTCGCGCCCTGAGAGGCCTGCGCGTTCAGCTCTGCGTCCAGCACGGACGTATCAACGCCGTGTTCAGTCAGCAGAGCCTGGTTTCCCAGCAGCAGCGTATGGTCTTCGGCTTCACCGCTGACCCCTAAACCACGCAGGGTGCGGAAGTTACTTACCTGCGGCAGACGGGCATCACCGGCTTTCTCCAGGATGGCGCGCGCCAGCGGGTGGCTGGAGCCTTGTTCCAGCGCGGCGGCCAGGCGCAGGGCATCCGTCTCCGTACAGCCAACGGTACTGACGGCCACCACCTGCGGTTTGCCCTCGGTGAGCGTGCCGGTTTTATCAAAAACAAGGGTGTCCAGCGTGCTTGCCCGTTGCAGGGCGTCAGCATCACGGACCAGTACGCCAAATTCGGCGGCGCGTCCGACGCCAGAGATAATCGACATCGGCGTTGCCAGGCCAAGGGCACAAGGGCAGGCGATGATCAGCACCGTGGTGGCGATCACCAGGGTGTAGACAATCTGCGGCGCCGGGCCGAAGAAATACCAGATTGCCGCGCTCAGCAGGGCAATACCGACGACCACCGGCACAAAAATGGCGGAGATTTTATCGGCAAGCTGACCAATCTCCGGCTTACTGCTCTGCGCCTGGCGGACCATGCGAATGATGCGTGACAGCGTGGTATGGCTCCCGACCGCGCTGGCGCGGAACAGCACGCTGCCGTCCTGCACGACCGTACCCGCATGCACCGCATCGCCCTGAGATTTCTGCTGAGGGATCGGCTCGCCGGTCAGCATCGCTTCATCCAGCCAGGCATCGCCCTGGGTGATTTCACCGTCGACGGGCACGCGGTCGCCGGTGGTCAGGCGCAGCGTCATTCCCGGCTGTACCTCTGAGAGCGGAACGCTTTTTTCCCCGTCGTCCGTGACCACGCGGGCCGTCGGCGGGGTTAAATCAAGCAATCTTTCCAGCGCTTTCGAGGAACGCTGACGGGCGCGGGCTTCCAGCATATGGCCTAAGTTGATCAGGCCGATAATCATTGCGCTCGCTTCATAATAGAGATGCCGGGCTTCCAGCGGGAACCACTGGGGCCAGACGTTCACGCTCATGGAATAGAGCCACGCCGCGCCGGTCCCGAGGGCGACCAGCGTGTCCATCGTCGCGGTGCGGTTTTTCAGGCTCTTCCAGGCGCTGGTATAGAAATGCCCGCCTGCAAACACCATCACCGCAAGGGTAATCAGACCAATCACCAGCCACAGGGTGCGGTTGTCAGCGGTGACCATCATGTTGTCACCCATCATGCCCCACATCATCACCGGAATACCGACCAGCAGGGCGACAATCGCCTGCCAGCGGAAGCGCTTCATGGTGGCGACAGCCGTTTCCTGCTGGCGCTCGCGGCGCTCGGCATCATCTTCGATGGCCTCCGCCCCGTAGCCCGCTTTCTCCACGGCCTGCACTAACTCTGCGGCGGAGGCGCTGCCCATCACCAGCGCAGTACGCTCCGCCAGGTTTACCCGTGCCTGTGCTACACCCGGTACCGCCTGTAAGGCGTTTTGTACCCGGGAAACGCAGCTGGCGCAGCTCATGCCGTTGATCAGCAGTTGTTGGCTGTCATCAATGTCATCAGCTACCGGAAGCTCAGGAGTGGCCGCTGTCAGTGCTTCCGACGGGGATGATGACTCTGCCAGCGGTTTAGCCTTTGGGTGGCTTAACTCCGCCCCGTAACCGGCCTGTTTAATGGTATCAATCAGCGCGTCGGCGCTGGCGCTGCCGGTCACGGCGGCATGATCGATAGTCACCTCAGCGCTTTCCACGTCAGGACGCTGCTCCAGGCTTTCTTTAACGCGTTTGACACAGTGGCCGCAGGAGAGGCCGTCCAGTGTCAGGTCAATAGTGTGAGACATAACAAAACTCCCGTATAATGTTCTGGTCAATTGTTGACCTTCACTCTGCTTTTCGCTAACTGTTATGAAGGTTAAACCTTCCATCAAGGGGAAGGTCAAGGGGGAAATGTGAATATCAGCGATGTTGCGAAAAAAACCGGCTTAACCAGCAAAGCGATTCGCTTTTATGAGGAAAAAGGGCTGGTGACGCCACCGTTGCGCAGTGAGAACGGCTACCGCAGCTATACGCAGCTGCATCTTGATGAACTGACGTTACTGCGCCAGGCAAGACAGGTAGGATTTAACCTTGAAGAGTGCGGCGAGCTGGTTAACCTGTTTAACGATCCGAAACGCCACAGTGCCGACGTGAAAAAACGTACGCTGGAAAAAGTGGCGGAGATCGAACGCCATATCATCGAATTACAGGCGATGCGTGAGCAACTGTTACAGCTGGCAGAATCCTGCCCGGGAGATGACAGCGCCGAGTGCCCGATTATCGACAATCTTTCCGGCTGCTGCCACCGTAAAACCCACGCCTAACAGGCTTTAACCCGCAGGGTAATACCTTCCACCGCGATGACCTCAACCCGCGTGCCGGCGCTGAGGTCATCATCGGCCACCACCGGCCACGAACTGTCCCCCACGCGCATATGACCGCGTCCGTTTATTAGCGTGTTATCAAGCGTAAAGCGTTTACCCACGATCTGCTGCCCACGCTGGTTGAGATGCGCGTCGACCGGCTTCTGCGCCTTCACCCGTTTGTTCAGCCAGCGCCACCACAGCCAAGCGGCCAGCAGCGTCAGCACGGCAAACAGCGCGCCCTGCCACTCCCAGCCGACAGGCAGCAGCCAGACGACCAGCCCGGTAATCACCGCGGCAACCCCGCTCCACAGCAGATAACCGTTGCCGCCAAGCATCTCGGCGGCCAGCAGCAGTCCGCCAAGGCTTAGCCAGAACGCATGAGGATGTGCAACGATGAGCTCAATCATTTTTTACGCTCGTTTCCGCCGTCTTTGATCAGTTCGGCAATTCCGGCGATAGACCCCATCAGGCTGCTGGCATCCAGCGGCATCATTACCACTTTGCTGTTGTTCGCGGAGCCGATCTCCTTCAGCGCATCGGTATATTTTTGTGCGACGAAGTAGTTCACGGCCTGGATATCCCCGGCGGCAATCGCCTCGGAGACCATTTGCGTCGCGCGGGCTTCCGCTTCTGCCGAACGTTCACGCGCTTCCGCCTGGAGGAAGGCAGACTGACGGTCGCCCTCGGCTTTCAGGATCTGCGACTGTTTTTCCCCTTCCGCTTTCAGGATTTCAGCCTGACGCACCCCTTCGGCTTCAAGAATATAGGCACGCTTGGTACGCTCGGCCTTCATCTGCGCGTTCATGGAAGCAATCAGCTCTGCCGGTGGGCGCACGTCGCGGATCTCAATGCGTGTCACTTTGATCCCCCACGGATTGGTGGCTTCATCCACAATGTGCAGCAGGCGGGTATTAATGCTGTCGCGCTGGGAGAGCATTTCATCCAGCTCCATCGAGCCAAGCACGGTACGGATGTTGGTCATGGTCAGGTTGACGATCGCCAGCTCCAGGTTGCTCACCTCATAGGCCGCTTTTGGCGCATCAATCACCTGAATAAAGCACACTGCATCGATGGTGACGTTGGCGTTATCCTTGGAGATGACTTCCTGAGAAGGGATATCCAGCACCTGCTCCATCATGTTGATCTTGCGCCCAATTCTGTCCATGAACGGGACGATCAGGCTTAAACCCGGCTGAAGGGTATTGGTGTAGCGACCGAAGCGTTCGACGGTCCACTGGTAACCCTGCGGGACAATTTTGACGCCTGCGCCCACGATAACCAGCGCAACGAAAATAAGGACGGGAACAACGATGAGCATAAAAACCTCCTGTTTTGCATGCCGTAACGAGAAAAACTGCGTATTTGTTGAACGTAAGTATATCGGCTAACGAACAGGATTTCGCCCCTGTAAAGAGGTGGGAACCGGACTGGCAGAAATAAAACGCCCCGTTCGGGATGCGGGGCGCAAAGCGTTACTTTTCAGACCAGGTATAGCTGAAGTCAGTGATAAACCCATCCCCGGCGTCAGCGATGGCTTTTGATAATCCCTGATAGTATTTTTCCAGGCCGATGGCCTCTATCTGCTGGATCTGCTCGCGAACGGGAGCGCAGAACAGCACCGCATTGCCCGCTCCGACACGTTTGTTGTTCGGCGGCAGATCGCCAGTAATCGCTTTAAACCAGGTTCTGATCCCTTGCTTTAAGTTGTGCGGCGCTTTTGTAAGATCCTCCTGGCCGGTCAGCACCTGTAGGGTAGGGAATTCATTAGCATTGACGGCGGTTTTCATACGCGCAAAGAACGCGGTAAAAAGCTCAAAAGAGCCGAGATCCGTAACGCGAGGCTTGGTAGTTTTTCCGTTTTTATTGCCCATTTTTCCGGCAGGGGCTGTAGGTGCCGGAACCACATTGACCTTATGCAGATCCAGACCAAACAGCAGATTGCAGTGCGCCCGGCGCTCTTTAAGCGGGTAGGACATCAGCACGTCAATAAACGCCGTCGCCTTCACATCGGCCAGGTCATGGTTAATCAGCCATTGCGAGCGGGCAAATTCCGCAGGGGAAACGAACCAGTCAGGCACCTCAGTAAAGCGTCTGGATTTACCCTTGCCGTCAAACTCGAGAAAGTAAGCCCCATCATCGAAAGCAAAATAGCAGTTTTTAAAGCTACCGATTGTGGTGTTAACGATGAGCGCCTTCTTAACAAAATCGACCACCTCTGCCCCCATGACAAAACGCGTGAGTTCAGAAGAATTGATGACTTCCATTAATGTTTCCACATCAGGAACACCAGGCTTCAGGGAGGAGAACTCATAAAAGATATGTGTCATGTTGCTGACTTCCTGTAGTTATAGAGGTGACAATAAACAGGCAAAAAGTTTAACACTTGCTATAGGTTAAGGCTATTCGCGCTGCGTAGCGGAAAGGATTATGCTTAAGGCTCTTCTTATCACAGCGGTTAATGGAATCGGAATGAATAATAAAAAAAATCTTCTGGATATCAGGGATGTTGGCTTTCGTGTGGGTGATAACACCATCCTTCAGCACGTCGATTTTTGTCTCTCTCCGGGCGAATTTAAACTGATAACCGGTCCCTCCGGCTGCGGCAAAAGCACCCTCCTGAAAATCGTGGCTTCGCTACTGAGCCCAACGGAGGGAACCATCCTGTTTGCAGGAAAAGATATCGCCACGCTTTCACCGGAAAGCTATCGCCAGCAGGTGTCATACTGCGTGCAAACGCCGTCCCTGTTTGGCGACACGGTGTACGACAATCTGGTTTTCCCCTGGCACATCCGCAACCAAACGCCTGATCCGAAAAAGTTTACCGACGATCTGACCCGGTTCGGGCTTTCGCCGGAGACGCTGACCAAATCGATCGCCGAACTGTCGGGCGGGGAAAAGCAGCGCGTCTCGCTGATCCGTAACCTGCAATTCTTGCCGAAGGCGCTGTTGCTGGACGAAATCACCAGCGCGCTGGATGACGCTAACAAGCGCAACGTCAATGACATTATCCATCGCTACGCCCGGGAGCAGAATATTGCCGTGCTGTGGGTGACGCATGATTCAAATGAAATTACCCATGCGGATGATGTCATCACGCTCAGGCCGCAGGGCGGGAAAATGGAGGAGGCTCACCGTGGGTGAACATAACATAACTAACGAATCGCTGGCGCTGTCAATGGTCCTGGTGCTGGTGGCGATTGTGGTCAGCTACCGGGAAAAGCTGGGGCTGGAAAAAGATATTCTTTGGAGTATCGCCCGCGCGGTTATTCAGCTCATCATCGTCGGCTATGTGCTGAAATACATCTTCAACGTCAATCATGCCGTGCTGACCCTGTTGATGGTGCTGTTTATCTGCTTTAACGCGGCATGGAACGCGCAGAAACGCAGTAAATACATCGATAAAGCGTTCATTTCGTCGTTGATCGCCATCACTACCGGGACCGCGTTAACGCTGGCTGTGCTGGTGCTTTCCGGCTCGATAGAATTTACGCCGATGCAGGTGATCCCCATTTCCGGGATGATTGCGGGCAATGCGATGGTGGCGGTCGGGTTGTGCTACAACAATCTGGGGCAACGGTTCAGCAGTGAACAGCAGCAGCTTCAGGAGAAGCTAAGCCTTGGCGCGACGCCGAAGGTGGCCTCGGCGAGGTTGATCCGCGACAGCATTCGCTCTTCGCTGATCCCAACGGTGGATTCCGCCAAAACGGTGGGGCTGGTGAGCCTGCCGGGCATGATGTCGGGGCTGATTTTTGCCGGTATCGATCCGGTAAAAGCCATTAAATACCAGATTATGGTGACGTTTATGCTGCTCTCTACGGCGAGCCTGTCCACCATCATTGCCTGCTACCTGACCTATCGGAAGTTTTACAACGCGCGCCACCAGCTGGTGGTGACGCAGTTGAAAAAGACGGGGTAATATCTGCTTTTGTAGGCCCGGTAAGCGTTAGCGCCACCGGGCATTTTTTTGCTAGTAGAGCAACGCGTACAGCTGACGACGATATTTCGACGCCAGCGCGTCACCGGTACCCAGCGCGGCCAGGATCTCCTGGAACATCTTCCGAGCCTGTCCGTCTGCGGCGCCCAGGTCCTTCTGAAGATGGCTAAACAGCAGCTCCAGCGCCTCTTCGTTACGCCCCACCTGATGAAGCTGAAGCGCCAGCTGGCTTGCCAGCGCGGCATCCTGCGGGTTGTCCGCAACCTGCTGCTGAAGCTGTTGAATTTCAGGGGTATCCGCCGCCTGTTTCAGCAGGTCAATCTGCGCCACCAGACCCTGATAACGGGTATCCTGATCCTGCATCGGCACCGTTTTCAGCACGGCTTCCGCGTCTTCAGGGCGGTGCAGTGCAATCTGGGTCTCTGCCAGCAGCAGACCAATCTGGCTGTTCTGGTTCGACAGCTGCCAGGCGTCTTTTAACAGCGGCAGCGCCTCGTCGTACTTGCCTTCCTGCATTAGCGCCATGGCTTCCTGCGCTTTCAGCTCTTCTTCGCGCGGCAGGACTTTATCCAGCAGGGCGCGGATCGCCTCTTCGGGCTGCGGCCCCTGGAAGCCATCTACCGGTTGACCGTTCTGGAACAGGTAGACGGTTGGGATCGCACGCAGGCCAAACTGGGAAGCCACCATCGGTTCGGCGTCACAATCCAGCTTCGCCAGAATGAACTGACCATTGTACTGCGCGGCAAGGCTTTCCAGGACCGGCGTCAGTTGCAGGCAGTGTTGGCTGCGTTCAGACCAGAAGTAGAACAGCACCGGTTTAGTCATTGACTGTTCGAGCGTCTGTTGCAGGTTAGCTTCAGTTATGTTGACGATATTCTGTACGGACATGCGGCATTCTCTTTTATCGGTTTACTCTTTACATGGGGGTAAGCGTGGTCGCTTCAACTCAACCCTGCAAAATTTTGTCCATCATCCGCCCCGGCAGCAGGCGTTTCAACCAGCCGACGGCATGGGTCACCAGCGTGACCGGATAGCGCATTTTAGGGGTATCGCTCTCAAATGCGTGGCGCACTTTGGCAACGACGGCTTCTGGCCCAAGCGTAAAACGCGCCGCGATGCCGGGATTTTCGACCGGTTTGTCCGCCTGCGTCTGGTTAACGTTTTCCGTAAAGCGGGTGCGGATCGGGCCGGGTTCAATCAGGCTGACCTTAATACCGCTGTGGCGCAGCTCCATGCGCAACGCATCGGACCAGGCTTCAAGCGCATATTTACTGGCAGCGTAAGCCCCGCGGCCCGGCGTGGAGATCAGGCCCATCACCGAGGAGGTCATGACAATCCGCCCTTCGCCGTGCGGCAGCATGGCCGGGAGAAGGCGCATGGTAAGCTGATGCGCCCCGAAAAAGTTTGCGGAGAACTGCTGCTCCAGCTGTTCCCGTGAGAGAGTCTGTAGCGGGCCGTACACGCCGTAGCCCGCATTGTTGAACAGACCGTAAAGACGGTTGTTGGTCAGGGCGATAACCTCATCGGCGGCCTGCTCTACGCTCTCTGGCGAATCGAGATCCAGCAGAATGCCGGTAAATCCCAGCCCTCGCATGCGTTCGACATCCTCGGGTTTGCGGCAGGCTGCCAGCACCCAAAACCCCTGACGTTTCAGTTCAAGGGCGCTTTCAAGGCCAATTCCGCTGGAACATCCTGTTATTAAGACCGATTTTTGCATAACTTTACCTGTCAGGTTCTCAGCTGTTTGACGAGTCATGTTTTACTAAAGGAGCCAGCCGGGTTGCCATCCAGTCGGCAATAAACGGCTGGGCATCGCGATTGGGGTGAATGCCATCATCCTGCATCCACTGGGGTTTCAGATAGACCTCTTCCATGAAAAATGGCAGCAGCGGAATATCAAACTCTTTGGCAAGCTTAGGATAGATCGCGCTAAACGCCTCATTATACCGACGGCCGTAGTTAGCGGGCAGGCGAATTTGCATCAGCAGCGGCTGGGCATTGGCGGCCTTAATGGTCTGCAAAATGGTCCGCAGCGTTTGCTCCGTTTGCTGAGGCTGGAAGCCGCGCAAACCATCATTACCGCCCAGTTCGACCAGCACCCAACGCGGTTGATGCTGCTTAAGCAGGGCAGGCAGGCGCGATAAGCCTTGCTGCGACGTATCGCCGCTGATGCTGCCGTTCACGACAGAGGCCCGGGACTGCCATTTATCATTGAGCAGGGCGGGCCAGGCCGCACTGGCGGCCATACGATAGCCCGCGCTCAGGCTGTCGCCCAGAATCAATAACGTGTCCGCAGCCGCCGCGCGGAAGGTCATCAGCATCAAAAACAGGAAGGGCAAATGCCAGCGGAAAACATTGTTGAAGTTCATCGTCTTAAGAAGTCCGTCGGTCAGGGGGAACACGAGCTTTCCATCCTCACCGGAGTTGAACTCGTTGTCAAACGTGCCGAAACCATCGCCCTGATTGGTGAATCCGGTTCCGGTAAGTCCACGCTGCTGGCCATTCTCGCCGGTCTGGACGATGGCAGCAGTGGGGAAGTGAACCTGGTCGGCCAGCCCCTCCACGCGCTTGATGAAGAGGCCCGCGCCGCGCTGCGAGCCCGGCATATCGGGTTTGTCTTTCAGTCATTCATGCTGATCCCGACGCTGAACGCGCTGGAAAACGTTGAGCTACCTGGCCTGCTGCGCGGTGAAAATACCCGTGAAAGCCGCGATCACGCGAAGGCGTTGCTGGAACAGCTGGGGCTGGGAAAACGTCTCGACCACCTTCCGGCACAGCTTTCCGGCGGTGAGCAGCAGCGCGTGGCGCTGGCCAGGGCGTTTAACGGGCGCCCGGAAGTGCTGTTTGCCGATGAGCCAACGGGCAATCTCGACCGTAAAACCGGGGACAAAATTGCCGATCTGCTGTTTTCCCTCAACCGCGAGCACGGCACCACGCTGATTCTGGTTACCCACGACCCGCAGCTGGCCGCCCGCTGCGACCGCCGCCTGCGGCTGGTGAACGGTATTCTTCAGGAGGAAGCATGATTGCCCGCTGGTTCTGGCGCGAGTGGCGCTCGCCCTCGCTGCTGATTGTCTGGCTGGCGTTGAGCCTGGCGGTGGCCTGCGTGCTGGCGCTCGGTAGCGTCAGCGATCGTATGGAGAAAGGGCTTAGCCAGCAGAGTCGGGAATTTATGGCCGGGGACCGGGCTCTGCAAAGTTCTCGCCCCGTGCCGCCGGGCTGGATTGAGGAAGCGCGCACAGAGGGGCTGAAAGTAGGGGAGCAGATCACCTTTCAGACCATGACCTTTGCGGGCGACACGCCGCAGCTTGCCAGCGTAAAAGCCGTGGATGACATCTACCCGATGTACGGTGATTTACAAACCAGCCCGCCGGGGCTAAAACCGACGGCCGGTACGGTCCTGCTGGCATCGCGACTGATGGCGCTGTTGAACCTGAAACCCGGCGACAGTATCGACGTCGGCGACGCGACACTCAAAATTGCCGGGGAAGTGGTGCAGGAGCCCGACTCCGGATTTAATCCGTTCCAGCTTGCGCCGCGCCTGCTGATGAACACCGCGGATGTGGCGAAAACCCACGTCGTCCAGCCGGGAAGCCGTGTCACCTGGCGGTATAAGTTTGGCGGAACGCCAGCTCAGCTGGAGGCGTACGAAAAATGGCTCCTGCCGCAGCTCAAGCCGGAACACCGCTGGTACGGGCTGGAGCAGGATGACGGGGCGCTCGGCAAATCTCTTGAGCGTTCTCAGCAGTTCCTGCTGCTGTCGGCGCTGTTAACCCTGCTGCTTGCCATTGCGGCGGTTGCCGTGGCGATGGGGCACTACTGCCGCAGCCGTTACGATCTGGTGGCGATCCTCAAAACCCTCGGCGCGGGCCGCGCGCAACTGCGCAAGCTGATTGTCGGCCAGTGGCTGATGGTGCTGGCGCTGTCGGCTCTGACCGGCGGGGCGATAGGGCTGCTGTTTGAAAAGCTTCTGATGGTGCTGCTCAAACCGGTACTGCCCGCCGCATTACCGCCTGCCAGCCTCTGGCCGTGGCTGTGGGCAATCGGCGCGATGACGACGATCTCCCTGCTGGTGGGGTTACGCCCGTACCGGCTGCTACTCGCCACCCAGCCGCTGCGCGTGCTGCGCCGCGATGTGGTGGCCAGCGTTTGGCCGCTGAAGTTCTACCTGCCGGTGATTATTGCGGTAGCGGTCGGGCTGCTGGCCTGGCTGATGGGCGGCAGTACGCTGCTGTGGGCGGTGCTGGCGGGCGCGGTGGTGCTGGCGCTGCTGTGCGGCGTAGTGGGCTGGATACTGCTTAATGTGCTGAGAAAGCTGACAGTTAAATCACTTTCCATACGGTTAGCGGTTAACCGACTGCTGCACCAGCCGTGGTCTACCCTCAGCCAGCTCTCGGCATTTTCGCTGTCGTTTATGCTGCTGGCGCTTCTGCTGGTGCTGCGCGGGGATCTGCTGGATCGCTGGCAGCAGCAGCTTCCGCCAGAAAGCCCGAACTATTTCCTGATCAACATCGCGCCCGAGCAGGTGACGCCGCTGAAGGGCTTCCTGTCCGAGCATCACATTATTCCCGAGTCGTTCTATCCGATCGTGCGCGCCCGACTGACGCAGATCAACGGCCAGTCGACGGAGGGAAATAAGGATGAATCGCTCAACCGCGAACTCAACCTGACCTGGCAGGCGAAACGTCCGGACCATAACCCGATCGTTGCTGGCACCTGGCCGCCGAAAGCGGGGGAAGTGTCGATGGAGGAGGGGCTGGCGACACGCCTGAACGTGAACCTCGGCGACAGCGTGACCTTCACCGGTGATACCCAGGATTTCACCGCCAAAGTTACCAGCCTGCGTAAAGTGGACTGGGAAAGCCTGCGGCCAAACTTCTTCTTCATCTTCCCGCCGGGTGCGCTGGACGGACAGCCCCAGAGCTGGCTCACCAGCTTCCGCTGGGAAAACGGCAACGGCATGCTGACGCAGCTTAACCGGGAATTTCCGACGGTGAGCCTGCTGGATATCGGCGCGATCCTTAAACAGGTCGGGCAGGTGCTGGAGCAGGTAAGCCGCGCGCTGGAGGTGATGGTGGTGCTGGTGACGATCTGTGGCATATTGCTGCTGCTGGCGCAGGTGCAGGTCGGCATGCGTCAGCGTCATCAGGAGCTGGTTGTCTACCGCACGCTGGGGGCCAGTAAACGGCTGCTGCGCGCCACGCTGTGGAGCGAATTTGCCCTGCTCGGGCTGGTGGCGGGCCTGGTGGCGGCCATCGGGGCGGAAACGGCGCTGGCGGTACTCCAGAGCAAAGTCTTCGACTTCCCGTGGGAGCCCGACTGGCGGCTGTGGCTCACGCTGCCCGTCTGCGGCGCCGTGCTGCTGTCCCTGTGCGGCGGCTGGCTCGGATCCCGGCTGTTGAAAGGTAAAGCGCTATTCCGCCAGTTTGTCAGCTAGTTTACTGACGTGATGATGACGCACCGGCATTTCTGCTGGTGCGTCATTGCTTAACGGCACAAATCGTTAATGTCCCTGCATTTAGTAGCACAAAACATTAAAAACCCGCCCACACAGCCCGAATTTTTCCGGTTAATATTCACCAGCTAAATATTTAGTAGCGTGTCTATCAAGGAAAAAGAATGACTATAAGAAAAACAGCGCTGGCGACAACGATCGGCGCAGCAGTGGCATTGGCTTCTTTCGCATCCCAGGCGGAAATCACTCTTCTGAAACAGGATCCGCAGGCGGGTAACCCGCTGAGCCGCCTGAACTTCACCGTTGGCGGTAGTATTCGTCCTCAGTTCCAGAACATGACCGGCGATGACGGCAAAAACGGCTACAAGCGCAACGGCTTTGACGGCGGTACCCGCTTCCGTTTCGCGGCAGACTACTACCTGTTCGATGACATCAGCTGGATCACTTACTACGAGCTGGGTGTGAACATTCCGGCGCAGTTTAACTGGGATAACCACTACGCCGACGGCGCGCACGATACTTCACGCCGTATGCTCTACACCGGTCTGAAGAGCGACACCTGGGGTACGCTGACCTTCGGCCAGCAGAACAGCGTGTACTATGACGTGGTGGGCGCAAAAACCGATATCTGGGACTACGACATGATTGGTCAGGCGCCAGGTAACGGGATTAATGGCGACTACGACGGCTCTTACCGTTCACGCCAGATGCTGAAGTACAAGAAAACCGTGGGCGATGCTGACATCTACGCCTCTTACCTGTTTGAAGACAGCGAATACCTGCCGGGCAACGGCCTGCGCTACAAGCGTAAAGGCGGCGGTTCACTGGGTATCGATTATCACCTGACCACCGATCTGACCTGGGGCGCAGCGTGGAACTACACCCGCGCGGACATGCGTAACCCGGACAACGGCGACAGCAAATCCTACGACCAGAACATCCTTGGTACCGCCCTGAGCTGGACGCCGGATAACTGGACCTTCTCCGCAGGCGGCGGCTGGTATCAAAACTTCCTGACCACCAAAAAAGTGTCCGTTAACGACTACTTCGCCGGTGATGCATGGGGTATTGAATACTTTGCGGGTTACAAGTTCCCTGTTGGTCAGTATGCGGTGAAATCCATCCAGCCGTACTTCATGGGCGACCGTATCGAGTACGTGAATGGCCGTAACTACCAGCGCATCGACAACGGTGTGGGTATCAGCTTCCAGCTGGATTACGGTTTCCGCGTGGATTACGAACACGTGTTCACCTCCAGCACCGACAACCTGGGCGACATGAACCTGGTGCGTCTGCGTTACGACTTCTAAGTTGTCATGTAGGGTGCGGCCTGATGCCCTCACCCTGACCCTCTCCCACGGGGAGAGGGAAAAAACATTAAAAACGGCAACCCAGGTTGCCGTTTTGCTTTTACCTCGCCACCCGGCTTTATTTTTCAGCGATCGAGCCACTCAGCAATTTCTTCGTACGTCCCGCGATACACAATCTTCTCCGCCTTTTTCTCCAGCTGATAGCCGTACATCGGGTCGTAATAATCCTTCAGCAGCGGCACAAGCCAGCTGAAGTGCGCGTCAGTGCTGCCAGTACGCTGTTGCTCGACAAGCGCGGCATCCAGCAGGGCGGTAAATTCCGCGAAGCGTTGCAGCCCCAGACGGCGACGAATGGCGTACAGGCCGTGATGCAGATATTCGCTATACGCTTTCCAGCCCGCTTTCTCGCCGTAGGCAGCAGAAAAATCGGCCCACATATGGTCGAAATACTCTTCGCGCAGGCGCTCCAGGCGGACTTCAAAGGGGTCTTCGACGACAACGACAGGGGCGTCAACCATGCGGTCGCGCAGGCATTCCGGCAGGTGGTTAGAGCCAATCATCCGGCCTTCATCTTCCAGCACCCAGCGCGCGGCGTCTTTTTTTAGCAGTTCGACGGCAAGGTGATTTTCAAAACTGGCCTGGGAAAGCTGCGGGGTGAGCGTGCGACCAAATGATGAGCCGCGATGGTGCGCCAGCCCTTCCAGATCGATGCCCTGCGCATGCTGCTTAACCAGCAGCGTTTTACCGTTTCCGGTACAGCCGCCGATAAGCACCATCGGTTTTTGTGACTGCTCAATGGTCACCTGAATCGCCGTCTGACGCAGGGCCTTATAGCCGCCGCGGATCAGCGGATAATCGATTCCCGCCTCTTTCAGCCAGGCCTGGGAGATGTGTGAGCGCTGGCCACCGCGCGCGCAGCAAAGGTAGCCCTCAGGATGGGCCAGGCTGGCTTCCCGCCAGGCGTTGATGCGCGCCTCTCGCGTCTCGCCGTTGACCAGGCTATGGCCGAGCGCCAGCGCGGCGTCCGGACCCTGGCGTTTATAGCAGGTGCCGACGGCGGCACGCTCGTCGTCGTTCATTAAGGGCAGGTTGAGTGCGGCGGGCATCGCACCCTGGGCAAATTCGATCGGCGCGCGAACGTCGATTAAAGGGGTATCGGACGCGAGGATCGCGCGATAGTCCGTTCCATCGTTCATGGTGATTCCAGAAGAAAACTGAGCAGCAATGGGCGGGAATTGTACGCCGGGGAAGGGGAAGGTCAACTCCCCGGCGGGGGATACTTACTTCAGTTTTGACTGCGCCCAGACAATGCCGCTCGCGTATTCTGGCGGCAGCAGGGGAACAATCGCTTCCAGCGTAGCGCTCAGGCGGTCCGTGTCGGTATCGTTCAGGTTCAGGTGACCGACCTTACGCCCCGGACGTACCTCTTTGTCGTACCAGTGCAGGTGCACCAGCGGCAGCTTCAGCCAGTTGTAGTTCAGATCGGTACCGATCAGGTTGATCATCACCGACGGGCTGGTCACCACCGGCTGCGGCAGCGGCAGGTCAGTGATGGCGCGCAGGTGCAGCTCGAACTGGCTGATGGAGGCGCCGTTTTGCGTCCAGTGACCGCTGTTGTGCACGCGCGGCGCAAGTTCGTTGATCAGCAGACCCGACGGCGTGACGAAACACTCCATCGCCATTACGCCCACATAGCCCAGCTCATGCATGATGGCAGAGAGCATTTCTTCCGCCTGCGCCTGCTGGTCAGCATTGGCCTGCGGGAAGGCGACGCTGGTGCGCAGAATCCCGTCCTGATGCAGGTTATGCGTTAGCGGGTAAAAAACGGTGTGCCCGTCATGCCCGCGCGCGCCAACCAGCGACACTTCACCGCTAAAGTTAATGCCCTGCTCAACGATGCACTCGCCGTAGCAGTCATCCGGCAGCTCGGCGGTGTCGTTCGCGCGCAGGCGCCACTGCCCGCGGCCGTCGTAGCCGCCGACGCGACGCTTCACAATCGCCAGGTCTCCCAGCATCGCAAAGACGTCATCCCATTCGCGCTTATCGGAAAGCAGCTGCCACGGCGCGGTCGCGAGGCCGAGCTTGTCGAAAAGCTGTTTTTGCGTGAGACGGTCGGCAATGATCGGGAAGACGTCGCGGTTTACAAAGGCGTTATGACGCGCCAGCTCGCGGGTCAGGGCGGTTTCCGGCCAGCGTTCAATTTCGGCGGTGATCACGCTCTGATGGAACGGCACGGCTTCCGGCTCGGCATCCAGCCCGACGGGCCAGACGGCAATACCCAGCGGCTCACCGGCCTGACGCAGCATCCGGCCAAGCTGACCATTACCAAGAACGCAAACCTGCTTCATGCTGCACCCCGCGGATCCGGGTTATCCAGCACCTCGTCGGTCTGGGCTTTACGCCACTCCGCCAGACGCTGATGTAACTCTTTATCATGCGTCGCCAGGATCTGCGCGGCCAGCAGGGCGGCATTTGCCGCACCCGCTTTACCAATCGCCAGCGTACCGACAGGAATGCCGCGCGGCATCTGGACGATAGAGTAAAGGCTATCAACCCCGCTTAACGCGGCGCTTTGCACAGGAACACCCAGTACCGGCACCAGCGTTTTGGCGGCAATCATGCCCGGCAGATGTGCTGCGCCGCCCGCACCGGCAATGATCACCTCGTAACCGTTCTCTTCGGCGCTTTCGGCGAAGCTGAACAGTTTATCCGGCGTACGGTGCGCGGAAACCACTTCGACGTGGTGCGGAACATTCAGGATTTCAAAGATTTCGGCGGCGAACTGCATGGTAGCCCAGTCGCTTTTGGACCCCATCACGATGGCGACACGCGCCGGATTATTGCGGGAAGACATGCGTCTTAAAACTCCTGTGGTGCGGAACACACTGCTTTCGAGGGCACAGAGAATAGCATGTAATACCGGCAAGGAAAACGGTTGCGTGGTCGGGAAATGGGCGAAAAGACGGGGAGGGTTAAAACGGGAAGGCGATCAATTCAACACCTTCCGGCGTGACTTTGACCATCGATCCTTCGCTGTGCCAGGCCCCTAAAACCACGCGATGGGCGGGCTCGCCGTTGGCGATAAGGGAATGCACATCGGGACGATGGGTATGGCCATGGATCAGCCACTGAACGCGATGCTTCTCCATCACCTTCACCACCGCCTGCGGGTTGACGTCCATGATGGTCATCGATTTGCTGCTGTTGGCGGCCTTGCTGCCCGCGCGCATTCTGGCGGCGATGCGGTTGCGAATAAACAGCGGCAGGGCGAGGAACACTTTCTGGATCCACGGGGTGTGAACTTTGGCGCGAAACGCCAGGTAGCCGGTATCGTCAGTGCAGAGCGTGTCGCCGTGCATGATCAGAATATTGCGGCCATAGAGGTTTAGCACCTGCTCTTCCGGCAGCAGCGTCATGCCGCTCTCGCGGGCGTAGCGCTGGCCGATCAGGAAATCACGGTTGCCGTGAATGAAATAGCAGGGGACGCCGGAATCCACCAGCGTTTTAATGGCCGCAGCCATCTCACGGTGCAGCGGGTTCGGATCGTCGTCGCCAATCCAGGCCTCAAACAGGTCGCCCAGAATGTACAGCGCGTCGGCGTTTTTCGCTTCACCGCGTAAAAAACGCAGAAAACCGGCGGTTATCGCCGGTTCTTCTGTTTGCAGATGCAGATCCGCAATAAAGAGTGTCGCCACGAATTACTCGCTGACGGTCACGCTTGTAATCACAACGTCTTCTTTAGGAACGTCCTGGTGCATACCGCTGCGGCCAGTAGAAACGGCTTTGATCTTGTCGACCACGTCCATCCCTTCAACCACTTCTGCGAATACGCAGTAGCCCCAGCCTTGCAGACTTTCGCCAGAGAAGTTCAGGAAGTCGTTGTCCGCTACGTTGATGAAGAACTGTGCGGTTGCAGAATGTGGCGCCTGAGTACGGGCCATTGCCAGCGTACCACGGGTGTTTTTCAGGCCGTTGTTCGCTTCGTTTTTGATCGCTTCTTTCGTCTCTTTCTGGCGCATGCCAGGCTCGAAACCGCCGCCCTGGATCATAAAGCCGTTGATCACACGGTGGAAAATAGTGTTGTTGTAGAAACCTTCGCGGCAGTAGTCCAGGAAGTTTTTAACTGTTTCAGGCGCTTTGTCATCAAAGGTTTTGATTACGATATCGCCATGATTAGTGTGGAAAGTAACCATTTTTGCATCCTGTTCCGTTATTGTGGTGCGTCGACCCGTGCTCGGGTCACATATAGGGGCTTGTTATAGCATAACCACAGGACACGATCACCTTGCATTGTGTGCTGACCGTACTCCGAATTATGGGTATTATAAGGAACAAACAATCCACACACGTGTTTACATGGAATCTTCGATGTTAAAAATCTTTAATACAATGACGCGCCAAAAAGAGGAATTTAAACCTATCCATGCCGGGGAAGTCGGCATGTACGTGTGTGGTATTACGGTTTACGATCTCTGTCACATCGGCCATGGCCGTACCTTTGTCGCGTTCGACGTGGTGTCACGCTACCTGCGCTTCCTGGGCTACAACCTGAAGTATGTGCGCAATATCACCGACATCGACGACAAAATCATTAAACGTGCTAATGAAAATGGCGAAAGCTTTGTCGCGCTGGTGGATCGCATGATCGCCGAAATGCACAAGGATTTTGACGCCTTAAATATTCTGCGCCCGGACAGCGAGCCGCGTGCGACCCACCATATCCATGAAATCATTGATATCACCCAAAAGCTGATCGAGCGCGGTCACGCCTATGTGGCGGACAACGGCGATGTGATGTTCTCGGTGCCGACGGACCCAACCTACGGTGCGCTTTCCCGCCAGGATCTGGACCAGCTCCAGGCCGGTGCGCGCGTGGACGTGGTTGACGTGAAGCGTAATCCGATGGACTTCGTGCTGTGGAAGATGTCCAAAGCGGGCGAACCGAGCTGGCCATCCCCGTGGGGCGAAGGGCGTCCGGGCTGGCACATTGAATGTTCCGCGATGAACTGCAAACAGCTGGGCAACCATTTCGACATCCACGGCGGCGGTTCAGACCTGATGTTCCCGCACCACGAAAACGAAATCGCGCAGTCCACCTGTGCTCACGGCGGCGAGTACGTGAACTACTGGATGCACTCCGGGATGGTGATGGTTGACCGCGAGAAGATGTCGAAATCGCTGGGCAACTTCTTTACCGTGCGCGACGTGCTGAAGTATTACGACGCGGAAACCGTGCGCTACTTCCTGATGTCTGGCCACTATCGCAGCCAGCTGAACTACAGCGAAGAGAACCTGAAGCAGGCGCGCGCTGCGCTGGAGCGTCTGTATACCGCACTGCGCGGCACCGACAAGTCTGTTCCGGCCGCAGGCGGCGAGGCGTTCGAAGCCCGCTTCGTTGAGGTCATGAACGACGACTTCAACACCCCTGAAGCCTATTCCGTGCTGTTCGACATGGCGCGTGAGGTGAATCGCCTGAAGTCAGAAGATATGGCGGCGGCCAATGCGCTGGCGTCTCATCTGCGTAAGCTCTCTTCCGTGCTCGGCCTGCTGGAGCAGGAGCCGGATGTGTTCCTGCAAAGCGGCGCGCAGGCGGACGACGGCGAAGTGGCGGAAATTGAAGCACTGATTAAAGCGCGTCTGGAAGCGCGTCAGGCGAAAGACTGGGCGGCGGCGGATGCGGCGCGTAACCGTCTGACCGAGATGGGCATTATTCTGGAAGATGGCCCGCAGGGAACCACCTGGCGTCGTAAGTAATTTTCTCTTCACTCTAACCCTCTCCCACAGGGAGAGGGAATTGTTAGGTTTTCCCCCTCTCCACGTGGGAGAGGGCCGGGTGAGGGCATCAGCGCGCACGTTTTCTCCACCATAACATCCCCATCAGCACCATCCCCGGCAGCCACACCCACAGCAGTTCTGAGATAATGACCTCATGCCCGTATGGCGTGGTATAGCGCGACAGCGCAAACGGCGCGACTTTGATCACCTGCCACGGCGCAAAGAAGCGCTCATCTGACCAGGGCCACAGCCAGCCGACGCCTTTCCCGCCGGTGGTGATCGAATCCAGCAGGCTGTGCGACAGCAGCGACACGGTTAAAAACAGCCAGCAGCGCGTCAGGCTGGCCCTGAACCATCGTCGGCCTGCCAGCACGCAGAGTATCGGCACCACCAGGGCAAACAGTAGCGAATGAGTGAAACCGCGATGGCCGAAAATATTCCCGTAGGCAACACCGAATTTAAACGCCAGTACATCGGCATCGGGCAGCATGGCGAGGACGATCCCGGCAAACAGCAGGCGGGGTGGGATGACGTTGGTTCCGAGCCCTAAGCCCAGACACAGAGGTACGGCAGCGTGGGTGATAACGGTAGGCATTGCATTTATCCATTGCAAATCATGGAAATATAGCAGTCATCTCGCGCTAAAAGACCCATGCTAAATTCTGATTTTACGCCGATTCCCGCGCGATAAGCTGCCCGGAGAGGGTTATGCGCTGCGTTTGCAGGTCCGGCTCTTTCAGCCTGCGGATCATCAGCCCTGCCGCCTGGCGGCCGGTCTCTTCGCTGGCAGACGAAACGTAAGTCAGTGACGGCGACGTGAGATTAACGTGGAGCATATCTTCAAAACCAATCAGCGCCACCTGCTGGGTTAAAAACACGTCTTTACCCACCGTGCGCCCCACCTGGTGAATACCTGAGATCGAACCGATCATCGCGTCCGGTGAATGGCAGAGCAGGGCGGTAATCGTGTTGTTCTTCTCCAGCAGCTGGCGAGTCGCCATGGCCGCCGCCTGCGTGTCATCGGTGCAGGCTGGAGAATATTCCTCACGCCAGACCAGGCCGTTCTGCGTCATCGCGCTGCGAAAACCGAGCAGGCGCTGCTCGCGGATACGGCACCCGTCGCGCCCGCCAATATAGGCGATGGTGCGGTGCCCGCGTTCGATAAGATAACGCGCGGCCAGGTTCGCCGCCTGGCGGTTATCGCGCATCACCAGATTGCATTTCTCTTCCAGCAACGACTGCGAAACCGCCACAAGCGGCAGCGGGCAGTGGCGAATGTGTTCCGGGAGAGAGGCGGTGCGGGTGTCCGACGCCAGGTAGATGACGCCCGCCACGCCCTGCTGCTTAAACGAGAGCAGGGTACGCTCAAGATGTTCGCCGTCATTCAGCGGCTGACCGAGAAAAACCATATAACCCTGCTTCTCCAGCTCCTGAACGATGCTCGCCATCACCTTGATGGAAAAGCTGTCGCTGAAGTCGCGCAGGATCAGGCCGATTAAGTTGGAGGTGTTGGCGCGAAGATTGGCAGCGGCGACGTTATGAACATAGCCCAGCGTTGTGATGGCGGCATTGACCTTCCCGATCGTCGCTTCTGAGATCTTCCCTTTCTGGCGCAGCACCAGCGAAACGGTAGAAACCGACACGCCCGCATGCTTTGCGACATCAATAATGCTGACTTTCTTCAAAACCGCTCCCTGAAATTTACCGATTATCAGCCAGATAAGAGGCGACCCCCAGCGTACAGGAGACGCCTCCTTCAGGCATCTTATTATTTGCCAATCATCGTAGACATCGTCTGGGCGATAAACTGTGCTCTGGCCCCGAAAATCACCTGTATCCCGTTATCGCCCACGAACACCACGCCGCGCGCGCCAAGCCCGTTCAGCCCGTCCCGGTCCACCGCTTCGCTCTTCGCCACTTCCAGACGCAGACGCGTGATGCAGGAGCCGACGGAATCAATGTTCTGCGCACCGCCCAGCAGGCCGATGATTTCGGTGGCAAGTTCGGAATCGGACTTGTCATTCGCGCTGGCGGTCACTTCGGTGCGGCCCGGCGTTTTCACGTCGAAACGGCGGATCACGAAGCGGAAGGTGAAGTAGTAGATTAATGCCATCGGAATGCCGATGATAATGGCGCTCAGGAAGTTGGTCTGATAGCCGTTAAACGACGGCAGGATCCCGAACGACAGGTAGTCGATAAAGCCCGCCGAGAACGACTTGGCGATATGCGCATGCAGCAGGTACATGGTCATGTACGCCAGGCCTGCCATGATGGCGTTGAAGACGTAAAGGATCGGCGCCACGAAGATAAAGGTGAACTCTACCGGCTCGGTGATGCCCGTCAGGAAGCAGGTGAGGGCGGCGGAGAAGAGAATACCGGCCGCGATTTTCTTATTCTTCGTGTGCGCTTCGTGGTACATCGCCAGGCACGCCGCGGGCAGCGCGAACAGCATCAGCGGGAACTCGCCCTGCATGAATTTCCCGGCGTTCTGGTAGGTGTCGCTGCTGAAGGATTTCACCCCTTCTTCCAGCATCTTGAACCAGATGGTCTGGTCGCCGTGGATCACCTGGCCCGCCTGGGTAGTGTAATCCCCGAACGAATACCAGAAGGAGGGATACCAGATGTGATGCAGGCCGAGCGGGATCAGCGCGCGCTCCACCAGCCCGAAGATAAAGGTCGAGGCCGCCTGGTTATCGCCGTTCACCACCACGGACAGGGCGTCGATGCCGGACTGAATATGCTGCCAGACGTACGGCAGCAGCAGGCCGAGCAGGAACGACAGAAACGCCGTCGCAATCGCCACAAAGCGCTTGCCGGAGAAGAAGCCGAGGAATTCCGGCAGCTGCATGGTGTGGAAGCGGTTGTAACACCAGGCCGCAAGAATACCGCAGATCAGGCCGCCAAAGACGCCCATCTGTAACGTCGGAATGCCGACGACCATGGCGTATTTCCCGCCCTGGGAGGCCATTTCCGGCGTAATGCTCAGCACGGTGCTGATGGTGATGTTAGTGACAAACACGGAGACCGCCGCAGAGAGAGCGGCAATGCCGGATTCCGAAGCCAGTCCGACGGCAGAGCCGATGGCGAAGAGCATTGGCAGGTTATCAAAGATAACCCCGCCTGCGTTCATCATCAGCGGCAAGTGGAACTTATCGCCGAAGGCCAGCAACAGGCCCGCAGCGGGAAGCAGTGAAATTGGCAGCATTAAGGCGCGACCAATCATCGATAACTTAGACAGCGATTTAACAAACCCTGATATCAGGCTCATGCTGATTTCCCCCGAGTAGCGCTTTTTTTGCGCTGTTATTGTAAGTAGAACGTTTTAGTAGAACGTTCTACTTATCGTGGGGAAAGTCTGAAAATCGCGCAACTTAAATTTCACATTTCGCCAGAGGGAATAGTGATTATTTGAAGTTGATCGATAATTAACCGTGATGGGTGTGAGGGGATATTTATCCCCTCTCCCTGTGGGAGAGGGTTAGGGTGAGGGCATCAGACAGCTCAGGCCGTCACGGTCACGCTCTGACCTGCGAAGCTCACGGTCTGACCCGCGACAATTTTGCAGCGCTTGCGGGTTTCCACCGCGCCGTCTACTGTTACCTGCCCGTCGGCGATGACGATTTTCGCCTGCGCGCCGCTTTCGCTCCAGCCTTCCAGCTTCAGCAGATCGCACAGCTCAACGTGCGGGTGTTTACCTAAAGAAAAAGTTGCCATGATTACGCGTCCTCTACGTCGTGATACTCCTCGCACGCCTGCAAGGTATTCTGAATCAGTGTTGCTACCGTCATCGGGCCAACGCCGCCCGGGACCGGAGTAATATAGGATGCGCGCGCTGCGGCATCTTCATACACCACGTCGCCAACCACTTTGCCGTTTTCCAGGCGGTTAATACCCACGTCCACGACGATTGCGCCATCTTTGATCCACTCGCCCGGAATAAAGCCCGGCTTGCCGACCGCAACGATCAGCAGATCGGCGTTTTCGACGTGATGACGCAGGTTTTTGGTGAAGCGGTGGGTGACGGTGGTGGTGCAGCCCGCCAGCAGCAGCTCCATGCTCATCGGACGGCCCACGATGTTGGAGGCGCCAATCACCACGGCGTTCAGGCCATAGGTATCGATGTTATAACGCTCCAGCAGCGTCACGATGCCGCGCGGGGTGCATGGACGCAGGCGCGGCGCGCGCTGGCACAGGCGGCCTACGTTATACGGATGGAAACCGTCAACGTCTTTGTCCGGCGCGATACGCTCCAGCACCTTCACGTTGTCGATGCCCGCAGGCAGCGGCAGCTGAACCAGGATACCGTCGATCTCTTTATCGGCATTCAGGGTGTCGATCAATTCCAGCAGTTCCGCTTCGCTGGTGGTTTCCGGCAGATCGTAAGAGCGGGAGACGAACCCCACCTCTTCACACGCTTTGCGTTTGCTGCCGACATAAATTTGCGAAGCCGGGTTGCTGCCAACCAGCACAACGGCCAGCCCGGGGGCGCGAAATCCGGCGGCTTTACGCGCCTTCACTTTTTCCGCAACCTCAGAGCGCACCTGCTGCGCAATCGTTTTACCGTCAATAATCTTTGCTGCCATCAGAGAGAAGATTCCGTCTGTAACGTTAGAAAGGGGGAATTGCCTGTATTTTGTCAGAAGCGAGCGCCGCTGTCAGTCACCCTTTACGAGATTTCATCGATGTCCCGCAAAATCCCTTCTCAGGGCATGGTCAATTTCTTAGAGGTGATTAGGATGTGACCTGGCTAAATGGCAGCGTTTTGACATATTACAAAATAGATTCCTGAGCTACTTTGTCCTCTCCGAAATAAGCCTTCAATTTTTTAATTGAACGTATTTCTTATTCCCGAATATGCGCGGGAAGGGTTATTTACATTTTAAAGGAATAGACATGAAACTCAGCAACATTGCTTCTACTGTTATTGCAACTCTGGCCCTGGTCGCGGGTGCCGCTCACGCAGAAGATCCGGTAGCGCCTGTATCTGTAAACGGTGGTACGGTGCATTTTAAAGGTGAGTTAGTGAATGCCGCGTGTTCAGTGAATACTGACTCTTCAGAGCAGACGGTTAATCTTGGCCAGTACCGTACCGCGAAATTCACTAAAGTGGGTGACACCACCTCCAATATTCCGTTCACCATCGAACTGAACGACTGCGATCCTGCGGTAGCGAAAACCGCTGCTGTCGCGTTTACCGGCCAGATCGACGCCACCGACAAAACGCTGCTGGCGGTAAGCTCCGGTAACAACGACAACTCCGCGAAGGGCGTAGGTATTGAGATCCTCGACAGCAAATCCTCCACGCTGACCCCGGACGGCGCAACCTTCTCTGCGGCGCAGAACCTGATTGAAGGGACTAACACCCTGAACTTCACCGCGCGCTACAAAGCCACGGCGGCGACCACCGAGCCAGGCCAGGCAAACGCGGACGCAACATTCGTAATGAAATACGAGTAATGCCTGAGTACAGGGATGTGGCTGGCCTCAGGGAAGAGGTCTTTTGATCGCCTATACCGGGAGCGAAGGATGACAAGGACTGGGATACTGCTGTGCGCCCTTGCGATTGCCCCAGCGGTAAACGCACATACCGTGGTTATTGACGGCGGCAAAGTACACCTCAGGGGAGAGCTGGTTAACGGCGGTTGCGCCGTGGCTCCGGACAGCCAGAATATGCGCGTGGATATGGGGCAATACCGCACAAACGCCTTTTCCGGCGTCGGCAGCTTTTCCACGGTTAATGTGCCTTTCACCGTACGTCTGCTGGATTGCAGCGTGGACGTCTCCCGCACCGTGGGGATCCAGTTCCAGGGAGTGACACCGGCAGAAGACCCGCAGGTTTTCCTGGCGACATCGCGGCCGGGGGAAAATGCGGTCAGCAGTGGTGTCGGGCTGGCGCTTTTTGACGAACAGCAACGTCAGATCATCCCGAACGCGACGGCGGTGAGCTGGTTACCCATTAACACCCGCGAGCTGGTATTTCATTTCAGCGCCCGCTACCGGGCAATTTCCGAACACCTTGTCCCAGGCACTATTCAGTCGAATGTCTGGTTTACGTTGATTTATCCCTGACGCCTGCGAACTAATTATTAAAGGTACGGTTGTGATGAACACCCTGATTAAACCTGGACTGTTTTTATCTTTTATTTTGATGATGGTTTCTGCCAGCGCGAATGCGTCCGGCGGAATTGCGCTGGGCGCGACGCGCGTTATTTATCCGGCCGATGCCAAACAAACGTCGCTGGCGATCACCAACAGCAATAAACAAGAGCGCTATTTAATTAACGCGTGGATAGAAAATGCCAACGGGCAAAAGGAAAAAACCTTTGCCGTCACGCCGCCGCTGTTTGTCAGCGAGCCGGCCAGCGAAAACACCCTGCGCATTATCTACGCAGGCCCGGCGCTGCCTGCCGATCGCGAATCGCTCTTTTACATGAACGTCAAAGCGATTCCCTCCGTCAGCAAAAAACATCAGGACGGCAACAACGTCCTGCAACTGGCTATTCTGTCACGTATCAAGCTGTTTGTTCGCCCGTCTAACCTGGCGATGCCGCCGGAAGAGGCGCTCTCACAGCTGCGCTTTGAGCGCGTCGGCAACCATCTTAAGGTGAGCAATGCCTCACCGTATTACGTCACGCTGGTCAATCTGAAGCTCGGCGGACAGACGCTGGATAACCTGATGGTTGCTCCTAAAAGCTCGGCGCAGCAGGTGCTGCCTGCCGCTACGAGCGGCACGCTCTCCTGGCAGAGTGTGAATGACTATGGCGCCATTACGCCGGCGCGTAGCGTCAGCCTGTGAGCAGAGACAGGGCGATGAACACTCAATGGCGTTACTGCCCGGTTGCGCTGGCACTGATGGCAACGCTCTGGCCACTCGCTGGCTGGGGCGAAAGCTACTTTAACCCGGCGTTTCTCTCCGATGACACGGCGAACGTCGCGGATTTGTCGCGTTTTGAAAAAGGCCACCAGCAGGCACCGGGCGTCTATCGCGTCGATATCTGGCGTAACGATGAGTTTATTGGCACGCAGGACGTGCGGTTTGAGCAAGCCGACAACACGCCGCCGGTCGCGGGCGGTTTGTCGCCGTGTATAACGCGCGCGATGCTCGATCGCTTTGGCGTCAATATCGCCGCCTTCCCGGAACTGAGCAACGTGCAGGGTGATACCTGCGTTCCGCTCACCACGGCGATTCCGGGCAGCGAAACAGCGTTCAACTTCGCCTCGTTGCGCCTGAACGTCAGCCTGCCTCAGGTGGCGATGCAAAACAGCGCCCGCGGGTATATTCCGCCTGAACAGTGGGATGAAGGCATCCCCGCCGCGCTGCTGAACTACAGCTTTACCGGCAACCGGGGCAGCGACGACGACAGCTACTATCTGAACCTGCAAAGCGGGTTGAACTATGGCGCCTGGCGATTACGCAATAACGGCGCGTGGCGTTATACCGAAAGCAACGGCCAGCGGCACAGCAGCTGGCAAAATATTGGTACCTGGGCGCAGCGTACGATCATCCCGCTGAAAAGCGAGCTGGTGCTGGGTGACAGCAACACCGGTAACGATGTCTTCGACAGCGTCGGTTTTCGCGGTGGTCGCCTCTATTCGTCCGACAGTATGTACCCGGACAGCCTGCAAGGCTACGCGCCTACCGTGCGCGGAATCGCCCGCACCCCTGCCAAAGTGGTGATCCGCCAGAACGGATACGTGATTTACCAGAGCTATGTGCAGCCGGGGGCTTTTGCGATAACTGATCTTAACCCGACCTCCTCAAGCGGTGACCTGGAGGTGACGGTGGAAGAGAAGGACGGCAGCCAGCAGCGCTACACCGTCCCGTATTCCACCGTTCCTCTGCTCCAGCGTGAAGGACGCTGGAAATACGATCTGGTGGCAGGGGACTATCGCAGCGGCAACAGCGAGCAGGACACGCCGTTCTTTACTCAGGGTACGATGATTGCGGGTCTTGCCGACGGCTACACGCTGTACGGCGGAACGCAGCTGGCCTCGCGCTATACCGCCATCGCCATTGGCGCGGGTAAAAACCTCGGTGACTGGGGGGCGGTTTCACTTGATCTCACCCATGCCCGCAGCCAGCTTGCCGATGATAGCCGCCATGAAGGGCAGTCCCTGCGGTTCCTGTACGCAAAATCCCTTAACGGATTCGGCACCAACTTCCAGCTGCTGGGCTATCGCTACTCGACCAAAGGCTTCTACACCCTCGACGATGTGGCCTGGCGCACAATGGAAGGCTACCAGTATGGCGACGATCAGGACGATGACGGCGTGCCGGACGTGCAGAGCTATCACAACCTGACGCTGAATAAAAAAGGGCGTTTCCAGCTCAATATCTCCCAGTCTCTTGGCGATTACGGCTCGGTGTACGTGTCGGGCAGCCAGCAAAATTACTGGGGCACCAGCGAATCCAACGTCTGGTATCAGCTCGGCTACGCGGGCGGGGTGAAAGGGGTCAGCTACGCCTTATCCTGGTCGTGGAACAAGGCCGTCGGCATTGATGGAACCGACCGGATCGCCTCGTTCAACGTCTCCGTCCCGTTCAGCCTGTTCACCCGTCACGGCTACCGTCGCGATAACGCGATCGATCGGGCCTATGCCACGGCCTCTGCCAGCCGTAACAGCGACGGTGATACCAGCTGGCAGACCGGGATCAGCGGAACGCTGCTAAAAGATCGTAACCTGAACTACAGCGTTACGCAGGGCCACACCAGCAATAACGGTGCCAGCGGCAGCGCCAGCGCTAACTGGCAGGCAACGTACGGTACGCTGGGCGTGGGCTACAACTACACGCGGGATCAGCACGACCTCAACTGGCAGCTTTCCGGCGGTGTGGTAGGGCATTCAGACGGCATCACATTCAGTCAGCCGCTGGGCGATACCAACGTCTTGATCAAAGCGCCGGGCGCGTCAGGCGTGAGCGTCGAAAACCAGACCGGTGTCAAAACCGACTGGCGTGGCTATGCGGTGATGCCGTACGCCACGGTGTACCGTTACAACCGCGTGGCGCTCGACACTAACACCATGAGCAACAACACCGACATTGAAAATAACGTTTCCAGCGTCGTGCCGACGAACGGTGCGCTGGTGCGCGCCAGTTTTGACACCCGCATCGGCGTGCGCGCGTTGCTCACCGTTAAGCGTGATAACCAGCCTGTGCCGTTTGGGGCGGTGGTGCGTGAGACGCAGAGCGGCGTAACCAGCATGGTGGGAGATGACGGTCAGATTTACCTGAGCGGGCTGCCACTGAGCGGGGAGCTGCTGATTCAGTGGGGAGACGGGAAGCAGTCCCAGTGTCGTGCGCCCTACAGCCTGCCAGAACAGAGCCTGCAACAGGCGATCACACTTAAGGGGATCCGCTGTGAATAAAATCCATTATCTGGGGCTATCCCTGCTGGCATTTTTGCCGCTATCTCAGGCGTTCGCCACCGTCTGCGTCAATGAAAATGGCGTGCCGACGGAGGTGTATTACGACCTGACGGATAAATTCAACAGCTCCAATAACCAGGTGGGGCAGATTGTCACACTCAGCGAGAAGTCTCAGTGGGTGGGTGTTAACGCCGTCTGTCCTAAGGGAACGTCCGGGAACACCACCAAGCGCAGCTATGTTACCGATTACCCGGTCACGGGCACCAGCGATGGCTACCAGTATCTGAAGCTTAACGACTATCTGGACGGAGCGATGAAAATCACCGACAGCTACGCTGGCACCTTCTATCCACCCAGAAAGTACATTCAGATGGGGAGCCATCCGAACGTGTCTAAAAACAAACCGTTTGGTGTACAGGATTCCAGCCTCGTCTTCCGGCTTAAGGTGACCCGACGCTTTATCAATATGGTAGTGATCCCCCGGGCGACCATGTTCCGGGTTTACGTCACCACGACCTCCTCGGATCCGCTCACCACGCCGGTTTATACCATCAGCTACAGCGGGACCATTCAGGTGCCTCAGAGCTGTGAAATTAATGCCGGGAATGTGGTGGAGTTCGATTTCGGAGACATCGGCGCCTCCCTGTTCAGTAAAGCGGGCATTGGGAATAAGCCGGAGGGGATCTCAGCGCAAAGCAAAACCATCGGCATAAAATGCACCAACGTCGAGGCGAACGCCATGCTCACGATGCGTGTTGAAGCGGAGAAGGTTTCAGGCAGTACGCTGGTTTCCGATAACGCGGATGTGGGTTTTGTGATTGCCAACAGTAATGGCGTGCCGCTGACGCCCAACAACCTGACCAGCAAAATCCCGTTCCGTCTGGACGACAGCGCTCAGGCACAGGTGGGGATCCGCGCGTGGCCCGTCAGCGTGACCGGTAAAAAACCTGCCGAGGGGCGTTTTACCTCTCGCGGCTATTTACGCGTCGACTACGACTAAGGAGCAGATATGCGAAACGGAATACGGTATTTAGCCGTCGCGCTCTTTGCGCTTTGCTCCCCTGCACACGCAGAGACGGCGCTTGGGGAAATTAACATTCAGCTCTACGGCAATATCGTGGATTTTACCTGCGTGGCGGAGGGGGACGACAGCAATAAAACCGTCACGCTCGGCACCTGGCCCACGAAACAGCTCCGCACAACGGGGAGCCGGACGCAGCCTGTGCCGTTCACCCTGAAGCTGACCGGATGCCCGCCGGGGGCAGCTTCGGTCACATTTACGGGGAAGATGGACGGGCATGATAACAGCCTGCTGGCGCTGAATGATGCCAGCGCGGCCAGCAACGTGGCCGTGGAGATCCTTGACCGGGATAAAACGCGCCTCGCGTTGCAGCAGGCCAGCCAGACGGTGGCGGTGGATGCGCAGGGAAATGCAGAACTGTCGTTTTATGCCAATTATATCGCCACGGCGGATAATCCGCAGCCGGGCCGGGCTGACGCCGATGCAACGTTCATGATCAATTATAATTAATCGTATCCACTCTCCCTGTGACGATTATATGTTGCAGGGAGAGAGAGGGATTACAGTAATTCGTGCGCTTTCGCGTAATCAATTAATTCAACGATACTTTGCACGCCCAGCTTGGAAAAGATATTAGACTTATGGGCACTAATTGTTTTGTTGCTAAGTAATAATTGATCCGCAATCTCCTTATTAGATAATCCGTTCGCCAGATATCGCAGAACCGTCACTTCACGATTCGATAATGGCATATCCACAGCGGCGCCCGTCCGCGAGCCCAGATGGTTTATAAAACTTAATGTTTCTGAAGGGAAGAAAGAATAGCCCGTCAGTATCATTTCCACCGCGTTATAAATTTCCCCCAGATCTTTTCGCTTACTGACAAAACCATTTGCCCCGGCGCGGATGGCGCGTCCTGCGTAGAAGGCTTCAGATTTTGAAGAGAGGAAAAGAACCTTAATGTCTTTATTTAAGTTCCTGATTCTTTTCAGTAATACGAACCCATCCGTGCCCGTCATTTCAATATCGAGAATGACCAGGTCAATGGGGTGGTTGCGTATACAGTCAAGCACTTCGTGGCTGTCGCCTGACTTCAGTTTGACCTGGATGTTTTTATTTTTCTGTAGCAGGACTTCTATCGACATTCTGACGATAGGGTGTTCGTCCATAATGATAACGGATGCCGGTTTCATTTTTTATGCCTCAGATTGTTAAAAGCGTTATGCTGAGTTTTGTTAAAACTCTCGAAAAGCCGGAAGGATAATTGCGCAGATCCTTGTACGGTAAATGTCCCTGGGAAGAGCGAAAGCATCCTTGTTTACGTAGTGGTGATATCAATGCCTCAGCGCAGTTATCTCATAAGGCTGGTTATGGCAAAATGATTTTTCTTATTCGCGTGTCAAACACGTCTTATTATACCGTTTAAGTATTGTCCGAAAAGCCTGTAAATTAATATCCATATATTGCTGATTATTATGTTCTGGATCTGAATCACTAACTTTTTAAAATTAGCAAAAATGTCCTGATATTGCATTTACCACACACTTTCATCTTTATGTAATAACAAAAAATAAACGATTTTACTGTATGTTAAATGAATGTTAACAGTAAGCGGGCTGTGACAACCAGCATCCCGCCTGCCCGCCATCCCTGAAATCCGCCATTTCGTGCGTCATCTCTCCGTTTCAAACGTCTCCTGGCAAATTGCCGTTCCCAACAACAGAACAGCACTATCTGCTGTTTTCTTCACCTCTCATCGCATTCTTTTACAGGTAAATCGCTTGTTTTTACACCATTATCATCCTGTTAACGGAAGCGCCAGAACCTTAACGCATGGATAAAATCACTCTCGTTGAGCGTACCAGCAGCATTTCGCATGGTTTAAGGTCAAGAATTAGGAATAGTTATAAAATCGAAAGTTTTGTTAAAAAACACAAAAATTTAACATGCATCCTAAGTAATTTCCTAAAGGTCTTTAGGAATTAAGAAGTTACTGAATACGTTAATACGTGAAATCTGAGAGGTTGTTGAGAAGATGTAGCAACTCATGACGATGATTCAGTCCAAGTTTCGCCAGGATGCAGCTGAGACGGTAAATAATGCGGCTATATGGGCGGTTCTGTAACTGCGCGATCTGACGCAAGGAGCTACCCTGTGACAGCGCCTGTAAGATCGGCCATTCATCCCGTGAAAACCACTCTTTGCGGTTGCCGGCGGGTGCCGGTGCTTCCAGCAAGGTTTGTTGCATAGCCAACGCCGTAAGCTGGCGTTCAAGCACATGAAAAGGGCCAGCCGCTTTACAAAACAGGCGAGCATCATAATCATCGGCGCGGACGAGCAGGTAGGGTGTCAGGTAGGGGGCGAACAGGCTGTGGCGGCGTAATCGGTCCAGCAGGTCAATGAGCGGCGAGGCGCGGCTTTCAATGTCAACTACCAGACGCGATGAAGGCCAGTGATTTAAATCACTGAGAGCGGCATCAAGCGTGGAATAGTCGCAGCAATTGCTCAGGGGCGACTGCCCGCTCAGAAAACCGGAACGGAAATAATTATCCTGTGTGACCAGAATGATAAAGGGAGCATCGGTTTTGCGGGTCTGGTTGATTGACTGGCTCAAATATTCGAGACGATCAAAAAATGGGAGAGCAAAAGGCGAGTGCGTAGAACCCAGTGAATCACTTCCTGTCCGACGACGCCGGTAACGGCGTACTGTCATTCGCATAGCTTCCCTCTTGGCGATGACCGTTCAGTCCTCCTGCCATCTCCAGGATGGCCAATAATATCCCTGACCGAAGCGCGCGCCAGCATGAAGCGCGCATGTACGGTCCCGTTCTGTTTCAATGCCTTCAATAAGCACATTCGCAGCAATTTTTGAACAAAGGGTGACCAGCTGTGTCAGCGCCGGCGTTTCACGTAAACGCCAGAAAGCGATCTTATCGATTTTTATTCCGCATAACGGCAGGCGACAGGATAAAAATGCTTGCCCTGACGCTTCATCAATATCGTCCAGCCAGATCCGGTGTCCCCGCGCGGTCAACTGCTGAAGCGCACAACTCACCCTCTGACGTACCGGGTCTGAGAGTGAAAAGAACGAGGCAGGTTCCACGAGTTCAATGTTCAGCGGTGGGCTGTTAAGTTGCAGTAAACGCTGGAACATTTCCGGTATGGTCAGAACGGTTATCGGCAAATTTATGAAAAGGTTGTCACAGGGGAAGGGGTTTTTTAACGCGGCGATCTGTGCTTCCAGCAACATAAGCGCCCGGGTGGCTGACCAGTCCTGGAAAAAGCTTTCGCTTTGCTGATGCGGCGACAGCACGCTGAGCACTTCGGCCCCCACCGCGCGTGAAGAGGAGAGGGCGACAATAGGTTCAAGCTTAATGCCTGTAATGTCGTGTGAGATGTGCTGCACGCACGCGGGAAAACCTGTCTGCTCTGGCGCTGTCACTCCGTCGTCCTGTTCACTTCCAGCCTCCAGGCGGCCGGGATACCGCAGGACAGTGTGAAGGTGAAGTAAACAGGAAAACAGCAGGCGTTACTTAAAAGCGGCTAAGCCTTTTCGCAGCCCGTAAAAGAGGGATAAATGTTGAAAAAACAGCCGTATTTACAATCAGCTAGTCATTATCGCCAGAGAAGGCGGAAAAGGCATTGACTCACTACGCATTGACCGTATAATTCCAGGCGTTTCACCACCGCGAAGTACACTCTTCTCCGTGCGCCCTTAGCTCAGTTGGATAGAGCAACGGCCTTCTAAGCCGTAGGTCGTAGGTTCGAATCCTACAGGGCGTGCCATTTAAAAACAGGCGCTTACGCCAGTTTCAAGCCAGCCTGATTTTCTCCTTGTGTCGTATTTGTGTCATGGTTGCCAAAAATGGCATCAATTTTCCGTGCGTGTTCGCTTAAGTGGTTCGGTGCCAGGTGAGCGTATCGACGGACCATTTCGATGGACTCCCAGCCGCCCATTTCTTGCAGAACGGACAACGGCACGCCGGACTGAATTAACCAGCTCGCCCAGGTATGCCGGAGGTCGTGAAAACGGAAGTCCTCTATACCCGCTCTTTCCAGTCCAATGCGCCAGGCGACATTGTCATCCACTCGCATTTTTCGGACAGCCGGAGTGACGGTTTTATCCGGGCGCGTTGATGGCTTCGTGTGAACGAATACCCACCTGGAACTTTTCCCGATCTGATCCCTTAACACCCTGCATGCGGTATCATTCAGAGCCACGCCGATAGCCTTGCCCGCCTTCGCGTTCTCCGGATTTACCCATGCAACCTTTCTCTGCATATCGACCTGCTGCCACTCCAGATCAATGATGTTGGAGCGGCGCAGGCCGGTTGCCAGTGCAAATATCACCACCGGCTTTATCGACTCCGGCATGCAGGCAATTAACCGTTCTGCCTCTTCCCTGGTCAGCCATCGGATGCGTTTGCTGATCGGCTTTTTGGTTTTTATAACCGGGGCCGTTTTAATCCAGCCCCAGTCATTAGCCGCAGCCTTGAACAGAGATCGCATGAACGAAAGGTGCTGGCTCTTTGTGGCCTGGCTTACCGGTTTCTCAACATACGGAGGCGGTTCCTTCCCCCGGCGTATAGCCGCGTCCCTGCGCGACTCCCAGACCTGAATATGCTTACGATTGACCATCTTCGAAACAGCCTCATGAACCTGATCAGCTGTGATGGTTGAAATATCCCGGCCGGAGAAATGCCGCAGGAAATATTCGATTTTGGTCTTATCGTCATCGAGTGACCGCTTATGCTCCTTCTCGCGGATCCACCTGATGCAACATTCCTCAAACGTCCTCGTCGGTAGTTCCCCAATTTTATCAACCCGCCACGCTTCAGCCTTCAGCTTGTCGTGCAGCTCCTGCGCTTGTTTCTTGTCCCCCGTACCAAGAGATCGTCTAATTCTTTTCCCTGACGGCGTAACGAAATGACAGTGCCAGACGCCGCCTCTGAGGGTGATTGACATGAAATTTCTCCTTTATGTTCACCCGCGCTCGCGGAAACAGGATCGCGCGGGTCATGTAAATACGCAATACAGGCAACGTCGGTTGTGCGGTATTTGTTCCCGATCTTCTTCCCGGCCAGTTGCCCCGAGTCGATAAGACGGTAGACAGTTCTCGGTGAGGTGATTAGTAGATCGGCCGCCTGTCTGGCTGTCAGTGTTTTTGCCTCAACCATGCATTTCCTCCAGGCAAAAAAGAACCCGGCGCGGGGCCGGGCAAAAGGGATCAAGAGGTGGCGTTTTCGCACCCAATAGCCGGCTCATAACTGGCTATCAGTTGCGTGAGTTAGATTTGCGATCGGTTATTCCGCTTCACCGCGAAGTTTCCGGTCAGCGCGCTGCTGATTGGGCCGCCGTTTTTCAGGTCTGAAACGATGATATCGACGGTCAGCCCTTCGCTTGCCATTTCGTTATCAATTGGCTCATTGTCCTCTAGCACGTCACGGAAAGACGCGGCGACAATCTTCCCACCCATAAACGACATGCCAGCGCTAACCGGCGGCTCTTTACCGTCCTCATACTCAAATACGAACGTCATCTTTCCCATAATTTCTCCTCATGCCGCGCGCTGGGCGCAGCGAGTTTTATCCAATAAAAAACCCCGCCAGGGCGAGGTACGTTTCAGTACACTGTTTTCAGTTTAGCGGGGTAGGGTTGTACTTAAATATGGCTTCTAATATTGTTTTATCTGAAGGCTCTTCACCATTTACTCCAATCAAAAAACCACCTTTTTCTGGATAAACAGTGCTAACCCGGAATGAAACCTGCTCTGAACGATGACTAACAATATTTGCGCCTGTAGGCGATGGTACTGGCATGCTGTTGAAGTAGTAGGATTCTTTCCCGGGTTCAACCTGTTTCTTTGTGCCTTCATGTCCAGCACCAAAAAGCATAATATCTTTCATCTTATGATCTCCTGAATACAGACTAACAAATATTAGGCTGACACCGTGAAGGACGTAAATGCCGCTGTTAAGTAAGGTAGCAAGGATGAGTTAGAACCCCCTCTGCTTATTCCTTAGTTCGATAACACCCAGGCACTCCGCGCACGTCTGGCAGCCGGGAACGGCAGCGCGCCGCGGCTCGGGAATTGGTTCGCCGCATTCTTCACAACGTTCAGCTGATACGGCGTTGCGGTCGATCCGGTGAGCGGAAAGGGCAGCGTTACGCTGAAGCTCTTCAATCTCTGCTGCTGTGTCGATGATATCGGCCATGGTCACTCCTTACCGAGGGCTTTGTTGATGGCGTGCAGAGCCTTCTTTCCGGCGGGTTCATCTTCTAGCCGCCAGTTACCGGCATCGCCTGAATCAGCGAGCTGCTTATAGTTTTCGAACAGGGATTGCAGCGCGTCCAGCAAATCAGGCGCGGCTGCTATCAGATGCGCATTCGCAATTGTTTTATCGAAAGATGTCTGCCCGTCTCCTCCGATGTTTGGTGGTGTACTTTGGAGATAAGCAATTTCGTGCAGCGATTCTGATGAATTAATTTCTATGCAAGCCACGTTGTCGTCACTTACGCAATTGTGAGAAAAGCTCCACTTTCCCGGAGTGCCCTTAAAATCTTTCATAATCACTACTCCTGAAACTGTCGGTTAATTCGGTTGAAGGTGAACGCCAGCAATAAAAAAGGAGCCTTAAGCTCCTGGGTGATTAGTGCATTCATATGGCGCGCTCCGCGTTGTGTTTGAATGCCCACTTTCGGAAAGCTTTCTTCAGATCGCCTTTTGTGTAACGCGTGCCGCGGCGCGGATTGTGTCGGGAGTTACGCGCACGCTTTTCAATCGACCCACTGAACAGGCAGCCGGTAGCGTCATCCATATTCATGAAGACACTTACGATATTCTTCATCCCATACTGAATGAGCACGACAGGCTTAATCTTCTCGGGGTGTTTCCACGCCTTTTTGTCACTGAACATCGCCATGCGCATATAAGTGCGAAAGTCATTCGATTTATCGCCAGCTTTCATTTTGCGGAAATAAAACGCGCCTTTTCTGTATTTACTCATTGTTCGGCTCCAAACCGCCCGTTAAGGCGGCCAGTTTTGACGACGAACTCAAGGAGGCTAACTCCCAGAGCTTCAATTTTCTTGTGATGCTTGTTGATGATGGGAGGCACCGTTTCGTTCCAGTTAGGCTTTGGCTTCTTGCGCATGGCCTGCTGAATTTCCTCGGTGCAGCGGCGGCAGGCGGCGCGGATGGCGTTGTCTGTTTCTGGCGTCATGCGGCCTCCGTTTTCACAACATCAATGGCGCAGCCGGGCAGCAGTTCTACCGCGGCGGTGTCGCACTGATTTCCCCAGTGATCCCAGCCCGGCGCCGCGCAGCGGCTAAACAACTCAATGCGCGGAACATCACCGTAAAGCAGCTCAAGCCGGTGGCGCACTTCCCACGGCTTTTCGCTATGCGCGCCGATCGGGCTGTAGACCACCTGCTTAATCCCGGCGTGCTTTCTTTCCAGCCCGGCGCCGCGGGTAGCAATCAGCAGATCTTCGGTATTGGCCCGGGTGTGGTTGCCGCCGTTCATGCGTGTCTCGGCGTTCAGAAGATCGAGGAAGTCGTAAAAGTCGGTGATTTCACCCTCGTCCAGCGCCTTGTTAATGCGCAATTCCGCGTTCTGATTCAGCTTCACCCAGGTAAAGCCCTTCATCGTGCGAACGGTGAAGCCCCAGGCCTCAGCCAGTTCGATGGCCTCCTGGTTATGCGTGCCGGTGTACCACATCGCCAGCACCGCGTTTTCGGCAGCCAGCTCCCAAACCGGCAGGCGCTTTATGTCGATGAGCTTCATGGTGGAGTAGTGATCGGCAGCGGCGCCGTTGCTGATGGTGTTGCCGTAAGACCAAGGGGGATCGACATACAGAAGTGAGTATTTCGCTGTCATGCCGCCTCCTGCCTTTCCCGATATTCCTCAGCGAGCCGCTGCGCCTTTAATGGATTGCTGACCACTTCACCCCATGGCATTAGCCAGCCGTTACCAATGAAGGCAAGGCACAGAGGGCCAACCCTGATGTCGTCGTGAGCATGAGTCATAGAATGGACTCCATTTCGTCGATGTAGAGGCCCTGAGCAATCAGGCGGCGACGGCGGGCGGCGCGCGCTATGCACTCCTGCCGTCTGCCTTGCTGCGATTGCTCTATGGCGCGTCGGGTGAACAGCCGCGATTTACCTTGTGGTGTCACTACCTTCGGTTTCGTCACGAGGCTAAATGTCCGGTCACAGATGCCGTCTTCGTTGAGCCATTTTTCCGACTCAACGATCTGCGCAATCTGTCCGGAGCCGCGGGTAATGCCGTTGGCGACACGGTTAAACTCGATGAGCGTTACGCCAAACTTCTCAGCGATTTCGCTGCCGGTGACCGGGCGGCCGCGCGTCTGAATCATCCAGATAACGCGCTCACGGAGGCCTGAGAATTGCCCGGTTCGCCCGGGCCTGCGGTAGAAGGGTGTGCGTTTCATGGCTCCACCTACTTGATGATGAGTGAAGGTTTGCCGAGTTTTATTTGCGCGCCAGGTACATCCACGCCAGCTTCGATTTGGTGTTTGATACCCGAGCGTATCACCGCGCATATCTCCGCGCTTAATGCCGAGCATGGCGAATACAGTAATGGCGCGGCTTCGGAAGGTTATGCCGCGCATAACGGAGCGCATTTACCCGAGCGTTTCACCGAGAATCATGAACAACAATGTAATAACAACAATAAAAACATTAAAAGATCTTCGTCCGAGAATTCTGACGAATCCTCTGACGCACGCCTGAAGAAATTTTTATCAGCTCATCCAGAAGCTGCGGTTTACACCCCATCCGGTGCGAAGTGGGGATCGGCTGAAGACCTCGAGATCGCTAAGTGGATTTCCTCCAGGGTGAAGCTGATTAACCCAACCTGCAAAGCCCCGGACATGACCTCCTGGTCTAACACCGTTCGCCTGATGCGCCAGATAGACAACCGGTCGCACCAGGACATCTGCGCGCTGTATGACTGGGCAAGCAAACACCACTTCTGGCAGACCAACATCCTGAGCCCGGAAAGCCTGCGTAAGCAGTGGGACAAGCTGACAATGCAGCGTAATTCTGGAGGCGAGCAGCGCGCAGCTAAGCCGGATCTGGACTTCAACAACACTGACTGGGCCTATGAGGTGATTCGATGAAATCTCTTGCAGAGCAGATGCGTAACCACGACCGGGAGCAGATGAGCCGCATGGCCCATAACCCAACTCTTCGTTATCCGGCCACCGCCCGTAGCGACACGAAGTACGGATTCACCGCGGCTATCCCTAACATTCAGCTCAACATATGGAACGGTGACACTGTGCAGCTTCCGTCGCGCTACCTCATTGCGACAGTGGAGGAACTGGACAGTCAGCTATGGACGGTCAACAGCATCAAACCGAACACAGATAACACGGTTTCCCTGACCGTCGCGGAATACAGCGACGCCATCTACCAATAAGAACCGTCCCCGACCAACCGAACCCGGCCACCGCGCCGGGTTTTTTATGGAATCAATATGGCTACTCAACCTACCAATTTGCCAGTACCAAGCGAATCTTATCGCGACCTGAAGTATAACGCGGGGAAAATTGACGAATTCGTTACATCGCCTGCTCATACATACGCTGACAGGTTTGGTAATCAGCACTGGACAATAGCTGGCATCAATTACACAGCATCAACGGCTATTTCAAGCCTCGGGTATATCACTCTTGATAGCTTCGAAGATGGGAATAATCTTACGCTTCCTAATCAGGTGCTACGCTATGAGGCTACCGGCGAATATTATCGTTGGGATGGCGAGTTACCAAAGAGCGTAGCACCTGGCTCTACGCCGGAAACATCAGGAGGAATCGGACCTGGTGCATGGCTTAGCGTAGGCGATGCATCACTAAGAACTGATCTTGCCAGCGGTGAAAAGGCAAGTCTGGTCGGCTACGGCTCATCTACAGTAAAAGATGCTCTTGATTCGGTTGTAAATAAACGTGTCCTTTACTTCTCCCGATTCGGTACGCTGCAATCTTTGCAGTCTTACATCACATCTAATAACCTAAAAAACGTTGAAATTATTTTTGACCAGGTTGTGAACTTTGGCCCAGGTAGCGGTGGCTTAGGTACGATCGTAACCCTGAGCAATATGGACTGGCTTGAAATCCGCGGACTGGTTATCAGGGACACCCTGCTTTACTCCGGTGCATTTGACCTGACGCGCGTGTTCGACCTGACGAATATCACCAATCTGGTGTTTGAAGTGGATGCATCTTCCACCCTTGAGTATGTGGGTGATGATAAGCGCGGACTGACCCCACTGCGCCTGAATGGATGCGATAACTTCACATTTATTGGTAAGACTAATAAGTGTTACCAAGGATATGAAGCGCATACGGTAAAAAATCTTTATGCAAGAAGCGTAAACAACGACACCAGATATCCACACTCAATTACTGACATTGGAACAGTTGATATCTATACAACTAATAATGGATGTAGACGAGATTTCTTTTTGCAGAATAAATGCGCAGGCGGACAGATAACCGTTGATGCCGTTGACACCCAGCAGGGTACCCCCATAAAGATGTATTTCTTTAACGGAAATATGGACAATCAGGTTAGTAATTTATATGTTAAGTATAAATATCGGAGCACAGGACGATACACACTTCCTTATCGTGTAGCACCAATATGGTTGGATTGGGGATGGGACAGCTCAATAACAGAGCCACTTATCTCAGGAGTGATGCGAAATATCACAATAGATTACGATGTTGTTGGTGGGAATTGGGGGAGTGTGATAGGTACTACTAAAATGATTGATGAAACTATAGGAGATGTGACAGCAAGAGGATATGTTTATTCCAACATATATATAAAAGGTAGGATTGAGTTAGGAGGTGGGGATTCCGGCAATAACGCTTGGGTATATAATTTCAATAGTGGAGATAACTGGAAATCTGGTGATAGCGTAAATGGGTTTTACCTAAAAGATCTTGTAGTAAGAAAGTTGAATGGTGGTAGTGTATATTTAAACACTAACCAATTAGCAGGGGCGGCGACCTCTAGTGGGCAAATAGTTTTGGATAATGTCTCTGCACCAGAAATGGCATTGTATGCTCAAAACTATGGCGATAAGGTCATGTTTAATAACTGCAATCTTTATGATTTCACAACTAAAAATGCTGTTAAAAATGCATATCAATCGCTTAAAACCACATGTACGATAAGAAAAGCATCAGGTGATGCATCAAGCTTCCAGATTGGATCGATGAGTGTATATAGAACAATCTGTTTCCTTTCTGTTAATATTAAAGCGACATCCCCTTCATCAGGAAGCACAAGTACATGGGGTGGCAGTGTAGTTGGACAATTGGTACAAGGTACTACAGCAGGAAATGTAACATTAACGGGCAATACAAATACTTTGTACACAACAGGAACGGCATTAAATCCGTCTATTAGGTGTGAAACAGACGGCAGGATTATAATTACATTTGCAGGGTGGGAGTCGCTTGATGCATTCATAACGTGCGATATTGCAATGGTTTACAATGAATATTCAGGAGGGTCTAATAACACCACTCTAGGACTAACAAACAAGAAGTTCAATGTAGGAAATGTGTGAATGGAAGGGCGCGTTTAGCGCCCTTTATTTATTTAACATTTCGACCTATTAAAGTCGATTATAATTATGTCGCCGTTCTTCCTTATAGTGAAATCCTGGGTTTTTTTGTATACTTCAAAAGAACACATCATTTTTTTATTATAATCAATCAATCCGGTTTTCTTTCTAAGATACAGTTGATGATATCCATTAAATGACCAGTAGCGATGCGGCCAATACCATGTGCTGAAGTAATTTACTACCATACTGGAAATTAATGGGTAGTTCCTTTTTGCGTTGCTGAGCACTGGGGACTCTGGCGCATTACCAACAAATATCGGATATACAGTATTGTAATCAATATCCTTCGTGCTTTCTTTAATCGAGTAGATAGTTTGCCTGTTAAGTTTATCTTGATCGGATAATGCATTGACATATGAATAACCATATCCAGTTCCATAGATAATTGGGATGAGAATCATGGCCTTTAATGTTTCTAGCTTAGAAATACTGCATGCTTTATAAAAAAGAAAACATATATACATTATGTAAGCTGAAATACCAATATATACTCTTGGGAAGTGAGAGATTGATGAATCAAGAGCAAGCAAGCTTACCATTGTCAATGGAATGGCTAAAAAAGGAGTAATTATTAAAAGCAGTGAGCAAATTAAACCCCTTGACCCATTTTGTTTATAGTAAGCGGACGATATTATTAATGAACTAACAAACCCAATTGCGACCACTATTGCTAGTATATAAGTAGTTGCGCCCCCGAAAAGTGACTCACAAAAATATTTGTAATAACTGTTCGAGTTTTCAATTAAAGAATTAAAAAGGTTGCTTGATATACTTGGGTGATTATCTCCATGCTCCCCATCGAAAGATGCAGGTAATACTATTTTCATGTAAACAAGAAGAGATAAGGATGCCTGCGATAATCTAGTCACCCCTCTTATAATTATATCTTTATTGTTTATATTTTTTGCAACAGAGCTCGCGAACTCCATCACGACTAGAATCAAGAACACATTAATTACTATTTGATACGATGATAACGCTGCAACTAAGATAAGCGTTTGTGTAACATATGATAACAAATGAGATTTACATCTCACGTAAAAAGCATTAAAGCAAAGCGATATGCCAATCATTATTGTTAGCACGTCAAATCTATAAGTTAAAACCTCGAATATAAAAGGCGATGAAAAAAAGCTCACCATTACAAGTGATGCATAAATGTCTTTACCAACATATTCATTTCTGAAGTTATAAAATGTAAATAAAATAAACCCGAGCGCTAAGATATGTGGCAGTGGGTGCATATCAGCGATATGCTTTCCAAAGTTTAATGCAATCATAACGGCATCGGCAAAAGGCCTGCCGTCTATTCCCCATCGGGTATATCCTTCGGAAGATCTACCAATGTCATCAATGTAGTAGATATTTGACGTAATAAAAGGTAGAAAAATAACCAAGAGCATTAAAAATAATGCAAAATATTGGTTGTTTTTGTTTTCAATGCTCATTTGTTACCCTTAAGAATGTATCTAGGTCTGTTTTTGACCTCAACATATATTCTGCCAATGTACTCACCAAGCACACCGATCCCTATAAGCTGCACGCCGCCAAGGAACAAAATAGATACTAGCAAGGATGGATACCCACGAACTGGATTTCCAAATGCCAGCGTGTCAACAATCATCCACGCACCGTACAGGAATGAAAGCCCCGCAACAAACAACCCTATATAAGTCCACATACGGAGAGGGAATGTGGAAAAGCTTGTGATCCCTTCAAGGGCAAGGTTCCACAATTTCCATCCATTGAATTTTGTATTACCGGCAACGCGCTCAGCACGCGCGTATTCAACAACATCAGTGCGACCACCAACCCAGCTCAATATGCCTTTCATGAACAGATTGCGTTCTGGCATGAGCTTTATGTTTTCTACAACATCACGCGACATCAGGCGAAAATCACCCACGTTTTCTTCAATCTTTGGATTGCTGATTTTATTGTGGAGTTTATAGAACCACTCGGCAGATTTACGCTTTAATCTGCTGTCGGTAGAGCGATCAGAACGCTTTGCCAGAACCATTTCCGCACCGGCCTGCCACTTCTCAATCAGGTGTGGGATTACCTCTATAGGGTCCTGCAAATCTACGTCAATGGGGATGATTGCTTCACCGGTTGCGTGGTCAAGCCCGGCGAACAGCGCGGGCTCTTTACCGAAGTTTCTTGTGAATGACAGTGGAACAACCAGCGGATCGGCAACAGCAAGCGCTTTAATAATTGATTCTGTCGCGTCTTTACTGCCGTCATTGATGAAGACTATTTCGACTTCATGCTGCTTAAGACCTTCAAATTCCCGAACGGTTTTATAAAAAATAGGTATCGCGTCTTCTTCGTTGAAGACGGGAACGACCAGAGAAATTTTCATTTCGCATCCCTAAAGACAATGAACTTTGAATAAATGAAACCGCACACCAGACTGATGGCGGAGAACACGACTAATGTGATGATAGGGGCCATACCGGACTTATCGGCAGCCCAACCAACAGCTGCGCTCAAGGTTCCCATAAATCCAACATACAGCATGTAGCGCATGGTGGTTGTGGAGGACTTAAAAGTGAACCTGGCGTTTGCAAAGAAGCTGAACGACACCGCTACGACGAAACCGGCGAAGTTGCCAAGTGCCTGACCTGTATGGAATGCGTAAATGCAAACGGCGAACACCACCCAATGAATGAGCGTGTTGATAACACCTATTGATGTGTACTTGGCGAATAACTTTAACATTATAGAAATCAGTGAATTCGGAAAGGTCTGAAGTTTAGCATCACTGTCCAACTTGATCGACTCTCATATTTGACGATGCTGTATATAAATACAGTTGTTTTGGGAGGTGGCCATGGAGGCAAAAGCTCAGCGATTCAGGCTTGATAAATTATGTGGCGTTAACCGCTACTCCTGCTTGGTTGAAACGTCAGGCGGTTATGCGCTTTTTCAGCCTGATCTTGTGCCATCCAACGGAACACGCGTGCTGGTAAATGCGTTCGGACAACTACAGTTCGCGGTCGTTATGGGCGGTTCGCTCATCACCGAAGACGGTGAATGCATAGAAGGTGATGCTTTAGATGAAGTCGATGTCATGGGAGTTGTGACCTTTTTTATCAATGGCGCTGCGGCGTTCACAGACGACAATCCGGTGATGTGATGTTTGCCCTGGTCGATGTGAACTCATTTTATGCCAGCTGTGAAACAGTATTCAGACCCGACCTGCGCGGGCGGCCAGTTGTCGTTCTGTCGAATAATGACGGCTGCGTAATAGCACGTAGCGCTGAGGCAAAGGCTGCCGGGATAGCGATGGGAGAGCCGTTCTTCAAGCAAAAGGAGTTGTTCCGGCGAGCCGGGGTTGTTTGCTTCAGTAGCAACTACGAACTCTACGCAGACATGTCCAGCCGGGTAATGACCACGCTGGAAGAAATGAGCCCGCGCGTGGAAATTTACAGCATAGACGAAGCATTCTGCGATCTGACCGGCGTAAGAAACTGCCGGGACCTGACTGAATTTGGGAGAGAAATCCGCGCGACGATATTACAGCGAACGCATCTTACAGTGGGGGTCGGCATAGCTCAGACCAAGACGTTGGCTAAGCTGGCTAACCATGCTGCGAAAAAATGGCAGCGGCAGACGGGCGGGGTGGTTGACCTCTCAAACGTCGACCGGCAGCGAAGGCTACTGGCGCTTGTTCCTGTGGAGGATGTCTGGGGCGTTGGCCGGCGCATCAGCAAGAAGCTGAACGCTATGGGCATCAAAACGGCGCTGGATCTCTCAGAACAGAGCACGTGGATTATCCGTAAGCACTTTAATGTGGTGCTGGAGCGAACCGTCCGTGAGCTGCGCGGCGAGCCATGCCTGGATCTGGAAGAGTTCGCGCCGGTGAAGCAGGAAATTGTATGCAGCCGATCTTTTGGCGAACGCATTACTGACTATGAGCAAATGCGGCAGGCTATTTGCAGCTACGCGGCCCGTGGTGCTGAAAAGCTTCGCGGCGAGCACCAGTATTGCCGTTTTATATCCGCTTTCGTCAAGACCTCTCCATTTGCCCTTAATGAGCCGTATTACGGAAACAGCGCATCGGTAAGGCTGCTCACGCCAACTCAGGACAGCAGAGACATCATCAACGCCGCGGTAAAGTGTCTGGACAAAATATGGAAGGACGGTCACCGGTACCAGAAAGCGGGCGTCATGCTGGGTGACTTCTTCAGTCAGGGGGTGGCCCAGCTCAATCTGTTCGACGACAGTGCGCCTCGAGCTGGTAGCGAGAAGTTAATGGAAGTACTGGATCACCTGAATGCAAAGGACGGAAAGGGCACGCTCTATTTTGCCGGGCAGGGTATACAGCAGCAGTGGCAGATGAAGCGTGAAATGCTGTCGCCTCGATATACTACGAGATTTTCAGATTTGCTTGTTGTCCGATAAAAGAGGTGCGCACCTGATAAATCTTACAATCGGATCGGTGGTGATTATGCTGATGAAGGCATTGGGCGTAAAGCGGCAAGTTGCGAAACTGGAAGGAGCTACGCAAAGTTGGTGGATCGGGAAATTACATAGCGATGTCTGGTGGCATGGCTATGCATTCTCTGTGTCATAGATGTGTCATGCATGGATGTATCACAAGAAAACGAGAAAGCAGGTAACGACACGTAATGACACAAACGCGTTGCGAGCGCGGAAAAACCAATGATATTACAGTGCGTTAAATAGTACTCTACGTTCTTCTAAGCCGTAGGTCGTAGGTTCGAATCCTACAGGGCGTGCCATTTAAAAACAGGCGCTTACGCCAGTTTCAAGCCAGCCTGATTTTCTTCATGAAACACCCATCGCGAAAGTAGCGTTAACGCACATTTTTCACAGCACAATTGACTGTTATAACAGTATTTTTCTTACGCTGTGGCAATTTTGTTATTCCTCTACCATGCTCATATCACCTCACTCTCACTCGTGGGGCTTTTTGTAGTTGCTGATTAATCTCAAGGAAAAAGGTTATGAAAAAAACGACTGCTATTTTGATGGGCGCTGCATTTCTGTTTACCACCAATACCTTTGCGGCTGAACTGCTGACGAAAAACGAGTTTGAGAAAGTTGAGTCTCAGTATGAAAAAATCGGTACCGTGAGCACGGCTAACGAAGTCTCTGTCGACGATGCGAAAAAAGAGCTGGTCGAAAAGGCCGATAAAGAAGGTGCTGATGTACTGGTGCTGACTTCCGGTAATACAAACAACAAAATTCACGGCACCGCCGATATTTACAAGAAAAAATAATACCTTAGTAACCACCCCTGTTTCGGGGTGGTTGCGCGCCCTACCTCCCTCCCAACATTGTTTCTTGCCGCTTCTCGCTCAGAGAGGCCGTTGACACTTGATTACGTATACATAATGCGTATAGTTCTCATTTGCATTTCTTTTAATAACTTTTAAGGCCCGACAACGGGTCATTTTTGCGCGCACGTTAAGAGCTCATTATGAACAACACCACAATGCACAAAACGCTGCTGGCGATTGCCATCGGCGCGGTAACCCACTCCGCTTTTGCGGCGGATGAGAAAAAAGAGGACACCATCGTCGTCCAGTCCACGGCGGGGAGTGATTTCAAACCCGGCGGCGACCAGCTGGTGCCCGCCTTCCTTGACGGGCAGGTGGCGAACGGCGGGCGCATGGGTATGCTCGGTCAGCAGAACGCCATGGACGTGCCGTTCAACATCATCAGCTACACCTCGAAGCTGGTGGAAGATCAGCAGGCAAAAACCATTGCTGACGTGGTTGCCAACGACGCGGGCGTGCAGTTCGTTCAGGGTTACGGCAACAGCGCGGAAACCTTCCGCATTCGCGGCCTGAAGTTTGACGGCGACGACATGACCTTTGGCGGATTGTCCGGGGTGCTGCCGCGTCAGGTGGTGGATGCCCAGATGGTCGACCGCATCGAGATCTTCAAAGGGGCCAACTCCCTGATGAACGGTGCCGCAAGCTCGGGCGTGGGCGGGATGATCAACCTTGAGCCTAAACACGCGGGCGACACCCCGCAGGCGAAAGTGGGTGTGGACTACACCTCGGATTCCCAGATTGGCACCACGCTGGATGCGGGCCGCCGCTTTGGCGATAACGACCAGTTTGGCGCGCGGGTGAACCTCGTGCATCGCGAAGGGGAAACCGGCGTGCCGAACGACCGCCGCCGCACCACGCTGCTCTCCACCGGCCTGGATTACAAGGGCGACCGTTTCCGCACCTCGCTGGACCTGGGCTACCAGAAAAAAACCTTCCACGGCAGCCCGACCAGCGTCAACATCTCGGCGGTGGATTTTGTGCCTGAACCGCCGAAGAACGATCGCAACTTCTCGCAGAAGTGGGCCTACAGCGATATCGAAAACGAGTTCGGGATGTGGCGCAGCGAGTATGACATCACCGATAGCTGGACGGCGTATACCGGTCTCGGCGCGCAGCACGCGCACGAAGAAGGGATCTACAGCGCGCCGAAGCTCCTCGATAAGAGCGGTAATGCGGTGGTCAGCCGTCTTGATACCAACCGCATCAGCGATTCTGTCAGCGGCATGGCGGGCATTCGCGGTAACTTCACTACCGGATTCGTCTCGCACAAGGTCAATGTTGGCTATTCGGCGATGACCAAAAACGAAAAGATCGCGTGGAAAATGTCGGCGACGAAGGATAATCCGACCACCAACATCTACCACAACACCGGCGTCGATATGCCGGACAGCTCCAACCTCAACGGCTCAGGCGGCAAATACAGCGATCCGCTGACCAGCGGGCGCACCCGCACGCAGGGTTGGCTGCTGAGCGATACCCTGGGCGTGCTGGACGACAAGCTGCTGTTCACCGCAGGCGCGCGGCATCAGAAAGTGGTGATTCGCGGGTACAACAAAATCACCGGTGCGGAAAACGACGCGGACGGTTTCGACGGCAGCCGCTGGATGCCCACCTACGGCGTAGTCTATAAACCGTGGGAGGAAATTTCCCTCTACGCCAACCACACCGAGGCGTTACAGCCCGGTGAAACCGCGCCTCGCTCAGCAAACAACTACGGCCAGAGCACCGGTATCGTTCACTCTAAGCAGAACGAAGTGGGCGTAAAGGCGGACTTTGGCCGCGTGGGCGGCTCCCTGGCGCTGTTTGAGATCAAAATGCCGTCGGCGATCCTTGACGACAGCGGTCACTACGGCCTGGATGCAGAACAGCGTAACCGCGGCGTGGAGCTGAACGTCTTCGGCGAGCCAATGCTCGGGATGCGTCTGAACGCCAGCGCCACCTGGTTGCAGGCCGAGCTGACCAAAACCAAAAACGGCGTCAATCAGGGCAACGATGCGATCGGTATTCCGAGCTTCTACGCCGTGCTGGGCGCAGAGTACGATATCAAGCCGATTGAAGGCCTGACGGCGACCGCGCGCGTTAACCACTCCGGCACGCAGTATGCCGATCTTGCGAACAGCAAAAAGCTGGACAGCTACACCACGCTGGATCTGGGCATGCGCTATCGCTTCGCGGTGAACCACAATGAAAATCAGATGACCGTACGGGCAGGTATCGACAACGTGACCAACGAGAACTACTGGTCAAGCGTGGACGATTCCGGTACTTACATTACTCAGGGCGAGCCGCGTACCTTTAAGGTCTCGGTTGGCTACGAGTTCTAAGCGTTCCACCTCGTTATCCGGGGCAGGGACGCCCCAATCCCTTCGTTGTCGTGTTATAAAATTGTAATAAAAGCTTCTTACACTGGTCGCCACAACCTTACCTCTTGGCCAATGACAGGAAGCCGCTATGGGCAGACCCCTCAAATCCGTATTTAAAAAAGAACATCGCGACGATATCAGTAACCGCAGCGCTAACCCGGTATTCTCCGAGGTTGCAGAAGTGTTCCTCTCGCGCCGCCGTTTTCTCCAGATGGGGGCCGTAGCGGGGGCTGCCGTATCATTCCCGTATCTGATCACACCCGAAAATGCGATTGCCGCGGTATCGAAGCCTTCCGCGCTGGCAAAAGCGGTTTCCCTGGGCTTTACCAGCATCGACGTCTCTACGGAAGACACGGTCAGGGTGCCGGAAGGTTATATCGCCCGCCCGTTCTATCGCTGGGGCGATCCGACGGGGATCAAAGACAACATGCCGGCCTTTAAGCCGGACGCCAGCAATACCACAGACGAACAGGCTGTGCAGGCGGGCATGCACCACGACGGCATGGCGTGGTTTAGCCTGCCGCAGGGGGCGCAAAACCCGGAGCATGGACTGCTGGCGCTGAACCATGAGTACATCGACAACGGAATGCTGTTTACCGACGGTACGGCGAACTGGAGTCTCGACAAAGCCCGCAAGGGGCAGAACGCGATGGGCGTGTCGGTGGTGGAAGTGAAAAAAACGGGCAGCGGCTGGGAGGTAGTGCGTCCGTCTTCCTTCGCCCGGCGTATTACCGTCAATACGCCGATGCAGCTTACCGGCCCGGCGCGGCATCAGGATTTAATGAAAACCGCCGCCGACCCGCAGGGGGAACGCGTTCTGGGCACCATGCAGAACTGCGCCAACGGCCACACGCCGTGGGGCACCTATCTCACCTGCGAGGAGAATTGGTCGGACATTTTTGTCAAAAAAGCCGATCTCAACCCGCTGGAAAAACGCTACGGCATCAGCGACAGCGATGAATCGTACCGCTGGAACGAGGTGGATGAGCGGTTCAGCGTTGATAAAACCCCTAACGAACCCAACCGTTTCGGCTGGGTGGTGGAGATCGATCCCTACAACCCGACCTCCACCCCGCGCAAGCACACCGCGCTCGGCCGCTTCAAGCATGAGGGGGCCGCCGTCACGCTCGCCGCCGATAATCGCGTGGTGGTCTACATGGGCGACGACCAGAAGTTTGAGTACATCTATAAGTTTGTCTCCGACAAAAAATACGATCCCGCGAACCGGGAAGCCAATATGCAGCTGCTGACGTCCGGCACGCTGTACGTCGCCAGGTTCAACGAGGACGGCAGCGGCGACTGGCTGCCGCTGATCTTCGGGCAAAATGGCCTGGATAAAAGCAACGGTTTTGCAAGCCAGGGCGATCTGCTGATTAAAACCCGTCTGGCGGCCGACGTGGTGGGGGCGACGAAAATGGATCGCCCGGAGTGGATAGCCGTCGATCCGCACGCCAGCGGCAGCGTCTACTGTACGCTGACCAACAACAGCGATCGCGGTAAAGAGGGCAAGGCGCCGGTGGATGCCGCCAACCCGCGCGCTAATAACGTGTTTGGTCACATCATGCACTGGCACGAAGAGGGTGCCGATCCTGCCGCCGCACGCTTTAAGTGGGATATTCTGGTCATGGCCGGGCGCACCGACGGCGACGATCCCAAAGCCAAAGGCTCGATGCAGGGCGCGGCATTTGGCAGCCCGGATGGGTTGTCGTTCGATCACCAGGGCGTGCTGTGGATCCAGACCGACGTTTCCTCCAGCACCATCAATAAGAAAGCCTACGAGGGGATGGGCAATAACCAGATGGTGGCCACCATTCCGGGCACCAACGAGTATCGCCGTTTCCTGACCGGGCCGCGCGGGTGCGAAATCACCGGCATTGCGTTTACGCCGGACAACCGCACGCTGTTTATCAACATTCAGCATCCGGGGGAGGGCGGGGATGATATTACCGACCCGGCCAATCCGCGCGCTGTTTCCAACTGGCCAGACGCCAGCCCGAACGGGCGTCCGCGATCGTCAACGGTGGTGATTACCAAAGCGGACGGCGGGATCATCGGGTCGTGACGTTTATCCGCCGGGCGCATGCGCTGGCCCGGCGTTAAGCTTGCTACCACCAGCATGAAGTGTTAAAACGTGCCCCTTCTAAAAAAGAGACAGGGGTAGGGCGTGAAAGACGCGTCATCCGCTTCAGGCCATGGTAGCGCTGAAGCCTCGTCGGATCAGAATCCGACGCTGCAACGTGGTTTGCAAAATCGACATATTCAGTTAATTGCCCTTGGCGGCGCAATCGGTACCGGGCTCTTTCTCGGCATCGGCCCCGCTATTCAGATGGCCGGTCCGGCGGTGCTGCTGGGTTACGGTATCGCCGGGATTATCGCCTTCCTGATCATGCGCCAGCTCGGCGAGATGGTCGTTGAAGAGCCGGTGTCCGGCTCCTTCGCACACTTTGCCTATAAATACTGGGGGCCGTTCGCAGGTTTCCTCTCCGGCTGGAACTACTGGGTGATGTTCGTGCTGGTCGGGATGGCCGAGCTGACCGCCGCCGGCATCTATATGCAGTACTGGCTCCCGGACGTGCCAACGTGGATTTGGGCCGCGGCCTTCTTCATCATCATTAACGCCGTTAACCTTGTGAACGTCCGCCTGTATGGCGAGACCGAGTTCTGGTTCGCGCTGATCAAGGTGCTGGCGATTATCGGCATGATCGGCTTTGGCCTGTGGCTGCTGTTCTCCGGCCACGGCGGCGAGCGCGCCACGATCGATAACCTGTGGCAGCACGGCGGCTTTCTGGCGACTGGATGGAAAGGGCTGATCCTCTCGCTGGCGGTTATTATGTTCTCCTTCGGCGGGCTGGAGCTGATTGGCATCACCGCGGCTGAAGCGCGCGATCCGCACAAAAGCATTCCGAAAGCGGTCAACCAGGTGGTGTACCGTATCCTGCTGTTTTACATCGGCTCGCTGGTGGTGCTGCTGGCGCTCTACCCGTGGGTGGAAGTGAAATCTGACAGTAGCCCGTTCGTGATGATCTTCCACGATTTGAACAGCAACGTGGTCGCTTCGGCGCTGAACTTCGTCATTCTTGTGGCGTCGCTGTCGGTCTACAACAGCGGGGTTTACTCCAACAGCCGCATGCTGTTTGGCCTCTCCGTACAAGGCAACGCGCCGAAGTTCCTCACTCGCGTCAGCCGTCGCGGCGTGCCGGTCAACTCGCTGTTCCTTTCTGGCGCTATCACCTCGCTGGTGGTGCTGATCAACTATCTGCTGCCGAAAGAGGCGTTTGGCCTGCTGATGGCGCTGGTTGTCGCCACGCTGCTGCTTAACTGGATCATGATCTGCCTGGCGCACCTGCGCTTCCGCGCGGCGATGCGCCGCAAGGGGCGCGAGACGCAGTTCAAAGCGCTGCTTTATCCGGCGGGGAACTACCTCTGTATCGCCTTCCTCGGCCTGATTCTGGTGCTGATGTGCACCATGGATGAGATGCGCCTGTCAGCGATGCTGCTGCCGGTGTGGGTGGTGTTCCTGTTTATTGCATTTAAGCTCTCGCGCAAAAAGTAGCGCGGTTTTCTCCCTCTCCCTGTGGGAGAGGGCCGGGGTGAGGGCACCAGACCGCACCAAACCAGACCGCACCACACTGCCTGCCTTCACACCCGGTGGCGCTGCGCTTACCGGGCCTACAAAGTATCACTCCACCTTTATCGTGACCCCCCTCCCAATTCCGTTTCGATCCACAGGATCTTTATTTTGTAATCGATTACTTTTTATTTGAACTGTTTTGTAATCGATTACTTTTTCCGGGTGAGGCTTATCATGGTGTCAACTGAGAGTAGTGAAAAGGCGATAACGCAACACCGGCTGCTGGTGCCGCGTCTGTCGCTGATGATGTTTCTGCAATTTTTTATCTGGGGTAGCTGGTCGGTCACGCTTGGCCTGGTGATGACCCGGCACAACATGTCTTTGCTGATTGGCGACGCGTTCTCTGCCGGGCCCATCGCTTCCATTCTTTCGCCGTTCGTGCTCGGGATGCTGGTGGACCGCTTCTTCGCCTCGCAGAAGGTGATGGCGGTGATGCACCTCGCGGGCGCGGTGATCCTCTGGTTCGTGCCGGGGGCGCTGATTGCTGAGAATGGCGCGCTGCTGATTGGCCTGCTGTTTGGCTACACGCTCTGCTATATGCCGACACTGGCGCTGACCAACAACATTGCGTTTCACAGCCTGGCGAACGTGGATAAAACCTTCCCGGTAGTGCGCGTGTTCGGCACCATCGGCTGGATCGCGGCGGGCATTTTCATCGGCGTCACCGGCGTGGCGTCCAGCGTCACCATCTTCCAGGTGGCGGCGGTCAGCTCCGTGCTGCTGGCGGTCTACAGCCTGACGCTGCCGCACACGCCAGCGCCGGCAAAAGGCCTGCCGGTTAAGGTGCGGGATCTCTTCTGCGCGGACGCCTTCGCGCTGCTTAAAACCCGCCACTTCTTCGTCTTCTCCGTCTGCGCGATGCTGATCTCTGTCCCGCTCGGCACCTATTACGCCTACACCGCCTCGTATCTGGCGGATGCCGGCATTGCCGACGTCAGCACCGCCATGTCCTTCGGGCAGATGTCTGAGATCGTCTTCATGTTGGTCATTCCTCTGCTGTTCCGCCGACTGGGCGTGAAAGTCATGCTGCTGATCGGCATGCTGGCGTGGTTCGTGCGTTATGCCATGTTCGCGTTGGGCGTCAGCGAAGAGGGGCGCATTCTGCTGTACCTTGGCATTCTGCTGCACGGCGTCTGCTACGATTTCTTCTTTGTCGTCGGCTTTATCTATACCGACCGCGTGGCGGGCGAAAAGGTGAAAGGCCAGGCCCAGAGCATGATCGTGATGTTCACCTACGGCGTCGGCATGCTGCTCGGCTCGCAGATTTCCGGCGCGCTCTACAACCGCCTGGTGGCAGGACAGACCGTGCCGCAGGCGTGGGTCACATTCTGGTGGATACCGGCGGTGGCTGCCGCGGCGATCGCGCTGATTTTCCTTCTCACGTTTAAGTATGACGATGACAAGGCGTAACGTTCAGGAGGTGGTATGAGGACAATGAAAGGACCGGGCATTTTTCTGTCGCAGTTTATTGGCGCAGAAGCGCCGTTTAATTCGCTCGACGGGCTTGCTGAATGGGCGGCAGGTAAAGGTTATAAGGCGGTGCAGATCCCCTGCAACCATCCGCACATCTTTGACGTCGAGAAAGCCGCAGAGAGCCAGGCCTACTGCGACGACATCACCGCCAGGCTGGCCGCACACGGGCTGGTTATCAGCGAGCTGTCGACCCATCTGGAAGGGCAGCTCGTGGCGGTGAATCCGGTTTACAGCGAGGCGTTTGACCACTTCGCACCCGCCGCCGTGCGCGGTAACGAGGCGGCGCGCCGGGCGTGGGCGACGGAAAAGCTGAAGCAGGCGGCGGTCGCTTCGGCCAGATTAGGGCTGAAGGCGCACGCGACCTTCTCCGGCTCGCTGGCGTGGCCGTTTTTCTATCCGTGGCCGCCGCATAACCAGCAGCGTTTTCAGGAAGCGTTCGAGGAGCTGGCAACCCGCTGGCGGCCAATACTGGATACCTTCGACGAGCAGGGGGTGGACGTCTGCTTTGAGCTGCATCCGGGGGAAGATCTGCACGACGGCGTGACCTTCGAGCGTTTTCTGGCGCTGGTGGATAACCATCCGCGCTGCAACATTCTCTACGACCCGAGCCATATGCTGCTTCAGCAGATGGACTATCTGGCCTTTATCGATATCTTCCACGCGCGCATTAAAGCGTTCCACGTGAAGGACGCGGAGTTCCGCCCCAGCGGGCGCAGCGGCGTCTACGGCGGCTACCAGCCGTGGATCAACCGCGCCGGACGCTTTCGCTCGCCCGGCGACGGGCAAATCGACTTTAAGGGCATCTTCAGCAAGCTGACCCAGTACGACTACGACGGCTGGGCGGTGCTGGAGTGGGAGTGCTGCCTGAAGGATGGCGATACCGGCGCGAGTGAGGGCAGCGAATTTATCCGCCGGCACATTATTCCCGTTTCCGGACGGGCGTTTGATGATTTCGCCGCAGGGGGCTGCCATGATTAACGTCGGGATTATCGGCAGCGGGTTTATTGGCCCGGCACACATCGAGGCGCTCAGGCGTCTCGGGTTTGTGCAGGTGGTCGCGCTCTGCGACGGTTCGCTCGTTAAGGCGCAGGAAAAGGCGCGCCAGCTAAATGTCCCGCATGCTTACGCCAGCGTGGAAGAACTGCTCGCGCACCCCAATCTGCATGCGGTGCACAACTGCACGCCGAACCACCTGCACGCGGAGATTAACCGCCAGATCCTGCGCGCGGGCAAGCACGTGTTTTCCGAAAAGCCGCTGTGCATGACGCCGGACGAGGCGCGCGAGCTGGTGGCGCTGGCAGAGCAGGCGGGCGTGGTGCATGGCGTGAGCTTTGTCTATCGTCAGTTTGCGATGGTGCGCCAGGCGGCGAGCATGATGCGCGCGGGCACCGTCGGGCGGCTGTTCGCCTCGCACGGCAGCTATTTGCAGGACTGGATGCTGCTGGAAACCGACTACAACTGGCGGGTGGATGCCGCGCTCGGCGGCGCGTCGCGGGCGGTGGCGGATATCGGTTCCCACTGGTGCGATACGGTACAGTATGTGACAGGCAGGCGCATTACCGAGGTGATGGCTGATTTATCCATCGTCTGGCCGAGGCGCAAGGCCAGCGCGGGTGGTTATCAGACCTTCTCCCATGACGAGCAGGCGGAGTATGAAGTCAAACCGGTCACCACCGAAGATTTTGGCTCGGTGCTGTTCCGCTTTGACGACGGCAGCAAGGGCAGCTTTAGCGTCTCGCAGGTGAGCGCGGGGCGAAAAAACCGCCTGACCTTTGAAATTAACGGCAGCGAGCAGTCGGTGGCGTGGGATCAGGAAATCCCGCAGCAGCTGTGGATCGGCCATCGCGCGCGGGCAAACCAGACGCTCACCGACGATCCAGGCCTGATGAACCCTGACGTGGCCGACAGCGCCCACTTCCCCGGCGGACATATCGAAGGCTGGCCGGACGCCTTCAAAAATATGATGGCGCAGTTCTACCGCGCCGTGCAGGCGGGCGCGATGCCGGATACGCCGCAGTTTGCGACGTTTCACGATGGCGCAAACGTGATGTATATCATTGATGCCATTGTGAAAAGCCATCAGCAGCAGCGCTGGGTGCGCGTGGAACAATAACGCGTTGCCCGGTTCGCCGGGCAATAAATTTATGGTAGCCTGCACAAAACGCTAACCGCAGGATGTGTCGTCGCTATGTCAATTCAGAAAATCGCTCAGCTGGCCGGGGTCTCCGTGGCGACGGTCTCCCGCGTGCTGAATAACAGCGACACCGTGAAGGCGAAAAACCGCGAGCGCGTTCTGCGGGCGATTCAGGAGAGCAACTACCAGCCAAACCTGCTCGCCCGTCAGCTGCGCACCGCCCGCAGCTATATGATCCTGGTGATGGTGTCCAACATTGCCAACCCGTTCTGCGCCGAAGTGGTGAAGGGCATCGAAGCCGAGGCGGAAAAGAACGGCTATCGCATTCTGCTGTGCAACTCCGGCTCGGATATTGAGCGCTCCCGCTCGGGCTTAAGCCTGCTCTCCGGCAAAATCGTCGACGGCATTATCACCATGGATGCATTCTCGAAACTGCCGGAACTGGCCGCGCTGATTGGCAACGCGCCGTGGGTACAGTGCGCTGAATACGCCGATGCGGGCGCGGTCTCCTGCGTCGGCATCAATGATGTGGACGCTTCACAGCATGCCGTCAGCCAGCTGGCCGACGGCGGCCGCAAGCGTATCGCGATGATCAACCACGATCTCAGCTACAAATATGCCCGCCTGCGCGAACGCGGCTACAAGAGCGTGATCCACCTGCGGGATCTGGACTATCAGGCGGTGGAGTATGCCAGCGATCTCAGCTCCGGGGCGGGCATGGCGGCGATGCAAAACCTGTTAAAAGATAATCCGCCGGATGCGGTATTTGCCGTTTCCGATACGCTGGCGGCGGGCGCGCTGCGCGCCATTCAGCAGGCAGGTCTTCGGGTGCCGGAGGATATTGCCGTGGTCGGCTTTGACGGTACGGAGCTGGCGGACATGATTTCGCTCACCACCATCGAACAGCCGTCGCGGGATATCGGGCGCAAGGCGGTCGATCTGCTCTTAAATAAGATCGACAACCCGGACGCGCCCACGGAAAGGGTGATGATGGACTGGCGCTTTATTTCCCGCGCCAGCACCTGATTATTGCGCGATGACGCCAGCCAGGGAGCGAATATCGTTTCCGGTTGGCGACTGGTGAATACGCAGGCCAAATTCATCCACCACCGCGAAAATATGATCGAAGATGTCGGCCTGAATATCTTCGTATTCCGCCCAGATCACCGTGTTGGTAAAGGCATATATTTCAATCGGCAGCCCGTTAGCATCCGGCGCGAGCTGGCGCACCATCAGCGTCATATCTTTACGAATACGCGGGTGGTTACGCAGATATTCATTCAGGTAGGCACGGAAGGTGCCGATATTGGTCATCTTGCGCAGGTTTAATACCGATTCTCCTTCGCCGTTCTGCTGATTCCACAGGTTAATTTCCTCATGACGCGCCGCCAGATAAGGCTTCAGCAGTTTCGCCTGAATCAGTTTTTGCTGCTCCTGCTCGTCGAGGAAATGAATGCTGGTGGTATCGATATTCAGGCTGCGCTTGATGCGGCGACCACCGGAGGCGGACATGCCGCTCCAGTTGATGAACGCATCGGACACCAGCGCCCAGGTCGGGATGGTGGTGATGGTGTTATCGAAGTTGCGCACTTTAACGGTGGTCAGGCCGATGTCGGTCACCGTGCCGTTGGCGCCGTATTTCGGCATCTCCAGCCAGTCGCCGAGCTTGAGCATGTCGTTGGCGGAGAGCTGAATACCGGCCACCAGGCCGAGTATCGGGTCTTTAAAGACCAGCATCAGAACGGCAGCCATCGCACCCAGGCCGCTTATCAGAATGGCGGGTGACTGACCGATCAGCAGGGAGATAATTAGTATCCCCACCAGAATGGCGCTCACCAGCTTGATGCCCTGGAATATCCCCTTCAGCGGCAGCTGTGACGCGGTGGCCATTTTCTGCGACAGATTGAAAATCACGTCCAGCAACGAGAAGAAGGAGAGCAGGGCATAAACCATCACCCACAATTTCGCGCAGGTGGTAAGTAATTCCGCCGCTTCGCTGCCTTTTTGCAGCCACAGAACCGCCTGAACGTTGACGATTATCCCCTGGAGGGTAAACGCCAGACGGTGAAATAACTTGTTCTGCGTAATGATTTGCAACCATAAATGGCTGCTGGCCTGGGCGCGTTTCTCGAATGCGCGCAGCACCACTTTGTGCAGAATAAAATGAACGATAATGGCCGTAAGAAAAATAATACCAAAGATAATCACTAAAGAGGTGGTGTGATTAATTTCAATCCCTAACTCTTCAACCTGAGCAATTAATTCCTGCATAACGTCTCCTGTATTGATGCAGCCCCATAATGGCGGCTGCGGATCTATTATGCAAATTCAGGCAGTTTTATTTTGTCGCCGGACAGGCCTTGACGACCGGTAAACACAGACGATGGCGCATACGCAGCGTGACCAGCGCCAGCACCACCATCATGGCCGTTTCCACCATCAGGAAGACATTGACCGCCTGGGTGTAATCTCCGTGATGATTTTGCAGCCCGTGCAGCAAAATCGCGCCGAAAATGGCCGGGCCAAGCCCCAGCGCAGCCTGTTGCAGCGTGCTTAAAATCGCGCTCGCGGCCCCCGCGTCGTCAGGCTGAATATCACGCATCCCGATACGGTAGAAGCTGTTTACAATCAGCGCCTGCCCGTAACCCACCAGCCCGGTGGCCGGGGCCAGCGTCAGCGCGGTATTCTGCATTCCCCAGTGACGGAACGTGGCGATCAACGCCACCAGACCGACAAGCTGAATCGCAAGTCCGGTCAGCAGGATGGCGCTGGTGCTGTAGCGGGCAATCAGGCGTGGGGCGAACCAGGCAGAAATAAAATAGGTGACGCCAAGCGCGATAAAGCTGTTCCCGGACTGCCACGGCGCCATCCCCAGACCGCTTTGCATGGTCAGCGCCATACAGAACATGAACCCGGACCAGACGCTGAAAAAGAGTATCCCGATTAGCACGCCAAAGCGGATGCTGCGCAGCTGCAACAGGCGCGGCGCGATGAGCGGGTGGGCATTCTCACGCTCTTTTTTGCGCGCGTTCAGCACCATTACACAGACCAGCGGCACAATCGCCAGCAGTGCGGCCTTCAGCGGCCACGACCAGTGCCACTGCGGGCCGAGCGCCATCGGGAACAGCAGACAGCACAGTATTGCCGTCAGCAGGACAGTCCCGGTCCAGTCAATGCGCGACGGCGTGTCGCGGCGGGTTTCCGGCACGTAGCGACGGCTCAGCGCCAGCACCACCAGACAAATCGGCACGTTGATAAAGAAGGCGTTGCGCCAGCCCAGCCCGGCGATGTCCGCCGACACCAGCCAGCCGCCACCCATCTGGCCGACGATAAACGCAATTCCGCCGATACCCCCGAACAGACTGATCGCTCTGGCGTGTGCCGTTCCTTTTAACGTCACATGCAACGTCGCGAGAATTTGCGGCATGATCAGCGCGGCGCCCGCACCCTGAATAATGCGCGCGCCAAGCAACTGTTCGATATTGCCCGCCATGCCGCACAGCAGTGAGGCCAGGCCAAAACACGCCACGCCCCACATAAACAGGCGACGGCGGCCAAGGTTATCGCCCAGCTTGCTGCCGGGTGCCAGGCAGACGGCAAAGGCCACGCCGTAGAGGGCGACGATCAGCTCCAGTTCAGTGGCGGTGGCGTGTAATGAATGGGTGATGGAATCCAGCGCCACGTTGGTGATTGAGGTATCAATCAACGGCAGCATCTGGCCGGTTAACAGCAATATCAGGCCCGCACGACCCGGTGAAACAACTGACGTATTCATGGTGACTCCATTGCGTCAAACAGCGTAGAGTCGTAGCATCAATCATCTGATAAACGGGTACCAGTTCTTACTTATACTGGTACTGACACTACCATGCAGGAGATGTTATGGCGCTGATGTCTGAACCTGTCACCTCTCTCCAGGATGACACCCGCAAGCAGCTGGGCGCGTTTTTGCGTGCCCGGCGCGAAAGCCTCGATCCGCAGCGCCTCGGCTTACCGCGCAGCGGCCGCCGCCGCACGCCGGGCCTGCGCCGGGAAGAGGTGGCGATGCTCGCGGATGTCGGCGTGACCTGGTACACCTGGCTGGAACAGGGTCGGGACGTCAATCCGTCCAGCGCGGTGATGGCCGCCATCGCAAAAGCGCTGCAATGCACCCCGACCGAAGCCCGGCATCTTTTTGTGCTCGCCGGTTTGCCGCCGGGCGAAGCCCCGCAGGCGGTGTGCTGTGAGGGGATCAGCGAAGGCACGCGTCGCCTGCTGGATACCCTGATGCCGAAACCCGCCAGCATTCAGAAACCGAACTTTGATATCGTGGCGTGGAACGACAGCTTCGGACACCTGATGGGCGTCGATTTCAACGCTATCCCGCCGGAAGATCGCAACTGTATTTACCTGTTCCTCACCCATCCGGCGTGGCGCGCGCGGCTCGGCAAACGTGACGACGTGCTGCCGATTTTCGTCTCCTACTTCCGCGCGGCAATGGCTGAGCACCGTGGCGACCCGCTCTGGGAAGCGAAGCTGGCGCGTTTTTTTGCGGTGTCCGAAGAGTTCAAAACCCTGTGGCACCAGCGTAACGACGTGCGCGGCGTGGAGAACCAGCTCAAGCTGTTCACCCATCCCGAGCTGGGGGATTTTCATCTCCAGCAGATGTACTGGTACTCCGCCCCGCGAAACGGATCGCGGCTGCTGGTCTATTTACCCGTGGATGAGGCAGGGGAGAGGGCGATGGCATGGCTGGCGGAGCAGGGGATATAAATTTTTTGCGAGGGGCTTTCAGGGAATCAACGCTGCTCCGGTCCTGCCTGGAATAAGCTGGTAAGGTGAATCACGAAAGGCAAAATTAGCCTTTAATGCAAATTGCCTTACATGCTAATATTATCAGGGATGAAATACAGTGTTCAGACTTATCGTTCATGCGGCAGTCAGAGAGGAGATCCTCTCATTGCCTGCGGATGTTTATCAAGAAGACGCAAAAAACGCCCTCTGCTGAACTCCGTCTGGCACTGAAACGACAACAGGAGATGTTGGATGAGCAAGAAGATTATTGACTGGGATGAACTCAGAGCTGAACTGTTAAGCGATTCAGAAATTCAGGCTTCCTTTGATGCAGAAGAGCGCAAGGAGCGTCTGCGGGAGATGCTGGCGCAATGGCGCAATCATGCTGGTCTGACGCGCGCCCAGGTGGCGGAGCGGATGGGCGTCAGCGCACCGACGGTATCACGAATGGAAGCAAATATTACCCGGGCGAGTCTCGATACATTAACGCGTTATGCGCTGGTGTGCGGGGTAAAGCATCCGCAGATAACGCTTTACTGAAAACGGGCACGCCGATAGCCGGCGTGCCAGAAGCGCTTAGCACTCAGTCACAATCGTGCTCAGCGGCAGGCGAGATTTCGGCAGCGTGGCGTTGAAATCTTCCACGCTGTGATGCCCGACCGGGACCACCACCAGGCTGGTGAAGCCTTTCTCTTTCAGGCCAAACTCTTCGTCGAGGATCGCGGCGTCAAACCCTTCGATTGGTACCGCATCCAGGCCCATCGCGGCCACGCCCAGCAGGAAGTTGCCGACGTTAAGGTAAACCTGCTTCGCCATCCACTGGTCGTCATCTTTCAGATCCACGCGGTGCATGTCGGCAAAATAGCAGCGGCCTTTGTGGTTCGCGGCTTTTGCTTCTGGCGTGGCGAAACGGCCGTCAGCCTCTTCCTGATCGACAACGCGCTCAAGCCAGGCATCGTCCATCGCGGTTTTCGCGCAGAACACCACTACGTGAGAGGCATCCAGCATTTTGCGTTCGTTAAACACATAGGTGCCCGCCGCGGATTTTGCCACGCGCGCTTTACCCTCTTCAGTGCTGGCAACAATAAAGTGCCACGGCTGGGAGTTGGTGCTGGACGGGCTGTATTGCAGCAGCGTTTTGATTTTTTCCGCTTCTTCTGCGGTCAGTTTTTTGGCTGGGTCGAACGCCTTGGTAGAGTGGCGTTTCAGGGCGACAGAAATAATATCCATAACAACTCCTGGTGATGAAATTCGCCCGCGGGCGGGCGTGAAAGGAAAGCAGATTACCGCGCGAAGCGGGAAAAGATAAGTGCGATTCGAGCGCTTATTCTGTTCGTCTGAGACGAACAATCAGGCTGGGCGAATCCACTTCTGATCTTTTTTCGGCAGTTTATCAACGACCAGATTCCACGAATCCGTAATCAGGTCGGTGACCAGTTCAGGCGTGATGTCGTCCGTGCCATAAAGGGAGATCCAGTGTTTTTTATTCAGATGGTAACCGGGCTCCACGCCACGGTAGATCTGCTGATTGAGCAGCGATTTTTCCGGATCGGATTTCAGGCTGACGTGGGCCCGACCGTGTGCGGTCGCCATCAGCATAAAAATTTTCCCGCCCACCTTAAACACGTCATACTCCGGGCCAAACGGCCAGCAATGTTCGGTAAAAGGCATCTCCAGCGCGACGCGTCTGGCATGTTCCTGCAAGGATTTACTGTCCATGGTTATCTTCCTCAGCAAGCCCGCGCCACATGGCTTCAAAGCCCAGCGCTTTAAAATCGACGGCACGGGACGGATCGCGGGCGGCAAACTCCATGGTGGTTTCAGCCAGCGATAAGAACATTGCATCACCGAAGGTCTTAAACTCGTCAGACATAAACACCGGGCGGATCGAACGACGACACAGTTCATGCAGTTCCGGGAACATGTCTTTCACCGCCTGCTCGGTTTCGGCGTTCAGCTTTTCACTGACGCCAATCTGACGGATAGCCGCATGCGCCAGGGGGTTACGAATGCCCCAGTCCACATAGCTGTTCCAGATATTGCGGGTATGCTCTTTTGGCTCGGTGATGGTGCGATCGAGATTCGCCAGCATGGTCTGGCAGAGATCCTGCTTCAGATGCAGGTAGAGGGCATTCAGCAGATCGTCTTTGGTAGCAAAGTAGCGAAACAGTGTCCCTTCAGCGACGCCCGCATTACGGGCAATTAACGCCGTTGAGGCGGCAATACCTGACTGCGCAAACGCAGCCGTTGCTGCTTCCAGTAAGGCCTGTTTTTTATCTTCACTCTTCGGACGTGCCACTAAATTTTTCCTCCCGTCAATTGTAAAAGCCCTGATTGAAACACGAGCCTTGATACGCTGCAACGCGGAATGTCAAAGATCGAAAACCTTCTTGACGGCGTAATCACCCTATCTATAATGAGTGCTTACTCACTCATAATCAAGTATCACACGCGCAAACCATCGGATGGGGCGCGTAGGCGGGTCAGGAAATGAAAAAGCCTCTATTCATCTGCGTGGTGTTAGTCATGATTATTGCTTCAGCTGCCAGTTTACCGTTTGTACTGAATGCCGGATTTGGCCAGCCACCGCAGGGTGCGCACCTCTCTGAAGTGGAAGCCTCTCCGCACTATCGCGACGGGCAATTCCATAACACGCTCCCTACGCCGGGCTTTACCGGGCAACAAAATATGCTGGTGGCGTGGTGGCAGTTCCTTACCCGTAAAACCGAAAACGCCCGTCCTGCGCAGCCGCTGCCGCTGGTGAAAACCGATCTGGCGAGCCTGTCGCCTGAACAGGACACGCTGGTGTGGCTCGGCCACTCCTCCTGGTATATGCAGCTTGCAGGGAAACGCATCCTGATCGATCCGGTTCTGAGTAGCTACGCCGCACCGTTCTCGTTTCTCAATAAAGCATTTGCGGGGGAGTACCCGTGGCGTGCGGAGAGCATGCCGGAGATCGACCTGCTGATTATCTCCCACGATCACTATGACCATCTGGATTACGCCACCATCAAGGCGCTGCTGCCGAAGGTTAAGCGCGTGGTCACGCCGCTGGGCGTGGGTTCGCATCTGCGCTACTGGGGGATGACCCCGGAGATAATCGACGAGCGGGACTGGAACCAGTCGGTGCATATCAGCGATGCGCTGAGGGTACATGTTCTGCCCGCGCGCCATTTTTCCGGGCGCGGCATTAAGCGTAACCAGACCCTGTGGGGGAGCTTTATGTTTGTTACCCCAGAGCGAAAGGTTTACTACAGCGGAGACTCCGGTTACGGCCCGCACTTCAAGGCTATTGGCGAGCAGTTTGGCGGAGTGGACTTAGCCATTATGGAAAACGGGCAGTACGACCAGGGCTGGAAGTACATCCATATGCATCCGGCGGAAACGGCGCAGGCCTCGGCAGATCTCAATGCCAAAGCGGTCGTACCGGGACATAACGGGCGTTTTGTGCTGGCGAAACATACCTGGAACGATCCACTGATCCAGCTGGCGAAAGCCAGCAAGGATAAAAACTACCGGCTGCTGACGCCGGAGCTGGGCGAGCCCGTGCGGGTGAGTGATACCACGCAACAATTTCGCGAGTGGTGGGAATAATGTTTAAGCGAGAAGCAGAGGGGGAGAGCAGTATGACGATTTCCGCTCAGGTCATTGATACGATTGTCGAATGGATTGATGACAATCTACACCAGCCGTTACGCATCGAAGAGATTGCCCGCCATGCGGGTTACTCAAAATGGCATTTACAGCGTCTGTTTATGCAGTACAAAGGCGAAAGTCTGGGGCGCTACATCCGCGAACGCAAGCTGCTGATGGCGGCGCGCGATCTGCGTGAATCAGACGAGCGCGTGTACGATATCTGCCTGCGCTACGGGTTTGACTCGCAGCAGACGTTTACCCGCATCTTTACCCGCACCTTCAACCAGCCGCCCGGGGCGTACCGCAAAGAAAACCACGGTCGGGCGCACTGAAAAACATCCCCTCACCCCGGCCCTCTCCCCAAAGGGGCGAGGGCGTAATCGTCCCCTCTCCCCTTTGGGGAGAGGGTTAGGGTGAGGGGATCAGACCGCACCATGCTTACCAGCTGTAATTCACCGTCGCCGTCACCGTCCGGCCAATCCCGTAGAAGCACGCCGTATCGCTTGCGCACGACGCCACATACTTTGTGTCTGCCACGTTATTGACGTTGAACTGCACGCTTGCCCCTTTCAGGCTGCGGTTCATCTCGCCCAGGTCGTAGCGCAGCATCGCGTCATACAGATCCACCGATGGCACCTTGAAGGTATTCTTCGCATCGCCGTAGCTGGTGCCGATGTAGCGCATCCCCACGCCAGCGGTCAGGCTCTTCAGCGCGCCGCCCGGAACGGTATAGCTGGCGAACGCCGATGCCATATGTGCCGGAATGCGTGCAGGCGTTTTGCCTTCAGTTCCCGCCACCGTGGTGCTTTCGGTTTCTGCATCGGTGTAAGTGTAGGAGCCAATCAGGTTGATGTTATCCATCAGCGTGGCGTGGATTTCCGCTTCAGCGCCTTTCGAACGCACCTTGCCCGCATTTTCGAACCAGCCTTCAGCGCTGTTATAGGTCGCGACGTTGTTCTGAGTTAAATCGTACAGCGCCAGGGTCATCAGCGTGGTGTCGACCGGCTGATATTTCACGCCAATCTCGGTCTGCTCCCCGGTAGTAGGCCTGAATGGCGCAACGCCCGGCGCACGGTTGGTTTGCAGGTTCGGTTCAAACGAGGTGCTGTAGCTGATGTACGGCGACAGGCCAGAATCAAACGCGTACAGCAGGCCAGTGCGCCAGGTAAATTTGCTGTCGTTCTGCTGCGTAACGCTGTTATCGGTGAAGTCGCTGGTACGCACTTCGCTCCAGTCGTAGCGCCCGGAAACCAGCCACTCCCAGTTATTCCAGCTCATCTGATCCTGAAGATACAGGCCCATCTGGTCGAGATTTTGCTGCTCGTCGGACGCCGTTTTGAAGGTACTTTCATCCACGTTCACGCCGTAAACCGGGTTTGTCCAGTCAAGGTCATACTGTGAGCCGCTCCCGCGCGCCAGCAGCTGTTTATCCTTGCTGGTCTTGTAATCAAACCCGCCGAGCAGGGTGTGGCTGACGCTTCCGGTCTCCAGCTGATATTCCAGCTGGTTATCAAGGCCAAATTCGTTGGTCGTGCGCGCTTCACGCTGGGCGCGACGGGTCAACACCGTGCTGTTGGCCGCGCTGTTGGCGTAAACCAGATAACGATATTTCTGCTTGATGGTGGCGTAACGGGCGTTCTGGCGGAAGGTGAGGTTGTCGGCGAACTGGTGTTCCAGCTCGTAGCCAATCATCGTCTGCTCGCGCCAGGATTGATTGTAATTCGGATCGCTGACGTTAAAATCGCGCGGGATGTACTTCCCGTCGGCACTTTTCACCGTGCCATACGCGGGCAGGAAGTTGCGGTATCCGGCATCCGGATCTTTCTGGTAGCTGGTCAGCAGCGTAAAGCGGGTCTGATCGTTCGGGTACCAGGTGATTGCCGGGGCGATCGCCATCCGCGTCTCTTTATAATCGTCCACCTGATTATGCTGCGTACGGGCGATACCGTTCACGCGATACAGCACGCGGCCGTCGTCGCTCAGCCTGCCGCCGAAATCAAACGCACCTTCGGCGAGATCGTTATTGCCGGTGCGGAACTGCACGTTGTGAATGGCCTCCGCCGTCGGGCGCTTGCTGGTCATGCTGATTAACCCGCCCGGATTCACCTGTCCAAACAGGACCGAGGCCGGGCCGCGCACCAGCTCCACGCGCTCCAGCAGCCACGGGTCAACTGTGCCCGTCTGTGATGAGGCCGTTGCGCCAAAGCTTAAGCCGTCGAGGAATTTCGGCACGTAGCTAAAGCCGCGCACAAACACCTCGTCGTTACGGTTAGACGAGCCCCGGTACTCGGTAAACACGCCCGCCGAGTAGCGCAGCGCCTGCGAAACGGAGGTGACGTCCTGCATGTTCATCTGATCGCGGGTGATCACCGATACCGACTGCGGCGTCTTCACGATCTCCGCGCTGGTCTTGGTGGCGGAGAGCGTTTTCGTCGCCACAATGCCTTTTACGGGCGCAGTGGGCTCTTCACTCACGCCCTGCGTCACCGTAATCGTTTCTTCTTTCGTTTCTGCCTGAGCCGCGACGCTGGTCGTCGCCAGACTCAGTAGCCAGAGCCGCATTATCTTATTATTTTTAAACATTTTTATTGAACGTCCTTGGTTGCTATCGCCATAAAATCACCGGTAAATCGCCGTTGATGATATTGCAAATTATTACCATTTGCATTAGCGTTGTTAACAAATTTCGTTGGGGAACAAGCGGTAATGAAGAGGGTATGGAGTGGGTTGCTGTTGGGGATCGGCGCGCTGCCCGCCGTGGCGGCAACGTGCGAGCAGACGTCCCGGCAGGGCGATATTCAGGGAAAGTTTGATGCCAGCGGCGAAGTCTGCTTCTCCCTGCCTGAACTGGGTGAAAACTACGTTTCCGCCACGCTGAATGGCGTGACGGATGCGCGCCTGCTTGATGGGCAAAACCGCCGCATCCGCACGCTGATCGAAAATGGTCCTGCGGACGGGGAACACACGCTGCTGTTTGCCCTGCCGGTGAAACAGAACACCTCGCTGGTGCTACACGGAGAAGCCGGTAAGCCGTGGCGTTTTCAGTGGCGGATGAAAGAGACCTCTCCGTTACCACGCGTGCAGATGCTGGCGCCTGAAAGCCCGACGCTGAAGGCGCTGGCAAGCGTCATTTCTGCCGGTGGAAGTACCGAGGCGTTCTGGCAGGCGCAGCGTCGACAGGGAACGCCGATGGTGGAGCCGGTAGATGCGAGCCATAAGCGCGTGACCTTTCTGTGGCGCGGCGCGCGGGATAACGTCTTCATTCTCGGCTCTCCGGCGGGGGATCACGATCCGCTGTTCCGCCTGGGCAACAGCGACGTCTGGTTCCGCAGCTATGTAGTCCCCGCTGATACGGTAATGCAGTACAAGCTCGCGCCCGATGTGCCGATCGTCGAGGGTTCCACACGCGATCAACGCCGCGCCATCCTGGTAAGCGCGCAGGCCGATCCGCTTAACCCGAATACCTTCGGGGAGCAGAAGACCGATCGCTGGAATCGCTTTTCTCTGCTCGATCTCAGCCCGGCGCGCTATTGCTCCGTTCAGGCCACGGCAAAGCCGCTGGTGCACGGGACGTTGAGCCGTCAGAGTTTTTCCAGCAACATCCTCGGCAATGCCCGCGACGTGATGATCTACCAACCGCGCGGCGCACAGCCTGCACGCTGGACGCTCATCCTTTTCGACGGACAGGTTTATCAGGACGAATACCATTTTGCCAACGTGCTGGACGGTCTGATTGCCCGGCATCACCTGCCGCCGATTAACGTGGTGTTTATCGACAGCCTCGATCACGCCCGTCGCGGCAACGAGCTGCCGCCGAACCCGGATTTTGCTGACTTTATGGCGCACGAGCTGCTGCCGTGGCTGCGAGAGAAGGGCATCGGCATGCAGCGGCAGAAAACCGTACTGGCAGGATCCAGCTACGGGGGAATTGCCTCTTCATGGGTGGCGCTGCGCTATCCGCGCCTGTTTGGCAACGTGCTGAGCCTTTCCGGTTCATACTGGTGGGCGCCAGAAGGTGACACTCCCGGCTGGCTGACGCGTCAGTACCAACAGTCTCCACCGTATCCGGTGCGCTTCTGGTTACAGGCCGGGAAGTTTGAAACCGCGGGGCCGGGCGGCGGCATCTATCGCACCACGCAGGATTTTGAACAGGTGCTGAGGGAAAAAGGCTACCGCGTCAGCTTCCACCCCTCATCCAGCGGCCACGACTACGCGGCCTGGTGTGAAGCGCTGATCCACGGGATGCGCGATCTCACTGGCTTACGACGCCAGTGAAAACCAGCGGCGCCAGATGAAACGCAGGATAAAGAATTCGATGGCGCCGAGCACCAAAAACCACAGACAGAACAGAATGGTGTACAGCTGATTCAGATCGACCATATGAAAGGTCTGAACCAGCTTCTGCGCCAGCACCAGACCCAGCGACGGCGCAGGTAACAGCAGGCAGGAGAGCAGGGCCATCAGCAAAATGCCCCCTGCGGTGAGCAGCGATTCTAACGGGTGTTTCATCGTAATGTTAATCGTCAGTTAAAAATGTCATTGTCCGGCATCCTGAAACGTAAAGCAATATCATCCCCGCTGGCAAAATTGGGTGAAAGGCCACCGTTATTCTGCGAATTAATAACAGAAAACAAATAATATTTTCGGGGCGATTAAATTAATATCGCGTTATGTAAATAAACGTCTTTCTCACGAAAATAATTTTACAAAGCTATAGGTGCTATATCCAATTAACGTCGCAATAACAATGGCTGCGACAATGTATAACGCCAGACGCCGTCCGCGATAAATACCAAACATGCTTCCTCCTCGTTTAGTGTTGGTTTAGAAATATTTTGTAAAAATCAACGCGTCGAAATAATTTTAATCAGTTTTGAATAACCGGGTAGTCAATATATTGCGGTAGATCAATTTAACCCGCAAGACTTAAAAATGAATTATTTAAAGCCAGAAAGGAATTCCGGCTTCCGTCCACCGGATATTGAAGGAAAAATACCATGACCAAAAAAAATTTCTCGCAGAATATGCCACCCGCAGGCGGGCAGGCGTACCAGCAGACCGTAGAGCAGGTGCTTGCTCAGGCGCAGAGCCAGGCTAATGGCCTGGACCGCGCCGAGGTGCAGGCGCGTTTACAGAAGCATGGCCCGAACGCGCTACCGGAGAAAAAAGGCAAGCCGGGCTGGCTGCGTTTTCTCGCGCATTTTAACGATGTCCTGATTTACGTCCTGCTGGCAGCCGCCGTATTAACGGCTGTAATGGGACACTGGGTTGATACGCTGGTTATTCTGGGCGTGGCGGTAATCAATGCCTTAATTGGCCACATTCAGGAAAGTAACGCGGAAAAATCCCTGAAGAGTATTCGCAATATGCTCTCCAGCGAGGCGCGTGTTATTCGTAACGGCAACCATGAAACTATCCCGACGACGGAAATCGTCCCGGGCGATATTATTGTGTTGCGCGCAGGAGATCGTATTCCGGCGGATATGCGCTTAATCGAAGCGCATAATTTACGCGTGGAAGAGGCTATTCTGACCGGTGAATCCACCGTGGTGGATAAACACACGAACCCGCTGAGCGGCGAATTACCGCTGGGCGACCGTACGAACCTGGTCTTTTCCGGTACGACGGTCAGCGCGGGCGGCGGCGTGGGCGTGGTCATTGCCACGGGCCAGGAGACCGAACTCGGCCACATCAACCAGATGATGGCGGGCATTGAAAAACACCGCACCCCGCTGCTGGTGCAGATGGACAAGCTGGGCAAAGCGATCTTCGCCATCATTCTGGCGATGATGGCCGCGCTGTTTGTCTTCAGCCTGGTGTTCCGCGAGATCCCGATGGGCGAGCTGCTGCTCTCCCTGATTAGCCTGGCGGTCGCCTCCGTACCGGAAGGTCTGCCGGCAATTATCTCCATCATCCTCTCTCTGGGCGTACAGGCGATGGCGCGCAAGCGGGCGATTATCCGCAAGCTGCCGACGGTTGAAACCCTGGGCGCGATGACCGTGGTCTGCTCGGATAAAACCGGCACCCTGACCATGAACGAGATGACGGTGAAAGCCATCATCACCGCCGACACCTGCTACCGCGTGGACGGCAACAGCTACGAGCCGGTGGGCAACATCTATCTCGAAGGCAGCGATGAGCCGGTGCAGATCCAGCCGGGCACCGTGCTGGAGCAGTACCTGCGCACCATCGACCTGTGTAACGACAGCCAGCTGATTCAGGACGAGCGCGGCCTGTGGGGCATCACCGGCGGCCCGACCGAGGGCGCGCTGAAGGTGCTGGCGGCCAAGGCCCACCTCGAGCCGGTCGTGACCACGCTGGTTAACAAGATCCCGTTCGACTCTCAATACAAGTACATGAGCACCCACTACCAGATTGGCGGTGAGGAGCAGATTTTGATCACCGGCGCGCCGGACGTGATTTTCGCCCTGTGTGAGCAGCAGCAGACCCGCAACGGTGCGCAAGCCTTTGACCGCGCGTACTGGGAAACGGAGATGGAGCGCTATGCGCGTCAGGGGCTGCGCATGGTCGCCGCGGCGTTCAAGCCAGCGAACGGTGAGCAGGCATTGACTCACGACGATCTGAGCCACGGCCTGATCTTCCTCGGCATCGCCGGGATGATGGATCCGCCGCGTCCGGAAGCGATTGAGGCGATTAACGCCTGCCAGCAGGCGGGGATCCGCGTGAAGATGATCACCGGCGATCACCCGCAGACGGCGATGAGCATCGGCCAGATGCTTGGGATCACCAACAGCGAGCAGGCGGTTACCGGCTATCAGCTGGAGAAAATGGACGACGCCGAGCTGGCGGAAGCGGCGGTAAAATATGACATCTTCGCCCGTACCAGCCCGGAGCATAAGCTGCGCCTGGTGAAAGCGTTACAGGAAAAAGGCGAAATCGTCGGCATGACCGGTGACGGCGTGAACGATGCGCCGGCGCTGCGCCAGGCGGACGTGGGTATCGCGATGGGCATCAAAGGCACGGAAGTCACCAAAGAGGCGGCGGACATGGTCCTGACGGACGATAACTTCGCCACCATCGCCAGCGCGGTGAAAGAGGGGCGTCGCGTTTACGACAACCTGAAGAAGACCATCCTGTTCATCATGCCGACCAACCTGGCGCAGGGGCTTTTAATTGTGATTGCGCTGCTGGCGGGGAACATCATTCCGCTGACGCCGGTGCTGATTCTGTGGATGAACATGGCGACCTCCGCCACGCTCTCCTTCGGCCTGGCCTTCGAGGCCGCCGAGCGCAACATCATGCGCCGCCCGCCGCGCCAGACCGGGCAGCACGTAATGGACGCCTACGCCGTCTGGCGCGTGGCCTTCGTCGGCACCATGATTGCCATCGCCGCCTTTGCGCTGGAAGCCTGGCTGGCCCCGCGCGGGCACAGCGCGGAGTTCATCCGCACCGTGCTGCTCCAGATGCTGGTCTGCGCCCAGTGGGTGTACATGATTAACTGCCGCAATACCGAAGGGTTCTCCCTGAACCGCGGCCTGCTGGCGAACAAAGGGATCTGGCTGGTAACGGGCGTGCTGTTCCTGCTCCAGGCGGCGATCATCTACCTGCCGTTTATGCAGATGCTGTTCGGCACCGAAGCGCTTCCGCTGCGCTACTGGTTCGTGACGCTGGCGGTGGCGGGGGTGATGTTCTTCGTCGTCGAAATCGAGAAGCGACTGACCCGCAGGTTCCGTAAGGCTGCATAACTTTTTGCCCTCACCCTAACCCTCTCCCACAGGGAGAGGGAACCCTGACCTCCCTCTCCCTGTGGGAGAGGGCCGGGGTGAGGGAAAACAACGCCGAGGTACTTCTTAATGAAACTCCCACTCCTGTTCGCGCTCCTCGCCTGCACCCTGCAACCCGCGTTCGCCGCAGTCATTCCCGTGCGTGTTGCCACCGTGGAGCAAACCGCCCACGCCGCCGAGCGCCAAATTCCGGGCCGCATTGAAGCTATCCACACCGTTGAACTGCGTGCACGTGCGGAAGGCGTCATCACCAGAATCCACTTCCGCGATGGCCAGTATGTGAAAAAAGGCGACGTGTTGTTCGAACTGGACGACGCCGAGCCGCGCGCCGCCCTGCGTCTGGCGCAGGCCGAAGTGAAAAGCGCCGAAGCCACGCTGCGTCAGGCGCAGCAGCAGCTGTCCCGCTTCGAAAGCCTGGGCAGCAGCAACGCCATCAGCCGCCACGACGTGGACAACGCCCGCATGCAGCGCGACGTCGCCAGCGCCGCGCTGGAGCAGGCGAAAGCCCGGCTCGACACCCGCAGCGTCACTCTCGACTACACGCGCATTATTTCACCGATTGACGGACGCGTGGGGCACAGCAACTTTCACGTCGGCAGCCTGGTGAATCCTGCCAGCGGTGTGCTGGTGGAGGTGGTGCAGCTCGATCCGATCCGTATCGCCTTTGCGCTGGAAGAGGGCGCGTTTGCCACCAAAGCCGGACAGCATGCGGATATCAGCGCCATGAAGCAGGCCTGGCAGGCGCTGATTGACAGCAACGGCCAGCGCATCAGCGGGGAACTCACCTCCGTGGACAACCGCATCGACCCGCGTACCGCCAGCGTGATGCTGCGTGCCGAGTTCGCCAACCCGCGCCATCAGCTGCTGCCCGGCGGCAATGTGAACGTTTACCTGCGTCCGGCAAGCGAGCTACCGGTGCTGACTCTGCCCGCCGCTGCCGTACAGCAGAATGGCGACGGGTTCTTCGCCTGGGTGATTAACGCCGAGGATAAAGCCGAAATGCGTCCGCTGAAGGTCGCCGGGCAGATCGGCCAGCAGTTCCAGATTGCCTCCGGCGTGAAGCCCGGTGAGCGAGCGATTACTGACGGTGCGCAGCGCGTGCAGCCAGGCGCAACCGTCCAGATATTGAATTAAGGAGCCATCATGCTGACGTTTTTCATCAAACGCCCGCGCTTTGCGATGGTGATTGCGCTGGTCATCACCCTGCTGGGGGCCATCGCGCTGAGGATTATTCCGGTGGAGCAGTACCCGCAGATCACCCCGCCGGTCGTGAATGTGTCAGCGTCATGGCCGGGCGCCAGCTCGGCTGACGTGGCGGAGGCCATCGCCACGCCGCTGGAAACGCAGCTGAACGGCGTGGATCACATGCTCTATATGGAGTCCACCAGTTCGGATGAGGGCTCTTACAGCCTGAACATCACCTTTGCGGCGGGCACCGATCCGGATCTCGCCGCCATCGACGTGCAGAACCGCGTGGCGCAGGCCGTGGCGCAGCTGCCGACCGAGGCGCAGCAAAACGGCGTGCAGGTGCGCAAGCGGGCCACCAACCTGATGATGGGGGTAAGCCTTTACTCACCGAACAACACCCACACGCCGCTGTTCGTCAGCAACTACGCCAGCACCCAGGTGCGCGAGGCGCTGTCGCGTCTGCCGGGCGTCGGGCAGGTACAGATGTTTGGCGCACGGGACTACAGCATGCGCATCTGGCTGAGGCCGGACCGCATGAACGCCCTGAACGTGACCAGCGATGACGTGGCGCAGGCGCTGCGCGAGCAGAACGTGCAGGGGGCGGCGGGCCAGGTCGGCACGCCGCCGGTGTTTAACGGCCAGCAGCAGACGCTGACCATTAACGGGCTGGGGCGCTTAAACCAGGCCGACGGCTTTGCCAATATCATTATCCGCGCCGGGGAGATGGGGCAGCTGGTGCGCCTGAAGGACGTCGCCACCATCGAGCTTGGCTCGCGCAGCTACAGCTCTGGCGCGCAGCTGAACGGGCATGACTCCGCCTATTTGGGTATCTACCCGACGCCGTCCGCCAACGCCCTGCGCGTGGCCGATGCGGTGCGCGCGGAGCTGGAACGGTTATCCACGCGCTTCCCGGACGATCTGGTCTATGAAGTCAAATTCGACACCACCTCGTTTGTGGCCGCCACCATCAAAGAGATTGGCGTCTCGCTGGCGCTGACGATGCTGGCGGTGGTGGTCGTGGTGTCCCTGTTCCTGCAAAGCTGGCGCGCGACGCTGATTGTCGCCCTTGCCATTCCGGTGTCGCTGGTGGGCACCTTCGCGGTGCTCTATACGCTCGGCTACTCCGCCAATACGCTGAGCCTGTTCGCCATCATTCTGGCGCTGACCATGGTGGTGGATGACGCCATCGTGGTGGTGGAGAGCGTCGAAACCCTGATGGCGGAAGGGCAGAGCCGCACGGCGGCGACCGCGCTGGCGCTGCGTCAGATTGCCGGGCCAGTGATTGCCACCACGCTGGTGCTGCTGGCGGTGTTTGTACCGGTGGCGCTCCTGCCAGGGATAGTGGGCGAGCTATACCGCCAGTTTGCGGTGACGCTCTCGACCGCCGTCACGCTCTCAAGCCTGGTGGCGCTGACCCTGACGCCCGCGCTCTGCGCGCTGCTGCTGCGCCCGCGTCCGGCACAGCCCGCCGCCGTTTTCCGTGGGTTCAACCGCGGGCTGGACGCCACGCGCATGCTTTACACCCGGATCGTGAGCGTGTTCAACCTCCGTCCGTGGCTGGCGCTGCTGGCCACCGCAGGCGCGGCGGCGGTGGTGGTATTCAGCTTTATGTCGATGCCAAAGGGCTTCCTGCCCCAGGAGGATCAGGGCTACTTCTTCGCCAGCGTCCAACTGCCGGAGGCAGCCTCGCTGGAGCGCACCGAAGCGGTGATGACCACCGCGCGCGAGCTGATCGTTAAAAACCCGGCGGTAGAAGACGTGATTCAGGTCTCCGGGTTTAACATCCTCAACGGCACCAGCGCATCGAACGGCGGGTTTATCTCCATCATGCTCAAAGACTGGAGCGAGCGTCCGCCGCTGGATGAGGTGATGGGCACCCTTCAGCGACAGCTGCTGGCCCTGCCGGAAGCCACCATCATGACCTTTGCGCCGCCGACGCTGCCGGGGCTGGGCAACGCCTCCGGCTTCGACCTGCGCATTCAGGCGCAGGCGGGGCAAAGCCCGGCGGAGCTGGAGCGCGTGACGCGTGAGGTGCTGGCGAAAGCCAACCAGCACCCGCAGCTGAGCCGCGTGTTCACCACCTGGAGCAGCAACGTGCCGCAGATGACGCTCACCGTTGACCGCGAGCGCGCGGCCCGCCTCGACGTGCCGGTGTCACGCATCTTCAGCAGCCTGCAAACCGCTTTTGGCGGCACGCGCGCCGGGGATTTCAGCGTCAACAACCGCGTCTACCACGTGGTGATGCAGAACGAGATGCAGTGGCGCGAGCGCGCGGAGCAAATCAGCGAGCTGTTCGTGCGCAGCAACAGCGGCGAGCGGGTGCGTCTGAGCAACCTCGTCACCATCACGCCGACCGTCGGCGCGCCATTTATTCAGCAGTACAACCAGTTCCCGTCGGTATCGGTGAGCGGCTCGGCAGCGGAAGGGGTGAGCAGCAGCACCGCAATGGCGGCGATGGGCGAGATTCTGGCGGAAAACCTGCCAGCCGGGTACGACTACGCCTGGAGCGGCATGTCGTATCAGGAGCAGCAGACCGGCAATCAGGCGATATGGATTGTGCTGGCGGCGGTGGTGATGGCGTGGCTGTTCCTCGTCGCCCAGTACGAGAGCTGGACGCTGCCGGCGAGCGTGATGCTCTCGGTGCTGTTCGCCATCGGCGGGGCGCTGGTCTGGCTGTGGCTGGCGGGCTACGCCAACGACGTGTATGTGCAGATTGGTCTGGTGCTACTGATAGCCCTCGCCGCCAAGAACGCAATTCTTATCGTGGAGTTTGCCCGCGCCCGGCGCATGGACGGAATGGCGATTGTCGATGCCGCACGGGAGGGAGCATCGCGCCGCTTCCGCGCGGTAATGATGACCGCCGTGTCGTTCATTATCGGCGTCCTGCCGATGATGCTGGCGACCGGGGCGGGCGCCCAGAGCCGCCGCATCATCGGCACTACGGTCTTCAGCGGCATGCTGGTGGCGACCGTAGTGGGGATAGTGTTCATCCCGGCGCTGTTCGTGCTGTTCCAGCGCCTGCGCGAGTGGGGCCACGGCCTTACGGACTCGTCGCCCACAGCTCACAGTGCTTCTGCACCAGAGAAATCAGCGAGCCGCCATCGGCGATAAAGTCCCGCATGCGCTGCGCCTCGCTCTTGCCCTGCTTTAACAGCAGGGCAATTTCCTTGATTGCGCTTGTCGCGCCGAGCTTCTCGGCCGACGGCGCCACCTGCTCCAGCAGCCAGGCGATATCTTCCGCCACGGTTTTGTGCTCGCCGGTATGCACATCCGTCAGTATCCCCTCCAGCCCGTAGCGACACGCCTGAAAACGGTTAAAGCGATACAGCAGAAAATCCCGTTCCTGATGCTTATACGGCCGCGTGGTCAGCAGCCAGTGCGACGTGGCCTGAATAAGCCCGGCGATGTTTATCGCGTGGCCGAGCGTCAGCGGCGTATCCATCACCCGCACCTCCACGGTGCCAAAATGCGGGCTGGGGCGAATATCCCAGTGCAGATCCTTAATGCTGTCGATCATGCTGGTAGCGCTCAGGCGGCGGAACAGCCCCTCGAACTCCTGCCAGCTGTTGACCCACGGCATCTGTCCGTTATCCGGTAAGCCCGAGAAGATGTTGAGACGCGATGAGGCGAACTTCGTGTCCGTGCCCTGCATATACGGTGATGCGGCGGCCAGGGCGATAAAGTGCGGCACAAAGCGCGACAGGCCGTGCAGCAGATAAATTGCGTCGTCCCCGGTCCGACAGCCGACGTGTACGTGCTGGCCGAACACCGTTGCCTGCAAAATCAGATAGCCAAAGCGCTCCAGCGTGACGTTATAGCGCTCGTCGTCACACACCTCCTGACGCTGCCACTTCTGGAACGGATGCGTCCCGCCGCCGCAGATCTGGATGTGATGCTCCGCCGCCGCGCGCAGGATGCTCTGCTGCATCACTGAGAACTGCGCCGCCGCCTGGTCGATGGTCTGGCACACGCCGGTGGCGATTTCGAGCATGCTTTCGGTGATGTCGTGTTTGACTTCGCCCCCTTTGATGTCGTCTTTGACGGCGGCGATGAGGGCAGAGGAGTCCTGGCTCAGATCGTAACCCGGCGGGTTAACCACCTGGAGTTCGAGCTCAATGCCGAGGGTATAAGGTTCAGAGGATTTGAAGTCGGGTAAGGGCATGGCGCACTCCGTTGTCTGTTATGAATTGAGTATAGACAATGGGCGTGGCGCGCTCTTTTCAGGGTGGTATAACTGATAGCAGGCTTAGCAAAAGGGGAGTGACCCATGTCTGACTATCCAACCATTGCGCTGACAGGACCCGGTGCGATTGGGACCACCATCGCCGCGGTGATGCATGAAGCGGGCCGCACGCCGCTGCTGTGTGGTCGCACCGCGCATCCGGAACTGCGCCTGCGTCATGATGAGGGTGAAACTGTGGTGCCCGGTCCGGTACTCACCGATCCCAGCGTCATTACGCGCCCCGTTGACCTCGTTTTTTTGGCGGTCAAAACGACACAAAATGCCGACAGCGCCGGGTGGCTGCGTGCCCTGTGCGATGAAAACACCGTGGTCTGCGCGCTGCAAAACGGCGTGGAGCAGAAAGCCCAGCTTGCGCCTTTGGTTAATGGCGCAACGGTACTGCCCTCGGTGGTCTGGTTCCCTGCCCAGCGCGAGCCGGATGCCTCCGTCTGGCTGCGCGCCAAACCGCGCCTGACGCTGCCGGACGTGCCGCAGGCGCAGCGGGTGGTCGAAGCGCTTCGTGATACGCGCTGCGCGGTTGAGCTCTCGGAAGATTTCCCCACCGTCGCCTGGCGCAAGCTGCTGCAAAACGCGGTCGCCGGGCTGATGGTGCTGGCCAATCGCCGCGCCGGGATGTTCAGGCGCGAGGATATCAGCGAGCTGGCGCTGGCCTACCTGCGCGAGGGGCTGACCGTCGCCCGCGCCGAAGGGGCGAAGCTGGACGATGCGGTGGCGGAGGAGATTCTGGCGAACTTTCAGCGCGCGCCAGTGGATTTGGGCACGTCGATTCTTGCCGACCGTCAGGCGGATCGTCCGATGGAGTGGGATATCCGCAACGGCGTGATACAGCGCTATGGCCGCAGGCACGGGATTGCGGTGCCCGTCAGCGACGTGGTGGTGCCGCTGCTGGCGGCGGGGAGCGAGGGGCCGGGGTGAGCCAGGGGCTGGCGAAAGGGAAAGACCCGGCCGTTGTGCGCCGGGTAACTCTCTTACTTACCCTGACGGGCTTTCTCAGCGTTTAGCTCTTCCATTGTTGCTTCCAGGATCCAGAGGCACTGAGCACCCTCAACCGTATCCAGCAGCGCCCGGCGGGTGCGCTGATAGAACGCGTCGACTTCGGCGGGGGATTTCTCTAGAGGCGGCGTGCAGACGATATCGCTGCCAACCATGTGCGGCCACTTTCCCGCGTCAATGGTCTGGAGCGCTTTCAGTGTGGCGCTGGTGTTTGTTGTGAGCGCTGCGGCCAAAGCATCCTCCAGCAGTTGCGCCTGCCTGACGTCAGCCGTGGCAGCCAGCGTTGGGGCTTGCTCAATCCAGTGTGTGTCACCTGAGGCGATTCCATGAAGTGCTGATGGCCAGTCAGTGCTGGCTGCAATGGCTGGGACAGTGAGCGCACAAAGCAGCAGGACGATTGGATATTTCATCGCACTACCTCAAGCTCACCGCCGTCACGAAGGATTTTACGTCGCGTTGACAGTGAGAGAATAATGCACCCCTCCGAAGCAAATCCGGCTGGACCGTACTTATGGTCACCATGAATGCGGAACTCTGAACGACCAAAACTCTCTCCCGAAGTTTGCTCAAGGATAATGGTAATGGGTCCTTTAGAATTCGAATGTCCCGCAATTTTATATGTTCCGCGCGGCAATGGACCCAGACCCTTCACATGCTGACGGTCCGGATTATTTTTATTGGTAAGGGCACCGGAATATCCTGTCTCAATTAATTTGCCGTCTTTATACA